>NZ_FOIZ01000001.1:0-1200000 GCF_900109295.1 Cognatiyoonia koreensis
AGATCGTGATGTCGCAGAATGGCATGGTCACAGTCCAGATATCTCAACCCACTGTCCGCCATTATCGCCGTCCAGACAAGGATGCCAGAGGGCTCAAACCCGACCTTCATCCCCTTACAAATTCTACAAGGTCCCACTTTGTGCCGTACAAGTCTGTAAACACAGCAACTGTCCCATACGCGACCTCAAGCGGCTCCCGAACAAACTGAACACCCTTCGCGCGATACGCTTCATAATCCCGCCAGAAATCATCTGTCTGCAAGAACAGGAACACTCGCCCGCCGGCCTGATCCCCAATATAGCGTGCCTGATGGTCGTCCGATGCGCGCGCCAGCAACAGACGACCCGTACCGTCGCCCCTTGGCTTGACCACAACCCAGCGTTTGTCCTGTTCGGGCTGATAGGTATCTTCGACCAATTCAAAGCCCAACGTGTCGACATAGAACGCGATGGCTTCGTCATAGTCGCGCACGACAAGCGCAGTGAGGGTCAAAGACTGGTTCATCGGTTATCTTTCAATTTGAAATGCGGTTACGGACCACCTTGTCTTCATACCAGAACCCTGCCAACCCTGCGCAATGTCCGTTCTCAGCGCCCTTTACACCTCTCGCAAACCAGCCGCCGCCTTCGTGGTGGTCGGACTGTTCTGGGGTTGCTTTGCCGCGTTCGTGCCAGTGCTGAAAGCACAGCTTGGGGCAAATGACGCCGTGTTCGGCACACTTCTGATCGGGTCCGCGACGGGTCTTGTATCGGCGATGTTTCTTGCTCCGAAGGCTGACAAGATCCTTGGCGCGCGCGCGATGCAGGTCGGGATCGTTCTGTTGTCACTGGCGTGGCTTGTGCCCGCACAGATCAGCATTCCGCTGGTCTTTGTTTTTGCAATGGCCCTCGTCGGTGCAGCATCGGGAATCCTCGACGTCGTGATGAACGCGCGCGTCAGCGAGCTTGAGGCCAAGACGGGCCGCCCCCTGATGAACGCAAACCACGCGATGTTCTCGCTTGCCTACGCGGTGGCGGCGGTGCTGACAGGTTTTGCGCGCGAGGCGGGCATCCCACCCATCTACGTCTTCGCAGGCTTTGGCTGTTTCTCGGTCCTCCTTGTGCCGTTCATGCAGATGGACGTGACGTATGTGGCCGCCGAAGACGGCTATGCGGGAAAATACCCGCTCTGGCCGATCGTCTTGTGTGGCCTGATCGTTTTGATGGCCTTTATGTCCGAAGCCACGGTCGAAGCATGGTCGGCACTGCATGTCGAACGCACGCTTGGCGGCGGGGCAGCGGAAGGGGCGCTTGGTCCGGCTATGCTGGGATTCACGATGGCATTCGGGCGATTTTCGGGACAGGCGATATCCGAACGATTCCGCGACTTAACGGTTGTCATCTGCGCCAGCGCGATTGCGGCGACAGGGGCGGTGATTGCCGCACTCGCCCCGACACCGCTGGTGGCCTACGTTGGGTTCGGCACGCTGGGGCTTGGTGTGTCGGTCATCGGGCCGATCGGGCTTGCACTTGTCGGGAAGGTGGTGCCGCCACATTTGCGGACTGAGGCGATCAGCCGGTGCGCCGTGATCGGCTTTTCGGGCTTCTTCTTTGCGCCAATGCTCATGGGGCTGGTATCCGAAGCCTTCGGGCTGCGGATCGCGTTTCTCTGCGTATCGGTGCTGTTGCTTATGGCGACACCGCTGGCACTGCTGGCAGCACGGCTCCCCCAACAAAACAGGGTCTGAAGGGGCGCGCGGACACGCACCTCGCACGGGTCAGCTTGTCAAAAGACGCTGGATCTTGGCAACGGCCCGATCGACACCTTCGCCATAGCCAATCGGCTCGAACAGCTTTCCATCTGCATCGAACAGCAACACGGACGCGGTGTGATCCATGTTGTAGTTTTCCTCATTGCCCGGGACACGACGGGCATAGATGGCAAAGGCCTTGATGGCCTTGTCGATCTCTTCGCGGCTGCCGGTCAGGCCGACAACACCAGGCGCCCATGATACGTAATCGTCCAGCACTTCGACGGTATCACGCTCCGGATCGACGGTGATGAAATAGGCGCGGAACGCCGTTTCTGTGTCGCTTCCGGTCAGTTCGTATTGCCATGTGGCAATATCACCAAGGGTGGTGGGGCAGACTTCGGGGCAGTGTGTGAAACCAAAGAATATGGCGGTCGGGCCACCTTTCAGCGACTCCTCGGTAAAGACAGTCCCGTCAGTCGCGACCAGTTCGTAATCGCCGCGGCCAAGGGTGTCCGTGATCGACTGCTCCAAGCGGGGGGACAGGAACTGTACCCATGCCATGCCAAGCAAGGCAAGGGCGACAAGCGCCCATGCCCCCAGCCGGATCTTCTTCATCGTCTCGTCTGAAAAATCCATGAATTACTCCGATACTTTGGGTTTGTCGGTATCCATCGTGCCGTGTCCGCCGCCGGACATGCCGCCATGGCCTCGGGCGTTGATCGCACCGACAGGCAGGTCCAGTGTCACCTCCCCGGCGGATTCGAACGTTAGGGTCACGCTGACGGTTTCGCCTTCGACAAGGGGGGCATTCAACTGCATGAACATCAGATGAAAGCCACCGGGCTTCAATTCAACTGCTTCGCCGGCGGGAACGGGCAAGCCATCTTCTAGCTCGCGCATCCGCATGACGTCGCCGTCCATTTCCATGGTGTGGATTTCGGTGGTTCCGGCGATGTCGGACGTGGCGGCGACAAGCGTGTCATCAGTCTCGCCCATGTTCACGATCGTCAGAAAGCCACCGGCCACGGGGGCATTGGGCAGCGTGGCGCGGGTGAATGGATCGGTCAGCATCAGATCGCCAACCTTGGTTTCTGCGGATGCCAGCGTGGCAAAAGCGGCCAGGCACAGGGCGGTAAGGGACAGTAATTTCATGGATCGTCTCCGGATCAACGTGCGCGGACGCACCGCTGCCAACGTCGTATTGTCTGGTCAAAGTGATATCGCGCCAAGGCGCAAGGGTCAGACCGGACAGGGCGGCGCACGGGCCTGAACCGGCAAAACCAGCCGCTGTGCGGGCAAGCCCAGATCGGAAACCGTCGGCTCTGTGCGGTCAAAGACCAGCATCCATGTAGCAGGTGTTGGTATCAGATCGTCGGGATCGGACAGTAACCGGCAAAACGGACAGTCATGATCCGCATGGGTCAGATCATCATCTGCGCAAATATCCGAAAGCGATCCGCCAGCAGCAAGATAGGCCTGTATCTGCGGCGTGTCCTGCTGAGACGGGGCCATCCGGGCAGCCGACGCAACACTGCTCAGCGCAATGCAAAGCGCGGCAGCAAGTGCAACAAGAACATAGAACGGACGGGCCATCATGGCGCAGATATAGCGGGAGTCGCACGCAAATGAAAAGGACATGCGCGCAAAAGTCGCTTACATCGCAGTGATCAAATCAGACCCAGCGGCCTTCAAAATCTTCGGGCACCAGTAGAATATCGCGATCGACATCCTTGATATCGCGTTTGCCGCAAAGCGCCATGGTCATATCCAGTTCCTTGTGAATGACCTCCAGTGCCTTGGTGACGCCCTGTTGGCCCATCGCGCCCAGCCCATAGACCCAGGCCCGCCCGATCATCACGCCCTTGGCCCCCATGGCAATCGCTTTCAGCACGTCCTGTCCGGACCGGATACCGCTATCCATATGCACCTCGATCTTGTCGCCGACGGCAGCAACGATGGATGGCAGAACCCGGATGGACGACAGCGCGCCGTCAAGCTGGCGACCGCCATGGTTGGAAACGACAATCGCATCGGCACCGACTTCGACAGCCTTACGGGCATCGTCGGCATCCAGTATGCCCTTCAGGATCACCTTGCCGTCCCACATCTCGATCAGCTGCTTCACGCGGGCCCAATCCAACGACTGATCAAACGCCTCGGCCGTCCAAGACGACAGGGATGATGCATCTTTCACACCGCTGGCATGTCCGACAATATTGCCGAAGAAACGACGTGGGGTGCCCAGCATTTCAAGACCCCATGACCACTTCGTGGCAAGGTCTGCCATGCTGGCAAGGGTGAACTTTGGTGGGGCGGACAAGCCGTTCTTGATGTCCTTATGACGTTGGCCCATGATTTGCAGATCCAGCGTGATCACAATGGCCGAACAACCCGCCTTCTTGGCGCGCTCGAACAGACGCTTCATGAACTCATCGTCTTTCAGGGTGTAGACCTGAAACCAGAACGGTTTCTCTGTGCGCGCGGCAACATCCTCGATCGAACAGATCGACATCGTGGACAGCGTGAAAGGCACCCCGAACTTCTCAGCCGCGCGGGCAGCCTTGATTTCACCATCCGCGCTCTGCATGCCGGTCAATCCGACAGGTGCAAGGGCGACAGGCATGGAAACGTCCTCGCCGATCATCTGGCTTGCGGTGGTGCGGTTGGTCATGTCCACGGCAATGCGTTGACGCAGCCTGATCTTGTCAAAATCGGATGTGTTTTCGCGGAACGTCTGTTCTGTCCAACTTCCCGACTCTGCGTAATCGTAAAACATCTTCGGTGTGCGGCGTTTATGGATCCGCTTCAGATCATCGATATTCGTAATCACTGGCATGAGTCGCGCCTTTCTTAAATTGGTAAAATTTATTTACCAATAGCGATAGATTTCTACAAGAAGTTTCTGCGCAGGCGAACATTCGGCGAACAATTGGCCACGCATCGACCCGCCAGATCGCGAGCCAGAGAGAGAAGAATAATGAAAACGACCGGCAAAGAATTGGTCTCTGCCGGTCAATGTCGACCGAAGTTTTCCGGTATTTGAAGAAAGCGCGGAGCTAGCCGCGGTGGGTACCGTCTGCCAGTGATTTGACGAAGGCCAGAACCGCGTCGACGCTGTCACCCTGGCCAATTCGCTCGACAATGGCCGATCCGACGACGGCCCCGTCTGCCACGCTCGCGACCGCTTCGGCGGCTTCGGGCGTCTTGATGCCGAACCCGACAATGACTGGCAGATCGGTCGCGGCCTTGATGCGCGCGACCTCGGGTGCGACGGCATCTGCCTGCACATCGGCAGACCCGGTGATCCCGGTCATTGAGACGTAGTAGACGAACCCGGATGTATTCTGCAGCACGGTCGGCAGGCGCTTGTCGTCCGTCGTCGGGGTCGCAAGACGGATAAAGTTGATGCCCGCGGCCTGCGCCGGAATGCAAAGCTCCTCGTCCTCTTCGGGCGGCAGATCGACAATGATCAGACCATCGATGCCAGCCGCCTTCGCATCGTTCAGAAACGCAGGAACGCCGAGCGAATAGATCGGGTTGTAATACCCCATCATCACAATCGGCGTCGTCTCGTCCTCTTTGCGGAATTCACGGGCATATTGCAGCGTTTTTTCAAGGGTCATCCCGCCATCAAGGGCGCGCTGGCCGGCAAGCTGGATCGTCGCACCATCCGCCATCGGATCGGTGAACGGCATCCCCAACTCGATGATATCGACACCCGCAGCGGGCAGGCCCTTCATCACGGCAAGACCGGTATCGTAATCCGTATCACCCGCCATAATATAGCTGACAAAGGCTTTCTGTCCGTTGGCACGGAGCTCTGCGAATTTGGCGGCGATGCGGCTCATGGTCTGTCCCTTCGTAGCGTTCGCAGCGGTTTGCGGCATGATGCAGGGAAAATCAATGCCTGAAAGCGTCCCGCGGCCCACGACAGACGGCCCACGCGGCCATCTTGATAAATTCGGACCGGTCAGACATCCTGACAGCCAACGGCGGTCTCTGGAATGATGCGCCTGCATGGCACATCGGGGCGGGGTATCCCCGTCTGAGAGAACGACCTGCACATCACATGGCCTGAACGTCTCTGGGTTTCACCCAGTGCCGTTCCAGCATGACAAGAAGGAGCAGAGACCGTCCGTTGACCCCGCAATCCCCCAAACGTCTGGCACAAAACCTGGCCGAAAGCCTCAGCCTGTCGGTGTGGGACAAGCGCGGCATCGCAGATTGCCTTTGCCGCCGGTTTCCACCCGCGCTGCAGCGGTTCACGCAGCTACAAACCCAAGGGCTGCTGGATCACTTCCCGACGCAAATCGCGCCCGGCCGCACGGCAGTTGCAAGCGCGCTTGCGCAAAGTTCCGTCTTTGCGCGCATCCACCGATACTGTGTGTTAAACTCTGTTTGGCCCGCGCCCGACCTCCGCGCTCCGAAAATGCAGCCATTGCAGGCTTTCGCCCATCTGGAAATCCCGCAACTTGCCACGCTTGGCGACCTTGCGGACTGGATGCTGCTGACCCCTCAGCAATTGGACTATTACGCCGACCAAACGGGTCGCCACGAAGAACATGGCGACATGGCGGTCAACCATTACCACTACCATCTCAGCCCGAAAATCGGCGGCGGGCACCGTCTGATCGAAGCCCCCAAGCCACGGCTGAAATCACTTCAACGGCTGATTTTGCGGGCTATTCTTGACCATATCCTGCCGCATCCGAACGCTTACGGCTTTGTACAGGGGCGCAATTGCATCGAGGCTGCCGCGCGGCATGTGGGCGAAAAGGCTGTTGTCGCCCACGATCTGCGCGATTTCTTCTCGTCCATTCAGGGGGGGCGGATTTATGGAATTTTCCGCGCGCTGGGCTATCCGCCGAACGTTGCGCACGCTTTGACGGGGCTGTGTACAGTGACGACGCCGGCCCGTATCCGCAACCGGATGGGATTCCATCAGCGCCAAGCCCTGCGCGTCGCCCATCTGCCACAAGGGGCACCGACATCACCGGCGCTGGGCAACCTCGCGGCCCATGGCCTTGATCGCAGATTGACGGGTTTGGCGCGCAGTCTTGGCGCAACCTACACGCGCTATGCGGATGATCTGACATTCTCGGGGGACGAACACATCATCCGCGCAATCTGCGTGGCAGTTCCAGACATCGTATCGGAGGAAGGCTTTGCCCTGAATCCAGCCAAGACCCGGTTGATGCCGTCCCATCGACGACAGGTTGTGACGGGCATCGTGGTCAACAATGCAACAAACGTGGACCGACGGGAATTTGACCAGATAAAGGCGGCCATCCACGCGCGGGCATGGCAGACCGACCCAGCGCTTCAGGCCCGGCTGTCAGGTCAGATTGCCTGGGTGCGACAGCTAAACCCCGCACGCGGGGCAAAGCTTGAACGGCTGATGGCGCGTGCCTGATCAGTTTGCGGGCGGTTCGTCCGTGCCGATCATCCAACGCACGCCGAACTTGTCGGAAAACGCGCCAAATCCGGCCGACCAGAACGTCGGCTCCCATGGCATACGGACCTCGCCCCCTGCGGACAACGCATCAAAAACGCGCTTCCCCTCGGCAGCGGTTTCAAAATTAAGTTGCACGTTGCACCCGGCCATCGGCGGGCTGTTGGCCATGAAATCATCAGACATCATCAGCTGATAGTCCCCGATCTGCATGGTGCAATGCATGATCCAGCCTTTCCGGTTTTCCGGGACGTTCATCTCTGGCGGGGCACCGTCCATCGTCATGAACTCGGGCACATCAACGCCGAACACGTCTGCATAGAACGTGGCAGCGTCGCGCGCGTTGCCATTGAAAAAGAGATATGGTGCGATTTGCATGGAATAGTCCTCCCAACGCGAAGGATACCACATGATCCGCTTGCAGGGCAGGGCGCGGACGCCTAGAAGCCGCCAAGGATCAAAAGGAGAGCCGCAATGGGTTTCAAGATGGGTATCGTGGGTCTGCCGAACGTCGGCAAATCGACCTTGTTCAATGCGCTGACACGGACCGCAGCGGCGCAGGCGGCGAACTTTCCATTCTGCACCATTGAACCCAACGTTGGCGATGTCGCTGTGCCTGATGCGCGGCTCGACAAACTGGCCGCAATTGCCAAGTCAAGGCAGATCATCCCGACACGTATGACCTTTGTGGATATCGCAGGGCTCGTCAAAGGGGCCTCCAAGGGCGAAGGGCTGGGTAACCAGTTTCTTGCCAACATCCGCGAATGTGACGCTATCGCCCATGTGCTGCGCTGCTTTGAAGACGACGACATCACCCATGTCGAAGGTCGGGTTGATCCGGTCGAAGACGCCAGCGTCATCGAAACCGAACTGATGCTGGCCGACCTTGAAAGCATCGAAAAGCGAATGCAGAACCTCGTGCGCAAGGTGCGCGGTGGCGACAAGGAAGCGGTGCAGCAGGTCAGGTTGCTTGAATTGGCGCAAGCCGCCCTCGAAGACGGTAAACCGGCGCGCACCGTCGACATCGATGCCGAAGACGCGAAAGCATGGAAACTGCTTCAGCTACTGACGACCAAGCCTGTGCTTTACGTCTGCAACGTCGAAGAAGACAGCGCTGGCAGTGGCAACTCCCAATCTGAACGGGTCGCCGAAATGGCAGCGGTGGAAGGCAATTCACACGTCGTGATATCCGCGCGGATCGAAGAAGAAATCTCGCAACTTGATGCCGAAGAGGCCGAGATGTTCCTGACAGAAATGGGTCTCGAAGAACCTGGTCTCGACCGTTTGATCCGGGCAGGCTACGAACTTCTGCACTTGCAGACCTATTTCACGGTCGGCCCGAAAGAGGCACGCGCATGGACGATCAAGGAAGGCACACTGGCCCCACAAGCTGCCGGTGTCATCCACGGCGATTTCGAACGCGGCTTCATCCGGGCCGAAACAATCGGCTATGATGATTTCGTCGCACTCGGCGGTGAACAGGCGGCAAAGGAAGCAGGCAAGATGCGTGCGGAAGGCAAGGGATATCTTGTGAAAGACGGCGATGTGATGCACTTTTTGTTCAATACTTGAACGAAAGGAATTTCATCATGCGTTTGCCCGTATTTGTTGGGGCACTGGCACTGGCAGCCTGTTCCGCCGAAGACGTTGTCAGGTCCGCCTACCCTGATCGACAGATCATCGACTTCCCGACGTCTGACGGATTGTCGGTTGTGTCCTATGCGTGTGCGCCCGGCGACAACGATGCCGCAACGATGGCCCGCGCGACCGAGGCGCATATCTTTGTTGAACGCAATATCGACGCCGCTGCTGAAATCTTTGCCAACCGCATCGTCAGCGGTGTCGAAACGGGCGAGGGCGAGTTGAGCACGTCCATCGGTGCCGCGAGCGGGCTGAACGCCAATGCAGAGCGGATCACGGACGCCGCCGAAGAGCGTTACCAGTGTCTCTTGTTCGACGAACGCGCGGCCTGAGCATCATCCATCTTGCGCAGCTTTGATGTCTCGGTCAGGCTGGCGCAATGAAACTCAAGCTGCACCACATCAACCTCTGTTCCACCAACGTCGGGGCGATGGATACCTTCTATCGCGACATTCTGCTGTTGGGCGATGAAGACCCCGCAGCACTGCCCCCGCTCAATCAGGAAAAAGGTTTGGTCGGTGACGTGTCCTTCGTCACGGATGGCGATATCCAGATGCACCTGACTCCGCGCGATGTGCTGAACTCCTTCCGCTCCGGCCAGGTCGTCAACCCGCTCGAACGGGGACACATCGCCTATCGCACCGACGACATCAAAGGCTTCATGGCGCACCTCGATGCGCAGGGGGTGCCCTATTCCGACTGGGGCAGCAACGCGGTCAAAGGCTGGCATCAGGTCTTCTTTTACGACCCCGACGGCAACGTGATCGAGGTGCACCAGATCGTCGACACCGACTAGGCCTTATGGGCCACCGCCAGATAATCGCGGGCCATCCGCAGATCGCGGACAAATTCTGCCTTGGCCTTTGCCTGCTCTGCCACGGGCAAGCGCAGCAGAAAAGACGGATGCACGGTGACAAAAACAGGTGTGCCGTCATGGTCTTCGATCCCGCCACGCCGCTTTAACAAGTCCTTCCCGTCCCCCGTCAACGCCGCCAAGGCGGTCGCACCCAGAGCGACGATCAGCTTTGGCTGGACCAGCCTGATCTCGGTCTGCAACCAGTTGCGGCAGGCGTGCACCTCGGTCTTGTGGGGGGTCTTGTGAATGCGACGCTTGCCACGGGGTTCGAATTTGAAATGCTTGACAGCATTGGTCACGTAAGCCAGCCCGCGATCCAGACCTGACTCTGTGGCCAACGCATCAAACAACTGGCCAGCAGGGCCAACAAAGGGAACACCGGCCAGATCTTCCTGATCGCCGGGTTGTTCGCCCACGATCATGATCTCGGCATCGCGGGGGCCCTGACCGGGAACAACCTGCGTCGCGGGCGCATGTAGCGGGCACTGAACACACCCCCTCAACCCTGCATCAAGCATGTTCCAGGACGCAGGCTGCGGACGGGCCAGCAACTGCTCGCGGATATGGGCCATGCGTTCTGGGGGCAGGGTCGGGGCCTTGGCCTGCATCTCGCGCACCTTCGCCTCCGCGCCCGCGATCAGGGCAGGGATGTGGCGGGTCTCTGGCATGTTCTTCCAGTACTTTTTGGGCATCTCCGATGTCATGGCGCTGATCTTCACGCGGGCAGGGTTGAAAATGTTGCAAAAGTACGTGCCCCAAAGCTCTTCGGCGGCGTCCTCTGGCAGATCGGGCTTTGGCTGGCCGGGCAGGAACGAAACAGCGCCGCCCTCGAACTTGGCGGTGACATCGGGGGTCACGATCATCCAGTCCATATCGGCAAAGCGACGGGCGAAAAACGGGGCGGTGGGTTCGACGGTGTGATGGGTCGGCTCGAACCAGGCGGCAAAGGCGCGGCGGTTTCCGCCAGTCTGCAAATCGCGAAAGCGGACAAAGGCTTTCATTTTGTGCTTGCAGCGGTTCACGTTCTTTTCCATCGCCCGAAGACGTGCCAGATCTGGATCAGCGCGGTCGGCCATCAGATGCGGTTCTTCGACAACGCGCCACAAAAACGCGTAAAGGCGGGCAAACCGTTCCGGGTCGCCGTGCCAAACAGCGTTCTGGGCAAGCGATAAAAAGGATTTCGGCACAGTGATCTGACGGTCAGGATCGGGCAGGCGATCGTCGCTGGCAAACAGATCGGCGTCGCTGCCGTCGAAATCCCACAGGACCTCGCGGGGCGGAACGCCAGCCGCCAAAAGGCGGCGGGCAGCATCGCGCCACGCCTCCCAAGTGCCGATACGGGGAAGGGGAACTGTCAGCATCCTAGAACAACGTCAGTTGTTCCGGCGGCGGCGCAAAACGCGCCCGCAGATGCAAGCTGTCGGTCAGGGCACCGGGGGTCCAGCCAGCAGCCGTGATAAAGGCCTGCGCCTTCTTCAATGACGCACCCATGCGCTGGATATCCTCGTACCGCAGCCTGCGATGGCGGCGGGTTGCGATGATGCGCTGGACGGTTTTCGTGCCGAACCCGGGGACGCGCAGCAGCATCTCCTTGCTTGCCAGATTGACATCAACGGGAAACACCGCGCGGTTCTGCAAGGCCCAGGCCAGTTTCGGATCAATATCGAGGTCAAGGTTCCCGTCCGGTGTGGCCGACGTGATCTCGTCCACGTCGAAACCATAGAACCGCAACAACCAATCCGCCTGATACAACCGATGCTCGCGGGCCAGCGGTGGCTTGACCAGCGGCAGTTTCACCGTCGCATCCGGAATGGGGGAAAAGGCGCTGTAATAGACGCGCTTTAACTTATATCCGCTATAAAGTGTGCTGGATTGATGCAACACGGTTGCATCGTTGGACCCGTCGGCACCGATGATCATCTGAGTGCTTTGGCCGGCAGGGGCAAACTTTGGCGGGCGCTTGCCGGTGAATGACCGCTCTTTCGTGGCGGCCTTCTTTTCACGCACCTCGCCCATTGCCTTGCGGATGGTCGCCGGTGATTTCTCCGGCGCATAGGCCTGCACCGACTGATCGGTCGGCAATTCGACATTGATCGACAGGCGGTCCGCATAAAGCCCGGCCTGTTCGATCAGGACTGGTGACGCATCGGGAATCGTCTTGAGATGGATGTAGCCGCGAAAATGTTCCTCCTGCCGCAAACGCCGGGCGATCTGGACCATGTCCTCCATCGTCTTATCGGGGTTCTGGATGACGCCCGATGACAGGAATAGACCTTCGATATAATTGCGCCGATAGAATTCAATAGTCAGATGTACGACCTCATCCACTGAAAAACGGGCGCGTTCCACGTTTGATGACACGCGGTTGATGCAATAGGCACAGTCATAGATGCAGAAATTCGTCATCAAGATCTTCAGCAGGCTGATGCAGCGGCCGTCAGGCGCATAAGCATGACAGATGCCCGACCCTTCGGTCGATCCCAGCCCTTTCCCGTCGGATGAATTGCGCTTCGCAGTCCCGCTAGATGCGCAAGACGCATCGTAACGGGCTGCATCGCTCAGGATGGCAAGTTTTTGTTGTAAGGTCTGTTTCGACATTTGTTCATGATATGTTCTCGTGCGCGAACTATCAAGAACAGAGACCGTGCAATTTGGTCGCGGGGTCAGGAAACGGCGGGGGCCTGCGCATAGGGCAGGTGGCCCAGTTTCATCCAGACCCTCGCACCGGATTTGCCCGCTTTGGCACGCAGGCGCGACCTGATCGGTAGGCGAAGCCATGACAGTGGTCGTAACTGGCCCGCGTCACAGGTGGCGTCGCCTTCCAGCACCAGAAACTCCGCTCCGTCAGGCGCGTCGATTGCGACATCCGCGCCCGATGCCCATGTTTCCACGCGCACCTCCTCGCGTGCGTCCTTAAACAATGGGAGTAGTCCAACACCGGGCCGGTCCGGCGTCGGGGTCGCGTGCATGTCAACGCGGACTTGCGTGCGATCATCCGGATCGAACTGCCACAGCTTCACGAAGATCACGCAACCCTCTGCTGATCCCGGCGTATGCGATGACGTCGGCGGATTGCGCACATAGGTGCCGGCAGGGTAATCGCCGTGCTCGTCCTGAAACACGCCCTCCAACACGATGAATTCTTCACCACCACTGTGGGTGTGAGCCGAAAACTGACTGTCTGGCGCATAGCGGACAATCGTCGTCGCCCGCGCCACCTCGTCGCCGATCCGGTCTAGCATGCGGCGCGCCACGCCCGGCATGGGAGAGGCCCGCCACGGGATGTCATCTGCATGTAGCAGAACGATTTCGGAAAAATCAGCGTTCAGGTTCATGGGGCCGCGCCTCTCGTCGTTTTGTCGCAATACTGGATCAGGTCCGTTGATAAGAACAGCCCCGCGAAACGACGCATCAGGCGGTGCACGCCCTGTGCACGTCCGGTGCACGCGCTGTGACACGCGATCTCGGTGAATTGAGGGGTCCCCCGTTTTGCCCCTTGCCCCCCTTTGCGCCCATCGCTAAACGGGTCAGCGGAGACGTGGCCGAGTGGTCGAAGGCGCTCCCCTGCTAAGGGAGTAGGCGGGAAACCGTCTCGAGGGTTCGAATCCCTTCGTCTCCGCCATTTTCCTCAATTACCATTACATAACCACATGTTAGTAAATCGGAATTTGGCGATTTGCGTGCTGACAGTGGCGTTTCGTCTCCACGCTCACCGGCTCTCCGACGGCGTCGCAACTGCGATCGTCATCCGATCTGGGCGGCCGTGATGTGGGTTAGAGTTGCGTATTTGCGCTGATTTATGGGATCACGGTATTCATGAACCAGCGCTGATGGCCGGGGGGGACTTGCGAGCCGCTGTTCTGCAAAGCGCCAAATACCGAAAAACCCAAACGCTCATAAAACTGTCTCGCCTCGCAGTCGGACGTATCAAGCCAGGCGCTTTGGCACTCCAGCGCTTTGGCTTTGCGAAAGGCCTCGGCAATAAGGGCGCGCCCGTACCCCCGCCGGCGTTGGTCCGGTGCGACCCAAAGCACTTTGACAAGCAACCATCCGTAAGACGTTGATCCGTTCAGTCCGGCGATCAGGCTCCCGTCGGGTGCTTTCATAGCCAATGCTATCGTTTCGTTATGACCCTGCGGTGAACGCTGCCGCAGATCTGCAAGAAGTGCGGCTTCAATCGCGGCGCTATCACTGGGTGTCGCGAGCTGGATATCGTGCACTGACATCGCTCATGCCAGCCGGAGTGTGACGTCGCTGGCCCGTAGAAGATTCATGCGGCCATCTCGTGCGTGCTGAGGATTTCAATGACCATGGCAGCTGTCCAAGTGAACGCATCACCGCCACAGGGTTCGGCACCAATCGGGCCGTAGTATTCAGCAAAACCTGCCTTCTCAATCAGGCGGAGGCAATCGGCGCTGATACGGTCGGCCATTGCGGTTTCGCCCGCCAACTTAAGACCGTCGGAAATCATGTAATTCACGATAAGCCATATCGGGCCGCGCCAATAGCGCAGAGCATCAAATTCCGGTGCCGTTGGGTCGTGGCTTGGTACGAGGTAATTGCAACTGAGCGAAAGGGCGTCGATCCGGTCAGCGATGGCCTTGGCGCGTGACTTCGGGATCGGAGCGAACGCAGCGAGGATCCCGCCGATGGATGGGCTGTCAACGGAAGCGCTGATAGACCGGTCATAGCACAGATATTGACCATGTGCTTCGCTCCACAGGCTGTCCATTGCCGCAATACCCTTTTCCGCCATGGCGCGGGATTGGGCAGCGATTTCGGTGTCACCCAGGCTGTCGGCCAGAACGGCCAGATCGGCGCAGGACCGGATCAGGATCGCGTTGAAACCCGGATCAACGATCTGAAATGGCGAGGCGTCATGCAGTTTGGTGTTGTCCCAGCCAAGGCTGCGGAACTTTTGCACCAGCCAGATATAGCGTTTGTATTGGTCGTCCGTGGGCCGGTGTGCGGGGTTCGCATGACTGGTGTCGCGTCGGGTGAAGGGTTGCACACCATCCGTCGGGACCCTCTCAAACGCCGCGTCCCAATCAACTGAATTGTCGCGTCCGCTCTCCCAAGGATGAATGATCGCCACCAGGCCGGACCCTTGCGGATCGCGGTTGGCAAAGAACCATTGATGCCATGCGTGGATGCGGGGCAGCAATGCGCGGGCTTTTTCGACCGCGAGCGTTTTGTTGGTGGCGCGCTCAAAGATACGGCGTACCGCGAAACCTGCGACGGCGGGCTGCGTGATGCCAGATGTTGGCACAGGCCGACTTGTGCCCCAGACGTCGGGGCCGGGGAAATATCCCTCATCTTGTTGATGGAAAATGATGTGTGGCACCATTCCATCGTCCCATTGATGCGCGAAAAGCGTTTCGATTTCAGTCCACGCACGTGGCTCGTCAAAATGTGCAAAGCCAAGTGCACTTAACGCGCTGTCCCAGTTCCATTGGAACGGGTAGAGCCCGTGGGTCGGCACCGTATAGTTTCCGCGATCATTCTTGCGCATCACGGCCTTTGCCTGGTCAATCATCTTCTGTGTCATGGCGCTCTTTCAGGCGACGGCAAGCGTGGTGTCCGGGTCGAACCAGCGCACGCGGTCGGGTTGGGGGGCGAGGGTCAGCGTCTGGCCCGCTTTCACGACTGTGTCGCTATCCAGAATGACCCGGAACATGGCGTCGTCGATCTGGCAGGTGACAAGCAAATGCGCACCGAGTGGTTCCACGATCTTGGCGGTTGCAACAAGCCCGTGTTCGGCCGGGTTCATATCCTCAGGCCGGATGGCGAATTGCAGACTGGCCTTGTCAGAGTTCGGCCCGTCGAAAGTCTTTCCTGCGACCCGCCATTTGCCGCCCCCTGCGGGGGTCGCGGGCAGGAAGTTCATTGGCGGATTCCCGATAAAGCTGGCAACGAATTTGGCAGCCGGGTCGCGGTATACTTGGATCGGGGCCGCGGCCTGCACGATGTTGCCTTCATGCATGACGCTGATCCGGTCGGCCATGCTCATCGCTTCGACCTGATCATGGGTCACGTATATTGCGGTTGTCTTGCTTTCTGCCAGTACGCCTTTCAGTTCAGCGCGCATTTCCATGCGCAGCAATGCATCGAGGTTTGACAGCGGTTCATCCATCAAGATGACATCCGGTTCCATCGCCAAAGCGCGCGCCACGGCCACGCGCTGGCGCTGGCCGCCCGATAGTTCGCCCGAATATCGCTTGAGCAGCATTTCGATGTGCATCAACCCGGCGACCCGTTCGACACGGCGTTTGACCTCGTCATTGGGTAGCTTGTTCATCCGCAGGCCAAAGCCGATGTTTTCGAACACGGTCAGGTGCGGGAAAACAGCGTAGTTCTGGAACACCATCGCGATGCCGCGATCCTTCGGGGCCAGATGGTCGATGCGTTTTCCGCCAATCCAGACCTCGCCCGCCGACGCGGTTTCAAGTCCGGCGATGATGCGCAGCAAAGTGGATTTGCCGCAACCGGAGGCCCCGAGCAGGACCATGAATTCCTGATCTGCAATCGTCAGATTGATATTATTCAGCGCCTGATAAGCACCAAAGGACTTTGCGACGTTCTTGATCTGAATTTCAGCCATTTCAAAGGTTCCTTTTCCGGGTCGCGCCGCCTAGCGGTTCGCGATGCCCCACATGGCAAATAGGTATTTGCGCACAGCGAAGATGAAGATCAACGCAGGCACAACGAGGATGAATCCGCCTGCAAATTTCAGGTGCAGTGGTGATGTGTCGAGGTTTTGCAGCAGGAACGCTGTCAGCGTGCGGTTCTCGATCGTTAGGACGGCCGCCGCGAAAACCTCGTTCCACGAGATCACGAATGCAAAGATCGCAGAGGCCGTGATGCCGGGGAGGATGAGCGGCAGCACCACCTTGTTGAACGCTGTGAGTCGTGTGCAGCCCAGCGTCCATGCCGCCTCTTCCAGCTCGATCGGGATACCCGAGAAGAGCGAGAAGGTTATTAGTACAGCAAAGGGGATCGCGAGCGTCGTGTGAACCAGTGCGAGGCCAAAGGCCGTGTCGTCCAGTCCGGTCTGGATGAACATGACTGCCAGCGGCAGCGCGAGCAAGGGCAGGGGAAAGGCACGGGTCAGTAGGATCAGCAGTCGGAAGAGCCCTTTGCCGGGGAAGTCGAAGCGCGACAGTGCGTAGCCAGCGGGTGCACCGATGGCGATGGACATCACCATTGTCATCAGTGCCACGACGATCGAGTTCTTGAGCGCCGTAAGCATTCCTGCGAACCCGGCAAAGAACTGGAGGCTGCCAAAGTCGAATTCGGGAACAAACGATTTTGGAAAGCTGTTCACCGCTTCCGGCGAGGACAATGTGTTGATCAGCAGGAAGTAGATCGGCACGATCACCCATGCGCAAAGCAACACCACAGAAGCCACATAGAGAGCGCGGCCCGATTTGCGCGTGTCGACGGCTACGTCGGCGTTGGTTGCATCGGTCATATCGATGCTCCTTTCGGGACCCGAAGGATGCGCAGTATGATCAGGGTGAAGCCGATCGAAATGCCAAGGATGATCAAGGCCATGGCGGCGGCTGCACCGCTGTTAAGCAGGTCAAACTGGTAGGCATATGTTTCCCCCATCAGAACTGGGAATAGTGTGCCGCCAAGTGCTGCGACTACGGCAAAGATTTCAAAGGCGAGGATGACGCGCAGCACAAGGGCCGTTTGCAGGCTGGGGCGCAGCAAGGGCAGCGTGATCCGCGTGAATTGTTTCCAGCGTGAGGCCCCGAAAACGTCGGCGGCTTCATAGTATTCCTTGGGGATCAGTCCGATTCCAGCAACAAGGATGACGAGCATGATTGCCGTTGCGCGCCAGATTTCGGCCAATGCGATGGCGAGAAAGACGATCCACGGGTTCTGGTAGCTAAGGAAATTGACCGGTTTGTCGATTGCGCCGAGGCCGGCCAGCATGGAGTTGAGAAATCCTGACTGTTCGAAAATGGCCAGCCAGATGATCCCGGCGGCAAGGTCCGAAATACCCAGCGGGATGGTCCACACATAAAGCACCAGATCGCGGCCCTTTCCCATCCGACTGACCATCGTTGCCATCAACAGTGCAAGTGCAAGCTGGATCGGCACGACGGCGGCAGCCAGCAACAGCGTATTCCGCAATGAAATCGGGAATTTCCAATAGCTGACAACTTCGCGGAAGTTATCGAGCGACCAGCCGTCAGACGACCCGAAGGCCTGCTGGGCGACCAGAATGAACGGGTAGAGAAAGAACAGGCACAAAAAGAGCGTGACCGGCAGGATCAACACATATGGCAATATGCGAGCGTTCATCAGCATCACTCCGCGTTGGCGCAAATGCGCAGTCTCGACTAAGGGAAAGGTGGGGGAGTCCGGGCCAGAGAGGCCCGGACGGGTGGCTGTTTGTCAGCCTGTTTTGTGATTACTCGACAGGGCAGGCACCATCGGAAGGTGCATCAGGTGCCCAGCAAGGCGCGCCTGTTTCGTTCATGATCGCGGCAAGCGTTTCTTTCTGGTCGTCAAGTACCGTGCGGATGTCCTGACCGCCCAGAATGATCCGCTCGAAGCTGTCGACGAAGACGCGGTTGAAATCACCGCCCTTGTCACCCAGTCCCGCAGGCAGCAGCCCGGGGTTTGCATCGGGGGCACCGCTCATCTTGGCAATGGCTGCACCGGCAGCCTGTACCGAAGGCGGCAGATCGTCAGGAAGTTCGACGTCCACGACCGGGAAGAAGCTGGTGGCGCGCAGCGTCGCGAGCTGCGTTTCTGGCTGCAGCATATAGCTCACCAGCGCTTTGGCAGCATCCATATCAGGCGCTGTTTTTGGAATGGCGACACCGGCAAGCACCGGCATGAAGCCGCGACCTGCTGGGCCCGCCGGGGCAGGGAAGGCCACAAAGTCGTCCGGACGCTCATTGAATGCGCCGGCCAAGCGCGAAGTGTGATCGAAGACGATCCACGCATCACCGGACAACAGCTGTTCCTGCATGAACGAGAAGTTGGTCGATGCGGGGTTTGTATGTGCCCACAGTTCGGCAAACTTTTCCCATGCGACGACGGCTTCGTCAGACGCAAACGTACGTACCACACCATCGGTGTAGGACGGATAGAGATAGCCTTGGAAGAAGCGATGTTTCAGACCATCCGGACCCGCTGGGAAGCCGAACTTGGCCTCGCCGGTTGCTTCGTGAACGTTTGCAGCCCATGCGATCAGTTCGTCATATGACAGAGCGTCGATGTCCGCGCCTTCGGGCAAATACTGCAGGGCTTCCTTATTTGCAGCCATGATATAGCTAGCCTGCATCCAGGGGATATATTGCATCTGATCTGTGCCGAGCATCGCAAGGTTGTTGAATGTATCGCTGCTCGCCGCAGCGCCGAGATCAGACAAATCGACCAGATTTTCAGGGTCCATCGCGGAATAGTCGCCGTGCAACGCGCCCAGGACACCGATTGTGCCTGTGCCTGCCTCCAGCTCAGCGTTCAGGCGGGTAATCCACGGGCCACCGTCATTGGGTTGATAGTCAACGCCGTCGGCGAAGCCGGACAGAACCTGCTCGCGCATGGCTTGAGCCTCTTCAACGGGTTTGGCCTGTGTTGACCAGAAAAGAACATCGGCCTGCGCGGCAACGGCAACGCAGGACAGGGCGAGACCAGAAGCGGCGCCAGCGAATTTGGAAAGTAGGGTCATGTTTCCTCCCAGAAATGTAATTCGGGGCCGACCTCCCTGTCGGTTCCCGTTGATAGATGACCATGCCTGTTTTTGTGTCAGGCAGGACCGGTCGGTGCCGAAATCACCTGGGCCGAAGCCCGCAAGTCGAATCGTCCGAATACCGAAATATTGATATAACGATATACCACCTGTCAACGATTATGCGCGTGAAACTGCCCACAAGGTGTGTGCGACGGCTTATCGAACGGCGATCTCCACGAAAAATTGACTGAGTAATGCGGAGGCCATAGATATATCGTTAAATCAAATGAGGCGTGAAACATGTCAGGCAAGCCGACCCTTGGCACTGTCGCAAAGGAAGCGGGGGTTTCCATACCGACCGTCAGCCAGGTTCTTAGAGGCACCGGGCGGATTTCGGAACAGACCCGCGATCGCGTGCTGCAGGCGGCCCGGTCCTTGCATTATGTGCCGGATCAAAAGGCTGCTGCAATGCGGTCCGGTGACAACCGAGAGATCGGGTTTATCATCAATCAGCTGTCGAACCCGTTCAACGCCGAAGTCATCAGCGGCGTGGTCGACCTGCTTGAGGCAGAGGGTTATCTCGTCTCAATCCTTGACACCCGCGACGACGCAGTTCGGCAAGGCCGCCAGTTGGAGGCCTTTATCAGGCATGGCCGTGGTGGGCTGATATGGGTTCCCGCGCTTGCAACGACGGATGAGACATTTGGTCTGTTGGCAGCCCATAAGATACCGACGGTAACCTTTTTGCGCAATTTGCGCCCCGGTATTGACCATGTCGGCATTCGAAACGCCGAAGCGACTGCGACCGCGACGCGGCACCTCTTGGAGTTGGGTCACCGCAAGATCGCCTATCTTGGCGGAACGGAAATGACGCTCGTGCGGAAAGATCGTATCGCGGGATATCAAAAGGCACTTTCGGCTAGCGGGATGGGCGATGGGATAGTCTGGGATTCTGCGGACAATAAGCTTGCAGGGCTTGAGGCGATGCTAGACCTGCACCGCGAACATCCGGAAATTACGGCGGTCGTTTGTAATGGTGATATGGTTGCTTTGGGTGCCTGCCTTGCATTGCAACGGACTGGCCTGACGCCCGGTAAAGATGTTTCTGTCACCGGTTTCGACAACATTCAGGACGCCGCTGTCGCCACCCCGCCGCTTACAACGATGGCTGTGTCCCCCCACAAGTTGGGCCACAAACTGGGCCAAGTCTTGCTGGACCGCATTCGTGATCCGGATACGCCTGTCACGGTATCCGAGATTTCTGCGGAGCTTATTATCAGAGATACGACGGGCGCGCCCTGAAAATCAGGATATTCCGTCCAGTCGCCAGGTTAGCCGTGCCGCACCTATATTCTTATGGCTAAGGTCTGTTTTTGACTCTGCGTTTCCGTGCGAGGTTCTGCGGGAATTGCATGCAACATTGCGCTTGGTTTTGACAAGAATTGGACGGAAAGCCCGTCATGCCTTAAGCTGATCACATTACAATTTGAGATTTGCTACTTCGACATAACCGAGGGCAATCCAATGTTAAGATATTCTTCGCACGCAATCGCGGCGGCAACTTTGCTGTTTGCAGTCATCACAAATGTCGCATCGTCTGCACGAGCCGACCATACGGCAGCCCACAACGATACTGTACCCGGAACCGACGTGGCAGAAGATACGTCGCAAGAAGGGCGTGTACGCCACCCGTTTGCCACCAGCATTAGCGAAATTCGCATCCCGCAAATGCCGGGGCAGACCGTCCAAATTCGCGCCGTCAATGTTCGCGCTGTCGCACAGCCTGCGTTTCATCTGCTTCGCGATAGCGACAAGACCGAAGTTATGTTTGACAGCGGAACCTCTGATGCGAACCCGACTGAAATCGCTTTTCCAGCCGATGATGACATGTTGCTGGTAATCAGATCGACAGCACCCAATGGTGCGGGTCTGGTTGATTTGATGCGCGATGGTCAACCCTGGATGGAGGACGTTCCATTCGGTGGCGCGCATCTGCGGTATCAGGATCTTATGGCCGGCGAAGCGTTGCAAACTGTGGGCATGCCCAACGGCCCCGAACACAGCCACACCATTTATGTACTCGACAGCGGATCCCAAAGCATTGTGGACCGCGCCAGTTCGGGCGGTGTGGGAGGGGCCAGCAAGATGATCCTGACAGCTGACCTGGGGACGCGAACTGCTTTGGTTGGTATTCGGAACAGGCAAAGTCATCCGACGGGTATCATCCGCGTGGTGCGAAATGACAGTGGTGTTTCAGGCAGCGACGTTGACGGCGATACTCTTGGAACACTGTTAGAGCGTTCACTAGGTACCTGCGACAGTAGTGCAGATACGCTGACTTTGGCCTCCGGCACTTCTTTTGACTGTGCGCAACTTGCAGACACCAAGGATAGCGATGGTGACGGCCTTCAGGACGATTGGGAGACGCTGGGCGTCGTGAAGACGTACCAACGCAGCTCCAATGTGCGGGTGCATGAGGCGATGACTTTGCCAGCGTGGGGCGCAAACCCTCGGCACAAAGACATTTTTATCGAAATCGACTATGCCAAGACAACGGCAGTGGAGATGCCGCGAAGGGTGAATCAAGCAACGGCACAGGCATTTGCTTCATTTTTTGCTGACACGTTAGATGTCGTCCCGGCAGAGAGGTTGGCACGGCGCGCAGCGAGTCTAAGGAACCTCGACGAAGTGCACGGAATATCGGTGCATCTGGATATCGGCAGAGCGCCTGCAACGCCCGCTCATGCCACGATTTACGGCGACTGGGGCGGATATTCAGTGCTCGAGCCTTCGCAGGAAGGCGTTCGTGCCGATTACAAGGACGCCTGGGTTGCAAACATGTCGCCCGCACGACGCGGCATATTTCGCTACATCATGGCCCATGGCGACAGCGGCGGACAAACTGCAATAGACAACTATTCCTCGGTGGGACCTGTAAATAATCAGGATATCCTGGCTCATGAGTTTGGACATGCCTTGGGTCTTGGTCATTCCGGTGTGGATCGCAGGTGGGGTGACGTTGATCCGAACTGTATGCCGGTCTTTCCAAGCCTGATAAGCTATGCGTATCAGAACACTGGTCGTGGATTTTCTGATGGGGAAGGCCGCTCGCCGTTGAATAATGCGGCCCTGACAGAATTTCAGGCCGTTGATCCCGGCAATGACGTATACCTTGATGATCTCGACAGCATGTTCCGTTACTGGATCGATCGAACCCAAGGGCATGTCGATTGGAACCGGGACGGTGTGATTGCGCCAGCTGGCGAGACGGTGCGCGCCTATGCAAATTTTCGACCCGGTACGAGCTGTGAGTTCACGCGATATAACCGCAGCATACTTGAAAAATCGGCCAGTTTGCAGGCCCCGGGGATGACCCGCCTAAATGGCAAATTGATTATCGCGCATTCCACACTGGGGTTACCGTTTCTAAGCCGTGAAATCTCGAACGTGGCTTGTGCCACGCCGTCGCTTGACCCGTGTTTCACGTGGACAATCCCATCACGCATCCCCGGGCTTGATGCAACGGGCGGCATTGATGTGGCCGGGGTGGCGCACCGCGCCGAAGACGCGGCCATTGTGGTGACAATCGGCGCGAATGGCTCCGTGATGGAAAGCCGCCTGACACAAGATGCGTCCGGCGCAAATGTTTGGAGCGCCCCAAGCATCATCGCCGAGCCCGACAGTGCAAAGGGTGAACCATCGCTGGCCAAACTGGGCCATTGCAAGCTTGTCTTGGCCTATACCGATCCGGACGGATTTGTTGTCACCCAAAGCCTGACCTGTGCAGATGATTTCGCGAATTGGGGGTCACCGCTGGCTATTGTGGACCAGAACGGTGATCGTATCGCGTTGCCTGATGGAACATCACCTGGCATCGGGCGTGGATATCTGGATCAGCCCGGACGCGCGGAACTCTACGGCGCGTTTGCTCAGCCGTTCACGAAACGGCTCGCCCTGTATCAGGCATCGCAAGACGGTCAAACGTGGACCAGACTCAATTTTTTTGATGGCGACAATACCCAGGTTGCGGGTCGTCCGTCCATGGCATGGGTTAGCTTTGCCGAAGGCGACATCGACTATCCTGGTCGCCTTTACGTATTGTTCATCAGGCGCGATGAAGCGAATGATTTCCGCCAAAAGGCACGCACGATACGCATGTTGCAATCATATGTGCGCACGACAGAAAATGCAGATGGCACATTGATGCAGGAATTGCGCGTTGGTCTTGCGTCGCCATTTGACAATGCATCACTGTTCGGCTTCGGAGTTGACGTCTTTTTCCAGCACAGAGTCGACAGCAATCTGCGAAGCGTGCATTCAATCGCGATCAACAAACCGGCAAACTGGGCCAAACTGGAGTTTCGTCCCAAAGCTGACGGAATCCACGATTTTGAGTATGCAAACCAGAATGATTGGGAAGTCATTGGTAATCGGCTTTGCAGAAATCTTGTGAGCGAACTTGGGAGTATCTTCTCACCGGATCTTCAATGTGACTGACCATAAGTTTGGTTTCGTGTTGGTGCTGCACTGCGCAGCATTCGCTAATATTCCAGCGTTCCAAATTGCATTTCGGCAAACTCGGGCAGTGTAAACCCGGCTACCTATTCGGACATCTCTTATAGCTTGGTACGACTACATTGTCGCGGGCACGCGGCTGCGGCATTTTCCTGAAATACTGGGGGTGCACCTCAGGCGGCATAAGACCTGAGGCTTCTAGTCTAGCTTAGAATTTACGCACCAGCCCTGAGATGAGGCGTCGACCGTATCCGCCTTGCTTGAAAAAGCCCGAGTTCCGGACTTATTCTGTGATCAGCTCTGCGGATTGAGGTGGCAATCGTGACAGAACAGACAATGGCGGCGGGTTTCGCTGCAGCATTTGCGGATTACGCCTGCGAGCGCGGTGCAAAGCGTGACGTCCTGCTAGATCAGAGCGGCCTTACGCAGGATGATCTGTCAGATCAGGACAACCGCATTCCGGTGGCAGCCTATCATGCCTTGATCGGTGCCGCGATCCAGCAAACGGGTGACACGGCCCTGCTGCTTCGGCACACGCTGGAGTCGCGCCTTGAGACCATGTCGGTTGTTGGACAGATCGTCCACACCTCGGCGTCGCTTGGTCACTCAATCGAACAGCTGAACCGTTATCTGCATTTGATGTCCGATGTGAACCTGCTCGCGGCTACCGACCGGTTTGAGTTGTTGCACACAGATTCCGGTCTTTGGATCGTCGACCATCTAGTCGTCCCACCGGAGGACTATCTAGGTGTTGAAGGATCGTTTGCGCGGTTTATCAGCGAATTTCGTCAGTCATTCCCTGACTCAACGTTTGAGATCGGGATGGAGGTGACCTATCCGCCGCCACCGCATGTCGATCAATATCCAGACCTGTTTCGTGTACCTGTCCAATTCAACGCCAGCCGAAATGCACTGCAGATTGATCCGATCTGGGACAGCCCCGAAACCGAGTTCGAGCCCGGAAACGCATATGCCTTTGGTGTTTTCACCCGCCATGCAGATGAAATGCTGGCAAAGTTGCAGGCCGACAAAACCATCCGATCGCAGATCGAAGCGCAAATCCTGCCCAAACTGCATGAAGGCACGATCTCGATGGACAAGGTCGCCAAAGACATCGCGATGAGCCGCCAGACCCTGTATCGTCGCCTGAAGGACGAAGGAATTACCTTCGCTGAAGTCCACGACGATCTCCGACAACGCATGGCGATGGAGTATCTGGGCGGTCAAAAGGTCACCGTTAACGAGACCGCCTATCTTCTGGGATTTTCGGAAGCTTCCTCATTCGTACGCGCTTTCAAGCGGTGGACCGGGCTTAGCCCGACGGCCTACCTTAGTCAGGCTGCCTGACGACAATCTGTTACGAAGTGTCAATTCGTTGATGCCTGCGGTCATGCCGCAACCATTCAGGACTGGCTATCTCCATTCTCGAGATTGAAACGAGAAAGATCAGACAATGAAAACGCAACTTTCACTTTCCGCTGCTGCGCTAGTCCTGATGGCGGCCTGTGCGGATAGCGGAGCAAACTACCAGCCCATATTGGATGGGACACCAACCCCTGCCTATCAGGCTGACTTGGCTGACTGTCAGGCACTTGCCCGCAATCAAACCCAGTTCGATGAGGAGACGCTGGGGGCAACCGTTATGGGTGCCGGCGTGGGTGCAGCACTTGGTGAAGCCGAAAGTGGCGATGCATTGGGTGGCGCTGTTGCAGGCGCGCTGGTTGGCGGTGTTTCCAGTGCCGCGGACGTCAGCGAACGGCGAAAGTCCATTGTTCTTGAATGCCTGCGTGGTCGTGGCCACAGGGTCGTCGGTTAGGGGCACGGCGATGCATGGGATTCTTCGCCTTCGCGCCCGACGATTTCATGCGCTTCATGCGTTGCTGACCGGCGATGCAAGTTCTGTGCCGGTCGCGCACCATGAAATTCCGGATCACCTTTTGCGAGACTTGGGCATTACGGACGCAGCTAAGTGCAAGTGGCCTGTCCATCAGCCGGGCATATCCATGTTCCAAGCAAGACCCCAACACACCCGATCAACGGAAGGATCTACACCATGAAACGTGTCTTGATCGCCGGTGCGACCGGCTACCTCGGGCGCTACCTTTGTGCGGAATACCAACGCCGCGGGTGGTATGTGATCGCTCTTGTTCGCAAAGCGGTCAATGCTGCGCCCATCGCCGCAGATCAACTTGTCGAGGCGCAGGCCACCGCGCCTGCCACCCTCAAGGGTGTCATGGCCGGGGTCGATCTGGTCGTTTCCTGCATCGGTATTACGCGGCAGGCGGACGGTCTGGATTATTGGGATGTCGATTATCAGGCCAACCTTAATCTGCTGCGCGAGGCAGAGGGGGCAGGAGTGGAACGCTTTGCTTTCATTCATGTTCTCCGTGCCTCTGATATGGCGCAGGTGCCCATGGTTGCAGCCAAATCCGCCTTTGTGGCTGAACTGGAGCGTTCTATGGTGGCATCCACGATTATTTATCCGACCGGATACTTCTCGGACATGGGCGACTTTCTGAGGATGGCGCAGTCCGGGCGGGTCTGGTTGTTCGGCGACGGCAGCAAAAAGATCAACCCGATCGACGGGGCGGATCTGGCGGCCTCTACTGCAGACGCGGTGGCGGCAGAGATTGAGTGGCTCGATATCGGTGGGCCCGACGTCTTCACCCAAAAGGAATTGGCGGAACTGGCGTTTGCCAGCATCGGAACCGCCCCGCAAATTACCTTTTTGCCCGACGTCTTGCGACGGATTGCTTTGCGCATCTTACCGCTTGTCACGCCACGGCGCATCCACGGGCCGGCCCGCTTTTTTCTAAGTGCGCTCGCCCTCGACATGGTTGGGGCACGACACGGCAGTTCTCACTTGAAGGATCACTTTGAAAACACCCTCGCCGCAACTCAGTTGGCGCGCGTTCATCAATTTGCAATGGAAAGGAAGAAATCATGACAATGCAACGAATTGGCGGCCTTGCGGCCTTGGCCTGTGCGGCCACCTACATCTTTGGCTTTGTTCTGCTCGTCACCGTGTTGGCGGACTCAGGATATGGCACGAGCGCCATCGACGCCGCTGACACGGTCCGCTTCACGGTTGAAAACCAAGCGCTCATGATCACGTGGAACACTGTGATTTACATCGTGAATGCACTGGCGCTAGCCGTGCTGGTCGTCGCACTGGCAAGCCGGCTGAGATCCAAGTCACCAGACTGGGGCAGCATTGCACTGGCATTTGGTCTGATCTGGACGACGCTGGTTCTTGGCGCGGGAATGGTTGCCAACGTGACCACGGAACGGGTGGCAATACTGGCCCTGACCGACTTTGAAATGGCAGTTCAGACTTGGGAAATCCTTCATGCGGTTGAACTTGGCCTTGGTGGCGGGAACGAAATCGCCGGAGGGGTTTGGATCCTCTGCGTCAGCTTTGCTGGCCTGTTACACCGCGCCTTTGGCAAGATTGTCATCGCGCTTGGATTGTTCACGGGTATTGGCGGGCTGCTGACGATCCTACCGCCTTTGGGCGATGTTGCGGGCGCTGTTTTCGGCCTTGGCGCGATTGCATGGTTCATCGCGGTTGGTCTTGCGCTTCTTTTCAAGCGCGATGGTGCGGCGACGTACGCGCCCTCCTAGGCCCAAGCGCAGGGAAGGAGTTAAGCGATGACACTTTCGCAAGATCTGCAAGCCTTGATCGATGCCGAATGTGCAAAGGCGTTCACGCATGGGCTGATCCTGCGGGTCGCCTCTGGCGATGGAGCAGTTGATTTCAAGGGCGGTTCGGGTGCTGCGGTATCCGACACGCGGTTCCCGATCGCAAGTATCAGCAAGATGTTCACTGCAGCGCTGATCATGCAACTTACCGATGACGGACGCATCAGGCTGGATCAGTCCGTGCAAAGCATCCTGGCCGACACCGACATGTCGGGCCTGCATGTCGTGAAGGGTGTGGATCATAGCCCTTTGTTGACTGTTCGGCAGTTGCTGCATCAGACTTCCGGTCTTGCGGATTATTATGAAAGCGATCTGGCAGCCGACCTGAAAAAGGGCAACGATCGCAGCTATGATCTGAATGATGTCTTGCAGATGACACAGGCACTACCGCCGCAGGCAGCACCCGAGAGCGGCAGGTCATATTATTCTGACACCAACTACCAACTGCTTGGGGCCGTAATCGAATATGCGACAGGTCTGACCTATGATCAGGCGCTGCAAAGCCGCATCTGTGAACCGCTTGGCCTGAACGACACGCAGGTGCTGCAAGGCACCGACTTCGGTTTGCCGGTTTATCATCGGGACGCGCTTTTGAACGTTCCGCAGATCCTGACCAGCATGGGACCGGACGGCGGTATCATATCAACGCTGGACGAGATGCTGATCTTTCTACGCGCTTTCATGCAGGGCCAGCTTTTCAAACAAGAAAACACGGCGCAAATGCGTCAATGGAACCGGCTCTTTTTTCCGCTTCAGTACGGCTATGGTTTGATGCGCATCAAACTGCCCCGGTGGATGACGCTGTTTCGTGCCACCCCGGAAATGATAGGGCATTCCGGGGCAAGCGGATCTTTCGCCTTCCATGCGCCTGAACCGGATATCTACCTGATCGGCACTTTCAATCAAACGGACGCCTCACGCCGCCCTATTAAGTTGATGCTACGCGTTCTGGACCTTGTCGCGAAAGATCGAGGTTCCCGATGAAACGCATCCTGAAGTGGGCTATCGTCATGTGCGGGTGCGTCCTTGTGGCAATCATGGCAGCCTTTGTTGCCACGCGCGGTGACTATCCTGTCGCCCGGTTGGTAACAGATGACCTGTCCCTGCCATCTGAAACCGTGGCCGGCGTCCAATTGCACTTGAAGTTAGTAAACGGGCCCGCAGGTTCGCCAACGATCATTGTGTTGCACGGCGGTCCGGGCGGCGACTTTCGGTCATTGCAGGCGCTTGAGGCGCTTTCTGATCAATATCGTGTTGTGTTCTACGACCAACGTGGCGCGGGGTTGTCCGAACGCGTGCCCGCCGAGATGCTGACGTTGGATGGCCACCTTGATGAACTTGCGGCGGTTATTGACCGCTTGTCCTCAGAAGAGGCACCCACTTTGATCGGGCATTCTTGGGGCGCGATGCTGGCGACGGCCTATCTGGGCCAGAGCCTAGACAGTGTGCAGGCGGCAGTGCTGATCGAACCCGGCTACCTTGACCGGAACGGGCACGCAACGTGGCAAGCAGAAAGCCTGCGGTATCTGTCCGGCCCAAACTATTGGAAGGAGGCGATCGTCACAGGGTTGCGTTCCCAGCATATTGGTGGCCCGGATGAAGCGGCCCGGCACGATTTCCTTATCGGGCATATGGTTGGCGTTTTTGCGGACCACCCCGAAAACCCGTATCATTGCGGCGATGGCTACACTGCACCACACTGGCGATTTGGTGGGTTAAGCAGCGATACCTGGGGCCAGTCGGAAAAGACTGAACTGGAACGGCTTACAGCAAAAGCGGCTGGGTTTTCTGGCCCGGTTCTGCTGATGGCCGGAGCGTGCAACGACTGGACAGGAGAGCAACTGCAACAAAGCCATCTAAGCCTATTCAGTGCGGCAGAGCTGAGCATTATTCCCGATGCTGGGCACGATGTCATCTGGGACAATCCGAATGCCGCGTTGGCTGTCATCCGAAGATTTCTGAACGCGGGGACACTGGAGTGAAGGTGTTTGATATGAACGCGACAACCAAGCACCTTCAATCCATGATGCGACCCTATGAGAGCCCGCGACACGCTGTCGTTGCTTTCCAGCTTGGCGACGGGGAGGTGACATACCTTAACCGTGGCGCGCCGATCTGCGAAGACCCGTGTGAAGATTGGATTTTTGAGATCGCCTCGATCACCAAAGTCTTTACAGCGGTGTTGCTTTGCAGGCTTGTCGAAGAGGGTAAGATAGATCCGAAGGCCCCGCTGCGCGACATGTCGGACGCACTGAAAGACGTGCCGGACTGGATCACCGCTGAGCGCCTGACGTCACACACAAGCGGGCTGCCAAATTACTTCATGCCGCTATGGAAAGCGTTGTTTCGACAGCAGCCAGATGGTCCCTATGCAACGTTTTCGCGATCCGATTTGCTGGCGTGGCTTCACAACCGGCGCAGCATTGCTGCCCCACGTCAGAACCGGCATGTCTATTCGAATGTAGGGGTCGGTCTGTTGGGCGAGGCGATGGCCATGATGGAGGGAAAGCCATTTGTCGAACTTCTCGCCGAGAAAGTGACCGGCCCGATGGGATTGCAAGATACCGCAGATCGTCTGGTCAGTGGACAGCAGCGCCGCTTTGCGAAACCGAAAGCACCCAACGGCAAATCTGTTCCACCCTGGACCTTTCAAAGCCTGGCAGCGGCAGGATGCCTGCGATCCAGCGCTCGCGATCTTGCTTGCTTTGCGATGGCGGTTCTTCAGGCGCTGAACGGCCCTGAAACGGCACTTGATCGGGCAATCTGCCAATCGACGCTGCCAATTCTTGGACTTGGGCCGGGCGGAGCCTTGACCCCGACAGCGCAGTGCTATGGCTGGCTTTTAGTGGCGATGGACAAACAGAAACCGGGATTCCTGTTTCATAATGGAGGTACGGCTGGATCGTCTTGCTCGCTTCATATTTGCCCCGAACGAAAAGCCGCTTTTGGTATTCTGTCCAATAACGGAGTTGCCGGGAATCTATGGGCAAGCACGAAGCTCAACTGGTCCAATCCTTTGCGGAAAGCCCATGATCTGTTTGCCAACACTTGATCCGACACACCTCGTGATATCCTAGCTTATTCGCATATATTTTCTTCAATGAAGCAGTTTGTGCCGATACAGCCGTCCCATCCTTCGTCCTTGACGGATTGTGACCGCTCACCAAACTCACCTTCGATCACTTCGACTGACTGAATTTTGTCAAAGCGAAAAATTCTTTCAGACTCATAGTCCCTGCCTTTCGTGCATCCACGGGTTTGCCAGCCGTGCAAATAAAGAAGCCCGTTGTTCCCGATTGCGACCTGATGAACATCGAGAAGTCGCGGCAGACAACCCTTACTGGCATCTTCGTCGTAAACGATCTCGACGACAGCACCTGTTTCTGCGGCCTCACACAGTAGGGATTCAAACTCTGATTGGGCCAACACCGGGGAACTCGGTGAGATGGCTAGAATAACGCCCGCAGTTGCGTGGGACAGTCTCATTTTTATTGCCACTTGCTTAGTCCGTTCGCTGCAAACAGTAACGTTGGTGGCTATGCCGTGGCAATCAGCAGATTTACAGAATGTCTGACGTGACCCCTTGTATGGGCGCACAAGCGGTGTCCCGCATCGGACTGCTGTGGTCCGGCCCCATACATCTGTCGGGCGTTTAATGTATCGCTTGAGGTGACAGTCCTGCATCCCACATCTTCGCGGTGCGCGACAAGCCTCGTATGCGTCTTGCGATTTATTCTGTCATGGCGACTTGGCGGAGGATGTCGTTCGCTCGGCCTCATGCATGTTCTTACAAGATCACTGCCGTACCCACGTAGGATACGGCAGTGATTTCGAATTGTGTCATCGCGAGAAAATGCGTTTCAGATAGGATCGGATATCAATGAAGCTGTCCTGTCCTGACCTTATTTTTCACTTTGGTTTGACCAAAGTCCCTTCAAGCGATTGATGCGCGTTGCTTTACTCGGCAGTGATAGTTGCCATGACGAGTTCTCCGTCAACGCGGATAGGACCATCTTCTGTTGCACCAAGCGTATATTCGAATACGCCCGTGCTCATGCCACCTGTTTCAGCGTGAACCATCAGCATCAGCATGTCGCCTGCGCTGACTTCTTCCATCAGGATCGCCGCTACATCGACATTGTCACCCATGCGCAATGGCGCGTAACCCACCACAGGACCGGGCTTCATTTCAGTGTCTGTCCGGTGAACAACCATCCAGCCGTTTTCGGCGGCGACAACCATCTCGGCGCTGACAATGCCATTTGAAACTGATTGATTGACAGCTTCAACGGACGGGGTGGGTGCGTGCCCATCAGCAACTGCGACTGTTCCGACGAAAGTAAGTGCGAGGGCAGAAATAAGCGTCTTCATAGGATTCTCCGATTTCGTGCTGGCAGCCGTTGTGACTGCCATATGCCAAGAGATACGGGACAGACGGGTGCAAAGTTTCAGACGGCGTGATTTATTTTTTGCAGCGCGTGTTCGGCTTGCAAATGCAGGAATTGCGCTCCTTAGTGAACGCAGATGCGACAGGCGCACGCTTGGGTAGGAGTTCATCAACCGATGGAATTGTCAGAGATTGAAAGATTGATATCTCAAATTTCCATGGGGGACCGTGAAGCGTTTTCGCGGCTGTATGATGCGACATCCGGGAAACTTTTTTCAGTCTGTCTGCGTGTTCTTAAGCAAAGGGACGTTGCAGAGGACGCGATGCAAGACGCTTACGTGAAGATATGGAAGAATGCCGGGCGCTACAATGTAACGTCCTATTCGCCGATGTCGTGGCTGATTGCGATTGCGCGCAATTCGGCGATTGATCGCTTGCGCAAGCAAAAGCCGACGCAAGACATTGATGACTACATCCACCATTTTGCCGCAACGGGACCCACTCCCGAACAATCGGCAGTGGCCTCCTCTGAGGTAAAGCGCATCATGGGATGTCTCGACGAACTCGAAACAGATCGCCGTGATGCCATCAAGGGTGCCTATCTGGACGGCGAGACCTACAAAGACCTGTCGGCGCGTTTCAATATACCCCTCAATACAATGCGTACGTGGTTGCGACGCGGGCTCGCCAATCTAAGGGAGTGTATGTCCCGATGACAGACGACCAGAACCATGATGAAGATATGCTAGCTGCCGAATTTGTTCTACGATTGCTTGACGAGAACGATTTGAAAGAATTGCAACAACGCATCAGAAATGACCGACGGTTTGCGCAGCGTGTTGCGTATTGGGAAATTCAGCTTTCTCAGCTCGTGGATGAGATCATCCCGGAGCAACCGAATCAAGCGTCGAAGAAGGCACTGTTTGCAGCCTTGTTCCCCGAAGATGTCCCCGTGTCCATTTGGCAGCGTGTCGGTGTCTGGCAAATGCTGAGCGCGATTTGTGCTGTCGGGTTTCTTGCACTTGGCGTCATGTTATTGACACCGGAGCGTGACAATGCAGGGCCGCTCTTCGCCGCTGAGATTGTTTCGGATGCTGCCGATTTCCGGGTCATCGCGGTGGTGGATAAGTCCACGGACCAAGTCATCTTGACCAAGACACGCGGTGCTGCACCAGAAGGACGGATCCTCCAGGTCTGGGCACATGGTCCAGACGAACCCGCGATATCCGTTGGATTATGGCCCGAGGGCGATAGCGTGCGACTTGATCTCCCGCCAACCATTGCCGCGGTGAATAGCGTCCTGACACTTGGTGTCAGCGAAGAGCCGGTAGGTGGATCAATAACGGGCTCTCCGTCTGGCCGGGTCTTTGGAACGACCGATATTCTTGTCGTGTCGGACACGTTTTAGTCACGCGTCGATGCTGCTGGACAACTATTTTTTCAGTTTGTTGAAACTCTTAACCCACTTGCAGCGTTCCTTATAGGTAAAGGCGTGGTATGAGCGCACAAACAGGGAATGGAAAACATGAATTTTTTTGGCAAGACGGCTATCGCTTTGGCGATTACGACCTTGGCGGCACCCGCTAGCGCTGCAACAATCACAATCGACTTTGAGGGCACGACGGGGTTCTACGGTCCGAATGACCCGTCGATAAATTATGGTACTGGCGGTTCCAGAGGGACAGGTATTTCAGGGCTGATCTTCGACAGACCGATCCAAGTTGGTACCGGACCGTTTTTCGGAGCACCTGGTCCAGCACAAAGCGGCAATATCGCCCGCCAAGCGAACCCACCTTTTGGCGCGGCACCTTCGGTTACGAATGAACGCGGAAGCACTTTTGGCGGCTCTTTTGACGGGTTTACCGTATCGTCTTTGAGCCTTGTCGTTGGCGACTCCGGCGGCGATTTGGATATCTTTGAATTGCTTGGATTTGACGTTGACGGCAATGAAATCACGACATCCGGCGTACTGCGTTCGAATTCAGAACTGACAATCGCGATCGCCGGAACAGGCATTGCCAGCTTTCTGCTGAATATTGATGATGACAATTCATTGTTGTCTGGCGGGTCTAGCACCTTTGACAACATTGTATTTGAAACTGAAGTTTCCACCGTGCCACTCCCTGCAAGTCTTCCGCTGGTTGGCTTTGCTCTGGCGTCGCTCGGGCTAGTGGGTCGGCTGCGCAAAAAGCGCTGATTGCTCACGAACTGGCGAAGTTGCCGGTCATCGGCCATTTCAACAAAGGCAGGCTCCAACCTACGGGTGCGGGGTCTGTTTTATTTACCTTAGAGCTTTCGCTGTGAGTTTGAGTCACGTCCCTGCGAACGATCAAAGCGATGCGGAGGTTTACAAACTGAAGCGAGCGACTGTGGGTGACAGTTCAGATGAGCCATGCTGAGATGAAAAGAGACTGACGAAAGCCCATTCTATTGAATTCTGCTGATTGCCCCGGTGGCAATGCACAGGACGTCCTATCTTCTAATGGACCAAACCATCGCAGTCTCGTAACCCGCAGCCTTCAGTAATTCGATCTTGGATGTCCATCCCGCCGGACACACGACGAATGCGGCACCCATGCCGCGGTTGGCAAACGCGGACTCAGCTGCCTGCAAAAGCGCACTCGCACCAACGCTGCCTTGACCAAGCGCAGTTGGGTTGGCCAGTTCAGCGTGGTAAAAGTCATCAATTACACCCGTGCCCGTGATGTCATGGGCCGGGGGAAAATGCAGTCGCGAGGCGGGCTGCGCGATCACATATCCCGCAATATTATCGGGTGACCCCATAACCATCATGTCGCGATCCGGCAGGGTTAGGCTACGCGCCATCCACGCTGAGAATCGTTGATCGGCCTCGGGGTGGATTTCCCAGAAGGGATCGATGTCGAAAAGAACCTCCCGGTTCTCGGCGCTCCGCATGACTATGCCCGGAACATCGTCTTCTGTTGCGAGCCGAACACCGGCGGGTCTGTCCCCCTCGCCAAGAACAGTGCACGAAAGATAAAGCGTGAGGGGTTTGTAGCCCATCGCCTCGGACACGGTCCGCCAGTCTTCTCCTGCCACGGTGGAAGTCAGTGTGACACGTGCACCGGCTTGGTGAAGCGCATTCTCGGCTGCGGCCAGCAAAGATGGGACAGTTCCGCTTGGCGCATCAGGCGCTGCGAAACAGTCGGGAAGGATCAATCCCGGCTCACCGAAAGATCCCGCATAGATCGGCGGCACTGGCAACATCATTGCATGCGCAACGCCGGTAATCTGATCTCCGTCAACGGAAACCAGCCAGAACTGTTTGAAAGGTTGCTGTTCAGCGGTCAGTGCAAATTTCAATGATTTTTCGATTTGCTCTGGCGCATCGTCTGCAATTTTCCAGAGATTTTCATTCTTTTCGTGCCGCTCATGCGCATCCAGCATCAGGAGCTTGATCAAATGCGGTATGTCATCAGGCTTTGCTGGTCGAATGGTTTTGGGCATGGTTCAACAATTCTTTGCATGTGCTGATTTTGTCTTGGTGCCTGTATCGGCCGACGGTACCAAATTGACAAAGCGTAATAAGCTGCGCCGCAGCGATTTAACCTTTTTTTCGAGGGCCCGGAATGGCGCGCCCATCGCTTTCAGAAGCATGATCAAAGCGAAAGAGTGATGTGTAGCGGATAGCGCCTATCGTGCTTTTTCTGTGCTGCGCCACACGTCCGCGTTTCATTGGAGCCGCACAGGTCACCATTTGCCAGCAGACAGTGGTTCGCCAAAAATGAAAGATGCGCCCAAGGCTTCTGACTGAAGCTTTGGACGCATCTCCTAGCTATTTGACCAAAGGTAAAAAGCCTTCAGTCAGCTGAGCAATTTAGCCTTCGTATTCTGGCTGTTGCTCAAGCGCTTCTTGCGAGCTGTCGATGTAAACACGCACATCGCTTCCGTCTTCTGTCCGGACGATCTGAAGTTCATCAAATGTTACCGCGACAGGGCGCTCACCGAGACCGAGAAAGCCGCCTACGTCGATGACGGCGCGCTCAAGCTCACCATCATCGGACAGCAGAAGCTGGCTGATTTCGCCGACATCTTCATCGCCGGGGCCGTAAACGCGCGCACCGGTCAGGTCTTCTGTGGTGAAATCCTGCACAGTCGCAGTCTGGTAGCCGTCACGTTCAACTGCAGGAGCTGTCAGCATTGGCCGATCCATCGGAGCGTCCGTTTCCATGGCAGCACGGTCCTGACGATCGTAGGCATACTCAGGTGCCTCTTCTACGCCAGCGACGCTTGCGCTAACGACGAGGAAGAAATCGCCAGTATCTCCGTCTTCGTTCACGAACTTGAGCTGGGACATGTCGATTGCGACATCACGCTCGCCTACACCGAGGAAGCCACCAACACCAACGATGACCGATTGTACTGTACCATCACGGTTGAGCACGATCTCATTGATCTCGCCAATATCGTCCCATTCGGTTTCACCGTCGGCAGCAACAGTTGTTTCGTTGTTGATGTCCGCTTCAGTGGCGTAAACACGCATGCCGATCAGCTCGGATGCGTTAAGATTGACCGCTTCATCGAACGTCATGTCCAAGAATGCAGCGGTGTGGCCGTCGGCGTAGGCTGTGGTCCCAAGGACCAGCGCTGTCGCGGCAGTTGCGAGAAAACGTTTCATTATGATTCTCCAGTTTGCGAATTGATCACGCTCGATTGAGCGTTTCTGACTGAGAAACTTCGGATAGCGATCAAGGTTCCATCGAAACGAATTTATTTGTGTACAGTCGTCGACTGAAACCGTGATAGGCCGCGTTGAACCGCCCTATCTTGAAGTGGCAATGAACAAGCGCCACAGTTGCGGGTTATGACTATCGGTTTGATCGACAAGGAGAAGACAGGATGGACGATACCCAGAAAAAGATAAAAAATCTGCTCGTTTTCATTTCGGTGATCTTGGCTTTTGCCGCTCTTTATGTCGCCCGCGACATGTTTCTGCCGATTGTCATTGGCGTCCTTGTCGCGCTTACCTTCAGTCCAGTTGTCCGTGCGCTGGCGAGACTTAGAATTCCAGAGCCGGTTTCAGCTTTCGTGCTTATTCTCGGCGCGGTTTTGACGCTCGTGTTCGGCACCTACATGCTAAGCGGTCCAATTACAGAGATTTTAGATGATGCGCCATCGATGGGGCTGGAACTCCGGCAAAAGCTTGAAGGGGTTGCAGGCATGTTGGAGGACGCCCAGGACGCGAGCGAACAGGTTGAAGGGCTGGCAAATGGCGGTGACAGCACGCCGGTCGTCGCTGTCGAACAGCCAAGTCTACTGGCTTTTGCGGCTGGGAGCATTGCAAATTTCTTGGGATTGACCGTTGTAGGTTTGGTCCTTGCGCTATTTATTCTTGCGTCCGGAAATCTTTTCTATGTGAAGCTTCTTGAGGCATTTCCCAGCTTTTCAGACAAGCGCCGCGCAGCAACTACCGCGCGCGAGATCGAACGGCAGATTTCACGTTATTTTTTGACCATTACACTTATAAATGCCGGTCTTGGCGTAAGTATTGGCGTTGCTATGTATTTGATTGGATTGCCAAATCCCATACTGTGGGGGCTGCTTGCGTTCGTTTTGAATTTCTTGCCGTTCGTCGGTGCGATCGTCGGCGCAATGGTCGTCGCCGCATTTGGCATCTTGAGCTTTGATACGCTGGGAATGGGTTTTTTGCCGGCAGCTGTATACCTGCTTTTGACATCTATTGAGGGCCAGTTCGTGACACCGCATGTGTTGGGAAAGCGCCTTGAGTTGAATACCGTTTCGGTTTTCCTGACTGTAATAATCTGGAGCTGGCTGTGGAGTGTGCCCGGAGCGCTGATGGCCGTACCGTTTCTGGTACTGTTGAAAGCGGTCTGTACCAATGTTCCTGGACTAACCGTGTTAGGCAATTTCCTTGGCCCCCGTACAGTCGTCCAGACGACGCCACGCACCGCCGATGGAACTGCTTAGGTGCAGCGTAAAGAAGAGGGCCGAACTGAAAGGTTGCTGTCTGTAACCTAATTTTTGGGATTGTTTCCTCTGGAAGGGGTCGCATTCATGAGTGCAATTTGCTGAGGTCAGGCTGCTGACTAAGTAACCGGTCGTGTACTGCCAATCCGAGCGGCGGTTCTGCAATAGGTTGGCGCATTATCCAGCAGCTACGCCGTGTATTTTGAAGCCGCGCGATCCAACGCCGTCCAAAACTTCAGAAAACGATCAACGTTGCCAAACAGTACGAACGTTGACGGGATTGCACCGACAGGGGACATGACTGGATGAGCCAGTCATTTCCATTGATTGCAAACCCGCCCCAAAAATTTTTGTCAGACCACCAAACAATTTGGAACATTATCTGCGTTCAAGAGTTTCATGATCAGCAAAGGGAGAAACGCTATGCTTAAATGGGCATTGATATTTTTGGTTGTAGCAATCGTTGCAGCTATTTTGGGCTTTGGCGGCATCGCGGGCACAGCATCATGGATCGCGCAAGTCTTGTTTGTCGTATTCCTGATCTTGGCAATCGTGGCGTTCGTCAGAAGAAACGTCTGACCACTCACGCGAACACGGAAGATTTTACAAAGCTAGGCGGACTTTGACCTTCGGACGTTGCGTGTATGTCGAAGCCTTCGAAACAGCACGCGTTTTCACGGTCACTGCGCCAAGCGCTTGAAAAACTATTCCATCAGCCGGTCGGTCACGCCTTCAGGTGTCTTGTCTCATCCTCAGCGTGGCACAGGACAATGACGGCGTACCGGTCGGCTGATTTGCATAGACACTTTTTGTAACGGAAGCCGTTTCAATAGCGCGTAGACCGGCGATTTTTTGATCAATGGAACTGCCTTATTTCGGGTGCTCCGGCTCGCGACCCACACACGCAGATTGGCCGGTGCGCTAGGTCCAGACCAACCTACAACTCCGTAAAAAAGACATCCTTCACAGAAAATGGCGACCTGTAAGGCTTCTGACGAAATCCTTTACAAGCGCGCAACCATTTCCCTAAGCTTTGAGCACAAACAGAGCAAGAATGCTCAAGGGGGGATATCGTGAATATTAATACAACATCTCGCATCACGTTTGGTGCGACAGCACTTGCCTTGATGACGGCTGCAAATGCGGCGTCCGCGGACAAACTGACATTCTACTGTTCCGCACAGGAAGAATGGTGCCAGTTGATGGCCAACAGTTTTCAGGACACGACCGGAATTGAAGTCGCCATGACCCGCAAGTCTTCGGGCGAAACGTTTGCCCAGATCAAAGCAGAAAGCAGCAACCCGCGCGGTGACGTCTGGTGGGGTGGTACGGGTGATCCGCATTTGCAGGCTGCCGAAGAGGGGCTGACGGCCGAATATATCTCTCCCATGCGCGACCAGTTGCATCCTTGGGCGATCAGTCAGGCGGAAAGCGCTGACAACAAGACGATCGGTATTTATTCAGGTGCATTGGGCTTTGGCTACAATACGGACCTGCTGGCCGCCAATGATTTGCCCACGCCTGCCTGTTGGGAAGACTTGTTGAAGCCTGAGTTCAAGGGCCACGTCCAGATGGCGAACCCGAATTCATCCGGAACGGCATATACGACACTGGCAACCATGGTGCAGCTTTTCGGGGAAGATGAAGGCTTTGAATACATGGCCGGGCTGCATGCCAACATCAACCAATATACAAAGTCGGGTTCAGCGCCGATCAAGGCGGCTGGCCGTGGTGAAAACACGATTGGTATCGTTTTCCTGCATGACGCAGTTGCGCAAGCGGTAAGTGGTTTCCCGATCGTTCCCGTCGCCCCATGCGAAGGAACAGGCTATGAGATCGGGTCGATGTCCATCATCGACGGTGCGCGCAATATGGAAAGCGCGCAGGCATTCTATGATTGGGCCCTTTCGGCAGAGGCCCAGAACCTCGCGCTTGAGGTAAACGCCTTTCAGGTGCCATCCAACATGAATGCGGAGACGTCGCCAAGTGCGCCCGACATGAGCCAGATCACCTTGATCGACTATGATTTCCGGACCTACGGTTCATCTGACACGCGTCAGCGGTTGCTGCAGAAATGGGACGAAGAGGTATCGATTCTGCCGCAGTAAGACGTGGCACATACCTTAAAGAAAGGTGGCTCCAACCCGGTCTTGGTCTTTTGGATTATCGCCGGGTTGGTCGGCTTTTGCCTGCTGCCATGGTATGGGATCGAAGATTTCTTTCGCTTCGAATGGATCGTTGAAGGCTATCCGTTTGACGCGGACTATGCACCGGGCGCGTTTTTGGTTGCCCAAGGTGAAAAGGTCTGGCTGACTCCGCTGTTCATCCCGCTTTTGATGCCGTTTCTGGTGCTTCGCCGCGGCAAGAGTGACCCGCTATATGCAAAGATACTGATCCTTGCGGGGTCATTTGGTTTTGGATGGTTGATCATTCAAGGCTTTTCCATCGGCATTCGTGGCTGGAATTTCGGCTGGATGGAAGCTGCGTTCGGCGAATTGAATGATCGCCAGTTTGGGATGGGCTATGGTGCGCTGATCTGTGCGTCGGCCTTCTTGTTCATCCTGACGCAGGGCATTGCAGCGCGCGGTGCGATCAACGGTGACGTCTTCGTCGTCAGTTCCATCGGCGGGGTCGTCGTGATTGTCACCGCGTTCGTGTTTTTTCCCATCGCCAAGATGCTTACGGCCGCGTTTATCACGCAGGACGGGGGCTATTCCTTCTTTGTCTTTGCGTCCAAATTTTTTGATGACCGACTTTGGGGCCTTGGCTGTCTGACCGGCGGACGTTGTGGCGTTGCATGGAATTCGCTTTTTCTTGCGGTGCTTGTCGGGTTTCTGACGACAGTCTTGGGGCTTTTCTTTGCGCTGGTCGTCACGCGGTCTGGCTTTCGTTACAAGCGGGTTCTGCGTGCGCTTACCGTGCTGCCGGTGATCACGCCGCCGTTTGTGATCGGTCTTGCGTTGATCCTTCTTTTTGGCCTGTCGGGATCGGTTACTGTCTTTTTTGCCGATCTCTTTGGTGTGCAACCGACCCGCTGGCTTTACGGGATGCCGGGTGTTTTGATCGCGCAAACGCTGGCATTTACCCCAATCGCCTTTCTTGTGTTGATTGGCGTCGTCGAAGGCGTGTCACCGTCCATGGAGGAAGCGGCACAGACGTTGCGCGCGAGCAAATGGCAAGTATTCAAAACCGTTTCCCTGCCTTTGATGCGGCCGGGACTGGCGAATGCGTTTCTATTGGGGTTCATCGAAAGCATGGCTGATTTCGGCAACCCGCTGGTGCTGGGGGGCAATTTTGACGTGCTGTCGACGGAAATCTTTTTTGCGATCGTGGGGGCCCAATATGATCAGGGCAAAGCTGCGGTGCTCGCGATGGTGTTGCTTAGCTTCACGTTGGGCGCGTTCTATGCGCAGCGGTTCTGGCTGGGCAAAAAAAGCTACACAACCGTCTCGGGCAAGGGCGATAGCGGGGTGCATCCGCATATGCCGCAAGCTCTATCGATCCCCGTTCTGATGATCGCGCTGGGCTGGGCGGCCTTCACGATCGTGGTCTATCTGATGATCCTCTATGGGTCCGTCGTAGAGCTTTGGGGTGTGAACAACACACTGACCTTCAAGCATTACGTCACGGCGTTCTCGGTGCGGTTTGAAGACGAAGGCATCCGCTGGACCGGTTCTGCATGGAACAGTTTCTGGACGACCCTGCAGATTGCCGGTATCGCCGCACCTTTGACAGCCATTGTTGGCCTCATCACCGCGTATCTTCTGACGCGGCAGACATTCGCGGGCAAGAATGCGTTTGAATTCGGCACAATGCTGTCTTTCGCGATCCCAGGCACGGTGATCGGTGTCAGTTACATCCTCGCCTTCAATGTCCCGCCGATCGAGATCACGGGGACCGGCATCATCCTTGTCGTCAGTTTCATCTTCCGCAACATGCCCGTGGGCGTGCGGGCAGGCATCGCGAGCATGTCGCAGCTGGACAAATCGCTCGACGAAAGCTCGCTGACGCTGGGTGCGAATTCATGGCAGACCTTCCGGCGCGTGATCCTACCGCTGCTGCGGCCTGCGATCCTCGCTGCGCTTGTCTACAGCTTTGTCCGCGCGATGACGGCGATTTCGGCGGTGATCTTCCTTGTCTCAGCAGAGTATGACATGGCAACCAGCTATATCATCGGTCGGGTCGAGAATAACGATTATGGCCTTGCGATTGCCTATTCAACGACGCTGATCTTTGTGATGCTGAGCGTTGTTCTGGCCATGCAGCTGATCGTCGGACGGATCAACATCGGCAGGCGTGCGGCCTCTGGACCGAAGGGAAAGACATGAGCATCAATGCGAAGGCCGCCCCGGTCAGTTTCCGAAATGTGACCAAAATCTACGGCAAGGATGTCGTCGCTGTGGATAATATCAATCTGGAAATCGAGGCGGGCAAACTCGTCACGCTGCTCGGCCCTTCTGGCTGCGGCAAGACCACAACCCTGCGGATGATCGCAGGGCTAGAGATTGCATCAAAGGGGTCGATCCATATCGGGGATCAGGATGTAACGCTTTTGCCTGCGACCGACCGGGACGTATCGATGGTGTTTCAATCCTACGCCCTTTTTCCGCATATGACGGTGATGGAAAACGTGTCTTACGGCCTAACGTTTTCCGGCTTTGACAAGTCCGAGACGCGTGATCGTGCGCAACAGGGGTTGGATCTTGTGGGGCTGAAAGGTTTTGGTGATCGCCTGCCATCAGAGCTATCTGGCGGTCAGCAGCAACGTGTCGCGGTCGCACGCGCACTGGTGCTTGAGCCGCAGGTTCTGCTTTTTGATGAGCCGCTCTCGAACCTTGACGCAAAGCTGCGTCGTCAAGTGCGCGAGGACATCCGTGACATCCAGCAAGACCTTGGCCTGACCGTTGTTTACGTGACCCATGATCAGGAGGAGGCACTCGCTGTTTCAGACGAAATCGTGGTGATGCGTAATGCAGGGATTGCGCAGGTCGGTGCGCCGCGCGAGCTGTATGACGCGCCTGCCGACAAATTTGTTGCCGACTTTATCGGAGAGGCAAATATCATCCCGTGCGACATCATAGATGTGAAAGGTGACACCGCGCATATTGCGATCGGTACGCTCAAGCATCAACTGTCTGCACGTGATATGATGCCGGGGCCTGCAAATCTTGCAGTGCGTCCAACGCGTTTCAAACTGGGTGCTGCGGGCGGGGTGCCGATGAAGGTGGAAAAAGCGACTTATGTCGGCAGTCGCATGGAATACACATTGGCGGCCCATTTCGGGACGGTCTTTGTGGTCAGTGAAGACGTGGATGGCCCCTTGGCCATCGGAGATACCGTAATGGTCGGGCTGGATCGGATCGGGCCGGTCTTGTTGGCGGTCGACTAAGTGCCATAAGATGCATTCGCAATCGCCACCAGATCGTCAAAAATGCCTGCGTTTCCTGCGATAACACGCCCGCCATTGGCAATCATGCTGTCTGCGGATTGCGTCTCGATACGGCCGCCCGCTTCGGCGATAATCAACTGGCCGGCAAGGCAATCCCACGCGTTCATGTGCTCTTCTATGTAGCCGATCAATCTGCCTGCTGCGACATAGGCCAGTGACAATGCACCGGACCCGTTGCGATGAAAGACACCATCGCGCTTGATCAGTTCCTCGATGATCCGCAGAGTTGCGGACTTGTCCGAGCGATTGCAGTAGCCGGTGCTGACGCTGCCACGATCAAAAGCCGCGTCCGTGGCCATTTTCAAAGTTTCACCATTCAGCGTTGCCCCGCCTTTGCGGACAGCCTGGTAGGTTTCGTCGTGCATCGGGTCGTGTATCACACCAAACTCGGTCATATCATCTTTGACGACAGCCAGCACGACGCACCAAGCGGGCATCGCATTGATGAAATTGCTTGTACCGTCAATCGGGTCAATGACCCAGCGATAGCCTGTTGTTCCGGTCTTTACGGCATGTTCCTCTCCCACAATGCCATCGTCGGGAAAGGCTTCTTCGATGAGGGATCGGATATGCAGCTCAACGTTCTGGTCTGCTTCCGTTACAAAGTCCTGAACGCCCTTGTCGACGATCTCGATGCTGCCGATACGGGCGAAGTAGTCTTTGGCCAAGGCTCCCCCACTTTGCGCGATTTTGATCGCAGCCGACGCACGGTCATTCAAAGCCATTCCACATTCCACCTTCATGGTCTTCATAATTGGTCTGGTTACTTTGTGCCGGAAATCCCTGAATTGGAACTGTTGCTTTTCGTGTTGATCCGAATTGGCAATCAGCGTCGCGGAATTCCATGCGATGAGAAATTGAGGCTGCAGACACGGTTAAAGAGGGCGCATTGTTGCGCACGATGAGGAATACATCGGCGTTGCCTTCAGGATGGTGGATCAGCAAATCAGCGTCGGATAGTGCCGCAAACTGTCCGTGGATGCCCGTACATCTGCGTTCCGCGTTGCGGCTGTGTTGGCCAGTCCATAGGGTGCCACCAAACCAAAGCGCCAATTGCGCGTCGATTGCGGGAATGCGAGTGATGACAATACGACGGCCGCGCAACGGCGTGCAGACCCGTGAGGTAAGCGGGTAATGGATGTGCAAACAATCATGTTCCTTGGCATTGGTGCCATAGCCGGGGGTTTTATTAACGGGCTTTCGGGAACGGGAACGGCACTTTTTGCATTGGGTTTCTACCTTGTCGTTCTTGATCCCGTGACGGCGGTGGCGATTGTTGCGCTCATGTCGGTTCTGGCCGGGTTGCAGGGGGTTTGGATTGTCAGGGCCGAGATATTTGCCCAGCCTAGACGGTTATTGCGTTTTGTACTGCCTGGCTTGCTGGGAATACCGCTTGGCCTGTCGCTTTTGAACGTGATTGATGCGGGCACGCTGCGGATAGCGATCGCGGTCATGTTGATCGTTTATGGCGGTTACTTTGGCTTTCGCGCTGCTTTGCCAGCCTTTTCCCGACCGACCCCATGGATAGACAAGGGTGTTGGTTTTGTTGGCGGTGTCTGTGGTGGTGTCGGGGCTGTTTCTGGTGCTTTTCCGGCAATGTGGTTGTCGATCCGACCCTGGACGAAGTCGGAAACACGGGCGGTTCTGCAACCTTTCAATGTGGTGATCCTAAGCACGACGATCTGCCTATTGGCCTTGCGAGGTGCCTATGACGCAACGGCGGTGCAGGCGCTCCTTTTGACTGTGCCAGTCGGTTTGGTTGCAGCACAGGTTGGCATCATGGTTTTTCGCAAGCTGACCGATACGGGGTTCCGCAGATTGCTGATCATTCTGACCCTATTGATGGGGCTGGGTGTGCTGGCCAGCGAACTATTCTGAGCGCGACGGGTGAGGAAAGGCAGATGCTGAAGTTTTACTATTCCAAAGGTTCGTCCGCGCTGGCGGCGCATATTCTATTGCTTGAGGTCGCCGCCGATTTTGCGGCGATCGAAGTGCCGATCGGGCAGGGGTCGCACCAGCAGGCGGACTTTCTGGCGCGCAATCCGAAAGGGCGCATTCCGGTACTGGAAACACCAGACGGGGTCATCACCGAAAACCCGGCCATCCTTGAGTATATCGCTGCGACGCATCCGGCATCCGCCACCTTACCGAACGGCATTTTCGCGCAGTCAGAGGCGCGGTCACTTTGCGCCTATCTTTGTGCGACGGTACATGTCGCCTTTGCGCATCTGAAGCGCGCCCCGCGCTGGGCAGACACGATCGCGGCACAGGATGACATGCGGCAGGTCGCGCCGCGCAATCTTGCGGCGTGTGCCGCCTATCTTGACCAGTGTCTGCGTCTTGGCCCATGGGCAATGGGATCATCCTACACCTATTGTGACCCCTATCTGTTCCTGATCGGACATTGGTTAGCAGCGGCGGACGTTTCGCTGGCACCATATGAACGCCTCGTAGCCCACAGGGATGCCATGCTTGCCCGTCCGGCGACGCAGGCAGCTATGGCTGCACATGATCTGGACTGATCAGATCACCTCATCCGTGCGATCATCGCTTTCGCCATAGCGTTTGAGGACCGCTGGCTTCGTTCCCTCGTAAACGCGCGCGACATTTTGCGCGATCTTCGCGTTTTCACGTTCGAACAGACAATCCCCATTCAGGTCAGACGCAACGATAAACGGACCCATGCGGTTGCATTTGATCACCCACATCGCCTGCGCCAACCCCAGTTCCTCGTTCCAGTGTACCGCCTCGACTCTTTCGACACCGCGCCCCAAGAGCGCGCCGGTGCCATAGCCGACGGTAGACAGATACACCGCACCATTCGGCACGAAATACTCTTTGTAGTCCCTGGACGTCATGCCGCCTTTGCCGACGATCAATTTGGCACCCGTTTTGGCCATCCACTCGGGCAACCATTTTGCAAACCGGAATGACGCAGTGGCCGTTACCGCGCCCATGTCAAAAGACCCGTCCGCATTGATCCGCGCTGCAGGGGAGCAATGAAAATTCGCGGCCGACTGGCTAGGCAATTCCATCGGGATGTTGGCCTTGTCTTCAAGCGCGCGCATGTAGACGCCCTCGCGCGCGGTGTACATCAGCCCGTCCAGATAGACGACGTCGCCAAGGCGCAGGTCGGCGATGGCTTCGGGGGTTGGTGTCGTGGACAGGCGGACCTCGCGCGGGCTCATTGTATCGCACCTACACGTTTCGCCATCGCGTCCAGATGGCGCAGATCGGTCCCGCAGCAGCCCCCGAATACCCCCAGTGCCGGGTGCGCACGCAAGAGGCCGGCAACCTGCTCTGCAAGCTCGACCGGGTCGCCGTCATCCAGTTGGGTAGCCTCGTCCAGCTCAGCATGAGAGCATCTGGACGCGTTCACGACGACGCCGCGAATGCGTGTATTGCCCGACAGCTTATCTGCAAAGTGATCGGGATGGGCGCAGTTGATCATGTAATAGACCGGACTGGTGTTCGTTGCCGCGTCCGTTTGTGCAATCGCGTCATCGAGCTGCTGGCCGCTTGGCAGTCGACCATCTGTTTCGACAGTGAAGGCGATGACGCAGGGGATGCTAAGTTTATTAGCGGCGCGGGCAATGCCAATCGCCTCGGGTGAATTGCTTAATGTGTATGCGCTCAACAGATCGATCTCTGTGCCGATGAGGCTTGCGATCTGTGCTGCGTGATACGATTCTGCATCGTCTGGTGACATGGTTTGGTCTGCGGTGTAAGCGTCCCTCCGCGGACCGATGTTGGCGCTGATGAGCACATTGGACGTGTCGTGCTCCGAACGTATTTCAGCCAGAAATCCAATCGCATCGCGGTTCACCGTGATGAGGCCTTGTTCATTATATCCAAGTGCGCGCGCCCGATCAGCATTCGCCATCCATGTGACACTTTCCAGAATCGTGCCGATCCCGTGCCGCGCCGCCAGATCAATCTGGCGTTTTACATAATCGGCCAAAAGTAACCTGGTGTCTTCCTTTTCCAGCAGCGGAAAACTTGCGAACCCCGGAAGATCGATCCCCTGATTGAAAATCAGATCCGTTTCCATGCCGGTCCAGACGACAAAGCGCTTGTCCGACTGATGCGGCAACAGTGTCATTCTGTTGCCTCTTGAACTGGTTCCCATTCTACAGTTTCGCGGCGTTGATATGGGGTGAACCAATCCGGGTCTGTGCGGTGTTCGACGCGCCCGTCCGCGTAAATGCGTGCCACTGCCCGGCGTGACGACAGGCAGAAGGCGTGCACCGACATGGGCAATCCGCCGGTGTGACAATAGCCAACTTCGATGTGGCAATCGATTACCATGTTCTTGCCGACAAAGCCCATGGCCCCCATGCCGATGGAATTGCCAAGCTCTTTGAATTCATCTTCTATTGCGGCGATTTTCGGATCGGGGTTGCGGCTGCCGACAATGCGCAGGGTCGAAGCCCGTTTGCCAAGCGTCATGCAGATGTCCTTTGATCCGCCAAGTCCGATCCCGATGATTGCCGGTTGGCAAGCTAGGCCGCGCTTGCCGAAGGCCATGAGACTGTCGAGATAGAACCGCTTGATCCCCTGAACGCCGTCAGACGGAAACAGCATCCGGTAGTCGGTGCCGAACAATCCGCCCTTGTGCACAGTGATCAGGTCGATCCACGCACCGTCCGGTTCGAAGGTGTATTCGATTTCCGGGGCACCGATCCCGACGTTGTTGTTATGATCCGTGCGCCAAAGCGGATGTACCCGGTTCGGGCGCAGGGGGACCCCGTTGGTGGCGTTGGCGGTCGCGCGACGCAGCGCGGCTTCGAGCGCGACCATCCCGCCTTCGATCTGCGCTTCGTTTCCCATTTTCACGAACCAGCGCGGCACGCCAGTGTCGCCGCACATCGCGCGGCGGTCTTCTTTGGCGGCCTCGTAGTTGTCGAGCATCGCTTTCAGCACGAAGGAAGAAAGGTCGCCGTCCTCGGTTCGCGCGGCCTCTTGTAGGCCTTCCAGATAATCCTGAGGGATTTCAATGGCGGCCTTGTCCATGAGGGTTTCGGCAGTCGATTGAATGAGGTGAATGGGGATCATGTAGCTGACACGAGCGTTTCGGGTGCGCCTTTGGGCATGATCGTCGCGCCCGGACGCACAATGCTGAATGCGACCGGCCTGCTTAAAACCTTTAACATGTCTCCGTCTTTTTGTGCCACCGTAAACTCGCTTTGCTCCATCGTGCCCGGTTCGGGAAAATCCTCGCGGTAGTGTGCGCCGCGCGAGTTTTCGCGGGCGAGCCCCGCCCTTGTGATCACTTCTGATATATCACAAAGCGAGCGCAGGTTCAGCCAGTCATGCCAAGTGAGATTGAACGCTAGATTATCGGCTGCGATTCCAACATCCATCAAGGCGTCAGACACGGTTGCGATACCTTTCAAGCCTCTCTCCATTGCTGCTTTGGTGCGCATCACGCCGACGTCTTCCCACATCAGATCCTGCAACTGTTTGCGCAAGGGCAGCACCAAGCCCGGCGTCCGGGTCAGCGGATGGACTGCCCTTTCGAACTCCGCGGCCAGCACATCTTCATCCGGGGCGCGCAGCGCCATGGCGCGGACTTCGGTGCCCATGACATCGCCAGCAATCCCGCCGAACACTGTGGAATTGGCAACGCCGTTGCCGCCCAGCCGGTTTGATCCGTGGGCACCGCCTGCGTCTTCACCCGCGACATAGAGCCCTTCCATTTCTGTGCGCGTATCCACATCCACCATAACGCCCCCCATGAAGTAATGCGCGGTCGGCACCACCTCGACCTTTCCTGCAGCCAGATCAAACCCGCTGTCCTCGCAGCGCTTGACCATCCCCTTGAACTTGGCCCGCACGTTTTCAGGGCCAAGGTGCGCCATGGAAATGAACACGCCTTCCTGCTTGGGATCATTGGACTTGCGCATCTCGGCATAGATGCCGCGGCTGACCACGTCGCGCGTAGCCCGTTCGCCTTTGGCGTCATAGTCGAACATGAACCGCTGGCCTGCGTGGTTTAGCAACTGGCCACCCGCGCCGCGCAGGCCTTCTTCAAGCACGGTGCCAGTCATGCGCGTGTGATCACCTGCCAAAAGGCCCGTGGGGTGAAATTGCACCATCTCCATGTCGCGTAGCGGCAGACCCGCGCGCAGGGCCATGGCAAGACCGTCCATCGTCTTGTCGCCACTTGGCGTGTGATACTTGTACATCGTCGGCCCGCCGCCGGTGCCCATCATGACGCATTTTGCCCGCACAAGCCGGAACCGTCCGGTGCGCATGTCTATCATCAGGACACCGGCGATGGCCGATCCGTCCGTCGTTGGGATCAGGCCGACGGCGCGATGTTCCTGCAGCTTTTCAACGCCAGAGGCGAGAACCTTTTCCATCAAACGGTTGATGATCTCGATCCCTGTCAGATCGCCCTTGTGAACTGTGCGGTCTGCCGTCTGACCGGCAAACGCTTTCTGGTGCAGAGACCCGTCCGGGTTTCGGTCAAAGAAGCAGCCAATTTCGTTCTCCAGCTCTCGGATGCGCACGACCGCCTGTTCGCAAAGCCGCCACGCCATTTCCTGATTGGGCAGCCACTTGCCGCCTTCGATCGTATCCATGAAATGCCGCTCGACCGTATCGCCACCGCCCAGCGCGACATTGTAGCCACCTTGGACCATGCGGGTGCAGCCGCATTTGCCGATCAGTCCTTTAACGGCAATCGTGATCCTGGTGCCTTCGGGGGCGGATTGCCTGGCGTGGAGTGCAGCAAACAGTCCAGCGCCGCCGGAGCCGAGGATCAGGATATCGGTATCGTGGCGGTCTATGTCGGACAAGCGCATGTCAGATCGCCTTGAGCAGAAAGAGCGTGGCAATCAGGAACGACACGGCCGTCGCCAACGCAGCGAGCGTTTTCTGCGGTGACGACCATGGCAACCATTCCAAAGCCATCAGGCGCAGACCACCGAACATATGGACCGCCAGAAGGAAGACAAGCCCAAATTCCGCAAGCTTGATGACGCCGCTTTCGGTCAATGAGAGGAAGCCATCCAGCCGCGCCGGGCTTGTGATCGCAAGCGAGAGCACCCACAAGTGCAGCGGCAGGAACAGCGCTAACCCGATGCCGGACAGACGATGCAGGATGTGGGCGAGCCACAACGGATGTGCGCGCGCAGTAATGCCAGCAGTTGCCTTCATCCCGCACCTCCGCCCGGTCCAATGGCATAGGTTACGCCCCAAACGGCCCGCGCTCCGAGCAGTAGCAAGCAGGCACCAATGATCCACATGAACAAATCCAGGACGCGACCGTTCAGGCCGCCCCATTCATGCGCGACCGCGCGCAATCCGATCGAGCCGTGGACCGACACAGCCAGAACGAAACTGCCGTAAAACAGAAACCACATCAGCGATCCTCGCGTGCGGTCAAGAATTTCTGCAGCACTCAGGCCGCCCTGCACCGCGTAGATCATGACGGCCAGATGCATGATGACGAAGGGTGCCATCAGCAGGGCGGTGATCCGTTGCAACATGTAAAGGCGTAAGGTCAGCATCAACGGTGCCTTTTGAAGAACAATCGTGCCGTCTCGCGTTTCAGTCCGGCTATGGCAGTCATCGGGTCCAATTCATTCGGGCAATAGGTCGTACAGGACCCCATTGCATGGCAGTTGTGGCACCCGTCACGACCGGACACGGCGTCCAGTATTGTCGCGCGGCCGGCGTCCTTTGCGTCGTTCAGCAAAGTCCACGCCCGTTGCAATGCTGCTGGGCCCAGATAATCCGGGTTGCCTGCAACGGTATCGCAGGCCGCGTAGCAAACGGAACAGTTGATACATTCAATTCCTGCATCTGCATTGGCGCGTTCGGGACTTTGCGTGTCCACCGGCGCAATTGGATCATCGCGGGTTAGCGTGCCGTGGTGCAGACCTTCAGCAGCGATCCATTTGTCAAAGAACGGGTCCATATCGGCGACAAGATCCTTGACCACGGGCAGATTGCGCAGCGGTTCAAGTGTGACATTGCCACCGTTCAGCACTTTGGAAATCTGCGTCCGGCATGTCCAGCGCGGCACACTGTTCACCATCATCGCGCAAGAGCCGCACATGCCGACCCGGCAGGCAAAGCGGTAGCTCAGCGTCGGGTCTTCGTTTTGCTGCACCCATGTGACAGCGTCCAGCACGGTTTGATTTGCATAGGTGGGCACATCGAAGACACGCCGCGCATCCGGCGTGTCTGGGCCACGCCGGATTGTGACCGTGAAGCTGTCCGCTGGCATAAAATGCGCCTTTCAAGAAATGGGGCATCCATGACAGACTATACATGACAGGCGGCTCGAAAGAAGGCGAAGTTTGCGGCTTTCTGCAGTCCGATTGTAACGGCGCGGCAAGCGCGGGAAAGGCAAGATGGGACAGGACTCCAAACTCCACTCAGCGCTGCACGCACGCTTTTGCGACGCTCTATTGGATGTCGATACGTTTTCTGACCACGACTTGATTGCAAACATGGCTGCGCGTGGCTCCTGTCGGACTTTTCGGCCCGAACCTGTGCCTGACGGGTGGCTTGATCTTCTATGTGCCATCGCGATGTCCGCCCCGACCAAAAGCGATTTGCAGCAGCGCGACATAATACTGCTGAAATCTGACGCGGTCCGGAGTGAACTTTCCCGGCTTGTTGCGGGCCAGGACTGGGTGGCAAAGGCCCCGATGATCGCAATTTTCTGCGGAAATAACCGTCGTCAGAGGTTACTCCACGAAATCCACGACGTGCCATTCGCCAACGATCATTTCGATGCTGTCTTCAATGCGGCGGGCGATGCGGCCATCTCTTTGGGTGCGTTTGTCACTGCGGCGGAAGCGATGGGACTTGGCTGCTGTCCGATCAGTGCCGTGCGCAATGAATCTGCTGCCGTGTCAAAACTGCTTGGCCTACCGAACCATGTCTTTCCGTTTGCCGGTCTGGCGGTGGGTTTTCCGGAGAGTGCGGCATCGATCTCGCCACGTCTGCCGCTGCGCGTCACCTGTCACACTGATCGCTATGGCGAGGAGAACCTGAAAGAAGCGGTTCGTGATTACGACACTTCGCGCGCTGCAGCGCTGCCTTATGCGCGGCAGCGCAACGTCGAAACCTTTGGCGAAAGCGCGGACTACGGCTGGTCCGAAGACAAGGTGCGGCAATACAGCCAGCCAGAGCGGGCGGATTTCGGGGCCTACATTCGTGCGATTGGCTTCAAGCTGGACTGAAACGCCCCCTGCGCCGTGTTTAGATTTCGTAGGGCGGCAACTGATCCAAGGCATTCTTCAACGCATCGCCCCAGCGGGATGAAATGCGCTTGTAAACCGGGTCATCCGTTTCGATCCGCGCTGTCCGATCGACATCATAGCTGTCGCTCTCGTAGACCTGCAGATCGAACGGCAGACCAACGGACAAGTTCGATTTCACAGTACTGTCAAAGGACACTATGAGCAGTTTCAACGCATCCTCAAAGGCAAGGTCGGCGTCATAGGCGCGCACAAGAATGGGTTTGCCATACTTTGTTTCGCCGATCTGGAAAAATGGGGAATCCGCTGACACCTCGATAAAGTTGCCTTCGGGATAGACAAGGAAGATGGTGGGCTTGCCGCCTTTGATCTGACCGCCGACGATCACGGATGCGCCGAACTGATCAGCAGCTGACGGGGACGACGGAGTGCTGTAGGCGATGACCTCTTTCAGCGTGGCACCCACCAGTCGGGCAACCTGAAACATCGTTGGCTGGTTCAGAATGCCGGGGTCGCGATCAGCAACCGCTTCGGACCTTTCGTTCAGAAGGCTGATCATCGCCTGCGTCGTCGCCAGATTTCCAGCCGTCATGATCGTGATCGCGCGTTCGCCGGGAATTGACCAACTGAACATCTTGCGGGTCGTCGAGAAGTTATCGACCCCTGCATTCGTGCGTGTGTCGGCCATGAAAACAAGACCTTTGTTCAAACGCAAGCCAACGCAATATGTCATGGAACTGGTCCTTGGAATCTTTGTCCGACAAGGCTTACTGCTGCACCTGCAAAGATACAATCATGGTCTCGTCACCGCTGCCCATGCGCAACCCCGAAATCGGAGCGGCGTCCTGCGCGTCACGCCCGACAGCAAGGCGGACATAGCGTTCGTCCGGGCTGATCCCGTTCGAAATGTCAAAACCCACCCACCCGAGGTCGGGCACATGCGCTTCGACCCAAGCGTGGCTGGCATCCTGATCGACGCGGTCGGTCATATGCAGGTACCCGCTGACATAGCGCGCGGCGATTCCCGCATGACGGGCAGCGGCCAGAAAGATGTGGCTGTGGTCCTGGCAAACACCCCATTGCAGGGTCATCGCCTCTTCTGCGGAAGTGCCTGCGTGTGTTTGGCCCGCCTGATAGGGCACGGCTTCCAGAATGGCGGCAGAGAGGGCGTGCAGCACTTCAGTCGTGACGGGATCGACCGCCGCGATTTTGGCCAGCGGCGCAATCAGCGGTCCGGCTGTCGTCAGTGGCGTTTCTTGTGTAAAGTGCCAAAGCGGGGCGCGACCATAGACCATGCCCAAAACGCCGGCGCGATCCTTCACTTCGACTTCTCCTGTCGCCGTGATCGTCATTTCCTGCGTGTCAATGTCGGCGCTGACCAGATCGACATGATTGCCATAGTGATCGCGGTAACTTGTTTCGATCCGGCCACCATCAATTGATAGGTCCCAACGGATCACCTCTTGCAGCGGGTTGGATTGCGGCCGTAAGCGCACCTTTTGCAGGGCATAGCTGACCGGCTGGTCATAGGTGTAGCGCGTGGTGTGGGTTATCGACAGGGGCATCAGTAATTGAACCTGTATTCTTGCTCGATCTGCTGGCCCAGCATGGCAGCAGCCGAAAGGGCAGATCCAAGGAATTCGTGCAACCCTTCCTCGAAAATCGAGTTGATATCGCGATCTTTCAGGCGTGCATCGAAGGACTTCGCCAGTTGCAGGCTTGCGCTGTCCTCGCCATACTCATCCGCCAGATAGGTCAGGTTCTCGACAAGCTGGCTGGTGCAGAACGCAAGAGAGCGCGGCATGCGCCGGTCAAGGATCAGAAAGTCGGCGATATTGGCCGCGTTATATTCGCCATCGACTGCCCAGCGGAATGACCGGTGGGCCGAGACAGACCGCAAGACCATTTCCCACTGAACGTTGTCCATCCGGCTTCCGACAAAGGATGGAGCGGGCAGCAACGCGTGATATTTCACGTCGATGATCCGTGCCGTATTATCGGCCCGTTCCATAAAAGTACCAAGACGGCAGAAGTCATAGATATCGTTGCGCAGCATCGTGCCATGCAATGCGCCGCGTACCAGTGCGGATTGCTGGCGGATCGTGTTGAGCACATCTGGCAATTCGGCTTCGGGCACTGGATCGCGCAGGATTTCGTCCAGCATCATCCAGGTTTCGTTGACTGCGGCCCAGACCTCGGTTGTCAGCGCCGTGCGGGTCAGGCGCGCATTGTCGCGGGCCGTCTTGATGACGGACCGCACAGCGCTTGGATTGTCGGGATCACGCAGCAGGAAATCCGTTACGCGGGCGCTGTCAAAGCCTTGATGCTTTGATTCATAACTTTGCTGCTGTGCGGCAGTCACAATAACGGATTGCCATTCTGACTCGGGATCGCTGGACCGCGTCAGTGCAATCCGGAAACCTGCTTCGATCAGCCGGGCGGTGTTTTCCGCGCGCTCCAACCCGCGAAACATCCAGTAAAGTCCACCTGCCGTTTTTCCAAGCATCTCAGTCCTCCAGCACCCAAGTGTCCTTGGTGCCGCCCCCTTGGGAAGAGTTCACCACAAGGCTGCCTTCGGTCAGGGCCACACGGGTCAGTCCGCCCGGCGCGATGTTCACACCTTGTGGTGAGACAAGTGCGAAAGGGCGCAAATCGACATGGCGTGGTGCAAGACCGCTTTCAGTGAAAATCGGCACGGTGGACAGGGACAGGGTCGGTTGTGCGATGTAGTTGGCGGGTCTGGCTTTCAGCTTGTCGGCAAAGTCGGCGAGTTCAGCCTTGCTGGCCGCAGGTCCGACCAGCATGCCATAACCGCCCGATCCATGGACTTCCTTGACGACCAACTGCGAAAGATTGTCGAGCACATATTGCAGGCTGTCTGCTTCTGAACAGCGAAAGGTTTCGACGTTTTTCAGGATCGCTTTCTCGCCGGTATAGAATTCGACGATATCGGGCATGTAGCTATAGATCGCCTTATCATCCGCAACGCCGGTTCCGGGAGCATTTGCAATTGTGATATTGCCCGCGCGATAGACATCCATAATTCCGGGGACACCAAGCATGGAGTTGGGATTGAACGTCAGTGGATCAAGGAAATCGTCATCGACCCGGCGATAGATCACATCGATCGTTTTGTAACCGCGCGTCGTGCGCATTGCGATATGCCCGTCAATAACGCGCAGATCGTGTCCTTCGACCAGTTCAACGCCCATCTGATCTGCCAGAAAGCTGTGTTCATAGTACGCCGAGTTATGAATGCCGGGTGTCAGCACGACGACGCAAGGGCGCGACCCGTCGAAGTTCGGCGGTGCCGATGCTTCGAGCGACTCGCGCAGGTTCTTGGGATAGTCGCTGACTCGCTGCACCTTGATCTTGCTGAACAGCTCGGGAAACATCTGGAGCATCGTTTCGCGGTTTTCGAGCATATAGCTGACACCGGACGGCGTGCGCGCATTGTCTTCAAGTACAAAGAAATCATCTTCGCCCGTGCGGACGATATCGGTACCCACGATATGCGTGTAGACGCTGCCGGGTGGGGTGAAATCCATCATCTGCGGCAGGAACGCATCGTTCTTTGCGATTAGATCAATCGGAACAATACCCGCTTTCAGAATTTCCTGACGGTTGTAGATGTCATGCAGGAATGCGTTGATTGCCCGCACGCGCTGATCCACCCCTTTTGACAGTTTCGACCACTCTGCCGCCGACAGGATACGGGGCACGAGGTCGAAGGGAATCAACCGTTCTTCGCCATCTGACTGACCGTAGACATTGAAGGTAATGCCGGAGCGGCGAAAGAAAGCTTCTGCTGCGCGGGCCTTTTGGGCCAGCCGCGCGGTGTCTTGATCCACAATCCAGCTGTTATAGGTGGCATAAGGAGAACGGACGCCGTCATCCGCTGACATTTCACTGAAATGATGATGTTTTTTGCCCATAAACCAAGAAATTACAGAATGGTTAGGAATCTACAAGCGCGGTTATTGCGCGCGGTCGCCGGCCTTGTTGTGGTATTTGTCTTCGCGGCGGTCACCGAACAGTTGGCGGCCCTCAAGATGCGCGCGCTGAGCATTGTAAAACGCCCGCAGGAAAAGCCGAGCGCGGTTTGACTGGATTGGCGCAGTGAAACCGATCTTGCGGGCGATGGTGCGCGTGACATCCTTGTCCCTGTCGATCGCCATCTGATTTGTCGAGCGATCGCGCAGGATGTCTTCCAGGAACTGCAATTCGAATTTGCCGTAGTGTTCCAGATGCGATGGTTCAAAGACAAACTCGTCATCACCGGTGGGCGCAGCCTCTGTCAGTTCTGTTGCCAGCAAGACCTTTGGTTGGCGCACAACGACCGTGCCCGCGATCATGTCGCCAATGCGTTGCTTGTCCTTGGAAAAGATCGGAATCGAAATTGTCACAAGCAGGAACAGGAACATAAAGAACTGGGTCCAGCCGCTTTCCGTTCCAATACCGAACACCAGCCCGATCGGAGTGAAAACCTCGGCTTCTTTCATCAGGTTGCGCACAACCACTTGATGCGGTTCGAGGCGGCGACCGTTCAGGGAAATCACCCGCAGGTTTACCCATTTCTTGCCCAGCGTCCGCCCGTTCCAGACCAATTCCGTCAAAATGTAGTACGGAATGCGCAGCAGAAAGCTAAGCAGCGCAAAGAACGCCATTGCGGTTTCCCACGACATATTCGCGTTCAGAAACACGATGAGGATGGTGACGAACAGGATGCCATAGGTAATCAGCAAATCGAGCATTTGCGCACCCACACGGGCACCGAAATCCGCGCGGCCAAACCCGATCGGCACACCTTCCGGCGGTGTGATCAGCAAGGTCTGCTTTTCCTGCTGTTTTTGATATATCTGGTTGTAATCAGACGCCGTCTTTTGCGCCTGATTCCGGCGGGTTGGTTTGCGGCTCATGCGGTGCGGTCCTCTCCCCGGCCGGCCAGCGTCAACCACAGCACCCACAATGCGCCGATGCCCCAGCCGATGATAAGGCGCAGTTCGGCGGATTGCACGGTCTGGCGGAAAAAGCCTTCGAGAATACCAGCCACAAACAACATGCAGCCTGCAAGGATCAGCAGTTTAGTCGCATCGCGCCCACGTACGCGCAATGCATCGCGCCGGGTCATCTGGCCCGGCATAAGCACCGCCATCCCCAATTGCACCCCACCTGCACAGGCAATGCAGATCGCTGAAATTTCAGTCACACCGTGGATCGACAGCCACGCGATGATGTCATAGCCAAGCCCCGCTTCGACGAAAAGGCCGATGAAGGCACCAAGCACGGTGCCATTGTAGAATGTCAGCAGGAACGATGGGGCCATACAGAAGGCACCCAGCGAAAAGACAAGGATCGCCACCTGTGTGTTGTGCGAAAAGAGATAGGCGGCAAACGCCCCAAGCGAGTTCATGAAGCTTTGGTCGTCATCATAGATGGTTCCGCGCAGGTATTCGACGCTTGCGCCGGGTGTGCGGCCATCTGCAAGGCCGCCGGGAACGAATGTGTAGAACCAGCTGCTGTCCTGCATATATAGGAAGTAGCCAAGCAAGCCGCCCATGATCATCAGGCCAAAGCCGATCACCATCGCGGGCAACGTGCGCCGTGCGGCCTGGGGGATGCCTTTGGTGAAAAGCTTTACGACCAGGTCCTTGACGCCTTCTTGCGGTGCATAGACAACCAGATAGGCGCGGGCCGAAAGGCTTTCGAGATAACCGATCAAAGCACGATCAAGCGAGATTTCACGCGCCACGGACAGTGAATTGACCGTTTGACGATAAAGAGCTGCCAGATCGCGTGCCTCGTCAAAAGACAGGCTTGCCATGCCGCTGCCTTCCACACGTTTGATGAGATTTTCCAGCGCCTTCCAGCTTGCTTCGCGTTCCTTGCGGAACCGGACAGAGCGGAGGTCGGATGTGTTGATTTCACCTTGGGTCATATCATCTCTCGCGCTTTGATATCGAGGTAGGCGGACACCAGTTCAGGCGTCAGTTTATCGGGTGCAATGTCCAGACAGACAACGCCAAGGCGCTGGAGTTCGTCCAGAACAAGCTCGCGTTCCTTTGAAATCTGGGATGCGCTGATGGCCTCGGCGACCTTCGACAGGGTCGGGTCTTCGGGGTTGGTGATCCGATCCAATGCGGGATCACGCATCGCCACGAAGATCAGCAGGTGATGGCGGCTCAGCACAGCCATGTTTTCCACCAGAAGTTCGGCAGTCGTGCTATCCACGAAATCTGAAAACACGACGATCATCGACCGCCGGTTCAAAAGCCCGTTCAAGTGCGCAAGCGCCAAAGTGTGATTGGTTTCCACGCTGGAGTATTTCAAGGCGGCAGCTTCGAACCGGAAGCGGTTGAACGCCACGCGACCGGGTGAGGGCGGAATGAATTGTCTTGGGCGGCTGTCAAAAGCGAAAAACCCGACCTGATCACCGCCTAGCCCGGCGGCCCAAGTTGTCGCAAGTGCGGCGTTGATACCGCGGTCGATCTTCGGCAGACCCTCGATCTCTTCGCGCATCAGATAGCCGTTGTCGATGCACATGATGATCTGGTGGTTTTGTTCGGCGTGCGTTTCGCGCGCGACAAGCCCGCCGTGCCGGGCAGAGCGTTTCCAGTCGATCATGCGCGGGTCCATACCCGTCGTGAACTCACGCAGTTGGTGGAATTCAGACCCTTCACCACGCATCTGTGTTGATTTGATCCCGTAAAGCTCTGCTTGCACCTGCGTCGTGATTTCGCCTGACAAGACAGGCTGGATATTCGGAATTCCCTTGATGTCCGCGTCCAACGGCTTGCGCGATACGATCTCGAACAGGCGGAAACGCGACGGCCAGAACAGCCAGATTTGCTTGAACTTGAACTCTCCCCGTTTGGTACAAGTCAATTCGACTGGTACGTCGACACCGATCTGCAAAGTCAGATCGGGCCAGAAGAACGGGCCAACAACGATTTCTGAGTCATGGTCAAAGCGCATGTCGATGCCAGCGGGAAGGTTGCCCGATTTCGATGTCAGCTTCACTTTTTGCTTGTATTTTTCTCCGACGAACATCTGTTCGGGCGGCATAAAATCAACGCTGATGCTGCGCCCGGTCCGGGTCAGGATCAGATCGCACAGCGCGACGAAGGCCAACACCGCCCAGCCTGCCTGTACCAATGGCGCACCGGCATCCGACGTCATTGCAATGACGCAGGTGACCAGCAACAATCCAATGGCCAGTGTCAGAAGAAGCGGGGACGGACGCATTATCGTGGCGCGTCGATGCGATTGACGATGTTACCCAGAACGTCCTCTGGCGTGCGGCCTTCGATTTCCGCGGTTGGCCCCAGAACGATGCGGTGGCGCATGGCCGGAATGATCAGGGCCTGCACATCATCGGGGATCGCGTAATCACGCCCGTCAATTGCTGCCCGTGCGCGGACGGCACTGGCAAGTGCGTCTGCCGCGCGGGTCGAGGCACCATGCCGGATTTCGGCGTCGTTGCGGGTCGCCCGGATCAGATCGACGATATAATTCAGGATCGTATCGTCCAGACGAATACTGTCGATCAGTGCACGCCCAGCGGCCAGTTTGTCACCAGAAATGGTTTGCTGAATCTGATCGTGACTGTCATCGGCTCCGACAGGCTTGTTGCGGTTGCGCGAAAGGATTTCCAACTCGGCATCCCGATCAGGGAAGTCGACCACCAGTTTGAACAAAAAGCGGTCAAGCTGGGCTTCGGGCAAGGGGTAAGTGCCTTGCTGTTCGATCGGGTTTTGCGTTGCAATAACGAAGAAGTTCTCGCCCAGCGTGTGCGTCTCACCGTCGATCGTTACTTGCCGTTCGTTCATCGCCTGCAGCAAGGACGATTGTGTCTTGGGTGGCGCGCGGTTGATTTCGTCAGCCAGCAGGATGTCGGTAAAGACCGGACCCTTCGTCAGTTTGAATTCGCCTGACTGGAAATTGAAGATATTCGCGCCCAGAACGTCGCCCGGCATCAAGTCTGGCGTAAATTGGATGCGTCCGAAGTTCAGATCCATCGTTTTGGAAATGGTCTTGGCTAGCAGGGTCTTGGCGGTGCCTGGCGGACCTTCCAGCAGGACATGGCCGCGCGCAAAGACAGAAACCATCATTGTTGTGACGATCTCGTCCTGGCCGTAGACGGCACTGCTAATCTCGGTACGGGTCGCGTCAACGAGTTCGCGAAATTCTTCCAAGTTCATCACTTATACTCCGGTAGGATAAATCGAATTGCTGCATGATCTTCGACAGTTCAGCGGGAGAGGTCTCGGCAGTTGTCGATATCATGCGATTGGTGGCGTCCATCAGATTGCCCGCGGATTTCGGGGCGATCTTTGTCAGACGGTTGAAGAGGGCTGCGCGATCTTTGCCAATATTCTTGCCATAAAGATCGCGGGAGAGGTCATTCAGCCTGTTATCAGCGTATTCCGCCAAAAGCGCGTGATCCTGTCCTGTCAGGCGCAATAGATAAGCCTTGGCCGCGATCGACGCTGTTTTTGACGCACCGATCTGGTCCTTGAATGCCTGAATAGGCGGGCCAAAGCGGACAAACCCGCGCCAGGCCGCGATCAGAAACACAGCCGCGACCGATAGCCAGATCAGTGTGAACGGATAGGTGAAGAAACGCGAAACATCCTCTGTCGAGCGCGGGCGCTGTTCGACGTCGCGCGTTTCCTGCCAGCTCAGAAGCAGATCGTCAGATGTGTCGTAGTAGACGACCCCGTCGCCGCTTGCACGCAGGCGCTCCACCAGATCAAGCGCAAACGCGCTGTTTTGTCCAAGCGCCAGACCGTGATTGTTCAACAAATCAGGGTCAGAGAGATAGACCTGATCCATTCCCGTTGGCCCTGTGCAGTTGATGACAAGGTCGCCTTCGGCCACCGTGACCAGCGGCGCGCAATTGCCCCGAACCTGTAGCGGATCAAACAGTTGTGGCCGGTAAAGTGTCACGCTGAATCCCGTGTCCGTGCGCGTCTCGAGAAATTTGACGTCAGGGCGGATCAGCTTCTGTTCTCCCAGTTCCAGCTGTGCCAGCAGGGTCGAAACTTCTTCCATAGGGATCAGAAGTTGCTTATCCGCAAGGCCCAGCATGATAGTGCCGGTTCGCCATTTCGGCAGCAGCACCAGCGTTTCCACATAGCTCAGCTTTTCGTCCAGGACGAAACCGGAAATGTCGCGCTGTGTTGACTGGCGCAACTGCTCTTGACGTGAAATGGCCGGGGCTTGGGTGCGCGTGATGTCGACATCGTAAAGCGGCAACAGCCGCAGATCGACATCCTGCTCGGAAAGCTGCACGCGGCGGTGCGCTTCGATAACCTGCACGTCGTTCGCCCGTAGCCAACTGACAAGGCCCTTCGTGCCGATTGCAGACCGGTCAAGCTGACTGCCGGGTGCCGCACTGCTGATCAGGTAGACCACAAGGATGATAAAGGCGGCGAGCCCGCCAAACAGAAAAATGGTGCCTTTGTTATCGCCCATTGCGGCCTCCTGCATTCAGGATGTCCGCACCGTCGTTCAGGGCGCTTTGGTAACTGTTGTCGTCGATGTCCCGCCCACCGTAGTGAACAAGTTCGGTCTGCATCAAAAGACGGCGAAGTTGCTGGAAGCGCGGCCAGTTCGTGGGCAAACGGCCAAGCGCCTCGCGCTCCGTGTCGGCGCGGCGGAAATGGGTGTCTGTTGCTTCTGCCGCCCGCAAGAGGCAATAGCGTAGCAGCAGGATCAAAGCCTCGCGTCGGTCGCTCATCGCCTTGATCCGGCTTAGCAGGTCGCCTTCAGGAATGTCGTCAGGACGCAGCCCCCAGCTTTCGGTTGGTGTTTTCTTGCGACTGCCGTCCTTGGGTTCGCCGCGCATCAAGGTGCCACCGGCCCCGAATTTCAGGAATAGGAACAGCAGAACAACAAAGAACAACACCACAAAGAAGACGCCGAAACCGCTTCCGCCGAGCGGCAGGTAAATGCCGTCGCGTTCACGTACCGGCTCAGTCGGGCGTGCCGTATCGTTATCGTCGAGCAGATTTCGGGTGGTTTCGTCGACATAATTCAGGTCGGCACGAATGCGGTCGCCCGCGATTGCGTCGCGGTAAGCGTCACCTTGGTCTACCGTCGGCGGGTCGATGTAGGAGATTGCGTTGTCCTGTGCCCGTGCAAGACTGGCCGCGCTAGAAAGCGCAATGAGCAGGGCAAAAAGGACGGGGAACTGACGCACCTGAAAGGTGCGCCAGAAGATCTGCGGCATTTAGTTGAAAACGTCCGCATCGCTGGACCCAAGCGGGTCGGGGCCAAAGTTGTTTGGACCATCTGTGCCCTTGAGAATCGTGATCACAAGGATCGCGATGCTGGCAAGGAAACCAACAAATGGGATCAAGCCGGCGATAATGCCGCCAAGATACCACCAACCGGAAAGGTTGTAGTCGTGAAAGCGGCGTACCGTGACGGAAATCAGCGGCAGGATCATTCCCAGCATCACGATCAAGAAGATGATGCCGAAGATTCCAAGGCTCGCGGCCGCGCCGGGTGCAAGTTCGCCGTTTTGATCGAATGCCCCTGACAGGCCTCCGGTCAATGCCATCAGCAGGACAAGTCCAAGCACGATGAGCAGATAGAACAACTGGAACCACCAGTATTCAGACCGTGGAGCGCGTCCGGAGAACGTCGCGTATTTTTCCCGGAGGCACGTTCTGATTGATTCAGAGAAGGTCATTTCATTTTCCTATGTGATCGTAAAACAAGGTTAAGCGGTTAAGCTAAGATTAAATTATGTCACCGATTTGGCGCTGTTAAGGAATATCCGAAACGCGGGACGGTTGGAACGACATTCTGTGTGAACCATTGCAAAAATATCAACATTTAGCCGTTTTCACCACGATTTTCGAATTTTTTGGGCTATGCACCAATTCTTAGTATTGACCGTGAAGTATGGCGCTCAGCTTGAGTTCCGGGACCTGAATGCACCGCGCCTTTGAAAGCCTGATTATCGAACATGACGCCCGGCTCGTTCTTGCGGCGGTGTGTCTATGCACGCTAGGGGCGGTCTTGGCGACTAGGCTGTTCATGCGGACACGACGGGTTCGCGCGAACAGGCTGGCCTTGCAGATCGGGCTTGCCAGTCTGATTGCTGGTACTTCAGTCTGGGCGACCCACTTCGTTGCGATGTTGGCCTATGATCCGCAGATCAATCACGCCTTTGATCTGATGCGCACCGCGCAATCGCTGCTGATCGTTCTGACAGGTATTGCTCTGTCGTTTCACATCGCCAGCAAGGGTCGCGGTTGGATTTACGTGGTCGCAAGCGGCACGCTGCTCGGTCTGAGCATTTCCAGCATGCACTACGTCGGCATGTCAGCCTATCGCGTCGCAGGAGAGGTCATCCATGATCACGGTTTCATGGTTGCCTCGGTTCTGCTGTCGGCAGTGTTTGGGTGCCTGACGATCCATCGTTTGCTTCACCCGACGACACGCTACTGCTGGATGGGCGGCGCATTCGCAATGGTGTTGCTGACAATCACAGTGCATTTCACCGGTATGGCGGCACTTGAAATCCGGCCCGACCCGTCAGTCCAGATTCCGTTTCAATGGGTGTCAGATACGGTAATGGGCGTCATCGTCATGACTGTCGTGTTATTCCTGTTCCTGATTGGTTTTGGCGGTTTCCTGATTGAAATCAAAATTGCAGAGGAAACGCGCACATTGGTGCGCAATGCGGCACTTTTTGACTCTCTTACGCATCTTCCGAACCGGGCCAATCTGCAAATTTGCCTGAAGGAATTTGCGCAGGACGTCACGCAGAACCTGAAAAAACCGTTTGCTGTTTTGACCATCGATATCGACCGCTTCCGGTTGATAAACGCGCGCATGGGAAACGCAACGGGGGATGCCGTTCTGGACGAAATTGCGTCCCGTTTGCGCTGCTTCGCGCTTTCCGAGGATTTCCTCGCACGGACAAGCAGCGACGAATTTGTGCTGATCAAAACAGGCATGTCGGCCCAGGACTCAGTCGATGCCAGCGCAAGGGCGATCGGCGACGCGCTGACCCAACCGCTCGAGCTGATTTCCGGCCCGTTAGAGGTGACAGTTAGCATCGGTAGCGCCCGCTGCCCGCACGATGCGGCTTTGCCCTATGATTTGCTGCAAAAATCGCAATACGCAATGAAACAGGCCAAGGCCGATCACGATGGCAAGATCTGCCACTATGATGCTGTCATGGATCAAAAAAGCCGCGAACATGATGCGCTCGTTTCTGATCTGCGGAAGGCGCTTGTGAACAACCAGTTCTTCCTGAACTTTCAGCAACAGAACGATATCCGTTCGCGCGATGTTACCGGTTTTGAGGTGCTTTGCCGCTGGCGTCATCCGGTGCGCGGGCTTGTGCCGCCATCTGTATTCATTCCGATCGCGGAAGATTACGGGCTAATTAAAAACCTTGGGATCTGGGTCTTGCGCGAAGCCTGCAATGAAGCCGTGCAATGGGAACATCCGTACCGGATCGCCGTCAACGTCGCACCGCAGCAGCTCTCACAGCCTGATTTTGTCGATCTCGTTGACGATATTCTGGCAACTTCAGGACTGTCGCCCGAACGGCTCGAACTGGAAATCACCGAAGCCAGTATCATCGACGATCAGACCAATGTTCTTGCGGTCATGCACCGCCTGAAAAAGCGCGGCATCAGTATCGCCATGGATGATTTTGGCACCGGTTATTCATCGCTTGCCGCCTTGCAGATCTTTCCGTTCGACAAGATCAAGATCGACAGCAGTTTTATCCGCGATGTGTATTGTGATCCGCAAAAGGCGGCGATCGTACGATCAACCCTGCTCCTTGGCGCGTCGCTCGGTATCCCTGTGCTCGCGGAAGGGATCGAAAACGCGGCAGAGCGGGACTTTCTCGCTCAGGAACGCTGCTGCGAGGCCCAAGGTTTCTTCTTTGGCCATCCCATGGACCGCAATGACGTGCGCGCGATTACGGGTTATGCGGCGGGGTTGCAGCAGGCAGGCTAGGGCGGGGCGCATAGTTGACCCACATGCCCAGCAGGATCAGGGCGACACCGATAACGCGGGCGAGAAGATTACCACCCTGCCCAAGTAACAAATCCAAGAAAACGCCGGACACCATCTGGCCTGCGATGATCAGCATCGCGGTCTGCGCCGCGCCGATCCGCGCGACCAGCCAGCTTGACAATGCGATGAAAATCACGCCGATCGGCCCGCCCAGATAGGCCCACAACGGTGTGTTTGCCGTACCCTCTAAAAAGAGACCGCCGAACGCCAAGGCGATCAGAGTCAGGAAAACAAAACCGACGATGTGGTTCCAGAAAGATGAATGCAGTGCAGAGGTCGACAGGGCGAGACGCCCGTTAATCTGTCGGCTGACCACGACCAGAACGCCTGCGATAAATGCGATTGCTGCAAAGCCGATCATGCCGCGCTACCCAAAAGAACCAGCACAAGTGCGCCGCTCAGGATCAGCGCAAGCGCGACCAGGTCGCGTGGTGTCGGCATATGTTTTGGCATCCCGAACATGCCACGCACGTCTGCCAGCAGACTGAAGGCGACCTGTCCTGCCAGCCCGACTGCAATCGTACCCGACAGAGCGAGGGCAGAATTCATCGCCGCCGATGTCAGCATGACCGTCAGCGCGCCAGAGATCCCGCCGAGATAGGCCCAAAGAGGTACGGGACGCAGATTGGCCTTTGCAGGTCGCAGGATCGCAAGAAAAAGCAGCGCTGCAACCGTCCCTGTCGCATGGGGTACCCAGGACGAAAACAGCAGGCTGCCGTGCACGGCAAGTGTGCCGTTAAACAGGATCATCAAGGTGATCAGCCAGCCCGCACCAAAGGCAGTCGCAAGATACAGGCCCTGCTGGCGCATCACTGCCGGATCAGCCCGGTGCGTTATCAGAATTGGACGACGCCGCCCAAAGATTGATTGCCTCGTCCTGGGCAAGCGCATCAATGGCTTGCAATTCGTCCGCGCTGAAGTCGAGGTTTTTGACCGCCCCGGCACAATCGGTTATCTGGCTGGGCTTGCTTGCACCGATCAGGGCCGTTGTGATCCCGCCATCGCGCAGAACCCATGCAATCGCCATCTGTGCCAGCGTCTGTCCGCGGTTTTCGGCAATGGCGTTGAGTTCGCGGATCTTCGTGATCGCCGCCTCGGTAATAAAGCCTTCTTTCAGCGATTTGCCCTGTGCGGCGCGGCTGTCCTCGGGGATGCCATTCAGATACTTCGTCGTCAGCATGCCTTGGGCCAGCGGCGTGAACGCAATGGACCCAATCCCGAGGTCGCCCAAAGTGTCTTTGAGTCCGTCGGTTTCGACCCAGCGATTGAACATGTTATAGCTTGGCTGGTGGATCAGACAGGGCGTTCCCAAATCGTTTAGGATGGCCGCCGCCTCACGCGTTTTTTCGGAATTATAGCTGCTGATCCCGGCGTAAAGCGCCTTACCCGACCGCACGATCTGATCCAACGCGCCCATCGTTTCTTCCAATGGTGTGTCTGGATCGAAGCGGTGTGAATAGAAGATGTCGACGTAATCCAGCCCCATCCGTTTCAGCGATGCATCGCAAGAAGATATCAGGTATTTGCGGCTTCCCATTTCACCATACGGCCCCGGCCACATCCGGTAACCGGCCTTGGATGAAATGATCAGTTCGTCACGATATCCGCGAAAATCGGTTCTCAGGATTTCGCCGAATGCCTCTTCGGCGCTGCCCGGTGGCGGGCCATAGTTGTTGGCTAGGTCGAAATGCGTAATGCCATGATCAAAAGCGGTCTGGCACATGGCGCGTTTTACATCATGTGGCGTATCGCCACCGAAATTGTGCCACAGGCCAAGTGAAATCGCAGGCAGGTCCACACCCGACCGGCCGCAGCGGCGATAGACCATGTTTTCGTAACGATTTTCGGCGGGGGTATAAGGCATGTCGCAACTCCATCTCTTTGCGCGCTAACATAGCAAAGGGATGCGAAAGCTCCACCGCGATTTCGGCTGTTGACTCCTTATGCTGCACCCTTATAAGCCGCGCATTCATTGGTGTTGGTGGTCCGGGCAACCGGGACCCTGTCGCCGCGGCAAAATCCGCGGAAAGGACAACGCCCTTCGCAAGCAAAAGAAGGAGATCAGCGTATGACTAAACGTACCGCTGCCAAGTACAAAATTGACCGCCGGATGGGCGAAAACATCTGGGGTCGTCCAAAGTCACCCGTCAACCGTCGTGAATATGGCCCCGGCCAGCATGGTCAGCGCCGCAAAGGCAAACTGTCCGACTTCGGCATCCAGCTGCGCGCCAAGCAGAAGCTCAAGGGTTACTATGGCGACCTGACCGAAAAGCAGTTCCGCCGCATCTATGCAGAAGCCGAACGTGTAAAGGGTGACACTGGTGAGAATCTCATCGGTCTGCTGGAGCGTCGTCTCGACGCAGTGGTCTACCGTGCCAAGTTCGTCCCAACTGTTTTTGCAGCACGGCAGTTCGTGAACCACGGCCACGTGACCGTGAATGGCAAGCGCGTGAACATCCCGTCCTACCGCGTCAAGGAAGGCGACGTGATCGAAGTACGTCAGAAGTCCAAGCAACTGGAGCTGGTCCTTGTCGCATCCCAGCTGCCAGAGCGTGACGTGCCTGACTACATGGCCGTTGATCACTCCAAGATGACTTGCGAATTTGTGCGCACACCAACATTGGGCGATGTACCGTACCCTGTCACGATGGAGCCAAACCTCGTAGTCGAATTCTACGCCAAGAACTAATCGGTTCTTGCAGAGATTTCAGAAAGGCCGCGCCTCCGGGTGCGGCCTTTCTTGATTGTGTGCTCGGTTATTCCAAGCCCTTGAATTCTCAACTTGTTTCGCGCGAATCCTTTCTTGTCCTGGATTTCCGGCTCGTAATTAGACGCCAAACGGCCGTCGCTGATGGACGTGATTTAAGTGGCCATCGGGACCCGCTCTGACCCGGCATGATCACCACCGTACCCACGATCTTCTTCCGCTGTCTGTCCGCCGTGTGAGAAATTGCCCGCGCCAATCGGTGACGTTTTCAGGACAGCCAATGCGGCCTTTTGTGGTATTCTTGGCTGAAAAGGGGGGTGTGTCATGCCTATTACGCTTCTGATCGGAACGACCAAAGGTGCATTTTTGGCGACCAACAGCGGTGACCGCAGCGCATGGGAACTAAGCGGCCCGCATTGTGACGGCTGGTCCATCAACCACATGGCAGGTGACCCCGAAACCGGCACGATCTGGGCCGGTGGCGGTGGCGACTGGTTCGGTGCCGGCGTGTGGAAATCGACCGACAGCGGCGCAACATGGACGCTGACAAAGCTTTGCAAAGGCCAGATGGATGACTGGGCGGCGAATGATGCTGACTTTGCGGCGATGATCGGCTGGACCGATACGCCACCTCCGTTTAGTGATGATTTCACACAAATCTGGTCGCTCGCCCACACGTTTGGCACACTATATGCGGGTGCCAAACCCGCATGCTTGCTGAAGAGCACTGATATGGGGCAGACGTGGACCAAGGTCGAAGGTCTGACAAATCATCCTTCTGCAGAAAGTTGGGAAGGGGGCGCAGCCGGTCTGACACTGCATTCCATCGTGCCTGATCCGGCGAATCCGAAAAAATTGTGGGTCGGCATTTCTGCAGCTGGAGTCTTTGCAACAGAGGACGAAGGCCAGACGTGGGAGCGACGCAACCGGCTGTCCAATGCCGAAGCCTGCGCCCATCACGATCACCCTGCTGCCCCTCGCGATGGTGAAACGGGTCACTGCGTGCACAACATGGTGCGGGCCCCGGGCGACAGTGACATCCTGTACCAGCAAAACCATCACGGCGTCTGGCGATCCAGCGATGGCGGACGTAGCTGGGATGACATCAATGAAGGGCTGCCCTCGACATTCGGCTTTCCGATCCGCGTGCATCCCCGCGACCCTGACACGATCTGGACACTTCCGCTGAATGGTGACATGGCCGGACGCTATCCCCCCGATGCAGCCGCCGCGGTCTGGCGGTCGCGCGATGGCGGGCAAAGCTGGGAAGACATGCGCGAGGGGCTGCCGCAGAAAAACTGTTTCTTTACCGTCCTGCGTCAGGGCATGGCGGGCGACACGCAAGATCCGGCGGGACTCTACTTTGGCACCAATTCAGGTTCTGTCTTTGCGACCCGGGATGAAGGGGACAGCTGGAGCGAGGTCGCCGCACATTTGCCCACCGTGTTGTCTGTCGAGGTGATGGAAACAGCCTGACGCCCCCTTTTGCACCGCGCCTGAATCGCCTATCACGTCGCGCAATCGACGCGAGGGAAGGGGCAGCGCATGGCTTATCCACATTACGGCACAATCGACGGCACGATCGTGATGATCGGTTTTGGATCGATTGGCAAAGGCACCTGGCCCCTGATCGACCGCCATTTCGACTATGACCGCGCGAAATTCACCGTCATCGAACCCGACGCAGAAAAGGTCGCGTTTCTGCAGGAACATCAAATCCGCCACCGACAGGTCGCCCTGACACCCGACAACTATCGCGAAATTCTGGGAGAGCTGCTTGAGCCGGGTAAGGGATTCTGCGTCAACCTGTCCGTCGATACCGACAGCCTCGCATTGATGAAATTCTGCCGCGAATTGGGTGTGCCCTATATCGACACGGTCGTTGAACCATGGGCGGGTTTCTATTTCGATACGACCGACAACGCCGAACGCACCAACTATGCGCTGCGCCAGCGCGTGCGTGATGAAAAGGCCGCCAACCCCGGTGGAACGACGGCGGTATCCTGCTGCGGTGCGAACCCCGGTATGGTCAGCTGGTTCGTCAAGGAAGGGCTGCTGACGCTCGCGCGCGATCTAGGTCAGGATGTCGCCGCGCCGACAAATCGCGAAGACTGGGCCAAGCTGATGCAAAAGCTCAAGGTCAAAGGCGTACATATTGCTGAACGCGACACACAGGCGCGCGCCATGCCGCGTCCCCGCGATGTGTTCGTGAACACATGGTCCGTCGAAGGGTTCATCGCCGAAGGTTTCCAACCTGCAGAGCTTGGCTGGGGCACGCACGAAACCTGGACGCCCGACACCGCCCATACCCACGACACAGGATGCCGATCCGCGATCTGGTTTGAACGTCCCGGTGCAATCACGCGGGTTCACACATGGTGCCCCACACCCGGGCCGCAGTTCGGCTTTCTGGTGACCCATAACGAGTCGGTCAGCATTTCCGATTACTTCACCGTCGGCGATCCGGGGGCACCGGAATTCCGCCCAACCTGCCATTATGCCTATCATCCTTGCGATGATGCGGTCCTGTCCCTGCACGAAATGTTCGGGGCCGGTGTGCAGCAGAAAGTGCATGAAATCCTTGATGTGGACGAAATCGTTACAGGGATCGACGAACTTGGCGTTCTGCTTTTCGGCCATGACAAGAACGCGCTCTGGTTTGGGTCACGCCTGTCGAACGAAGAAACGAAAGCACTGGCCCCTTATCAGAATGCGACGGGGATGCAGGTCACCTCTGCCGTGTTGGCCGGGATGGTCTGGGCGCTTGAAAACCCGAACGCCGGGATCGTCGAAACCGACGAAATGGATCACGCCCGCTGTCTCGAAGTGCAGCGCCCTTATCTTGGCCCGGTTGAGGCGCATTACACCGACTGGACCCCGCTTCAGGACCGTTGGGAACATTTTCCCGAAGATATCGACGAAAGCGACCCGTGGCAGTTCCGCAATGTGCTGGCAACCTGAGGCACTTTGTGACCCTGTTTTGTGGGCTCTGGTCATAGCGCGATCTGGCCGATAGAAGTGGCGCACTGCGAGGGGGAAGCTGCTACATGGGACTTCAGATCAAGCCACAACCGGGCATCTTGAACATTGCCCTTTACGAGGGCGGCGCGTCATCTGTTGACGGGCACACTAATGTTCTCAAGCTGTCGTCGAATGAAAATCCGCTTGGGGCCAGCGCGGCTGCCAAGGATGCGTTCCTACGCGCCGGCCATGATCTGCATCGTTACCCTTCGACCGACCATCGCGTCCTGCGCGACGCCATTGCCGAAGTCTGGCATCTGGATGCCGATCGGGTCATTTGTGGCAATGGGTCTGGTGAACTGCTGAAACTTCTTGCCGAAGCCTACGCCGGTACGGGTGACGAGGTGATTTTCACCGAGCACGGGTTTTCGATGTACCCGATCTATGCCCATTCCTGCGGCGCGACGCCCGTCGTCGTCCCCGAAAAAGAACGGGTCACTGACGTCGATGCCATTCTTGCGGCGTGCAACGACAAGACGCGGCTGGTCTATCTTGCGAACCCAAGCAACCCGACAGGCACGATGATCGGGTCCAAGGCCATCGCGCGTCTGGCCGACGGTTTGCCGCCGCAGGCGCTGTTGATCCTCGATGGGGCATATGCGGAATACGTCGAAGGCTATGACGCCGGTGCGAAGCTGGTGGAAAAGCGCGAGAACGTCGTAATGACACGCACCCTGTCCAAGATCTACGGCCTTGGCGGTCTGCGGGTCGGCTGGGCTTATGGTCCGCAAGGTGTCATCGACGTGTTGAACCGGATCAGGGGACCATTCAATTTGTCGGCTGCCGCGCTTGCCGCCGGGGCTGCCGCGATCCGCGATACCGCCCATACCGAACGGTGCCGGAGCGAGAACGCGCGTTGGCGCGAATGGATGGCGCATGGTTTGGCCGAGCTTGGCGTGCTGTCGGATACATCGACCGCCAATTTCATCCTTGCGCGTTTTGCATCCGAGGAAGAAGCAACGGCCTGCGATGAATATCTCAAGACGCAAGGGATCATCGTGCGCAAGGTCGGCGGTTACGGTTTGCCCAATTGTCTGCGCATCACTGTCGGAGACGAGGCATCCTGCCGACGTGTCGTGCATGCGGTCGGTCAATTCAAAGGGGCCCGCTGATGGCGGTGATCTACGAAAAGGTCGCGCTGATCGGTCTGGGACTTATTGCATCATCACTGGCGTGGGGCATGAAACGCGGCGGGCTGGCCGGTGAAATCACCGGGTATGCGCGGTCAGCTGAAACGCGTGACATCGCGCGCGAGATCGACATGTGCACCGTGTGTGACAGCGCGTGCGAAGCGGTCCAGGATGCCGATCTTGTCATCCTTTGCGTACCGGTCGGCGCGATGGACTCCGTCATGGCCGAAATCGCACCATCCCTCAGACCGGGGGCCACTCTTTCCGATGTCGGATCGGTGAAACGTGCGGTCATTTCCGCCGTGTCGCCGCATGTGCCGGACGGGGTCCACTTTATTCCTGCGCACCCATTGGCGGGAACGGAACATTCGGGGCCGCGGTCGGGCTTTGCCGAGTTGTTCGACAATCGCTGGTGCATTATCGTGCCGCCCGAAGGTGCGGACCGCCAGAAAGTCGAGGAGCTTGCCAGTTTCTGGCGTGCTCTTGGGTCAAATGTCGATGAGATGGACGCCGACCACCACGACCTCGTGCTTGCGGTTACATCGCACACACCACACCTGATCGCCTATACGATGGTCGGTGTTGCGGATGATCTGGGTCGTGTGACGGACAGTGAAATTATCAAGTATTCCGCTGCGGGTTTTCGGGATTTCACGCGGATCGCTGCCTCGGATCCAACAATGTGGCGCGATGTATTTTTGACCAACAAGGATGCGACGCTGGAAATTCTGGGGCGGTTCACCGAAGAGCTGTTTGCCCTGCAGCGGGCAATCCGTCGCGGTGACGGCGAACACCTGCATGACTATTTTACCCACACCCGGGCAATTCGGCGTGGTATTATCGAGGCAGGGCAGGATACGGCCGCACCGAATTTCGGTCGGACAACAGGGGGGAAAACATGACACGTTTCTTTGTGGCGCTGGCGCTTTGCGCTTTGGGCAGTTCTGCGCTTGCGCAGGATCAGGTTCGCCCGCAAGCACGTCCATTGGCCACCGAAGCGATCAGCACCCGCACATCACCCATCAGCCTGCCGACACGACCTCTGGCCCGACCTGCGGCGATACTGGCCTTCGCGCCAAGTGCCGTCCCGCTGTCCGAGAACCTGCGCCCCACGGCCCGTCCCTTCCTGCGCCCGGAGCTTGCCCACGGTGCGCAGACGCAACCGCAATTGCGCGCCGAACGAAACCTTTTCGCTTTCAGCCCGACCGCACCGGTTGATTCCCTGCGTCCGATTGTGCGCCCCGCCGCCTTTGTCGTGCGTGCCGAACAGCAGCGTGTTGCGGCCGTACGCGGGCAGGTTTGCGGCAACCCACAAATCCAGGGCAAAGTGCTTGGTGCCGTGCCGGGCCGGGGTGCCTGCGGGATCGACCAAGGCGTACAGGTCCGGTCAGTCAGCGGGGTCGCCCTGTCACCGGCGGCGACAATTGATTGCCGCACGGCCGGTGCGTTGAACAGATGGGTGCGCAACACGGCCCGCCCAGCTGTCGGTGACATCGGTGGAGGAATCTCAAGCTTGCGCGTTGTGTCCCATTATTCTTGCCGGAACCGCAATTCGGCGTCTTCGGGACGTCTGTCAGAGCATTCCTTTGGCCGCGCGATCGATATTGCGGGGATCCGCACGAAATCAGGGCGGGAAATCACAGTGCTGACCGATTGGGGGCGTGGTGCGGCTGGCGCGGCCTTGCGTCAAATGTGGCGCGGTGCCTGCGGACCCTTCGGCACTGTATTGGGCCCGGAAGCAAACCGCTATCACCGCGACCACTTTCATTTCGATACCGCGCGGTATCGCAGCGGAAGCTACTGCCGCTAAGCGGTGCGCTTGCGCGCATTTCCTTTCATAACCTGCTTGTCAACGCGCCGCCTGAAATACCTGTCGGTGCCTGTTGTGCTTGCGGACCCTCCGGGGGAAGTTTGATTGGACAAAGAAAGAGGGGTTGCATGCCGCTGCTGACCCTTGTCGCCTTGGGTTTGTGTCCCTATAACGCGCGTCATGATGTATTTGCGGGTCATGCGAATTATTTCCCCGGCGCTCTGACGCGAGCTGCCGGGCAAAGGTGTTGAGCCACTCGCACCGTTCCTCATCCCAGATTCGAAGACTTCCAAAGGACACTCGAAATGTGTGCCGACACCCCTGAGTACAAAGACACGCTGAACCTGCCACGCACCGATTTTCCGATGCGCGCCGGATTGCCAAAGCGCGAGCCTGACTGGCTGGCGCGCTGGGAAAAGATCGGCGTTTATGATCGCTTGCGCGCCAAGCATGACCGCCAGAGCTTTACGCTGCATGACGGTCCGCCTTATGCGAATGGTCATCTGCACATCGGCCATGCGCTCAACAAGATCCTGAAGGATATGGTCGTTCGCTCGCAGCAGATGATGGGCAAGGATGCCCGGTATATCCCCGGTTGGGATTGTCACGGTCTGCCGATCGAATGGAAGATCGAAGAGCAGTATCGCGCGAAAGGGCAAGACAAGGACGACGTTGATATCGTTGAGTTCCGGCGTGAATGCCGTGAGTTCGCCGAAGGTTGGGTGGACATCCAACGCGAAGAATTCAAACGCCTCGGCGTTCAGGGAAACTGGGATGATCCGTATCTGACCATGAATTTTCATGCAGAACGCGTGATCGCTGCGGAGTTCCAGACGTTTCTGATGAACGGCACGCTTTATCAGGGTTCCAAGCCCGTGATGTGGTCGCCCGTCGAAAAGACTGCGCTGGCCGAGGCAGAGGTCGAGTATCATGATCGTCAGACTGATGCGATCTGGGTAAAGTTCCCGGTCGTTGCAGGAATGGACGGTGCGACCGTCCTGATCTGGACCACCACGCCCTGGACCATCCCGCAGAATCGCGCCGTCTGCTTTGGCCCAGAGATCGCATACGGGCTTTACGAGGTTGTCGCCACGCCCGATGAATGCTGGGCCGCTGTCGGTGACACCTATGTTGTGGCGGATGCGCTGGCCGAAAGCGTCTTCAATGCGGCACGCCTTGAGGATGGGATGGTCAATCGGTTGCGCGATGTGTCCGCAGAAGACCTGTCGGGCCTGAAGTGCGCGCATCCGTTGCGTGCTGCCGAAGGGGCCAGCGGCGAGTGGGATTTTGATGTTCCGCTTTTGCCGGGCGATCATGTCACCGACGATGCCGGCACGGGTTTCGTTCACACCGCCCCGTCCCACGGTGATGACGACTATGCGATTGGGGTCAAGCACGGTCTGCAGATGACCTATAACATCATGGATGATAGCTCTTTCCGGGCTGACCTGCCATTCTTCGCCGGAGAACAGGTGATCACGCCGAAGGGCAAGCCTGGCGGTGCCTCGCCGATGGTGATCAAGAAGCTGGTCGAGGTCGGTGCATTGCTGGCACGCAAGCGCATCACGATTTCCGATGCGCATTCCTGGCGTTCCAAGGCTCCTGTCATCCGATTGAACCGCAACCAGTGGTTCGCGGCCATCGACAAACCTGTCGGTGACGGGCAGGACACCTATGGCACCACGATCCGTGAACGTGCCCTAACTTCCATCGATCAATTGGTCACATGGACTCCGCAACGCGGCCGCAACCGCCTGTATGCCATGATCGAACAGCGCCCCGACTGGGTGCTCTCGCGCCAGCGCGCGTGGGGCGTGCCACTGACCTGCTTTGTCAAAAAGGGTGCATTGCCAACGGATGATGATTTCCTGCTGCGCAATGCCGAAGTCAATGCACGTATCCTGGAGGCCTTCGAGGCCGAAGGAGCGGATGCGTGGTATGCTGACGGTGCCAAGGCCCGTTTCCTAGGCGATGCTGTTGAACATGAGTCTTACGAACAGGTGTTCGACATCCTCGATGTCTGGTTTGATTCAGGGTCCACACACGCTTTTGTCTTGCGCGACCGTGAAGACGGGTCCGATGACGGGCTGGCCGACCTTTATCTGGAAGGCACAGACCAGCACCGGGGTTGGTTCCATTCATCGATGCTCCAAGCCTGTGGCACCATCGGTCGCGCGCCTTATCGCGGCGTACTGACCCACGGGTTCACGCTCGACGAGAAGGGCATGAAGATGTCCAAATCGCTTGGCAACACGATCGTGCCTGAAAAGGTGGTCCAACAATACGGTGCGGATATTCTGCGCCTGTGGGTGGCCCAGACTGATTACACCAACGACAGCAGGATCGGTCCGGAAATCCTGAAAGGCACGGCGGACAGCTATCGCCGCTTGCGCAACACGATGCGTTTTCTTTTAGGCTCGCTGAGCGATTTCACCGAAGCTGATCGCGTTCCCGCTGACGACATGCCGGAACTGGAACGCTGGGTGCTGCACCGCCTTGCCGAGATCGACGGGCAGGTGCGTGCCGCCTACTCCGCCTATGATTTTCAGGGCGCGTTCCGCGCGGTCTTTGATTTCGCAACGCTTGATCTGTCAGCCTTTTACTTCGATATCCGCAAGGATGCCTTGTATTGCGATGGCGATACCTTGCGCCGCCGCGCAGCCCGCACGGTGCTTGACATCCTGTTCCATCGTCTCACGACGTGGCTGGCTCCGATCCTTGTCTTCACCATGGAAGAGGTCTGGCTGGAGCGGTATCCGGGCGATGACACATCCGTGCATCTTGAGGATTTTGCAGATGTGCCGACGGGCTGGCAGGATGATGCGCTGGCCGCGAAATGGGCGACGGTGCGTCGCGTGCGCCGCGTCGTGAACGGTGCACTCGAAGTTGAGAGGACTGCCAAAGTCATCGGTGCATCGCTTGAAGCGGCCCCGATCGTCTATGTTGGCGACGCTGTCGCCGAAGTCCTGAAAACGGTGGCTTTTGACGATCTATGCATCACGTCCGGCATTCATGTCAGCACCGACGTGGCTCCAGCCGATGCGTTCCGACTGGAGGACGTTGCGGATATTGCCGTTGTCTTTGCGCGGGCTGACGGCGAGAAATGCCAGCGGTGCTGGAAGATCCTGCCGGATGTGGGCAGCCATGAACATGCCGGGGTTTGCAGCCGCTGTGATGAGGCTTTGGCCTGATGGACGTTTTGGACCCTGACGCAATCGCAAGACTGCGCGCGGGGTTCGAAGCGCAGGCGGTCATGCGTACCTTGGGTGCCGAAATCGATGAAATCAGGGCGGGACGGGTGGTCTTGACCATGCCGTTCCGTACCGACCTGACACAACAGCACGGATTCATGCACGCCGGGATTATCACCACAGTGCTTGATAGTGCCTGCGGGTTTGCGGCCTTTACCTTGATGGATGAAGGGGCAGAGGTGCTGACAGCAGAATTCAAATCATCTTTCGTTGCACCCGCGCGAGGAAACACGTTCCGCTTCGAGGGAGACGTGATCAAATCCGGGCGCACGCTGACGTTTACCGAAGGCATGGCTTTTGGCATCGCTGACGGTCAGGACACCCTAGTCGCGACGATGAGTGCGACCATGATGGCTGTGCGCAACCGTCCGGGCGTTAACGCGTTACATGTGATTCCAGGATTGCAGCCATGATTACTGCGCGATTGGACGCCGTGCGCCCCGGTGCCACGATTTGCCCGTCAGATGTCGCGCGGGCGCTTTCATCGGATTGGCGTCCCCTGATGGCTGACGTGCGACGCGTGGCGGCGGACATGGCCACGGTGCGCGCGACGCAAAAGGGCTGTGACGTGGATCCTATCACCGCCCGCGGGCCAATCCGTCTGGGCCGGGCGTGAACGTACTGATCGACAGCCCTGTCGGCCCTTTGGGGTTCGATGCGACGGACGAGGCCGTTACAGCGTTGCACTGGGGCCGTGCCGGAAATCTTTCTAATGGCGATCTTGCGGCGCAATTGCGGACCGAACTTGGTGCATATTTTGCCGGTATGCGACGCGGATTCACCGTGTCTGTCGCGCCGCGAGGCAGCGATTTTCAGCAGGCGTTCTATACCGCGCTTTGTGCGATCCCCTACGGCGAAACCCGCACCTACGGCGATCTTGCGAGTGCATTGAACGTGTCCGCGCAGGCGATCGGACAGGCCTGCGGGGCCAACCCGCTTGCCATTCTCATTCCATGCCACCGCGTCCTTTCGGCGGAAGGGCTAGGTGGCTATTCCGGCGCGGGCGGGATCGAAACGAAGGTTGCATTGCTGCGCCTTGAAGGCGCAGCGGGGCTATTGATTTGAGCCTGTTCGTCTTTTTTGCCGTGCTGGGGGCCGCGTTGCTGCATGCGGGCTGGAATGCGATCATCAAGACCGGCGGAAACAAGCAGACCACGATGATGATCTTTACCGTCTGGCAGGGGTTGATCGGTTTGCTGGCGCTGATGTGGTTTCCGCTGCCCACGCCGGAGGTCTGGCCGTGGCTGATCGCCTCCGGTGTGATCCACATGTTCTATCAGCTTTTTCTGGCCTACGCCTATGAACAAGGCGATTTAAGCCGGGTCTATCCGATCTCGCGCGGGTCAGCCCCGTTGATTGTACTTGTCGTCGGTGCGGTACTGCTCGACGATATCGTCACACCTGTCGAATACCTTGGTGTCGCCGTTCTTGGTCTTGGCATCGTGACCATGGCCAGCGGTGCGTTTTCATCTGGTGAAAACCGCAAGCTGATCCCGTATGCACTGGGCGCGGCCTGTGCCACGGCGGGCTATACGCTGGTGGACGGGATCGGGGCACGGATCAATGGTAATCCGTTTGCTTATGTCGGCTGGATCCTGTTCATGTCGGGCATTTTTTTCATTCCGGCGGCATTTGCACTGAAAGGCTGGTCTGTCGCTGTGGCCCCATGGGCGGTCTGGCGACGCGGAATCATACCTGCAGGCGCATCGCTTGCGGCCTATGCGATTGTTGTCTGGGCGATGACGCAGGCACCCATCGCACTGGTGGCCGCACTGCGCGAAACGTCAATCCTGTTTGCGGTGCTGATTGGCTGGCTTGCGTTTGGCGAGAAGATGAACGTGACCAAGGCGCTCGCCGCGTTGCTGATCGTCTGCGGCGTCATCCTGACGCGGATCTAGCCTTCCTTGCCGTACATAACCTGCTGCGCGGCTCCGGCCCCCAGAAGATAGATCGACGTCAACATCAGACCCCAATGCGCCCAGCTTGCCGGATCGAAGTCGACCCAGGCAGCCCAGCCCGCAAAGAATGTCCAGGCAAAGGCCATCGGTAGTGTGATGGTCCGCCAACGCTCCGTGCGTGTCGGATGCACGAATTTTATGGGAAGGAACATGGCAATGGCCAGCACGATGACAAGCAGCAGACACGTGAACCAACCGGGTGAGAGCGCAAACAGCACAAGCACCAGCATGTTCCAGCAGCCCGGAAAGCCGGAAAAGGAATAATCCTTTGTTTTCATGCGCGTATCGCAAAAATACATGGCCGAAGCAAAGGTGATCACGATAATAGCAACCCAGCCAGACCAACCGTCCATGAGCCCCGATTTGTAAAGCGCGAACGCTGGGATAAAGACATAAGTCAGATAGTCGATAATTAGATCAAGCAATTCACCGTCAAAGATCGGCGCATTTGTTTTTACATCGTATTTGCGCGCCAGTGGGCCATCGATCCCGTCCACGAAAAAGGCAACGACCAGCCAGAGGAACATCAAGCTCCAGTCTTCCTCGACAGCGGCAAGCATGGCCAACATTGCGAAAACGGCACCGGTTGCTGTCAGCAGATGAACGCAAAGGGCTTTCTGGGATAACGTCATTGCAGTGTGATGGCCCAAATATTCAGCGCTGGCAATGGTTGCGCGGGCAGGAGCCTCCGGCGGAAGTTTGATTGGACAAAGAAAGACAAAGGATCCCCAGTCATGCGCGCGGATGCGCTTTGTCATAGACCTCCATCAGCCGCGCGGTATCGACGGCGGTGTAGGCTTGAGTCGTGGAAAGTGACGCGTGTCCGAGCAATTCCTGTATTGCACGCAGGTCGCCACCGGCGTTCAGCAGATGGGTCGCAAAGCTGTGCCGCATGGCGTGTGGTGTCGCTGTTGCCGGCAGTCCAAGCTGCAGGCGCGCCTTTTCCATCACCTTCTGGATCATGCGCGGATTGAGCGCACCGCCCCTCGCCCCGCGAAACAGTGGCAGGCCCGGTTCCTGGGGGTGTGGGCAGAGCTTCAGGTAGACATCCACCGCATCGCGGGCCGCGTCGATCACCGGCACGATCCGTTCCTTGTCGCCCTTCCCCATGATCCGCAGCGTCGCAGGCAAGGGCGCATCCTTGCCTTTCAAACCCAGTGCTTCGGATATACGGAGGCCGCAGCCATAGAGCAGGGTGACAACCGCGCTGTCACGCGCGGCGACCCAGCCTTCCAGTGATTGCAGCTCGACCGTTTCGATCATCCGGCTGGCGGCATCTTCTGCCAACGGGCGGGGCAGCTTTTTCTGAAATTTGGGGGCGCGGGTCGACAGCACTGCTGTAGGTTCAAAACCTTCGCGTTCTGCGAGCCAGCGATAGAATGTCTTGACTGCCGAGAGTTGGCGCGCGAGCGAGCGCGCCCCGACCCCGCGGCCGCGTTCATGTGCCATCCACGATCGCATATCGCTGACGCTGATCCGGGAGACCGGGCCCAGACCTTGCTGTGCGCCATGATGACCGGACATGAAGGCCAGAAAGCCCATGACATCTGCCTGATAGGCCTTGAGCGTGTTGTCCGCCGCATCAAGTAGCGCCCGCTGGTGATCAAGCCACCCGGCGAGCGCGTTGGTCAGCGCCGGGGCGATCAGGCCAGCCACCTGCGCATCGTGCGTTCAAAAACACCTGTGAAGAACGTCAGGAGGTCAGTGCCCTGTTGCGGCGTGAACAGATGCGGGTCTTCCGACCCCATCACCAGCATGCCCGGCATGCGGCCTTCACCGAGGTCAAGCTTCAGACAAGCCTCAGAGCGGATGTAATCCGCCTGTTCGGCATAGATGGTGTCGTCATCGGCTTGTGTCTGGCGCAGAGTAACCTGACGCACGGGAATATCGCGCCCTTGCGTAATGTAGAAATCGCAAAAACCCGGTTTGCCGACCTTGAGCACGCTGTCCATCTTCTTGACGGCCGGATCGTCGCCGCTTTCTTCCGATTCAAGCACAAGTCGCATAACATCGACGCGCAGCGTATCGGCGACCTCGGTCGTCAGATCGTGCAGGAATACTTCGAATTTGGTCGCATCCATCAGCCGCAGCACGGCGCGGTGGATCTGGTTCGTCCCGGCAAGGTTTTCATATGCGGCCGCAATCACCGACCTGTGCGTGTCTTCAAGCCGATCCAGGCGGGCGGCAAGCCGTTCCATCGCAATGCCACGCAGGTCAACGATATTTGTGCCCATCGTCTGTTCGTTCGCCGCCACAAGGGCGCGCATAATATCCTGATCTTCCAACAGAACGTCGGGGTCAGCGATGATTTTCTCACGGACGTGGGCGTCCATCAGGGGTTTACTACTCATGTACCTGCTCATTGGCTTATTTTGGTCATGGTGTAGCAGGTCGTCGCGGGCATTTCTGCCCTTTTTTCGCATCATGGATAAAAAAAGCCTTTGACTGTGATGTACAGTCAAAGGCCTGTAGGTCGTATCGGCAGGCTTACAAAATCTTGATACCGGCCTTTTTGACATCGGCCATGAAGCCATCCAGCCCTTTGTCTGTCAGCACGTGGTTTGCCATCGCCTTGATGACGTTGGGTGGTGCCGTCGCGACGTCGGCCCCGATCTTGGCGCATTCACTCATATGATTGGCAGAACGGATCGAGGCGGCAAGAATCTGTGTTTCGAAGCCGTAGTTGTCATAGATCGTGCGGATGTCCTCGATCAGTTCGAGTCCGTCGAGATTGATGTCATCCAGTCGTCCGATAAACGGGCTGATAAAGCTCGCACCAGCCTTGGCAGCCAGAAGTGCCTGATTTGCTGAAAAGCAGAGCGTGACGTTGACCATCGTGCCTTCATCACTCAGCGCCTTGCAGGTCTGCAGACCAGCCCATGTCAGCGGCACCTTGACGGCGATATTTGGGGCGATCTTGGCAAGTTTGCGTCCCTCGGCGAGCATTGTGTCCGCGTCAAGCGCAACGACTTCTGCGGAAACCGGGCCGTCGACGATGTCGCAAATTTCCATGGTCACTTCGAGGATATCACGACCGGATTTGGCGATCAGTGAAGGGTTCGTTGTGACCCCGTCCACCATGCCCAATGCGTGCAGTTCCTTGATGGCGTCAATCTCGGCGGTATCGACAAAGAATTTCATGTGCTCTCTCCGGGGATGGGTTGGCGTTTGATTGCCGCTCGTTTACCTGATGGGGGCAACCCTGAAAAGGCCGATATGGATTTGATGCATTTCAATGAAGGTGAGTTGGTGGGTGTTCTGACAACGCAGCCGATAGACCGCGTTCTTGACTACAAGGCACCCGAAGGCGGCGTGATGCTTGGGGCCTTTGTCGAGGTGCCGCTGGGTCCGCGCAAAGTGATCGGTGTTGTCTGGGGCAAGGGTACGGGCGACTACGACTATGCCAAGGTCAGGTCCATCATCCGCGTTCTGGATGTTGCCCCGATGCGCGAGGAAATGCAGACGTTTCTGGCCCGTGCGGCCGCATATACGTTGACGCCGATGTCGGCGATGCTGCGCCTTGCGACACGTGCCCCGGGGCTGGGTGATCCGCCATCCATGCGCAAGGTTTATCGTCTGGGAACGGGCGCGCCGGATCGCATTACCGATGCCCGCACAAAGGTGATCGAGGTCTTGCGGGATTACGGCGGCTTGTCATTCACCATGAAGGAACTGGCCGAAATGGCGGGTGTCGGCACATCCGTCGTCAAGGGACTCGTGAAGCAGGGGGTCGTCAGTGAGGAAGAAGCACCGCGCGACACGCCTTACCCTGCCTTGGATCCCGACTATGGCCGCAAGGCACTGACAGCAGATCAGGAAGAAGTCGCAACGGTTCTGCTCGACGGTATTGCAGCTGGCACCTATGGAACGACTCTTTTGAAAGGCGTCACCGGATCGGGCAAGACCGAGGTATATCTGGAGGCGGTCGCGGCCTGCCTGCGCGCGGGACGGCAGGCATTGGTATTGCTGCCGGAGATTGCGTTGACCGGTGAATTTCTGACCCGGGTCGAGGCCCGTTTCGGGATGAAGCCAGCAGAATGGCATTCCGGTGTCACGATGACCGAACGCCGCCGCTGCTGGAAAATGGTCGGTCAGGGGGCGGCCCAGCTTGTTGTCGGCGCGCGCTCGGCCTTGTTCCTACCCTTTCAGAACCTTGGCCTGATCGTCGTCGATGAAGAACATGACACGTCCTACAAACAAGAGGACGGGGTCCTTTATAATGCGCGTGATATGGCCGTTTTGCGCGCGTCATTGAACGATGCGCAGGTCATTCTGGCATCGGCCACGCCGTCGCTTGAAAGCTGGGCGAATGTCGAAGCGGGGAAGTACCACCGGCTGACACTGACGTCACGCTTTGGCGATGCGGTGCTGCCGCAGATGTCCGCCATCGACATGCGGGTCGAGGATGTGCCGGGTGGAAAATGGGTGTCTCCTGCGCTGAAGAACGCGATGAAAGACCGGCTGGAAAAACACGAACAATCGCTGATCTTTCTCAATAGGCGCGGCTATGCCCCGATCACGCTGTGTCGGGCATGTGGCCATCAGATTGGCTGCGACCATTGCGACGCCCGCATGGTCGAACATCGCTTTCTCAAGCGGTTGATGTGCCATCAATGCGGCGAAACCAAACCAATGCCGACCAAGTGCCCCCATTGCGAGGCCGAGGATCGGTTGTCAGCTGTCGGCCCCGGCGTGGAGCGGATGGGCGAAGAAGTGCAGGCGCTGTTTCCGGATGCCCGCGTTGCTGTTTTATCGTCGGACCTTTACGGATCAGCCCGCGCCATGAAGGCGCATATCGAAGAGATTGCGCAAGGGGGCTGCGATATCATCATCGGCACCCAACTTGTCGCAAAAGGGCATAACTTTCCGAATTTGACACTTGTAGGCGTCATTGATGCAGACCTCGGCTTGCAAGGCTCTGATCTGCGCGCGGCAGAACGCACGTTTCAGCTGATGCGGCAGGTCGCGGGGCGCGCCGGTCGGGCGGAAAAGCCGGGCGAGGCTCTGTTGCAGACCTACCAGCCAGAACACGCGGTCATTCGCGCCATCCTTGCAGGTGACGAAGAAAGCTTTTGGGCCGCCGAAGCAGAAGAGCGCAAGGCCGCGGGTGTTCCGCCTTATGGACGCATGGCAGGAATCGTTCTTTCTTCGCCCAACGTGCAAGAGGTATTCGATGTCGGTGCGGATATGGCGCGCCGCGATATGCCCCTGCGCGAAATCGGTGCGCAAGTTTTTGGCCCCGCCCCGGCGCCGATCGCGCGGATACGGGGGCGCCATCGTGTGCGCCTGCTGGTGAAGGCCGACAAGCAAGCTCCGTTGCAAAAGGCGCTGGCGACATGGGTCGGGCAATTCAAACTGCCAAACAGCTTGCGGCTGTCTATCGACATTGATCCGCAGAGTTTTTACTGAACTCGTCTTTCGACGATAACGGCACCATCATCAGGCTGACCTGCAAACCATAATTGTCGCAGGTTCTGGCATGAGGGTTCGGACTGAAATTCGAGGTGGTTCTTGGCTGATTGTGTCACGAACGGAACTGCCAAATCGATTTGGAATGCAGATGGCGCAAGAACGTTAGCGCCCCATTATCGCAAGTCGGTCGGGCCATTCTACTCGCCATGTCCGGACAATGGCGCTAAACCGAATGAATGCGCACCTTGCCATTGTCAGAAACCACTGCCCTGCCATTCTGGCGACGTCCCATCGGCCTGCTGGTCCTGATGGCAATTGCGATGCCAATCGCCTTTTCGACGTGGTCGGCCCTTCTGAACAACTTCGTCATCGAAGCGGCGGCATTCGACGGATCTGACATCGGCTGGCTGCATACCGTGCGCGAAATTCCGGGCTTTCTGGCTGTCGGCGTCATTGCGATCATCATGTTCGTACGCGAACAGGTGTTGGGCATGGTCGCGTTGATCATGCTGGGTGTTGCGACAGCGCTGACGGCGCAATTCCCGTCGATCGGCGGTATCCTCACCCTGACGATGCTGTCCTCAATCGGGTTTCACTACTACGAGACCGTTAATCAAAGCCTGCAATTGCAGTGGATTGAAAAGGCGAAGGCCCCGCAGACGATCGGCTGGCTGATGGCAACCGGCTCTGCCGCGACGCTGGTGGTATATATCATCATCATGTTCACTTGGGATCGCATGGGCTTGTCCTATAATCTGGTCTACATGGTGTCCGGCTCGATCACTGCGATCATCGCTTTTGTCGCTTTGGTCGCCTATCCGCAATTCGAAGCGCCAAACCCGCAGATCAAAAGAATGATCCTGCGCGAACGCTATTGGCTTTATTATGCGTTGCAGTTCATGTCGGGCGCGCGGCGTCAGATATTCGTTGTCTTTGCAGGCTTCATGATGGTTGAACGGTTCGGGTTCGCCGTGCATGAGATCACCCAGCTTTACCTGATCAACCTTGTCGCCAACATCATCTTTGCGCCGCTCATGGGCCGTGTCGTCACCCTATTCGGAGAGCGCAAAGCCTTGCTGTTCGAGTATGCAGGCCTTGTCAGTGTGTTTTTGGCCTATGGCGGGCTGTATTACTTTGGCTGGGGCGTCGTACTTGCGGTCGTACTTTATATTCTGGATCACATGTTCTTTGCGCTCGCGCTTGCGCTGAAAACATATTTCCAGAAAATAGCCGATCCCGGTGATATCGCCCCGACTGCCGCAGTCGCCTTTACCATCAACCATATCGCAGCAGTCTTCCTGCCGGCGGGACTTGGGTATCTGTGGCTGACGTCTCCTGCGTCAGTGTTCGTTCTTGCGGCAGCAATGGCTGCGACGTCTTTTGCACTTGCGATGCTGATCCCGCGCCACCCTGAACCAGGGCGCGAGACGATCTTTTCCCGCCCCGTTCCCAAACCGGCGGAATAGCTGCGACTGGCAACGCCATACCTGCGCACCTATATCTGTCAGGAACCCTAGCAAAAGGATGACAGATGTTTTCCCTCTTCCGCGACAAGTCCGAGATGATCACGCCCGACGCAGCCTTGCCGGGCCGCGACACGCCGATCCCCACCGCTGATACGCATTTTGTCTATGGATCGCCCCTGATGGCCGATGTGCCCGCCGGTATGGAGGAAGCCATGTTCGGTATGGGCTGTTTCTGGGGGGTGGAACGAATGTTCTGGCAGCTTGATGGTGTAGCCAGCACAATGGTTGGCTATGCCGGCGGCTTTACGCCCAATCCGACCTACGAAGAGGTTTGCAGCGGTAAGACAGGTCACAATGAGGTCGTGCGCGTCGTCTACAACCCCAGCAAAATCAGCTATGACCAACTGCTTCAGACCTTCTGGGAAGGCCATGATCCAACGCAGGGCATGCGTCAGGGCAATGACCGTGGCACGCAGTATCGCTCTGGCATCTACACCTATTCCGAAGCACAGAAAGTCGCGGCGGAAAAATCCCGAGACGCGTTTGCCCCCCGCCTGTCAGAGGCAGGCTATGGCGCGATCACGACCGAAATCGTGGATGCCCCGACGTTCTATTTCGCCGAGGATTATCATCAGCAGTATCTCGCAAAAATTCCCAACGGCTATTGCGGGATCGGCGGCACGGGTGTGACTTGCCCGATTGGCGTCGGCGTCTGATCCATTGAACTGACAGGCGGGGCAGGCTAGGCGGTGTGCAACACCACGAAAGGCTGCCCTATGACAACCTATTCCGCCCTGACAACCATGTCCGGTCAGGACACCGCGAACGCGCTGGCCGAAGCACTCGAAGCCTTGACGCCCGAACCCACGGGCATCGGGGTGTTCGAGGTCGAAGATGGCTCGGGGCTTTGGGAGGTTGGTGCCTATTTTACGGATCCGCCGGATGAGGCAGGACTGGCCGTCTTGGCCGTCATGCATGACGTAAAGCCATTCGTGGTTTCGGAAATCCCCGATCAGGATTGGGTCGCAAAGGTGCGGCGCGATTTGCCCCCTGTCGAAGCGGGCCGCTTTTTTGTATACGGCGGACACGATGCGGACAAAGTGCCTGCCGACGCGATCCCGCTGCTGATCGAAGCCGCGATGGCCTTTGGCACGGGACATCACGGCACTACACTTGGCTGTCTCAAGGCATTGGACCGGCTGGTGACGCAGGGTGTTTCGGCAGAACGGGTCATTGATGTGGGTTGCGGTACGGCCGTTCTTGGCATGGCAGCAGCGCACGTGTTCCCGAACAAGGTTCTGGCCAGCGATATTGATCCGGTTGCAGTCGATGTCGCAAATGCCAACGTTATTGCAAACAACCTCACAGAGCGCGTCGATTGCGTGATCGCTGCTGGTTTCGATGCACCCGCGTTGCGCGACGCGGCCCCATTCGATCTGGTCTTTGCAAACATCCTGAAAGGGCCTTTAATCGCGCTTTCCGCCGATATGGGACGGTCCGTGACAGCCAGCGGTCATGTGATTCTCTCGGGGATTCTGAACGAACAAGCAGCGGAAGTGATCGACGTTTATACACGTGCCGGGTTCAATCTGGTCCACCAGGAAAGCATTGTTGACTGGACGACGCTGACGATGCAGCGAATGGCTTAGATTTACCGCGAATTGTCCGGAATTCGACGTTTTGCCCCATTTTCGCCACATTTGAACGCGACCTTAGGTGAACTGAAGTGGGGGCTTCAGATTTGGAGACTGTCATGGCACTTGCCCATGCACCTTTCGAAAAACGTCTGCGTAAGATCATACGCAACCACAATCGCATGGCGAATGGGGTCGTCCATACCATGCGAAAGGATGGTTTGATCGTGGCCAAGCCGCGCATCTACAATCCGCGCTTCCCGCTTCGGGGCCTGGTTCTGCTGATCGCTGCTGCGTTCCTGTTCAAAGGCTATATTTATGCCTCCTTGGGTCCGGCGGATTACAACAGTCGTGTCGCTGCACTTGGCGAAGGGACATTGATCGAACAGGCCGGCGCTTGGATGATGTATGCGGATATTGCGACCGTTTACATCGGTACATTCATGAATGGTCTCGGGCTCTGAACATCTGTTTAGACGGGGCACAAAAAAGGGCTGCATCCTGATCAAGGATGCAGCCCTTTTTGTATGCACGGTGACGGTTCGTAAAGAACCGCCAACATGATTACATCTGATCGACGTCTGCGCGAGTCAGACCGATATCGTCCAGTTCACGTGCTGTAAGTTGCGACAAGGCTTTGCGTGTCAGGCGTGCGTCGTTCCATGCAGCAATCGAACCGAACAAATCGGAAGCCAAACGAGAGAAGCGACCTGCGCCAACGGCGACGGGACGGGTTGTGTCAAAAGCGGCCATGGCCAAGTTCCTACTGCTTGCTGCAATGCAGCGTTTCATCTCATAGGTGGCATCTAGGACCCGCATTTCGCTTTGACCAGACGATTTATTGCATGACTCATATGCGTTTTCATCATGCCTCATTTTTGGGCGGAAGTTGCCGTAACGTCCTGTCGTTCCGTCGTTTTTTCATGTCGCTTTTTCGCGTCGGATTGCGAATTAAGTCATGCGTGTGGCGAACGCGCTTGGTTTTTGTTCGCGTTTTGTGCTAATTGCGATCTAACAAAAAACAAGGGCAGGGGCAGTGATGCGCGTCATTGGGATTGATCCGGGGCTGCGGAATATGGGTTGGGGCATCATTGATGTCGCCGGAAGCCGACTCAGCCACGTTGCAAACGGCGTGTGTCACGGTGTCGGAGACACGCTGTCCGACCGCTTGCTTGCCCTCCACATTGCACTGAGCGAGGTCTTTTCGCTCCACCGTCCGGAAACCGCCGCAGTCGAACAGACGTTCGTGAACCGTGATGGAGCCGGAACCCTGAAACTCGGCCAGGCCCGTGGCATTGCCATGCTTGTGCCCGCACAAGCGGGTCTGTCCGTGGGTGAATACGCGCCCAATTCCGTGAAGAAGGCCGTGGTCGGGGTGGGGCATGCCGACAAGAAGCAGATCGATCATATGGTGCGTCTGCAACTGCCCGGTGTGGACATTGCCGGACCCGATGCCGCCGATGCCTTGGCCATTGCCATTTGCCACGCCCATCACGCGCAATCAGCCGACCAACTGGCCGCTGCACTGGCGAGGGCGGGCGCATGATCGGCAAGATCTCGGGCCGTCTTGAATATCGTGCGGAAGATCACGTTTTGATCGACGTGCGCGGGGTTGGCTATCTGGTCTATATCTCCAACCGCGTGATGGCGGGTCTGCCAGCGAACGGAGAGGCTGTTGCGCTTTATACTGATTTGCTGGTGCGCGAAGACAATCTGCAACTTTTCGGGTTCACGACTCTGGTCGAAAAGGAATGGCACCGTCTGCTGATGTCAGTGCAGGGGATCGGGGCGAAAGCGTCGATGGCTATCCTTGGCACGCTTGGCCCTGATGGAGTCAGCCGAGCGATCGCGCTGGGCGACTGGAACGCCTTGGCAAAGGCCAAGGGGGTCGGACCCAAGACGGCGCAGCGCGTCACGATTGAACTCAAAGACAAAGCACCAGGCGTGATGGCCATGGGGGGCACCATTGCGGATGCGACCGGTGACGCGGTGATCGAAACAGAGGCCCCGGCACAAGGCAGTGTCGCACGCACCCCGAAATCCAACCCGGCACAGGCAGAGGCGCTCTCGGCGCTTGGCAATCTTGGTTATGCACCGGGCGAAGCGGCAAGCGCCGTCGCCGAAGCTGCGGGCGCAACCCCTGAAGCCGATACGTCTGCACTGATCCGGGCGGCCTTGAAGCTGCTGGCCCCAAAAGGGTAGGGATGCGCCATGAGCGAACCCGATCCCACCCTGCGACCTGAACGCCAAGCTGACGATGCAGATCGCGCGTTGCGTCCGCAGACGCTGGATGAATTCATCGGGCAGCGCGATGCGCGAGCCAATCTGAAGGTCTTTATCGAAAGCGCACGGATGCGCGGCGAGGCGATGGATCACGCGCTGTTCCACGGCCCGCCCGGTCTTGGCAAGACCACTTTGGCGCAGATCATGGCGCGCGAGTTGGGCGTGAATTTCCGCATGACGTCTGGCCCGGTGCTGGCCAAAGCGGGCGATCTGGCCGCGATCCTGACAAACCTCGAAGCCCGCGATGTCCTGTTCATTGACGAAATCCACCGCCTGAACCCCGCCGTTGAAGAGGTGCTTTATCCCGCACTTGAGGATTTTGAGCTTGATCTTGTCATTGGTGAAGGTCCGGCGGCCCGGACCGTTCGGATCGAATTGCAACCCTTCACATTAGTCGGGGCCACGACGCGGATGGGTTTGCTGACCACGCCGCTGCGTGACCGGTTCGGCATCCCAACGCGTCTGGAATTTTACACGGTGGACGAACTGCATGAGATTGTGACCCGTGGTGCGCGCCTGATGGGTGCGCCTGCCGCGACCGAGGGCGCACAGGAGATCGCCAAACGTGCGCGGGGCACACCGCGGATTGCAGGCCGATTGCTGCGCCGCGTCGTCGATTTCGCTGTTGTCGAAGGTGATGGCACGATCACACGGGAAATTGCAGATCGCGCACTGACCCGGCTTGGTGTAGACGCCCTCGGCCTTGATAATGCAGACCGGCGTTATCTGCGCCTGATCGCGGAATCCTATGCGGGCGGCCCGGTCGGAGTTGAAACCCTGTCCGCCGCTTTGTCTGAAAGCCGCGATTCACTGGAAGACGTGATCGAACCCTATCTTCTGCAGCAGGGTCTGATCCAGCGCACGCCACGCGGGCGCATGCTCGCGGCGGCGGCATGGCGGCATCTGGGACTTGATGCGCCCAAGCGGCAAACGGATATGTTCGGAGGCTAGTGTGGATGCCTCCGGCGGGAGTATTTTGGGCAAGATGATGGATGAAAACGCTGTCGCAGATCTGTTTACCCGTGCTGACGGTTCTTACCTGTTTGCCCGCTGGGGCCGGCCATTGGTGCCCGTGGTCTTTGGCGTGGACGAGCCGACCCTGTCCGTCTTCAAAGGCGCGATCGAGGCGGTGGTGACCTTGGCCGATCACAAAATGGCCGAAACCGATCCCGAGCTTGGTGCGAACCTGATGGTCTTTTTCTGCAACGCCTGGGACGAATTGCCCGAGGTGCCCCATCTGGACAAGCTTGTCCCCGATCTTCTGCCGCTTGTCGCGCGCTTGAAGGGAGCAGATGCCAACCAGTACCGCATTTTCCGATTCGACGAAGCCAATGCGATCAAGGCGGCTTTCGTCTTCATTCGTATGGACACGCATCTGCAAACTGTGTCCGCCGATACGCTGGCGCTGTCGCAGGCTGTGCAGACGATCCTCTTGTGGTCCGACCGTGCCTTCACGGATCATAGTCCACTTGCTGCTGTCAATGACAAGACGGTGCTGCGCCCCGAGATCGCGCAAGTTATCCGCGCCGCTTATGATCCGGTGATGCCCTCTGTTGCGCATGATGCCAGCCATGCCTTGCGCCTTGCAGCGCGCATCGGGGTCATGCAATGACCCATCGTTTGCCCGTGAAAGTCTATTATGAAGATACCGACATGGGGGGGGTCGTTTACTATGCCAATTATCTGAAGTTCATCGAACGCGCCCGGTCCGAGATCGTCGAAGACCTGGGTGTCGACCAGAACGCGATGAAGGCGGCGGGGATCGTCTTTGTCGTTACCCGCGTAGAAGCGGATTATCTGGCCGCAGCCAAACTAGGCGACCGTCTGGACGTGCTGACGGACCATGATGCCGCGTCACCTGTGCGTTGGGTCTTTGCGCAGCGGGTGATGCGCGGCGACACCCTGCTGTTTCAGGCGCAAGTTACCGCGGTTTGCATGTCAACCGGTGGCAAACCGACCCGTCTTCCAGCGGAAATTCGCGCAAAACTCGGCGCTTCTTCACGAAAAGTCCAATAGCCACCCCAAGGAATTTGGGTTAAGACACGTCCCAATAGAGCCCGTCAAGCCGGGCCACAGGACAGAGCAGGCTTATGGAACAAGAATTCACGATGTGGGCGTTGTTTATGCGCGCCACGATCACGGTCAAACTGGTGATGATCATGTTGATCGTCGCGTCGATCTGGTGCTGGGGTGTGATCTACGACAAGTGGCGGCAATACCAGAAGGCCCGCAGGGAAGCCGACCTCTTTGATCGCGCTTTCTGGTCCGGAGAGCCGCTTGACACCCTCTATGACAAGATCGGTGCAACCCCGCAGGGCCCTTCGGAAAAGATATTTGCCGCTGGCATGGAAGAATGGCGCAGGTCGCACAAACAGGACGGCGGCTTGATTGCCGGAGCGACGGCGCGCATCGACCGGTCGATGGACGTGGCCATCGCCAAGGAGGCAGGTAAATTGCAGAAAGGTTTGCCGGTTCTAGCCACGGTCGGCTCGACCGCCCCCTTTGTCGGACTGTTCGGCACCGTTTGGGGCATCATGAACGCCTTCATCGAAATCGCAGAGCAGCAGAATACGAACCTGGCCGTCGTCGCACCCGGCATTGCCGAGGCTTTGTTGGCGACCGGCCTTGGGCTGCTGGCTGCGATTCCGGCGGTTATCTATTACAACAAGTTGTCCGCGGACAGTGATCGCATCGTCGCCGGATACGAAGCCTTTGCCGACGAATTCGCGACCATTCTCAGCCGCCAGTTGGACAGTTGATATGGGTGCCGGTGTCATGAAGTCCGACAACGGTGGCGGGACGCGCCGCCGTCGTCGATCACGTCGCGGACAACCGATGTCGGAAATCAACGTGACCCCATTTGTGGACGTCATGCTTGTTTTGCTGATCATCTTTATGGTTGCCGCCCCTTTGTCCATCGTCGGGCCAAGTGTCGAGCTTCCTGAAACCGCCGCCGATGCCTTTCCGTCAGACGACGAGGAACCGCTGACCGTGACTATCCTTGCAGATGGCAGCCTGACCATTCAGGATTCACCAACCGCAGAGTCCGAATTCGCGGCGAAACTGCAAGCCATTGCGACCGAGCGCGAAGGCGACCGCGTCTTCCTGCGTGCGGATGGAGCCAACGACTGGAACCGTGTCGCCCAGGTGATGGGCGCGCTCAACAGTGCGGGTTTCAGCAATATCGGGCTTGTCACGGATATTGGCGGCCCGACCTTCAACGGATCCGACGGATAACGCGATGGCCACCCCCGGCACCTATATTTCTGCCGTGGGCCACGCCGGGTTGCTGATTTGGCTACTCGCCGGATGGGGCTTGTCACAAGACCCGCTGGAATTCGAGACCACGAATTTCACGACCGTGTCGGGCGAGGAATTTGCCGCCATGATGGCAGCACGTTCACCGAATCCGGGCACAGCAGAGCCAACAGCCTTAGTGCAGCCCGAACCTGAGCAGCAGCCCGATTTGCCCGAACCGGATGAAACCGTCGCCGCGGTAGAGCCGCCCACGCCCGTGACGCCACCGGAAGAAGAGACCCCGCCGCCAGAAGCGCCGGCCCCCCCGGCCCCTGTGAGCGATGTCACCGATACGTTGCCGGACGTGGTCAGCCCGCCCGCGCCTGAACCTTCGCCAGCGATAGACGAACCGATTGCGGATACGCCTCCTCAGCAGCGCCCGTCCGATCGTGTTGCACCCGAACCTGTGGCGCCTCCTGAACCGGATGTCCGCATCGATGATGTCGCGCAAGAGGCGACCGAACCAACCGAGGCACCGACTGACGAAGTGGTACCAGAGGAACCACAGGAAGAGACCGCCCAGGAACAGGCCACCGAAGAGATCGTCGCTGAGGCGGTGACCCCGTCAGGTGCGCCCGAACGCTCGGTCCGTCCGACCGCGCGTCCGAACCGGCCAGCCCCTGTCGAAGAACCCGCAAGCGAGCCGGTGGTCAGCGAAACCCCACCCAGCAATGACGCTGTCGAGAATGTTTTGGCCGATATCGTCGGGGAGGAAACCCCCGCACAGCCCGATGTTCCAGAAGGCCCGCCAATGTCCGGATCGGAGCGCGAGGGCTTTCGCGTCGCCGTTAACGCCTGTTGGAACGTTGATCCAGGATCGGTCGCGGCCCGCGTCACGGTCGTCGCGGCGTTCAGCCTGACGCCCGAAGGCAAGGTCGAAGCCAATCAGGTCAGGCTGGTGTCGTCGGAAGGTGACCAGTCCGCGGTTGATACTGCGTTTCAGGCGGCGCGCCGCGCGATTCTGCGCTGTCAGGGCCAGACCGGCTATGACCTTCCGGCAGAAAAATACGGACAGTGGAAAGATGTCGAAATCACATTCGATCCGTCGGGAATGCGGCTCAGATGATGCGTGGCTTGCTTGCTGTTCTGCTGATTTGGCCATGCCTTGCTTTTGGTCAGGAATGGCTCGGCACATTTCGTCAGGCGATCGGTGCATGCTGGAACACGGCTGGTATTACGGAAAGCGTGACAGTGCGTTTTCAGCTTGATGCGGACGGGCGGGTCAGCACTGACATAATGCTGGTCGGTATCAACAATCCGACCGATGCCCAATCAGACGCATTCCTTGCTGCTCGACGTGCAATTTTACGATGCCAGGGCGAAAACGGATTTGATCTGCCCCTTGACGATTATGCGCTTTGGCAGGAGGTGGAGCTGAATTTCACCCTGCCGGCAGGCGATTCCTGACGATGGCAAGCACCAATCCGCGCAAAAACTGCAAATGCCCTGCCGAAGATTGCCTAAATAGGCTTATAGAAGTTGAAACGGGCGAAAATCCCGACCTACGAGGACGAAGTACATGTTGAAACGGTTTCTGAGCATCCTGCTGGTTTGCTTCCTGACCACACCGGCGATCGCACAGGACGGTCCATTACGGCTGACGATCACCGATGGTGTGATTGAACCACTGCCCTTTGCGATCCCCACATTTCAGGCGGAAACTGCCGGCGCAGAACAGCTGGCAAGTGATATCACTCGCCTTGTGGCGCAGGATTTGACGAACACGGGCCTGTTCCGTGAAATTCCGGCCAGTGCTTTCATCAGCCAGCCTGCGTCTTTCGGTGCACCTCTGGCCTATGCCGACTGGCGTGCGATCAACGCACAGGCAGTCATCGGTGGGGCCGTGGCGGTGAACGGCGATCAGGTCTCTGTGAAATTTCGCCTTTACGATGTCTTCAGTGGAGAAGAACTCGGTGGCGGCCTGCAGTTTGCAGGCACAGTGCAGGGCTGGCGGCGCATGGCGCATAAGGTTGCTGATGCGGCCTATAGCCGGATCACTGGCGAGGGCGGTTATTTTGATAGCCGTGTTGTGTTCGTGTCCGAGGCTGGCCCAAAGGACAACCGCCAGAAACGGCTCGCGATCATGGATTACGACGGTGCGAACGTGCAGTTCCTGACTGACAGCAGCGCAATCGTTCTGGCACCGCGCTTTTCTCCGAATGGCGACCGTGTGCTATATACGTCCTTTGAATCCGGCTTCCCACGGATCAATTCCATCGATGTCTCCAGTGTGGGCAAGCAGCAGTTGGCAACGGCCGAAGGGGAGATGGCATTTTCACCGCGCTTTTCACGCGACGGGCAGAGGGTGATCTACAGCCTTGCCGATGGGGGCAATACCGACCTTTACATGACCGACCTCAGCACCGGCCAGCACACACGTCTGACCTCTGCCCCGTCGATCGAAACAGCCCCCAGCTTTTCGCCGGATGGGACGGAAATCGTCTTCGAAAGTGACCGGTCGGGCACGCAGCAGCTGTATATCATGTCGGCCAGCGGTGGCGAACCGCGCCGGATTTCATTTGGTGACGGGCGCTATGGCAGCCCGGTCTGGTCGCCACGCGGGGATCAGATTGCCTTTACCAACCAGGGCGGCGGCGTGTTCCACATTGGCGTCATGCGCACCGATGGCAGCGAAGAAAGGCTGCTGACGACTTCACAACTGGACGAAAGTCCAAGCTGGTCGCCAAATGGCCGCGTGATCATGTTCAGCCGTGAAACGCTGGGTGTTGACGGCACAACGGCACTGTGGTCGGTGGATATCGCTGGGCGGAACATCCGTAAGATCGTCGAAAATGCGAGCGATCCGTCCTGGGGTCCGTTACAGCCTTGAAACAATGCCGCGTGATGTGATTTCCCCTTCACGCGGCGGCGTGCTAGACGCATAAAAAAAGAAAAAGCGGTAAAGACAGGAAAACCCGATGAATATTCGCACCAAAGCCCTTCTGGTCGTTCTGGCCATGTCCACAGCAGCCTGCACGAACCCCAACAGGTTCGGTGGCGGGAATACAGGCACGGAAACCGGGGCAGGTGCCGGCGCAGCCGTTCCACCGCCACTGACGGGAGCCAATGACCCGACCAGCCCGCAGTATTTCAACCAGACGATCGGTGATCGTGTCCTGTTTCAGGTCGACAGTTCGACCCTGACTCCGGCAGGACAGGCGACGCTTGACGGTCAGGCTGGCTGGTTGCAGACCAACAACGACTATCTTGCCATCATCGAAGGCCATGCGGACGAGCAAGGCACGCGGGAATACAACATCGCCCTCGGCGCGCGACGTGCGAATGCGGTGCGTGAATACCTGATCTCAAGAGGCATCGCGCCCACACGCCTGCGCACGATCAGCTATGGCAAGGAACGCCCGATCGAAGTCTGTTCCACCGAAGCGTGCTATTCCAAGAACCGACGCGCGGTCACGATCATTTCGGTCGGCGGCACCAGCTAAACCAAAAGGGTGGGGACCCATGTTGACGCGATTTTCATTGGTATTGGCGATGGGGCTTGCGGCCCCGTTTGCCGTTTCTGCACAGGATCAGACGCTGGCGGACATCCGTCAGCAACTGTCCGTGCTCTATGTCGACATCCAGCGCCTGCGCACCGAACTGTCGACCACCGGCGCGCTGACGACCGGCGCGGTCGGGAACACACCGCTTGATCGCCTCAACGCGATCGAGTCCGAGTTGCAGCGCCTGACCTCAAAAACAGAGGAACTGGAATTTCGCGTGAACCGCATCACCGTCGACGGAACCAACCGGATTGGTGATCTGGAATTCCGGCTGTGTGAACTCGAAGAAGGCTGCGACATCACCCAACTTGGCGACACACCGTCGCTCGGTGGCAATGACAGTGCCATCAGCGTGCCCGCACCGGCACCATCAAACGAAACTGGCGGACCCGCCCTCGCAGTGGGTGAACAGGCCGACCTGACGCGGGCGCAGGAGGCGCTCGCTGAAAGTGACTTTCGCAGCGCCGCTGACATCCTTGCGACCTTTAGCGAGACCTACCCAGGTTCCTCAGTGACGGCAAAGGCCGCGTTCCTGCGCGGGCAGGCGCTCGAAGGTCTGGGCGAAACTGCTGACGCGGCACGGGCGTATCTGGAAAGCTTTTCTGCCAATGCCGACAGCGAAGAAGCCCCGCAAGCGCTTTACCGTCTTGGGGCTGCACTTGGCGATCTGGGACAGACCCAGGACGCTTGTCTGACATTGGGCGAAGTCAGCGTGCGCTATCCCGGCAATCCCGCAGTCGCAGATGCGCAGGCGACGATGCAGTCGTTGGGATGCAGCTAGACCACGCCGACAAGGCACTTCTTCACTGGATTGACCGCGCTTTTGGTGCGGAACGGCCCGCCAGGATCGGTGTTGCCGTTTCTGGCGGTGGTGATTCAATGGCGTTGCTGCATCTCTATATGCGCTGGGCGCAACAAAGCGGCGTGCCGATTGCAGCGGTTACGGTCGATCACAGCCTACGCGAAGGATCCGCAGCAGAGGCGGCCAAGGTCGCGTGTTTCTGCGCAGAGCACGGCATCGCGCACGAGACTTTGGTTTGGGACAATTGGGACGGGCACGGAAATCTTCAGGCGGCGGCCCGCGATGCGCGGTATTGGATGATCGCTGCATGGGCGCTGGCAAATGACATCGACGGTATCGCCTTGGGCCACACGAAAGACGATAGCGTCGAAACCTTTCTGATGCGCCTGGCCCGCAAGGCCGGAATCGACGGGCTGGCGCTGATGGAGTCACAATTCACGCGCGAAGGGCTTCGCTGGGCGCGGCCGCTTTGGCTGGCGACACGGGCAGACCTGCGATCCTACCTCGCGCGACATGATGTGGACTGGATCGATGATCCCAGCAACGACGATGTCGATTTTGAACGGGTGCGCGTGCGGCAGGCGCTTGTCGCACTGTCCGATCTGGGGGTGTCTCAGGATGCATTACATCAGACAGCCCATCACGCCGCACAGGCCCGCGATGCGCTGGACCATTACACAAGGATCGAGGCAGGGCTGCACATCACGCAGGTTGGTGGCGATCTGATCCTGCCTGCAAAGCCGGACCTTCCTGCGGAGATGATCCGTCGGCTTTGGACCAAAGCTGTGCAGTGGGTCGGGCGATTGGACTATCCGCCAAGGGCAACGTCCATCCGTCATCTTCAGGGCGGACTCGCACTTGATGGAAAGGCAACGGCTGGCGGCTGTCTGGCGATTACCGAGGGCGGTCAGGTGCGGATCACGCGCGAACATCAGGCAGTCAAGATGATGACCGGGGCGACCCATCTTCCTTGGGATAAACACTGGCAGCTTGAGGGACCGCACGCAAAGGATCTGCACGTTGCAGCACTTGGCGAAGCGGTCAAGGATTGCCCCGACTGGCGCGAAACGGGTCTGCCACGGGCAAGCCTGATGGCGACCCCTGCGGTTTGGCGCGGGGACATGCTGATCGCGGCACCACTGGCTGGCGACAGTCGTGGCTGGACGGCCCAAATTGTCGCGGATTTCCATTCATCACTGCTTACGCATTGAAGATCGCGCTTAACCCTCTATTTTAGAGGTAACGTTTAAGGTGCGACTCTGCTGCACCGCACTTCCCGTCAAAGGAGTTTCCCCTTGGGTAACGCACGCAATATCGTCTTCTGGGTCGTCTTGTTCCTGTTGGTTCTGGCTCTGTTCAACCTCTTTTCCGGTGGACAGAATAACCAGCTCGCGAATGGCGAAACCTATTCCGAATTCGTTCAGTCTGTTGACAACGGCGACGTCCAAAATGTCGTAATCGACGGCGAGACCGTCCGTTACACGGTCGGTGGTCAGGAATTCGTGACAGTCAAACCGCAAGATGCTGAAATCACAGCGCTTCTTGTCGAAAAGAACGTCCCGTTCGAGGCGCGTAGCCAAGAACAATCGGTATTCCAGTCCTTCCTTTTAGGGCTGCTGCCCTTCCTGTTGCTGATCGGTGTCTGGGTCTATTTCATGAACCGGATGCAGGGTGGCGGCAAAGGCGGTGCGATGGGCTTTGGCAAGTCCAAGGCAAAGCTGCTGACAGAAAAGCATGGCCGGGTCACATTCGACGAAGTGGCGGGTATTGACGAAGCCAAGGACGAACTTGAAGAGATCGTTGAATTCCTGCGCAATCCACAGAAATTCAGCCGCCTTGGCGGTAAAATCCCGAAAGGTGCGTTGCTTGTTGGCCCTCCGGGCACAGGTAAAACGCTTCTTGCGCGGGCAATCGCCGGTGAAGCAGGCGTGCCGTTCTTCACAATTTCGGGGTCCGATTTCGTCGAAATGTTCGTTGGTGTGGGTGCGTCCCGCGTCCGCGACATGTTCGAACAGGCGAAGAAGAACGCACCATGTATCGTCTTCATTGACGAAATCGACGCTGTGGGCCGGTCCCGTGGTGCCGGCTATGGCGGCGGCAACGACGAACGCGAACAGACGCTGAACCAGCTGCTGGTTGAAATGGACGGTTTTGAAGCCAACGAAGGCATCATCATCATCGCCGCAACGAACCGTCCTGACGTGCTTGACCCCGCGCTTCTACGTCCGGGCCGCTTTGACCGTCAGGTGCAAGTGCCGAACCCCGACATCAAAGGCCGCGAGAAAATCCTTGGCGTACACGCACGCAAGGTGCCGCTTGGTCCTGATGTCGATCTGCGCATCATTGCACGTGGTACACCGGGTTTTTCGGGTGCTGACCTCGCGAACTTGGTGAACGAATCCGCCCTGACGGCGGCACGTGTCGGGCGCCGTTTCGTGACGATGATCGATTTCGAAAACGCCAAGGACAAGGTTATGATGGGGGCCGAACGCCGCTCCATGGTCATGACCGAAGACGAAAAGAAACTCACCGCCTATCACGAGGCGGGCCACGCTGTCGTGGGTCTGAACGTGCCGCAGCATGATCCGATCCATAAAGCGACGATCATTCCGCGCGGTCGCGCCTTGGGCCTTGTTCTGTCGCTGCCAGAACGTGACCAACTGTCCGTCAGCTTCACCAAGTACAAGTCCAAGATCGCAATGGCGATGGGCGGCAAGGTGGCCGAAGAACTGATCTTTGGCCCTGAAAACGTCACATCCGGCGCGACCTCTGATATCCAGCAGGTGTCCAAGATCGCCCGCGCGATGGTGACTCAGTTTGGTATGTCCGAAAAGATCGGCCATATCGATTATGCCAACGAACAGCAAAGCTATCTTGGGAACTATGGCGGGGGGACGAACCACTCGGCCGAGACGCAAAAGCTGATTGACGAAGAAGTACGTCGCATCATCGATGAAGGCTATGACACTGCGAAACGCATTCTGACTGAAAAGCGTCAGGATCTCGAAAACCTCGCGAAAGGTCTGCTGGAATACGAAACCCTGACCGGCAGTGAGATCACGAAGGTGATTGCGGGCCAGCCGCTGAACCGGGGTGACGACGAAGAAGAAGACACACCGCCGACCGGTGGCAATTCGGTTGTCTCAATCCCGAAAACGTCGAAAAAGCCCAAGTCGTCAGATGGCGGGATGGAACCTGAACCGACGGCCTAGGACGTCAGTGAACGGCAATGAAAGGCCCCGCAAACTTGCGGGGCCTTTTGCGTTGCACAGTATCCATTCCCGTTGCACCTTGCCTAAAAAAACCGGAGCCTGACATGCCAGCCTTGAAGCCAACGCAGTTTAGCGGAACGATTACATGGCTTGGCTATGTCCCGCATCGCGATGACCCGACACTGGCGACCGAAAAACTGACAAAGATGCCGTTAGATTTCGGCGGTTATGCCGGGGATTGTCACGCTGGCCTGACCCGCCCGTCCTGCAGCCGCGTCACATCACAACATCCGCGCGGAACCGAAATTCGCAACACGCGGCAACTTAGCATCGTCAGTGCCGAAGAATGCGCCGAGGTGGCTGGAACGCTCGGCCTCGACACGCTCGACCCTGTTTGGGTCGGGGCCTCGATCGTCATCTCGGGCGTCCCCGATTTCTCGCACTTGCCGCCATCCTCAAGGTTGCAAACGCAACACGGCGTCACGCTCATCGTCGATATGCAAAACCGGCCATGCCAGTTCCCCGCGATGACGATTGCAAGAGTGAAACCGGGGTTTGGCAAAGACTACAAGGCAGCAGCCAAAGGCAAGCGCGGTGTAACGGCCAGTGTGGAACGCTGTGGGGTCTTGCAGGTTGGGGATGTGGTGACCCTGCACATCCCTGACCAAAGAGCGTGGTCGCCAGAATAAAATTCCCACCCGCCTCAGGTGGCCCCCGCGTCACTTGTCTGGAACGTCGTATCAGACGGCGTAGAAATAGAACGCCGGAATGCACTTGGTCCCGTCGGCAAATCCGTCACTTACCGCAGCTTCTTCTGCGCCGGATCACATCTTGCGATGGTCATTTGGCCGACAAATCAGTTTCTGCAGCCCTTTGTTCCCCAAGGCGCGTTTCCAATCCGAAACGGGCGTGCGCTTAATGGACGATTCCGGTGCTGAAAATGTCGTTATCACTGCCTGTCGCTGATGCACTCACCGATAGAAGCGGTATGAAACGTTGCGGCATAAGATCGCGCACAACAGGGATATGGCAATGGAATACAAGTCAGACATCGAGATCGCCCGCGAAGCGAAGAAGCGGCCCATTCAGGAAATCGGTGCCAAGCTCGGGATCGGCACGGACGATCTGCTGCCCTATGGGCACGACAAGGCAAAGGTCAGCCAAAGCTTTATCAATTCCGTACAGGGCAACAAAGATGGCAAGCTGATCCTTGTGACCGCGATCAACCCGACACCTGCGGGTGAGGGCAAAACAACCACCACAGTCGGCCTTGGCGACGGTCTGAACGCCATTGGCAAGAAGGCCGCGATCTGTATTCGCGAGGCATCGCTAGGTCCGTGTTTCGGCATGAAGGGCGGCGCTGCGGGCGGCGGGTATGCTCAGGTTGTTCCGATGGAAGAAATGAACCTGCATTTCACCGGCGATTTCCACGCGATCACATCGGCGCACAATCTGCTGTCCGCAATGATCGACAATCACATCTACTGGGGCAACGAACTGGAAATCGACATCCGCCGTGTCGTGTGGCGGCGTGTCATGGATATGAACGACCGCGCGTTGCGCCAGATCACGGCGTCGCTTGGCGGCGTCGCAAACGGATTCCCGCGCGAGGCGGGTTTTGACATCACGGTCGCATCGGAAGTCATGGCGATCCTCTGCCTTGCCCGCGATCTGAAGGACCTGCAAAACCGTCTTGGCGATATCATCGTGGCCTATCGTCGCGATCGCACGCCGGTGTATGCGCGCGACATCAAGGCTGACGGCGCGATGACCGTGCTGCTGAAAGACGCGATGCAGCCGAACCTTGTGCAGACACTGGAAAACAACCCGGCATTCGTCCACGGCGGCCCATTCGCGAACATCGCCCACGGCTGTAACTCGGTCACGGCAACGACCACTGCGTTGAAATTGGCCGATTATGTCGTGACCGAAGCCGGGTTCGGTGCTGACCTCGGTGCCGAGAAATTCATGAACATCAAATGCCGCAAGGCGGGGATCGCCCCGTCCGTCGTGGTCGTCGTCGCGACCGTGCGCGCGATGAAGATGAACGGTGGCGTCGCCAAGGCCGACCTTGGCACGGAAAACGTTGATGCGGTCAACGCGGGCTGCCCGAACCTTGGCCGCCATATCGAGAACGTCAAAAGCTTCGGCGTGCCCGTTGTCGTCGCGATAAACCACTTCGTTTCGGACACCGACGCCGAAGTCGAAGCCGTCAAAGCCTACGTGCAAAGCCAGGGGTCAGAGGCGATCCTGTGCAAGCACTGGGCGCATGGTTCAGAAGGCACAAAGGATCTTGCCACCCGCGTTGCCGAAATCGCGGACAAGGGCGAAGCGCAATTCGCACCGATCTACGGCGACGAGTTGAGCCTTTTTGAAAAGATCGACACGATCGCCAAGCGCATCTACCGCGCAGACGAGGTGATCGCCGACAAGAAAATCCGCGACCAGCTCAAGCAATGGGAAGAGCAAGGGTATGGCAATCTGCCTGTCTGTATGGCCAAGACCCAGTATTCCTTCACAACCGATCCCAGCGTGCGTGGCGCGCCCACCGGCCACTCCGTGCCAATCCGCGAAGTTAGGCTAAGCGCGGGGGCCGGTTTTGTCGTGGCAATCTGTGGAGAGATCATGACCATGCCTGGCTTACCCCGTGTTCCCTCGGCAGAAGCCATCATGCTGAACGACGATGGCCAGATCGAAGGCCTGTTCTGATCCAATGGGGCGGCAGGCGCATGCCGGTGCCGACCCAAGCGACCCCAAAGTGACAAAGGACGCCCTATGACAGCTACAGTGATTGACGGAAAAGCCTTTGCGGCCAAGGTACGTGGGCAGGTAGCGGAACATGTGGCGCGCCTGAAAGAGGTTCACGGGATCACGCCGGGCCTCGCCGTCGTTCTTGTCGGCGAAGATCCGGCGTCGCAGGTTTATGTGCGGTCCAAAGGCAAGATGACGGTCGAAGTTGGTATGGCCTCTTTCGAACATCGCCTCGCAATTGATACCTCAGAAGCGGATCTGCTGAAGGTCGTGCATGATCTGAACAATGATCCTGCTGTGCATGGCATTCTGGTCCAGCTTCCACTGCCCGATCACCTTGATTCCGATCTTGTCATCAACGCGATTGACCCGGCCAAGGACGTAGACGGCTTTCACATTTCGAATGTGGGTCTGCTGGGAACCGGACAGAAAAGCATGGTGCCGTGCACGCCGCTCGGGAGTTTGATGATGCTGCGCGATCACCTCGGCAGTCTGTCGGGCAAGAGCGCGGTTGTGATCGGGCGATCCAATATCGTGGGCAAGCCGATGGCGCAGCTTTTGTTGAATGACAGTTGCACAGTCACGATCGCCCATTCGCGCACGGCAGATTTGCCCAGTGTGGTGCGTCAGGCCGATATCGTCGTTGCTGCAGTCGGCCGGCCTCAAATGGTGCAGGGCGACTGGATCAAGCCGGGTGCCACCGTCATTGACGTCGGGATCAACCGCATCGACGCAGGCACCAAAGACGATGGATCACCAAAGACGCGTCTTGTTGGCGATTGCGACTATGACAGCTGTGCAGCGGTTGCCGGTGCAATCACGCCGGTTCCGGGTGGGGTCGGGCCAATGACGATCGCCTGTCTGCTCGCCAACACAGTTACCGCCTGCTGTCGGGCGAATGGTTTGGCAGAACCTGAAGGGCTGACCGCCTAAACCACCGCTTTCAGTGGTACGGCCATCGCTTTGCGTCCGGTCAGCACCGCATGTGCTTGCGGGGACATCAAGGCGCGTAATGCCGGATGGTTGGCGCGCAAACCACCCGTGTAGGTGCCGAAGGCGGGCATGATGATCCGGTCCGTGTCGATTAGGAACGCAGGACGGGTTCCACCACCTGCAAGCCCGCATTTAGGGTGGTAATGCCCTGAGATTTCGCCCTTTTCCTGCGTCGCAATATGACGGAACGCCAGCGGCCCAAGCGTCAGCTCGGCCAGATGCCGCCCGCTCAGATTGACGGGCCCCGGGTCATGGTTGCCTTCGATCCAGACCCAATCGCGACCCGCCTGCAGGGTCGCCATGTGTAGATGATCTGTGTCCGAAAGGCTTTGCGCCGCATCCAGATCGTCGAAACTGTCACCAAGGCAAATCACCATTCCTGGATCAAGCACGGCAATCAGCGCGTCCAGCTTTTCCAGCGTGGCGCGGGTTTCATAAGGTGGCAGCATCCGCCCGGACCGCCGGGCAATTCGATCAGATTTCCCCAGATGCAGGTCGGACACGCACAGCGCGCGATGGTCACCAACCCAAAGCGCACCTTGCGGCAGCGCGGTCAGCGTGAGGTCGCAAAAGGAAAAATCATAAGCGCCGTTCATGATCTGTTCTTAGGCTGTGAGGCAGACCGCGACAAGCCCTACCAACCGACCCGCCACTGCGGTTTGCTCGGCCCGGGCGAAATCTGGTTCAACCCTGATTCTGCCATCAACTTCTCGGCCTCTTCCTCGAACAACCGGTCGCGCCCTTCGCCGGACACGCTGACACGGCCCGCCTCAAGCAACATGGGTGCCGACAGCGGGCTGATCCGGTCCAGCACAATGTGATCGACCCGGCCTTTGGTACGGGTCAGCATCTCTTCGATGCGACCGAAATCCACAAGCCCGCGCATCGCTTCTTCGCGGGTGATCTGCAGCATCAGGTGGTCCGGGTCGTATTTGTGCAGGGTGTCATAAAGAATGTCGCTGGAAAACGTTGCCTGCCGACCTGTCTTGCGGGCTTGCGGCAGGTTGCGTTCGATCAACCCGGCTATGGTTGCCGAATGGCGAAAGGTTTTCTTCATGACGGCATTGCCGCCAAGCCAGGTTTCGAACTCGTCACGGATATGTTGCGGATCGAATAGCGGTGCGGGGTCAGTGACGGGCTCCAGACCCCAGACCATCGTGGCGTAATCCGTGGCGACGAAACCCAGCGGGTCCAGTCCCGTTTCTTCCATCCGCTGCGTCAGCAACATTCCCAGCGTCTGCTGCGCATTGCGCCCGGCGAACCCGTAAAACACCGTGTGATGCTTCGCATTATGCACAAAACTCTCAACCAGTACGCGGTCGGCTTCGGGTAGTTTCGAATACCTGACCTGCAAATCCAGCCATTCGGCCGTATGCGCGGGAAACGCGGACCAGTCACCCTTGCGGAACAGCTCCAGTATCCGGGCTTGCAACTGCGTTGACGTGGCAAACTTCGTGCCAAGAAACGTGGCGATCTTGGGCTTTTTGGCCGCATCCCGCGTCACCTCGACAGCCATTTCCTTCAGCCGGTCATAACGGACGATTTTGCCGCCGATCAGGAAGGTATCGCCCTGCGTCAGTGTGGCAGCAAAGCCTTCCTCGATCTTGCCGAGGCTCGCAAAACTTCCCTTCCAGCGCACATTCAGCGTATCGGTGTCCTGAATTGTGCCGATATTCATGCGGATGTTGCGGCTCGCCCGCGGGTCGCGCAGCTGCCAAAGCCCATCTTTTTGCAGCAGGCGTTTCCACTTGTCATAGGCCCGCAGGGCGTAGCCCCCCGTCGCGCAGAAATCGAGGCAATCGTCGAAATCAGGGCGCGACAGCGTGCTGTAGGCTCCGACGGTGCGCACCTCTGCAAAAAGGTGATCGGCGTCAAACGGGCCGGCGCAGGCACGGATCAGGATATGCTGACACAGCACATCGCGCGGCCCGGGTCCTTTCGGTTCACCGTCAAGATCATGGGCATAGACCGCTTCAAGTGCTGCGACGCATTCGACCACCTCGAATCGGTTTGCGGGCACCATCAGCGCCTTGGACGGCGCATTATAGCGATGGTTGGCCCGCCCAATACGTTGGACCAGGCGCTTGACGTTCTTGGGTGCACCGATCTGGATCACCAGATCGACGTCGCCCCAATCAATCCCCAGATCAAGGCTGCCGGTGCAAACGATCGCGCGCAGATCACCGCGCACCATCGCGCTTTCAACCTTTTCGCGCTGTTCCTTGGACAGGGCACCGTGATGGATACCAATCGGCAGATCGTCGGCATTGGCAAGCCACAGATTATGGAAAAAGATTTCCGCCTGCGCCCGTGTATTGTGAAAGATCAGCGTGGTCTTGTGCTGCTTCACCTGTTCAAGGACCGCCGGAATGGCATAGGCAGCACCACCGCCAGCCCAAGGAGGATACTCCTCGGTCCTCAGCATGGCGATGTCCGGTGGCGGGCCGGGATCAGCATGCAAGATCGCGCAAGGGTCAGGGTGACAGGCAAGGCTGTCGGCAATGGCCTGCGGGTCCTCGACGGTGGCAGATAACCCGACACGGCGCAGCCCCGGGGCCAACGTCTGCAGCCGCGACAAGGCCAGCATCAACTGATCACCCCGCTTACTTTCGGCCAGCGCGTGGATTTCGTCCACAATGACCCGCTGTAAGCCCGCGAACATACGCGGCGCGTCTTCGTATGATGTCAGCAGGGCAAGGCTCTCGGGCGTCGTCAACAGGATGTGCGGCGGGTCGGCGCGCTGGCGACGTTTTTGCGTATAGCTTGTATCGCCTGTGCGATCCTCAATCCGGATCGGCAAGCCCATCTCGTCAACAGGCGTGCGCAGATTGCGTTTAATATCAGCGGCCAAGGCCTTGAGAGGCGAGACATAAAGCGTGTGCAGCCCATCGGACGGTGTGTCCGTCAGTTCGGCAAGCGTTGGTAAAAACCCCGACAGGGTTTTGCCGCCGCCCGTCGGCGCGATCAAAAGCAGGGCAGGCGCATCCGCCCGATCCAGCATGGCTTGCTGATGTGGATGGATGGACCAGCCGCGCCGGTCGAACCATTCCTGAAAAACGGGAGGCAATTGCATGGGGGACATTTGCTGCGCCTGCGCGATGCGTCAAGGTGCATCCGGATTTTTGGCGCGGGGGGGCAGACCGGCAATCACGCGTTGCACGGTTTTCGGAAGTGCGGTGTCGGCTCCGTCGGGTGCGATATCTAACGCAGCTGCGACGTCTTTGACCAGAATTCCAATGGTGTTGTCTGTGGCATATCCGTCGCGGGCGAATTCAATGGTATCAAAGCCCGACGCAAACCAGTTCTGACCGGACGCGGTGTGGATCAGATCAAGAAGTTTGCGTTCATCCACGCCTGCGCTGTCGGCCCAATCAAGGACAAGCCGTGTCATTGCCGTCGATCCGGCCGCAAGAAGGTTGTTCAAAACCTTTGCTGTCATTCCCGCACCAAATGCTCCCATGCGATGCAAATCCTGCCCCATCGCGTTGAAAAGGGGCAGGCACTCGGCAATTACTGGATCGTCTCCGCCCAGCATGAAGGCTAACGTGCCTGCTTCGGCGCGCACCTGCGCTCCGGACATCGGCGCGTCAACCATACGGATATGGCTTGGCACGCGGTCGCGCAGGGCCATGACGTAGCGCGGCGACAGCGTCGAGCTGATGATCAGCGTTCGCAGTTGCGGCGCGCATGACAGGATGGCTTGGACATCAAAAAGAACAGCATCAGTATCGTCTGCATCACGGACGACTGTGATAAGGGTCGTCAGACCTTTGCAAAACGTATCGACGTCGGTTTCGACGCCAACATCGCGGATGTCAAAACCATGGGCATTAAATCCCGCGTGCAGGAGCGAAGCCAGCATCGGCATGCCCATCCGGCCACAACCCGCGACCCCGATTTTGTCTGTTTTATCCATGCAAACCGCCTGTTCCTGCGCCTTACGGTGCAGGAACGGCAATTAAGTGCAAGCCTTAGTGATCGAATTCGGACTCTTTGACGAACATGTTCGCCCAGGCACGGTCGATCAGCTCGGGGGTCATCTGGTTCGGGATGCCTTCGAATTCGCAAATTGCGATCATCTGGTCGATCAAAAAGATCGGCTGGTAGTTCGCATAAACGTTGTCGATTTCCGGATAGCGGACGTTTAGCAGGTGGATCAACGCGTCTTCATCCAGTGGCATCTTGCGCTTGCGTGCAACCATCGCGAAAATCTTCAGGAAATCCGCCTGTTCCGGGCCGTTGATTTCGATCTTGTAGAAAATACGACGCAAGGCCGCCTTATCGAAGATCGTATTCGGGTGGAAGTTGGTCGAGAAGATCACGAGTGTATCAAAAGGAACTTCGAATTTTTCACCAGACTGCAATGCAAGGATATCCTTGCTTTCTTCCAGCGGAACAATCCAGCGGTTGACGATGGACTGCGGTGGTTCTTTCTGGCGACCAAGGTCGTCCACAATAAAGACGCCGCCGGTCGACTTCAGCTGCAAAGGTGCCTGATAGGTCCGGGCTGTCGGGTTATAAACGAGATCGAGCATGTGCAGCGACAATTCACCACCGGTAATCACGGTTGGGCGTTCGCAGCGGACATAGCGCGTATCAAAACGGCCCGAGGTCCGGCGCAGGGAATTCGGATCATCGACCTGTTCTTCGGCAGCCGAATGCACAATGGGGTCATAGACCGTGATGATCTGACCAGAGTATTCAATCGCGCGCGGGATATAGATCTTATCACCCAGCGCATCACGAATACCGTTGGATATCGAAGATTTGCCATTGCCCGGCGGACCATACATCAGAATGGACCGTCCGGCGGACACGGCAGGGCCAAGGTTTGACAGCAGGTTGTCCGGCAGCACAAGGTGTCCCATCGCCGTTGTCAGCTGTTCGCGGGTGATCTGGATGTTGCGGATCGACTGGCGCTTGACCTGCGCGGAATAGACATCAAGCGGGACGGGCATCGCGCCAAAGTATTCAGACTGGGCAAGACTGTCCAAAGCGCGGGCCTTGCCTGCATCGGTCAGCTGATAACCCATTTCGTTGCCGTTGTTGGCGTTCAGCGTGCCGGTTGCTTCGACAAGGCGCTGACTGCGTGCAAGATCGACCAGTTCCTGTGTCACTGGCACAGGCAGGCAGATGACGCGGGACAGCTGCGTGACCATATCAAGGTTCATGCGGAACATGGTCTTGATCAGGATGTCGCGCATCATTGCCGTTGGCAACTGCATCTCTTCAAGGCGCTTGGGCGCGGGGGGCGCCATGACGTTCGACGTTTGCATATTCATTGTTACGGCCCGTTCACTCAGTCAAAATCGCGCGGCTCAAGGCCACGGTCAGTGATGAAGTTGTCAGAGGTTTATGGCGAAATGATGGACAAAGGCGGGCTTTGTCAGCGCAGCACAACGACCGCGACAAGGTAGAAAACCAGCGTCATGCCAAGTGGAAAACCCATCGGAAACCGCTTGTTCTCCTGATCCCAGCTTTCCCAATGGGGCGCTAAGTCTCTGATTTTCGTATGTTTTGCGATGCGGTGCGTGGCATAGCCTGCCAGAACACTGGCCGCCAGGATAGGAATCAAAAGACGGATGTCCGCAGTACCGATCATTGGCGCGGCGGCAGCGATGAATTTGGCATCGCCTGCTCCCATCGCGCCCGCGGCGTTCAAAACGATCCCGATCACAAGGACGATCGGCAGATGCAGCCAATGCCAGAGATATTGATCAAAAGGAAAGGCGATCAGCCCCAAAAGCGTGTAACCCGCGACAAGCGCATAGACCGCCACATTGGGGATCTTCATAGAACTCAGATCGCTCCACGCGACATAGATCGAAATGGGTAATGCGGCGAGTAGAAACCAACCCGCCGCATGTGCCGTCAACGCCATCGGACTTAGTTCGTGACGTTGTTTTCAAGCGCCCGCAGGGCGATCTGCGCCTCTTCAAAGTGCTGCGGATGCGTATCGATGGCTTCGCGCAACAGACCCTGACCGATGGTCACGTCGTTCTGCTTGATCGCGGTCAGCGCCATGGTGTGCAACAGGCGCGCGCGTTCTGTTTGGTCCATCGGAATGACGGGCAGATCGTATTTGCGCTGTGCACCACGGGCCAGGATCAGATTATTCTTCGCTGTGAAGGACCCGCCATTGTGACGGATCGAGTCACTGAACAGGCGTTCGGCAGCTGGATAGTCACCGCGCGTCAGCTTGGAATAGCCCCAGTTGTTCAGCACACTTGCAGGCGTCGTCGTCAGGCCAGCGGCTGTCTGGTAGAAGCTGTCCGATTTTTCCCACTGTTCCTTGCTGTCGGCAACCATGGCTTCAAGGCGATAGCGCTTGAAGGTTTCATGGGTTGGCGGGATCGTGTTCAGCGTGTTGCCGGCTTCGTCCCAGCGATTGGCACGGATAAAGGCATCAGCCAGTTCGACGCTGTCGTCGTAATTGGAATCCTCATGGGCGATGACCTGCTGCCAGGCGGGGATTGCATCATTGGGGCGGCTTGCGCGGACATAGGATTTGGCCAGACCGCGCATCAGGTCGATGCGGTCGGGGTTTGTTTGCAGCTGGTTGGCAAAATAGGTGACAGCTTCGCTTGGATCGGCCACCGTCAGCATCACGTCGCTCAGATCATGTCCTTCAAGCGCGTTCAGGTCTTCCATGGCGCGGTTGACTTCCGCATCACCGGATTTCTGGCAGGCTGACACAGCGACAATCGCTGTCAGGCACAATGGCAATAGGATGGGGTGGCGCATTTTTGCGTCCTTTTCTGCTCATACCTCAATTACGACCCGAGCAGAATGAAATCTCCCGTGCCGCGTCTGACCAGTTGAAACTGCTGGTTCTGTTTGTCTGGATCGTAATTCGGGTCGCTCAAATTTGCGAGTGCCAAGCGCAGGTTCTCGCGAATTTGGTCAGAATTGCCGTTATCCGTTGCAAACGCGCGACGGAAAACCTGGCTTGCTTCGGCATATTCGCCCTTTTCGAGCAAGATCACGCCAAGATTATTCCACGCAGCAGGGAAATCCGGCTCTTGTTCGGTGGCGCGACGCAGCAGGCGTTCGGCCTGCCCAAGCCGCCCAAGCCGCAAATTGGCAGACCCAAGCGCAGAGAGCGTGTCGACGTTCAGACCCTGTTGGGCCGCGGCGCGGGTATAGGCCTTGAGCGCGAGTTCGTATTCGCCAGCCTCCATCAGGCGGTGCCCGACGATCAGCCCGTCGATATCGCTTTCACCCGCGACGCCGGGTGCGCCGACGGGATCGTTAGACGAACCAAAGCCGCCTGATGAACAGGCGGCTAGTGGTGCGATCATGGCCAAGGCAATGGCGGCCCGGCGTGTCTTCATGTGTGACTAGTCCTTAACCGCCACCCAGGTTTTGCGAAATATTGTAGATGGATGGCCCGATCAAAATGACCAGAAGGGGCGGCACCGTCAACATCATCGTCGCAAGAGTCATCTTGGTTGGCAGTTTGTTTGCGGCTTCTTCGGCCCGCATCACGCGTTTGTCACGCATTTCGCTGGCATAGACCCGCAACGCATCGGCGATCGAGGTTCCGAATTGCTGCGACTGGATCAGCACGGTGACGAAGGATGAAATATCCTGCACACCGCAACGTTCGGACATATCGCGCAAAACGCTGTCTTTCGGCTTGCCCGCTTTCATCTCGTGGCTGACAATTTCGAATTCCTCTGACAGTTCAGGGAAACCGGCCTTGAGTTCGTTGGACACCCGCATGATCGACTGATCCAGCGATTGACCCGCTTCGACGCAAACAAGCATCATGTCGAGACAGTCAGGGAAACCGTTCGTGATGTTGTCGATCCGGGTCGCCTGGCGACGGGTCACCCAGTACTTGGGCAGCATGTAACCGACAACGCCCGGCCCAAGACACATCAACATCAGGTTCTGCGTCGTCACATCGCCCTGGCTGGTTTTGTAGATGGCATAAATGCCGCCAAGGACCAGCCCGAACACACCCAGCGCAAACTGGAAGAAGTGATAGAAACGCACGGCGTTCTTGGACTTGTACCCGGCCTGCATCAGCTTGAGTTTGACCGCGCCGTATTCATCGGCGTCCTGCGGTTCAAGGAAGTTGGAATACTTTTCCAGCTTGTCCTTGCTCGTTGCGGTGCGCAGTTTTTCTGTGGCGTTGCCATCCTTGCGTTGCTTGCGGGCCTGATCGCGCAGGCGATCCAGCGGATCTTCCTGCTTTTGCATCAGGATCGGCAGGGTGATGAGGATCATCATCACGCCCAGCAAACCGACCAGCATCAGTGGACCGAACGGGCCAAGATAGCTTTCGATCAGGTTTTTGGCTGTCTCAATCATAGGATCAGACCTTTATACTTTGATGTTCACAAGGGCGCGCATCACGATCAGGTTCGCGACAAGGAAGCCGGCAACAACCAGACAGGCGGGGATGAAGATCGACGTCTCCATAACGTCATCAAAGTAATCCGGCTGGATCACGTTGATACCGATCAGGGCAAGGATCGGGAAGCCGGACAGCAACTTGCCGGACCATTTCGCTTCGGCAGTGATCGCCTTCACGCGGCGGAACAGGCGGAAACGGGCGCGGATCACCTTTGCCAGACCATCCAGAATTTCGGCGAGGTTACCACCGGACTGCTGTTGGATCGTCACGGCAACCGCAAGAAAGCGCATATCCTGCATATCCAAACGTTCGGCCATCGCTTTCAGGCATTCACCCATGTCACGGCCATAGGCTGTCTCATCGGAAATGACGCCCATCTCGGTGCCAAGTGGATCGGCCACTTCTTTGGCCACGATGGAAATCGCAGATGAAAACGGGTGACCGACTCGCAGCGAACGGACCATCAGTTCAACCGCCTCTGGCAGTTGTTCCTCGATCATCGACATGCGCTTGTTGGCTTTTGTGCTGATCCAGACAAAGACACCACCGACACCCATCGCAATCGCAACGAAGACGCGGACAATCGGGCTGACTTCAGTGCCGACTGTCAGGCCAAGAAAGGCGATAAAGCTTACCAAGCCCATCACCATCAGGATCTGGGGCGGCGTGAATGCGATGTTCGCCTTTTGCGCCTTGTTTGCCAAAATCGAATAAAGCGGAATGCTTTGCGATTTCATGTGCTGCGTCATTTCCTTGCGCAGCTGTTCCAGGACCTGTTCGCGACCACCACCTTTTTCAAGCAGTTCAAGGCGACGGTTCACCTTGCCGTTGAGGCTGATGGATTTGCCGAAAAGGACCAGATACACGCCCTGCACCATCGCCAGAACGGCGACGAAGATGACGATGTAAATAAGTGGTTCTGCAGAAATCATTCGATATTACTCCGCAACCATGGGTTCAAAGATGGCTGGCGGCAGATCAAAGCCCCACAGCTTGAAGCGATCAGAGAAGGCAGACCGCACACCGGTCGCCGTAAAGTGACCGATGATCTTGTTGTCTGGTGTCAGGCCGACGCGCTGGTAGCGGAACACTTCCTGCATCGAAATGACGTCGCCTTCCATACCGGTGATTTCCGTGATCGACGTCATGCGACGCGAACCATCCTGCAAACGCGATGCCTGCACGATCAGGTTCACAGCGGACGAAATCTGCGAACGGACCGCCTTGATCGGCATTTCAATACCGGCCATCGCGATCATGTTTTCCAGACGGGACACACCGTCGCGGGCGCTGTTGGCGTGGATTGTGGTCATGGACCCGTCGTGGCCGGTGTTCATGGCCTGCAACATGTCGATGACTTCCTCGCCACGCGTTTCACCCACGATGATCCGGTCCGGGCGCATCCGCAGGGCGTTTTTCAAACAGTCACGCTGGGAAACGCCACCTTTGCCTTCGACGTTGGGCGGGCGGCTTTCCATCCGACCGACGTGAGTCTGCTGGAGCTGAAGTTCGGCCGTATCCTCGATGGTCAGGATGCGTTCGTCATCGTCGATAAAGGACGATAGCGCGTTTAGCGTGGTCGTTTTACCCGAACCGGTACCGCCAGAAACGATAACATTCAGGCGCGTCGACACGGCAGCTTGGAGGTATGCGGCCATTTCTTCGGTGAAGGCCCCGAATTTGACAAGGTCTTCGATCCCAAGCTTGTCTTTCTTGAACTTACGAATGGACACGAGCGATCCGTCAACCGCGATGGGTGGTACCATCGCGTTGAAACGCGAACCGTCGGCAAGACGGGCGTCAACGTAAGGGTTGGATTCATCGACGCGGCGACCAACGGCGGACACGATTTTGTCAATGATGCGCAGCAGGTGCTTTTCGTCTTTGAACGTGATGTCCGTCAGTTGCAGCTTACCGTTGCGTTCCACGAAAATCTGCTGTGGACCGTTCACCAGAATATCGTTGACGGTGTCGTCTTTCAGAAGCGTTTCAAGCGGGCCCAGGCCCGTGACTTCGAAAAACAGATCCTGACCAAGGGTCGTGCGCTCTTCGCGGTTCAGCACGATCCCCATGTCATCAAGTGTTTCAGAAGTGATCGCATTGATTTCCTGGCGCAGTTCCGCTTCTGTTGCGGTTTCAAGCGCGGCAAGGTTCAGGTTGTCCAGCAGCGCTTTGTGCATCTCCAGCTTGATTTCAGCCAAACGCTCCTTGCGCTTTTTGTCGCGGTCCATCGGGGCGGCATCAGCGGCCTTCTTGGACGATGGCTTCATCAACGACTTGGCCGCTTCGACGGGGGTGTCAGGAACAGCGGCTAGAACCGGCTTGTCGTTGCCTTTCGGCCCTTCGTTCTTTTTATATTTTGAAAACATGCGTTTACCTCTTTACCCGCGGGCTTCTGCTTCTTGGTTCACGGCGTGAACTGACGCAGCGAGTTTTACGATTTCTTTGCGCATCGGGTTCTTTGGAATTCCCTCTGCCATTGGCACACCATGATCGGAATTCTGGCCGACGACCTTGCCGCCATCAGGCAGCAGGACTTCAATCGATATGCCAAGACTTTCGGCCAGACGCTTGACGCGGCTCTTGCCGTTCAGATCGGTGAACCCGGGCGCGCGGTTCAGCACGAAACGCAGCTTGTCGAATGGCAGGTCTTCGGACTGCAACGCGCGCTTCAGGCGCAGCGTGTTCTGGGCAGACCGCATATCCAGTTCAAGCGTCGCGAAATAGACGTGCGCGGCCTCAAGAACGGTTTGCGACCATTCGACCATCGTTGATGGCATATCAATCACGACATAATCAAAGTTGGTGCGCGCCGTTTCCAGAACGCGGCTGATGTCTTCGGGAGAAACCAGATCAAGCGGGATCATATCGGTGGGCGAGGTCAGCACGCTCAGCTTTTGTTCGTAGGATAGCAACGCCTGCATGAAGGATTCATTGTCCATCGCTTCGGTGTCGGACAGCATTTCCAGCACGGTTTCGCGACGCGGCAGATCAAGAGCGGTCGCGGTAGATCCGAACTGGAAATCAAGGTCCAGCAGGCAGACGCGGGGTCCGTCGTCTTTCTCGATATTGGCAAGTTCCCATGCCAGGTTGACTGCCAGTGTCGTCGCCCCTGTGCCGCCGGCCATGCCGTGAACGGCAATCAAGACGCCCTCGCGGTCGCCTGTGGCTTTCAACTGGTTCTGGTGATCTGGGGAAACCGGTACTTCCTCGATCGGGGTCAGAACCCGTTCGATCGCATTTGCCAGTTCATCCTCTGGCAGCGGGTAGGGGACGAATTCGTCGCCACCTTCGCGCAACAACTGGTGCAGGGCAGACGGGCTGACGTCTTCCGTGATCAGGATGACCTTGATTTTCTTCGCTTTTGCCGCCGAAATGATGGATTTGATCTGGTCGAGGTTGGCCTCGTCTTCGTGATCCATCGCGATGGCAAAGAATTCCAATGTGCGAGAGTCGGGTTGCTGCAGGAACGGCAAGGCATCGTCAAAGCTCAGATCGCCCCAGGTTTCACCAAGGGCGGCTTCCATATCTTCGATCAACAGATCAAAGTTCTGCACGTCGCGGCTGATTGTGCACGCAACAATCGGTTGCGGTTCATTCTTTACTGCAGCGTTACTACTCATGGCCTAACGTCCTTGTCATTGCGGGCGCAGGCGAAGATATGTGCAAAGGGTAAATTCCCCGTCACCAGTATCGTCGTCTACCCCATTCCGCACGGTTTCAGCGCACGGAACGATCCCATTGAGGGGAATATCAAAGACAATCGTGACGGAAATTGGACCAAATCATCGCCATTGTGCGGTATCTCGCGACGATAGCGGTGTTTCAAAAAGAATGTTGACGCCAACCGGGGGGGCTGGCGTCAACGTTTTCGTGTGACAGTTTACTTTGTTTTAAGGGCCTTACTGGCCGCCGCTTCCGCCGCTGTTTCCGCCAGCTGCAGACCCGACAGGGGTCACGGCTGCGGGTGGCACGGCGCTGGCGACATATTCGCGGAAGATGACTTCAGCGTATTTGCCGTTCAGCACGGTCGGATGGTTTTCAACAAAGCCGGAAACCTCGGTGACGGCGCGACGGTTGCGCATCTCCGGTGCTTGCGTGTTGACGACCGGACGCGTCTCACCGAATGAGGCGATTGCCTCCAGTCGGCTGCGGCTGATCCCCTGGCTGACAAGGTAGCCGACCGCGGTCTGTGCACGGCGCAGACCAAGACGCTGGTTGTAGGCGTTTGAACCCACGGCGTCGGCATGGCCGAAGACCTTGAAGCGGACTTCCGGGAACTGCTTGATCCACGCGGCCTGCTGGGCCAGTGTTGCTTGTCCCGCAGCTGTCAACTGACTGGAATTAAACTCAAAAGTGATCGTATCGTCCACTTCAGAAGTAAAACGCCGCTGAAGGTTGATAGTATAGCTGGACTGCCCACTTTGAACCAACATGTTGTTCATTGTGGCGTTGCCAAAATCACCCCGGTCTACCTGTGCACCCGCTTCCTTGTAGAAGGTGCCATTGGGGTCGATGACGCTGTTTGCACACCCGGCCAGAAGGCCTGTCGCGATGGTCGCTGTGATGATGAATTTCATTGTCTTAGCTCCCAATCATTCGTCAAGGACATAGCCGTAGGACCCTGAAAAGTCCTGGCGTGCGATTTCACCGGCTCCACCTTGTGTTGGCGCTTCGTCAGCGGCGACACGGCCAAAGAGGAAAAGATCACGTTCGGTTGGTGGCTGGACACGGTCCGTTGGCAAGGCAAGGGCTTCGCCGCGGGTCGGTGTGACCAGATGCGGTGTGATGATGATAACCAGTTCTGTCTGCTCGCGCTGGTATTCAGCAGAGCGGAACAGCGCACCGAGGACGGGCACATCGCCGATCCATGGCACCTGGCCGTTGATGTCCTGGAAGTCGTCGGACAGCAGACCTGCAATCGCAAAGCTTTCACCGTCGCGCATTTCGACAGTTGTCGATGTTTCGCGGCGCTTGAAGCCGTTGACAGCAAAGCCTGACTGGGTGACGGCGACACTTGGGTCGATGGACGAAACGGCAGCGGCCAGTTCCACATTTATGATGTCACCATCAACAACACGTGGGACAAAGTTCAGCTCGACACCGAAAGGTTTGAATTCAACCGTTGTGCGGCCTTCTTCCTGTACGACAGGAACGGGATATTCACCGCCTGCAAGGAATTTGGCTTCCTGACCGCTCAGGGCTGTCAGGTTTGGTTCAGCCAGCGTGCGGACAACACCGCGCGTTTCAAGGGCTTCGAGCAGGATACCGACTTCGACGGCTCCGGCGTTGAAACCAAAGAGCATTGCACCGTTAGCGTCACCGGATCCCAATGTTCCGGCAGAAACGCCTGCGTTTGCCCCGGCTGCTGTGGCCAGCGTGTTACCACCGCCCAGAACACCCAGATCACCGCCCAATGTGGTGCCCTGCAAGGCGATCGAGGAGGACAGGGACTTGCGGACCGACCGCTGCATCTCTGCAAAACGGACTTTCAGCATGACCTGCTGTGTGCCGCCAACGCTCATCAGGTTGGATACACGCTCCGGTGCATAACGCTCAGCCAGTTCAAGGGCGCGGTCCAGACGGGCGGTAGAAGAAACCGTGCCTGACAGGACGATGCCGTTGTTGGCTGTGCGCACTTCAATGTGCTCACCGGGAAGGATTTGCTCCAGACGCTCTTTGAATTCGGTAATGTCTGGTGTGACGTGGACTTCCACATTCGTGATCAGGCGACCGTCTGCGCCCAGAAGGGTCAGTGTCGTACGGCCGGGTTCCTGACCCAGAACATAAATTGTCCGATCGGAAATGGACGAAATGTCGGCGATGCCAGAGTTGGCGACCGAAAGTTCCGCGTAAGGTGTGTCTGTCTCGACAACAACAGCCCGGTTCATCGGGATGTTGAGCACACCCGAAGGTGCGCCGCGCATGACGCGCAGTGTTTCAGCCGTGACTGACGCAGGAACGCTAGTCAAAGCAAGTGTTAAGCCGGCAAGCGCCGCCTTGATTATCGTTTTATATGTCATTGTGACCTGCCTCTCCGATCACGGTTTATTGTGGAAATTATTTTCCATCATTACCGGTGAAGATGACCGAGGTGCTGAATCATTGCAAGAATCAATGCTTTGGACTGTTGCCTTCATGTGGACAACTGGCAACACGCCCCACATATGCCCATAAAAAAACGCGCTTCAGCTACATGAAGCGCGTTCTAATTGGCTTTACGTCACCTTAATTGGTGCAGGGGATCGGTGTTTCGACAACTTGCGCACCGCGACGCTCGCGTGTTGTGCAGATTTCGGCAGGTGCTGGTGCCGCAATGGGTGCGGGGGCGGCTTCTTCTTCGATGCCAAGCATGCTGCCGGTATCGACCTGCGTGGCAGAAGCAATCGACTCGTCACCTTTTCCAAGAAGCGACAGGGTCAACTTGCCGCTGGCCTGGGCCTGCGTCAATGTCGCGACGTCCTGCGGGTCGACCTGAACCGTGACGGTGCGGGCGATTTCGCCTTCAGCGCGGTTGATGTCGGATGATCCGTCAATCGCGATAACCTCGACGTTTGTTTCGATCAGGCGAGTCAGCTCACCGTTGTTGCCACGGGAATTCGGCGGTGTGCCGGTCCAGTAGATATCGACGCGGTCGCTGGGCCGGATCAGACCGGACACACCTGTCGACAGGTTCACGTTGATTGCAAATGCGCGCATGCCGGGGGACAGGCGGGTTGTGATGCCGGCATCTTCACCCGGATCGGTCACCTTGACCTGTGTGATCGCTTCGTTCGGTTCCATGGCGCGAAGCACGACGCGCGACACGTCTATACCTTGGGGGAAAAGCTCTTCCTGAGAGACGAAGACGCCCTCCGGCAGGAATTCCTGCGTGTACTTGATCAACTGCACATCTTCGGCAGTCAGTCGTTCGCCGTAACCGATCGAACGGTTTACAGCATAAATTTCAGTTGTCGGAACAATCGCCTGTGCTTTCGCAGCTTGCTGTTCAAGCAAAGTCTGCTGGGCTGCAAAATGACCTTTCACCATATAGACGGCAAAACCTGCAAGCCCCATGCCAACGACGAGAACCAATCCAAATATCGCGCGCATTTGTCGTACCTCGATTTCTCATTTTATCTACAGCCGCCTTTTTGACGGTCAGTTGTTTGCAGGCGTAACCCGCAGTTCGTTAATTACGGAGTGACCTGTGCAGAGATATTGGCACCGATGGTGTCACCGGCTGCAATGGTCGTGTCACGCAGGCCGTAGCCCAGCGTTGCTGCGAATAGAACGATCGCGGCAGTGATTACGACCCAGTCGACCGTAACAGCGCCTTCTTCTTTCCGGCGGAATTTATTCAGGAACGACCACATACACGGTACTCCGATACAATAGTAGGTTTCGTGGATCTTGGATAAGAGGACAGTATGGCCTGATGATGGCAGGCATGCGGTATTTTACTGGTCCAAATCCTAAGGAATCCTCAAGAAAAAGGGGCTGCGGACCGAAATGGTGCGCAGCCCCCCATTACGTCAGATCAGATCGATCTTATGGAGTAACCTGAGCTGTCAGGTCAGCACCAACGTCAGTTGCCAGGTCGGTTGCGCCTGTCTTGACGGAAGTACCTACAACGAGGCCCAGAGCCACGATAGCAGCTGTCAGAACAACCCAGTCAACTGTGACTGCGCCGTCTTCGTCGTTGCGGAAGTTTTTGATAAAGTTAAGCATGTGTTTCCCTCCTCAGGGTATTTAGCGTTTCAGTGTTACCAAGCGATGTGCGTGTGACCCGGCCTCTTATTGGGTCGCATCCCGCTTTGGTTAAGAAAGTTTTGCAGTTGAATTGGGGCGGGAATGCGGCACAATTCGCCCATTTTTAGGGGTTTGGGGCAGGTTGGGTGCAACAGACTGTTTCCTGAAATGACCATCGAACGGCATCCAAGTACTGATTCTGAAACAAAACTGGCCACCCTCAAGCTGTTAAGCACGACCTTGATTTCCTGGAGTTTGAGGTTGTCCTAGGGTGTGATCTGCGCGCTCAGGTCTGCGCCGATACTCGGTGGCGGGGGCTGTCGCACCGTTCATTGTGGCGTCGCCGATCAGAACGCCCAGCAGAACATGTGGTGCTGCCAGTACGACCCAGTCCACCGCGACTGCACCATCTTCATCTCTTTGGAAGCTCGTCAAATAGGTCCACAAGACATGACGCTCTGGTTGTTGTGATCTACTTGCCGATTGGGCACGTTACATTGCGCCATGTGCCATACGCATAGAAAAAGGGCCGCGCCGCTTGCGCGACGCGACCTATATATCTGCGACCGTTAGGTCAAATCAGATTATGGAGTAACCTGAGCTGTCAGGTCAGCGCCAACGTCAGTTGCCAGGTCGGTTGCGCCTGTCTTGACGGAAGTACCTACAACGAGGCCCAGAGCCACGATAGCAGCTGTCAGAACAACCCAGTCAACTGTGACTGCGCCGTCTTCGTCGTTGCGGAAGTTTTTGATAAAGTTAAGCATGTGATTTCCCTCCTCAGGGTTTCGCTAGTGTTCAAGTAGTCCTAGGCAGATCATCTCGGGCCGGCCTCTTATTGGCTCGATCCCCGCTTTGGATGACTATGTTTTGGCCCTTGAATGCGGCGCGAATGGGACCCGATTGGTGCCATTTTACGGGTTCTTCATTTTCTCCGGCACAAAAATGTAATCACTTGTAATTATTGAATAAAAAAGTTGAATCAGTTGGATTTGAGTGATTGCACCGTTGCCGTTTTGCGTCCAATCAAATCCATTTCATTTGATTGTTCTCGTTTCGCTTTGGAATGCGCCACAAAGATGCGATTCAATCTGTAATCAAAAATACCGTTGAGGCGGGCAAAAAAATGAATCTCTTTATCAAATGGTTCGCTTTGGCGGCCACACTGGCGTTTGCGTCGGTCGCACATGCCGAACAACATCGGCTCCAGCCGGAATTCACTTTCAAGCGTATCGGCGTGGCCACGGGCACCGGAAATCGGATTACCGTTCAAATCCGTCCAAACGCGCCCAGCGCGCCAAGCAGTCCGGCGGCAGCGGGCACAGGCGGCGGTGGCGCACCAGCGGCTCCACGTGTCACAGGGCTTGAATGGTTCTGGGAAGCTGTGTCGCCCGATCTGACCGCTAGCCAACCCGGACGCCTGCTGCCTGCGCTTGTCGCGATTGATCAGGCACCCAGCGGCAAGGATGTTCCCATCCCACGCTTGCAGACACTGCATGATATTGCGACAGCCCATGGTGCGACGATCCTCAGGGAAACCGTCGGCACGGATGTTTCACCGGCCCTGGTGCTGGCCTTGATTTCTGTCGAAAGCGCGGGCCGCCCGGACGCCGAGAGCACCGCCGGTGCGCAGGGCCTGATGCAACTGATGCCAGCCACAGCTGAACGGTTCGGCGTGACAGATCGGCTGGTGGCCGAGGATAACATCAAGGGTGGTGTTGCCTACCTCAACTGGTTGATGAACCATTTCAACAACGATCCGATCCTCGCGCTTGCGGGATACAACGCAGGCGAAGGGGCCGTGCGCAACAACAACGGTGTGCCGCCCTATCCGGAAACGCGGGCCTATGTGCCCAAGGTGCTGGCCGCCTTCGCGCTGGCACGCGGATTGTGCCAAACGCCGCCAGAACTGGCGACCGATGGTTGCGTTTTCGTGTCCTCGCGGTAAATGCGGCTAGACGATTGTGGCTTGGGTGGCGGCGCGCAGCGCGTCTTCTGTGACGCCGTCAGCTGTTTCGACGATCTTCAGACCACCATCCACGACATCCAGAACCCCAAGGTTCGTAATGATGCGATCCACAACCTTCTGACCGGTCAACGGCAGGGTGCATTCCTTCAGCACCTTGCTTTCGCCGTGCTTGTTGGTGTGGTCCATCACAACAACAACGCGGCCGACACCGGCGACAAGGTCCATCGCACCGCCCATGCCCTTGACCAGCTTTCCCGGAATCATCCAGTTCGCCAGATCACCGTTCTCCGCCACTTCCATCGCACCAAGGATTGCCATCGCGATCTTGCCGCCGCGGATCATGCCGAATGATGTGGCGCTGTCGAAATAGGCGGTCTGAGGCAGTTCGGTGATGGTCTGCTTGCCCGCATTGATCAGGTCGGCATCTTCTTCACCTTCAATCGGGAAAGGGCCCATGCCCAGCATGCCGTTTTCGGATTGCAACGTCACCTCGATCCCGTCGGGAATGTAGTTGGACACCAGCGTCGGGATTCCGATGCCAAGATTCACATACCAACCGTCCTGCAATTCCTGCGCGGCGCGGGCGGCCATCTGATTTCTGTCCCAAGGCATGGTGTTTCCCCAAAATGCTGCGTTGCAGCTTTATACCCCGCCCGGCGGCAGGGGCAAATCAATTGCGCAGGTCAGCCCGACGTTTCCGGCATCAGACCCAGGCGCTGTTCTGCAAAGGCGGCAAAAACGGCGCGTCCATAGCTGTGGTTCATGTGGCGGAGATCGCCCTGCAGCGGCTGACCGTGCTGAAAATCCTTTGCACCGATCAAAAAGCGGTTGTCGGTGGCAAAGGGGGCTGCGCGCGTGTCAGCCGGTTGCAGCACGCAATGATAGCCTGCGGTTTTGACGAACTGTGTCAGTGCGGTTTCATAGGCGGTGAATATCGCGTCCCGCTCGGGGTGGCGTTGAATGCGGGCCATGCGCATTTCATGCTTGGGGCCGGGGGCGCGGGTGCGCAAGGATGGATAAGGGGCAGGGGTCAGGGTGATGCGGCGGTCCGGACCGAACTGGGTCGCGATGCGTTCAACGCTTTCGCCCAGGGCAGCCAGCATCTCGGTCTGCGGATCATTATTGTTGATCCACGCCTGCAATACGGCCCCATAGGCAAAGCGATATCCGACAACCCATATATGATCGTGATCCGCCACATCGCATGACAAGGTGCCGTTGACCTGCAGGATCATCGCGGCTTCAGCGTCGCTTTGTGGTTTGGTGCGGAACACTTCGCCGCGCAGCACACAGCGGCGAAATACGCCACCGGGGACGGCAAAGAAATCAAGGCGAACGGTCGGATAGGCGGCCCTGATCTGCGGCAGGGCTTCTTTGATTGCGCCGACATGGCTAGAGCCGATGACGGCGACCCGCATCAGGCCGCGCGGGTCGTGCGCTGTTCGATCCGCTTTTCATGCTCACCCTGAATAAGGCGATGCACGTAAATCCCTGGCAAATGGATATTGTCAGGGTCAAGCGATCCGGTCGGTACAATTTCCTCGACCTCCACCACGCAGACCTTGCCACACATCGCGGCAGGCGGGTTGAAATTGCGAGCGGTCTTGCGGAAGACAAGGTTGCCGGTGGGATCGGCCTTCCAGGCCTTCACAATGGCCAGATCGGCAAAGATACCCTTTTCCATGATGTAGGTCTCACCGTCGAAATCCTTGTGCTCCTTGCCCTCGGCGATAACGGTTCCTACGCCGGTCTTGGTATAAAAGCCGGGGATACCACAGCCGCCCGCGCGCATGCGCTCGGCCAGCGTGCCTTGCGGATTGAATTCCAGCTCCAGTTCGCCGGACAGATACTGGCGCATGAATTCGGCGTTCTCGCCGACATAGGACGAAATCATCTTCTTGACCTGTTTGGTCTGCAGCAGGATACCGATACCGAAGTCGTCAACGCCAGCGTTGTTGGACGCGAACGTCAGATCCTTGGTGCCCGCGTCCTTGATCGCATCCAGCAGCAGTTCGGGAATACCACAAAGGCCAAAGCCGCCCGCCGCGATGAACATGCCATCGAACAAAAGGCCATCAAGTGCTTCTGCTGCGGATCCATAGACTTTTTTCATGCGAACTTCCCCGGTATTTCGTGTTGGCGGGAAATTGAGCGGTCCGCACAGCAAAGTCAATGCGATTGCTGCAGCGCGGCAGACATGCCTACTTCTTGGCTGCCGCCTTTTTCTTTGCCGGTGCTTTCTTTTTTGCTGGCGCTTTCTTTTTGGCGACCTTCTTGCCGGTCTTGGCCGCACGTTCCGCGATCAGGGTCACCGCCGCATCAAGTGACAGGTCTGCCGGTTCGATCGTGTCGGGAATCGTCGCATTGATCTTTTCCCATTTGACGTAAGGTCCGTATTTGCCGTCATAGATATTGACCGGACCACCCGCGTCGGGATGCTCGCCAAGCTCGTGGATCGGCACAGCGGCCTTACCGCGATTACCGCGGGATGCGACCTTCTCGGCCAAAAGCTGCACAGCACGGTTCATGCCAACGGTCCAGACCTCTTCGATGCCCTCCAGATTGGCGTTCGTGCCACCGCGATGCGATGTGCTTTCAGCGTGCTTGATATAAGGACCATAGCGTCCGATGTTGGCCCAGACCATGACGCCATCTTCGGGGTGCGGGCCGATTTCACGGGGCAGTTCCAGCAGCTTCAAGGCTTGAGGAAGGTCGATCTCTTCAGGGTTCCAGGCTTCGGGCACGCCTTGGCGGAGCGGCTTCTTGTTGTCTTCGGTTACCTCACCGCGCTGAACGTAGGGCCCAAAGCGGCCTTTGAAGACGCGGATCTCGTCACCGGCATCACTGCCAAGCAGCTTGCCTTCGGGCGGAATGGCCGAGGCTTCGGCTTCTGGGTTGGGCGGGCCGAAGGGGCGGGTGTAACGACATTCCGGATAATTCGAACAGCCGATAAACGCACCACCGGACCGGGCGGTGCGCATGGACAGGCGACCGGCCCCGCAGTTCGGGCACAGGCGGGGATCGGTGCCGTCTTCGGTTGGCGGAAACAGATGCGGCTCCAGCACCTCGTTGATCTTTTCCAGCACCTCGGTGATGCGCAGATCCGCAGTTTCGGCAATCGCCGCCGAGAAATCGCGCCAAAAGCGGGCCAGAACATCCTTGTAGTTGGCATCACCTGCGGACACTTCATCCAGCTGGTTCTCAAGATCAGCGGTGAAATCGTAACCGATATACTTGCGGAAATAGTTCGTCAGAAAGGCCGTGACAAGGCGACCCTTGTCCTGCGGAATCAGACGGTTCTTGTCCTTTTCAACATAGCCGCGGTCCTGAATGGTTGTGACGATGCTGGCATAGGTCGACGGGCGGCCGATGCCCAGTTCTTCCATGCGCTTGACCAGTGTCGCTTCGGTATAACGGGGCGGGGGCTGCGTGAAATGCTGTTCGGGATCAACCTTCTGCTTGGCGGCGGCTTCGCCTTCGGACAGTTGTGGCAGGCGCTTGTCGTCCTCGTCGACGACGGCGTCGTCCTTGCCTTCCTCATAGACGGACAAAAAGCCGTCGAACAACATCACCTGACCGGTCGCGCGCAGCATGACCTGCTCGTCCTTGGAGCCGATATCGACAGTCGTGCGTTCCAGCCGCGCGGCTGCCATCTGCGAAGCCATCGTGCGTTTCCAGATCAGATCATAAAGCTTGCGCTGGTCGGCGTCGGAAATCTTGGCATCTTCGGTGCTGACGGACATTTCCGTCGGGCGGATACATTCGTGGGCTTCCTGGGCGTTCTTGGCCTTGTTCTTGTAGATGCGGGGCTCTGCGGGCAGGTAATCCTTGCCATAGCGGCCTTCAATCGCGGCACGGGCGTCGGTCACAGCCTCGGGTGCCATGTCGATCCCGTCGGTTCGCATGTAAGTGATCAACCCGGCTTCATAGAGGCGCTGGGCGACCGACATCGTCTGGCGGGCACCAAAGCCGAACTTGCGGCTGGCTTCCTGTTGCAAGGTCGATGTCATGAACGGGGGGCTGGGATTGCGGGTGCCGGGCTTGGCCTCCACACGGGTGACAATCAGATCGCGCGAATTGATCGCCTGCACGGCCATTTCGGCCTGCGTTTCATTCCCAAGGCTGAACTTGTCGAGCTTTTCACCGGCCAGCGTCGTCAGGCGCGCCTCATAGGTCTGGCCGCGCGGGTTTTGCAGGATCGCCTTGACGGTCCAGTATTCCTGCGCGCGAAAGGCCTCGATCTCCATCTCGCGCTCGACGATGATGCGCAGGCAAACGGACTGCACGCGGCCTGCGGATTTCGCGCCGGGCAGTTTGCGCCACAGCACGGGGGACAGGTTGAAGCCAACCAGATAATCCAGCGCACGACGGGCAAGATAGGCTTCTACCAGCGGCTGATCCACCTCGCGCGGGTGCTTCATCGCTTCAAGAATGGCGTTCTTGGTGATCGCGTTGAACACGACACGGTCGGCCTTGCTGATCTTGAGACCCTTCTTCTTGGACAGCTCTTCCCAAAGGTGCCAGCTGATCGCCTCGCCCTCGCGGTCGGGGTCAGTGGCAAGGATCAGCTCGGGGTCGTCTTTCAGCGCATCGACAATAGCCTTGATGTGCTTTTTGCTGTCGCTTGCCACTTCCCATTTCATGTCAAACCCGGCGTCGGGATCGACCGATCCGTCCTTTGGCGGCAGATCCCGCACATGCCCGAAAGAGGCGAGGACAGTATAGTCGTTACCCAGATACCCATTGATTTTCTTGGCTTTTGCCGGGGACTCAACAACGACGACGGGCATAAGAATCCTTCCAGAACAAATCTAAGGTATTAGGTCGCGGAACATGTGGTGTCTGCGCAGGGCTTGTCAATGCGGCTTGTGTAAGTCAGCCTGATACGGGGTCGCGGATAGCAGAAAGGGCGCAGACATGAAGGGGAAACTGGCGGGAATGATCGTCACGCTTGCGTGTGTTGCAACAACTGTTCCGGCAGAACCCGTGACACCGGCGCGTGGTACGGCCCTGCGGGCAGAGCTGATGGATACAGTGCGTGCACATGTGGTCAATGATCTGGGTGCGCCGATCGAATTCGTGGTGAACACGCTACTTGTGGAAGACGGGCGCGGACTTGCCATGTTGTCAGCGCAACGCCCTGGCGGTGGCGCGATCGATATCTCGCAGACGCCACTTGTTCTGCGCGATGGTATCGCCGCATGGGAGATCGACGGGCCAGAGGTTGTCGCCTTTCTCTATCTGCAAAGCGGCAATTGGTATGTCGACGACTATTCGGTCGGCGCAACAGATGCATGGTGGGCCGGTGGCCCGTTCTGCCGCGAATACGCGTCGGTTCTACCGGCACAGGTCTGCCCTTAACCGACCAGCGACAGCAAGCCGCCTGCCTGCCGCGTGATCTTGCCCTGCAGTTCCAGATCGACAAGGACCGGCGCAATCTGTGTCGGGTTCTGCGAAAGATCGCGGATCAATTGGTCTTCGGCAATAGGTGACGGGCCCAGCCGCGCAAGAATCTGACCATGCAGCGCGTTCGTCTCGCGCAGGCTGCGCTGCGGTTTTGGCGGTACAGGCGGGGCCAGCGGCAGTTCCGGCGCGGCCTCTGCAATCGGATCAAGTGCTTCGATCACGTCGCGGGCCGAGCGCACGAGCGTCGCTCCATCGCGGATCAGCATGTTGCAACCAGAAGCGCGCGCATCGAACGGATGCCCCGGCACGGCCAGCACATCGCGGTTCTGGTCCAGCGCGTTGCGTGCGGTGATCAGGCTGCCCGATTTGGCGGCGGCCTCGACCACGACCACGGCCCGCGCAAGGCCCGAAATAATCCTGTTGCGTGCCGGAAAATGGCGCGCCTGCGGCTGCAGGCCCATCGGCATTTCGGAAATCCGCAAGCCCTGTTTTGCGATCTTATGCGCGATTTCTGCGTTCTCGGTCGGATAGATCACATCGACACCCCCGGCCTGAACGGCAACAGTGCCATGTGGCAGTGCGGCGACATGCGCAGCCGCATCGATCCCGCGTGCAAGGCCGGACACAACGACGTATCCCGCTGCACCCAGGTCCTCGGCCAGCCGTTTTGCCATGCGTGTACCAAGCGACGAGGCATTGCGCGCACCGACCAGCGCGATCATCGGCCGGGACAGATATTCCGTTTGCCCGATCACCCACAACAGCGGCGGCGCATCGGAGATATCGCGCAAGTGTGCAGGATAGCGCGGATCAGAGTGGCTAAGCAGGATGGCCCCCGCCCGTTTCGCGGCCTTCAGTTCGGCGACGATCACGGGTTCGGGGCAAATTTCGTAGTCGGGAACACCCGCAGCCTTTGCCACCGACGGCAAGGCAGCAAGGGCTGCACGCGCCGTGCCATGTTCCAACATCAAGCGTTTATATGTCGCCACGCCAACGCGGCGTGATCGCAACAACCGAAGCTGGTCGAAAATGACAGTTTCCTCTGGTGGGAGTGGGGGGGTGGGGGAAGAAGGCTGTTTTCCGGTCATCCCAGACTCCGACTGTTGCAGAATCAGGTCTAGACCATCGCAGTTAACAGGGAATGAATGCGAGAGCCTGCCGCAGGACTGACCACGTCTTGAAACAGGCCAGTTCGGTCCTGCGTCGGTGCAAGACGATCGTCCTCTGCTCGCCAGAAATAACCCTGCTCAGGCCGCTGCCCCGCCGACAGTCAGCCCACCGATCTTCAGGCTCGGCTGTCCGACCCCGACTGGCACCCATTGGCCGGCTTTGCCGCAATTGCCGATGCCGGGATCAAGCGCCATGTCATTGCCGATGCCTTGAATGTGCTTCAGCGCGGTCGCGCCGTCACCGATCAGCGTCGCCCCTTTCACGGGGGCACCGACCACGCCATTCTTGACGCGGTAGGCTTCGGTGCAGGAAAACACGAACTTGCCGTTGGTAATATCGACCTGCCCGCCGCCAAATCCGACGGCATAGATCCCGTCTTTCAGATCGGCGACCAGGCTTTCGGGGCTGGCGTCACCTGCCAGCATGTATGTGTTCGTCATGCGCGGCATCGGGGCGTGGGCATAGCTTTCGCGCCGCCCGTTCCCGGTGGGGGCGACCCCCATCAACCGGGCGTTCTGGCGATCGTGCATATAGCCAACAAGCACGCCGTCCTCGATCAGGGTATTCTTGGCGCTGGGGGTGCCTTCGTCGTCCACGGTGATTGATCCGCGACGATCCGGAATTGTACCGTCATCCAGCACGGTCACGCCCTTCGCGGCGATCTGTGTGCCCATCAAACCGGCAAAGGCACTGGTGCCCTTGCGGTTGAAATCGCCTTCAAGGCCGTGGCCAATCGCTTCGTGCAGCAAGATACCGGGCCAGCCTGGTCCCAGCACAACGTCCATGACACCGGCGGGGGCCGGCTCGGCGTCCAGATTGACCAGCGCGATGCGCAACGCCTCGCGCACGACACCTTCCCAGTGATCCCTTGCGATCAGACCGATCAGACCAGCGCGGCCACCACCTCCCATGTTGCCGCTTTCGCGCTTGCCGTTTTCCTCAACCATGACGTTGACGTTGATGCGCGACATAGGGCGGGTGTCGGTGACAAGGGTGCCTTCGGGGCGCAGAATCAGAACCTCCTGATGGGATGCGGCCAGACTGACGGACACTTGCACAACGCGCGGATCAAGCCCACGGGCAAAAGCATCGATTTCACGCAAAAGGTCGATCTTGGCAGGGAAGGTGGCCTGCGCCATCGGGTCTTCGTCGCTGTAAAGCTTACGATTCGTGCCGGCAGGGGCGGCGGACATCGTCCCGCCACCATCGCCAACGGCAAGCCGCGCAGTCGCGACAGCCCGGCGCAAGGCGTGTTCGTCGATGGTGGTTGAATGGGCGTATCCGGCGGTTTCGCCGCGCACGGCACGCAAACCGAAGCCTTCAGAGGCGTCAAAGCTTGCGGTTTTCACGCGGCCATCGTCAAAAGAGAGCATCTCTGACTTGCGGCGTTCAAGGAACAGCTCACCGTCATCGGCCCCCGCCGTCGCCTCGCGGACCAGCGAAAGGGCGGTTTCCTGATCCAGATGGGTCTCGAACGGGCGGAACGGATCGTGCGACATGCTTGTTTTCCTCTGGGGCAGGGCAAAAAACGGGTCTTTCGTGAAAAAAGCGTCTGTTTGCCGCAACTGGGGTTCTTGAGTTGTTTATCAGGATATGGGACACGGTCGCCGGGATACAACGGGATTCCGCCCCTTTCGGCGGATGAGCCAACCGATAAAGCACTGCGACGTGGTGCGGAACAAGGGTAGAATATGCGACTCACCTCACTTGCAACATCGATTTTCGCCACGGCTGGCCTGATCATGTCGGGAACAGCAGCCTTCGCACAGGACGTGAACCAGGAACTTGAAGTGATCGGTGCACCGGAAAACGGCGCGACGGGTTTCCAGTTCGCGGCAACCAAACTTGCGCGCGACCTGCAATGGCTCGACGGCATGCTGCTGATCATCATCACGGCGATTTCGCTTTTCGTTGTTGGTCTGCTGGTCTGGGTTGCGGTGCGCTACAACCGCAAGTCAAATCCGACACCGGCGACATTCACGCACCATTCCGCACTCGAAGTGACATGGACAGTGGTGCCGATTGCGATCCTAGTCTTCATCGGTGCATGGTCGCTGCCCGTGCTGTTCGACCAGCAGGAAATCCCCGAAGCTGACATCAATATCAAGGTGACAGGCTACCAGTGGTACTGGGGCTATGAATATACGGATGAAGAAGTCGCATTCGACAGCTTCATGCTCGCCAAAGACGAACTGGCCGAATTCGGTTATGACGAAAGCCTGCACCTGCTGGCCACCGACACCGCCGTCGTCGTGCCTGTGGGCAAAACGGTCGTGATGACCGTGACAGGGGCCGACGTCATCCACTCGTGGACGGTCCCGGCATTCGGGGTCAAGCAGGACGCCGTGCCCGGCCGCCTTGCGCAGCTTTGGTTTGCCGCTGAAAGAGAAGGCATCTACTTTGGCCAGTGTTCCGAACTTTGCGGTAAGGATCACGCCTACATGCCGATCACGGTCAAGGTGGTCAGCCAGGAAACCTATGACGCCTGGCTTGCCGAAGCCAAGATCGAAAACCCTGTATAAGGTCTAGGGTGCGCACACGCGTACCCGCCGCCAGAGGACACAGATGAGCGACGCAAGCCTGCAAAGCACGACAGACTACGAAGCCAGCATGGGCGACTATTTCGCCCTGCTGAAACCGCGTGTCATGTCGCTTGTCGTGTTCACGGCACTCGTTGGCCTGTTGGTCTCGCCGGTCCCGGTGCATCCGTTCATCGGATTTGTCGCGATCCTTTGCATTGCTGTCGGGGCAGGGGCCTCTGGCGCGCTGAACATGTGGTGGGACGCGGATATCGACGCCGTGATGAAGCGGACAGCGAAACGCCCGATCCCAGACGGGCGCGTGCAACCGGGCGAAGCACTCGCCATCGGTATGGCGCTCTCCGGCTTTTCGGTGGTGCTTTTGGCGCTGGCAACAAACTGGCTGGCGGCTGGTCTGCTGGCCTTCACCATCTTCTTTTACGCGGTCGTCTATTCGATGTGGCTCAAGCGGGCGACACCGCAGAACATCGTCATTGGCGGCGCGGCAGGTGCTTTCCCCCCGATGATCGGATGGGCCGTGGCAACAGGCGGGATCGGCATTGAATCCGTGCTGATGTTCGCGTTGATCTTTATGTGGACACCGCCACACTTCTGGGCGCTCGCCCTGTTCATGAAATCCGATTACGGCGATGCCGGCGTGCCGATGCTGAACGTGACACATGGCACGCGCACGACGCGCAACCACGTGTTGGGCTATGCGCTGCTGCTGGTGCCGGTGGCACTCGGGCTCGGGCTGACGTCAGTCGGCGGTCCGCTCTACATGGCGACAGCGGTTGCAATGAACGCTTGGTTCCTCAAGGGATGCTATGACATCTGGAAGCGCGACACCGACGCGGCAGATGCGGACAATTTCGCCGTCGAAAAGAATACCTTCAAGATCTCGCTCTACTACCTCTTTGCGCATTTCCTGGCCCTGCTGGCAGAGGCAATCCTGAAGACACAAGGTCTGGGTGGCTGGTAATGGCTTTGAAAGTCGAACATGAAATCCACCAGCGCCGTCTGGGCAAGAACATGGGAGTGGGCCTGATCCTCGTCGGGTTTATCGCCATCGTGTTCGGCCTGACGGTCGTCAAGGTGATCCAACTGGGCGAGGTAGAGGCATTTGAACGCTTCGATCACGTCGCCCGCCCGCAAATCATCCCCGAAGAAGGGAGCAACTGATGCGCTTTCTTCCCAATGTGCAGGGTCCCGCACGCACGCTGATTCAGACGGTGGGTGTGGTCGTGTTCATGGGCGGGCTGGCTTGGGCGTCTGTCCCGTTTTATGACTGGTTCTGCCGGGTCACGGGATTTGGCGGTGTGACGAATGTCGCCGAAGTCGGGCCGGACACCATTCTTGATCAGGAAATCACCATCCGGTTCGATGCATCGCTCGAACGGGACATGCCATGGACCTTCAAACCCGAAGTGCGGGAAATGACCCTGCGGATCGGTGAAACCGGCATGGCATATTACGAGGCGCACAACCCGCTTGATGTGCCCGTCGCCGGAAGCGCGTCCTACAACGTGACCCCTTACGAGGCGGGCGCGTTCTTTGACAAGATCCATTGCTTCTGCTTTGAAGAACAGGTGCTGATGCCCGGTGAAACGGTGCTGATGCCGGTCAACTTCTTCGTTGATCCCGCGATCGTGAACGACCGCGAAGGCCAGCACGTACACACAATTACGCTCAGCTATACGTTTTATCAGATTGACCTGCCCGAAGAAGAGATGCAGGCCTATCTGGACCAGACTGCGGCGCAGACCCCTGCGCCCGTGACACAATAAGCCGCTCAAGCCAGGGAAGACTGCACATGGCACATGAAAAGAACCACGATTATCACATTCTGAACCCCTCGATCTGGCCGCTTCTCGGTTCGGTCGGCGCGTTCTTCATGTTGTTTGGCGCCGTTCTCTGGATGCCAAAACAGGGCGGCGGTCCCTACATGTTCCTTATCGGCCTCGCGCTCGTGCTTTACGTGATGTACGCGTGGTGGTCCGACGTGGTCGAGGAAAGCAAAGTGGGCGATCACACGCCTGTGGTGCGCATCGGCCTGAAGTACGGGTTCATCATGTTCATCATGTCCGAAGTCATGTTCTTTGCGGCATGGTTCTGGTCCTTCTTCAAGCACGCCATGTACCCGATGAGCCCGAACAGCCCGGCAGTCGATGGTGTCTGGCCGCCGGCAGGGATCGAAACCTTCGACCCATGGCACCTGCCACTGATCAACACGCTGATCTTGCTGTGTTCGGGTGCGGCGGCAACTTGGGCGCACCACGCGCTTGTGCACGAAAACAACCGCGAAGACATGAAATGGGGCCTGATCATCGCGATCGGACTCGGTGTGATCTTCACCGGCTTTCAGGCCTACGAATACAGCCACGCGGCGTTCAGCTTTTCGGGCAATATCTATGGCGCGAACTTCTTTATGGCGACGGGCTTCCATGGCTTCCACGTAATCATCGGGACGATCTTCCTGGCAGTGTGCCTCGCACGTCTGCAGGCCGGTCACTTCACCCCGGAAAAGCACGTCGGGTTTGAAGCAGCCGCATGGTACTGGCACTTCGTTGATGTTGTCTGGCTGTTCCTCTTTGCCGCCGTCTACGTCTGGGGCGGCTAAGGTCGGCACCATCCAATGATCCAAAGGGCGGGGGTTTCCCCGCCCTTTTTCTTGACGGTGTGACACCCTTTCCCCGCAGGCTGAACGGGGCTATAGACCCCTGACGAAATTCATCGCGGAACGGCACTTTGCGCAACATCATCTTCCCCCTCATCCTTGGCATCGGCGGATGTGCAATCCTCCTTTACCTTGGCATCTGGCAGCTGCAGCGGCTGGAATGGAAAGAGACGATCCTTGCAGATATCGACGCCCGGCTTGCCGCTGATCCGGTGGCATTGCCGCTCTCGGTGTCGCGGGCAAACGACAACTATCGCGGGGTCTATGTGGTCGGGCGTCCGACGGGCGAAGAACTGCATGTGCTTGTGTCGGGCACGGAAGCGGGAACAGGTTTCCGGACCATCTCGAAATTCGAAATGCAATCGGGCGGCGCGATTCTCGTCGATCTGGGGCTGCTGCCGCTGGATGCGAAAGACGCCGCCCCGCGCACGGACCTGACGGAAATCGCTGGTAACCTGATCTGGCCGGACGATAAGAACAGCTCCACGCCCGCCCCCGACATCGCAGCAAACACATGGTTTGCCCGCGACGTGATCGCCATGTCGCAGGCACTGGACACACTGCCGATCATGGTTGTCGCCAACACCAGCACGGCACAGGATCCGCGTCTGACACCGCTGCCGATCAACAGTGCCAGCATCAAGAACGACCACTGGGAATACGCAATCACGTGGTTCCTGCTGGCAATCGTCTGGGCGGCCATGACGATCTACCTGATCTTCCGCACACGGCAAAAGGACGCCACCTGATGCGCTATATCTCCACGCGTGGCAAAGCCCCCGTTCTGACATTCGAAGAGGCAATGCTGACCGGCCTTGCCCGCGATGGTGGGCTTTACGTGCCCGAAACCATCCCGACGCTGACACAGGGTCAGATCGCCGCGATGGCGGGGCAATCCTATGAGGACATCGCATTCGCCGTGATGCGCCCCTTTATCGGCGACACCTTCACCGACGCTGAATTCAAAACACTTATCACGAAAGCCTACGCCGGTTTCGGCCATGCCGCCCGCGCACCGCTCGTGCAGTTGGACAGCAATCACTTCCTGCTCGAACTCTTTCACGGGCCGACGCTGGCGTTCAAAGACTTCGCCATGCAGATCATCGGGCAGATGTTCGAAGCCGCACTGACGCGCTCTGGCAAGCGGGTGACAATCGTGGGGGCAACGTCAGGCGATACCGGGTCCGCCGCGATCGAGGCGTTCCGCGGGCTTGATGCGGTCGACGTCTTCATCCTCTACCCGCACAACCGGGTGTCAGAGGTGCAGCGCCGGCAAATGACGACACCGACCGAAGACAACGTGCACGCCATCGCCGTGGACGGGGACTTTGACGACTGCCAGGCGGCCGTCAAGGACATGTTCAACGATTTCGCCTTCCGTGAAGAGGTCTCGCTCGCTGGCGTCAATTCGATCAACTGGGGGCGGGTGCTGGCGCAGGTGGTCTATTACTTCTCATCCGCGGTATCGCTCGGCGCTCCGGGTCGTGACATCAGCTATACGGTGCCGACAGGCAACTTTGGCGACATCTTTGCGGGCTACATCGCCAAACAGATGGGACTGCCAATCAAGGATCTGATCGTCGCCACAAACCGCAACGATATCCTGCACCGCACGCTGGAAACCGGGGCCTATACCAAGGAAGGTGTCACGCCAACGATCAGCCCGTCGATGGACATCCAAGTCAGTTCCAATTTTGAACGGGCGCTGTTCTATGCCTACGATCAGGATGGCGGGACGGTTGCTGGGCAGATGGAAGACCTGAAATCAGGCGGCTTCACCATCAGCCAGGGGGCCTATCAGGCGCTCAAGGAAACCTACAAATCGGGGCGCGCATCCGAAAAAGAAACCGCGACAGCGATCAAGACCTATGTGGCAAAACACGGCGAATTGCTTTGCCCGCATTCCGCCGTGGGCGTCCACGTGGCCGAGGCGCATCAAGGCAGCACACCGATGGTCACGCTCGCAACAGCGCACCCCGCCAAATTCCCGGCGGCTGTCGAAGCCGCGACAAACATCCATCCCCCCTTGCCCCCACGCATGGCAGACCTGTATGAGCGTTCAGAACGCATCACGCGCGTCGCCAACGACCTGTCAGCCATACAAACCATCATCCGGGATCGCATCAATTGACCATCCAAACGCACACCTTGTCCAACGGTCTGCGGATCGTGACCGAACACATGCCGGGGCTGCATTCTGCCAGCATCGGCATCTGGGTCGGGGCGGGTGGACGCCACGAACGGGTCGAACAGAATGGAATCGCGCATTTCCTTGAACACATGGCGTTCAAGGGCACCAAGACGCGCAGCGCCTTGCAGATCGCCGAGGCGATCGAGGACGTGGGCGGCTATATCAACGCCTATACCTCGCGCGAGATGACAGCCTACTACGCGCGTGTGCTGGAAAACGACGTGGCACTCGGGCTGGATGTCATCGCAGATATCCTGCTGAACCCTGTCTTTGACCCCGACGAGATCGAAGTCGAACGGGGCGTGATCCTGCAGGAAATCGGTCAGGCGCTTGATACGCCAGACGATGTGATTTTCGACTGGCTGCAAGAAGTCGCCTATCCCGATCAGGCGCTGGGCCGGACTATCCTTGGCGCATCCGAACGGGTCAGCAGTTTCAACCGCGAAGACCTGTCGCACTTTGTGGGTGAACACTACGGACCCAACCAGATGATCCTGTCCGCGGCGGGTGGGATCGACCATGATGCAATCGTGCGGCAGGCCGAAGACCTGTTTGGGCATCTTGAACGGGTAAAACCGGCAGCCGTGATCCAACCTGCGGCATTCGGCGGCGGTGAAAAGCGGATGACAAAGGATCTCGAACAGGTGCATTTCGCGCTTGCTCTCGAAGGTCCGAACTACCGCGACCCTGCGATCTATACCGCGCAGATCTATGCCACAGCCATGGGCGGCGGCATGTCTTCGCGGCTGTTTCAGGAAATCCGTGAAAACCGCGGGCTTTGCTACACGATCTTCGCGCAGGCAGGAGCCTACGAAGATACGGGACTCACGACGATCTACGCGGGCAGCAGCGCCGAACAGATCGGCCAGCTTGCCGAAATCACTGTGGACGAAATGAAACGCGCCGCCGATGACATGACCGACGAAGAAGTCGCGCGCGCGCGGGCGCAAATGAAAGCGGGTCTGCTGATGGGGCTGGAAAGCCCGTCCAACCGGGGCGAACGACTGGCGCGTCTGTTGTCGATCTGGGACCGCATTCCGCCGCTCGAAGAAACCATCGCCCACGTCGACGGTGTGACAACGCAGGACGTGCGCAACTTTGCAGGCCACATGGCTGGCAATGCAGGCGCGGCGATGGCGCTTTACGGACCAGCATCCAACGCGCCCACGCTGGAGGCGCTGCGGGCAAGGTTAGCTGCCTGATGCTCGGCACACGGCGTAAGGTCAAACTCGAAACAGAACGGATGACGCTGCGCCCACCGATGCACGGTGATTTCCGGCAATGGTCAGCCCTGCGGCGCGAAAGCGAAAGCTTTCTCAGCCCGTGGGAACCGACATGGGCGCGTGACCACCTTTCACGCAAGGCATTCACCAACCGCGTCTACTGGGCGCAACGCTCTATCGCGAACGGTACGGCGGTGCCGTTGTTCCTGATCCGGCGTGAAGATCAGGCGCTGCTTGGGGCAATCACGCTGGATCACATCCGGCGCGGTCCGGCACAGGCGGGGACGACGGGTTACTGGATCGGCGAACCCTTCGCCCGTCACGGCTACATGCGCGAAGCGATCGAGGCCGTCGTGCATCACGCTTTCAACACGCTTGATCTGTCACGGATCGAGGCAGGGTGCCTACCCGAAAATACACCGTCTCGGCGGTTGCTCGAACAGTGCGGCTACAAATACGAAGGCGTCGCGCAAAGCTATCTGCAAATCAACGGTCGCTGGCGCAATCACGTGCTTTACGCGAACCTGCGCCATGACAGACGGGGCAAGACCGACGTCGGCTGAGGTGTGACTTGTTGCCATTGCGAAACGCCGCAAAAGGTCAGGAATCCCATAGCTTGACCCAAAGGCGCAGCTTTGTGACGGTATCAGCATCACATTTTGAAAGATGCGTTATGATGTTCCGGTTGCTGCTTTCTCTTATTGCCGTTCTCGCGCTGACCGCGTGCCAGACCGAAACACCACCCGTCGTTGACTGGAAAGAAGACGCGCTGAAGCGCGGCGCGGAAAAGGTTGCGGCCTGCAAAGCCAGCGAATGCACGCGACTTGATCTGGACGGCACCCATCTGGCCGATTTCACCGTGCTGAACGACATGCCGCACGTCACCAAGCTGATGATGAGTCGGACAAACTTCACCGATCTGGCGGACATCGCGGACATGACGCAGTTGACCGAACTGCATATCAGCTGGACGGATGTGTCCGACCTGTCCGGCGTCGCCGCCTTTCGCAATCTGCAAATGCTGCATGCCAACGATCTTTACCAGCAGCCGACCTATGCTCCGGTCTATCGCATGACGGCGCTGAAGGAACTCTCTCTTGATGCGCGACCCGACGACGGGCTGTCTTTCGTGCGAAACATGGGGCGGCTTGAATCGCTCTTTTTCATGAGCGGCGAGATTACAGACCTGTCACCGCTCGCAGGCAATCGCAGCATCAAGAACCTCGCCCTCGAAGCCGCCTTGCCGGATGACGTCGCACCGCTGCTGCAAATGCGGGGCCTGCAAACGCTGGATGTAAACAGCTTCGCGGTGGATGAAGACACCAAAGCCCGCATCGAAGATCGCGGAGTGACAGTGCAGTATTTCCCTGCAATGATCGTCTGCTAGACGCGGGTCAGGCTTTCCATCCGCTCCAGCACATCCAGCCCCTGTTGTTTCAGGAAATGCAGGATATCGATAAAAATCCAGTTCTCGGCCAGCTTGTCACCGTCGCGGCGATAGATATCGACGACCCGCATCTCGGCCCGCTTTCCGGATGCGGGCAATCCCATGTAACCGCCGGTCGGCAACACTGACAGGTTCGCCCAGCCGAAAAACCCGCCATAGTTGCCTTCAGCAATCCGGCAGATATGGCCGTGAAATTCGCGGTCTTTCAACTGCGTGCGGAACGGACGCTGGTGCTGGGCGATATAGCGGTCGATCGTATAGGTCGCGCCGATCCCGTCCGGCCCCCACCATAACATGTCGTCATGCCAGCAGCGGCGCAGTTCGTCTTGCGGCGTGGCATCGCGGGGCGCGGGGTTGTCGCGCGACGTTGAATTTGCCTGAATATCGCCAATCATCCGTTCGATCAGCGCGGCGGTCTTCGGGCCTTCTGTCGGGTCGGCATCATCGCGCAGCAGGCCGTCATGTGTCATCGGTCCGGGCTGGATCAGATGCGCGCCGGTCTGTGGTGGCAAGGGCTGCAGACCCGCCTGATGCATCAAATGGATCAGATCACAGAACATGGCGGTCTCGACGATCCTGCCATCGCGCACGTGGTGAAACTCCGCATAGCGGAGCATCGCGATCTTGCCGGTGGCGGGTATCCCCAGAAACGGGGCGTCAAGAAGACCCATCAAATGGCCCATGGACGAGACCCAGACACCGCCTACGGCACGGTCGTTGTGGCCCGCGAAAAAGATATCCTCGCGCCGCTGCACGCGGGTCATCGCGGTCAGGAACGGGGTCCAGAAAACGGCGGCGACGTGCGCTGCGCCGTGGTGCTCGTGAAAGGGATGCATGCCGCGCCAGTGCCAATCAGGGGTGGTGTGGGTGGCCAGGGCAGCGGCAACGGTTTCAGGCGTGGCACCCGCAATCGCAGCGTGATGCGCGCGCACCACCGCCTTTTCGGCCTGAAATGACATGCGTTACCCCTTCACGGCACCGGCGGTCAGGCCGGACACGATCTGGCGCTGGAATACCATGATCATCACGAACAACGGGGCAGTCACGGAAACAACGGCGGCAACGGCGAACATCACGTTGCCCTTTGTTTGCGTGGTGCCAAGGAAGGATGCGATCTTGGGCACCATTGTCTGGTTCTCCTTGGACAGCAGCATCGTGGTGACGGCAAAGTCATTGTAGGCCAGCAAGAAACTGAACAGCCCCGTGGTAATGACACCGGGCCACATCACCGGAATGATGACATGCCGGAAGGCCTGAAAGCGGTTGCAACCATCCACCATCGCACTTTCGTCCAGATCTTTGGGGATATTCTTGAAAAAGGCATGCAGCATCCACAGCGTGAACGGCTGGTTGATCGCGACCAACACAATAATGGTGGTGGACAGATGGCCCCAAAGGTTCCATTCGAAAAAGGGCAACAGATAGCCCGAAACCAGCGTGATCGGTGGCATCGCCCGAAAGATCAGGGCAAAGAACAGAAACCAGAACGCATAGCGATAGGTGGACCGCGACAGGGCATAGCCGCCCAGCGTCCCGCAGGTCAGCGATATTGTAACAACGCAAACGCAGACGATCGCGGAATTCAGCGCCGCGCGCCAGAATTCCTCTTGGACCCACGCCCCGTAATATCCGTCACCGGTGAAACTGCCGCCGGTTTCAACGCGGGTCAGATTGCCAAAAACGGAATTGGCCCAGTCCGCCTTCGAGAAAAAATCACCCTCGACCTTGAACGACCCCCAAAGGGTCCACAGAAACGGAAAGGCGGCCAGCACCAGCCAAAGCAACAGAAAGCTGGTGGCGAAAATCCGGATCGGCATGGACTGTTGTTGCGCTTTGCTGCTCATACTGTCGCCCCTAGCGTGGATTGCTGAAATCGCGATACGTGCGCACCAGCACGGGCGAAAGTAGGATGGCAACGCCAAGGATCGTCAGCACAGACGTGGCCGCCGCCGAAGACAGCAGGCGCGTTTCACCGGACAGATCATTGTAGATCGCATAGGACAGCGACGCCGCATGGGCCTGCGCGCTGAACGACACGATCGGCTCGAAAACCCGGAAATTGTCCATCAGCTGGATCAGGGCGATGAATGTGGTCAGCGGAAACAGATGCGGGACAACGACATAGCGGATGCGCTGCCAGCGCGAGGCTCCGTCAATCAGCGCCGCCTCCAACGTGTCGGTGTTTACGGTCTGAAGCCCCGCGTAATACACGATGAACGCGAAAGGGGCTGCGTGCCAGACGCCATAGACCATCAGCATGATCCACATCAGCGCGGTCGAGGCCTTGACCGATAGCGTTGGATTGTTGGTCAGCCATTGCAGCCCCGCGCCAAGGATACCGTTTGCATCCACCATCCAGAACAGCACCAGCGATCCGACCAGCGGTGTGACGATGAAAGGCAGCAACGAGAAGAAGATCGTCGGCCCTTTCAGGGCTGTGGCCACCGAATTGACGCCGACGGCAATAGCAAAACCAAGGATGATGGTCAGTGGGGTAACAATGGCAGTGTAGGTCAGGGTAAAGGCCATCGCCTTGTAAAACGGCAGGTTCATCAGGCTGCGGCCAAAGTCGGGCAAACCGTCCGCATTGACCCATGCGGCGGCAACTTCGCCAAAGGCCAGATGGTTGCGGTCGCGGTAGATGCCAGTCCCCGCCCATTTGCCCAAGGGTTGTTCCTGCTTCAGCGCGGCAGTGGCGTCCTGATCGACAGTGGTCGATTGCGTGCACCCGAAGGGGCCGCAGTTTTCGACTGTCAGCAGTACCTGATCGTGCTGGGAATAAAGCGACTGGGTGATAACGGAAAAGATCGGGAAAGCGATGAACAGCATCATCAGCAGCCCGGATGGCAAAACAAACCAGAAAAAGGTCTTGTGCTTCACGTCGCCCGCGCCCCCGTGGCCTTGAAATCAGTTATGGCCGGGGCGCGTCAGCACCCCGGCCGTCGGGTATCCTATTGCAGGAAGCCCTGTTCTTTTGCGGCGGTCGTATAGGCCGCCTCGACGTCAGCGAGCGCCTGCTCTGCGGATTCCTGACCCTGCAGGTACTCGGCAAGGTTGTCGCCAAGGGCTGTGTGCAGCAGACCCATGTAAGGCAGCATCGGATACGGCTGCGCACCAGAGGCAACCGTGGCAAGTACGCCTTCGTTTACCGGCTGTGGCTGGTAACCCTCCATCAGCCACACGGCCTGACCCATGGTCTCGTCGTTCAGCAAGGCAGGGGATGTGGCATGTGCAAGGGCCTGGAAGGTGGCAGCGGCTTCTTCGTCGCTGATGTTCTTGGCCACTGTCCAGCCATCCCACCACAGGGTGGATGCAGGCACGCCGCTGTCACCAACGGTCAGCGGACCACCCGCGACAGTGTTGGAATAAACGACCTCTTCAGATCCTTCCTCGTCCATCAGAACACCCGTCCGGCTGCCCCACATGTTCATCAGGGCGACATTGCCGGCTTCCCATTCCGCGCTGGTGGCGTTGGAATCATGGGTCAGATAGTCGGGATTCATGTATTCGGTCAGCGCCTTCATCGTCTCCAGCGCCATAATGCCCTTCTCGTTGTTGATCGAGACATTGGCCGTGCCGGGCTCAAAGAACGCGCCACCCGCACCCAGATACATGTTTACGAATTCCTCGGCGAGGTTCCAGCCAGCGGCATAGGCACCGCCGACAGGGTATTCCATGATGCCCTCGGCGCGGATCTTTTCAGCGGCTTCCAGCACCTCTTCATAGGACGTGGGGACATCCATGCCGATCTGTTCCAGCACGTCCTTGCGGTACACCAGATGCTGCGCGTTCGCCATAAAGGCGACGGCCATGACCTTGCCGTCAATGGTGATCAACTGGCGGGGCGGGATGTCCTGCCCGTATTGCGCGACCAGATCATCCAGCGGACGAATGACGTCCTCGTTGATCAGCGCGACGATGGACGAATTGGCGATGATGGCCGAGGTGTACTCAGCCGGATTGCCGGTCATACCAGCCACGTTCAGGGTCTGGTGGTCGGCGGTCAGGTTGGTCTCGGCCTCGATGCCCTCAGCGCAGGCAAGGGCGGCAGCGCCGACCGACTGGATCGCAGGGAATTCGTTGCCGATGATGCTGATGCGGCCTTCCGTGACAGAGCAGCCGTGCCCGTCCGCCATGACAGCTGTTCCGGAAATCGCGGCGATCGCCGTCCCAAGAAGGGCTGTTTTTAACATGTTCATTTTCAAGAACCTCCCAGTTCTAACTTTGCCGCTATTGCGCAGCATATTTTGGGCAGCGCGATGGCTGCGAGTGATACCTGCAGGCACCCGCGAATCGCGAAAGCCCTTGCATACGATTGCAATTTAACCGCCTTTCGGTGCGTTTAGGCAAGAAAGAATATGTCGCTCCACGGCCAAATCGCGTTTTATTATTTGAGGTCTTGCCAGAAAGCGCGAATCCCGTAAGAGTTTGCATGCGTATGCAATCCTTGGGGGCGTTATGGCCGAAATCCAGTTGAAAAACGTGACCAAACGCTGGGGTTCGTTTGTGGGCGTCCATGATTTCAACCTCACTATCGCAGATCAAGAGTTTCTCGTGCTGCTTGGCCCATCGGGCTGTGGCAAGACCACGACGATGCGCATGATCGCAGGGCTTGAAGACGCGTCCGGCGGCGACATTCTGGTCGATGGCAAACGGATCAACGATCTCGACCCAAAGGATCGGGATGTGGCGATGGTGTTCCAATCCTACGCGCTTTATCCGAACATGAACGTCTACGAAAACATCCGCTTTCCGCTCAAGGTGCGCAAGGTGGCGGGCGATCATGACGCGATGGTCAAACGGGCCAGCGCAATGGTGGAACTTGACGATTTCCTGCATCGCAAGCCTGCCGAATTGTCCGGCGGCCAGCGCCAGCGGGTTGCGCTTGCGCGCGCTGTTGTGCGTGAACCGAATGTCTTTTTGATGGACGAACCCCTGTCCAACCTCGATGCAAAACTGCGGGTCTCAACACGGGCGCAGATCAAGAACCTCAGCCACGAACTCAAGACCACGACGATCTACGTTACGCACGACCAGATCGAGGCAATGACACTGGCCGACCGCGTGGTCGTCATGAATCAGGGCATGGTGCAGCAGGTGGGCAGCCCCACCGAAATCTATGACCGGCCCGCCAATACATTCGTGGCCGGTTTCATCGGCTCGCCCGCGATGAACCTCATGGACGGAACGATCAGCAACGGCACCTTTACTGCCGACAAGGTGTCGATCAGCGGCTTGCCTACAGAAGTATCAGGGCCGATCACGCTTGGGTTCAGGGCAGAGGACGCGACCGTCGTCACCGGCGAAAGCAACGCCAATTCCAAGGTCTATTCACTGGAACTGCTAGGCGAAGCGACGATGGTGACGATGCGTGCAGGCGGAACCATCCTGTCGGTGAAATCCAGCAAGGACTACCGTGTCGAGATTGGTGATCCTGTCTCGGCGGCGATCCCTGCCAACATCTGCCACCTCTTTGACAAGGACAGCGGAGAGCGCCTGTTATGACCATTCGCCACCTGAAAACCGCCCGCTCCGCAGAGGCGCGCGCCGAAGATGATGCCAAGGTCCGCGCCATCGTCGAAGAAGGTCTGAAAGACATCGAAACGCGCGGTGACGCCGCCGTGCGCGACATGTCCGAAAAATTCGACAAGTATACACCGCCGTCCTACCGGCTGACGGACTCTGAAATCGAAGCGCTCATGGCGAAAGTGTCCGATCAGGACATGGCGGATCTGAAATTCGCCCAGGAACAGGTACGCAACTTCGCGCAGGCGCAGCGCGACTCCATGCTGGATATCGAGGTTGAAACGATGCCCGGCGTGATCCTCGGTCACAAGAATATCCCGGTGCAATCTGTGGGTTGCTACGTGCCTGCCGGGAAATTCCCGATGGTCGCATCCGCGCATATGTCCGTCGCGACAGCTTCGGTCGCCAAGGTGCCGCGCATCATCGCCTGCACACCACCGTTTCAGGGTGAACCGAACCCCGCCGTGATCGCCGCAATGCATCTGGGCGGGGCGCATGAAATCTATGTGCTGGGTGGCATTCAGGCCATCGGGGCCATGGCGCTTGGTACCGAAACCATCGACCCGGTGCATATGCTGGTCGGGCCTGGCAACGCTTTCGTCGCCGAAGCCAAGCGGCAGCTGTTCGGGCGCGTCGGCATCGACCTTTTCGCCGGTCCTACGGAAACCATGGTCATCGCAGATGACACGGTCGACGGAGAGTTGTGCGCGACCGACCTGCTCGGTCAGGCCGAACACGGCTACAACTCGCCAGCCGTGCTGCTGACGAATTCTGAAAAGCTCGCCAAGGATACGCTGTCGGAAATTGACCGGATCCTGAAAATCCTGCCCACCGCCGAAACCGCCCGCACCTCTTGGGAGGAATTCGGCGAAGTGATCCTGTGCGACACCTACGACGAAATGCTGCAAGTCGCGGATGACATCGCGTCCGAACACGTGCAGGTGATGACCGACCGTGACGACTGGTTCCTCGACAAGATGACCTGCTATGGCGCGCTCTTTCTCGGGGCGCGCACAAATGTGGCCAACGGCGACAAGGTGATCGGCACGAACCACACGTTGCCGACCAAAAAGGCGGGGCGTTATACCGGCGGGCTTTGGGTAGGCAAGTATCTGAAAACGCATAGTTATCAGAAAATTACAACCGACGCGGCGGCCGCCGAGATCGGGGCCTATGGATCACGGCTTTGCATGCTCGAAGGCTTTGTGGGCCACGCCGAGCAATGCAATATCCGCGTGCGCCGCTATGGCGGGATCAATGTGCCCTACGGCGAAGGCGCGCCTTACAAGACAGCAGCGGAATAGGGCATGCGATGACCCTTCCGGCCACGCCTTCCTTCCGGCTCGATGGGAAACGCGCGCTTGTCGCGGGGGCGTCCTCGGGGATCGGGCTGGCCTGCGCTGTGGCACTGGGTGAAGCAGGGGCTGACGTGACGCTTGCTGCGCGATCTGCCGACAAGCTCAACGCGGTGGTGGATGAAATGACTGCCGCAGGCATGACAGCCCGCGCGCTGCCACTTGATGTCGCCGATGTCCCGGCAATGCAAACGACAGTCGCCGAAACCGGCCCCTATGGAGTGCTCGTCAATTCTGCCGGACTGGCGATTCACACGCCCGCAATCGAAACAGCCGAAGCGGATTTCGATGCGGTCAGTGCGGTCAACCTCAAGGGGGCCTATTTCCTGACCGTCGCCGTGGCCAAAGGGCTGATCGCTGCTGGCAAACCCGGCAGCCTGATCAACGTCACCTCGCAAATGGCCCACGTGGGGGGAATCGACCGTGCTGTCTATTGCGGCACCAAGCACGGCGTCGAAGGGTTCACCAAGGCCTTCGCAATCGAATGGGGCCAGCACGGCATCCGCGTCAACACGATCTGCCCGACCTTCATCAGAACACCACTCACGGAACAGACGTTTGAACGGCCCGAACGGGTCAAATGGCTGTTGGACAAGATCAAGCTCGGCCGCATCGGTGACGTCAGCGATATCATGGGGCCGGTGGTCTATCTGGCCTCCGACGCTGCAGCGCTGATGACGGGGACGCACATGCTGATCGACGGCGGCTGGACGGCAGACTGATGGCAAGCGAACGGATCACATCGCTGCAGGTCGCGGAACGTGCCGGCGTCAGCCAATCGGCGGTCAGCCGGGTCTTTACGCCCGGCGCATCGGCCAGTCCCAAGACAATCGAAAAGGTGAAAAAAGCGGCGGCAGAGCTCGGGTATCGCCCGAACATGATGGCGCGCGCGATGATCACAGGCAAAAGCCGGATCATCGGGCTGATCGTCGCCTACCTCGACAACCAGTTCTATCCGGTCGCACTCGAACGGCTGTCCAACGCGCTGCAATCGCAAGGCTATCACATCCTTGTCTTCACGGTCACGAACGACGCCGCGCAGGTCGCCGGTGTGCTGCAGGACCTGCTCGATTATCAGGTCGACGGGATCATCACTGCCTCGGTCGGCATGAACGGCGACCTGACCGCGCGGTGCGAGGCGGCGGGCATCCCCGTGGTGATGTTCAATAGGGGGCAGGACGATACGGCGATTTCGGCGGTGACCTCGGCCAACACGGCGGGCGGGCGCAAGGTGGCGCAACACCTGCTGGATTGCGGCTATCAGCGCATCGCCCACATCAGCGGCTGGGAAGGATCATCCACAGGACGGGACCGCAACGCAGGGTTCGTCGCGGGACTTCAGGCGGCTGGGGCAACGCTGCACGACATGATCGACGGGAAATACGACAGGGACACAGCGGCCGCGGCCGCCCGCCAGATGATGGACGCGGCAACACCGCCGGATGCGATCTTTGTCGGAAACGATCACATGGCCTTTGCGGTGATGGACACGCTGCGCAGCGAAATCGGCTGCAGCGTGCCCGATGATGTGGCGATCGTGGGCTATGACGATGTGCCGCTTGCTGCATGGGCGGCCTACGACCTGACAACTGTGCGGCAACCGGTGAACCAGATGGTCAAGGCAACGGTGGACCAGTTGCTTGCCCAGATTGACGACGCAGGTGTCGCCGCGCGCAAGATCGAAATTGATGGCCCGCTGATCCAGCGCGGCACGACCAAAGGACAACGCACATGAAGGGTTTCAATCCCAAATGGAAAGACTTTCCCGACTATATCATCGGGATCACCAAGGAAATCTGGGAAGACCGCGGCGTCGGCACATTGAACCACTACTATGCGCCCGACATCCCGGTGCGCTCACCCATGGGCGTGCAGCAAGGCAATCAGGCGGTGATCGCCTCGACCATGGCCACGATAAACGAATTCCCTGACCGCGAATTGCTGGGCGAGGATGTAATCTGGTCAGGCAACGAAGACGAAGGCTTCCTGTCCTCCCACCGCCTGCTGACCAAAGCGACGCACAGCCGGGACGGGCAGTTCGGGCCTGCGACAGGCAAGAAATGGACCGTGCGCGTGATCGCGGATTGCGCGGCAAAAGATGATGTCATCTACGACGAATGGCTGATCCGCGACTACGGCGGGATCGTGCGGCAACTCGGGATGGACCCGGCCAGCTATGCCGCCAGCCTGATCGAGGCCGAAGGTGGTCCGGGCAACGCCAAACCCGTCTTCACGCCGAAAATGGACGTGCGGGGCGATTACAAAGGCACCGGCAATGACAACGACTGGGGGCAGGAATACGCAGACGTGCTGACCCGGATCATGGCCAAGGACTTCAACGTCATCGCCGAGGAATTCGACCGCGCTGTCATCGGTGAATACGCGGGGGCCAAGACAAGCATCGGGCGCGAGGGCTGTCTGGAATTCTGGGTCGGGCTGCGGTCGTCCTTTCCGAATGCGGACTTCAAGATCCATCACCAGATCGGGATGGATGGCGACATGCTCTCGCCGCGCGCCGCAATCCGCTGGTCGCTCGACGGACTGCACGAAGGCTGGGGTAGTTTTGGCAAACCCACCGGCGCACCAGTCCATGTGATGGGCATGTGCCATGCCGAGTTCGGGCCATGGGGGCTGCGGCGTGAATTCGCGCTGTATGATGAGATCGCGATCTGGAAGCAGATTTTGATGGCGCAGGGATGAGACGCGTCATTGGCATTGCCTGCTGCGTGTTGATCCCGGCTGCGGGCCACGCGAATGATGCAAAGGTCGATATGACGGCCCTGCAGCAGATCGACGCGGCGGCCTTTGTGCCGGGGAATTGCAGGGTTTCCCTGTCGCAAGGGCCGATACTTATGTTTGAATGTGGAGAAGGCACAAACCCGGTCATTGGCGTTTTCGGCGGTACCACGTCAGACCCGCAGATTGAATTTGCAGTTTCGCCTGACATCGCGAAAAGGTGCGCCGATATGGGCAACTGCCTCGAGGGTCAGCCGTTCGCATACGGGGACTGGACCGGTGGGCGATACATCGTCGACGGAAAGTTTGGCTATAACACCCACATCATCCTTGTGTCCGGTGACGCGGTCGTCGAAATCACATCTCGTGACCTGGCTATTGATGTGTCGGTCCAGAACGCCGACATCGCGATGAAACAAGTTGGGGCACTGCTGTTGTGCGAACCCTGGGGCGGGACAAGCCCGACCTGTCCAATGTCACAATGAATCCTGTCATGAACCCACACGTCCCGGACTTGATCCGGAACCTCGACCAGCCACAACCAAATGTCCCGGACCACCTCGGGGACCGGAGCAAAACAAAATGACCCCCGCTGAAATGGAATCCCGCATTGTCCGCTATGGTGATCTGCACCCGTGCAAGACGGCCTTTATCGACGCACATACACCGGGCAGCGATCAGAAGGAAAACTTCACGATCATCGGCGGCGGTGTCAGCGAAAGCCCCGACCAGCACGTGCATCTGGCCATTCCGCACGGTTTCAATATCGGCGCGGCGGGACAGCCGCCAAAGTGCCGCAACTCGCTTCACAGCCACCGCACAGCCGAGGTGTTCTTTGTCCTGAAAGGGCGTTGGCGGTTCTTTTGGGGCCGTTGGGGGAACGCGGGTGAGGTCGTTCTGGAAGAGGGTGACATCATCAATATCCCGACCGGCATCTTTCGCGGGTTTGAAAATATTGGCACTGATTACGGGATGATCATGGCGGTGCTTGGTGGTGATGATGCGGGTGGCGGCGTGATCTGGGCACCGCAGGTGATCGAGGATGCCGCCGGGCACGGGCTGGTGCTGGGCGAGAACGGAAAGCTTTACGACACAAAGAAAGGGCAGACGCTGCCCGATGGGCTAAAGCCGATGCCGCTTTTGACAGACGCTGAACTTGCAACCTTTCCCGAACCCACGTCGGCCGACGTCGTGCCGCATTACGTCGCCCGCTATTGGGATTTGATGGCGCTTGCCGACAAAAAACCCGTTACCGTGATCGGCGAACACGGGCGGCTGCGCGACAAGCCGGGGTTCGAGGTGGCACTGATGAACCGCAACTCTGCTTCCGATGAAATGCACAGCCATCCATATCCGTCCGTGCTGATGCCGATGCGCGGACACTGGCGGGTCAGTTGGGACGGTGGCAGCGCCACGCTTGCGCCGGGTGATACGATGTCGGTGCCAGAGGGGCTGATGCACAACGCGGTGCCGTCCATGTCGGGCGAAGCATCGCTTTACCATGTCGTCGCCACGGGTGACCCGGCGGGCCTGACGTGGAAAGGTTAATCGCGCAAACTGTGCAGCACGGTGTACGCCCTGTGCACAGGTTGTGCACGCAAGTCACCACCCGAAAGGAGCCGAAATGGCCAAAGTCCTAACAACGCACGCCGGATCCTTGCCGCGCACGCAAGAGGTCGTGGATTTAATCTTTTCACGCGAACACGGCCAGCCCTTTGATCAGGCAAAATTTGATGCCTGCATGACGGCCGCCGTCGATGAAACCGTGCGCAGGCAGGCCGCCGTCGGTGTGGATATCGTCAGTGACGGCGAAACGTCCAAGATTTCCTATGCGACATATGTGAAAGACCGCTACACGGGATTTGACGGTGACAGCCCGCGCAACGCGCCAGCTGATCTCAAGAAATTTCCAAGCTTCCTCAAGCGGTTGGCTGACGAGGGCGGCACACCGCAATATGCCAGACCCATGTGCGTCGGCGAGGTGAAATCGAAAGGCCAGGGCGAGTTGCAAAAGGATATCGCCAACCTCAAGGCAGCGATGAAAAAGCACGGGGTGGAACGCGGTTTCATGAACGCGGCCTCTCCCGGCGTCATCTCTTTGTTCTTGCAGAACGATTACTACAAAACGCGCGAGGCCTATCTTGCCGCACTCGCCGATGCGATGAAGGCGGAATACGAAACGATCGTCGCAGCGGGCCTTGATTTGCAGCTTGATTGCCCCGACCTCGCTCTGTCGCGGCACATGCTGTTCAACGACCTCTCGGACGCAGAATTCATCAAGATCGCGAACGGCCACGTCGCGGCGCTGAACCACGCGCTTCAGGACATTCCACAGGACAAGGTGCGCATCCATATCTGCTGGGGCAACTACGAAGGCCCGCATGTTTGCGACATCCCGATGGCCAAGATGTTCGACACCCTGATGTCAGCCAAGGCGCGCTATCTTCTGTTCGAAACCTCAAATCCGCGCCACGGCCACGAATGGACCGTGTTCCGTGACCGCAAGGCCGACATCCCCGATGACAAGGTGCTGGTTCCCGGCGTCGTTGATACGACGACAAACTTCGTCGAACACCCAGAGCTTGTCACGCAACGTATTGATCGCTTTACGGAAATTGTCGGACGCGATCGCGTGGTGGCAGGTAGTGATTGCGGCTTTGGTACATTCGCGGGCTTTGGCGCGGTTGATCCCGAAATTGCCTATGCCAAACTCGGCGCGATGGCAGAAGGGGCCGCAGCCGCGAAATGATACCACTGGTTTTCCTGCCGGGCATGATGTGCGATGCGCGACTTTTCGCGTCACAGATTGCAACCTTTTCGCAGGAACGGGCCGTGCAGGTGGCACACATTGGCGGGGCGGATACGGTCAGCGCGCTTGCCGCGCAGGTGCTTGCCCATGCACCACCGCGTTTTGCACTGGCGGGGCTGTCGATGGGCGGAATCGTGGCAATGGAAATCCTGTCGCAGGCCCCGGATCGCGTGGCGCGGATCGCATTGATGGACACCAACCCAAAGGCCGAAGCGGACGCAATCCTCGATGCGAGAGAGACGCAGATCGCAAAAGTGCGCGCAGGCGGGCTGGCAGGCGTCATGCGCGATGAAATGAAGCCGCGCTATCTGGCCGACGGACCACAGCGCGACGCCATACTAGAGCTGTGCATGGACATGGCGCTGGGCCTTGGTCCGGACGTCTTTGAAAACCAGTCCCGCGCCTTGCAAACGCGCCCGGACCAGCAGGACACCTTGCGAAACGCGCAGTGCCCGGCGTTGATCCTGTGCGGGCGGGAGGATGCGCTTTGCCCGCTGCACCGTCACACGCTGATGGCTGATCTGATGCCGCACGCGACCTTGCAGGTCATTGAAAACGCAGGGCATTTGCCAACACTGGAGCAACCCCAAGAAACGACAGCGGCCTTGCGCCGCTGGCTGGAGGACTAATGGATCAAAGCCTTTTGACACTACTACGCAGTGTAGACACCCCGACGGTTTGCAATGCAATCGAGGTCGCGCAAGGCAAACGCGGATTTAATGCGTTCACGCGCGGCACGATGCTGGCGTCCGATCCGCAAGGCGTGGTGGTCGGCTATGCGGTAACGGCCAAAATCCGCGCCGTGACGCCGCCGACCGAAGCGCCCGATGTGATCCGTGCGCGGCGCATGGATTACTACAAGATGATGGCCGAAGCCCCGAAACCGTCAGTCGCCGTGATCGAAGACACGGATTTCCCCGATGCTATCGGGGCCTTCTGGGGCGAAGTGAATACGACCGTTCACAAGGGCTTTGGCATGGCCGGCGCGTTGACGAACGGCGTGATGCGCGACCTTGGCGACATGGCCGACGGATTTCCGGTCGTCGCGGGGTCGATCGGGCCAAGCCATGGGTTCGTGCATGTGACTGAACTGGCGGGCCCGGTGACTATCTTCGGCCTGACCGTGTCGCCCGGCGATCTTGTTCACGCGGACAGGCACGGCGCGGTGGTCGTGCCGCCCGATGTTGTCGACCACCTTGCCGCCGCGATCCGCAAGATGCAGGAGACAGAGCAGCTTGTGCTTGGCCCCGCGCGCGAAGCGGGGTTTGATTTCGCGCGGTTCGAGGCTGCCTGGACCGCGTTTGAAAAGGCGCGCACCTGACGCATTGAACCTTGTGCCCGGGCATGTTTGAAGCAACAGCAAAGGAGCCCGCCATGCTTAACCCTGTCACGCCGGAATTCGAAACAGAGTTGCGCGCGCTTTTGCCCGCAGCAGCATTCAAGGCGGACACGGAAAAATACTTTACAGAAAGCCGGGCAAGGTGGCACGGGCACGGGCTTGTCGTCGCTCCGGGCACGACCGAAGAGGTCGCCGCGATGGTCAAGGCCTGCCACGCGGCGCGGGTCGGGATCGTCCCTTACGGCGGCGGGACCGGACTTGTCGGCGGGCAAATCATGGAAGACGGACCAACACCTGTCGTCCTGTCGGTCGAACGTTTGAACCAAATACGTGACGTTTATCCGCGTGAGAACGTGATGGTTGTCGAGGCGGGCGTCATCCTTGCCGATGTCCAGAAAGCGGCCGAGGATATCGACAGGCTTTTTCCGCTGTCGCTGGCATCGGAAGGATCTGCCCGGATCGGCGGATTGCTGGCCACGAACGCTGGTGGCGTGAACGTTCTGCGTTACGGCAATGCGCGCGCGCAATGTCTGGGGCTTGAGGTGGTTCGCGCTGACGGGTCGGTCTGGCACGGGCTGTCCCGGCTGCGCAAGGACAACACCGGTTACGATCTGCGCAACCTGATGATCGGGTCAGAAGGGACGTTGGGGATCATTACGGCGGCAGCACTTAAACTGGTTCCGTGCCCCGCAGAACGGGGTGCTGCGATGATGGCCGTCACGTCGCCTGCCGCGGCACTGGACCTTTTGGCGATGGCAGGCGCACGGATGGCCGAAGGCATATCAGCCTTCGAGTTGATGCACCGGCAAGGCATGGATTTTCTGGCCGAGGTGGGGCCAGAGGTCAAAGCGCCGCTGTCACCGTCGCCCGAATGGATAGTCCTGATCGACGTCGGTCTGCCACGCGGGCTTTCGCCGGATGCAGCCCTTGAGGAGTTGTTCGCCGAAGCGTTCGCGGCAGGACTGGTCAGTGACGGTGTCATCGCGCAGTCGGAAGCTGACAGGTTGTCGTTCTGGCATATCCGCGAAAGCATTCCTGAGGCAAATCGCCGGATCGGATCGGTCAGCAGCCACGATATTTCAGTCCCGCTCGGCAGTGTGCCGGCCTTCATTGATGAAGGAGCAGAGTTGCTTGAGAAGTTGGGCGATTTTCGGATCAATTGCTTTGGACATCTTGGCGACGGCAACCTGCATTACAACGTTTTTCCCGCGGCGGGGAAGTCGCGCGCAGACTATGGCAACCTGCGTGATGTGGTGAAAAAGGCGGTACATGATCTGGCGCACGCGCATGGTGGATCGGTGAGCGCAGAACACGGGATCGGCCGCCTCAAGGTGGATGATCTCGAAACCTACGCGGATCCGGCAAAACAGGCGATGATGCGCGCGATCAAGGATGCGCTTGACCCCGAGGGAATTCTCAACCCCGGCGCTGTAATGCGGCGCGCCTGACGGCGCATGACATTCCAGCGCACTGGTCTGCCCGTGCTCGCATCATGCGGGCGATGTCCTTTCGTCAGGCGTCCGGCCAGCCTCCGGCGGAAGTTTGATTGGACAAAGAAAGATTTGGGTGTTCATCAACTATTAAGGTTAACGCGCCATGCTGGAGTTGCGGTACAGGCGGAAGCGTTGATGACCGTGACGGAGAAAGACGCCCTGACCACGTGACTTCACCATGGTCCGCCCTTCAGTGGGCAGCGGGTCGGGGCGCATTTTGTTTGTCTTTCTTTGTCCAATCAAACTTCGGGGTGAGCCGCAGGCGAGGGGCAGCGCCCCTTAGCTTCCCTCGAACGTGCATAGGGTGTGAACATTCATCCCGAGCCGTTCCAGTTTTGCCCGTCCCCCAAGGTCGGGCAGATCGATAATGAATGCGCAGCCCATCACCGATGCGCCCATCTTTTCCACAAGTTTGATCCCCGCTTCGGCTGTGCCGCCTGTGGCCAACAGGTCATCGACCAGCAGGACCCGTTCCCCCGGTTGCAGCGCGTCCTCGTGTACTTCCATGACGGCCTCGCCGTATTCGAGTACGTAGGGCTGTGCGATCGTTTTGCCCGGCAGCTTTCCTTTTTTGCGGATCGGCACGAAGCCCAGCGAAAGCTGGTGCGCGATTGCACCGCCAAGGATGAAGCCGCGTGCCTCGAGCCCGACAACGCGGTCGATCGGTTCACCGGCGTAGGGGTGCAGAAGTTGGTCGATCGCGATCCTGAAACCCCTAGGATCGGCGAAAAGTGTCGTCACGTCCCGGAACATGATTCCCTCGTGTGGAAAGTCCGGAATGGTGCGGATGTAGTCTTTGACGGTTTTCATGGATGCTTTCTTCAGAGAACGCGGCCTGCGACCGCATCGAGTTTGGCGACCAGCGCAGCGTCCCGTTTGTCGGGGGCTGTCATGATCGCGTGTTCGAGTGCCCGATCACAGCCGTGCGGGCAGGGTGCGCGCATCCGGTCGAGCAGCGTTGGCAGCCGCGTGACCAGATCGCGCGCCTTGGAGCCGTTACCTTGCAGCGTCTTGATGACATCGGAAACATCGACTGCCCCGTGATCGGGGTGCCAGCTGTCGTAATCGGTGATCATCGCGACGGAGGCATAGCAAAGCTCTGCCTCGCGGGCGAGCTTTGCTTCGGGCATGTTTGTCATCCCGATCACATCGCAGTGCCAGACATCGCGGTAGAGCCGGCTTTCCGCCTGGCTGGAGAACTGCGGCCCTTCCATCGCGAGATAGGTCCCGCCATCATGCACGTTGATTCCGGCGTCTTTTGCGGCTGTCAGACATGCGGCTGATAGCCGTGGACAGGTCGGATGCGCAACGCTGACATGCGCGACGCAGCCTGTACCAAAAAAGGATTTATTCCGCGCGAAGGTCCGGTCGATGAACTGGTCTACGATCACGAAATCACCGGGGGCCATGTCTTCGCGGAACGATCCGCACGCGCTGACGCTGATCACGTCAGTCACCCCGATCCGTTTCAATGCGTCGATATTCGCGCGGTACGGCACTGTCGTGGGTGTGTGCACATGCCCGCGCCCGTGTCTTGGCAGAAAGACCAGTGGCACCCCGTCGAGCGTACCTGTCAGAACCTGATCGGAGGGTTGCCCCCACGTGCTGTCGATCGTGATCCACGTCGCATCGCTGAGCCCGACGATATCATAAAGGCCAGATCCGCCGATTATCCCGATCTTCGTCTGCATCTTTCCCCCATTGGTTGTGTCCAGTGTTGCCTTGTGACGCGAGGGTCTGCAACCCAATTACAGCCTTGGGGGTGACAAGGCGGGCGTGCTGGGCTAGGTCCGCGCCAAAGCAGTTCCCAATCTCAGGTAAGCACATGGCCCGCGCCCTTCTGGCGAATTTCTCCGACAGTCTGTCTTTGAAAGATCCCGATGCACCGTTGACGCCCGGTCGGATCCGGATTGAGGTGCTTTCTGGTCTGACTGTTGCGCTTGCGCTGGTGCCCGAAGCGGTCGCATTCGCCTTTGTTGCGGGGGTTCATCCGCTTGTCGGTCTTTATGCCGCGTTCATCGTCGGTCTGATCACTGCGGTGATCGGCGGGCGGCCGGGGATGATTTCGGGTGCGACGGGTGCCCTGGCGGTCGTCATGGTGTCACTGGTGGCGCAACACAGCGTCGAATACCTGTTTCTAACTGTGATTCTAATGGGGCTTATTCAGGTTTTTGTCGGGATCATGCGCTGGGGAAAATTCATTCGCCTTGTGCCTCATCCCGTTATGTTGGGTTTTGTGAACGGGCTGGCCATCGTCATTTTCCTGGCACAGCTTGGCCAGTTCCAGGTGCCCGGGACCGCCCATGGTGGCGGCGGGCATGGCATGGCGAACGGCGAATGGCTATCCGGCATGCCGCTTTACATGATGCTGGCGCTGACCGCCCTGACCATGGCGATCATCTGGATCTGGCCCAAGATCACCAGTCTTATTCCCGCACCGCTTGCCGGGATCGGAATTGTCGCGCTTCTCGTGATCGGGCTAGGCCTTGACGTGCCGCGCGTGGGTGATCTGGCCTCTATCGAGGGCGGGTTGCCGCCGTTCCACATTCCCTGGACCCTTGATCCGGCGACCGGAGTCACCGGGCTTTATGGTGATCTGCTGCCGCCGCTGAACATGGAAACTTTCTGGATTATCTTGCCTTACGCGTTGATTCTATCTGCGATCGGCTTGATCGAAAGCCTTCTGACATTGAACCTTGTGGGCGAAATGACTGGCAAGCGGGGCGGTGCGTCGCAGGAATGTATCGCGCAGGGTGTTGCCAATACTGTCACGGGGTTTTTTGGTGGTATGGGTGGCTGTGCCATGATCGGCCAGTCGATGATCAACGTGAAATCTGGCGGCCGCACGCGGATTGCAGGTGTTGTCGCGGCCTTGTTCCTGCTGGCCTTCATCCTGTTTGCATCCGGTCTGATTGCGCAGATTCCGCTGGCGGCCCTTGTGGGCGTCATGTTCATGGTCGTGATCGGCACATTCGCGTGGAAGTCGCTGACGATCTTGTTCAAAGTACCGTTGACGGATGCTTTCGTCATTGTGCTGGTGACGGCTGTGACGGTCTATACCGACCTTGCTACGGCTGTTGTCGTCGGGGTGATCGTGTCCGCGCTGGCGTATTCCTGGAACAACGCGACCCGCATCCATGCCCATACCGAGGTGACAGAAGGTCAGAAGGTTTACCGCATTCAGGGTCCGCTTTTCTTTGGGTCTGCGGACGGGTTCGCAGAACTTTTTGCACCTGATGCTGATCCGGAGCTTGTCATCATCGACTTCAACGAAAGCCGCGTTGTGGACCAGTCTGCCTTGCAGGCAATCGAGGCGGTTGCGGCCAAGTACGAGACGGCTGGCAAGAAGATCCAGTTGCGTCACCTGAGCCGCGATTGTCACCAACTTTTGTCCAAGGCCGGGCACCTGATGGTCGACAGTGATGATGACCCCGATTACGCGCTGGCCGTCGACTATTCCGTGCGTACCGGGATCATTGGCGGGCACTAGGGTTTTCCCGACTTTGTCATAAACCGGAAATCGCGTAGACTCCGTTCATTGAATGAGTGATTGGAGTGCTACATGCCTATTCGACTATTTGCAGTCGGGACCGGTGCATTTGAATACCGGAACCTCAATATTGATGTCGGTGAAGTCTTTGAAATGGCCGATATGGCCAGTCTTGCCGAGACCCTGCCGAGTGCCGGTCGCACCGCCGCGCGCGCGGCCGGAAACGAGGCGATCACATCGAACTTGCAGCGCGGTATGACAGGTATCGCTGACGGCGCGATCCAGAGCGCATTCAGGGCTGGCTGCTATGCATTGCGCGAGGCACCGGGCGACCTCGCGCTGTCCTTCTCGTTTCGTAATGAACACTGGCACCAGATGCACGACACCGGTAATCGCCAGTTTACACTGACGCACAGGATGATGAATCCGGCGTGGCACATTCTTGAACGCATCAGACCGGCGCTGGAATCAGCGAGTATGATGAACTTCGGGACGTTGGCCGGACTGGCGGCGACATTCACGAATTTCAGCCTTCACGAATCCCATCCGGGCGCAAGCCAGCACCGCAATCGGGACCGGCCTATCGCGTATAGCGGAATCCGCAGGCTGAACGTTCAGATGACCTGCTGACGCTCAGCTTTCAGGCCGCTTGAGGCTGAAGACCGCGTCCACAAAGCTGTAATCGTGATAGCCAAGCCGTGCGAGCGGGTTGAAAGTGGTCACGTCGAATAGGCCATTCACAAGGCAATCATCGCGCATATGGACGCCGGTGACCTCGCCGAAAACGACAAAGTTCGCCGCGCCGGGAAGCTGCACGATCTGTGTCAGCTTGCATTCAAGCGTCGCTGGCGCATCCTGCACGCGGGCACAGGCGATGGTGGCGCAGTCGGATTTGGCGATTCCGGCATCTGCGAATTCGTCTGTGTCGCGCGGCCAGGGCCCTGATGTTCGATTCATCACATCACGCATGGCGAAGGCCACGATGTTTACGGCAAAAACACCGGTATCGCGGATGTTGGCGACACTGTCCTTCGTACCGTCCCTGTCGGGTTTCGCGCTTGTCGAGGCGAACATCACCTGCGGCGGCTCGTAGGCTACTGCGTTGAAGAACGAATAGGGTGCAAGGTTGTCGGACCCGTCCGCGCCGCGCGTGCTGATCCAGCCGATCGGGCGGGGTGTGACGATGGCGTTGAATGGATTGTGTGGCAAGCCGTGACCGTCTTCGGGTCTATAGAACATCGCTGCGCCTTTTCGTCTGTGGTTCCAGCCGCTAACCTGCCCTGAAAAGACAGAGCAGGCCAGCGCAAGATGCGAACACAAGAGATTGTCGTCACCGAGGAAACGCTTGATGACTGGTGGGAAGTCGAAATGCTGTATGATCTGTGTTTTGCGCCCGGACGATCCGCCTTGTCATCCTATCGCCTGCGCGAGGATGTCAGACCGATTGCAGCCCTTTGTCTTGTTGCGCGGGATCATGACGGTGTGCTGGCCGGTGCGGTGCGAAACTGGCCGGTGAAGGTGGGTGGAAAGCAAGCGTTGCTGCTTGGCCCGATTGCCGTCCATCCGACACGCCAGGGCGAAGGGATCGCTGCGCTTTTGATGCTGGATTGTATCGGACGGGCCGCCGCACTTGGCTGGGAAAGGATCATGCTGGTGGGTGATGCACCTTATTACGGCCGGTTCGGTTTTTTCCGGCTGCGCGACGTGAAAATGCCACCGCCGACGAACCCGAAACGTGTTCTGGGTCTCGAACTTGTGGATGATGCCTGGGACGGTGTCACCGGATCGGTTCTGCGCGCCATAGATTGAAACCGGGTCGGGCCGGTCATATCTATTCTTTATGAGCGAGATGAAATTGGTGAACCCCGATAACCCACACCCGCCGCTGACAGAGGAGGCGGAGGAGATGATTGCAGCCTTTGCGCGGCGCCAAGCCAAGGCAAACGGCGTGCTGATGCAGGCGATCAATTATGTAGGCGGTCAAGTCGAAGACACGCTGAAGCTGCTGCCAAAAGGCGCGAAATCCCAAATCAACGGCGCGGCCCGTAAAGCCTTGCAAAAAAGCTATGACGTGGCCGCAACGTCCCGCACGGGCGTCGGGGCAGGGCGGATCAAGTCGGATCGGGCGCATAAGGTGCTTGCCACGATTTCAGGCGCGCTTGGGGGTGTTGGCGGTTTGCCCACTGCGTTGGCGGAACTGCCGATTGCCACCACGATGATTTTCCGCGCGGTGCAGGGCGTTGCTGTGCAATATGACGAAGATCCGACCGATCAGGAGACCCGGCTGCAATGCCTTGCCGTCTTTGGCGCAGGCGCGCCGGGGCCGGACGACGACGGGGTCGATACCGCATTCATCGGCGCGCGTCTTGGCATCACAGGGGCGGCGATCAACGGGCTGCTTGGCAGGGTCGCACCACGTTTTGCAACCGTTCTGACGCAGAAACTGGCGTCACAGGCGGTGCCGTTGCTGGGGGCCGCAGCCGGTGCGGGGACGAACTATGCGTTCACCGATTACTATGTTGAAATGGCTCACGTTCATTTCGGTCTGCGCCGCATCGCCCGAATTCACGGACCCGACACCGTCGAACAGGCGTTTCACACAGCGCTTGTCGCCGCCAGATTGCCAGTCAACCGCGCCTGATCCAGCAAATAGTCTGAAACGGCTGTGCGCACCGATTGCTCGCCGCTTTCGCGGGCCTTGTTAATGACGGATTTGACCTCGCTTAGATCCACTTGCCGAAGCAGATGCTTGACCGGACCGACGGATGCCGGGCGCATGGAGAGCGACCGAAAGCCAAGGGCGGCAAAACAGATCGCTTCAATCGGGCGGCCTGCGTCCTCGCCACAGAACGAGATCGGCGTATTCGATTTTTCGCAACGCCCCACGACCATTTCCAGATAGCTCAGAAAGCTGACGTTCAGCGTGTCATAGCGTTTGCGTACCCGCTCGTTTTCACGGTCGGCTGCATAGAAGAACTGTTTAAGATCGTTTCCACCGACAGAGATGAAATCGACCTCTTGGTAGAAGCTTTCAGGTGCAAATCCGAGCGATGGCGTTTCCAGCATCGCACCCACCTCGATCTTGGAAGGCAGCGGATTGCCAAGCTTTTGTTCGCGGGCGAGCACCTTGTCCATTTCCGCTTTTGCGTCGCGAAATTCGCTGCGAAGCGTGATGAACGGGAACATGACCGTCAAGGGTTCACCATTGGCGGCACGGATCAGCGCCTGCAGCTGCATGCGCAGGACCCCGGGTTTATCAAGGCCCACGCGGATCGCGCGCCAGCCCATTGCGGGATTGGGTTCATCGTTCGGCTTCATATAGGGCAGCACCTTGTCTGACCCGATATCAAGCGTGCGGAAGGCGACGCGCTTGCCTTTGGCCGCATCCATCACGCGTCGGTACAATGCGACAAGTTCGGCGCGTCGGGGCATCTTGTTGCGCACAAGGAACTGTAGCTCTGTGCGGAACAGACCAACGCCAAGCGCCCCGCAGCTTTCCAGCGATGGCAGATCGGCCATCAATCCCGCATTCATGTGCAGTTGGATTTCGGTGCCGCATTTGGACCGTGCGGGCAGATCACGGATCGAGGCATAACGTTCCTGCGCGCGCGTCTGCATTGCGATCTTGTCGCGGAATGCGGCCTGCACCTGTTCATCGGGGCGCAAGTGAACAATGCCTTGTTCGCCATCAACCAGCACGACGTCACCGTTCAACGCTTCGGTTGTGATGCCCTTGGCGTTGATAACGAGCGGAATGGCCCAGGCGCGGGCTACGATGGCCGCGTGCGAGCCGACGGACCCTTCTTCCAGAATGATCCCGCGCAATGTCTTGCCATAGTCCAAAAGCTCGCCAGGGCCGATGTTGCGGGCGACGAGGATTGGGTTGTCGGGCATTTCCGCACCCGTTTCGCTGCCTTGGCCTGTCAGTATGCGCAGAAGGCGGTTCGACAGATCGTCCAGATCGTGCAGCCGTTCGCGCATATAGGCGTCCTTGGCCTGTCCAAGGCGCGAGCGTGCAAGCGATTGTTCCTTTTCGACAGCCGCTTCGGCGGACAGACCGTTGGAGACGTCGTCTTCCATGCGCTTCATCCACGAACGGGAATTGGCAAACATGCGGTAGGCTTCGAAGACCTGTTTTTGATCGCCGACCATCTGCGGCGAATCCGTCAGCATCTCATCGACACTCATGCGCAGCGTATCGACTGCTTCGCGCAAGCGGGCCAGTTCGACGTCCGGGTCTTCGGAAATCGGGTTCGTGACGACGACCCGCGGTTCATGCAGATAGACCTGACCTTCGCTGACGCCTTCCTGACCAACGCTGCCTTTGAACATCACTGCCTGTTGGTGGCGTGCGGACAGGGCGGCACCTTCGCCGACAAAGGCACCAAGTTCTGTCATTTCTGCGATCACCATCGCAACGACTTCGAGCGCGTAGACCTCGTCAGTGGTGAATTCGCGGGCTTCCTTTGACTGTACGACCAAAACACCCAGCGCATCACCAAGCCGCTGAATCGGCACGCCGCAGAATGATGAAAACCGTTCCTCGCCCGTTTCCGGCATATAGCGGAATCCGCGTTCGTTCGGGGCATCGGCGGTATTCATGACCTGTCCGGTCTTTGCGACACGGCCCACAAGCCCTTCGCCGAGCCGCATGCGGGTAAGGTGCACGGCTTCGGCCTGCAGACCCTTGGTGGCGCAAAGTTCAAGTGTCTCGGTATCGCGGAACAGGTAGATCGAACAGACTTCGGTGGCCAGCGAACTGGCGATCAGTTCGACGATCCGGTCGAGCCTTTCCTGTCCGGCCCCATCTTCTGCCAGCGCCTTTCGCAGGCGTCCGAGCAGTTTCCGGCTTTCTGATTCAACGCTTTGCGGCATTATGCGTTCCCCCGCTGACTGTCTTAAAGGACAGGTCCGACAAGGCAAAGGGGCATTGCGCTATCAACCTCGGGAAATCGGTGCTGCCTGTTATTCAGGCAGCTTTGTGCAGATCGAATGCATCGTGCAGCGCCTGCACGGCAAGTTCCATGTATTTCCGGTCGATCAACACCGAAATCTTGATTTCAGAGGTCGTGATGACCTTGATGTTGATCCCTTCGTTGTGCAGCGCCTTGAACATATCTGCTGCAACACCGGCGTGTGACCGCATTCCGATCCCCACGACTGATACTTTTGCAACCTGATCGTCTGTCACGAAGTCATGAAAGTTGATTGACTCGCTGGCCTTGGCGTCTTCCATCGCTTTTTGCGCGCGCAACACCTGATCGACCGGACACGAGAACGTCATGTCGGTGCGACCTTCTTCAGAGATGTTTTGCACGATCATGTCCACGTTCACGCCCGCATCGGCCAGCGGTCCGAAGATCGCCGCGGCGATCCCCGGGCGGTCGGCGACCGAAATGAGTGTCAGTTTCGCTTCGTCGCGGGAATATGCGACACCGGCAACAGCATTTTGTTCCATGATTTCTTCCTCATCGCAGACCAGCGTGCCTGCCTCGTCAGATGGTTCCTCGAACGACGACAGCACGCGCAGGCGCACCTTGTAGCGCATCGCCAGTTCGACAGAGCGTGTTTGCAAGACCTTCGCCCCGAGCGAGGCGAGTTCGAGCATTTCCTCGAACGCGATCTTGTCGAGCTTGCGCGCCTTGGAGGTGATGCGCGGATCCGTCGTATAGACGCCGTCCACATCGGTATAGATATCGCAACGTTCCGCTTCGAATGCGGCGGCAAAAGCCACTGCCGTTGTGTCTGACCCGCCGCGTCCCAGTGTCGTGATCCGTCCTTCGGGGCTGACCCCCTGAAAACCGGCCACGACCGCGACCTGCATGCCGTTGTCAAAGCGGGCGCGGATATTGGCGGGCGGGATATCCTCGATCCGGGCGCTGGCATGGGCCGATGTTGTCTGGACCGGCACCTGCCAGCCTTGCCAGCTGCGGGCATTGATCCCCATTTCCTGCAAACGCAGCGCCATCAGGCCAGCGGTGACGTTTTCCCCCGAGGACACGACGGCGTCATATTCCCGCGCATCGTAAAGCGGCGATGTTTCATCGACCCAGCCGACCAGTTCGTTCGTCTTGCCGGACATGGCCGAGACGATCACGATCACATCGTAGCCTTTTGCGACCTCGACCGAGACACGCTTGGCCGCGCGTGCAATCCGGTCAAGATTAGCGACCGACGTGCCGCCGAATTTCATCACGAGTGTTGGCATGGGAAGTCCTTGGAGCCCTTTGGCGTCCCTTTAATGCGCTCTGCCCACAAGGGCAATGGCATCGGTCAGGGCGGGGTGCCGTAGCGTCACATTTTTGCGCGCCCAACCTTCCGCCCTGCCTAGTAGGGGTGCGGCGTGCCGTCCCAGTTCTGGAATGTCCCGCTGGTCTGGATGCTGAGGTCGTCGAGCCGGGCGATCAGCCCATTTGCGCTTTGCGTCGGGGTGATCGCCGCCACGTCGCCGCCCATGTCCGTTTGCACCCATCCCGGATGATAAATGCCGACGGAAATGCCGCGCGATTTCAGATCGGTCGCAAGGTTGCTGCCAAGGTTCAGCACCGCCGCCTTGGACGCACGGTAGATGTAGCTGCCACCGCTTGCCTTTGCGTTGGCCCCCATCTGGCTGGAGATGATGCCGATCTTGCTGCCGCTTTCCAGAAACGGCAGGACCGTCTGGATCGTTTTGAACACGCCGGTCACATTCGCGGCAAAGGTCGCGGCCCACATGTCCTGCGGATAACCTGTTTCAAGGTCTTCGCCCTTGTCCAGGTAAACGCCAGCGTTGCAGACGAGCGTCGCAATCTTGTGCCCCTGAAGGCCCTGCGCCAGCTTGTCAAAATCTGCGGGCTGCGTGACGTCCAGCTGCAGAAACCCGTCCTGTGGCGCATCGCGGTGCGTTCCGATGACCGTGTCACCGCGTGATTGCAATTGCGTGCGCATTTCCGCGCCGATACCGCGGTTTGCGCCGGTAATCAGATATGTCATCAGTTCGTCTGCTTTTTGGGAATAAATGGGAGTGGCATGACCGGAATACCGTCTTCGATCAGCGATTTCGCCTGTTTCGCGTCCGCCTGACCATAAATGGCGCGTGCTGGTTTTTCGCCGTCATGCATTGCGCGGGCTTCGGTATAGAACGTGTTGCCGACGTAGTCCGCGTTCGTCTCAATGTGCTTTTTCAGGGCGGCAAGTTTTTCAGCCACGTCCGGCTTGCTGCGGTGTTCCTTTTTGGGAATGGCTGGTGCCATGATCGTTTTGCTGACTTGCGCAGACCCGCAGGCGTCACAATTCACCATGCCAGCCTTGAGCAGCCGTTCGAATGCGTCGCCGGACTGAAACCAGCTTTCGAAATGGTGGTCGTTGTCACATGTCAGCGTATAGCGGATCATTGTCCTGTCGCCTGAGAAATGCGGATAGATCGAAGATAAGTATCTTTGTTGAAAAGACAATCAATTCTCGAGGCGTTCGGGATCGAAGGTCGCAACGATCCGGCGCAATTCGGGTTCTTGCAATTTCTTCGCCGCAATTCGCTGGGGCACCCACTTGCGTTTGCGCTGCTTCTTTTCGGGCCATTTGCTCGCGATGTTGGTGATTTTCACAGGATAAACCATCACGATCACCGGCGTAGGGTTCTGAGAGAGCGGTTTGACATATGAGTAGGCCCCGAGGCAGTGGTCGATCGGCTGACCGGTCACCCCAGCCTCTTCCCAAGCTTCGGTTGCGGCGGCTGCTGCGGGAGTCTGTTTGTGCATTGGCCAGCCTTTGGGCAGAATCCAGCGTTTCGACTTACGACTGGTCACAAGGCAGACTTCGACCGTTCCATCCGTCACGCGATAGCACAGGGCCGCGAACTGTGTGCGAACATCTGTTTTCCCACCTTCCCGCAGTTTCAAGGGCAACTGGCGTTTTTTCTTTTTGGTGGCTTGTTGAGGCACGCGCCTTAGGTTCCTTTGCATTGACGGATCTACCGTTCCACGCAGCGTTGACACAGGCAAGATGCGAATGAATCAACCGCCCCGATTTATCGGTTCTGAGATTTATCGGCACTCCAGCTATGGTCATTGGCACCCGTTGCGCGTGCCCCGTGTGTCCACCGTGATGGATCTGGCACGGGCCCTTGGCTGGCTACCTGCCCATCAGTATTTGGTCAGCCCGCGGGCGAAACCTGCAGCGTTGTACGGTTTTCATACCTCGGCATATGTGGCCGCTTTGCAAGCAGCTGAAACGGCGCAGGCCGTATCCGATGCGGTTCGCGCACGCCACGGTCTTGGCACCCACGCCAACCCCGTTTTTCCCGAAATGTATCGCCGACCCGCCACCTCTGCCGGTGCGGCCATGCTCGCAGGTGAATTGCTGCGTGAGGGCGGGATTATTTATACGCCAGCCGGGGGCACCCATCATGGGTTTCCCGATCGCGCGAACGGGTTTTGCTATCTCAACGATCCAGTGCTTGCGATCCAGTCCTTGCGCCGCAACGGTGCGACCCGCGTGGCTTATATTGATGTTGATGCCCATCATCCTGATGGGGTGGAATACGCCTTTGCCGATGAACCCGATGTCCTGCTTGTTAGCACACATGAACAGAACCGCTGGCCGCGCACCGGCGCGCTTGAGGACGCGGGCAGCGGTCAGGTCTTCAACCTGCCGGTCCCTGCCGGTTTCAATGACACGGAAATGGCGTTCGTCCGTGAAAGGCTGATCCTGCCAGCTGTTGCAGCGTTTCGTCCTGACGCCATCGTTTTGCAATGCGGCGCGGATGCCGTCACCGAAGACCCGCAGTCGCGGATGGCCCTTTCCAATAACGCGCATTGGGCCGTTGTCGCTGCCCTGATGCCCATGGCACCGCGCTTTGTTGTGCTGGGCGGGGGTGGTTACAACCCGTGGTCCGTGGGGCGATGCTGGACCGGCGTCTGGGCGACGTTGAACGGGCATGACGTTCCCGAGCGCCTGCCGAATCCTGCGCAAGACGTCCTGCGCGCCTTGAAATGGACGGGGCAATCGCGGGTCAAGGCCCCGCCTGAGCAGTGGGTGACAACGCTGCGCGATCAACCCCGCGAAGGGCCGATATCAGATGAGGTGCGCACGCGTGTCGCGCAGTTGACCGCGCGGTCAGGTGTTTGGGCCTAGGGCCTGTCTGATCTGGTCAAGCAGTGGTGTGATGTCGGGCTGATCCAGTGCTGCCTTTGCACGGGCGGCCATTGACGTATCACCGATATGTGCAAGTGCTGCCTGCGCGAGGCTTGCCGCGTCCGTGACCTCGACCGCCCCGTTCGCTTTGGTGAGTGCCGCATAGGTATCGGTAAAATTCGCCACATGCGGGCCAAAGAGGATCGGGCAACCGTATGCGGCCGGTTCGAATGGCGTGTGCCCGCCTTTGTTGACCAGCGACCCCCCGATGAATGCGACCCCGGCCAGCCGATACCACAGATGCATGTCGCCCAACGTATCGGCGATGAAGACGTCCGTATCAGGGGCGTCGTCGCTGCTGTGAAAGGCGACGGAAAATCCGGCGGCTTCTGCTGCGGTTCCGATTTCGGCCCCCCGTACAGGATGACGTGGCGCGATGATGAGACCGATATCGGGGCGGGTTGCACGCATGATCTTCAGGGCGGATAGCGCGATATCATCTTCCCCCGGGTGTGTGGCAGCGGCGAGAACCGTTTGCGAAGGGTCGCGTGCGCGCAGATAGTGCGGGATCTGTGTGTGGTTCGGGACGTAAAGCCCCTTGAGGTTGACCGGCGACGCCAGGGCATCGGATCGCACGCCCAGCTGAGTCAGGCGGGCAGCACTTTCGCTATCTTGCGGCGCGACCAGTATCATCGGCTTCAGCACGTGCTGCGCAAGCCCGCCGAAACGCTGCCATGTCCGCGCGCTGCCTGCCGACATGCGCGCGTTGACCATCGCGACCGGAAGGGAGTTCTTGTGACAGGTGATGATCCGGTTGGGCCAAAGTTCGTTTTCAATGATGACGAGGCCCGTGATCCTGTTGCGCCGCAGGAACCGGCGGGTGATCCAGCGCCAATCCAGCGGTGCCAGACCCGCCTGCACGTTCACAAGTCCCCAGTTGCACACGGTGGCGCGCCCAGTGGTTGTCGTCGCCGTGACCAGCACCGGCATTTCCTGTGCCAACGCCGCAATGATTGGGCGCGCAGCGTTCATTTCGCCCACGCTCGCCCCATGCACCCAGACCGCCGGACATGTAACGCGCGGCCCCATGATGCGTTGGCGCATGTCGCCCCAGCCTTCTGTCCCGCGCAGAACGGCCCAGAGTGCGCGGCAGAGCAGCGCAAGACCGATCAGGGGAGAAAGGAGCCGATAAAGAAACACCGCATATAGGCCTTCGAAAAAGTGGTGCCATCGCACTAGCAGCCAAACCGCCCCCTTGCCAGTCTCGCCGCTGCGCTCAATAAACGCTTATGTTCAAAACGCTTGTTCTTGTGATTGCCTGTCTTGGCACGCCGCTGGCTGCGGATGACATCCTTGTCTTCGCTGCGGCAAGCCTGAAAGGGCCACTTGATCAGATTGCGGCAGAGGCAGGCGATGTGGTTGTGTCGTACGGTGGCAGTGGCACGCTGGCACGCCAGATCAGTCTGGGGGCACCTGCCGATGTGGTCATCCTTGCCAGCACAGACTGGATGGACATACTGGAAACAGGTGGACACGTCTTGCCAGAAAGCCGCGCAGACATCCTTGGCAATCACCTTGTCGTTCTTGCGGCGAAGCCGGAACCTCTTGACCTTACTGTTGACGCCGTGCTGACCCGCTTGGATGGGGGGCGGCTGGCCATGGGCTTTGTCGCCTCTGTGCCTGCGGGCATCTATGGCAAGGCCGCGCTGACGCATCTGGGGCTTTGGGACCGTTTGTCGCCACATGTCGCCGAAGTCGATAACGTGCGCGCCGCTGTCGCGCTGGTCGCCCGTAAAGAGGCCCCACTGGCGATCGGTTATGCAAGCGATGCTGCACTGGTTGACGGTGTTTTTGCCGTCGCGCGTTTTCCGGCCGACAGCCATGAGCCGATCCGCTATCCGGCGGCGGCGGTCACGGCCGAGGGGCTGGCGTTTCTGGACCGGTTGCACAGCCCGCAGGCGCAGGAGATTTTCGCAGCTGCCGGGTTTCAAAAGGTCGCGCCGGAATGACGGGTGGACTTGGACCGGCAGAATGGGCAGCGATCTGGCTGTCCTTACGCGTGGCACTGGTTGCCGTGATTTTCACGCTGCCGCTGGCGATCTGGGCGGCGCATGTGCTGGCACGCAAGGTGTTTGTCGGCAAGCAGCTTTTCAACGTCCTCATTCATCTGCCTTTGGTGTTGCCACCCGTCGTGACGGGTTACCTTTTGCTTGTCATTTTCGGGACGCAAGGCGCGGTTGGGGGCTGGCTGTCCACGACGCTTGGCCTGACACTTGCCTTTCGCTGGACCGGTGCGGCACTGGCCGCTGGGGTCATGGCCTTTCCGTTAATGGTGCGGGCCATGCGCCTTGGGTTCGAGGCCGTGGATAGCGGTTTGGAAGACGCGGCTGCGACGCTTGGCGCAAGCCGCTGGCGTGTGTTTCGCACCGTCACCCTGCCGCTGGTGTGGCCGGGCATCCTTGCAGGCGCGGTGCTTGGGTTTGCCAAGGCACTGGGTGAATTCGGGGCCACGATCACATTTGTGGCGGCAATTCCGGGGCAGACCCAAACAATTCCGTCGGCCATCTACGGACTGTTGCAGGTGCCGGGGCAGGAACGGGGGGTGGTCAGCCTTGTCGTTGTCGCCATCGTGTTGTCGATGGGGGCATTGCTGGTATCGGAATGGCTGGCGCGCCGCGCAGTCCAGCGGGTTAATCGCTGATGATCGAGGTTGATATTCAACACCGGCTTGGCGATTTCGCTTTGGATGCATCTTTCAGCACACCTGTGGGCGTCACGGCCCTGTTCGGTCGGTCTGGCAGTGGAAAAACCAGTATTATAAATGCGATCGCGGGGCTTTTGCGTCCTGATCGCGGGCGGGTCAGCGTGAATGGCGCGGTGTTTTTCGATACGGACAAGGGCATCTGGCTGCCGCCGCACAAGCGCCGCGTCGGGTATGTGTTTCAGGACGCGCGGTTGTTTCCGCACCTGAGCGTGCACCAAAACCTGCGTTATGGAGGCCAACACGATGAAGCGCGCATCATCTGTCTTTTGGGTCTGCAAGGATTGCTGGAGCGACAGCCGAACCGGTTGTCGGGCGGGGAGCGCCAGCGGGTTGCGTTGGGCCGCGCGTTGATGTGCGATCCGCAGCTTTTGCTGCTGGATGAACCGCTTGCCGCACTTGATGGCCCGCGCAAGGCGGAAATCCTGCCGTACCTCGAAGCGTTGCGCGACACGGCAGAGATCCCGATCATATACGTCAGCCATGCCATCGCGGAAGTCGCGCGGCTTGGCACATCGCTGGCCGTGATCCGCAATGGCCGTGTCGCACGCGTCGGACCCTTGGAAGAGGTGATGGCCGATCCCGCGTCGTTGGCCCTTTTGGGGCGGGCTGATGCGGGCGCTGTTCTGACGGCTGTTGTCCAGCGCCATGATTCCGATGATGCGCTGACAGAGGTTGCATGCGCAGGTGGGACAGTTTTGCTGCAAGGCAAGATCGGGCAGGTTGGTGCGCGTTTGCGTCTGCGCGTTCCGGCGCAGGACATCATACTTTCGACGCAGGCCCCCGCCGGGCTAAGCGCGCTGAATGCCCTGCCGGTCGAAATTCTGGGCATCACAGAAGGGGATGGACCCGCACTCGCCGTTTCGCTGAAAGCGGGTGACGAAAGGCTTTTGGCGCAGATCAGCACGCGATCCGCCCGCGCAATGAACCTGTCTGTCGGGTCACAGGTCTACGCGATCTTCAAAGTCACGGCGGCAACCCCCGATTTTGGACAGGGAGAGTCGTGACACGGACGGTTGATTTTTACCTGCGTCCGCGCACGATCCGTCAGTTGACTGATGGCACGGGGCACCGGTTTTACAGTCGCGCCATGACTGCCTTTGAAAGTATCGGACTGCAGGTAAACTTGATCGATGACAGCAACGATATCCGCAAGGAATCGCTGTTCGCGCCGTGTTTCGCCCTGTTTGATCACAAGGTGCCGATCCACGATCTGTCACTGGATGTGCGCCGCACGGCCATCGGGCCGTTCTACCGGATGGAAAAGTCGCCGATCCGTGCAAAGTACCGGCTGGTGGATCGCCCGTTCTGCCCTGCGGACATCCCCGCGCAAAAGGCGCAAAGCTTCTTTCGCATATGGCAAAAACTGATCGTCAAACCAAAAACGACAGAGGCATCCGGCGTTGTTCTTGTCGCCCTGCAGGGGCAGCTATTGGCGCGCAGGTCGCAACAGGCCGTATCGCCTGTCGATATGATCCGCGCGACGATGGCACATGAAAAAGACCGTCAGATCTGGCTGAAGTTACACCCCAAAGAAAGCTACAGCGTGGACGAATTGGCCGCGATTGCGCAGTTTGCCAGCGATCCGCGTGTCACCGTATTTGACGGCGATCTTGATACTGCGCTGCATGCCTGCGATTACATTGTGACGCAGAATTCTTCGGTTGTATTGCGGGGGCTGTTCTATCAGCGACCTGCCATTGTCTTTGCCGATTGCGAGTTTCATCACCCTTTCAAAAGTGTGCGCCGCGGCGTGCCCGTTGCCGCGGCATTTGACACGGTCATGACGGACCAGCCGGACTTTGCCGCATTCGCCTATTGGTATTTGCAACTGAACTGCATCAACACGTCGCGCGAATGGGTTGAGGAAATGATCCTGACCCAGTGTCGTGAATTCGGGTGGGATATCTGAAGTCCGCTTGAAAATGGAAGGGATGCGGTCCTAGATAGAGTGAAGATGGCAAAAGGCCCCCAGACATGTCCGAAACTGTCCGCCTTTCGATATCCGGCCTGTCCTGCGCATCCTGCGCGGGTCGTTCGGAACGTGCGATGGCGGCGCTGGCCGGCGTGGAAAGTGCGGCCGTAAATCTTGCCACGCACACAGCAATTGTCACGTACGCGCCAGATGCGGTAACCCCCGATGACATCGCTTCTGCCTCTGGCTCTGCCGGATATCCGGCAAAGGTTGAGGTTGATCTGAACGCGCTTGGCCAAGACAGCGAACAGGCGCAAGAGCAGGTAGAATTGTCCAAGGCGACGCTGCTTGCGGCGGTTCTGACGCTGCCTGTGTTCATTCTGGAAATGGGTGGACATGTCATTCCCGGCTTTATGGGCCTGATCGACAATTCGATTGGTCACACAAACAGTTGGGCGATCCAGTTCATCCTGATTACTGCTGTCCTGATCGGGCCGGGCGCGCGGTTTTTCCGCATCGGGGTACCCGCGCTGTTGCGCGGCGCGCCCGAGATGAATTCGCTGGTGGCGCTGGGCACCTTTGCCGCGTGGGCCTATTCGACGCTGGCCTTGTTCACGCCAGCGCTGTTCCCCGAAAACACGCGGGCTGTCTATTTCGAGTCTGCTGGTGTCATCACGACCCTGATCCTGCTGGGCCGCTGGCTGGAAGCGCGGGCCAAAGGGCGGACAGGCGCTGCGATCAAGCGTTTGATCGGGCTGCAGCCGCAAACCGCCTTGGTCGAAAGGGACGGGGCGGTGAATGCCGTGCCGCTGGAGTCCGTCGTCATTGGTGACACGTTGCAATTGCGCCCGGGCGAACGGGTAGCTGTTGACGGAGAGGTGATTGAAGGCGCGTCCTTTATCGATGAATCGATGCTGACCGGCGAACCGGTGCCCGTGCAAAAAACGATCGGCGATGCGGTGGTCGGCGGCACGGTGAACGGCACCGGAGCGATCCGCTATCGTGCCACGGCAGTCGGCGGGCAGACAGTACTGGCGCAGATCGTGCGTATGGTTGCGGACGCGCAAGGGACCAAGCTGCCGGTGCAGGCGCTGGTTGACCGCGTCACGCGCGTGTTCGTACCCGTGGTCATGGCGCTTGCGGCGCTGACGGCAGCGGTTTGGCTTGTATTCGGTCCTGCACCTGCTGTGCCATTTGCCCTTGTTGCGGGCATTTCGGTTCTGATTATTGCCTGCCCCTGCGCGATGGGTCTTGCGACGCCGACGTCGATTATGGTCGGGATCGGCCGCGCGGCCGAGGCAGGCGTGCTGTTTCGCAAGGGTGACGCCTTGCAATCATTGCAGACTGTCGCTGTCGTCGCCTTTGACAAGACCGGCACGCTGACACGTGGCCGCCCGCAAATGACGACCTTTGCGGTCGCGCCGGAATTCGATGAAGCAGCGGTTCTGGCCGCCGTGGCGTCTGTGGAAAGCCGGTCCGAACATCCCATTGCCGCAGCAATCGTGGCGGCGGCAGAGGCACGCGATCTGTCCATCCCCGAAGTGTCGGCCTTTAATTCGGTCACCGGTATGGGCGCGACTGCACAGGTTGGCGATGATGACGTCATTGTCGGGGCTGGGCGTTTCATGGCGGCGTCCGCTATCGCGCTTGGCCAATTGGAAGCCAAAGGTGCAGAGATCGCGGCAAAGGGTATTACCCCTGTCTACGCCGCAATTAACGGCAAGATCGCGGCAGTGATCGGGGTGTCTGATCCGGTCAAGCCAAGTTCTGCCGCGACGGTTGCGGGACTGCACGCGCAGGGGATCAAGGTCGCGATGATCACCGGCGATCACCACGCCACGGCAGAGGCTATCGCGTCGTCGCTTGGCATCGATCACGTGGTTGCGGACGTCCTGCCAGACGGCAAGGTTGCCGCAATCGAAGGCCTGCGTGCCCAATACGGGCCTGTCGCCTTTGTTGGTGACGGTATCAATGATGCTCCGGCGTTGGCGACCGCCGATGTGGGTATCGCGGTGGGCAGCGGCACGGACGTTGCCATCGAAGCTGCTGATGTCGTTCTGTCAGGCCATGATCTGGAGACGGTGCAAAAGGCTTTTGTCATCAGCCGCAAGACGATGCGCAACATCCGCCAGAATCTGTTTTGGGCGTTTGCCTACAATGCGGCATTGATACCTGTCGCCGCCGGCGTGCTTTATCCGGTGAACGGTATGCTGCTCTCGCCGATGCTGGCTGCCGGTGCGATGGCGCTTAGCTCTGTGTTTGTGGTGTCCAACGCGTTGCGTCTGCGCAGGGTTGCACTGACCTAGCGGCTTGCTTCCGTATAAAGTGCTGGTTGGACCACCTCTGCTGGGACGCGCGTTCCCAGCACATCGATTTCCAGCTTTGTGCCTTGGTCCGTGTGATCGAGATCCACGAAAGCGTAGGCGATATTCTTGCCAACGCGATAGCCCCAGTGCCCCGATGTGACTGTCCCAATGACACGGTCCCCATGCATCACAGATGCGCCGCCCCGTGCAGGTGCGGTGGTGCTGTCAATCACCATCGACACAAGCCGTTTTCGGGGCGCATGCGCGGCCAAGGCGGCTTTGCCAATGAACGCGGGCTTGTCCTTTTTTACGAACCGGTCGAGTCCGGTTTCAAAAGGGCTGAATTCCGTGAGGATATCCGCTTTCCAATGCAGATACCCCATTTCCATCCGCATCGATTCAACGGCGTGCGCGCCGAACAGGGTCACATCGCCAGCGTTGCGGATTGCCAGATAGGCGGCGTAGAGCGACGCATTCGGTATGTGCAGTTCGTATGCCAGCTCACCGCTGAAGCTGACGCGCATCACGGTCGCGGGGGCAATCCCGATGAAGCATTCACGCACCGACAACCACGGAAACGCCGCGTCGGACCAATCGGCGCGGCTGACCTTTTGCAGAATGTCGCGCGCTTTTGGTCCGGCCAGAACAAGGATCGTCTGATCATCGGTGAGCGTGCGTATTTGCACGTCTTCGTCGTCGTGCACGTGATGCGCAAGCCAGTCGCGGTCGTGGTATTCCGATGCTGCCGCCGACCCGTACCAGACGCGGTCCGGTCCGCGATCGGATGCGGGGATGTTCGCGATGGTCGCTTCGGCCTTGAGCATGCCGTGATCGTTCAGCAGATAGGTCAGCCCAAGTCGGCCCGGCCTTTTGGGAAGATTGCCGCAGACCATGCGGTCAAGAAAGCTGTGCACATCCTTGCCGGTCAGTTCGATACGATTGAAGCCGTTGACCTCTGCCAGACCGCAGCCGGATTGCACGGCTGCAACCTCGGCCCCCACGAGATCGAAGGTTTCATCGAAACGGAATGACGGGGTGGGGTGGACTTCGCCAAAATACTCTGCCCGTTCCCATCCGTTGACGATGGTGAATTGCGCGCCTTCAGCAGCAAGGATGGGGGTAAGCGGCGTGGTTTTTGCCATACGCCCTGCCGGGCGGTGTTCGTTCGGAAAATGAAAGCGGAATTCGTTCTGGTAATCCTCGATCGCTTTCAATGCTGTCAGTTCGGTCGTGGCATGCCCGGTAAAGCGGCGCGGGTCGATGCACCAGGTGTCATAGCACGCCTCGCCGTGGACGATCTGTTGGGCCAGCAACCAGCCATGCCCGCCGCCTTCGCCAAGCCCCGCCCGCAACCCGATAATGCAAAAGGCGTTGCGTTTTCCCGGGATCGGTCCGACCAGCGGGGCCCCGTCGATGGTGTACGTGATGGGCCCGTTTACGACGGTGTGGATTCCAACCTCTGCCAGGGCGGGCATGCGCGCGAAGGCACCTTCCAGCACGTCGGTGATGCGGTCCAGATCATCGGGGCAGAGGGCATTGACGAAATGCGGATCGATCCCGTCCATGCCCCAGGTTTTGCAGTCCTGTTCATAGAACCCGACCAGCAGGCCGTTCTTATCTTGCCGGCAATAATAATCGCTGATCGGACAGCGCAGCAGGGGCATGCGATGACCGGCCTCTGCAATGGCAGGGATATCTTCGGTCACGAAATACTGGTGTTCCATCGACGTGACGGGGTGTTGGACGCCCATCATCGCGCCCACCTCGTTGAAGCGGTATCCGCAGGCGTTGACGACGATTTCGCAGTCGATATCGCCGTGGGCGGTGTGAACTGTCCAGCTGTGATCCTTTTTCTGGGTCAGACCAGTGACGGGCGTGTTGCGATAGACCTCGGCACCGGCCTGACGGGCGCGCCGTGCCAAAGCTGCGCAAAGCTGGGCCGGGTCGATGTCCCCGTCGTTACCATCCCACAAGCCGCCGATGAGGTTATCGGTCGAAATCAGCGGGTGGCGGCGGGCACATTCGGCAGCGTCGATCACCTCGAATTCGACGCCCATGCCCCGTGCCATGGATGCAAAGTGACGATAGCCGTCCATCTGCGCCTGCGTGTTGGCAAGCCGGATGCCGCCGTCACCATGGTTGTATTTGACCGGGTATTCCGGATCGTCACGAAGGTCCTTGTAAAGCGCGATGGAATGGCTCTTGAGGCCAACCATCGTCTGGTTCATCCCGAAATTCGTCACCTGTGCTGCGGAATGCCACGTTGTTCCGGAGGTCAGTTCATTGCGTTCCAAAAGGACGACATCGCTCCAGCCTTCCTGCGTCAGGTGATAAAGCGTCGAGCAACCGGCGATACCGCCACCGATGACGACAACGCGCGTCTGGGATTTCATGTCGCTAGTCTCCTTGCCATCCGATGAGTGGAGCGGTTTTTTTGCGGCATCGTCAACCGTCCTGCGTGGACTTTGCATTTCCCACACGGTCCGTTCGCTATTTTCGAATAGCTGTTTGTTTTGATTGCAAAGACCGGCGGCGCGGTTTCCACTTTGACCATGAAAAAAACCGCGACGACTGAAGATACCCAGCGACCGCCGCGTTCAGGACGCAAGGCACGGCTGGTCAAGCACGCGCTGCCCCCAGCAATCAACCCGGCACCGCCGGGGCAGGTTGGGGGCATGTATCGCCCGCTGACAGAGCCGGATTTGCAGTCGATCTATGACACGGCGCTACGTCTGCTGTCCGATCTGGGTATGGGCGAGGTGCCAGACCGGCTTGCGGCCGATCTGGTGGCTGCGGGCGCACAGACACGTCCGGATGGCCGTTTGCAGATGCCTCGCGCCATGGTCGAGGACGCCATCGCCAAAAGCGCCAAGCGTTTCACCCTGCACGGGCGCGATCCTGACCGTTCGATCGAGGTTGGCGGCGATCGGGTCTATTTCGGAACCGGTGGCGCGGCAGTACAGACACTTGATCTGGACAGCGGGCTTTACCGCCCGGCCACACTGCGGGATCTGCATGACTTCACGCGTCTACAGGATACGCTGGATAATGTGGCCTGGTTCACGCGCTGTTGTATCGCGACGGACGTGGCGGACAGTTTCGATCTGGATGTGAACACTGCCTACGCCCTGATGTGTAACACGACCAAGCCGGTTGCCACCGCATTCACCGTGGCGGACCACGTCGCCCCGATTGTCGATCTGTTCGATATCGCTGCCGGGGGCGCGGGCGCTTTTGCCAAGCGTCCGTTCGTCAAGGCGCATATCAGCCCTGTCATTTCGCCGATGCGCTTTGGCGCGGATGCCGTTGATGTGGTTTATGAATGCATTGCGCACAACATCCCCATGTCCTGCATCACGGCAGCACAGGCGGGTGCGACAGCGCCGGCGACCCTTGCCGGGTTTCTGGCGCAGTCGCTGGCTGAAACACTTGCGAGCCTTGTCATGGTCAACGTGATCTCGCCCGGATATCCGATGGTCTTTTCCAATTGGCCGCTGGTCATCGATCTGCGTAGCGGTGCCTTTGCGGGCGGAGGCGGTGAAACGGCCTTGCTGAACGCGGCCTCTGCGCAGTTGTCCAACTGGATCGGCCTGCCGTCCGGTGTGGCCTGTTCCATGACCGATGCAAAGGCGATTGATGCGCAATATGGCATCGAAAAAGGCATGACCAGCCTTGCGGCAGCTCTTGCGGGCGGCAATCTGATCTATGAAAGTTCCGGCATGACCGCCGCCCTGCTAGGCGTCAGTTTCGAGGCCTTCATTCTGGATGACGAAATGCACGCCATGACCTATCGCACCTTGCGCGGCGTCGAGGTGAATGACGACAACCTGGGTTTCGAGGCCATCTGCACAGCGGTTCTGGGTGCTGGCCATTTCCTTGGCGAAGCCCATACATTCGCGGCGATGGAACGCGATTATCACTATCCGCGCCTTGCCGATCGCGCACAGCCCCGCACCTGGGCCGAAGACGGTGCACGCACTGCATGGGACAGGGCGAGGGACAAGGCGCGCGATGTGTTGGCCACCCATCATCCGCAATACCTGACCGCGGCGCAAGATCGTGCTATCCGCGACCGTTTCCGGATTCTGACATGACTTTCGCAATCGGCATCGACCTTGGCGGGAGCAAGATCGAAACGCAGGTTTTCGACAATAACTGGCAGGTTGTTGCAAAGCGGCGCGTCGCGACGCCGACCGCCTATGACGATCTGATCGCGATGCTTGCCGCAGAGATCGGTTGGGCGCGGGGCATTGCCGGCGCGGACTGCCCAGTCGGCATTGGGTCTGCAGGTCTGATCAACCGGGCGACAGGTCTGGCCTTGGCCGCGAACTTGCCGATCACGGGCAAGGCGTTTCCGGCCGATATCGCACGGTCGATTGGAAGCCCCGTTCATGTCCTGAATGATTGCCGCACGCTTGCCTTATCCGAAGCCATCTTTGGCGCAGGACATGGCCACCGGAGCGTTGCGGCCATTGTCATGGGGACGGGGGTGAGCAGTGGTCTTGTCATCAACGGTGATCTGGTGGACGGCCCGACCGGCACGGGGGGCGAAATCGGCCATACCTCTGCCCCGGCGCATCTGGTCCAGCAATATGGTTTGTCGTTGGAACCGTGCAACTGCGGGCGCACGGGATGTATCGAGCAGTTCGTCGCTGGTCCGGGGATGGCGCGATTGGCGCTTGCACTGACTGGTCATGCTGCAGATCCTGTGGTTATCGCCAGCGACCGCGAGGGGGTTTTCGCGCCAGCTTGGCAAGCATGGAATGCTTTTGCCGGCGATCTGATCTGCAACCTCGTGCTGACCGTTGATCCCGATGTCATCGTTTTGGGCGGCGGGTTGAGCCGGATCGCTGGAGTCACCGAAAGCCTGTCGCTGGCGGCGCAAGCTGCCCAGATCGGTGAATTTGCGATCCCGCCTATCGTTCTCGCCGCCGGAGGAGAGACAAGTGGCGCGCGCGGGGCGGCTTATGCGGCGACGCGGTCCTTGGCATGAGCAACAATTGGATCATTCCTGAACGCCTGTTCGATGGTCGCGATTTGCGCGAAGGGTGCGCCATCCGCATTGTAGGCGGTGTCGTGACCGAAATCATGGAAAGTGGCATGGCACCACCGGACGCTATCAGTTTGGCCGGTTTGCTGTGTCCCGGATTTATTGATGTGCAGGTCAATGGTGGTGGCGGAGTGCTTCTGAACACAGCACCCGCGTGCGATGGTCTGAAGGCGATAGCTGCGGCGCACAGGCGTTTCGGAACCGTCGCGATTATGCCAACCGTCATCACTGATACCCCCGAAACGCTGGAGCGCGCGGTTGCTGCCGTGATCGCGGCGAAGGGTGAGAGGGGCCTTCTGGGCCTGCACATTGAAGGCCCGCATATCGCGAAGGACAAGCGGGGGACGCACGCGGCAGAGCATGTCAGGCCTATTGATGCCCATACGTTTGATTTGTTGGAAAAGCTGTGCGCTGCTGGCTTGCCCGTGATGATCACTATCGCGCCTGAGGCGGCGACCACTGCGCAGATCGCGGACATGGTGGCGCTGGGCGTGATCGTATCGATCGGACATACGAATGCTTCTGCAGCACTTGTCGCGCAGGCAATTGCGGCCGGCGCGCGATGCGGCACGCATCTGTTCAACGCCATGTCGCAGATGCAGGCGCGCGATGCGGGAGCCGTTGGGGCACTGATCAATTCGGAATGTTTTCTTGGCATCATTTGTGACGGACATCACGTTGCGGACGAGATGATCGCGCTCGCCTGTCGGGCGCGCCCGGTCGCTGACCGCATGATGCTGGTGTCCGATGCAATGCCCACGGTGGGCGGGCCGGATCGTTTCAGGCTTTATGATCAGACGATCACGCTGGCGAAGGGGCGGCTGGTGAATGAAGACGGCGCGTTAGCGGGGGCACATACGACCATGGGCGCAAGCCTTCAGCGCCTGATCGCAAACTGCGGTATCGACCGAACAGAGGCGCTGCGCATGGCGATCACAAACCCGGCTGAAGCGATCCGTCAGCCCGAGCGTGCGCAGCTGATTGGTGCTGCCATTGATGATGTGGTGGTTCTGGACGAAAGCCTTTGTTTTCAGCGCTTTCTAAGTGACCAGCTGGCTGGTTAAAGCGCATTCAAATGGTGCTTTGCCAAGAGCGCGATTAGGATGCGTTTGGCATTCATCCGGTGTGCGCGGTGGATGTTGCGCGCCGCCTCTGCTTCGCCGCGCGATATCGCTTCAAAGACGCCACGATGGTCGGCATTGGACTGATCGGGGGCGGGACGCATGTAAAGCGTGACCATGCGCGCGCGCCGCACTTGATCCGACATCATCGCGGCGATGATCTGCACACGGGAGTTTCCACCAAGACGGACAAGTTCGCTGTGAAAGCGTTCATCGCTTTTTGCCCATTCTGTGCGGTCGTCACGAGCCAGCGCCAGTTCCATCGCATCGATACTGCGGGCCAGACGGCCAAGGTCCGCCTTTGTATACCCGCGCCGCGCGGCGTCGGCGGCCGCGAGACTTTCGAGTTCTGTCAGAACGTCATAAATTTCAGCCATATCGCCGGGTGACACGGGCGTGATCCGCACGCCTTTGCGGGGACGCACCTCGAGCAGGCCTTGCGATTCAAGGATCAGGACCGCTTCGCGGACCGGTGTGCGCGACATGCCAAGTTTCGTTGCAAGTTCGCTTTCCAGATGGTCCGTTCCCGCACCGAGTTCCCCTGAAAAGATCAGCGCACGCAGCTTGTCCACGGCGATGGTGGAATTAGGTTTTGATTTGCTTCCTGCGGGGGTCATTGGGAAGACACTACCACTTTTTTCTGGTGTTCTGCCGACGAATATATCGCCTGTTCCGTTTTGATCACAATAAGATACGCCGCCGCCGTATTCTCGAAAGGTGCGAGTCCCTGTAGTGCAGCGATGACGTGGGATTGCAGGTGATAGGTGCAATCCCCCCCAAATGTGCCGGACTTGTCGGGTGCCAGCAGAACCTGCGAATCCTGCGAACCGAAGGCGCGCAGATGAACCGACCCGTCCCCAAAGAGGGACAATGTCCCTTTGTCACCTTCGAACAGCCCTTCGCCCATGGTGCAGCGGGTGTTTTCGGCGGCGTGGTCCAGACAGCGGTTTGCATCGAAAATCGTGCGTACGCCGTTAGGGTGATCGAACAGAAGCACGGCTGCATCCTCGCCCGCGATCACCGGATTGACCCGCCGCAAATCAGCATAGACAGCGGTTGGGTCGCCAAAGAGATAGCGGAACGTATCGACCCAGTGCACACCGGTTTCATGGATTAGAAAGCGGTCCATTTTCTGAAAGTAAGGCTGGCGCGCCAAATAGGCGTCGGGCCCTTGGCCATCACCGGGGCGTAGCCGGAACGTCGCCTGCAGCGGCGTTCCGATGTCGCCGTTGTCGATCGCGGCCTTGATGGTGCGATACCAGGGCTGAAACCGAAAATTTTCGTGGACGATCAGTGTAATGTCCTTTTCGTCGGCCAGTGCGACTATGTCTTCTGCTTCTGCGAGTGATGTGCAAAAGGGTTTCTGGCAGATGATGGTTTTGATCCCTGCCTTGATCGCCGTGCGGATTGCCCGTGCGTGACCGGCAGGCGGGATGATGATGTCCAGAAGTTCTGGGGTAGCATGTGACAGCATGTCATCCAGTGCACCGAATGCGGGAGCAGGGGTGGCCTGTGCCTTGGTCAGATCGGTATCGGCGACCCCGACAAGCGTGGCACCGTCGATACGCTGCCATGCGTCGATGTGGAACTGGCTGAAATAGCCGGCACCAAGACAACCGACGCGGATCATGTCTGCGTCAAAAGCGCGTCGCCGATGGCGGCCGCCGCTTGCGCTGTCGTTGCCGTGCCGCCAAGGTCAGGCGTGACATCGGCGCGCCTTGCTACCTGCGCATCAACCGCCGTGCGCAGGCGCTGGGCATCGGTATTCATCGCAGACACGCCGTGTTTCGTACCAAGCCAGTCCAGCATCATCGCTGCCGACAGGATCATCGCGAACGGGTTCGCCTTGCCCTGACCGGCGATATCGGGCGCAGATCCGTGGCACGGCTGGAACACAGCGTTCTTCAGTCCGATATCCGCCGAGGGGGCAAGGCCCAGACCGCCCATCAGACCTGCCCCGAGATCTGAAAGGATATCGCCGAACATGTTTTCCGTTACCAGCACGTCGAAATCCCACGGTTTTTGCACCATCCAGAGGGCGGTTGCGTCAACATAGGCGTGATCGGCCTTCAGGTCTGGGTGCTTTGCGGCCTCTGCATCGAAGATTTCGCGAAAGAAGGCGAATGCGCGAAACACGTTCGCCTTATCAACACAGGTCACGCGGCCCGACCCACGCCCTTGATGTTTGCGCTCTGCGGCGAGGTTGAAGGCGAAGGCAAACAACAACTCGGATACGTCCCGCGTGATCCGCAGGGTTTCGCGTGCTTCGTCGTGGGTCACTTCGCCCTTGCCTTGCGTATAAAACAAACCTTCTGTGCTTTCGCGGATCAGGACGAAGTCGATGGACCTGCCCGCTGCCATCTTCAGCGGGGTCAGCCCGCCTTCGCTGACACGCACCGGACGCACCCCCGCAAAAAGATTGAAAGCCTTCCGCAAATCAATCTGTGGCGAGATTTCTGTCCCGTCGGGATAGCGCACATGGGGCAACCCCATGGCAGACAGCAGGATCGCGTCTGCGCTTTGCGCGGATGCGAGCGACGCCGCGGGAAGGCTTTCACCGGTCTTGGCATAATGGGCCGCACCAGCTGGCAGCTTCAGAAACGTGAAATCATAAGCGCCAGACGCTTGCGCAAGATCACACAATAGCGCGACTGTCGGTTCCATGATTTCAGGCCCGATACCATCACCTTCGAAAACAGCGATCTCGAAATTTTTTGCCATGATGTATCCTTGTGCAGCGCCTATTCATGTCCGGATAGACTATCTTTCGTCACGCGACCTCACTAACGTATTTATTAATGCATACGCAATTTGACAAGACGTGATTCTCAGGCGGGCATCACGTCTTTCATCACTGTCGCTGAACCGCCATACTCACGACAGACAGGATCGGGGGAGGCGGATCAAGTGTTTGCAGTTTGTGTCACGTTCAGGATCAAACCAGAACATCTGGACGAATTCATGCCAATCATGCGCGCCAATGCTGCGACGTCTTTGGCCAGCGAACCGGATTGCCACTGCTTTGACGTACTGACCGACCCTGATCGCCCTGATGAGGTTTTTCTATACGAACTTTACAATGATGCTGATGCCTTTCAATTCCATCTTGATAGCAGCCACTTTCGATCGTTCGACGGGGCGACCGCCAAAATGATCGAGTCAAAGGACGTGCTGACCTATCGCGGAGTCGCAAGATGAGCGTGTGGGAGGTACATGCCGTCAAGTATGCGGACCGGAATGGACGGACCCGCGCAGACAGTTTCATTTTCGATGATAACCACGACCAGCCCCACGCCATGGATTATTTCATGTGGGTCCTGCGCAAGGGTAGCGAGACCATTCTTGTCGATACCGGTTATGACGCAGCAGAAGCCGAAACGCGCGCACGGCCCATACGTATGGAACCGGCGGAGGCGCTGCGTCCGCTTGGGATTGCGCCCGATGATATCACGACCCTGATTGTTACCCATCTGCATTATGACCACGCTGGCGGTCTGCACCTGTTTCCGAATGCGACGCTGCATATGCAAGCCGCCGAAATGGCCTATGCCACGGGTCCGTGCATGTGCCATGACACGTTGCGCATGCCATTCACGGCAGATCATGTCTGTGAAGCGGTCAAGCGGCTTTATGCGGGCAAGGTCGTCTTTCATGACGGTGACGCCGAAGTCGCGGATGGTGTCACGGTGCACTGCATCGGAGGCCATTCGCGCGGATTGCAGGCGGTGCGCGTGCGCACGGATGCAGGCTGGCTGGTCCTGGCTTCGGACGCGGCGCATTTCTACGAGAACCAGCGCTTGCGCAAACCCTTTCCCATCGTGGTGGACCTGCAGAACATGCTGGATGGTTTTGCCACACTCGACAGACTTGCCAGCCACCCCGACCTGATCATTCCGGGGCATGATCCACTTGTGCGCAAGGCGTTCCCGCAAGATATCGCGGACCATATCGTGCGGCTTGATAAGGGTCCGACCGGCAGGATCGATATCTAGGATGCGGCGCTTCAAAATGTGCGCAAACATAGAAGCTGTTAAGACATAATAAACCATTCTGGCTGATGCTTAAAACTCGCCGACTTGTTGGTCGGGTTTCAGGTGTTGCCAGTCTGACATCACGGAAATCGAACTAATTTCCGGGTCTATTCAGGAAACCTGATTCTCTTCTATCAATGTCTGGCTGGGGGCGCAGTCGAAGGATTGACCATGCGAAGTTTGCTGACCGCGGCCATCATATTTCTGTCTGTCCTTGCATCTGAAGCCGCAGCCGAACAGCGCGAAGCAATCGGTACAGGGCGTCTGTTTACCAACGACTATTTCGGCGATCAGCGCGATCGTTGGCGCACCGGCAGTTACGTCCTTAGTCACCTGCGGAGTCCTGCCCCTTATGATGGTCAACCGCGCCCGTTCGGCGATATTATCGAATACCGGTTCAGAGGCGAAATCATTGCGCCGCAAACCGGTGGCAACAATGAAGGCATGCGCCCCTATGTCGGCGCGCTTTCCCTGGGCGCGCATACGCATTTCGGATTTGGTGGTTCGCTGGCAAGCCTTGGTGCGGATGTCACTGCGATTGGGCCACAAACAGGACTCGACCGTTTTCAGGAAACTTTCCACGAGGCGTTCAGCCTCCCGCTCCCCTCGCGTCGCAACCAGCTTGACGATGAGGTTTTCATAAGCGGAACAGCTGCGCTGTCGCACCTGATACTACTTGGCGATGATGTGACCTTGCGCCCGTTCGCAGAAGCACAGGTCGGCGTTGAGGATATCGTGCGAGTGGGGGGCGACGTCATCATCGGGGCCGTCGGGCAAGAAGATCTGATGCTGCGGGATGTTGTAACTGGGCAACTCTATCGGGGGACGACAAGCGCGGGATTTGGGCCGTCCATCATGGTTGGTGCCGATATTGCCGCCGTGGGCGATAGCGCATATTTGCCTGCCGACAGCGGTTATGTTGCGTCTGAAACGCGCACACGGGCTAGGGCTGGTGTGCATTATCAGGTGTCAGAGGATATCTCGTTCTTCTACGGGATGACATATCTGTCCGAAGAATTCGAAGGCCAGCCCGAAGGGCAAGTGCTTGGATCACTGAAACTGAACTTCAACTTCTAAACAAAAAGTTAACGGTTGAAGCGGGCGCATCTTGATTGATGCGAATCCAGCTTGATACGGTGCTGGCACAAATCCGCGCGTCAATGACGCGGAACGAATGAGGCAGAGTATCAGGCATGAAAACGGGCTTTCGAGGCACGTTCGTCATCTCCTGGACGCAAACGGAACTGGACGGGCAGCAATCCCCGCCGGTTGCCGATCTGGGTCCTGGCCGTTCATGGTCATGGACCGGTGAAGCTGTGCGCGTCGATGGGCCAAGCGGTGTATTGCCGCTGGGCATGTCCGAGGGTGAGGCAGACCTACGCAAACGCGCCGCGCTGACGGTGCGCCGTTTGCTGCTGTCAATGCAGACGGACACGTCGCGGCTGGACCGCGTCGTTTTGCAGGATCCGCTTTTTGATAAGAATTTCGTTGTGACGGACGGTTTCGACACGTGGACGGTCGCCGTTGTGAGTTGCGGGGCAGGGCGCAAGCCGCTTTTGATGTTCCAAGGGGAAATTCCACCGCGGGCGCGCGAACTATGGGTCGTGCGCGACAATATCGGCGCACGCCTGCGGTCCGAGGCACAACAACGTCCGGGCGGTGTCATCTGCTTTACGCCGGGCACGATGATCCTGACCGATCAGGGCCCCCGCGACGTTGCGTCGTTGCGCGAAGGGGACAAGATCCAGACAAAGGACAATGGTGTTTCTGAAATCCTGTGGCTTGGCCAGCGTCATGTCACCGGCGCAAGGCTGATGGCGATGCCAGCACTTGTTCCGGTGCGGTTGCGCGCCGGTGCGCTTGAAAAAGATGTGCCCGATGCGGGGCTGCTTGTCTCTCCCGATCACCGGATGGTGCTTAGGGGGCCACGTGCGCGCGCCTTGTTCAGTGCGGACGAGGTGCTGGTACCAGCGCGCGATCTGGTGAACGATCATACCGTTATCCGCGACCACGCCGTCAAGGCTGTGACCTATATTCACATGCTCTTGCCACAGCACGAGATCGTTTTTGCCAATGGCGTTGCGACCGAGAGCTTTCATCCGGCAAGTGCTGCGCTCGCGACGATGCAGGCTGATGAAAAAGATCGGCTTTTTGATCGCATCCCGGACGTTCGCAGGAACGTTGATGCCTATGGCGGATATGCCCGCCGCGTACTGAGCAAAAGCGAAACAGCAATCTTGCGCCACTACGCCTGATCCACTGTCTGCGCGTCCGCGGTGACACATTTGCAATTTTTCCCCGTCACGCAAGCAGTGGAAACCACAACCACATGTTGTGATTTCAATCCAATTTGCTACACATGGCGGTATCAGACGACCGCTGTACGGCGCATCTCGTATCAGCAGCAAGACCATATGCAGGGATTGTGAAATCATTTCACGGGCTTGCGCGACGCGGCTTGATCTGACGCGAAAGACGTCAGGCAAGGGGGAACAATGCGAAGACGTTTTAAAAGGTCGTGCGGACTTCGTTCGATTATCGCGGTTGCAGTTGTTGCTTTATTCGGAATGCTCGGTCCGGCGCACGCAACGCCGTTTACCACAACTGTTCCCGGATCAGGTATCCAGCTCCCGTCGGAGTACCCTGAAGCTGGCGGTGTGGTTATCATTCTGACGGGTGCTAACGGCAATATCTACTATCAGTTTTCCAATCCCGACGGTGCATTCGTCGGATTCCAGAACCGCGGCCAGCCATCCCGTTTTCGGGGCAATCCCTTTACGATCAACGACCCTATCGCGCTGGACTGTGGCTTTCGTGATTGCGCGGCTTACTTCGGTGGGCAGATCGCCAGAATGGACGTCCGCTTTTCGGCTTATGACGGTGATACGCAGGTCGGTGGCTTTGACTATCGTCGCATCCAGCTGGTCATGAACGGCTTCAACGTCGGTAGCTGGTCTGATCGCCAGACAGAAATTACGAATGACAGCGGCACCACAAGTTTCGGTACGGCGAACGGCTTTGGCAACAATACGTTCAATACTGGATGGTTTTCATCCACCAATCCGGCCCTGTTGAACAACATCTTGACGAGCGGACGGACGACCACGCAAGTGCGTGATGATACCCCAAACGACAATTACTGGGATTTCCGCCGTGGCAATTCGCTTGGGCAGGAATCCTTGCGCACCATCGCGCCCGGCTACGAGCTGGAAAAGACGCGTCTGGGTGCAAGTGGTGGCGATCCGACGCAGTTTCTGAGCGTTGGTGAGGAGATCGACTATCGCTATATCGTGCGCAATATCGGGTCGACCAACATCAGCAATGTGACAGTTGATGATGACAAGATCGGCCCTGTTACCTGTTCACCCACATTCCTTCGACGCACCGAAGCCGGGACCGGCTCCGCGCGCGAGGCAGAGTGTTTCGGCACCTATACGGTAACACAGGAGGATTTCGACGCGCAGGAACTGACCAATGTCGCAATCGCGACCGGCACGTCTGAATTCGGTCAGCTGGGTCGCCTGGAGGCAGAGGTTACGCTGAGTGGTCCTGGCACGGACCCCGGATTGACGCTGACGAAAGAGGCATCGCCTGAAACCTTCAGTACAGTCGGCGAGGTCATCACCTATACGCTTACCGCTTTCAACTCGGGCGATGTCACGCTGAGCAATGTCGCGATTACGGATCCGATGTTGTCCGGTCTGTCCTGTAGTTTTGCCACGATCGCCCCGTTGTCGAGCGAGAATACAGATAACAGTGAGTCCTGCACGGGCACCTATCGCATCACGCAAGATGATATCGACGCCGCCGCCGCAGGCACGCCATTAGTCAACAACGCAGCGGCAACGGCGCGCGATCCGGATGGGGTGGTGCAGAATGCAACGGCTTCTGCCACCGTCACCGGTCCGGCATCTGCCCCTGATCTGACTGTTGAAAAGATTGCGCAGCAGACGTCGTACGCCGCTGTGGGCGATGTCATCAATTACAACATTGTCGTCACCAATACGGGCAATGTCACGTGGCGCACACCGGTCCAGATCGATGACGACCTGACAACGGATGAAACCTGCCCGAACGTCGTCGTTGCCCCCGGTGGCAGCGTCACCTGTAGCGCAAGCTACATCGTCGACCAGCCAGATCTGGATGCGGAATCCGTTCTCAATACCGTCGACGTGGAAATCTCGGTCAATGGCGTGACTGCGGAAGGCAGTGCGGACGCGACCGTTGACGCCGATGTTCAGCCGCTGCTTTCGATCGAGAAATCGCTGCTGTCCGGTCCAAACCCGATAACCGCAGCAGACGATGAACTGGTCTATGAATACATCCTGCGCAACGAGGGTAATGTCGCGCTCGCAAATGTTGACCTGAGCGATGACAAGGTCAGTGTGACGTGCCCCAGTACGACAATTCCGGCTACCGGTCAGATCACGTGCACGTCCGGAACCTATATCGTCACCCAAGACGACATCAACGCTGGTGAAGTCACCAACGTAGCCACTGCAACATCCACCACCGCTGCCGGCAGCACTGTGGATGATGCGACGGATACCCTTGTCGTCCCCGTCGACCAATCGCCATCCCTGTCAATCGACAAGTCCGCCAGTCCGATTACGCCAGCGGAATTCTTCGAAGGCGAAGAGATCACCTATTCCTATCTTGTGACGAACGACGGCAACACGACTATCGATGGCCCGTTCGAGGTTAACGACAACAAGTTCGTCGATCCGATCAGCTGCCCGCCCGGACCGCTTGACCCGACCGAGACGCTGACCTGCACCGCCATCTACACGATCACGGATACTGATCAGGCTGCGGGTTTTGTGACCAATATCGCGTCGGTCACGGCCGGGACGGTTACGTCACCCACGGACAGTGAAAGCGTGCCGCAAGGGGGTGCCCCGGCGATCGGACTTGCAAAAATTGCGACCGATTCAGCATTTGTCGAAGACCCGATGGTGTCCTTCGATGCGTTGACCGAAACGCTTTATTACCGTTTTACGATCACAAACACCGGCACGACGGTGATCAACAGTACAACGCAGCCGATCACACTGAACGATCCACTTTTGACCAGCGATAATTGTGCGGCGCAGCAGCCTGAAAACCTGTTCGTGCAAGGGGTCGGTACCCCATCCAGCTATGAATGCACCGGCTTCCGCACGGGTGTGACGCAGGCTGATATCGACGCTGGATTTGTGACGAACACCGCAACGGTTTCGTTTGTTGCCGGTGGATCGCCGGTTGAATCACCCGATGCGACCGCGACGATCTTTGCGGATATCACGCCTGCCTTTACGCTTGAAAAGATCGCGCCGACACCTGCCACATACGCGGCGGTGGATGAGGAGATCACATTCACATTCCGCGTGACGAACGACACGATCCAGACGCTGGCAGAAGTCGTGGTGACGGACCCGATGATCCCCACGCTGGACTGTACGTTGACGAACGTCGCTCAGGGCAGCCCGCAAACCTGCTCGGGAACCTATATCGTCACACAAGACGATCTGGACAGCGGATCGGTTCTGAACATCGCGACAGCCCTTGGCACCTCACCAACGGGAGCGACAGCAACAGCGACCGACAATGCGACACTGACGCTTGCACCCGGTGCTGCCAACCCGTTGTTTACTTTCGACAAGGTCGCATCGACGGATACCTTTGCGGCTGTCGGTGATGAGATTTCCTATTCATTCGCGTTCGAGAATACCGGCAACATTACCTTGACCGATTTGACTGTGAACGACACGCAGCTGGGTTACAGTTGCCTTGTTCCATCGCTCGCGCCCGGCGAAACGGATGCCACGACCTGTTCTGTGACATATGAGATCACGCAGTCAGATATCGACGCGGGAAGTTTTACAAACAGCGCGACTGCGACAGCGACGGGCGCGCCCAGTGTCACTGATGCGGAAACCGCTACTGGTCCGGCGGCGGACCCTTCGTACACCTTTGCGAAATCGGTCAGCGGAGATTTCGCTGCCGTGGGCGATGTTCTGACCTATACGCTATCGGTCACAAATACGGGCAACGTCACGCTTGATTCAATCGCGATCAGCGACACGTCACCTCAGATCGCCCCGACGACTTTCAGCTGCGCACCCGCCGACCTGGAACCGGGCGAGACCGAGACATGTTCGTTTACCTACAATGTCCGTCAGGCCGACATTGATCGCGGTGAGGTCACGAACACCGCCGACATTACGGCGTCACCGCCGTTCGGCGGGCCGATCCCCGATACAGCGACAGCGACGTCCGACGGTCCGGATGAAATCATCGCCCTGCGCGTTGAAAAAACCGAAACGGATGGCGACAGCGCGTTCGAGGATGCACTCAGCACCGAGAGTTTCAGCTTTCAGATTTTCAACGATAGCAATGTCACCGTGCGCGACCTTGTTATCGACGATCCGATGATCGGGCTGTCCTGTCCTGTCGTCGATCTTTTGCCCGGTGCCAATGCAATCGCCTGCGACGGTGGCCCGAACTTCGAGACCGCCTACACAATCCAGCAGGCAGACGTGGATGCCGGTACGATCCTGAACGAGGTTACGGTCACGGGCACAACAGATCAGGGTACTACCGTTCAGGCAAGCGATACACTGTCGCTCATCGGCCCAGACCAGATTCCGGCCCTTTCAATTGTGAAGTCCACGACATCGCCACCATTTTCAGCTGTCGGCGATGTGCTGACCTACAGCTATGCGGTGCGTAACGAAGGCAATATCACGCTGACCTCGGACATCACGGTCGATGATGACACGACGCCCGCGACCTGTCCGCCGCTACCATCTGGCGGGCTGGCACCGCTTGCGACCCTGACCTGCACGGCGACCTATGCCGTCACGCAGGAGGACCTTGACCGGGGCTTTGTTACGAACACCGCGACCGCAAGCATCAATCAGCCGATTGTTCCCAATGACGCCGATCCCGATTTCGAAGACGGACTGGCAGAAATCACGACCGCTGTGCCCGGCACTGCCACGGTCAATGCGACGCAACTTCCCGCCCTCGCAATTGAAAAGCGGATCAAGCCCGGCACGCCAACGATCTATGGCGCGACAAGCGACGTCATTACCTTTGAATTTCTGGTGACAAATACTGGTAACGTCACGACGACAGACGATATTGTGATCGACGATCCGCAGATTGGTGCGAATTTTGTCTGTGAATCAGATCCCGTCGCACCGGGCGATACAATTTCGTGCGAAACAACGTGGAGTCCTGCACAAGGAAACATCGACGACGGCAGCTTTACGAATGCGGCGGATGCATCGACCGTGTTCAATGGCGGTACGATTGCGACCCCAGAAACGGCAACGGCCACAGCGAACGCGATACAGACGCCGGAATTGACCGTAACGAAAACGCTGGACCTTGGATCGCTGCCGATCTTCCAGACGGGCGCGACGGCGGATTTCACCTATCTGGTTCAGAACACCGGCAATGAAACGATTTTTGGACCAATCGAGGTCGCGGATAACCTGATCCCCGTTGTCACCTGCGAACTTGGTGATCTGCTTCCCGGAGAATCGCTGGAATGCACCGGTAGCTATACCGTGACTGTTGACGATGTGCTCTTGGGCAGCGTGACGAACCTTGCCATCGGGTCTGGCACAACCCAAGACGGCGACGTGATCGAAAGTGATCCCGCTTCGGCAACGATCCCTGCTGCCGCCGATCCGGCCATCAGCATCACGAAAGTTGCGGACCTTTCGACATTTAACGCTGTCGATCAGACCATCACCTATACCTATACCGTCACGAACACGAGCCGTGGTGATCCAGTCGGAATACCACCATCGCCGCCACCCGCATTGGCGCGGCCGATCGACATCATCGACGACAAACTTGCGGACCCGGTTGTCTGCTTCCGCACGAGCGATGACGATCCCGACATTGCGCCGGGCGAAACGATCACCTGTTCCGAAACCGGCACCTATAGCATCACGCAAGAAGACCTTGATGCAGTGCAGGCAGGCGTCAGCACAGGTTTTGTCACGAATAATGCGTTTGGACAGACGGATTACCCGGGTGTGCTTTCGGTGATTTCTGCGCCGGTGATGGTTACGGTGTTTGGTGAATCTGAGCCCGCGTTGACTGTCGAAAAGTCTATCACGTCCAGCATCACCGAGGCCGAAGTTGATGACGTGATCACCTATGAAATTACCGTCACGAACGATGGCAACGTGACAGTTTCGGGCATTCTGGTGACCGATCCGCTGATTGACATCCTGTCTTGTGAAGCCGGCGGGATCACAGACCCGGCGATCCTGCGTCTTGCGCCCGAAGAGGTCGCCGTCTGCACGGGCGAATACATCGTCACGCAGGCCGATATCGATGCGCAGGAACTGGTGAACACAGCGACCGCGTCAGGCACCACCCCACATGGCACACCGGTTTCGGGCAGCGATGATGTCGCCCAGACCCTTGCGGAAGATGATCCTTCTGTCGATGTGCTGAAAGAAGTGAACGTTGGCGAACCCGGCGATTCCTTTGCCGCAGTTGGCGAGATGCTGACCTATACGGTTACGGTCACCAACGACGGCAACGTTACCCTGTCCGCGACAACGGTGACCGACATTCTGTTTCCGGGCGAAGAATGTCTGATCGGGCCGCTGGCCCCGGGCGAGTCCGACGATAGCTGTCAGTTCGTCTATGAGGTAACACAGGAAGACGTTGATCGCGGCGTGATCGACAACGAAGCAACCGCTCGATCCACATCTGCTGCACCGGGTGCCGAGATCGTGGAAGACAGCGATGCCATTTCGCGCGGTGGCCCTGATCGTGAACCATCGGTTGCGTTGCTCAAATCGGCGCTGACTGCGTCGTTTGACGAAGACGGCGACCAGATCGCTTATGAATTTACCGTCGCGAATACCGGGAACATCACGATCACCGATGTGCCTGAAATCGACGATGACAAGATCGACGACGTGACCTGCGAGGCATTGCCATCGGGCGGTTTGCCCCCATCCGGTTTCATCACTTGCAGCGGCACTTACACGGTGACCCAAGACGATGTCGATGCAGGGTTCGTTACCAATGTTGCAAGCGTCGCCGTTGAAAATCCGCTTGATCCGGGTGACACGCTGACGGCAACGGACAGCGTCACGACAAACGGCGTGCGCGACGGCGACTTCACTGTGACCAAACTGGCCAGCGACGACACCGACGTGATGGAAGGTGACGTCATCACCTATACTTACAGAGTTGAAAATACCGGCAACGTGCGCCTGTTCAATGTCACGCTGAGTGATGCGCACGAAAGTTCGGCGGGTACGACGAACCTCTCCATCATCGGCGGAGCGGCAATCGGCACGATCGCACCGGGTGAAACGGTGACCCGCACATCGACCTATACTGTCACGCAGGCCGATATCGACGCGGGCAACGATCTGACGAACGTTGCGACCGTGTCCGTCGATCTGCCGACGGGGATGACACCGCTGCCACCCGAAACGGCAGAAGAAGCCGTCACCGTGGATGCGCCCGATCCGTCAATCGAGGCGATCAAGACAGTCACGCCACCCGCTGTCCTGGAGCCCGGCGAGGACGTCGTGTTTACAGTCACGGTAGAGAACACGGGCAATGTCTCACTTGATGATGTCCGGATTGTCGACACGCTGACACGCAACGACGCGTCCATCGTCTCACCGGCCCCTGTTGCGATCTATGACAGCGGTGATGTGGGCGTCGCGGACGTGCTGGACGTGGGCGAGATATGGACCTTCCTTGTTACGCACACGCTGACGCAAGACGACATTGATGCGGGCGGGCTTAGCAACTCGGCCCGCGCGTTCGGGACAGACCCGTTTGACGCGACGGTCACCGATGTGTCCGATAACGGTACCGGGACAGGGTCGTCGCCAACGCAACTGACGATCCCGCCCATGCCCGGCATCAATGGCGTGAAAACCATCACGTCGACCACAACTGCGGTGGATGGGGTCGTCCGTTTCGAAATCGCCATCACCAACACGGGCAACGTGACGCTGACGGATGTGCTGGTCGCGTCGGATACGCTTGAACGCGCCGACGGCACGTCGCTCACACTGTCTTCGGGGCCGACATTCTTCCGGTCCACCGACGGGTCAGGTGCTGGCACGCTGCAAGTCGATGAGACGGCGATCTATCGCGCCTCCTATGTGCTGACGCAGGATGATGTCGACGCAGGCGGCCTTTCGAACCGGGCTGTCGTCTCGGGCGAACCGCCGGTCGGCAGCCCTGTGCGTGATGTGACCGATGATGGCGACGATGGTGATGGCAACACGACCAACGACCCGACAATCCTTGCTATTCCTTCTGACCCGTCACTGGCTTTGCGCAAGGAACTGACAGCGGGCGGGCCGACGTTCGATGCGGTGGGCGACGCGCTGACCTATACCTTTACCGTGACGAACAGCGGGAATGTGACAATCACCGATCCGATCACGATTGATGATCCGCTGATCACGGATGCAGGCGGCATCATCACTTGCGACGCGGGACCGATTGCGCCTGATGACAGCATCACATGCGAAGGCACCTATGCAGTGACGCAAGATGATCTCGACGCAGGCGAGGTGCTGAACACCGCAAGGGCGACCGATGGCAATGTGTCAAGCCCCGAAGCGGAAGAGACCGTTCCCGCCCTGCAACTGCCTGCCCTTGAAACAGTCAAGGAAGCCGTATCCATCGAAGTCGAGGGCGATGTCTTTACTGATATTGCTTCTGAACGGTTTGTCACTGACGCGATCGTCACTTACGAATTCACTGTCACGAACACAGGCAATGTGACGTTGACCGATGCGGTCACCGTCAGCGACAACCTGATCGACGATGTGACCTGTCCGGCCTTGCCAGCAGGTGGGCTGGCACCGGATGATGCGCTGGTCTGTGAAGGCATCTATACAGTCACGACAGACGATGTATTCCTGACATCGGTGACGAACATCGCATCGGCCACGTCAGGAGAGACCGAGTCACCGCTTGTATCCGAAACCGTCCCTGCCGACGGTGAACCGGCGCTTGAAACTGTCAAGGAACTTACAGCCGTTACCAATCCTGATGACAGCGATGCGCCCGACCTGACATTCGATGAAGTCGGTGACGTCCTCACCTATACGTTTAGCGTGACCAACACGGGCGCGGTTGCCTTTGTTGCAGACGTGAACTTGCAGGATACGCTCATTGACGACCCGATCCTTTGCTTTGAATCCTCGGATGATGACCCTGACTTACGCGCGGGAGAGACTGTCACCTGCGAGGCGACATACGAAATCACGCAGAACGACCTGGATGCGGGCGAAGTTGTAAACGAGGCATTCGCCGAAACGATCTACGGCGCTGACCTACGCCCCGTCGTGTCAGAACCGGTGACGGAAACAACCCTCGCAGCTGCTGATCCGTCGCTTGATATTTCCAAGTCTGTGGCGACCCTGCCGCTCACGGCGGTGGATCAGGTGCTGACCTATACGCTCACGATTGCCAATGACGGTAACCAGACGCTGACCGATGTCGTCGCGACCGACCCGCTCTTGCCCGGCCTGTCGTGCGATATTGGCGATATGGCACCGGGTGCCGTCGAAATGTGCTCTGACACCTATCAGGTCACGCAGGACGACATCGACGACGGATTTGTGCTGAACACGGCCTCGGTCAGCGGTGTCGATCCGCGCGGCGATGCCGTCGAAAGTGAGACCGAACTGACGGTTGACGGACCCGATGCAACGCCAGCGCTGGCGCTGAACAAAACGGCGACGCCTGATCCGTTCGGCCCTGTCGGCAGCAGCATCACATATGTTTTCGAAGCGGTGAACGAAGGGAACGTGACCTTGTTCGACGTCACGATCACCGATCCGGATGCCGATCCAGACTATACATGCGTGATCCCAAGATTGACCCCGTTGGCGTCAGATGATTTCTGTACCCTGACTGTCGCCATCACACAGGACGACAAGGATCGCGGCGAGATCACGAATACAGCTTTTGCCGCAGCGACAGATCCGCGCGGCACAGAGGTCGATGCCTCTGACGAGATCACGACACCGTCCGAACCTGCCATGCCGGGGATTGAGGCGACAAAAACCGTATCCAGTAGCTCTATCGTTCTTGGCGCCTTCGTCGATTACACGCTTACGGTGCGCAACACGGGCGATGTCAGCCTGACTGTTCCGCCCGATGCGATCACCGACGTCATGACGCGGCGCGATCCGGAAGAGACAGAGATTTCGCTGGATGATCCGTTCAGCTACTTGGCTGGCGATACGGACGATGACGGTCTTCTCGATGTTACCGAAGTCTGGACTTACACGGGGCGACGCCAGATCACGCAGGTTGATATCGACGGTGGTGGCTTTGACAACTTTGTGACAATCACCGCGACCGATCCCTTCGACACGCCTGTCTCCGATGTGTCTGACGACGGAAATGATGGTGATGGCGACAGTGAAAGCGACCCGACAGAATTCATCATCGTACCCGGGCCAGCGCTTGATGTGGTGAAAACCGTGCTGACTGGGGGATCCGATGCCGGTGACGAAGTCGTTTTTGCCATCGCGGTCACGAACAGTGGCGATGTCACCCTGCGCGATGTGGTGATTGCTGACACGTTGCGTCGCAACGACGGCACGGACCTGTCAGCCGATGTTGGTGCTGCGGGGCTTGTCGATCCTGCGACGGCTCCTGCCACCTTCGCACCCGGTGAAACATGGATCTACAACGTCGCCTATACGCTTACACAGGATGATGTCGACGCCGGTGGACTGACCAACAGCGCGACAGCGACAGCCAATCCGCCGACAGGCCGTCCGGTCAGTGATATTTCGGACAATGGCGATGACGGTGACGGCAATACGACCGATGATGATACCGTTCTGGTCATCGCACCCGATCCGGATTTCGAGGTGGTCAAAACCGTTGACACACGTGATGACCCAGACGCGCCGCTGTTTGTGGGCGACGTTGTGTCCTTTACGATCACAGTCAGCAACAATGGCAATGTGACCCTGACCGATCTGGTCCTGACGGATACGCTCACCAATTTTGACGGCGACGCGCTGACGCCGGACAGTGTATCGCTTGCCAGCGGCGACAGCGAAACGGAAATTGCGACCGGTGCTGCGAATGTCTACACCGTGCTTTACACGCTGACGCAGGCGGATATCGACAGTGGTGGGGTTCAGAATATCGCAACGGCGGATGTTGTGACACCTGGTGGTTTGCCGTTGACAGATGTGTCCGACAATGGCGACGACACGGACGGCAACACAACGGACGATCCGACCGTCCTTGTCATCGATCCGGTTTCGTCCATGGAGGCCACGAAAGAAGCAAGCATACCGGTCCGGCTGTCCGGTAATCGTTTCGAAGTGACTTTTGACATGACAGTCAGCAACACCGGTAACGTCACGCAGCGCGATCTTGTTATTACGGATGATTTGGCGGCCTTCGTCGCCCCTGCCACGCTGATCTCGACGACGGTGCCGGTCGTTGACGGTTTTGCCGGGGCAGGTGGGGCGAACGCAGGCTTTAACGGAACGACCGACACCAATCTCGTTACGGCAGATGTTGAACTGGCTCCAGAAACCACCGGTACGATCCAGATCACTGTCGTTTATGATGTGGCAGACGGGTTCCCGGCGCAGGCCAATACAATCGCTGTGCTGTCCGACCGGATCATCGTTCCGGTCACCGCGAATGCAGAGGTCGAAGCCAGCGCAGAACCCGACATCTTCGCAACCAAGTCCGTCACGCCGGATGATGCGCTGATCGGTAGCACTGTGACCTATACGCTGACCTTCGAAAACCTGCTGACAACAGCGGAGTCGAACCTGACCATCGTCGACGATCTTCCTGCGGGCATCGTCTACACACCGGGAACGGCGCTGTTCAATGGTGCGGATACACCTGTACCGACCTTGACGGGTCGCAGCCTACGTTGGTCCAATGTGACACTTGCGCCGCTTGAATTGGTGACGATCACGCTGCAAGCCCGCGTCGTCGGTGAATTGGGTGAGATCACGAACCGGGCCTATGTGCTCGACGCTGACGGAAACATCGTTTCGAATATTGCGACGGCAACGATCACGCGCCGACCTGAACCTGTATTCGATTGCGGCGATGTGATCGGCAAGGTCTTTGATGACCGCAACATGAATGGCTATCAGGACGGTGTTCAGGAACCCGACCGCAGCCTGATCACCGATCAGACCTATGATGGCGGTAAGGGCGCAGCTCCGATCGTCACTGCACCGGATTATGAACCTGGTTTGGCAAATGTGCGTCTGGCAACAGTGGACGGGACGATCATCACGACAGATGAATACGGCCGGTTCAGCGTGCCTTGCGCGGCATTGCCTGCGGCTATCGGATCGAACTTTACGCTGAAATTGGATGAACGGTCGCTTCCGACCGGTTATCGCGTCACCACAGAAAACCCGCGTGTCGTACGGCTGACGGCGGGCACGGTGGCCAAGCTGAACTTTGGTGCGTCTATCGCGAATGTCGTCGATATCGACCTGATGGCAGCCGCGTTCCAGTCCGGCACTATCGCACCAACAGCGGGGCTGACGGCTGGCGTCGACCAGCTTGTGGGGCAATTGCGCAATGTGCCGTCGGTTCTGCGGCTCAACTACTACATGAACGGCGAAGGTCGCGATGTCGCGCGCGCGCGTCTTGATGCCGTCGAAGACCTGATACGCGAACGGTGGGCACAAGAAGGGCAGTATCGTCTGCTGATCGAACGCACCATCCGGCAACTGCAGTAAGGGGAGAAGGTGATAATGAAAACAGGAACCCTCTCCCGCCTACTGGGTGCAACCGCGATCAGCTTTTGGGCACCTGTCGCCCTTGCACAGGATGTTACGACAATTCCGGTCGGTGCCAATACCGAGGCACCGACCCCGACCTTTTCCCCCGAGGGTTTCGTCATCTCGGTCAATGGAGATGCCATCCTTGGTGATCGGGCCGTGCAGGATGTGGTGCGGCGTACGGATGTGCAGCTTGCCAACGCCGATGTGCAGGTCACCTTCGACGGCCTTGGTGCGGATCCGCGGCTTGACGTAGAAATCGTCGGTGACGCTCCGCGCCGCGCGGGCGAGCAACTGACCCTGCAATCCGCAACGAACTATCCGGCCTTCGTCAGCCGGGCAGAAATGCGCATTATCGACCGCGCCGCAACAGGCGGGCCGCGCACAATCGGCGTCTACGACATGTCGCCGAATGGACAGCTGTCGATCCCGCTGCCTGAAGGGAACGATCTGATCGTCGTGCACCGGGTTTACGGCACTGATGGTCGTTTCGATGAGACAGCGCCTTTGCGGCTGACAGTTGATGACGCGCGCAGACGTATCGACGGCGTCGAAGACGGTGCCGATAGCGCCGTAGTGCGCAATATTGATGTGACCGGCGGTGCCGTAACGGTCCGCGGCAGCGATGTGGCACCGGGGGCGACAGTCACGGCATTGGGTGAACGCATCTCGACCGACCGCGACGGCGGATTTATCATCCAGCGCATCCTGTCTGCAGGAGATTACGGCGTGGACGTAAGGGTGCAGGGTGGCGGTCAGAACGTCGACCTGACGCGGGACATCACGATCCCACGCGCCGAATGGTTCTATGTGGCGACAGCAGACCTGACCTATGGGATTCGCGAAGGCGATAGCTTTGACGGGCGCGAGACTTATACAACCGGGCGGTTCGCGGGCTTTGTAAATGGCAAAACAGCAGAGGGCGTGCGGATCATCGGGTCGCTCGACACGGGTGAAGGCGATCTGGAGGACATCTTCCGTGACCTCGATAAGCGCGATCCAAGACAGCTGCTCTTGCGGGTGGACCCGGATGATCTTTACCCAACCTACGGCGATGACAGCACAAGCGAAGATCTGACACCAACAGAGGGCCGCATCTTTCTTCGGATCGAAAAGGACCGGAATTTCGTGCAATGGGGCAACTTCAAGGGCGACCTGTCCGACAATGCCTTCGTGCGGAATGAACGCAGCCTCTACGGGCTTTCGGCAGGTGTCGAAACCCGCGCGGCGACGTCGCGGGGCGATGCGATGGGGCGGTTTGCATTCTATGCAGCGCAACCCGAACGCAGCCCGCATCGGGATGTGTTTCTTGGCACTGGCGGATCGGTTTTCTTTCTAGAAAAACAAGACATCGCGCAGGCCTCTGAAACGATCAGCATCCAGTTGCGTGACCCTGACACGGGGCGAGTTACTCAAACGCGGCAACTGGTAGCCGGGCAGGATTACCAGATCAATTATATCCAAGGTATTGTGACCCTCTCGCAACCGCTGCAGGCCTCGGCAAGTGAAGGCCTTTTTGATATCGGCAGTGCGAGCAAGCATGACGTGGTGCTGGTGGCGGCCTATGAACATACGCCGAGCGCGAGCGATGTTGACGGTTTTGCCTATGGCGCGCGTGCCGAGGGCTGGCTGACAGATAACATCCGGGTAGGCGTCAGTGGCATGCTGGACGAAACCGGCGATACCGATCATCAGGTGGTCGGTTTGGACGTGATGTATCAGATCTCGGATGACAGTTTCCTGCGGCTCGACTACGCCGAAAGCGAAGGCACGGGTTTTGACAGCACGTTTTCAGCAGATGGCGGTCTGATCGTCGATACCATCACGGCGACGGGCAGCAGTGGCGAAGCGTTCAAGCTGGAAGGCAAGTTGAACCTGTCCGATCTGGGCGTGGCTGCCGACGGGGCCATCGGGGCCTATTTCGAACGGCGCAGCGAGGGGTTCGCCTCGCTTGATACTCAGGTGACAGCCGCAACGGGCGACGAGCTGTTCTGGGGACTCGCCGCAGACGTAAAGGTGAGCGATCAGTGGACACTGGGCGTGGGGTATGACGCATACGAAAACGATGCAGGCGAAACCGATACAACGGGCACAGTCGCGGCAAGCTATCAGGCGACAGCGCAACTGAATTATGCCATCGGGTTGGAAACGCAGGATAACACCGGCGGTACCCGTCCGGGAAGCCGGACAGACCTTGCAGCGCGGCTGACCTACACGCCGGACGACGCCATTGCCGCTTACGTCTTCGGGCAGACAACGCTTGACCGTGACACGCTGCCAGCAAATGACCGCTTCGGCGTGGGCGGGTCTTATGCGTTCGGCAATGGCTGGCAGGTCGGCGGCGAAGTCTCGGACGGCTCGCTCGGCATCGGCGGGCGTGTCACTGCGGCCTACGCGGATGGCAACGGGAATACTCGTTATGTTAGTTACGAGGTTGATCCTGATCGCGAACTTGACGGAATAAATCTGTCGGGGCGCGATCGCGGGCGCTTTGTTGCTGGCGGATCGCAACGGATCAGCAGCACGATCGATGTCTTTGGTGAAAATACCTATGACCTTTTTGGTGTCCACGACTCACTGATCAGCGCCTACGGGCTGACATACACGCCGACCGATACACTCAGCTTCACGGGTGCGCTTGAAATCGGGCGGGTGGACGATGGCGACCAGTATGATCTGGATCGCCGTGCACTGTCACTTGGCATGATCTACAGTGATGCGCAGCTTGATGCGTCGGGTCGCGTCGAATACCGCACCGAAGACGGGTTGAACGCGGGCAATGACGTTACGGCGGATACGCTGCTAGTCTCGGCCAATGCCGCCTACAAGTTCGACGAAGTCCAACGCCTTGTTTTCTCGGCTGACATTGCCCGCACGAAAACCGAACAAAGCAATCTGATCGAAGGCGACTACGCTGATGTCGTGCTGGGCTATGCCTATCGCCCCATCGAAGATGACCGGCTGAACATCCTCGCGCGCTACCGTTTCCTGTCCGATACACAAGGCCTGCGGGACGCGGAAGAGGACGGCCCGCGCCAGCGTTCGCAAGTCGTCAGCGTCGATGCGTCTTACGACCTGAACCCGCAATGGACGATCGGTGGCAAGCTTGGCTATCGCAGCGCGGAAACAGCTATCGATTCCGACAGTGATTTCGCGCAGAATGACGCCTGGCTGGCGGTCGCGAATGCGCGCTATCATCTTGTACATGATTGGGACGCCTTGCTAGAGGTACGACAGCTGAACCTCGTGCAGGCCGAAACCTCCGAAACCAGTTTCCTTGGCGCGGTCTACAAACACATCAACAACAACGTAAAGGTTGGCGTCGGCTACAACTTCGGCAGCTTCTCGGACGACCTGACGGACCTGACACAGGACGATCAGGGGGCCTTTGTAAACGTGATTGCCAAGTTCTAGAATTCAATCTCGATCGCGACACCCTGCGCCACGGCAAGATCGACGACGGTTGATGCAACCGCAAGATCCTGCAGGCCAACGCCTGTACCGTCAAACAGGGTGATATCGTCTGCGCTTGTGCGTCCGGGCGAATCTCCGTTGATGACAGAACCGATTTCCGTAATCTGGTCCGCCGTTAGCAACCCGGCCGCAATCGCATGCTGCGCCTCGCCGATACTGACAGACTGCGCGATTTCATCAGTAAAGACTTTTGCCCGCCCCAAAAGCGCAGTTTCAACCTCTTGCTTGCCCTTTGTGTCCGTTCCCATGCAGGCGATATGCGTGCCGTGGCTGATGTGCGCATCCATCAATGATGGCGCAAAGGCAGAGGTGATCGAGATGATGACATCTGCTTCCTGGCCCATACGTTCCAGATCGACAGCCTCGAAAGGAATGCCAAGCTCGTCCGCCAGATCGGAGAGGCGCGACAGCATGTCGGGGTGGTAGTTCCAGCCGATGACCTTCTCGAAATCTCGTTGCTCCAGCGCTGCACGCATCTGGAATGTTGATTGATGGCCAGCACCGATCATCCCCAGAACCTTCGCATCCGCGCGAGCCAAGTGCTTGATCGACACTGATGACGCGGCCGCCGTGCGCAAGGCCGTCAGCAGGTTGCCACCGACAAGCGCGCGGCACTGGCCGGTGTCGGCGTCAAACAAGAAGATCGTGGATTGATGGTTCGTCAGCCCCTTGGCGTCATTTCCCGGCCAGAACCCACCTGATTTCAGCCCAAGCGCCAGACTTTCGCGGTCAAAGCCCGACTTGAATCCATATAGCGCATCAGCATGTCCGATGGCCTCGCGGATGACCGGAAAGTTATAGGCCGAACCCTTGGACATGGCGGCAAAAACCGCTTCAACTGCATCGAAAGCAGCCTCGCGCGTCATCAGGCCCGCGATTTCTTTCTCTGGCACAATAATCATCTGTCATCCTCATGAGACGGGCCGGTCATCAAGACCGCCCCATTGTTTTTCTTTGTCCAATCAAACTTTCCCCGGAGGGTCCGCACTCAGTAAGCTTTGCCACGTGCAGATACGGGCCACAGCGTTTCAACCTTCCCGTTGCGTACGCCGACATACCAGTCATGGACGTTGCAGGTCGGGTCGCAGTGGCCAGGAACCAGATGCAGCTTGTCGTTGACCTTCAACGCGCCCTTCGGATCAGACACAACGCCATGCTCGTCAGAACACTTCACATAGGTCACGTCATCGCGGCCATAGATCGTGGGCAAGCCGCTGTCGACGGATTGTGCTTTCAGTCCCGCATCAACGATGGCCTTGTCCGCCTTGGCATGGCTCATGACAGAGGTGAGGATGAACAGTGCGTTTTCCCATTCACCCTGATCAATGCGGTTCCCATCCTTGTCGAGGATGCGGCCATAGTCTGCATCCATGAAGGCATATGATCCGCATTGTAGTTCGTTGAAAACACCTGATGCGCTTTCAAAATAGTAAGACCCTGTGCCCCCACCGCCGACGATGTCACACTCAAGTCCGGCCGCCTTCAACAGGTCAACGCTTTCTTTCACCTGACCTATTGCGATCTGGGTTTTGGCCTGGCGTTCTTCATACGAATCAAGGTGTTGCATCGCGCCTTGATAAGCTTGGATGCCTGCAAATTTCAGACCGTCTGCGGCATCAATCGCCTTGGCTAGTTTGACGACAGGTTGGCCATATTGCACGCCGCAGCGCCCGGCACCGACGTCTATTTCCACCAGACATTCGATCTGTGTGCCATGGCGGACAGCCGCTTCTGACAGGTCTGCAACGTTTGCAATATCATCCACACAACAGATCGCGCGCGCGCCCAGTTTCGGGATACGGGCCAGTCGGTCAATCTTTTCAGGCTGGCGGACCTGGTTCGAGACGAGCACGTCCTTGATGCCGCCGCGCGCGAAAACTTCGGCTTCTGACACCTTCTGGCAACAGACACCGCACGACCCGCCCAGCTTTTCCTGCAGCAGAGCGACATCGACGGACTTGTGCATCTTGCCGTGGACCCGGTGGCGCATGCCGTGGGATTTCGCGAAGTCGCCCATTTTCTTGATGTTGCGCTCCAGCGCATCAAGGTCCAGCACAAGGGATGGCGTTTGAATATCTTTCGCGTCCATGCCGGGCAGGGCAGGCACGTCGTAGCCGACTTCGAGGCCCTCGAATGATGTTTGCTTGTTCATAAGCTTTCTCCCTTAACCTTTGATCCAGGGCAGCGTGTCCATATCGACATTGCCGCCGGTGATGATGACGCCGACGCGCTTGCCTGCGAAGGTGTCCTTGTTCTTCAAGATGGTCGCCAGTGGCACAGCGCAGCTTGCTTCGATCACGATCTTCATGCGCTGCCACGTCAGTTTCATTGCCGCGATGATCTCGTCCTCGCTTGCTGTCAGAATGTCGGTGACATGGTTGCTGACGAAATGCCAAGTCAGGTCTTTCAACGGAACCTTCAGCCCATCGGCAATCGTGTTGGGTGCATCATCGGCGATGATGTGGCCCGCCTTGAAACTGCGATAGGCGTCGTCGGCTTGCTCGGGTTCCGCTGCGATGATCTTCACCTCGGGTGCGATATTGGACAGGGTCAGGCAAGTGCCAGAGATCATGCCGCCGCCACCAATCGGGGCGATGACCATGTCGAGCCCGTCTGTCTGTTCCATCAATTCCCTGCTGCAGGTGCCTTGGCCCGCGATCACGCGCGGGTCATTGTAGGGGTGCACGAAATTGCCGCCGGTTGCGGCCTGCACCTCGGCAAAAACGGCTTCACGTGATGTTGTAGAGGGTTCGCATTCAGTAATGGTTCCGCCATAGCCGCGCACCGCGTCCTTTTTGGCCTGCGGTGCCGTTCGGGGCATGACCACGTTACAAGGAATGCCCCGGCGTCCGGCTGCATAGGACAGGGATAGCGCGTGATTGCCGGACGAATGGGTGCAAACCCCCTTGTCGGCGTCTTCTTCGCTCAGCCCGAAAACGGCATTGGACGCACCGCGCACCTTGAAGGCACCTGCCTTCTGAAAGTTCTCGCACTTAAAGAACAGCTCTGCCCCGCTTAGGTCATTGAAATAGGACGAGGTCAGCACAGGCGTGCGATGGATATGCGGCTTGATGCGCTCGTGCGCGGCGAGCATATCGTCAAGTGTCGGTATGATCATGTCTGCAACATCCTTCATCATGCAGCCTCGCGCAGCGATTTCACCGCGTTCCCCCGATAGTATTCCTGTGCGGCAGCGACGCCGGACCCCAGCGTGATATCAAGGCCCAGATCGACCATGCACATTTCGGCGGTGGCGATACCGGACAATGCCATGACGTCCGTCAGGCTGCCCAGATGGCCGATGCGGAACACCTTGCCTGCAACCTCCCCCAGACCGGTGCCAAAGGCGACACCGTATTTTTCAGCAGCCAGCGTTACGATATCGGAGGCGTTGAAGCCGCCCGGTGTAACGATTGCGCTGACGCTATCAGAGTAGACGGAAGCATCCACCGCGCATAGGTCCAATCCCCAAGCATCCACAGCCGCCCTGACACCCGATGCGATACGGTGGTGGCGCGCAAAGACATTGTCGAGTCCTTCTGCCAGCAGCTTGTCGCACGCCAGCTTGAGGCCGTTCATCAGTCCCACGGCAGGTGTGTAGGGATAAGCATTATTGTCATAGCCTTTGGCCATGTCGTGTACATCAAAGAACGTGCGCGGGAGGCGGGCCGTTTTCGTCGCCCCCATGGCTTTCGGGCTGAATCCGACGATGGCCAGACCGGCAGGCAACATGAAACCTTTTTGTGATCCGGTAACAGCCACATCGACTTTCCATTCGTCGAACCGGAAATCCATCGACCCAATTGAACTGACGCCATCAACCAGCAGCAGGGCAGGGTGATCGCAGGCGTCCATCACAGCGCGAATGGCGGCAATATCCGATTTCACACCTGTCGCGGTTTCATTGTGTGTCGCCAGAACCGCCCGGATTTCGTGATTTGTATCAGCGGCGAGAATGTCGCCATAACGATCAGCCGGAATGCCTTGGCCCCATGGTACTTCGACAATTTCGACCTCCAGCTTGTGGCGCTGACACATGTCGATCCACTTGTGGCTGAACATCCCGTTGCGCGCGATCAGAACCTTGTCACCGTGCGACAGCGTGTTGGTAATCGCGGTTTCCCAGCCGCCGGTCCCGGTGGACGGAAAGATGAAGATTTCGGCATAATCGCTTTTCAACACCTTTTGCACGCCGGCACGGGCAGGGTGCAGGATCTGCCCGAACAGGGGCGAACGGTGGTCAATCGTCGGCATGTCGCAGGCCTTGCGAATATCTTCTGGCATATTGGTCGGGCCGGGGATGAATACCGGGTTCTGAAAACTCATGGCCGTCTCCTTGGTTGCGATTGACGCTAGGTCTATGACCGATTGGCGGTGCAGCACAATTTTTTTGAAATTGTTTTTCAAAATGGCATCCCGCCAGAAAATGCAAACTTGTCAGAGGCTTGCATTTTTCATATTGTGAAATAGATTTTCAAATTATTGCGGCAGTGCAGAAAATGAGCGATTCTCCCGACCAGAACACACGTGCGCGGGGGCGTCCGCGCGGCTGGACAGACAATACCGAACAGAACACGATCAAGTCTCTGGATCGCGCGATGGTGGTCCTTGAACGCCTGTCGGAACTGGAAAGTGCGACCCTGTCGCAACTGGCCAGCGATTTGGGTCAGGCACCGGCGAGCATCTACCGCGTGCTTGTTACGCTTCAAGGGCGCGGGATCGTCGGGTATGAGACGGACGGCCAGATCTGGCACGTTGGACCTACCGCCTATCTGATCGGGTCACGGTTCCTGCGCCGCACATCGCTTGTGGAACGCGCACGTCCCGTGCTGCGCCGCTTGATGGAACAGACAGGTGAAACCGCCAACCTCGGGATCAGGCGAGAAGGTTATGTGCTTTTTGTCAGTCAGGTCGAAACCCATGCGACGATACGGGCCTTTTTTCCGCCGGGTACGATGTCTCCGATGCACGCGTCAGGGATCGGCAAGGCGCTTTTGGCATATATGCCGCAGGATCAGCGCGACCGCTTGCTGGACGGCACCGAACTGACCCAGTTCACGCAATTTACATGTGCCAATCGCAGTGATCTTGAATCCGATCTGACGCACATCCGCGCCCGTGGCTATTCCATCGATGCCGAGGAAAAGAACCTTGGCATGCGGTGTATCGCCGTGCCGATCTTCGATGTTTTTGGCGAAGCGGTTGCTGGCATTTCTGTCTCTGGCCCGACCAGCCGCGTGCGGGTGGAACTGACCGAAGATCTGGCGACGCATGTTAAATCGGCCGGGGCTGAGCTGACCCATGCTTTGGGGGGCACACTGCCCTAAATCGCGATACACTGCCTGATTGCATGTTGGACCTTGCTGCGCTGATCCGTCATAGACCGGTGCGACACATTTCGAACAGGGCGATGGTGATGACTTCTCAGAAAACCGCAATCGTAACTGGTGGGCTTTCCGGCATGGGACTTGCCACCGTGAAACGTCTGCATCGCGACGGGATGACCGTTGTCGTTGGTGCCCGGCGCGGCGGCGACCCGGATGCCATTAAGACGCTGCATGCGGATGTTGGTGCTGCCATTGAAATCGCAGTGCTTGATGTGCGCGACAGCGACAGCGTGGCGGGCTTCGTCGACCGGGTCATCGCCGATCACGGATCGGTGGATATTCTGGTGAACACCGCTGGCGTCTATGAAGAGGCCGCGGTTATCGACCACCCTGACAAGATCTGGGATGATCACATTGATACGAACCTGACCGGCACCTTCAAGATGATCCGCGCCGTGATGCCCGGAATGGTCGCGCGAAAATGGGGGCGGATCGTCAATCTGGCGTCCGTCGCTGCACATAACGGGATGCCGAACAACGCGGCCTATTGCGCGTCCAAGGCGGGGTTGCTGGGGCTTGGTCGATGCGTCAGCCTTGAAGGTGCGCCGCATGGTGTCACATGTGTCAGTATCAGCCCGACATGGGTCGAAACCGAAATGCTCAAGCGGTTCGTTGATATGGAAACCGCAGAGAGCGGCGAGCCCCGCGCGGTTATTCAGGCGAAATACGAAGCTTCGAATCCGCAAGGCGCGCTTGTCCAACCAGACGAAATCGCCGACCTGATCGCCTTTCTAACCAGCGATGCAGGGCGTGCGATCACGATGGAAGACATTCAGGTTAACGCGGGATCGCTTTGGTAGCTGCTATTCAGCAGCCGCCGCCTGACGCAACAGACGGGCGCGGCACACTGCTTGCGGATTGGTGATCGATTCCAGCGATTGCCCGGCAATCTTTTGCCACATCGCGGACGCAGCATCATGCACCATCGTGACGTCCGCCTTTAATACGCGGGTGTCTGCGCGGATCAGCGTTCGCTCTGCCTCTGACAGCGGCGCGGTGTCGATCCAGTGCCGTACGGGCAGGGCTGGCAGAATGCCGCAATCCAAGTCGACCAGCGTGTCCGGCGTCATGTTGTAGATCCGCGCCCGGTCAGACACAGCGACTTCCACCAGAAATCGGGCAGCGGCGGCGACGTTGATCATGCGAAACGTCAGACCTTCGGGCACGGCCCCGAGGTTCGCGCAGGCAGTCATGATTGTTTCATAAATATCCTTGGTGTTGGGGCGGGTCAGATCATAAAGCGACGGCAGCCGCACAATGGCAGCAGGCACGCCTGATGCGATGATCTGTTTCTCGGCCGCGATCTTTGCTGCGCCGTACCCTGAACAGCCGGAAAATACTTCCGTTTCCGTTTCGGGGAAGGGACCACCCTGTTCGGGAAACACAGCAGTCGAGGATGAAAACCGCAGATCGGCATGGGCATCGCGACAGAAGGTCAGTATATTGGCGATGCCGGCCTGCGACCAGTTCTCCATATGTGCCCGGTCCACGGCAAGGTTCACCATCGCCGCACAATGGACAACTGATGTGACGTGTGCGCCTAGCGCGGTGTAGTCATCGAGCAAAAGGCCGAATTGCGCGTCTTCAATGGCTGCTGGCACCAGCACGATCCGATCAGTCGGCACGCCGTTTTCGCGTGCAATCGCCTGCAGGCGTTCGAGCGGGTCGCGTCGTTTCGGGCGCACGACGCAATAGATCACGTGATCCTGTGGCAGAGATGTGATCGCAGCAGCCATGACACGGCTGCCAAGGAAACCGGTGGCACCCGTCAGTAGAATGCCGGGGCGATCGAACCCGCCGACCGCTTTCGGGCGGGCCTTTGCTTCTGACAACAACGCATGCAGTCGCCCCAGCGGAACAGTCAGGGCAAGATCAAAATCGACATGGGTTTGATACGCGGCTTCGAGTGCAAGCAGGAAGTTCACGGCCATCAGAGAGTCGCCGCCTTGGTCGTGGAAAGACCGCGCAGCACTTAGATCAGCCAGATCGCAATCAATCACTGCTGCCGCGTGGATCAACGTTGGCAGCGCATCTGAACCAGCGTCGGACACAGCCGCGCGTTCCCTGATTGGGGGCAACGCCCTGTAGTCGCATTTGCCGGACACCGCATTGATCGGGATTTCGTTCAGTCCGACCAGATAAGACGGGATGCAATAGCCCGGCAAGACGGCGGAAAGGGCTTGTGACAGGGCGGCCGGTATCTTGCGCTCTCCCGGCTCAAGCCCCCATGCGGCGCGGTTGGTTTCAACCTGCGCGTCGCTTGCCTTGTAATACAACACAAGCGTCTGCCGTTCGCCGGCCTTGCCCTGAACCCAAGGAATTGCCTGTAAGAACTGCATGTGGTCCTGCATAGTCGCGGTCATTTCGCGGGTCTGGATGGAATGGCCGCGCAGCTTGAGCATATGGGCGATGCGTCCGGTGATATGAATCGCCCCGTCAGCGGCGATATAGGCCTGATCGCCGGTGTCATACAGCCGTGCTTTGCGGCCCTCGATCGTCAGTGTGCGAAACCGCAATGCAGTGTCTTCGGGGCGGTTGACGTAACCGGGGCCGAGCATCTGCGGCCCTTCGAAATACAACAGGCCCGGCGTGCCCTGTGGGCAGGGCTGGTCGAAATCATCAAGTACGACGGCTTTCAAAAACGGCATCGGCACGCCAACCGACACGGCCGTGCCCGTCTTTTGGGTTTGTGAAATCTCTGTCATCGACACGTCATGCGTTTCGCAAATACTGTAGAGGTTCCAGAGCGTTGCATGCGGTAACTTCTCTTGCACGGCCGCGATCAGATCATCGCTGACGACTTCACCGTTCAGGATGATCCGCGAAAGTGGAACGTCAGCCAGGTCCGCCGCGCCTAGGCTTTGTAGCGATTTTTCAAGCGCGGACGGTGTGAACAGCATTTCGTCAATGCGAGCGTCGCGCAGGAAACCTGCAAGGTCTTTCGGCGTCATCAGCGTCTTGAAGCTTGGAAAACAGACCGTCGCGCCATCGCGCAAAGGGCGGAAGTGTTCCCAAATGGAAAAGATATATGCACCGACGACGTAACCCGGCGCATAGGGTGTGTAGGTATCGCGCCATTCGTAGGACAAATGCGCGGACTGGTGCGTGACAGGAATACATTTTGGCTTCCCCGTCGTGCCAGAGGTCGCCACGATATAGATCGCATCATCCGCAGCAACGTTGCCTGCTTCTACCGTGGGGACCGCCCTACTATCGTTCGTGCAAAGTGGCACGACGTCGATCAGCGTCGGCCCGTTGTCAAGCTGCCCTGCCTTCGGCGTCTGGCAGGTCAGCACCGTGTCGATCTCAAGCGCGTTTAGTATGTTTTCCAGAACGGATACGGGCATCGCCGGATCCAGATGCACGAAGGGGCGGCCAAGCACGACACACGCTGTGGTCGCGGCTCCGAAAACAACCGATGGTGTGCCATATACGGCGACCGGTTTTGTGACAGGCAGCAGCGCTGAAATCCGGTCGATGCAGACGGCAAGTGCGGCATAGGTCATGCTGGTCGCATCGTCGCGGAACGCAACCAGCGGGCCGTGGGCATTGATAGCGGCCGCAAGTCTGATCGGAACAGTAGAAGTGACGGAAAACACAGGATCAGGCTTTGATGTCATGTATCCGACGCTTTCTGCTTGTTGTGCGACAGTCCTGCGCCTGCATCGTCTGGGATGTGCGTTCCGTCAAGCCGAAAATGAGACTTGTGCGCATCTGCGCATTTCTTGTCCTGTCAAAATCGAGGGGATGAGTTATCAAGCAGCGCGCAGAGAGGCCCGACAAATCGGCCGTCCAATTAACTTGCAGTCCCGCAATCCGCCAATGGCACCCTTTTCGCGATCGGTTGACCCGTATCATTGAACATCGGGTGCGTTCGCCAGCCACCGGACAGTCGCGACTTCAGCGCACGCACTGCAAATTCGCGCAAAAGCCTGCCCTGACCGCTTTTCGTGTCTGGCACTCGCCCGTTGGCCATCTTGCGGAACACGCGAATCTCGACCGGTCCAAGGCTGTCTTTGGCATCCAGAAATGCCGCCTGCAGCGTAAGAAATGGGATGGCGCGGGTCTGCAACGTGTTGCCCAGTGGCGTGTTGCAACAGGTGGTGAACCAGCGGGCTGGCCCTTTGTCTGTCATTTTTGTCCAAGCGACCTTGTCTTGACCTTTGACAAAGCGCGCGTTTTCAGATGCCACCTGAAAAAGATCGCTCCCGCCCCATTCATCGAGAATTTTCGCGGCACCCAAGCGTGTGACAAATCCACGACAACTGTCGCAATAGCAGACAACACGTGTGCCTTTATCCACCTCGACCGAAAGCCGCACTACACCGCAGCGACATGTCCAATGGCAGTTTGTCATGGAAATGATGACGGCAAATTGGGGGAGGTAATGAATTCTGCGAAAGCCATGCGTTCTGGGGTCCCTTGTGGCGTCGTCTTCAATGCCAACGTATCAGATTTTGCAGTCATTTGCCCGCCCGGTCTGACCGTGGCGTTCAGCGCAACACACGCCATGCCCGTCTCTGCCAGAAGGCCCACGCACCCGCTGCCAAAACCAGTAGGCACAGCACGGCTTTGGACACCTCGCCCATCGTTCCTTCGATGCGCCACGCGTGCACCACGGTTGTGACCAGTACGATACCGACTGCAAGGCTATGCCCAAGACGCCAGAGGCGCAGTCCAATCTTTTTGCGCAATACTGCCAACAGGGCAGCGGCAAAGACAGCCCACATCGCAACGGCACCCCAGATCGAAAACGGGGTCGGGGAACGGAACAGTAACACATCCACGACATCTGGCGGACTGGTGATCCACAGACCGACGACATGGACAACGACAGCAAACACCAGCCCCGCGCCGGTCAAGGCGTGGATACGCCGTGCCGGACCACGCGTCAGCGAACCGGCAATCAACAACGGTTGCACCAGCAAAAGCGAAAGCCCGACAATCCCCGCAAATCCGGCAAGGACATAGACTGGGTCACGCCATTCCAGAAGCGGGCTGCGTGCGGCGACGATCAATGGGGGCGCAATGGCAATCACCACTGCTGCCCACACAACGCCACCGCGAAATTGCATCAGACGGGGTTCAACACAAAGGCAACGTCAAGGGTCGTGTCAGATGCGCTGGCCATAACGGGACGCAGAAACACGGTTTCAAAGGGGCCGTCATCATAATCGGCATCATAGGCGAGGTGGCCGTGGGGTTGACCGAAAGCCGGCACGATCTGCGGCATCTCGATGCGGAAAACACCGTCGGCATCCGTCAGGGTCGCGCCATGTGACCGTTCATCCCGCTCGTGCCCTTCGGTCGTATGCGCCCAGACCTGAATACGCCGCCCCGGCAGGGGGGCACCATCGCCCGCGCGTCGCACCGTGCCGGTCATCCAGAAACCACCGCCACCGATCTTGTCCACGACGGGCGCACCGGGGCGATAATTGTTGGATCCGCCGCGCATCGTGGGCGTCGGAGCAAGGGATTGCGCGCGTGCAGGTGTGATCAGACCAAGACCGCCGACAAGTAATGCGGCCCCGCCTGTGGAAACCAATGTCCGGCGCGTCGGGTTCGAAATCGCCATGTCCTGTTCCTCTGTCCGTTGCATTCAAGAACGCCAACGGGTTCATCCGAGAGCGTTCCTTACACCGGTCAATGTAGCAAAGCGCAGCGGCGTTGCCACTATCAGGCAATCAAATCACCGTGCGTGCAAGCCACTCTGTCGCGCCTGCATCCCGCATTAACCAGCCAGATAGGTGCGGAACCACGCGACCATGCGTTCTTCGGCAAGTCGTGCAGCTTGCTCGTCATAGCGCGGGGTCGTGTCGTTGTGGAAACCGTGATTCACGCCGGGATAGATGTGCGCCTCGTATCGCTTGTCGCCTTGTTCCAGCGCTTTCTGGAAATCTGGCCACATGGCGTTGATCCGTTGGTCCAGCGCGGCAAGTTGGATCATCAACGGAGCTTCGATCTGGGCGACCTGTCCGCTATCGGGTGACGCACCATAGAAAGGCACACCGGCTGCCATTTCAGGATAGGCGACCGCCAGCTTGTTCACGACGCCACCGCCGTAACAAAAACCGGTCGCGCCGACCTTGCCGTTCGTACCCTCCAGCGACTGCAAGTATTCGAACCCGGCGAAGAAATCGTTCAACAGGGCTGCGCCATCAAGGCTGCGCTGCATTTCGCGACCTTCGTCATCGTTGCCCGGATATCCGCCGAGTGACGACAGGCCATCCGGCCCCATGGCGATGAAACCGGCCTTGGCAAGGCGGCGGGTGACGTCGCGGATATACGGGTTCAGGCCCCGGTTTTCGTGGACGACCAGAACGGCGGCTGGCGGATTGTCAGGGTCGATATCCGCTGGACGCACCAGATAGGCTGTGATTTCGCCAGTACCGTTCGGACTTTGATAGGTGATATCCTCACCTTGAATAGAGTCATCATCTTCGGCCACCTGCTGGGCCAGCGCGTAATTCGGGGCAAGCGTGCCCAGAATGGCAGCGGCAGTCAAACCACCGACAGCCCATTTCCCGGCACGGTCAAGGAATTCGCGTTTCGAAATCTTGCCGTGAGCATAGTAATCATAAAGGTCCAGAAGTTCCTGGTCGAAATTAGCAGCGGTCAGGCGTTGCTTCGGCGTTTGGCCATCCATAAGAAAAACTCCCTGTTTGAAATCATTGTGTGTTGTGCAGTCTCCCGCGTGACGGAACGCGGCATTCCCGGCGCGACCGAACGCGCTTTAGGGAAAAGCTAGACCTGATCGCGATTCTGGCAAACGGAAAACATCAGGTGCACATGCGCACCGGCGACGTGCTGCCGGCAGGAAAAATTATCTTGTTGGGATTTGCTGGCTGTGGACGCAGTCTCGAGCTAGCCAGTCTGACGATAAAGACGCCTGTTACAGGGAAAATACAGGGAAACCGGCTTGTTTCTCTGTCAGAAAGGTACGAAGTGGGTCGCCGCGCCCGAATTTTTGGCCACTTCACAGCGTGTTGTCTGCGATTTCCCTGATATCAAGTAACAGGGAAATCCGCTCGTTCGATCAGGAAAAAGACGTAACGTATCAGGGAAGCCATCGCTCAAAAAAAAAGCAACGCGTTCCTAGAATTTCACGCGGTTGAAAATCGCTTAGCGGAAGCTTGGCGTGCCTAGTTCTTGGTGCCCACCGCCATCATCTTCCTCCGGTAGCTCCGCCCAAAGCAAAGTAACTGCGTGTCCATTGGATGCGACTCTTGTTTGCTCGAAGAGTTCTCCGGTTGACCTGCCAGTCCAAACATATGGGTCAGTTTCATCCATCTCAGTGAAGCCCTGGCTTCCGTTGGCCGTTGCCCGGTAGGCAATTGTAGTCTTTGGAAGATGATCATTTTTGTGCAAGGTAACAAACGGGAAGCCATTGTTCTTCAAGAAGTAGCGTATTTTTCCTTTATGCGACCAAACGGCCGCCAAGCTTTCATAGCGCAACGATATCATTCGCCTGATGCATGCCTCCAGGCTGAGATCGAGATGATCGCGAAGGCGCTGCGCGTCACGCAGATTTGGATCGGTTTGGAGCGATGAATTCATCAGGTATTCTGGTGCTAGGAGTTCAATCGCAAATTGATTGGCCTGTGTCTCCTGCAGCCTATGCATCTGCCCTTCGCGGCTCTCACGAATATCCTGGGCCGTACATTTGAACCCGTTGCCATCTGACAGCTGGTGCCGCTACATCAAGAAGTGGCCAAGCTCATGCGCAACCGTGAAGCGCACGCGCCGATTGCCTTTTGATGAGTTGGCGAGGATGCATCCCGTGCTGCGGGCTTTATCTGTCAGCAACATACCTTCAAACCCACCGAAGTGGTCGACCCGGACATCTTCAATGTCCAATCCGCGGGCGATCTCCGTGATCGGCACTGCATGCTCTATCTTGCCCAACAGCGTGTGAATTGTCTTGGCAAGAACAACTGGGTGGTGAATGTCTGCGAGCTCAATGCGATCCAGCTGCACGGTCGGTCAACTGTTCTCAGGTGATGATTGCTTCATCTTCTTGATCATCTCCTCGACAATCTCGCGATCTCTGGTCTCTAGTTTGTCCAATCCGCGATGAATCCGTTCGATTTGCAGGTCGTCAGCGTCTGGTTCATTTACGTCGCCCGTCAACACATCGATCGTCACGCCGTAATGCTCTGCGAGTTTGCGCACCAACTCAAACGATGGGTTCTTGCTGCGCCCTTTTTCGAGATCCCAGATATGCGGTTTCGAGACTCCGACCTCGTCGGCGACGTCCTGCAAAGACTCTCCGCTCTTTTGACGCAAGCTGAATAGTCGATCTCCAAGGCTCATGTCTTCCCTCCGTACGATATGTCGTACGGGACAGTGCTCTTGCAATTGACGACTGTCAATGAGTTAGATATATCTAACGACATAGTCGGTGGTGAATCCCGCCGCGCAGAAAGAGGAGCCGAAATGGCCCAGTCAAATATTGAGCAAATCGCAGTGCAGGATTTGAAACCTTGGACCAAAAATGCGCGGACGCATTCAAGAAAGCAGATCAAACAGATTGCAGACAGCATCGCGCAGTTTGGCTTTACCAATCCCGTTTTGATCGATGAACATCGATCCATTCTTGCGGGGCACGGAAGGGTCGCAGGTGCCAAATTGCTTGGAATGCTTAATGTGCCATGTCTTCGTTTGGACTACATGACCGAAGCGGAGAAACGGGCCTACGTTCTGGCCGATAATAAGCTGGCGTTGAATGCGGGGTGGGATGAAGACTTACTCGCAGCAGAACTTCGAGCGTTGTTGAGTAGTGATCTGGACTTTGATATCGGCGTGACCGGCTTCTCAATCCCCGAGATCGATACCTGATGGACACCGTGGTTCCGGAGGATGACGGCAGTCCCGCGGACGACATCTTGCCTTGCGAAACCCTTGCCCGAGTGCGCGCGGGGGATATCTGGGCATTGGGTCAGCACCGACTGATCTGTGGCGACGCCCTGGACGTTCGGATTGTCGCTGACCTCATGCACGGTGAAGAAGCCGTGATGGTCTTTACTGATCCGCCCTATAACGTGCCGATTGATGGTCACGTCGGCAACTCAGGCAAGATACAGCATCGCGAGTTTGCCATGGCATCCGGTGAAATGTCAGCCCTGGAGTTCACAAGCTTCCTGGAGCGCGCATCTCGTCAAACATAGCGTAGATGGTTCAATACACTTTATCTGCATGGACTGGCGGCACATGTCCGAGATTCTGAACGCAGGGCAGGGAACCTATACTGAACTCAAGAACCTACTTGTTTGGGCAAAGGACAATGGTGGCATGGGGACCTTTTATCGGTCGCGGCACGAGCTGATCTTTGCGTTCAAGAGTGGTAGCGCTTCACACCTAAATAACTTTGAACTGGGTCAGCACGGCAGATACCGCACGAATGTCTGGGAGTATCGCGGCGTCAATACCATGCGGGCGGGGCGCATGGAGGAGCTTGCACTGCATCCCACTGTGAAACCTGTACAGATGATCGCGGATGCCATCCGCGACGTCTCTGGACGAGGTGACATTGTGCTGGATATTTTTGGCGGATCAGGGTCGACGCTGATCGCGGCGGACAAGACTGGTCGCCGCGCGCACATGTGTGAGCTGGATGAGACGTATTGTGATCGTATCATCTCTCGGTGGGAGGCTTATGCCAAAGACGAGGCCGAGCAGCTCTTGTTTGGTTGGTCGCCGTTTCAAAAAAAGCAATCGTTGGAGGCGGCTGAATGAAGGCACCGAAGCTTGTTGGTCCGGCAGCAAAAGCCGATACGACCTATGAAGTAGGTTACGCAAAACCACCTACAGAGACACGGTTCAAGCCAGGTCGTTCCGGCAATCTCAAAGGGCGCCCACGCGGCGCAAAAAACAAGCGGCCAGCGCTAAATGAGGAACGTCTAAAGGACATCGTTCTTGAAGAGGCCTATCGCAATATTACGGTGCGCGACGGCGATCGGAATGTGTCGATCCCAATGGCGCAAGCGGTTGTGCGCTCGATGGCCGTGAATGCCGCGAAGGGACAACATCGCGCGCAACGGCTCTTTGCCGAAATGCTGTCCAGCACCGAGCGACAGAATAAGCAACTCGCAGACGATTGGTTGAACACGGCAATGGAATACAAGGTGGAATGGGAACGTGAATTGCACCGACGCGAAATGCTCGGAATTACAAATTTGCCGTCGCCACTCCCCCATCCCGATCAAGTCAAGATCGATATGAATACTGGGCTAGTTCACATTGAAGGGCCAGCAACAAAGGAGCAACTCGCTCAGGTTGAATTATGGCGCGGGCGGCAACAGGTCTTCAAAGAAGAACTTTGCGAGGTGGAAGAGATGCTTAAACAAGAGCGCAAACCTGCGCGCGTCGCCCAGCTGCAAGAGGAAAAGTTGCAAGTCGAGACGGTTCTCGAGATAATAGGCCAGCTACTCGGCAAAATTGACTGGAACGGACAGGGCGGAACGTAGTCACGGTCAAAGCCAACGCTTACGTTCAGCGCGGCGAATGTCCGGTTTGAGCCCTTCGTAACGTATTGCAGCATTTGCGTAACCTCGCAATATTCTGACAAATCGACTGGACTTCACGCGCCTGGGAAGAGGTAGTGTCCACACGCATCGATTGCATTCGCGGTGTGCGCCTGGATCGCCGGGCTCTGCTCAGTAGCAGGACCGATCTAGTTCCTGTGACAATAGCAGGAGACACATATGACCTATCAATTGCCTGATACCGAAGCAGTGCAGGTGGCAAAATCGCGATCCGCTCGCCCAAAGGTTCTGTCTAAGAAGACACAACTCATCAAGCTGTTGTCGCGAAAATCAAGAGCCGATGTTGTATCGATCAGCGAGAAGTTCGGCTGGCAACCGCACACAACACGCGCGGCCTTGTCTGGGCTGCGTAAGGCTGGCTTTGACGTTGCCAAAGAGAACACCGGCTCCGGTAGTCCAATACGGTATCGGATTGTGAGTTCCCCCAAAGCGCCAGCTGCGGCAGACGCCACCGATGGCAAGTGATACCGCCGTAAGCCGAGCAGACCTGCTTGAGCAATGGGTGGCGGCGTTTGGACAAGCACCGCCGCCTTACCTGTCGATCCCGTTCATGAGCAAGGCGCTGGCCTATCAGGCGCAGTGCAAGCGGGCAGGAGGGATGTCTGCTCAAACCTGCAGGGCGTTGCAGCAGATCGCCTCTGGTAAATCGGTCAAGGACGTACCGATGAACCCAAACAAAGTCGGGACCCACTACGTCCGAGAGTGGAACGGGCGGACTTATCAAGTTGCGGTGGTTAACGGTGGTTATGAGATGGATGTGCGGATATGGCCCTCGCTCTCCGCCATCGCCAAACAAATCACAGGCACCACGTGGTCTGGCCCAAGATTTTTTGGCCTCACCAAAGTCCGGAGCACAGCCGCATGAAGAAGACCCGCTGCGCAATCTATACTCGCAAGAGCTCTGATGACGGACTTGAGCAGGAGTTCAACTCGCTGGATGCACAGCGGGAAGCTTGTGCCTCGTACGTGGCCAGCCAAAAGCATGAGGGTTGGGTGTTGCTGCCAACTGCCTACGATGATGGTGGCCTCTCTGGCGGGTCGCTGGAGAGGCCCGCGCTGCAACGCTTGATGCAGGACATGCGCGACGGGCACATAGATCAGATCATCGTCTACAAGATCGACCGCCTGACCCGGTCCTTGGCGGACTTCTCGAAGATCGTTGATGTGCTGGATGCGGCAGGGGCGTCCTTCGTCTCCGTCACCCAATCGTTCAACACAGCGACGAGTATGGGGCGGCTGACCCTCAACATGCTGCTGAGCTTTGCGCAGTTCGAGCGAGAGGTCACGGCGGAGCGGATCAGAGACAAGATCGCGGCATCGAAACGCAAGGGCCTATGGATGGGCGGGCTGGTGCCCATCGGGTACGATGCAGATGGAAGGACTCTGAGTATCAATAAGGCCGAAGCGGCGACAGTTCGGACACTCTATGATCTCTACGAGACTCATCAAACGGTCCGGGCTGTCAAAGAACATGCCGATCGCTTGAAGTTGACAACAAAGTGCAGGTCAGGCTCGGATGGAACCGTCAGAGGCGGAGGCGCATTAGCGCGCGGGCACATCCATCACATTCTCACCAACCCGCACTGATTGATGCGGAACGGTGGGATCGCATACAGGGGATGCTCCAGGACGGTGCAGCAAAGGATCGCCGCACAAGTTCCAAGGCCCAGTTCTCACTGCTCTGCGGAAAGCTGTTTGATGAGACGGGCGACAGGCTGACGCCGTCTCACACCAAAACGAGATCAGGCAAACGCTTGCGCTATTACGTCTCGCATCGCTTGATCGTGAAAAGCGGCGAGAAGAACCTTGATGGTTGGAGGTTGCCCGCGCCGGAGCTGGAAGCCCAAGTTGCTGCTCTGATCCGAATGACCTTGGCAACCCCCGCCGCAGCACCGCGATTGATGGACGGCGCCTTGTCAGATTACATCGGTAACGCGCAGGCTTCTCTGTCGAAGTGGTTGGGCGCAGCAACCCAAGCTGATCTCCTTCGTATTGCGAAGTGGATCACGATTGAACCGGGCCAGCTCACGGTTCAGATCGATCAGAACCAACTGGCAGACATTCTGGATGCTGGTGCCGACACCTTGAATGAATGCGAACTCAAGATTAGCAGCGTGTTCCAGATCAGAAAGCGCGGTGTTGAGACCAAGCTGATCTTCGCAGATATGCCAACTGGACAAGACGACGTCCTGATCTGCAACATTGCCAAAGCTCACAGTTGGTTCGAACAGATGAAGACGGGCAAAACGTTTGCTCAGATTGCAGATGCGGAGAAGACATCCAAGCGCCGTGTTCAGCAGATGATCGATCTCGCATTCCTAGCGCCGGACATTGTTCGGGAGGTTCTGGAGGGCAAGCAGCCAACTGGCTTCACATCCGATTGGTGCAAGCAACACCGTTTGCCTAGCGATTGGAATGACCAACGGGCGCTTCTGCAATCTCTTCAATAGAGCTTCCAATCAAAAGGATCAGGTCGTTCGGACCGTCAATCTGAACACGCGGCGCGGTCTTTGAAAGCAATCACACCTCCCAAAGTTCACAAAGCAGCCCTGCAAACTGCTACCGCGCAATAGGCGAGCGCAGACTTTGTCTTGAAACTGGGCCTATCTGGCGGCTTGAAGGTGTCTGCGCAGTCTGAACTAATGCACAAGCGTTTGAACTTGCGACACTAAAGCAACGTAAACTTGCACCGTCTAGATCGGGTGGAATGGCTGGCTGGGATGGTAGGATTCGAACCTACGGTACACTGTACCAAAAACAGTTGCCTTACCACTTGGCTACATCCCAGCAGCGAGGGGCTGAATACGACAAGGCCTTGATCGGTTCAAGCCCTGTTTTCGCAGAAAAAGACTATTCCTTCAGGGCGTCATCACGCAGCAGGTCTTCGCTGGCATCCTGCTGGCGCTCTGCCTGGATGATGTCCTCCAAAGCCATGTCTTCAGCGGCGTCGACGCCAATGACATCGGTCGTTTCAGTTGCGTCCTGCGGTTCGCTCACGGCGTCGTCGTCACCACGTTCAAGGACCACGACCTGACTGCTGTCGGCAATGACGACACCTGCATTTTGTACAGCCAGCTTGACCTGACGAATAGCCTCACCTTTGGCCATGGTGATCGACGTTTCGTTCTGGTTGATCCAGCCAGTGACGACAAGTGTGGTCCCTGCCGGTTCAAGTGTTTCGATCCAGACAGAGGCCGCAGGGGTATCCAACACAAATGGCAGGGATTGCACTGTCTCTTCCATCAGTTGTCGGACGTTCTGCAAATCGGTGCCGCGCGCAATCAGGATATTGAACATGAATCGACGTTCAGCGTTCTGCGTGAAGTTGATGATCCGGCTCTTGAAGACGGTCGCGTTCGGAATACGGATGTGATTGCCGTCGAATGACAGCAGGATGGTGGCGCGGCTTGTCAGGCGGATGACCTTGCCCTGATCCCCGTTGATCTCAACGGTATCATTGGGGCGGAACGGTTGGCGAAACGACAGCATGACCGACGCGATGAAATTTTCCACGGTGTCCCTGACCGCAAAACCAATGGCCAGACCGATGATCCCGGCGGCTCCCAGAATGGTCGACAGCAGGGCAGTTGCGTTCATGATATCGAGCGCAATGACGATCCCAAAGATAACGAATGCCAGTCGGACAAGCTGGCGATAGATGTCGGCGACAAAGGCGTTGGGTGCGATCCGATCCCAGGGCCGTTTCAACCGCGCCAGCGCAAAGCCGACCAAAACAACCACAATGAACGCCGCAAGGGCAATCAACATCAGCGGGAGGATCACGACGACCTGGTCAAGCCGCGCCTGAAACCTGTCAATTGCGGGATCCAGCCTGCGCGCCACGTCAGTGGTTTCCGTGACCTCGTTCTTGACAGCGACGACACCTTCGATCCGGTTGGCAAGCGATGTCAGTTCCGCTGCCTCAAGGGCGGAATTGGCCGTACCGCGCATCGTCACAATGCCTTCGCTGACGGAAACGGTCACGTCCTCGTAGTTGCCAAGCTCTCGGACGATTTCGCGGATACGTGTTGCGATATCGGCGTCCATCTGCTCGGTGTTTTCTGTGCCGATGGGGCCATTTGCCTCTTGCGCCAGGGCGGGCATGGCAAGTGTCAAAAGTAACGGAATGAGGAGGAGAAAACGCATGAAACCCGGTCAACGATTGTATTTCGCCGACTGTAGGCGGGATGACGTTAAGGGCAAAGCCCCTAAACGCGTAACGGGTCCGCTTTTGCAAGCGCGTCGAAGGCCATAAGGCTTTTGACCAGCGCAGGCATCTGATCCAGCGGGATCATGTTCGGCCCGTCACTTGGCGCACTGTCGGGGTCTTCATGCGTTTCGATAAAGACGGCGGCAATCCCCAGAGAGACAGCCGCGCGGGCCAAGACGGGCGCAAATTCGCGCTGTCCGCCGGATGATCCGCCCTGTCCGCCGGGTTGCTGTACGGAATGGGTCGCGTCCATGACGACCGGATAGCCTGTCTTGGCCATCGTCGGCAAAGATCGCATATCCGCGACCAGTGTATTGTAGCCGAAAGAGGCCCCGCGTTCAGTCAACATGATCCGCGTGTTACCCGTGCTTTCGATCTTGGCGACGACATTTGGCATATCCCATGGCGCAAGAAATTGGCCTTTTTTGACGTTGATGACGGCACCGGTTTCACCGGCCGCCAGCAACAGATCGGTCTGGCGACACAGAAACGCCGGGATTTGCATGATATCGCAGACTTCTGCGACAGTGGCGCATTGATCCGCTGTATGAATATCGGTCAGGACAGGGCAACCGATCTGGTCTTTGACGGTCTGCATGACCTTCAACCCCTCGTCGATACCAAGACCGCGCTTGCCGGCCATGGACGTACGGTTCGCCTTGTCGAAACTGCCCTTGAAAACGAACTGCGCACCGGCGGCCTTGCAGGCTTCGGCCATCTGGCTGGCGATCATCAGCGCATGATCCGTACCTTCCAACTGGCAAGGGCCTGCGATCACCAAAAGGGGGCGGTCATTGCTGACGGTCAATCCGCCGATCTGGACATCAATCATCAGGATACAACCTGTTCACGCAGGATAGAGGCCGTGAGTGAAATCATCAGGTAAATGCCCGCGAAGACGAGGAAGGCAAGAACCGTGTTTTCAAACGCGCGCGGATAGGTCGCCTCGTCCGGGGCGATCGGGGCCACACCGACAGAGATATAGCGGACCTGCTTGTTCGCCTCGATCCGGGCCGCTTCCATATTGGTCAGGGCGGTCTGCACCTGCAACGACTGAAAGGCATAGTTTTCTTCGGCCAGACGCAACTGGGTATTGCGCGACGCCAGCGATCCGTTGGTTGTCGACGCGCTGGTCAACTGCGCATTCAGGTCTGCGATAAGGTCGTTCAGGTTCGCGATGCGACTGCGCAACTGGTCTACCTGCGCTTCATTTGGGCGGCTGACCGACAGACGTTCGGCCAGTGTCAGTTCAAGCTGTTGGCGTTCCAGTTCGCGCTGGGAAATCTGCTGCAGGATCAACTGTGTCTGGGCCTCGCCACCGACAATTTCCAGCTCTTCCTGAATTCGCAGAAGTTCAGCAAGCGCTTCGGATCGCCGCGCCTCGGCTTCTTGATAGCTTTGCAATGCACCGGCCATCGCCGCATCACGCGGGCGTTGGGTCATCTGGTCGACCTGTTCTTCCGCATAGGTGATCAGAGCATCGGCGAATTCCTGGCTCTTCTCGGGAGAGGCGGCGATGACTTCCATCCGCAGGATGCCTTCGGTCGGATCATAGCTGATCTTGACGTGCTTTTGGTACAGGTCGAACGCATTCTCGCTCGTGGCATCGGGGGCAAGCCGCTGGATCTGGTCGATCTTGGGGTCACTGAAATGGGCCTTGAAGTCGTGATCGCTGTCCAGACGCAACATCGCCTCTCGTGAGGCAAGATAGGACTGCACCGTGATGCTATCCTGTTGGGTCGCCATTGACGTGCCTTGGAACATGCCACCCAAGCCACCTGCCGCGCCACCCGAAGACTCTGCCTGTTGAATGACGAATTCGGAATTGGTCGCATACATCGGCGTGGCAATCACGGCGAAATACCAACCGACAATGAACGTCGGCAACATCACAAAGAATGACAGCCGCGTCGCAAGCAACAGCAAGCGGCGACGGCGACGCCTGGCGATGTCGCGCTGGATGCGCATAATATCTGACGCACGCTGGTCAGAAGGGCTGACCCGTTCTGTCGATGGCAGGGTCTGTCCTTGCGGGACCGTCTGGGGCAGTTGGACCCGCTTGTTTGGTTGCTGCTGGGAGTCGGGCTGCTGCTGGGCCGCGCCGGGTGCCGTTGTGCCACCCTCAGGGGCGACAAGTTCCAGAATGGTATTGCGCTGGAACGGATCGATCCCCTTGGCGCGCAACTGGCGCACGGCATCAAAATCAGAGGTGACGGCAAGGCCATTCTTTTGTGCGACGCGGCGGGCCATGCGCAGTTGACGACCGGTCAGGCCCTCACGGCGAATCGTGTCGATATCCACGCTTTGCGCCGGTGTGACGGGATCAGGCGCACTGGCTTGACCGTCCGTGCCGGTGCCTTGCGGCTTCGTTGGGCTGTTGCCCATCGATTCCCCGCGTCGGATGCGGAATTTCTTAGCCTTGGGTTTCATAGTCATACAGCTGTTTCGCTTCTTCCAAGGTGTCAAACATATGCAGGTGCCCGTCTCTTAGCACAGCCGCAGAGCGTGCAAACCGTTCTAATGTGGCTGGCTGGTGGGAAACGATCACGACTGTGGTATTTTCCAGCCGCTCGCGCAGGATTTCGCCTGCCTTGCGGTTGAATTCCACATCCGTGGTCTGGGGCATCCCTTCGTCGATAAGGTACATGTCGAAATCAAGCGCCAACATCAGCGAAAAGGTAAAGCGGCTGCGCATACCCTGGCTGTAGGTGCCGATGGGGCGGTCGAAATACTCTTCGATCCCGCAAAGCCAGCGGCAGAATGCTTCGACATAGTCTGGATCAAGGCCGTAAAGACGGGCGATATAGCGGCTGTTTTCGCGCGCCGTGTGGCGTGGCACGACACCGCCCATGAACCCAAGCGGAAAAGAAATGCGGCAACCGCGATAAATCTTGCCTTCGTCGGGCTTTTCCAGGCCTGCCATCATGTTGATCAGCGTTGTCTTGCCTGTGCCGTTCGGGGCCAGAATGCCAAGCGAATTGCCAAGCTCCACCTGAAAGGAAACCTTTTCAAGGATTACCTTACGCTGTGTTCCTGTCCAAAAAGACTTGCTGACGTTCTCAAATTCCAGCATCGGGTCCCGCTACTCAAACCCCTCATGGGCTGTGCTATTGTTTACCACAATAGGTTAATAGGCCCTGACGGGCTGCATTTCGTACGTTATTTACCAACATTACGGCAAAAATAGGGGGAAACCAACCGCCAGAGGCGCTATGTCCCAACGCGATGACAGCCCTTTTGCAAGATATCGCCGCCTGCCGGCTTTGCGCGGACCGATTTGCCGATACGCACACGGCCCATGATCCGCGCCCGGTGGTCTGGTTTCGCGACACCGCCCGCATCCTGATAGCCAGCCAGGCCCCCGGCATGCGGGTACACGAAGCGATGACGCCATTCTGGGACCGCTCGGGGGATCGGCTGCGCGACTGGCTGGGGATCGACAAGGATACATTCTATGACCGCAGCCGTGTGGCGATTGTGCCGATGGCGTTCTGCTTTCCGGGCTACGACAAAAACGGATCTGACTTGCCACCACCCCGCATCTGCGCGGCGACGTGGCGGGACAAGGCACTGCAATATGTCGGACAGGTCAAGCTAACCCTGCTAATCGGTGGCTATGCCCAGAATTGGCACCTTGGCGGCAAGATGAACGTGACTGAACGTTGCAAAAGATGGGCGGACTATGCACCTGCGGTCTTTCCCTTGCCTCACCCTTCGTGGCGCAATACGGGATGGCTGAACAAGAACCCCTGGTTCGAACAGGATGTGCTGCCCGGTTTGCGGGCCCGCGTGCAAGAGGTGCTGACATGACCGATCTGGATACTGCTCACGCAGCGATGGAAGCTGCGCCGGATGACGACGCGCTGCGCCTGAGGTTTTACGAACGACTTGCGGACAGCGAACTGTTTATGCTGCTGGGCGCAGACCCGGTGGACGACAAGATCGAACCGTCGCTGTTCGACATCGAAGACCGTAAGTTCGCGCTGGTGTTCGACCGCGAAGAACGGCTTGCCGATTTTGTCGGGCGGGCCGCCCCTTATGCCGGGCTGCCGGGGCGGGCGTTAGTGCAGATGCTGACGGGGCAGGGGATTGGCCTTGCCTTCAACCTCGAGGTCGCCCCCTCTGCCATGCTAATCCCGACGGAAGCGGTCGATTGGCTGGCGGCGATATTGCAGCACGCGCCCGACGAGACAGAGGCGCGCTTACAGGAAATCGCGGCCCCGACCGGCCTGCCAGAGGCGGTGATCACCGGTCTTGATCGCAAGCTTGCGATTGCGGCAGGCCTTGCAAAATGGGCTTATCTGGCTGCAGCCACTTACGATGGCGGCATGAAGGGTCATGTGCTTGCCTTCGTCGATGCGCAGGAAGGGGCTGAAAAGGCACTTGCCAACGCGGCGGGCGAGGCGCTGACCTTTTCGGGCATCGAAGCGGGCACAATGGACGTGTTGTTCTGCAGATCGTCAGACCCATTGGCAGCTCGTCTTGCCAAAGTCGGCTTGCGCTTTGATCTGCCCGAGCCGGTCAAGGCACGCCCCATGCCCATCGCCCCCGGATCGGATCCGGACAAGCCACCTAAGCTGAGATAGTGGTTAACATATTGTAAATAAATACAAATTGTTTCGCATGCGAAACAATTGGCGGGTTTCAGTAGCCTGCATCTCTGTTGACGACATGCAGGAACGGTTCACCGTTTTCGCCACGCAGGATTTGCGCTGCAATGACCTCGGACGCGCTTTCGGGCCGTGTGAATGACGCGATGTGCGGGGTGACGGTCACGCCGGGATGTGACCAGAACGGATGTGTTGGCGGCAACGGCTCAATGCGAAAGACATCCAACGTTGCATGACCGACCTGACCACTGTCCAGTGCGGACAGAAGGGCATCATCGTCGATCAGCGGGCCGCGACCCGGGTTGATGACAAAGGCCCCTTTGGCCAGCAGGGACAGGGTCTGCGCGTTAAGGGTGTTTTCAGTCGCAGGCGTGTCCGGCAACAGCAGCACGACGATTTCCGCGCCGCTCAGCGCCGATTGCAACCCTTGCGCGCCGTAGTAACAGCGCAGCCCGGTGATTTCCTTGGCGGTCCTGCTCCACCCCGAAACTGGGAAGCCCAGCGCTGCAAGCGCACGACCACAGGCCGCGCCCAATGCGCCAAGGCCAAGGATCGTCACAGGACGGTGCGCAGCGATAGGAGGATAGGCTTTGTTGCACCAGACGCCGTCCTGCCCGTTGATATGGGCGTCCATGCCAAGATGATGACGCAGCGCATGGCCAACAACCCATTCGACCATGCCTTGCGTCAGACTGTGATCGACCATGCGCAACAGCGGTTGTGTCAGTGTCTGGTTGTCCGCGACGGATTCAATCCCTGCCCAAAGGCTAAGCAGCGCTTTGCAACGGGTGTAGGGGCTGAAGTCGCTAACGGGGCCGTTCGGGGCAAAAACGATGTAATCCACGGTTTCTGGCGCATGATCGCGCGACAGGGCGACGTCCAGACCGGCCTTGTCAAAGGCTTGTTTCAGCGGGCCTTCATACTCGGGCCAGCGCGCGTCTTCAGCAGAAAACAGAACGTTGAGCATCAGCGAGGCTTATGTACATGGGCGGATTGCACCAGCCCGAAAGCACCCAGCAAAACCAGCATCGCTGACCCGCCGTAGCTGACCAGCGGCAATGGAACACCGACAACAGGTGCCAGCCCCGTGACCATCGCCATGTTCACAGCAAAGAACAGGAAAAAGGTCATCGCAACACCTAGGGTCAGCAGAGATGCGAAACGATCCTTGTTGGTTACGGCGGATGCCACGCAGAAGACGATGATCAACATATAAAGGACCAAGAGCGCGATTGCGCCGACAAAGCCGAATTCCTCGGCCAGGGTGGTAAAGATAAAATCGGTATGCTTTTCGGGCAAAAAGTTCAGGCGACTTTGCGTGCCTTGCATGAAACCCCGTCCGGTCCAGCCGCCAGAGCCAAGGGCGATCTTCGCCTGCGTGATGTGATAGCCGGCACCAAGCGGGTCGTTGGCGGGGTCCAGAAACGTGTCGATGCGGCGATACTGATAGTCCTGCAAAAGCTGGTATGGCGTGCCACGGAAGGCGAAAACCGCGTAGATCATACTGACGCCCGCGCCGATGACGGCAGCGAAATAGGCCCAATGCACGCCGGCAAAAAACATCATCGCCCCACCGCCGATGACCAATAGCAAGGATGTGCCAAGGTCGGGCTGCGAGAGGACGAGATATGTCGGCAAAAGGATAAGAAAGACTGGCAGGATCACAAAGAACGGGTGCGATGTCTTTTTCGCTGGCAACCAGTCGTAGTAGGCGGCAAGCAACATCACCAGCGTGATCTTGGCCAACTCGGATGGCTGCAAATCCATGGGCCCCAGATCAAGCCAGCGCTGCGAGCCGTTGCGTTCTGCACCGACCAATTCGACAGCGACCAACAGACCGATCGACACAAGATAGGCCAACACGGCCATGTTGCGCCAGAACCAGATGGGCACCATTGCGACGACCATCATCAGCGCCATGCCAAGGCCGAAACGCTTGATTTGTGGTTCCATCCACGGGCTCGCCGATCCGCCAGCAACGGAATAGAGCATGATGAAACCTGCGCAGGCTACGGCGGTCAATAGAATGATGACCGGCCAGTTCAGGTAGATCAGCTTGCGAAACCCGCTCGGGACAAACTTGGTGTTATACTCAAGATAACTCATGCACGGTCCTGCACGTTATCCACGGTCGCAATCAATTCCTCGATCCGGCTTTGCTGTTCGGCAATGCGGCCACGGTCGGCGGACGGATAAGCCTCAAGCGGGGGCGTGCCGTCGTAAAGCGCCTGCAATGTGATGTCGCGGGCGATCGGGGCGGCAGCAGTCGACCCGCCGCCGCCATGCTCGACGATGACAGCGACCGCGAACTTCGGATTCTCGCTTGGCGCAAAGTCGACGAACAAAGCGTGATCGCGCCGTTCCCATGGCAGATCAGCGTTGCTGGTCACACCGCGGGCGCGCTCTTCGGCAGTGATCCGGCGGACCTGCGACGTGCCGGTCTTACCGGCCATGCGCATGCCATCTGCAACAATGCGCGACCGGCGGGCGGTGCCGCGCTGGTGGTTGACGACGTCGTCCATGGCCGCACGAATACGGCGCAGCGTGTTTTCATTGATCCCAAGGTTATCACCCAGCCCGCTGGGCGTTTCGACACCGCTGACCGATTTGATCAGGCGCGGTGTTACCTCGCGCCCTGTCGCGATGCGCGCCGTCATCACCGCCAGATGCAGCGGCGACGTCAGCACGTAGCCCTGCCCGATAGAGGCGTTGACGGTATCGCCGATGCGCCAGTCTTCGCCGCGCACCTCGGCCTTCCAGGCCTTGTCGGGGGCCAGACCGTTGGCGACCGCGGACAGGGGTAAATCATGCTTGATCCCGATGCCCAGCTTGCGCGCCATCTCAGCGATCTTGTCGATGCCGATCCGCTGACTGATTTCGTAGTAGTAACAGTCGCATGATTGCTTGATGCTTTCGTTGAGGTTCATGTTGCCATGACCCGCCCGTTTCCAGCAGTGAAAGCGCGTGCCGAAGACATCTGTATGCCCCGGACAATAGACCGTTTCATCCGGAGAGATCACACCACCTTCAAGGGCTGCGAGTGCTGTCACCATCTTGAAGGTCGATCCGGGCGGATAGATTCCCTGCACGGCTTTGGCCGCAAGCGGGCGATACTTGTTTTCGTTCAGATCACCCCAGTCCTTGACGGAAATGCCGCGTACGAAAAGGTTCGGATCGAATGACGGCGACGAGCAGACGGCCCTGAGATCACCGTTTTCAAGGTCGATTACGACCGCGCCCGCGCTTTCGCCGTCCAGACGCGCCTGGCAATAGGTCTGCAGCTTGGCGTCAATGGTCAGCTGGACATCGGCACCCTTTGTGCCTTCCTGCCGGTCCAGTTCGCGCATGACACGGCCAAGGGCGTTCACTTCGATCCGTTTGGTGCCCGCTGCGCCGCGCAGTGTACGTTCCAGCTTGTTTTCGACACCGGTCTTGCCGATCTGGAATTTCGGTATCTGCAATAGCGGGTCCTGATCGTCGATCCGGCTTAGATCATAGTCACTGACCGGGCCGACATAGCCGACCACATGGCCAAGCGGGGCACCGAAAGGATAGGCGCGCGACAGGCCCACTTCTGCCGTGATGCCGGGCAGGGCGGGGGCGTTGATATTGATTTCGGCCACATCTTCCCAGCGTAGGCGATCCGCAATGGTGACCGGCACAAAGGGCGAGCGGCGGTTGATCTCCTCTACCGCCTTTGCGACGGCTTCGGGATCCAGATCAACGATCTGCATCAGTTTGGCCAGCACCTCTTCCACATCGCCAGCGTCCTCGCGAACCATGACCACACGGTAATTTTGCTCGTTCTCGGCAAGCGGGTGGCCGTTGCGGTCAAAGATCAGGCCGCGTGCGGGCGGGATCAGACGAATATTGATGCGGTTCTCTTCGGCAAGCAGGCGGAACTGGTCGGCTTGTTCGACCTGCATGGACTGCATTCGCCAGGCAAGCGCGCCGGCCACTGCGACCTGTGCGCCGCCGATAATCAGCCCACGCCGGCTGATCATGCGCATGCTGTCGCCGTTGTCGCGGTTCGGCCTTTTCATAGTCGTTGTCCCATACTGTCGACCTGTCCCGGTGCGGGACGGCGGACGCCAAAGATAAACTGTGCTGAAAACATGACGAAAGGAATGGCGATTAGCGTTGCGAGAATGTGAAGCAGCTCCAGCAGTTGATAGGGCTGCGGTGTCAAAACAATGGCCAATGTGGCGCGGTTCACGGCGGCGACCGCGATCACCGCGAAAGCCACAAGTCCGAATTCACCCAGGAAGGGCAGATCACGGATCGACTGCGCACGCGAGCGAATAACCTCGGATGCGATGAGCACAAGGGCTGACATCAAGCCAGGGGGGCGCTGGAACAAGAGATCTGTGAGAAAGAAAACCGTGCCAATCATATAGAAGGGCACAAAGTCAGGTCTGCGGGCGACCCAGACCAGTGTCAGCACCAACAGGAAATCTGGCGGCGAAAACAGCGTCGGACGTTGGTCGAGCGGCAACAGCTGGATGAAGATGATCGTGATCGCAAGCGCAAGGTAGATCCCGCGCCCTGTCCAGACCTGTCGTTTTGCAAGCTCAGCCATCTGTTGCCTCTGCGGCTTCGATGTCGGGTGGTACAGCAGTGGCGGGCGACAGAAGCCCGCCGGGATCGGCAATCATTTCATGTGGACGGGACCGTAGCACGCGCAGGAATTCAAGCCGCCCATAGTCGGCAGACAGACGGACGCGCAACCGCCGATCAGACCCGAGCGCGACTTGACCGACCAGCAGATCGGCTGGAAAGACCCCGCCATCGCCCGAACTGACCACCCGGTCGCCCGGGCGCACGAGGTCAGCGTCCTCAAGGAATTCAATCGGTGGGTTCAGTGTGTTGTCGCCTGCCAGAATAGCCTTTTGCCCTGATGGTTGGATCGTCACCGGAATCCGGCTGGATGTATCGGTGAGCAACAAAACACGGCTGGTTTCCTGCCCCACACCGCTGATCCTGCCGACAAGGCCGATGCCGTCCATGGTCGGCCAGCCGTCCACGATACCGTCACGTGCCCCAACGTTCAGCAGAACCGACTGCCGGAAGGGCGAACCGCTGTCGGTCATGACGACGCCGGTCACATAGGTCAGCTGCGGATCAAGCCGCACATTGTTCAGATCCAGAAGCCGCGCGTTTTCCTGTTCAAGCTGCAGTGCGGCTTCTTTCCAGGCCTTCATTTGCTGCAATTCGCGGCGCAGATCGTCGTTCTGTTCGGCAAGCTGCTGATAGCTTTGGAAATCGGAGGCGAGGTTCGCGACACCTGTCACAGGGGCCATGGCCCAGTCAAAGGACGGCACCACCCGATCGATCACCGCAAGACGAAAGCGTTCGACGCGGGGGCTGTCGATCCGCCAGACCAGAAATGTCCCGAAAAGAAACAGCACGAAAAGCCCGACCAGCAGTCTGCGGATCGGGCCAACGAAATCATTGCTGTTGCGGTCTTTCGCCAAGGGCGTCCCCTTAGAAAACTTCGTTTAGCTGTCGTAATCTATAACGTGTGACAGCTGTTTTTCATACTCCAAAGCCTTGCCGGTGCCCAAGGCGACGCAATTCAAGCTTTCGTCAGCGACGCTGATGGCAAGGCCGGTCTGTTCGCGCAGCGCCAGATCAAGCTGTCCCAACAATGCACCACCCCCGGTCAGCATGACGCCGCGGTCCACAATGTCGGCGGCGAGGTCCGGTGGCGTGGCTTCGAGCGCGGTCATCACCGCCTCGCAAATTTGTTGTACCGGTTCTGCAAGCGCCTCGGCCACCTGAGCCTGGCTGATTTCGGTTTCCTTCGGCACGCCGTTCAGCAGATCGCGGCCCCGGATCTGCATGGATGACCCGCGCCCGTCGTCAGGCATGCGGGCTGTACCGATAGATGTCTTGATGCGTTCAGCGGTGCTGTCACCGATCAAAAGGTTATGCTGGCGACGCAGATAATTGACGATAGCTTCGTCCATCCGGTCGCCGCCGACACGGACAGAGCGGGCATAGACGATATCGCCAAGCGAAAGAACGGCGACTTCGGTCGTGCCGCCACCGATATCGACGACCATGTTGCCGGTTGGATCGGTGATCGGCATGCCAGCGCCGATGGCTGCTGCAATGGGTTCCGCGATCAATCCGGCGCGGCGCGCGCCGGCGGACAGGACCGATTGGCGGATCGCCCGCTTTTCCACCGGTGTCGCGCCGTGCGGGACGCAGACGATAATTTTCGGCTTGGAAAAAGTGGAGCGTTTCGCGACCTTGCGGATGAAGTGCTTGATCATCTCTTCGGCGGTGTCGAAATCGGCGATGACACCGTCGCGCATCGGGCGGATCGCTTCGATGCTGCCCGGCGTGCGGCCCAACATCAGCTTGGCGTCTTCACCTACCGCCAGCACTTTCTTGACGCCGTCCTTGACGTGATAGGCCACGACCGACGGTTCGGACAGGATGATGCCCTTTCCCTTGACGTAGACGAGCGTGTTCGCTGTGCCGAGGTCGATCGCCATGTCAGACGAAAACAAACTGCCAAAAAGTGCCATGCGCGTGCGCGTCCCGTTCCCAATATCCAGCTTTGAACCGCGACTCCCCACAAGTGCGGTAGTCTTGCCTTATAGGATGCGTGTTCAGGGGTGGAAAGGCCTGTTTTGCAGGGTTTCAGCGCTTATTTGCCGCTTGTTTTTTTCTGCGCAAAACCCGCGTGTTTGCCCTTTGAAACACGCGGATTCTTGTACTTTTTCAACATTGGTGCGGCTTACTCTCCCGCGTCTTTGTAGCTGACCGATTTCTCGTCATAGCCGACAGAGGTTTGGTCACGTCGCACAAGCAAGCGGTTGAGCGCGTTGATATAGGCCTTGGCAGAGGCGACGACCGTGTCCGTATCGGCCGACTGGCCGGTGCCGATCCGGCCATCTTCTTCCATGCGGACATAGACAGTGGCCTGCGCGTCCGTGCCTTCGGTCACGGCCTGCACCTGAAAGAGCTGCAGTCGCGCGCCGTGCGGGAAGAGGTATTTGACCGCATTGAACGTCGCATCGACGGGGCCGTCGCCGGTCGTTGTTGTCGTCGCCGCGACACCGTCGATTTCAAGCGTCATGGTCGCCTCTTGCGGCCCTTCGGTTCCGCAGATGACCTTGAGGGCTTTCAGCTTCAGCCGGTCTGCTTCGCCTTCGCTTGTGCTCAACAGGGCAAGCAGGTCGTCGTCAAAAACCTCCTTCTTGCGATCGGCCAGATCCTTGAACCGAACGAACACGTCCTTGAGTTGGTTATCGGCCAAATCGAAGCCCAGCTCTGCCAGCTTTGCGCGCAGCGCGGCACGGCCCGAGTGTTTGCCCAGGGGCAGGGAAGTGCCGGACAGGCCCACGTCTTCGGGGCGCATCACTTCGAATGTTTCGCGGTTCTTGAGCATCCCGTCCTGATGGATGCCGCTTTCGTGGGCAAAGGCGTTCTTGCCAACGATGGCTTTGTTGAACTGCACCGGAAAACCCGAAACCGTCGCGACGCGGCGCGAGATCTGCATGATCTTTTTCGTGTCGATCCGGGTGTCGAAGGGCATAATGTCGTTGCGCACGCGCAGGGCCATCACAACTTCTTCCAGTGCGGTGTTGCCTGCACGTTCACCCAGCCCGTTGATGGTACATTCGATCTGGCGCGCACCACCTTCGACCGCGGCAAGGCTGTTGGCCGTCGCCATGCCCAGATCGTTGTGGCAGTGCGTGGCAAAGATTACTTCGTCCGCGCCGGGCACCTTTTCGATCAGCATCCGGATCAGGTCCGCGCTTTCGCGCGGAGCCGTGTAGCCGACAGTGTCGGGGATGTTGATGGTGCTTGCACCAGCCTTGATGGCGATTTCGACGGTGCGGCAGAGAAAATCTTCCTCTGTCCGTGTGGCATCCATCGATGACCATTGCACGTTGTCTGACAGGTTGCGGGCGTGGGTTACGCATTCGTGGATGCGTTCCGCCATTTCATCCATGGTGAGATTGGGGATTGCCCGGTGCAGCGGCGATGTGCCGATGAAGGTGTGGATGCGTGGGGATTTGGCGTGTTTCACGGCTTCCCAGCAGCGGTCGATGTCCTTGAAGTTTGCACGCGACAGACCACAGATGGTGCTGTTCTTGGCGCGTTTCGCGATTTCGCTGACGGCTGCAAAGTCGCCTTCGGAGGCAATGGGAAAGCCTGCCTCGATGATATCCACGCCCATATCGTCGAGCATTTCGGCGATTTCCAGTTTTTCGGAATGGGTCATGGTCGCGCCGGGCGATTGTTCGCCGTCGCGCAGTGTGGTGTCGAATATCAGTACATGATCGGTCATGTCGGTTTCCTTAGCTTGAGTGTGTCATGGCGCGTCGTCCCCTCTGAGCGGTCGCGCCAAATGGCACGCTCAGAGGCGGCTAAGGAGTAGTGCGAAGAGTGTTGCGCTCAGTCTCGACATGTTGGGCACTATACCTCTGGATTTCCTTTTGGAAAGTCAGGAATGCCTCCGGCGGGAGTTTTTTGGCCAGATGAAGCTGGAAGCTGCGTGTCATTGCCTTAGGTCTGGTCCATGGAAAAAGCACTTGTGATCGGGGCGTCCGGCGGCATTGGCCGGGCCGTTGTGTCAGAACTGGAAGCGCGGGGCGTTGCGGTGACGCAGCTGTCACGCTCCGCTGATGGGCTGGATGTGACAGACGCAGAGTCGGTGGATCGTCATATGGATGCAGTGGATGGTCCGTTTGACCTGGTTTTTAGTGCAGTTGGTGTCCTTGGAACGCCGGAGAAAGCCCTGTCGGCATTAACTGCCGAGGAGATGTCCTATCTGTTCAAGGTCAACACCATCGGTCCCGCCTTGCTGCTGCGTCATGCTTCCCGGCTTTTGCCAAAGGACGGGCGCGGGGTATTCGGGGTGCTTTCGGCGCGCGTCGGATCGATCGGGGATAACCGGATCGGCGGATGGTATTCCTATCGTGCGTCAAAGGCCGCAGTGAACCAGATCGTCCATGGTGCGGCCATTGAATTGAAGCGCACGCACAGGCAATCCATTGTCGTCGCCCTGCATCCCGGCACTGTCGAAACACCGTTTACAGCTGCATTTCAGGGGCGGCACAAGACTGTCACGGCGGAGGAAGCTGCCACTAATCTGGTGAATGTCATGACCTCCTTGACGCCAGATCAGACGGGCGGATTTTACGCCTATGATGGCAGCGAAATCCCATGGTGAGGCTTGTTCTTGTACTTGGTGACCAGCTGTCACCCGGCGTCGCCGCGCTGAAAAAGGCGGACAAGACGTCCGATGTCGTTGTGATGGCCGAGGTGATGGGCGAGGCGACCTATGTGCAGCATCACCCCAAGAAGATCGCCTTTCTCTTTGCGGCTATGCGCAAGTTTGCGGCTCAATTGGAAAGCGATGGCTGGCGCGTGGCATATTCCCGCTTGGAAGATGCGGAGAATGGCGGATCGATTTCATCCGAACTGCTGCGGCGCGCGGAAGAATTCGGCACCGACGAGGTGCTTGTCACTGAACCTGGCGAGTTTCGCGTCATCAGTGACCTTGCTGAATTGCCGCTGACTGCGACCAGCTTTGAGGACGACCGCTTTATCGCCTCGCATCAGGATTTTCAGAACTGGGCCGATGGACGCAAACAACTGCGTATGGAGTATTTCTATCGCGACATGCGTCGAAAAACGGGCCTGATGATGGAAGGTGACGCGCCTGCTGGTGGACAGTGGAATTATGACCACGACAACCGCAAGCCCGCCCCCGGATCAGTCGATTTCAATGGGCCGATGCGTTTCACGCCCGATGAGACTGTTTCTGAGGTTCTGACACTGGTCGCGGAGCGTTTTGGCGACAACTTCGGAGATCTCGCGCCATTCTGGTTTGCCACCGATACCGGTCAGGCCCGCCAGCATCTTGCCTATTGGATCCGTATGGGTGCACCGCTGTTTGGCGACTTTCAGGATGCGATGATGCAGGATGAAAGGTTCCTTTATCATGGTTTTGTCGGAGCCTATATCAACGCGGGATTGTTGGACCCGTTGGAGGTCTGCCAGGCCGTCGAACAGGCGTGGAAGGACGGCGATATCCCGATCAATGCGGCCGAAGGTTTCATTCGCCAGATCATTGGTTGGCGGGAATACATGCGCGGCATCTACTTTCATGAAGGCCCTGAATATACCAGCCGCAATATTCTGGAACATGATCGTAAGTTGCCGGGTCTGTATTGGGGCAAGAAGACGTGGATGGCTTGCGTTGATCATGCGGTGACCCAGACGAAAGAGGAAGCCTATGCCCATCACATCCAGCGGTTGATGGTCACGGGCAATTTCGCGCTGCTTGCGGGGATCGACCCGTATGAAGTGCATGAGTGGTATCTGGCTGTTTATGCTGATGCATACGAGTGGGTCGAGGCCCCCAACGTCATCGGGATGAGCCAGTTTGCCGATGGCGGGATTATCGCCAGCAAGCCCTATATTTCAAGCGGGAACTACATCAACAAGATGTCGGATTACTGCAAGTCCTGTTCCTACAAGATCAAGGACAAGACCGGTCCTGATGCCTGTCCCTTCAATTTACTTTACTGGCATTTCCTCGACCGGCATCGCGCGCGGTTTGAAGGCAATCCGCGTATGGCACAGATGTATCGGGTCTGGGACAGAATGGAAGCGGACAAGCGCGAAACAGTGCTGAAAGACGCAGGTGCTTGGCTGGCCAAAATGGACGCGGGCGAAACGGTGTGAGGCCGCCCGCGATCACGGCTGGACGCAAGCGACCTTAGTTGCTGTCACCGCTTTCGCTGTCGTCTGCGGGTGTTTCGGGCTGTGCTTCTTCCGTATCATCCGCAACTTCGCTGTCAGAGCTAAGCAGGGCCCCATCAGCCCATTCGCCTGTTGCCTCTTGCCCGGTGGCATAGCGCATGGTGCCCGGTCCCTGCCGGCGTCCGCGCACAAAGCTGCCTTCGTAGACGTCGCCGTTGGCGTAGGTGGCAACCCCTACGCCCGACATCTCGCCATCTTCCCACTGACCCGCATAGCTAAACCCGTCAGGCAGGGTGATCGTGCCGGTGCCGGAGCGTTGGCCGTCCTTGAACCCGCCTTCATAGACCGTACCGTCTGCGTAGGTTGCGACGCCTTGGCCGTTGCGTTGCCCGTCTGCCCATTCACCGACATAGGTATACCCATCAGCGTAGGTCATCTTGCCTGTGCCGTGGTTCTTGGCGTTCAGGAATTCACCTTCATACACAAGGCCGTTAGCATAGGTGGCCACGCCGGTGCCGTTGATCACACCGTTTTCCCAGTCACCTTCGTAGGATGACCCGTCCGGATAAACGATCTTGCCAGTGCCGTTGGCGAGGTCAGCCGCGAATGTACCGGTGTAGACCGAACCGTCAGGATAGGTCACACTGCCTTCGCCTTCGATTTGCCCGTTGACCCACGCGCCGTCATAGACATAGCCGTCGGTGCCACGGAACACGCCCTGTCCGTGGCGTTTATCGTCTTGAAAACCGCCGATATAGGTGTCGCCATTGGCATAGGTCACAGTCCCTGTGCCTTCGCGTCGTCCGGCGACAAGTTCGCCTTCGAAGACGTCGCCGTTGGGCTGTTCCAACCTGCCCTGACCCTGAATCTGGCCATCGACCCAGGTCCCGCTGTAGACCAGCCCGTCGGGCATGGTCAGCGTACCTTCTCCGTCGCGTTCGCCGTTGCGCAGGTTGCCGACATAGACCGCACCATCGGGGTAGGTGATCTGCCCTTCGCCTTCCTTGACGCCGTTGATCCATGGACCTTCGTAGACATAGCCTCCGGGGCTGCGCATCGTGCCGGTGCCGTGGTGCATCGCATTGCGGAATTCGCCTTCGTAGATCACGCCATTCGCGTAGTTGGCGACGCCGCGTCCGGTGATGTTGCCATCGGACCAGTCGCCTTCGTAGGTGCCACCGTCAGCGAAGGTGATCTTGCCGGTGCCGTCGGGTTTGCCTGCGGCAAATGTGCCTTCGTAGATCGAGCCGTTGGGGAAGCGTGCGGTGCCTTGCCCGCGAATCTCGCCTTCGACCCATTCGCCTGTGTATTCGTATCCATTTGGCAGCCGATAGGTGCCCTGGCCATGCTGTTTGCCGTTCAGGAACGTGCCTTCGTAGACACCGCCATCATCGTACTGCTTTGTTTCGACCGTTTGTCCGGCAACCCCTGTTGCCAACCCGATAGCCAATACTGCGCCTGCCAATCCGGTGGGCCATGCTTTTCGTGTCATGTTTGTCCCCGATATGTCCTCGGAGGGCAGACTAAAGCAGCGGTCTGCATCTGACAACGCTTCATCGTGATGCTATCGGCTTTCCCTTGGGCGTCAGTCTGCTACATCACATTGGGATCTGCGAGGATGGACGATGAGCAACACTTTCCGCCTGACAATGGCACAGCTGAACCCGACTGTCGGTGATCTTGCTGGCAATGCCGCCAAGGCGCGTGACGCCTGGGCCGCGGGCAAGGCGGCAGGGGCCGACCTTGTCGCGCTGCCCGAGATGTTCATCACCGGCTATCAGACGCAGGATCTGATCCGCCGTCGCCAGTTCATCTCTGATGCGCTGGCCGCAATCCAGACCCTTGCGCTGGATTGTGCGGATGGGCCGATGCTGTCAATTGGCGGGCCGTTTCTGAATGGCGAACGCCTGCACAATTCCTATTTCGTCCTCAAGGGCGGGGCAATCCATGCCCGCATGGACAAGTTTTTCCTGCCAAACTTTACCGTCTTCGACGAAGTGCGCCTGTTCAACCGTGGCGACATTTCTGGGCCGTTTTCCACTGGTAACGAAGGCCCTCGACTGGGAGCTCCGATCTGCGAGGACGCATGGTATCCCGATGTTTGCGAGGCCATGGTCGAAAGCGGTGCAGAAGCGTTGCTTGTGCCCAACGGGTCGCCATATTTTCGTGAGAAATTTCCGATCCGCATGAATAACATGGTCGCTCGCGTGATCGAGAATAACGTACCACTGGTCTATCTGAACATGGTTGGCGGCCAGGATGACCAGATGTTTGATGGCGGTTCTTTCGTGCTGAACCGGGGTGGTGCACTGGCCGTGCAGCTGCCGTTTTTCGACGAAGCCATCGTGCATGTCGATTTCGCGCAAGGTGATGACGGCTGGTACGCGCTTGACGGGCAAAAGGCCGTTCCCCCCGAAACGCTTGAGCAGGACTATCGCGCTATGGTCGAAAGCCTGCGCGATTACATGCGCAAAACCGGTTTTACGAAGGTATTGCTGGGCCTGTCCGGCGGAATCGATAGTGCAATCGTCGCGACCATCGCCGCTGATGCGCTGGGTCCCGAGAATGTCCGCTGCGTCATGCTGCCGTCGGAATATACCTCGCAAGCCTCGCTTGATGACGCGCAAGCGGTCGTGGATGCCTTGGGATGTCGTTATGACACCGTGTCCATTGCCGGTCCGCGGGCCGCAGTGACCGAGGCGCTGGCCCCCTTGTTTGAAGGGCTGGACGAAGGGTTGACCGAGGAGAACATCCAGTCGCGCCTGCGCGGATTGTTGTTGATGGCCCAGTCCAACAAATTTGGCGAGATGCTGCTGACAACCGGCAACAAGTCCGAGGTCGCGGTCGGCTATGCGACGATTTATGGCGATATGTCAGGCGGTTACAACCCGATCAAGGATATGTACAAGACCCGCGTTTTTGCCACCTGCCGCTGGCGCAATGCCAATCATCGCCCCTGGATGAAGGCCCCGGCGGGCGAGGTCATTCCTGTGTCGATCATTGATAAGCCACCGTCTGCCGAGTTGAAGCCGGATCAGAAGGACGCGGATTCCCTGCCACCATACGATGTGTTGGACGGTATCCTTGAAATGCTGGTCGATCGCGAGGCGTCGGTCGCGGAATGTGTTGCGATGGGGTATGATCGCGAAACTGTCAAACGGGTCGAGAATTTGGTGTATATTAGTGAGTACAAGCGATTCCAGTCCGCGCCGGGCACACGGTTGTCTGACCGGGCATTCTGGCTGGACCGCCGCTATCCAATCGTGAATCGGTGGCGGGACGAGAGTTGACGCGCGTCTGACGAAGACGCCCCACCCCCGTCCCACGGCCTTCGGCGAGAGTTTTTGGGGCAAGATGATGAACAAGACACAATTTACCGATACATCCGTTGCTGATTTCATTGCCGCGATCGATCATCCCGTTCGGCGGGCCGACGCGCAGACATTGGATACGCTATTTCGGAAAGCGACTGGGTGGCAGCCACGCATGTTTGGTCCGACAATCATCGGTTACGGGTCTTATCATTATGTCTATGACAGTGGACGGGAAGGCGATTGCCAGGCGACGGGGTTCAGCCCGCGCAAGGCCAATCTTGTGCTGTACATCATGCCCGGCTATCAGGATTTCGGGCATATTCTGGAACGTCTTGGCAAGTACAAGTTGGGGAAAGCCTGTCTTTACATTAACAAGCTGGCGGATGTTGATCTGGACGTGGTGGAGGAGATCATCAAGGCCGGTGTTGCTGACCTCAGTACCCGCTGGCCGGTGACCCCGACCTAGACAAATGCCTGCGCGCGTGGTCAATGGCCCGCAACAGGAGACCGCCCCATGACCACGACTCGTTTCGCCCCATCGCCAACCGGTTGGCTGCACATCGGCAACCTGCGTGCCGCGCTATTCAATTATGCTATCGCACGGCAGGCGGGCGGCACTTTCATTCTGCGTATCGACGATACCGATCAGGAGCGGTCAAAAGAGGAATATATCCGTGGCATTCAGGAAGACCTGACGTGGCTTGGCATTACCTGGGACCGTATGGAGTACCAGTCCAAGCGGTTGGCTCGCTATGGTGAAGCCAAACAGCGCCTTATCGAGATGGGTCGCCTTTACGAGTGTTTCGAAACCCCGACCGAGCTGGATTTGAAGCGCAAGAAGCAGCTCAACATGGGCAAGCCGCCGGTCTATGATCGCGCGGCCCTTGACTTGTCAGAGGCCGAGAAGAACCATTTGCGTGCAGAGCGTGGCGGGTCTCACTGGCGGTTCAAACTTGATCACGAACGCATCGAATGGGCCGACGGCATCATTGGGGATATTTCGATTGATGCGGCCTCTGTGTCCGATCCTGTGCTGTTCAAGAATGACGGTCAGATCCTTTATACGCTGGCCTCTGTCGTTGATGACGTCGAGATGGGTGTTACCGATATCGTGCGCGGGTCCGACCATGTGACCAATACTGCAACGCAGATCCAGATCATTGCGGCCCTTGGCGGTGACGTGCCGAATTTTGCCCATCACTCGCTTCTGACAGGTCCGCAGGGCGAGGCTTTGTCCAAGCGTCTGGGCACGTTGTCCTTGCGCGATTTGCGCGCGCAGGGGATTGCCGCAGAGGCCGTGATGTCGCTGATGGCGCGTCTGGGGTCATCGGACCCTGTGGAACTGCGCAGCGGCATTTCTGAAGTGGTCGCTGGTTTTGATCTGTCAAAGTTCGGGTCAGCCCCTACGAAATTCGATGCCGATGATTTGTGGCCTCTGACGGCGCGTCATTTGGCGCGTCTGGAGGCCGACGATGACACCGTGGCCGGCGTGCTGGCAGAGATACCCGAAGATTTGCGTGCGCCTTTCTGGCATGTTGTGCGCGACAATATCGCGAAACTGGAAGACGTCGCGGTCTGGTGGGCCTTGTTCCGTGATGGCGCGACGCCGATTGTCGAAGATGACGACCGCGACTTTATCGCGGCGGCTTTTGAGATGTTGCCGTCGCCACCGTACACCGCGCAAACCTGGTCGGAATGGACCACCGCCGTGAAAGAGGCCACTGGCCGCAAAGGCAAAGCCTTGTTCATGCCGCTGCGCAAGGCCGTTACGGGCCGTGAGCGCGGGCCGGAAATGGCGGATGTGATGCCGCTGCTTCAGACCAAGCCGACCTTGGCGTAGTGGCGGACGCGCAGGCCAAATTCCTGCAAGGCAGCCTGTTCAGGCACATCACGGTCATGTCTCTGACTGCGTCGGTCGGTCTGATGGCGGTTTTCATCGTCGATTTCGTCGACATGATCTTTATCTCTTTGTTGGGGCAGGCCGAGCTTGCCGCCGCAATCGGTTATGCCGGGGCGATCTTGTTTTTCACGACGTCCTTCGGGATCGGTATGGCAATTGCCGCCGGTGCCCTTGTTGCGCGGTCGTTGGGTGCCGGCGATTTGGCGCTGGCCCGGCGGCGATCTACCAATGCCCTGCTGTTCGGTGTGATCTTCGGAGCGCTTTTTGCGCTTGTCGTTTGGCTGAACCTCGCGTCTTTCGTCGCACTGATGGGGGCGCAGGATGAAACGCTGAGCCTTGCGGTCGGCTATCTGCAGATCATCGTGCCATCATTGCCGTTTCTGATGGTCGGGATGATCGGTGGCGCGATCTTGCGTGCCCATGGCGATGCGCGCCGCGCGATGATGGCAACAATCTGGGGTGGGGTCGTGAACGCCGTGCTTGATCCGATCCTGATCTTCGGGTTGGACCTCGATCTGACTGGTGCCGCGCTAGCCTCTGTCGCCGCGCGACTGACGATTGCTGCAGTCGCGCTGCGTCCGCTGATCCGTTTTTATGGCGGATTTGACAGGCCCACGGCAGCCAACATGCTGCCGGATGCGCGCCCGATCGCGGCGATTGCCGTGCCTGCCATTCTGACGCAGCTCGCCACGCCTATCGGGCAGGCCTATGTCACCCGCGCCATGTCGCAGTTTGGCGAAGATGCAGTCGCGGGCATGGCCATTGTCGGGCGGCTGACACCGATCGCCTTCGGGATTATCTTTGCGCTTTCGGGCGCAATCGGGCCAATCATCGGCCAGAACGCGGGCGCGGGTGATTTCGTCCGTGTGCGCCGCGCATTTCGGGATGGGCTGGTCTTTGTGGCTATCGTGATTGTCACCGTTTCAATTCTGCTGTTTCTGGCGCGTCCCCTATGGGCGTTCCTGTTCAAACTGGAAGGCGATGCGCGCACGCTTGTCTTTCTGTTCGCGGGACCACTGTCGCTGGCCTTCTTTTTCAACGGTATCATTTTTGTCGGTAACGCGGCCTTCAATAATCTGAACCACCCGTACTATTCGACATGGGTGAACTGGGGCAGGCATACGTTGGGTACGATCCCGTTTGTCATGGTCGGCTCAGCCTGGTTCGGGGCTGCGGGCGTTCTGGTGGGCCAATATGCAGGCGGGCTGGTTTTTGCCATCATCGCCTATGTGCTTGCTGTGCGTGTGATGGCCAAGGCCGAGGTGCCGCAGGAAGATGCATTCGCCCGGCAAGGCCGATTGCACCGCCTATTTCACTTGCGCCGATAGCTGCGCGAGGTGGTGATCCACAAGCGCGCGGTCAACTGCAGCGACATTTTGGAAGCGCGGATAATAGGGGTCTGACCGGTCGTTCCGGATCGGTCCCCAGCCATCGGTACTCTCAAAAAACGCAGCCACCCCGTCTTCGCCATATTGGGTGCGAAATCCCTGCACGACCACATCAAGGTAGCTAAGCAGGATTGGATGTCCTGCGGACGGTGGCGAAATCTTGGCCGGGTTGGCCTGATAGATCGCGGTGGTGCCGCCTAGCACGTCAGAAACGTCCTGCCGCAGGTACGCGTGTTCGCGCAGGTCAAGCGCGGTCCAGTCGGCGTCAGGCACATCGGCGATAATCCCGTCGATTGCCCCCATTGCGCGATGCACCGACAGGAACGCCACCGGTCGCGTGTTTGCGTGGCACCAGACCCGCCGCCAACCGGTCAGTGTCGCCTTGCGGACATTCGGATAGTTGTGCGTCGCGAGGTTCACGAGGCTGCCGTAGCCGAAGAAGGACGGTGTCATTCCTTTGCCCGCAGCACTTGGGCAGGCCGCGCCGCCAATGGGCGCGCCGCAAACGCCAGCCCTGCCAGCAGGGATACCAACACCCCTCCGCCGATGATCGCCAGCGCGTTCGACCAGATAATCCGATAGTCGTTTTCCATGATGAAGGTCTGGACCGCCCAGCCGCCCAAAATCCCCGCACCCAGCGCGACAACCCCTGCAGCAAGCCCGAGCAGGGCAGAGCGCAACGCGAAGCTGACCATGATCCGCTGCCGTGTTGCTCCGATGGTTTTCAGCACTGCTGCTTCGAATGTGCGGGCGCGTTCCCCTGCTGCCGCTGCGCCGATCAGCACCAAGAAGCCAGTCAGCAGCGTCGCGAGCGCCCCGTAGCGTGTGGCAGCGGCGATGCCTTCGACCAGCGTGCTGACCTGGGCAATCGCATCGCGGATACGGATCGCTGTGATGTTGGGATAGGCGGTCGCAATGTCACGCAGGATTTGCGCTTCTGCTTGTTCTTCCGAGTAGACAGTGCTGATCCAGCTGTGCGGTGCGCCGGCAAGTGCGCCTTCGTTCATGGACAGTACAAAGCCGATTCCTGCGTCTTCCCAACTGACATTACGAAAGTTCGCTACGGTGCCAGTGATGTCGCGCCCGAGGATGTTTATGGTCATCTCGTCACCGATCTGCAGCCCCATTTCCAGCGCTTCCTCGGCGGAAAAGCTGATCAGGGGCGGGCCATTGTAGTCCTCGGGCCACCATTCGCCGGCGACAATTTCCGTACCCTCCGGCATGGGGCCGTCATAGGTCACCCCGCGGTCGCCTTCGACGACCCAATGGCCGTTTGCATAGTCAGACGCGGGCTGGTCGTTGATCGTGGTGATGATCCCGCGCAGCATCGGCGCGGATTCCACGTTTTCCACCAGCGGGTCATTCAACAGCCGTTTGCGGAACCCGTCGATCTGGTCGGGCTGGATGTCAACGAAAAAGTAGCTGGGGGCTACATCGGGCAGTTCGCTGTCAAAGGCTGCACGTAGGTTGCCATCGATCTGTCCGACGGCAGCCAACACTGATAGGCCAAGGCCAAGCGAGAGCACGACAGAGGTGCTTTCCCCGCCACGTGCACCAATGGCACCGAATGCGAGCCGCAGGGCGGGTCGCCCGCGCGTCGGTTTGCGCAGGCGTCGTGCGATAAAGCGGATGACCAGTGCGGCCACCACAAGAAGTCCGAGCGCCCCCGCGATTCCGCCAGCGGTCCAGAGCGTCAGGAAGGCGGTGCCGGAGAACAGGATCGCTGCGCCAAGCAGCGCGCCGACAAGCAGGGCCGTGACCATCAGGAACGGCCCGCGCGGTATAGTATGTCCGGTGTCGAGCGCGTCGCGGAACAGGGTGGCGGCCTTGATGTCTTCTGTCCGCGCAAGCGGCCAGAGCGTAAAGATCAGCGCCGCAAGGATGCCATAGACTGCCGCTTCGCCCAAGGGGGCCGGGTTGAATGTGAAATTGGCGGGCACCGGCAGCGAGGCTTCGATCACGGGGGCCAGTATCATGGGGATACCGCCGCCAAGGATCACACCAATCGCCACCCCGACCAGGGTCAGCACGCCAACTTGCAGGAAGTAGGTCAGAAAAATCGTGCGCCGGTCAGCACCAAGTGTCTTGAGCGTGGCGATTACGCCGGTCTTGCCGGCCAGATAAGCGCGGACCGCCGCACTGACCCCGACACCGCCGACCGCGAGGCCGGACAATCCGACAAGGATCAGAAACGCACCGATCCGGTCGACAAAAGTCGCCGTGCCACCAGCCCCGCGCCGACTGTCACGCCAGCGCAAACCGTTATTTTGGAACTGCGCCTTGACCGTTTCCTCAAGCGCTGCAAGGTCGGCCCCGTCGGGCAAATCAATGCGATACTGCGTATCAAACAACGTGCCTTCGGTGATCAGTCCGGAGTCGGCGAGGTCTTGGGTCAATACCAACGAGCGGGGACCGAGGCCAAAGCCTGCGGCGGCGTTATCGGGATAGCGCGTCAGGATCGCGGAGAAGACGAATTCCTGCGTGCCAAGTTTGAACGTGTCGCCCACGGCAAGGCCAAGCCGGTCTGCAAGCACCCTCTCCATCACCCCGCCGGGCAGATCGGGCGTGCCTGCCAGGGCTTCGTCCAGCGTGATTGGCGGGTCGAGTGTCACGTTGCCGACAAGCGGATAGTTGTCATCGACGGCCCGCACCTGCGTCAGCCCGCGTTCGTCGCCCACCACGACCATGGAGCGGAAATCGACGGTTTCGCTGATCCTATCGGCGATACTTTCAAGATACGCGCGTTCGGCATCATTGGCGAAACGATAGGTCAGCGTTGCTTCCGCATCGCCACCCAGCAGCGCGGCCCCCTGTTCCTGCAGCCCCGCTGAAATGCCTGCGCGCACGGTGCCGACAGCAGCAATCGCAGCGACGCCAAGGGCAAGGCAGGCCAGGAACACGCGGAAACCGCGCAAGCCGCCCCGCAATTCGCGCCGCGCAAAGGTCCAGGCTAGGCGCAGGCTCATGCGGCGGCCTTTGTGGTGTCGATCTGCCCGTCGCGCAATCGCACGATCCGGTCGCAGCGGCGGGCGAGTTCGTGGCTGTGCGTCACCATCACAAGTGTCGCGCCGTGCCGGTCACGCAGATCAAAGAGCAGGTCCATGATGGCATTGCCGTTCGTGGCATCAAGGTTGCCAGTTGGTTCGTCAGCCAGCAGAATTTTCGGGCGCGGGGCCGACGCACGGGCCAAGGCCACGCGTTGCTGTTCGCCACCCGACATTTGCGATGGATAGTGGTCGATCCGGTCGGTCAGCCCGACGGCCGTCAGTTCCTGTTCCGCGCGGGCGAATGCGTCCTTCACCCCGGCAAGTTCAAGCGGCGTCGCCACGTTTTCCAGCGCAGTCATTGTCGGGATCAGGTGGAAAGATTGGAACACCACCCCCATATTGTCTCTACGAAAGCGGGCAAGCTGATCTTCGTTCATCTTGGTCAGGTCTTGCCCCGCTGCGAAGATCGTACCCGCGCTGGCCTGTTCCAGCCCGCCCATCAACATAAGGAGCGATGACTTGCCCGACCCACTTGGCCCGATCAGGCCCAATGTCTCGCCATCTGCGACATCCAGCGTGATGTCGTGCAGAATATCCACAGGCCCTGCATTGCCTTGCAGCGACAGTGAAACGTTGGAAAGGGAGAGTGCCGTCATGAAGCGTGCCTTTGCGCGGTTTGTTGCCTTTGGATATGGTGCATTCATTAATATTCGCAACCTGACGATGATGATCGTTTTGTCTGCAGGTGTTGTGCAGGCCGAAACCGTGACTATTGCGGCACTGGGTGACAGTCTGACGGCGGGCTATGGGTTGGATACTGCAGACGGCTTCGTGCCGCAGATGCAAGCGTGGCTGGATGCGCAGGGGGCCGATGTAAAGCTGGTCAATGCGGGTGTGTCCGGTGATACGACCGCTGGCGGGTTGTTGCGCACGGACTGGACCCTGACTGAAGATGTCGACGCGATGATCGTGGCCCTTGGTGGCAACGACTATCTGCGCGGGATTGATCCGGCTGTGTCACGGGCCAACCTTGCCGCTATTCTGGACAAGGCGCAGTCCCGCGATGTGGATGTCCTGTTGGTCGGGCTGGTCGCCGGTGCGAACTACGGCGCTGACTACAAGGAAGAATTCGACAGCATGTATCCCGATTTGGCTGAAACTTACGACGTACCGCTTTACAGTAGGTGGTTTGCGGGCTTGCTTGCTGTGTCCGGGATGGAAGACGGGTTCGCCGAATTTCTGCAGCGTGACGGTCTGCATCCGAACGCTGAAGGCGTGCGGTTGATCGTGGAAGCCATGGGACCCTCGGTGCTGCAACTGGCGCAACAGGCGGGACGCTAAGCCATGCCGGGGCGGTTCTTTTTGACGCGCCCCGACCTTCTAGGCCTTGATACGCAGCCTCGTGCGAACATTGCGCCCGGTGAGGACGTCTGGGTGCAGACTGCCAAAGAGATGCGCCTGATGCGCTGGGGTATGATTCCTGTGGGGCGCACAAATGCACGTGGACGGCCAGTGCTTGAAACGATCATCAATGTGCGCTCCGAAACGCTTTACACCAAATCGGCGTTCGAAGGGCTGCGCCGCGCCGTCGTCCCTGTCGAGGGATGGTATGAATGGACCGGTGAGAAGCGGCGTAAGACGGCTTGGGCGATACGGCCGAAGGACGGCGGCGTGCTGCATTTCGCAGCCGTTTACGATATTTGGCAGGCACCTGGCGGAACCGAAGTCGCGCAGGTTGCGACCCTGACCTGCGCGCCGTCGGCGGATGTGCGCGACATTCATCATCGCATGGGCGTGATCCTGAAAAGGGAAGATGTTTCAGTATGGTTAGGCGACGATCAGAATGCCGCCGCAGACTTGATGGTGCCTTATCCTGATGGCCGCTTATCGGTGACCCCTGCGACAGATGTGGACTGGACCGCGCCTTAGCGTAAGATGATCCCATTCAACTCAATGGGAGACACACATGTCTGTTGCAAAAGTTACAGAGATTATTTCATCTTCATCGAAATCCTTTGATGACGCTGTCGAAAACGGGATCGCGCGGGCGTCCAAGACGCTCAAGGGCATCACCGGTGCCTGGGTCGCGGATCAGAAGGTGACCGTGAAGGACGGGAAGGTCGACGAGTATCGCGTGGTGATGCGTGTGACCTTCGTTCTGGATTGATCTGAACGAAAAAAGGCACCCGCTTTTGTCGGGTGCCTTTTCCAGATGGTGCGTGTTCAGCCTAGTCGGCGAGGGTCAGATTGACCGCGCTTTCGCGTCCGTCGCGACCTGCTTCGATATCAAAGTTGACCTTCTGGTCATCCTTGAGGCCGGTCAGACCTGAACGCTCAACTGCTGAAATATGAACGAATACGTCTTTGCTGCCGCCATCCGGGGCAATGAAGCCATATCCTTTTGTGGTGTTGAACCATTTCACTGTTCCTGAAGCCAAATGCGCCTCCATTCAATTATCCCGCTCGCGAAATGCAGTGGGCCGGCTCGTCAGTGCTTGATCGAGAGACTGGGCCGTCAAAAGTGAAGGGGCAGTGGTCGATAGAGGTAACGTAGCGTCACTAATTATGCGCCGCGTTTTTGAGAATGAAAAGGAATTTCGGAAACTTTAGGGGCATCAGCGGCTTAGCGCCGGATCGGGAGGCGCGGCAGTCCGCGCGTCCCTGTTTTCAGGCAAATATTATGCCAATGCGATGTTGATCGCCGACTCACGACCGTCACGGCCGTTTTCGATATCGAATGTAACTGCCTGATTATCAGCCAGACCGGTCAGGCCGGAACGTTCGACTGCAGAGATGTGTACGAACACGTCTTTTGCGCCGCCTTCAGGCGCGATAAAGCCGTAGCCTTTTGTTGTATTGAACCATTTCACGGTGCCATTAGCCATCGTGTATTTCCTTTTTTGGGCCGCCCGCAGGATTGCGGCGGTTTGGCGTAGTCAGTGCAAAGTCGAGCGCTGTAGCCTAGAAAAGGAAAACAGAGTGTCGAAATGGATAACGTTAGCAACCCGGATGTGGGGCCTTATGTATCGAAATGCAAGGGTTTTTGGGCGAAAATGCGATTCTTCGCCGATCAACGCGCCTTTTGCGACAGCTTCAGTTCGAAGGCTGCATGGACAAAAACAAACAGTGTGCCAAGGGCGCTATAACAGAGCAGCGCGGTTAGCAGTCCAAAAAGACCGAGCGAAAAAAGGTAGAGCGTGATCGAAAAGGCGACGAAAGCGCTGTTCAGAATGATACCCATTGTGACTGCCTGTTTTTTGTTTCCATAACGATAGGCAGCATACCTTCCAATTGTTAAGCGTTTGTTACGCAATGATTGCGTATTTTCTGTGCAGTGTGACACTGCCCCGGCCGCACAGTGCTTGCCGAGGCAGAGTTAATCAGAGTTCAGTTGCAGCTTTAGCGCACGAATTTCTTGTGCTTCATGCGCTTGGGTTCCATCGCATCAGCGCCAAGCCGCCGTTTCTTGTCTTCCTCGTAATCTTCGAAGTTCCCCTGGAACCATTCCACATGTGCGTCGCCTTCGAACGCGAGGATGTGCGTGCAAATCCGGTCCAGGAAGAAACGGTCGTGGCTGATCACGACCGCGCAGCCTGCGAAATCCACAAGCGCATCTTCCAGCGCGCGCAGCGTTTCGACGTCCAGATCGTTCGTCGGTTCGTCAAGCAGCAGAACGTTACCACCCGATTTCAGCAGCTTTGCCATGTGTACACGGTTGCGTTCACCACCCGACAGCAGACCAACCTTTTTCTGTTGGTCGCCGCCCTTGAAGTTGAAAGCAGAGCAGTAGGCGCGGGAATTCATCTGCGCGTCGCCCAGTTCGATAATTTCGGCACCGCCGGTGATTTCTTCCCAGACCGTCGCATCCGCGTTCAGCGCGTCGCGCGACTGGTCGACGTAGGACAATTCCACCGTCTCACCGTATTCGACCGCACCTTCGTCCGGTTGGGTCTGCCCTGTCAGCATCGAAAACAGAGTCGATTTACCTGCACCGTTCGGCCCGATCACCCCGACGATCCCGCCGGGGGGGAGGTCGAATGAAAGATCTTCGATCAGCAGTTTGTCACCCATCGCCTTTTTCAGACCGTTAACTTCGATTACCTTGTTCCCAAGGCGCGGCCCGTTCGGGATGATGATCTGCGCGCGACCAAGCTTTTCGCGTTCGGACTGGTTGGCCAGATCATTGTAGGCCGCGATCCGCGCCTTGGATTTGGCTTGTCGTGCTTTCGCGCCTTGCCGCATCCATTCCAGTTCGCGTTGTAGCGTGCGCTGTTTGGATTTGTCTTCCTTGGCTTCTTTTTCAAGGCGTTTGGCCTTGGCCTCAAGCCAGCTGGAATAGTTGCCTTCGTGCGGAATGCCTGACCCACGGTCGAGTTCCAGAATCCAGCCTGTAATTGCATCAAGGAAATACCGGTCGTGCGTGACGATCAGGATCGTACCTTTGTAATCCATCAAGTGCTGTTGCAGCCATGCGATGGTTTCCGCGTCCAGGTGGTTCGTCGGTTCGTCAAGCAGCAGCATATCGGGCGCTTCGAGCAGCAGTTTGCAAAGCGCGACCCGCCGCTTTTCACCGCCCGAGAGCGTGTCGACGTTTGCGTCATCAGGGGGGCAGCGCAGTGCTTCCATGCTGACGTCAATCTGCGCGTCCAGATCCCAAAGGTTCTGTGCGTCGATTTCATCCTGCAATTTCGCCATCTCGTCGGCGGTTTCGTCGGAATAGTTCATCGCCAGTTCGTTATAGCGATCCAGTACCGCCTTCTTTTCGGCCACGCCAAGCATGACGTTTTCGCGCACAGACAAGTTCGGGTCGAGTTCGGGTTCCTGCGGCAGGTAGCCGACCTTTGCCCCTTCTGCGGCCCAGGCTTCGCCCTGAAAATCCTTGTCCTGTCCGGCCATGATCCGCATCAGCGTCGATTTACCGGTGCCGTTCACGCCGACAACGCCGATTTTCACGCCCGGCAGAAAATTCAGCCGGATGTTTTCGAAGACTTTTTTGCCGCCAGGATAGGTTTTGGACACGCCGTCCATGAAATAGACGAATTGGTAGCTGGCCATCGTAGGATGCTCCGGAAATGACGAAATTTGCCACTAGATAACGGCGGATCGGGGCAGGGGCAATCGCCGATGCCCTGATGCGCTGTCATGCATCACTTTCGCATGAATGGCCTTGCGTCTGCCGCCCATCAACGGTTTTGTCCACGCGCTGTCAATGCGAAGGAACACTCTGTGCTGCCAAGGCCGAACGTGCGACCCTATGAGACGATCGGCCTGCTTGGCGGGTCGTTCGATCCGCCGCATCAGGGCCATGTGGCGATCACCAAGGCCGCGCTGACGCTGTTCCAACTGGATCGCATCTGGTGGCTGGTCACACCGGGCAACCCGTTGAAATCGCGCCAACCTGCGCCGATGGAAGACAGACTTGCCGCAGCCCGCCGCGTCATGGATCACCCGCGCGTGCAGATAACAGATATAGAGACCCGGCTAGAGACAACGTACACTGCAAGGACTTTGCAAAAGCTGCAGGCCATGTATCCCAAGGCGCGTTTCGTCTGGCTGATGGGGGCAGACAATCTGGCGCAGTTTGATCACTGGAAAGACTGGGAATGGATCATGCAAAACGTTCCCATTGGCGTGCTTGCCCGCCCTGGCCAACGTATTTCAGGGCGCACTTCAAAGGCGGCGAATATCTATCGCCACGCCCAGCTGCCTGCCCGCGCCGCCGGACTGTTGGCCCGCGCACAGGCCCCTGCGTGGTGCTTTCTGAATGTGCCGATGTCGGATGCGTCCTCGACCGCGATCCGAGCAAAGGGGGCATGGGGCCGCAGTGACACATGATGCCGTTGCTCCTGTCGTGCCAATCTGCATAAGGTCGATGTCATGAAGCACCTCCTGTCCCGCCGATATGTTCTGACCGGTGCCGTATCGGCCCTTGCCACGGCGAGCTTTGCTGACGCGCCGTTGGTTTCTTTGCGCCCGACGGCGCGACCGGGTGCACCGGCCGAGACACCCATCCCGCCGATCCGCCCGCAGGCCCGCCTGAGCGCACGTGAACTGATCGCGCGGGCCGGTCTGGGCGGGACTGTAGGCTTTGTGGTCGCGGACACACAGACCGGCGAAATCCTTGAGGAGGTGGATGGTGATATCGCTGTGCCACCGGCAAGTGTGACCAAGGCTGTCACCGCGCTTTATGCGCTGGAGGCGTTGGGGCCGGATTACCGCTTTGAAACCCGCGTACTTGCTGATGGTCCCATCGTTAACGGCGTTTTGCAAGGCAACCTGATCCTTGCGGGTGGCGGGGATCCGCATCTTGTCACCGATCAGCTTGCTACACTTGTCGATCAGCTCAAGAACGCAGGACTGAAAGAAGTCACCGGAGAGTTCCGCATCTGGGGTGATGCCATCGCGCGGGTCGACGAGATCGACGATACGCAGCTTGACTATCTTGGTTACAATCCGACCGTCGCGGGGCTGAACCTGAACTTTAACCGCGTCCATTTTGAATGGAAGCGCGCGGGCGAGAATTACACCGTCGCGCTTGACGCGCGCAGCGAGACGCACCGCCCGCCGGTTACGACGGCCCGCATGCGCATCGTGGATCGCACGACCCCGGTTTACACCTATGCCGACAGCAATGGCGTGGACAATTGGACCGTTGCGCGTCGCGCACTGGGTTCGGGCGGGTCGCGCTGGCTGCCGGTACGCTATCCGGCACTTTATGCCGGCGAGGTATTCCAGACCTTCGCACGCACAGCAGGGATTGTGCTGCCAAAGCCTGTGCTAATGACACAGATACCGCAGGGCGATGTCATCACCGCATTCAAAAGCGATCCATTGCGCGAAATCCTGCGCGACATGCTGCGATTTTCGACGAACCTGACGGCGGAAGTTACGGGTCTTGCTGCCACTGCTGCGCGCGCGGATCAGAAACGCGGCTTGCGCACATCCGCCTTCGGCATGACGCGCTGGGCAGCAGATCGCGCGGAGATTGACCCGCAATTTGTGGATCATTCGGGGCTTGGCGATCAGTCGCGCATCGCTGCTGGCGATATGGTCCGCCTGCTGAACGCCCGCGATGTGGCGCGACAGTTGAAGCCTATCCTGAAACCCATTGCCATGCTGGACGATGACCGCGAACGCATTCGCGATTTCCCGGCGACCATCAACGCCAAGACCGGCACGCTGAACTTTGTGTCATCGCTGGCGGGTTACATCACGACGCAGGGCGGGCGGGAATTGGCCTTTGCGTTCTTTGCCGCGGATATGGACGCGCGTGAGAAGGGCAAGCTGTCCGCAGATGAACAACCGCCCGGTGCCGGAAGCTACAACGGGAAGGCGAAGCGGTTGCAACAGGTGCTGCTGCAACGCTGGGGACGTGCCGCGGATTTGTAAGATTTGACTGGTCGCAGGTTCCGGCAGCGTCCACTCAAAGCGTCATGTGCCGCGCGCGGCTACCGCGTTCGATGGCAGCGGCGTGCAGGCGGTCGATGTTCAGCTCATACCGGATTTCTTCGAGCATGCGGTTTTCAGGATCATCAATCACGCCATCAGCCGCCGCCACGTCACAGGCCAGTGCATATGCCGTTTCGTTCAGCTTTTCTGGCAGCGCATCGCGTATCATGCCGAACAACGCTTCAAGCCCGTCTTCGGGTTCAAGCATTTCAAACACCATCTTGGCGACCCGCGCCACGCGTTCTGTATCGTAATCGGCAAAGACGGGAAGATTGTTGATGGTGTTGTTCATCTTCACCAGTTCTGCGGTACGGATGTCTTCGTCGGATGCGGAAACCGCAACCATCAATGCGACAAGCGCGTCTTCGGCGGTGATCGGGGTGTCTGCTGTCATGGGTTTGTCCTTTACCTGTACGATACCATTTATTGACCCCGCACCCCTGCCGCAATAGGGAGTGCGCGTTCATGGCGTCGCGGTGATGCCTGATTCATTTGAGAGACTTATCATGACTTCTTTGCGTGACGCAGCGATGACTTCCAAGGCCTGGCCCTTTGAAGAGGCCCGCAAGCTGCTGAAACGTTACGAGAATGAGAAATATCCCAAGGGCTATGTGCTGTTCGAAACGGGCTATGGTCCGTCCGGTCTACCCCACATTGGCACCTTTGGCGAAGTCCTGCGCACCACCATGATCCGTCGTGCATTTGCAGTGATCTCTGACATCCCGACCCGTCTGATCTGTTTTTCCGACGATCTGGACGGCATGCGTAAGGTGCCAGGCAATGTGCCCAACCAAGAAGAACTGGCCAAGCACATGCACAAGCCGTTGACCTCTGTCCCTGATCCATTTGGCGAATTCGAAAGCTTTGGCCATCACAACAACGCGATGCTGCGCCGGTTTTTGGACACCTTCGGGTTCGAGTACGAATTCTATTCGGCCAAGGAATTTTATGAGACTGGTCAGTTCGATGAAGTTCTGAAACGCGCCTGTGAGCGGTATGACGACGTCATGGCCGTGATGCTGAAATCCTTGCGCGAAGAACGTCAGCAGACATATTCCATTTTCCTGCCGATCCATCCCGAGACAGGTCGCGTTCTTTATGTTCCGATGAAGAACGTCGACCCGGTCAATCACACTGTGACGTTTGATGACGAGGGCGGCAAGGAATGGACCCTGCCTGTCACCGGCGGCAACGTTAAGCTGCAATGGAAGCCCGATTTTGGCGCACGCTGGGCCGCTCTGGGTGTCGATTTCGAGATGTATGGCAAGGAACATGCCACGAATACAGCGATCTACGACCGGATTTGCGAGATTCTGGGTGGCCGCAAGCCCGAACATTTCTCATACGAGCTGTTTCTTGATGAAAACGGGCAGAAGATTTCCAAGTCATCCGGCAACGGAATCTCAATAGACGAATGGCTGACCTATGCCTCGACCGAGAGCCTGTCCTATTTCATGTATCTCAAGCCGAAGACGGCCAAGCGGATGCATTTTGACGTGATCCCGAAGGCGGTGGATGAATACCATCAGCAGCTTCGGGCCTATGCCGATCAGGATGCGGCGGCGCGGGCAAATAACCCTGTCTTCCATATCCATGGACACAACGTCCCTGCCTCGGACATGGTGGTATCGTTTTCGATGCTGCTCAACCTTGCGTCCGTTTCAGGGGCCGAGGACAAGGAAGCCCTTTGGGGCTTTATTCAGCGGTATGCGCCAGATGCGTCAGCCGAAAAGAACCCGCAGATGGATCAGGCGGCGGGTTTTGCCGTGCGCTATTACAACGACTTTGTGAAGCCAACCAAGGTCTACCGGGATCCGACCGACACTGAACGCGCGGCCTTGCGCGATCTTGCGGATCGCCTGAAGGCTTGGGACGGCGGGCTAGATGCCGAAGAACTGCAATCCATGGTATTTGCGGTGGGCAAGGATCACGGATTTGAACCGCTGCGCGCCTGGTTCACCGCGCTTTACGAGGTGCTGCTCGGCGCATCGCAGGGCCCGCGTTTTGGCGGATTCATTGCGCTTTATGGTGTGAACGAAACCATTGCCCTGATTGAGGATCGGTTGGGCTAGCTGCAAGCCGTCGCGCGAATGATGAAGCGCCGCCCTGTCTTACGGGGCGGCGTTTTTTTGAAGCATGGTCAGCTGAACCAGCCTGTGACCTTGCCCCAGACCGATTTCTCTTCAGATGTTTCGGCGATCGTAACGGTTTCGCCCTTGACCGGTTCGGCCCCTTTGACCTCTGGCATTGGTTCGGCCTCGAAGTGTTCCTCGTCGGGCTGCACTTCGGCGAGTTTCACAGTGGCCGGTGTCATCATGCCTGCGAAAAGCAGCATCTTGGACAATGTGTTCGGCCCTGCGATCCCATCGGCGTTCAGCCCGTTCTTTTCCTGAAATGCCTGCACCGCCTTCTTTGTGCCAGGGCCGAATTTGCCGTCTGCATCTATTCCAAGATCCATCTGCAAAAGCTTGACGGCTTCGCCGCGCGATCCCTGCCGCAGCAGGATCAGTTCGGGCAATCCGATGACAGTGAACGTATCGGGACCAGCGATGCCGTCGGCGACCAGATCGTTTTTCTCCTGATAGGCTTTGAGCGCCTTTTCGGTCGCGGGTCCGAAATCCCCGTCGATCGAGAGTCCCAGTTTTTCCTGCAGCCGTTTGACCGGCGCACCCTTCATGCCGCGTTTGAGAATTGACATCGTGCTATCCCTTTATTGCCTGCGGCAAAGTCGACCACATTCGATTGCAAAGCGAAAGGGGCAGGGCAGAGAAATGAAACCAATTTGGCTTATCATGCGTAAAGAAGACAAAACGGAGGATTGAACATGCGTTTTCTTGCGATCTTTGCGGCGATCTGGGTTTGGGTGATGCCCGCCATTGCGCAGGACAACCGCGCCATCGAAGACGTGATCGGCAGCCAGCTTCAGGCCTTCAACGACCGCGATGTCCAGGGGGCCTGGCAGTTCGCAAGTCCGATGATTCAAGGTCTGTTCCAGACGCCGGACAACTTTGGAATGATGGTCGAAAACGGCTATCCGATGGTTTGGACCAACAAGGATGTTGAATTTCTGGAGCTTGGCGAAGTCAACGGGATCCTGATTCAGCGCGTTCTGATCCGCGACAGTGCAGGTGCTGCCTTTGTCCTAGAATACGCGATGATCGAGACTGAAGCCGGATGGCGTATTAACGGCGTGCAGGTCCTGCCCGCGCCGGACGTTGCCGCCTGAGCACCGTCACGGTGGCCCCACCACCCCTTTACGCCTGAGGAGTATTCCCTAGCGCAAGTGCCGCCCGCATGGGCCGGCTTTGCTGTAACCGGCGCGCGCGCCGTCTTCAAAGGGATTTTCCATGAACAAAGCGATTACCGATGGGATTGTGCTGATGCCACTGCCGTTCGCGGCAGGTCTGGGCGTGTGGTCAAGCGGCGACGGAACGCCCGGATCGGACACCTATGCCCTAAGCGGTAACGGCGTATTCGTCGCCGCCGATCAGGACTTTGGCGGCTGTCTTGAGATCAACAAGACCAGTGGCACGACCCGCGTGCGCTATATGGGCGAAACGCCGATTCTGCCGGGCTGCTATCTGCGCGTAACTGCCCGCTTTAAGGCTGTCGCCGGACCGTTGCCGAACGTACGCATTGCTGCATTTGCTGGAGACAATAGCGGTGATCCGGTCGGCGGACTGGATCTGACAGCGCCATCCACATCACTGACGACGTATGGCGAGATCGTGGAGGTCAGCGCCATTGTCGGCACAGGTGATCGCAATGGTGTCGATCTGGTCTGGCAAGGGGCAGCCTATGGCCATTTCGGGATTGATCTGACGGGGCCGAACGGTGGGCTGGTCCGCCTCGACGATCTGGTAATCGAAGACATCACGAGCGCCTTTCAGCGCGACATGTTGTCGTTGGTGGACGTACGCGATTACGGCGCGATCGGTGACGGCAGCGCGGACGATTCAGCTGCATTCGAAGCGGCGGATGCCGCAGCGCAGGGACGTACGGTGCTTGTATCCAAGGGCGTTTACAAGCTCGAAGACAGTGTGACCCTGTCAAGCCGCGTCAAGTTTGAAGGCACCGTCGTGCAATCGGCCAATCACCGGTTCATCCTGCAAAAGGACTTTAACTACGCCACCTATGTCGATGCCTTCGGTGATGAAGAGACAGCGTTCAAGAAAGCCTATCAGGCACTGCTGAATTTCTCGGATCACGAGTCGCTTGATCTGTGCGGCCGCCGGATCACTTTGTCCGAACCGTTGGACATGCAGGCTGCCGATCCATCACGCACGGTTTTTGCAACACGGCGGGTCATTCGCAACGGGCAGTTCCAGCCTGAACCCGGATCGGCGTGGAATACAGATTCGGTGACTTCACAAGCCACCTATAGCGCAAGCAATCCCAATCAACTGACCAATGTGATCGACGTCGCCAATGTGGTCGTTGGCGCACGAGTCAGCGGGACGGGTGTCGGCCGCGAGATCTATGTGCGGGCGACGAATGTTGGCCAAAAGACTGTCACGCTCAGCCAGCCGCTTTATGATGCGGTAGGCACGCAGACTTATACGTTCCGACGCTACAAATACTTGCTCGATTTCTCGGGCTATGACGATCTTGCGCAGTTCGTGATTGATGACGTCGAATTCCAGTGTAACGGTCATGCCAGCGGCATTTTGCTTGCACCACAAGGCCTGACGTTCCACCTGCGCGATTGCTTTGTCACAAAGCCGAAGAACCGCGGTCTGACCTCGATTGGAACGGGCTGTCAGGGCATGATGATCGACCGCTGCAACTTTGCCAGCAACGAGCAGCCGTTGCCGGTGCAGGACCGCACCACCATCGGCTTCAACGCCAACGCCAATGATGTTAAAATCCGCGACAACCGCGTGGCCTTGTTCAAGCATTTCTGCGTATTGGGCGGCACCGGCACCCTGATTTCGGGCAATCACTGGTTCCACGGCGACAATGAAGACAACGGCGTGCGCAAGGGCGGGATCATCATCACGACCCCGAACTGCAAAAGCATCATCACCGGCAACTACTGTGACAACAATTTCATCGAATGGACGAACGAACACAGTGCGGAACCTGCGCTGGGCGCGCAGTTTTCATTTGGCGGGCTGACTATTACGGGCAACATTTTTACGACCAACGATGTTGCGGACTGGTTCAACTTCATCGTCATCAAGCCCTATGGCCCGAACCATTTCATCCACGGCTTCTCGGTGGTCAGCAATGTGTTCCGCTCGATCAACGGGTTCATCGACAAGGTCGAGCACGTCGATACGTCACTTGCCGATCTGGACTATGGCCGGATGCGCGGCGTGACCTTCGCTGCGAATACCTTCCACAGTGTGCGTGACGAAGTATATAACCCAGCGATCCTGTCACACGATGAGTCGACACCGACCCGCACCTGGGTTGCCGAGAACGCGCCCTACCTTCCATTTGGCGGGCGCGCCCGGTTTGTCGACAGTGTTATGGCGGATGGTCCCCTCAAGGACAGTTCCGATGCTACGGTCTACGAGATGCCTTACGTGAATACGGATTACGGCCCAGACCAATCCGAAGTCCGTTTTGTCTTCAAGACCGCAGTCGAGGGGCGCATCCGCTATCAGGTGCGCATGGACAACCCGCTTTAGCGTTTGGCGGGCAGGTCAGAAGGTGATCCACGTTTCCAGCTTCATGCCTGCCCCTTTGTCACCGGTCAGCCCTTGCACTGCCCCGACACTGATCGAAAAGTAATCGTTCCAGTGATAGATCACCGACGGGCTGATCTTTGCATAGTAGTCATCGGTGAAGCCTTGTCCGGTTTGCAGTTGGACGGTCGTTGTCCAGTGATCATTCCAGTGGCGCCCCCAGGTCAGATCGGCCTTGGGGCGCCATTTGTTTTCGCTGACCGCCAGGGTGGCCGAGGCATCGACCGCGTACCAACCGCTTTCATAGCCGCGCCCCCAAGAGACGCTGCCGCGTAACAATTCCTCGGTCCGCAAGTAGGAAAAATCTGCTGTCGCCAGATTGGTCGGTGTGTGCAAAGTGCGTCGCAGTCCAAAGCCGACACCAACGGCAAAGCGGTTCTGCGCCTCCAGATCACCGACCGGGACGGTGAAAAAGATGAAATCGGACGCAATTCTGCCCGCATCTGCAAGATGGCTGTCCAGTCCGACCGTTATCCGGTCCGTCAGCCCGAATTCAGCATAAAGCGTGGGGTCATAGTGGACGGGCAGCTCAGAGCCGTCCGACAGCCAGAAGTTGCCGCCAAACGCGATGAACCACTCTCCCTTTTCGCGTGCCCATGCCCCGGAAAGGGCAGGTTGTCCGGCAAGCAGTGCGATCAGGATGACCAGAATTCGGAACATGCGGGGCTCTCCAGCGGCACCGCATTACTTTTGTTCATAATGGTTAATGCGCCGTTAACGTCGGTCTGACCCGCGCAGCCGGTGGCCCCACAGCTTCAGCGCATACAGTGGGATAGCCCCTGCTTCGCGCGCAAGGTTGCGTATCTGCGTCTTGCGATGTCCGCCGCGTGTCGACGGCCCCGATGTTTCTGCCTGCCAGCCAAGGTGGCGCGCAACCATGCGCGCGCGTGGCAGATGATAGCGATCCGACACGATGATAACGCGCGTGACGTCGAAACGTGACAGAAGGGCGCGGGCGTTTCGCAGATTTTCGTAAGTGGTACGCGATTTCGCTTCCGGGATGATCTGCGCGGCAGGCACCCCGGCCTTGATGAAAATATCGCGCATGATCTCAGCCTCTGCAGGCGCATGGATGCCAAGCCCGCCGCAGGGCACGAGTACCTGCGCGCGATCCATTTGCCACAGGGAGAGCGCATGCGCGCAGCGCCGTCGCATCGTGGGTGAGGGGCCGTCCTGCCAGACCGCCGCCCCGAGGATCAGGATGACTTGCATGACCCTTCTCTAGCGCCGCGACGCTGACAGGTGAACCATCTTTTGGTAAAGAAATTGCGGCCATGTAGTAAAACTTTTTTACAACTCCGGTCCGCTCATATGACAGCCCCGCTTGGCAAAGCTGCGTGATTGCGGATGATGCACAGCGGAGGATGTCAGCGCACGCTGGCAGGTCCGATGGAGGTCGGACCGCAATACACATTCACTATGGGGGGACACGCATGTCACAGTCTGAAACCGCAGGCCTTTATCCGCCAACCGCAGAACAGGCGGCACGGGCCCACGCTGACAAAGAGACCTATGACGCCATGTATGCCGCGTCGATCGCGGACCCGGATGCATTCTGGGGCGAACATGGTAAGCGCGTCGACTGGATCAAGCCCTATTCCAAGGTCAAGAACACCAGCTTTGCCCCCGGAAGTATCGACATCAAATGGTACGAGGACGGGACGCTGAACGTCGCGGCGAACTGCGTGGACCGGCATCTCAAGGACCGTGGCAACCAGACCGCGATCATCTGGGAGCCCGATGAAGCCAGCGACGAAGCGCAGCATATCACCTACCAGCAGCTGCACGCACACGTCTGCAAATTCGCAAACGTTCTGAAGGAGATGGGCGTTAGCAAGGGCGATCGTGTCGTTATCTATATGCCGATGATCCCGCAGGCGGCCTACGCGATGCTGGCCTGTGCACGGATCGGGGCAATCCACTCCATCGTTTTCGCTGGATTCTCGCCTGATGCACTGGGCGCACGGGTCAATGCCTGCGGCGCAAAAGTCGTCATCACAAGCGATGGCGCACCGCGCGGTGGTCGCGTCACAAATCTGAAGGACAACGTCAACCAGGCGCTGCGCGATGACTTCAATGAGGTCAAATGCCTTGTCGTCAAGCGCACCGGCCAGCAAATCGCATGGCGTGATGGTCTCGATTTCTGGCTGCACGAAATGGAAGAAAACGTCAGCAACGACTGCCCGCCAGAGGAGGTAGCCGCAGAAGACCCGCTGTTCGTCCTTTATACATCCGGTTCGACCGGCCAGCCCAAGGGCGTCGTGCATTCCACGGGCGGCTATCTGGTCTATGCTGCGATGACCCATCAATACACGTTCGACTATCACGACGGTGACATCTTCTGGTGTACGGCCGATGTCGGCTGGGTCACGGGCCACAGCTATATCGTCTACGGGCCGCTCGCCAATGGCGCGACAACGGTGATGTTCGAAGGTGTGCCCACATATCCCGATGCGGGGCGTTTCTGGGCAGTTTGCGAAAAGCACAAGGTGAATCAATTCTATACCGCACCGACCGCCATTCGCGCGCTGATGGGGCAGGGCAACAGCTTTGTCGAAAAATACGACCTGTCCGATATCAAGGTGCTTGGCACGGTGGGTGAACCGATCAACCCCGAAGCGTGGAACTGGTATAACGATGTGGTCGGCAAGGGCCGTGCGCCGATTGTCGACACGTGGTGGCAGACTGAAACGGGCGGGCATCTGCTGACCCCGCTGCCAGGTGCGACAGCGACCAAACCGGGTTCAGCGACACTGCCGTTCTTCGGTATTCAACCGGTGATCCTTGAGCCGACAACGGGCGCGGAATTGACTGACACAGCGGCCGAGGGGGTCTTGTGTATCAAAGACAGTTGGCCAGGACAGATGCGCACCGTCTGGGGTGACCATGACCGGTTCGAAAAGACCTATTTCGCGGACTACAAGAACTACTACTTTACCGGTGACGGCTGTCGCCGTGATGAGGACGGCTACTACTGGATTACCGGGCGAGTTGACGACGTAATCAATGTCTCTGGTCACCGGATGGGTACGGCCGAGGTCGAAAGCGCCCTTGTCGCACATAGCAAGGTCGCCGAGTCCGCAGTCGTCGGTTATCCGCACGAGATCAAAGGGCAGGGCATCTATGCCTATGTCACGCTGATGAACGGCGTAGAGCCGTCTGACGAACTGCGTAAGGAACTGGAAACATGGGTGCGCTCCGAGATCGGCCCGATCGCCAAGCCGGATCTTATCCAGTGGGCACCGGGATTGCCGAAAACACGGTCTGGCAAGATCATGCGTCGCATTCTGCGCAAGATTGCCGAAGACGATTTCGGATCGCTGGGCGACACATCGACCCTCGCCGATCCATCGGTTGTCGAGGATTTGATCGAAAACCGCATGAACCGCGGTAAATAGAAATTTCAAGGTGAAGGGCGGCAATTTGGCCGCCCTTTTTGCGTCTCGAATCAAGATCGTCACAATTTGTGAAAGACAGATTTGGGGTGGTCCACCCGCGAACAACTATCTGATTGTTTTGCAAACCGCGCGCCAAACATGCGGTTTTTTGCGCAAGCTGACCTACGCGGCAACTTGCCGTCGGGTCGCCCGGGTTTAGTGCTTGCACTTTTAGCGGACTCACCAAAGGATGAACCATCAGCGCGCAAGACGCGCATGACGTTCAAAATGTATGGCCGCGCAAAGCGGCCGACAAAAGGGAGACATTCATGACTTTGACATCATTCCTGAAGGCGACAACAGCAGCTGCCGTGATCGCCACTGGTGGTGCAGCCTGGGCCGACAGCCACGCAACCCACCCTGAAACTGGCGAAGCACTCGCCTCTGAGCAGACTTTCACATATCGCGTCGGTGACGAAAGCCCGTCGTTCGATCCCGGTCTGGTTGAAGACGTCGACGGGTCCAAGATCGTGCGCGACCTGTTCGAAGGCCTGATGAATCAGGATGCTGACGGCAATCTGGTTCCCGGTGTCGCCACCGGTTTCGAAGTGTCCGACGATAATCTGGTCTACACGTTTACGTTGCGTGACAATGCCAAATGGTCGAACGGCGATCCTGTGACGGCAGCCGATTTCGAATACGCCTGGAAACGTGCAGCATCTCCTGAACTGGCATCCCCCTATGCGTGGTACATTGAACTGATGTCCCTCGAAAACGGGGCTGAAGTCATCGCCGGTGACAAACCGATTGATGAGCTGGGTGTGACCGCCGTCGACGATCTGACGCTGGAAGTGCGCCTGTCACAGCCGCTGCCATACTTTGCCGACATGGTCGTGCATGGCACGACATTCCCCGTGCATCGCGCCACCGTCGAGGCACATGGTTCCGAGTGGACCCGCCCCGAGAACATCGTCTCCAATGGTGCTTATGTTCTGACAGAGCATGTCCCCGGCGAGCGTCTGGTGCGTGAGCGGAACCCAATGTATTGGGACAACGACAATACGATCATTGAAAAGGTCACGGCCCTTGTCATCACCGACGAGAACACCGCACTGACCCGCTATCTGGCCGGAGAGCTTGACTGGACACAGGTACCGGCGGGCCAGTTCCCGTCCCTTTCAGCCGATTATCCTGAACAGGCCGTGAGCGTGCCAGAGGCTTGTTCCTATTACTACATGTTCAACCTGCGCGATAACGCTCCGGAAGAGCTGCAGAACCCCGACGTGCGCAAAGCGCTGTCGCTTGCAATCGACCGCGACATCATCACCAATGCGGTTCTCGCCGGTGGTCAAAAGCCCGCCTATACGTTCACCCACTGGGCCACGGCTGGCTTTGAAACGCCTGATATCCCGATGGCGAAGATGACTCAGGACGAGCGGAACGCGATGGCGGTCGAGCTGCTGGAAGGGGCCGGTTTCGGTGCCGATAATCCGCTCACCATCGATCTGGTCTACAATACGTCCGAGGCACACAAGTCCGTTGCCATCGCGATCAGCCAGATGTGGAAGCAAACGCTGGGTGTCGAAACGACGCTGGCAAACCAGGAATGGCAGACATTCCTCGAAGCCCGCTCCAACGGTGACTTTGACGTCGCGCGTGGTGGCTGGTGTGCAGACTACAACGAAGCGTCCACCTTCCTTGACCTGATGGATTCCGGATCCGGCTATAACGACAGCAAATACAACAACCCAGAAGTTGACGCATTGCTGGCTGAAGCCAAGACAGCGGACAATCCGCAGGCCAACTACGACAAGGTAGAAGAGTTTATCGCGCAGGATACGCCGATCATTCCGATCTATCACTATGCTGCCGTGAACATGATGGCCGAGAACCTCGAAGGTTGGCCGTACAACAACTTCCAGCAGAACATGTACAGCAAAGATTTCTACAAAATCGCTGAATAAGCTGTGCCATTTGCCGCGTCCCTGAATTTGGGGCGCGGCATTCCTTTTCGCTGATCACAATAGCGGACCCCTGACATGCTTTCATTTGTGCTACGACGCATTGCCGTTGCGATCCCGACGCTGTTGATCCTTGTGATTTTCAGCTTCGTGCTGATGTATACAGCCCCCGGAAATCCGTTTGGTGGAGAACGCCCGCTGCCGCCCGAAGTGCTGGCAAATCTCGAAGCGAAATACGGTCTGGACAAGTCGTTTTGGGAACGCATCGTCAGTTACGTCGTCGGCGTCGTTACGCAATTCGATTTCGGCCCGTCGTTTCAATACAAGGACCGCACCGTCAATGATGTGATTGCGCAGGGCTTTCCTGTCACGCTGACTTACGGGTTCTGGTCATTCATTCTGGCGGTCAGCGTCGGTGTGACCCTTGGTGTTGCCGCGGCGATCAAGCAGAACACATGGATCGATTACATCGCGATCGGTATGTCCATCGGCGCGCAGGTTCTGCCCACTTTTGTGCTGGCCCCGATCCTGATCCTTGTCTTCACACTCTGGCTCGGTTGGTTGCCCGGCGGCGGCTGGAATGGCGGCCAATGGGAATATCTGGTGCTGCCGGTCATCGCGCTGTCCACATCCTATATGGCGTCGATCGCCCGGATCACACGGTCTTCGATGCTGGAGGTGTTGAACGCAAATTTCATCCGCACCGCGCGCGCCAAAGGGCTACCGATGCGCCGTGTGATCCTGCGCCATGCCTTGAAACCGGCGATGCTGCCTGTCCTGTCATATCTGGGGCCTGCGTTCGTGTTCATGATTACCGGCTCTGTTCTGATCGACGTGTTCTTTTCGACTGGTGGTATCGGTCGGGCATTCGTCGATTCCGCGTTTAGCCGCGATTATTCCGTCATCATGGGGATCACCATTCTGGTTGGTGCCCTGACGATTCTGTTCAATCTGGTCGTTGATCTGCTTTACGCGTGGATCGACCCGAAAATCCGATACTGAGGAGGCGACCGATGCAAAGCTTGACGCCAAATGCAGATGGGCTGGAGGAAGCCTTTCATCTGGCCGAAGTACAAGGACGCTCGCTTTGGGCGGATGCCCGTACCCGTTTTTTCCGTAACCGCGCTGCAGTCCTTGGGTTTGTTCTGTTGGTTTTGGTTGCCCTTTTCGCGTTGTTCGGCGGGCTCGTGTCCCCCTACGATGGTGAAACCGTCGATTTCACGTTGATGGGGGCCAACGCCAGCAAGGGTGTTCCGTCGCTTGAGACCGGTCATTACTTTGGAACCGACAGCTCGGGGCGTGATCTTTACGCCCGCGTGGTGCAGGGCACAGGTATTTCGCTGATGGTCGGTATCGTCGGTGCCTTCGTCGCGGTAGTTGTCGGCACGCTTTACGGCGCGGTATCGGGTTATTTCGGTGGCCGGGTCGACGATATCATGATGCGGGTCGTCGATATCCTGATGGCCATCCCCTTCATGTTCGTGCTGATCCTTTTGCTGGTCGTTGTGCAGAACACACCGGCGCTACAACGAATTCCGAATATGGATATCATCGGGATATTCATCGGCATCGGGTTGATCAGCTGGCTGGACATGGCGCGGATCGCCCGAGGCCAGACCCTGACCATCAAAAACAAGGAATTCGTCGAGGTCGCGATCGCCACGGGCGTGCATCCCATGAAAATTGTGCTGCGCCATATCGTACCGAACCTGCTGGGCATCGTGATTGTCTATGCGACATTGCTGATCCCCTCGCTCATCATCTTTGAAAGCTTCATCAGTTTCCTTGGCCTTGGCGTTCAGGAACCCAATACCTCGCTTGGGGCGTTGATTTCCGAAGGGGCAAGTACGATGAACTACGGCGTGCTCTGGCAGTTGATCTTTCCCATCATCTTTTTCGTTGTGACGATCTTTGCCTTTTTCTTTGTCGGCGACGGTCTGCGCGATGCACTTGATCCAAAGGACCGCTGACGGATGAGCCTGCTGGAAATCGACAATTTGCGGGTGACCTTTTCGACCCCGGACGGTGACGTAAACGCCGTGAATGGTATGAGCTACGCACTTGATCCGGGCGAAACACTTGCCATCGTGGGCGAAAGCGGATCGGGCAAAAGCCAGGGTGCGTTTGCGATGATGGGCCTTTTGGCGCGAAATGGTCGTGCGACAGGGTCGATCAAGTTCGACGGGAAAGAGCTGATCGGGCTAAGCGCAGACGCCATGAACAAGGTCCGCAGTGCGAAGATGGCGATGATCTTTCAGGATCCGATGACGTCGCTGAACCCCTACATCCGCATCAGTGACCAGATGGCCGAAGTGCTGACCCTGCACAAAGGCATGAGCAAGAAGGACGCGATCTCCGAAAGCGTGCGCATGCTGGATGCGGTGCGTATTCCCGATGCAGGCCGCCGTATCCGCAGCTTCCCGCATGAGTTTTCAGGCGGGATGCGCCAGCGGATCATGATCGCGATGTCACTCTTGTGTCAGCCGCGCCTGTTGATCGCGGATGAACCCACCACGGCCCTTGATGTGACAGTGCAGGCCCAGATCATGGACGTGCTGTCCGACATCCGGCGCGAATTTGGGACGGCAATCATTCTGATCACGCATGACCTTGGCGTCGTGGCGGGCTTTTGTGACCGGACACTTGTGATGTATGGCGGTCAGATCATGGAAGACGGGCCGACAGATGACGTGTTCGCTAGCCCGAGTCACCCGTACACCAAAGGCTTGTTGCAAGCCGTCCCGCGGCTTGATCGTATCGAAACCGAACTGAAAACCATCGCGGGGGAGCCGCCAGATATGTCGCGTTTGCCTGCCGGGTGCCCGTTCTCACCGCGTTGCGCCCAGGTACAGAATATCTGTGCCAGCCTGCGGCCTGAACTTGTCGCCCACGGTGATGCGCGCCGTCGTGCCTGCCATGTCCCCGTCGCGGAGGTTGTGTGATGTCACCGTTGCTTTCAGTCAAAGACTTGTCCGTCACATTCGATGTGCGCCCGCAAGGCGCGTGGCCATGGACGCCATCGCTCAAGCTGCAGGCGGTCAGCGATATGTCATTCGATCTGGCACCGGGTGAATGCCTTGGCGTCGTTGGCGAAAGCGGATCAGGTAAATCAACACTCGCGCGCGCTATCGTCGGGACTGTGCCATCCGCAGGCGGGCATATCTACTTTGAAGGCAACGATCTGGCCAACATGGATCCGCGTCAGCGCCGTGTGCATCGCCGCGACGTGCAGATGATCTTTCAGGACCCGCTCGCCGCGCTGAACCCGCGCATGACCGTGGGCGAGATTATCGCAGAACCGCTGGTCACGCATGAACCCAAGATGTCCAAGACCGAACGCAAGGCCCGCGTGCGCGGCCTGATGGACCGCGTCGGGTTGCTGCCCAACCTGATTAACCGCTATCCGCACGAGTTTTCAGGCGGGCAGTGTCAGCGCATCGGAATCGCGCGCGCATTGATTCTGAAGCCCAAGCTGATCATCTGTGACGAGCCCGTGTCGGCACTTGATGTATCCGTCCAGGCGCAAGTGGTGAACCTGTTGATGGAACTACAAGCGGACATGGGCCTTTCGATGATTTTCATCGCCCATGACCTGAGTGTTGTGAAACACATCAGCGACCGGATTATCGTGATGTATCTGGGGCGCCAGATGGAAACTGCCTCGGCCGAAACGCTGACCACGCGGCCGGAACACCCCTACAGTCAGGCGCTGATATCGTCTGTGCCGATCCCTGATCCGGTGCTGGAACGCCAGCGTGTGCGCCCCATTCTCGAAGGCGATCTGCCATCCCCGCTGTCACCGCCCAGCGGCTGCGTTTTTCGCACGCGCTGCCCCAAGGTGCAGCCGTCATGTGCCGCAGAGCGCCCGGTGATGCAGGAATTGGGCGATGGTCATCGGGTCGCCTGTCCATATCACGAACCGGCTGACGTGCTGATCGCAAGCTGAACCGCCCTAGTAGTCGCGTTCGAAGAATATCCCGATACTCGTTTCGCCATCAGCATCGACCGTGCCTTTGGCTGTGATTTCATCCGTGATGTCGAGGTTAATGTTCACCTCGGTCGATCCGTCGCTTGATACTGTCACGTCTGTGTAGACGTTCTCGGACACATAGGCGCCGGCACGCACAGCAGCATTGCCTTCATCGTCTGTCGTGACGTCGAAGTCATCCAGCCCGATGTTCTGGCGGAAGTCGTCAATCAGACCACCACCGCCGTTCCCGGCCAACGTACTGACGGCCGCAGCCAGCTGCACCGCCTGTAGCGGGCTGATTTCGGACAGGTCACGCCCAAAAATCAGCTGCGCCAGCACTTCGTCCTGCGGCAGTTCCGGCGTAGAGGAGAATGTCACTTCAGGTTCGGACGCGGGACCTTCGACGATGATGTTGATCACTGTCCCCGTCGCAGCCTCTGTCGTTGCGACAAGACGGATATAGGGTTCAAAATCGCCCTGTAGTGATGCCGTGCCTTCGCTCAGTTCAAAGCGCTGCTGCAGAATGTCGATCCGTCCGCGGATCAGATCGAACTGGCCGACAGGCACGACGTTCCCAACCGTGCCACCCAGATTTAGACTGCCGCCAAGCTCTGCATCCAAGCCGCGCCCGCGAATGAAGATGCGGGACGGTGCGTTGATCGTGATATCGAGCGGAAAGTCTGGCCCGCTTGTGGTCCTTGGGTTCGTTGTGCCGGCGGCCGCATTCACATCCGCCCGGTTCAGCGTGCGGCGCACAGCGGCGCTTTCACCCACATGGCGGACGTCTGGCAGTGATCCAAGCGAACTCAGGCTGGAAGAAGGGACCTGTATCTCTGATGGGCCAAGCGTCAGATCACCCGAAATGCGCGCACCGCCAGCAAGCGGACCACGGATCGCGATTGCCCCAGCGATGCTGCTTTCGTAGAGTGTGGGGTCTTTCAGGATGACATCGCGCAACGTCACGGTAACATCCGCGTTTTGCGGCTGCGTCAGGCCGATCGGGCCGCTGATGGATAATTGACCGCCGCGTTCCACATCACCAGTGACGTCAACCGTGGCTTGGCTGCCAGCAATGCTGACAAAGCCGTTGATATTCTCGATCGCCTGCGCCAGCGTCGGGGCCGCCAGCCGCGCACCGTTGACATTTATGCGACCACCAAGGGACGACAGCTGCGGTGGTCCGTTGACGTTCAGGGCAAAGTCGGCCTGACCTGACAGACGACGCGGCGCGATGATTTCATTGGCCAGACCAAGTGGCGCGTTGCCATTCACATTGATGTTGAGCGTGCCGTTATCGTTGGCGGTACCGTTGATATCTGCGCCAATGCCGCCCGGGCCGGTGGCAGAAGCATCAATCCCCCATGTGGTCCCATTTCGGCTGGCCGTGCCGGATGCCGTGACCGGCCCGCTTAATTGATCAGTGAAAAGCCCGATGTCGCGCAGGCGTGCATCGAACTGGCCAGTGCCGCCCGCGTCGGTCGCGTTCAGTGTTGCGCTCAACGAAATATTGTTTGTCTCAGCGCGCAGGTTGCGCACATTCAACCCGTTTTCGCCGCGCGAGATATTGGCATTTGCCGTCCCGCTGCCGCGCAACAACTGATCGACCGACGGATTCCCGATGCCGATGTCTTGCGTGCGCAGTGTGATTTCCGTGTTGAATTGCGACAGGTCAGGCATCAGCGTACCCACCACGACGGCGTCAATTCCGCCAGAAACAGGCTGACCGATCAGGTTCTGATAAGGACGCAGATTTGCGATTTGCGCTTTTGCATTGCCACGGATCTGCAGGTTTGGCGCAATGTTGGCATTGACGCTGATGTTCGTACCAGGGCCGGTTGCATCCAGAACGACGGCGGTATTTTCAGCCGCGTCCCGATCAACGTCAACAGTGGCGGACAGCGGGCCTGACAGGCCCGGCGCAATCAGCCCGGCGTCATTGATGACAAGATCAGCATTCGCGCTCAGCGCTCCGCTCAGTTCTCCGCTGGCAGTACCCTGGATGCTGGCTTGTGGCGTTTCGACTGACAGCGCGTTCAGGGTAAAGGATTCAGGCCCCGTGCGGGACAGGTCCGCCGACACCTGGCCAAGACCGCGCAGTAGCGGGTCTAGCTGTACGATCCCCGTTTGCAGACTGCGCGTCTGGCCGTCCAGCGTCACATCAATCTGTGATGCATCGGCTGCACCATTGACGTCGATTGTAAGGCTTACGGCACCTGCATAGGCGTCGCCGATCAGCGGTCTGTAGGTCGCAAGACTGGTCGCCGTGACACCGATGGTTGCAATAATCTGCGGGGTTTCGTCGGTGGTCAGCGTGCCGTTTGCGCGAAGCTGCGCGGAAGGTGCGTTGCCTGTCACGTCAAACAGGATCGGTGCATTGGCAGGCTGGTCGATCGTTCCAGTCAGACGGGCAGGGCCGCTGATCCCGTCAAGCACGATTGCGACGTCGTTCAATGCGACGTTAAACGCGGCTTCACTGCCATTGCTGGTCAGGTTCGCATCGGCTGTGATTTCGCCCGCATCCGTGGCAACGCGCAAAGCGCGCAGTCGTGTGCCTTGCGTGTCGCGCTCTGCGAGCATCGAAATTGTGCCGTTGCCTGCAATGATCGCATCGACCTCTGGAATGCCGATTTCCAGATCGCTCGTGGTGCCAGACAGCAAGACTTCGAAAAAGCCGTCCAGCGGGCTGATTGTGCTGATAAGGGACAGGTCCGCGGCACCACCCAGATCACGACCGGCAAGGGTGCTGAAGCGTCCCAGCGTCGTCACCGACAGCGCGATGTTGCTTTCGGTGCGCAAACCCATGTCAGGCCCGGCAATCGTTGCCTCCGCCAGCAGGGAAATACCGGAACCATTCAGAGTGATCTTCGAAATTTCAGTCGGTGATCCGGCCTGATAGCTGATCTGCGCTTCGCCGGTGATCGCATCGCCCACGGCTTCGGCGGTGCCTGCGTCGTCCAGTTCGACACCCCTCGCGCCATAGGTGAAATTCGCGGTCACTGATGGCATGTCGCCTACCAGCAAAGTGCCACCGCCTTGCAAATCCGTCGTGTCGATCCGCAGACCGGGCCGTTCAAGTCCCGCTATTCGAAAGCTCGCCGTCCAGTCATCTGATTGCGAACGGTCATAGGCCACATTCAGACCAACGCGTTCGACGTAGGTTTTCGGCCCGGCAAGCGGGAGCAGGACGATTTCGCCCGGCTGATCCGCAACTTCACCCGTGAGATCAATAAGGGTCGGCCAGCCAGTTTCATCAGTGACGACTTCGCCTTGCAGGCGGATTTTCTGGGCCGACAGCGTCAGGTCGGACAGATTGAATCCGCCGCTTGCATTCGCGCTACCGGTAACGGCAAGCTGTACGTCCGGTCCAAAGAAATCCTGATATTCGGGCGCAAAAAGCGGGGTGATATCACCGCCGACATCCAGATCGAAAACCTGTCCCGTTTCCGTTTCGCGCAAGGTGATATCACCTGCCAGACGTTCGCTTCCATCTGTGGCAAGCGTCAGTGTCGCTGCATAATCGGTGATGGGTCCCGTCCCGGTCAAGGACAGGTCGACAGCGGGCCGCCCGGGAAGGTCGATCAAGCGCGCGATAATTCCGGCAGGCCCCTCGTTCAGGTCCAGATCAAGTTCAAGCACCTGGCTGGTGTTGTCATAGCTTCCCACGATCGCGAAACGGCCTTGGCGGTCATCCAACCGGACCGCTTCGACATTCGCTGACCCGGCCCCATCCGCAAGCTGCGCAGTTCCGGTCAGGCTCAGCGTAACAGGTTCGCCAAGAAAACTTTCGCCAAGCGAGATTTCCTCGATCCGCAATTCGTCAAGTTCGATGCTTACTGGCAATTCGGGCAGCGCAAATGGTGTGGCTTCCGCGTCGGGCAGTTCGATACTGTCGTCGGGCAACGGCGCGCGTGCCACGGTGATCTTTGCGGCGCTGAGTTCCTGCACGTCGATCGCGCCGCGCAAAAGCGCAGAGCGATTCCAGTCTAGCGTCACGTCTTCAAGCGTCAGCCAGATCCCCTGACTGTCTGCAACGGTCAGCCGTTCAATCGTCGCTTCGGAACTCAGTGCACCTGCGAACCCGATGATGTTCACTTCTCGGGTATCGCCCGACAGATTGTCCTCGATCAGGTTGGTAAGATAACCTTTGTCTTCGTCTTCCTGCGACTGTGCATGGGCTGCAAAGGGCAACAACAAAAGTGCGGCAATGGCGGCGAAATGTCTCAAAATGCTTGTCCGATCCCGATGTAGACCTGCACGGAACCAAACGCATCATCACCGTTCGCGGGCGTGCCGATATCCAGCCTGATGGGTCCGATCCCTGTGTTATAACGCACGCCAATTCCGGTGCCCGCGTGCCATTCACCATCTTCCAAGGGCGTTGCCGTACTGCCGACAAACCCATAGTCATAAAACCCGACGACGCCGATGTTTTCCGTAACGCCGACCCGCGCTTCAAGTTGGGCACCTGCGAACGACAGGCCGCCCGTTTGGATCACCCCGCCGTTGTCAGCGGTTTCAAGACCGAGTGACTGGTAGGGTTGCCCGCGCACGGTGCCGCCGCCACCGGAATAAAACAGGAAATCTGCAGGGGCGGTCAGTGCGTCGACACCGATAACGCTCCCGATCTGGCCGCGCGCCGCGATCGTGAACCGATCGTCCGTGCCGAAACTGGCGTAAGCGCGCGCATCCGCATAAATACGCCCGCCATCGCCAGCGCCATCAAGGGACAGGAACGGCGTCGCATCAAGTTCAACGTAGTAACCGGAAGTCGGATTGGTCACGTCATTGCGCCGCTCCAGTTCAAAGCCGAGCGGTGCGGTCAAGAGAATGTACTCACGGGTCCCAAGTGCAGTCTCTTCACGCGCGGCAAGAAGCCCGATGCCGACGTTCGCAGTCAAGTCGTCACGGATTAACCGCGTCAGGCTGGCCTCTGTCGCGATGCTATCAAGAAGGAACTCCGGTTCATCCAGCCGCGAAAGCGTCGCGGTGGCAAGGAAATCGGTTTTGGGTCCATAGACAGCAGGGATATTAAGGCTGGTGGCTATCTTGTAATCAATGCCGCCTGTCTCACCGCCAATACCAGACACCTCGCCTTCGACGCGGAACCGTTCAGCCCCGCCAAATGCGTTGCGATGCATCCAGAATGCCGAAACAAGCAGGCCTTCGATTGATGATAGCTCTAGGCCAAAGCCGAAACGTCGCGGTTTGGATTCAACAATCTGGAGCGTAAAGGGCAAGGTTGCATTCGGTCCGATTTCGTCCGCTTCGGTCAGGGCGACGCTGTCAAACGCACCTGTCTTGCGCAAACGGCGTTCCACTGTCGTGATGGCGTCGGGGTCATAGATTTCTCCTGTCGGAAAACCTGCAATGCGCGCGATTGCAGAGGTGCGCACATCTTCATTCCCGTTGATCGTCAGGGGGCCGAACGTCAGCTGTTGGCCGGGGGCAAGGGTCACATTCACATCGAGTTCGCGTTGGGGGTGGCGGGCGACAATGGTCTGATCAGCCGGGCGCGCCTTGGCATATCCGATATCGCGCCACGCGTTCACACCGGTGCTGACGCTTTCACGGATAACATTCGCGCGCGCCGGTTCTCCGGTGGCAAAACGGTCAGGCAAGGTGGTGTTTGGTGGTAAGGGGGCAACGCCGACACGGCCAAAATCAAAGCGCGGACCACGATCTACGTCGATGACGACTGCGCTGATTTGGCGTGGTGCATCCAATGGTGCGATGTCAGCCGCCTCGCGCCCGTTGATTCGGATCGAAACTGTGCCGCCATAGTAGCCAGCACTGTAAAGTGCGGTGAGGATGCGGCGATAATCAGCGCGGGCGGCCGCCACGATATCTTGCGGTGCGACCTCTTCCTGTTCTTCCAGACCCAATGTCAGCGACGCGGCTTCGATGTCGCCGCGTAGGCCGTCGCCTGCATCGCCGATTTCAAGCGAAATGGATTGCGCGGCCAGTGGCCCGGATGCCAGAAGCAGTCCGGCCAATACGTAGTTTCTTAGCATCATCGCTCGCTTATGCCCCCAAAGCCGCGCGGTCACAAAATATGGTATGTTCTGAGTAGAGTAACTCGTGGCGTAGCGAAATGGTTCCAATGATGAATTCGCGGTGATCCGCGCGTTTTTTCGACGGTTTTGGACTACACAAGACCTTTGCACGGTCCTAGCCTGACCGTATCGGCGACAATGCAAGCCTCAGGGCGGAAAGGAATGGTCATGCTGGACGAAACGATGCCACCGCAAAAAGACCTGCGGCCCGCGTCCGAAGTCATGCGATTGCGCCGGATGGGCGCGGCATTCCCGACACGGCTATCGTTCCTGCGCACGCTTTTGCGCGGGATGGCAGAAGATAAGGTCTATGTGTGTCGTACAGTTTGGGAAATGTCACCGGACGGGTTTGGCCATGCGGTCTATTCCGTGTGCATTGGGGGCTATGACTATTCGCTTGTCGCGGTATCCACCGACTTGCCGGACGACATGCGAACAGACCGTGTGATCGCGACGGCGTGGGATACGTCCTACATCCTCTATGACGGCATTCCATCGGCGGAAGAAATCGCACGGATCGTGCGTGACGTGCCACATCAAGAGGCATCACGTTTTACCGAGCGCGATCTGGTTTTATCGCGCGCAAACAAATCAGTGCGTCTGTTTTCTCATGTTGTAGAATCCTTGCGGGCAGGGCGGCAGCCGGACCGCGACAGGGTTCTGGCGACCGGGTATCTGATGCGCACCACTGCTGTTTACGGGAACGGCAAGTTCGGAATTGCGGACCGCGACAGAATCGTTGATCGCCCCTTGTTGTCCGGTGCTTTCGCGGCCGAGATGTTGACCGTCCTTCTGATCCGCGGCTTTACTCACGACCTTGTGGAACATATCGGGGGGCATCCCTTGGACCGCGACGTAAAGCGCGCGCTGGGCATCGGGAATGCCACAGGTTTGGGTATGGCTCCGTTTCTTGTGTCCCATCCGCTTTTGCTGGACGCGTGGATGCAAGTGCGCGAAACGGCTTTGGCCCGCGTGCGTGCCATCCCGGCGCTGTGCCCCAATCAGGTATCGCGCATCTACGAACTTCTTGCACGGGCAGCGGCGCATCTGGGGGAGTGGTACGTCGCGGACGAGATTGCCGCGGGCCGCATTGACGTCATGCGTCGCGATTGGCTGGCCTTGACGGACCAGTTGACACCCGACCTGCTGTTGGGAGAGGCCCCCATCGATGCGATCATCCGGTTAAGCGAAGCCTACGCGATTGATACGCAGGAGCTTGTCGTCGCACTGGTTCTGGAGCCTTTCGGCGCGCTGATTGACGGATTGACCGATTGCATGGCCACGCCTTTCGTGCCGCAAATCGATCCGGTGATGACGCTAGATGAACTTAAGGATCATATCGCAACAGATTGGCAATTTGCGATAAATCTAGATTTCAACCATCCAGAATGTTGCGCACGTTTCTGGTATGTTTCGCAGGAAAAACAAGAGCCGCGATTAGGTGATCGGCATGCAGAACCAGGCGCGGAACTGGAATCACCGCTTGATATCGCGCGGCAAGTACAGGCCATGTCGCGTGATTTGGGGCAGCAGGAAAACGTCGCTGCGTTCTTGCGCGCCCATCCAGAGCATCGCAATGCCGTCTGCCGCGTGCAAACCCTCGCCCGTCATCCTTATGCAGAAATTCGCGACAACCTCATTGGGGAAGAATGCCTGCCTATCGACATGTTGCGCTGCAAGCTGGCGTTCTTCGGCGCTGCGAAGTTTGATCCCAAGTCGCATCTGTGGACACGCATCACGCTCGCGCAGGGTGCGCCTTTGTGGGACGAACTTGATGCAGCGGATGATTGGTGGTTGCCGAGCTTTGCCGCATGATCCTGTCCCGCAACGAGGTCGGGGCGACACTGTTCAAAGCCGCACGCGGTCAGGGCATGCCATTGGGCCATGCGGATGTCTTCGTTGCGGCGGCAGTACGCGCATTGGCGGACAAAGAAGGCGTCAGTGAACAGATCACGACCGCCTTGCGCGGCCCGCATCTTGCGCCGGATTTTCGCGCATCCCGCGTTGCCATGGCTGGTCCTGTTGCAATCGACGCGTTGATGTGCGGGGAGAATGCGATCCTGCTTGAGTGCGTCGATGCCCCTTCAGTTCTGTTTGCTATGGTGGAAAATTCAATTTTGATGAGTGGGTTACAGGTGGAAATTGAGGTAGACGAGGCGCGAATTGTCTTGCGACAGGTGACTGAAGCCGCTGCACGACCAATCACCCCTGGCCCGATCAAGGTCCCCGATACGGACTGGGATCTTTGGCAGCGCTGGGCAGCGCTGACCTATGTTCCGGAAAGCGATGCGTCACGGATCGGCGGTGCAGGTGCTGGTCTGACGGACAACGACTAGGCAAATGGATCGGCGTCATAGCCGACCCGTTCCAGATATAGCCCCTCGGGCGGGCACACCGGCCCGCATTTGCTGCGATCTTTTGCTTCAAGCGCATGCCGCACAGCGACAGGTTCCCAAGCGCCCGCACCGACCCTTTCCAATGTGCCGACAAAGCTGCGCACCTGATTGTGCAGGAACGACCGGGCACGCACGTGAAAGGTAATCAGCCCATCACCACGATCGACGACACGCAGTTCATCCAATGTCCGCACAGGGCTGTCCGCCTGACAAATTGATGAACGGAACGTCGTGAAATCGTGGCGTCCCAACAGATGGTCAGCCCCTTCCTGCATTGCCGCAACATCAAGCGGGGTATTCACGCGCCACATCTGCCCTGCAGCAAAGGTCAGCGGCGCGCGCCGGGTGATAAGCTTGAACAGATATTGACGCTCGATCGCTGAAAACCGTGCGTGCCAGTCGGGATCGACGCGGGCGCAGGCCAAAACAGCGACAGGGGCTGGTTTCAGGTGGTAATTCAGCGCCTCTGACAGACGGAATGGGTCCCAGTCTTGCGTCAGATCGCAATGGGCCACTTGTCCCATGGCATGCACACCCGCATCCGTCCGACCGGCGGCAGCAATCGTATGCGGGCCGGGTTCGAGTTTGGCCAATGCCGCCTCGATCGCGCCTTGCACGGATGGCTGGTCGGCCTGACGTTGCCACCCGGCAAAGGGTGCGCCTGCATATTCTATTTTCAGCGCGAAACGGGGCATGGCGGCGGGCTTAGGGGGAGAGCGTTATGAAATCAATCCCTACCCATTCGGCGATGTCACGCCTATTTAGAACCGAACGAATGTGAAGAAAGGCGGCACCGTGGTCATCAGCACCATCGCGGACCAGATATTGCGCGGCGTCGAAGGCGTCACCGACACGCTCTCGGCACCTTTCAGCGATCCGGTGATCCGTCTTGGTGTCACCGGGCTGTCGCGTGCTGGCAAGACCGTGTTTATCACGTCGCTTGTGGCAAACTTGATGAACCGGGGGCGGATGCCACAGCTGCGGGCGGCAGCCTCTGGCGCAATCCAGACGGCCTATCTGCAACCGCAGCCCGATGACACGCTCCCCCGCTTTTCCTATGAGGCCTATTTAGCGCAACTAACAGCGCAGACGCCCGAATGGCCTGATGGCACGCGGCATATTTCAGAATTGCGGCTGTCGCTAAAGGTTCAACCCAGCGGAATATTTGGCGCTTTGTCAGGGCCGCGCACCGTGCATCTTGATATTGTGGATTATCCAGGTGAATGGCTTCTTGATCTTGGGCTGCTTGATCTCTCGTTCGAACAATGGTCGGCCGCGGCGTTGGCCCGCATCGCCGGTCGCCCGGGTGATGCCGCGTTCATGGATGTCTTGGGCGCGGTCGATCCGGCAGATACCTTGGACGAGGTTACCGCGCAAAACCTTGCCAGTGCCTTCACGTCCCACCTGCAGGCGGCACGGGCTGCCGGTTTTTCGGACTGTTCGCCGGGCCGGTTCCTTTTACCCGGGGATCTGGCCGGATCGCCTGTATTGACGTTCGCACCCCTCCCGCCGGGAACTTATGGACGCAAATCGTTGGGGCGCGAGTTCCAGCGCCGCTTTGAAAGCTACAAACGCAATGTGATCAAACCGTTCTTTCGGGATCATTTCAGCCGGATCGACCGGCAGATCGTCCTCGTCGATGTCCTTGGCGCGATCCATGCAGGGCCGCCAGCCGTCGATGACCTGCGCAACGCGATGGCTGATATTCTGGGGGCTTTCAAGCCGGGCCGAAATGCATTTCTGACGCGGATTTTCCAAGGACGGAGGGTCGAGAAAATCCTGTTTGCGGCCACCAAGGCAGACCATCTGCATCACACGCAGCACAATCAATTGACGGCGATAACCGAGGCGTTGCTGCGCGAAGCAAAGGATCGCGCAGACTTTGCAGGTGCGCAGACGGCGGCGATGTCGATCGCGGCCTTACGCACGACTGTCGAAGAAACTGTCGATCACGTCGATGGCAAGCTGAACGTTGTGCGGGGTCGATTGCTGGACAACGGCAAGCAAGCCGCGTTCTATCCCGGTGCCTTGCCAACCGACCCGCAGCATTTGCTGGCCCCTGCCAAGGCGGGAAAGGACAAGTGGCTGGATCAGGATTATCAGGTCATGCGTTTCGCACCTGCCGCCCTGACCCTCAAACCCGGCGACGGACCGCCCCATATCCGGCTGGACAAGGCCGCAGAATTCCTGATCGGGGACAAACTATGAGCGGACCCAAAGGACCGGTTCTGATCGAACTTGAAGAGGCGAGCCCGCGTGAAACGCCTGCGACCGTCGCACCAGTGCCGGAAATTATGGATTCGCCGCAAGGCGCGGCGATGCAGACCGTCGCCGCAATCGCCGCGCGGCGGCCATCGCCCTTGGCCAAATGGTTCTGGTCGCTGCTTCTGACCTTGCTCGGCTTCGTGGTTTCGCTGGCCGCTTGGGATTACGTCAATGCGTTGATCGCGCGGTCCCCGATCCTTGGGATGTTGATCACCGCGCTTTTCGTTTTGTTCATCGCAGTTTTGTTGGCCATCGCGATCCGCGAATTGGCCGCATTGGGCCGGCTGCGCCGCGTCGATCGTATTCAGCGCGCTGCCATTGATGCGCTTTCCACGCATGATCTGCCAGCCGCGCGGGGGGTGATCGGTGAACTGCGCACACTTTACAACAAACGCGATGACGCGGCCTGGGGCACAGCGCGTCTGACAGAACTCGAAAGCGACGTACTGGACGCCGATGGCCTGCTCGGTCTTGCTGAAACCACTTTGCTTGAACCATTTGATGCGCGCGCCACGCGCGAGGTCGAAGCCGCCGCACGTCAGGTTGCCATGGTCACAGCCATCGTGCCGCTGGCGCTCGCGGATGTCTTTACCGCGCTTACCGCGAACCTGCGGATGATCCGGCGTATCGCCGAAATTTATGGTGGTCGCGCCGGAACCTTTGGCAGTTGGAGGCTGACCCGCACTGTCCTGACGCATCTTGTGGCGACAGGTGCGGTGGCCGTCGGGGACGATCTCATCAGTTCCATCGCGGGCGGGGGGATTGTCGCGAAAGTGTCGCGCCGTTTCGGCGAAGGTGTCATCAATGGTGCCTTGACCGCGCGAGTCGGTGTCGCGGCAATCGAAGTCTGTCGCCCGCTCCCCTTTCACGCAAGCAAGCGCCCGTCGGTGACAGGTCTTGTCAAACGTGCACTGACCGGGCTTTTCAGCGGGTGAAGTGAAGGCGTGGTGCCGGGCCAAGCGGAAGCGGGCCCAAGCTGCTATAGCCGTTTTCGAACTTGAGCGGCAGCACCATCTTGTCCTGACCGGCTGCAAACAGGCTGCCCATCGTCAGGGCCTGATCGGAAAAGTTGCGGTCAATGACACCGGCATCCACAAGGCGCGGCAGGATCGCCTGCCAGTTTTCGATCTCGAGCCCGATCTGCCCTGTCGGCAGCCCGGAAGCATCGACGTCAAGTTGACCCCGCCCGGTCAGGACGACGTTGTCCCAGGTGACCTGTACGGCGTTGACGACAATCTGTTCGACAATCACTTCGACCGTGGTCCGGTCAAGCGGGTCCTGCAGACGCACATCGGCGTCAGCCAGCATTGTTGTGATGGCACCGGTGCCTTCGGGCAAGGTGATGTCGTCGAGTTTGGCATAGACATCATAGCTTGCGTTCGTGTCGGGCTGCAGACGCGCCGCGGTAATCAGTTTGGTGATCAAAAGCGTCCAGTTGCGATCAGAAGTATAAGTCAGCATCTCGCCCTCTGCCGTGAGATTGTCGAAGGCAAGCGCAAGGTTTGGCTGGACAGTCGCACTCGCGCGCAATCGGTCGGCGGTCAGCGTGCCGGTATCGCCCGGAAAGCGAAGACGCTGTTCGTCTGGCAGCACGATGATGACATTATTGGGCCGGTAACTCAGGGCAAGCGCCTGCACGAAAGGGGCCTCGTATCCCCATTGATCCCCCGGTACGGCGAATGAAACATCGCTAAGTGTGGTGTCAAACCGCGACGGAAAACCACGCGTGTTCACCTCGGCCTCAGCGTCCCACCCTTCGGCCTCAAGCTCGACCAAAGCGGCGCGCACTCCGGCCTCGACCCGATTTGCGCCGATGAACCAGTAACCGCCGTAAAGGGCGGCACATATCACGATGAAATAGGTCAGTCGCCGCATGAAGGGGCCTTTCTGTTTCGCTTTGGACGGTGTTTATAGGGGGCGTCAGGGAAGGACCAGTGGCATGGCGTTTTGGGTATTCGGATATGGCTCGCTCTTGTGGAATCCGGGGTTTCACCCTGCGGAAGCCCGCCGGGCGGTCCTGAAGGATTTTCACCGGTCGTTCTGTATGCTGTCGATCCATCACCGCGGATCAGAAGCAGAACCGGGGCTGGTCCTCGCGCTTGACACACAGGAAGGGGGGCAATGTACGGGCGTGGCCTTTCGCATTGCTGAAGAGGATGAAAATTCGGTTCTGGCAGCCCTCCGGGAACGCGAATTGATTTCATCGGCATACTACGAAGATACCCTGCCGCTGAAATTGGACGACGGACGCGACGTGCACGCGCTCTGCTACATCATCAACCGGGATCACCGGCAGTATTGCCAGTACGACCTCGAAACTCAGGCGCAGATTATCGCCCGATCCGTGGGCGGAAAGGGGCCGAACCCTGAATATCTGTTCAACACCGCAGACCATTTGACCGAAATGGGTATCCGTGACGACGATATGGGCTGGTTGGTCACACGCGTGAAGGAAATCATGAAAGCCCATTAAACGGTTTCGTTTTGCGCATTCGGCGCTATGATTTCCGGCAACCAAATACAACGAGGACCCAGCGCGTTGAGCGAAATCAGGGAACCCGAGGCGAGACCGCAGTTCACCCAACCCGTGCGCCAGATCACGATGATGCTGGTCGTGTTAGCGGTGGTCGGTGCATTGGTTTATCTGGGCTTTGCGCAGATCCAGGCGATCTTTCTGTCCAATGCCTATCTGAACGGCGTCATTCTGGTCGTCTTTGTGCTGGGTGTCCTGTCGACATTCGGGCAGGTGTTCCAGCTTATGAAATCGGTGCAATGGATCGAAGGTTTTGCCGGTGCGCGGATCGGGGCAAATCTGGTAGAGGCCCCGTCACTGCTTGCCCCCTTGGCGACGCTGCTGAACTCGCTCGGATCGCGGATGCAGATTTCCTCGACATCCAGTCGGTCGATTCAGGATTCCGTAGCGCAGCGGATCGACGAAGATCGTGAAATCACGCGCTATATCGGTAATGTGTTGATTTTCTTGGGCCTTCTGGGGACGTTCTATGGCCTTGCAACAACCGTGCCTGCCCTCGTTGAAACCATCCGTTCCTTGTCACCAGAGGACGGGGAATCCGGTGCCGCGGTCTTTGGGCGCTTGCAGAAAGGGCTGGAAAGCCAGTTGGGCGGCATGGGAACAGCGTTTTCATCATCGCTTCTGGGACTCGCGGGGTCGCTGGTTGTTGGGCTTTTGGAATTGTTCGCAGGGCACGGCCAGAACCGGTTCTACCGCGAACTTGAAGAATGGCTCTCTACGATCACGCGGCTTGGCTTTGCGGGTTCAGAGGACGGCAGCGGCGCGGATACGTCAGTGCTGGGTGCGTTCGCACAGCACATGGCCGAACAGATGGATGCCTTGCAGGCCAATGCGATTCTGGCGGATGAAAGCCGGCTGACGTTGGAACGGCAATTGGGCGACATGTCCGTCGCGATCGACAAAATGGTGCAGGCCATCAGCCTGTCAGGCAGCAGTGCAGAGTCGCTGGACCGCGTGGCCAAAGGGCAAGAGGCGCTGATCAAGCACCTGGAGGAAGGCGGCGGCGAAGGTCTGGATGCGGAAAGCCGGATGCGCCTGCGATCTATTGACGTGCAGTTGTTGCGCGTGCTGGAAGAACTCTCTGCAGGTCGACAAGAAACGTTGGCGGAACTGCGCGGTGATATCAATGCGCTCAAGATGGTGATGCGCCACCGCGGCCGTCCGGACGGAGGCTGACGCATGGCACTGGCACGCCGGTCTTCGCAACGTTTCAACACGGCGATCTGGCCCGGGTTTGTCGATGCGATGACGGGGCTATTACTTGTCCTGATGTTCGTTTTGACGATCTTCATGGTCATCCAATTCGTCCTGCGCGAGACGATCACAGGACAGGAAAGCGAACTGGACGCGCTTTCGTCCGAAATCGCCATTCTGTCCAGCACGCTTGGTCTAGCAGAGGCCGAGAATGCCCAACTCAATGCCGGTCTGGATGCTGCAGCCGCAGAGGCCGCCGCCCAAGCAGCGCTCATAGCGACCCTGACCGAAGAGCGTGACGAGACAGCAGCCGCCCTGCGCGCAGCCGAAAACGCGATCACGGGTTTCGAGGCGCGTGTTGCCGGATTGCTGGCCGAGCGTGACACCGCGAATGCCACTGTCGCCACTTTGGAAGAAGAACGCGCGACCCTTTTGTCCGAGCAGGAGCAGTTGAATCTGGCGCTGGCAACCGCCCGTGATGAAATCGACGCAGGGGAAGAAGCCGCGCGGCTGGCAGCAGCACGCCGCGAAGCGTTGGAAGCACTGGTCGCCGATCTGGAAAGCGAGCGTGACGCGCAGTCAGAGACGCTGTCAGAGATTGAAGCCGCCCAGCTGGCAGATGCCGCCGCAGCAGAAGCGATCCGCGAGCGACTTGCGAATGCAGATGCGGAATTGACGGCGATGACCCTCGCGCTCGAAGAAAAACGTCGGGAAGCAGAGGAAACGCTAACACTGCTGGCCGCAGCAGAGGCGGTTAAGGACAATCTGGACCTGACGATTGCGACCGCCCTGTCGGCACAAGCTGCGGCAGAAGCGGCTTTGGCAAACGCACAATCCGAAAGCGCCACATTGGAAGAACAGTTGAACGCCGCCCTGCTGGCGCAACAGAACTTGCAGGCGCAGATCAGCGGCGAAAACGACCCTGATGCCTTACGCGAGGCGCTGGCCGCAGCGCTCGCCGCGAAACTGGCGCAAGAGGCTGAAAACGAACGTTTGGCGACGCAGCTTGAAAGCCAGCAAAGCGCAGCAGACCGTCAAGCCATCTTGCTGGCGGTCGCCAATTCAGCCCTACAACAAGAAGAAGCCTTATCAGCCGAAAGCCAGCGCGAGGTGGCGGTCCTGAATGCGCAGGTGGCCGAATTGCGCCAGCAGATCAGCAACTTGCAATCGCTGCTTAACCTTGCCACCGAAAACGACGTGGATGCGCGAATCCAGATCCAGGAACTCGGCACCCAGTTGAACACCGCGCTGGCCCGCGTCGCAGCCGAAGAACGTCGCCGTGCCGCGCTCGAAGAAGCAGAGCGGACGCGTCTGGAAGAAGAAGCCGCCCGTCTGGCCGCCGAGGCGCAGAATTTGGAACGGTTCCGGTCCGATTTCTTCGGCCAGTTGCGCGACGTGCTGGAAGGCCAGGATGGGGTGCGCATCGAAGGGGACAGGTTCGTCTTTTCGTCCGAAGTGCTGTTCCAGCCGGGTCAGGCCGAATTGTCCGCGCAAGGCCGGGCCGAGATCACCAAGATTGCCGCGATCCTGCAAGACATCGCCGACGAAATCCCGCAAGGGATCGACTGGATCATCCGTGTCGATGGGCATACGGACGATCTGCCGCTATCGGGTACGGGCCGCTTCCGGGACAATTGGGAACTCTCGCAAGGGCGCGCCCTGTCAGTCGTGCGCTACATGGAACAGTCGCTTGGCATCCCGCCCAACCGGCTGGCTGCGAACGGGTTTGGTGAATTCCAGCCTTTGAACCCCGCCGATACGCCCGAAGCACGCGCGCAAAACCGACGCATCGAATTGAAACTGACCGAACGCTAGGCGCTAGCGCACCACGACGGATGTGGACTGCGTATCAAGAAGTGTCTCACCGCGTTCATGCAGAACCTGACCTTCGTAATCACCAGCAGGCCAGCCACCAACTGGCGCACGCCGACCGATTGCGCGGAACAACTGCGCCTGCGTGCGATCAAGGATCACGGTTTCGCGGATCACCTCGCCCTCGGGGCCGGTGATCGAAAGCGTCAATGTATCGCCTGGTTTTGACCCGAACGCGTAGGTCCAGATGACAATCGGGTCTTGCGCCGCAAGTTCCGTCGCCCCAACCGCGCCAGCCTTGATGGCGGCGAACTCGGGGACGCTTGCGGAAAACCCCGACGTGATTAGCCCGCCTGCAGGTGTTTCAATCGTTTGCGCCCACAGCGTTTGCGTAGCGGGGCCGCAGCGCGCGCTGTTGTCTGGGTCAAACGGGTCCACGACATCGCCGTTTTTGCGAACGGACAGGTGAAGATGGGGGAACTGTGTCTGACCGGACAGACCGACCATGCCAAGCGTATCGCCGGCCGCGACGATCTGGTTCTGGATCACAGTGACAGAGCCTTGCGCCATGTGACAGTATTGTGTTTCCCAGCCGTCGTCATGGCGGATGACCACGCCGTTGCCGCACTCGCGGTCCGTGATGTCAGGGGCATCCGGCCCGTTTTGCAGCGCATCAAGCATGTCATTGCGCACACCGACGACGCGCCCCGGTGCGGCAGCCAGAACAGCGACGCCTTCTGCCTGTGCCGCAAGCGAGGGGAGGGCGAAATCAGTGCCTTTGTGGCCGTCATAGGTCAGGCTACCGCATTGGAAGTCAGACGCGCCGGACGTTGGGTCACGGTCCACAAACTGCTGGATATGGCAGGTGTCGTCCAGAATGCAGTCAATCGGCAACTCTAACGAAAACTCCCCCGCGACCGGGGTGGCCGCGAGGGAGAGAATGACTGCAGTGCAAAGCCGCATCTAGTCGGCTGTCAGCAGCGGCGGCTTGTTGCCCTTGTCCTGCAAACGCGCCTGTTCCGGCTTCTGAATCCGCAGATCCAGCTTGCCATCCTTGACGCCGACTTTCACCAAACCGCCCTTCATCAGCTTGCCGAACAACAGTTCTTCGGCCAGCGGCTTCTTGATGTTTTCCTGGATCACGCGGCCAAGCGGGCGGGCGCCCATCTTGCTGTCGTAACCCTTGTCGGCGAGCCATTCGGCGGCCTTTGGCGTCAGCTCGATATGGACGTTCCGGTCGATCAGCTGCGCCTCAAGTTGCAGCACGAACTTTTCGACGACCTGCAGGATTGTATCCTTCGGCAGCGGCGCAAAGCTGATGATGGCATCAAGACGGTTGCGGAATTCCGGTGTAAACGTCCGCTCGATCGCGGCCGTATCTTCGCCTTCGCGGCCTTCACGGCCAAAGCCAAGTGCGTTCTTGGACAGTTCAGCGGCACCAGCATTCGACGTCATGATAATGATCACGTTGCGGAAATCGGTCGTCCGACCATTGTGGTCAGTCAATTTCCCGTGGTCCATAACCTGCAACAGGATGTTGTAGACATCCGGGTGTGCCTTTTCCATTTCGTCAAGCAAAAGCACGCAATGCGGGTTCTGGTCGACGCCATCGGTCAGCATGCCGCCCTGATCAAAGCCGACATAGCCGGGAGGCGCACCGATCAAGCGCGAGACCGCATGCTTTTCCATATACTCTGACATGTCAAAGCGCATCAGTTCCACACCAAGCGTGTCAGCCAACTGCTTGGCCACTTCGGTCTTGCCCACACCTGTTGGCCCGGCAAACAGATAGTTCCCGATGGGCTTTTCAGGTTCGCGCAGACCGGCGCGGGCCAGCTTGATCGCCGATGCCAAGGCTTCGATGGCCGGATCCTGACCGAACACAACGCGCTTGAGCGACTTTTCAAGGTCTTTAAGGACCTCCGCGTCGTCCTTGCTGACGTTCTTTGGCGGAATGCGGGCGATCTTGGCGACCACGCTTTCGATTTCCTTGGTACCGATCGTCTTGCGGCGCTTGGATTCGGCCACAAGATGCTGGGCCGCACCCGCTTCGTCGATGACGTCGATTGCTTTATCGGGCAATTTACGGTCGTTGATATAGCGTGCTGACAGTTCGACAGCCGTGCGGATCGCATCAGCCGTGTATTTGATCGAGTGATGTTCCTCAAAGTAAGGCTTCAGCCCGCGCAGGATTTTCACTGCATCTTCGACAGACGGTTCGTTCACGTCGATTTTCTGGAACCGGCGCGACAACGCGCGGTCCTTTTCGAAATGCTGGCGGAATTCCTTGTAGGTTGTCGAGCCCATGCACCGCAGCTTACCACCTTGCAGGGCAGGCTTGAGCAGGTTGGACGCATCCATTGCGCCGCCCGAAGTTGCACCTGCACCAATCACTGTGTGGATTTCGTCGATGAACAGCACAGCATCGTCGTGATCTTCCATTTCGGACATCACGGCTTTCAGGCGCTCTTCGAAATCTCCGCGATAGCGGGTTCCGGCAAGCAACGCACCCATATCGAGCGAGTAAATCGTCGTCTTGGACAGTACGTCGGGCGTTTCACCGTTGACGATCTTGAAAGCAAGACCTTCAGCGATGGCGGTTTTCCCGACACCCGGATCACCAACCAGCAGCGGGTTGTTCTTGCGGCGGCGGCACAGCACCTGAATGCAGCGTTCAACCTCATGCGCGCGACCGATCAACGGATCGACCTCGCCCTTTGTCGCCTTGGCGTTTAGATCGACGCAGTATTTCGCAAGCGCGGATTCCTTGACGTCACCATCCGTGTCGGCATTGATCTCATCTTCGGATGTGGATCCTTGCACTGGGCGGCTTTCGCCAAATGCGGGGTCTTTTGCGACGCCGTGCGCGATGAAATTCACAGCGTCATAGCGCGTCATATCCTGTTCTTGCAGAAAATAGGCCGCGTTGGATTCACGTTCCGCAAAGATGGCCACAAGCACATTTGCACCGGTCACTTCGGTGCGACCAGACGACTGCACATGGATTGCTGCGCGCTGGATCACGCGCTGGAAGGCAGCTGTCGGTACAGCTTCAGAGCCTTCGACATCGGTTTCGAGCGTGGAAAGATCGTCTTCGATGAAATCTTCGAGGTCTTTCTTCAGTTCATCCAGATTGACCGAACACGCCTGCATCACCCGCGCTGCGTCGGGTTCATCAATCAATGCCAGAAGCAGATGTTCCAGCGTTGCGAGTTCATGTCTGCGCGCGTTGGCCAATGCCAGCGCACCGTGGATCGCCTGCTCAAGCGTGGAAGAAAATGATGGCACGTTGGGTGCTCCTTCAATCGGGGGCGCGGTGGGGGTATGCCCAATCGCACCATGACCTCATACATTTAAGGTTTGGTGTTTACGTCCAAACCTTCAAGGCCTTTTTTCGTTTTTGCGTTCACAATCGCCGCGACAGATTGTGACAGCGGTGTAACAGTCACATTTTCGGCATTTCTGCCCTAAAATCGATCTTTCCGGGCCCGCACTTCGGCAAAAACCTCTGCCGCCGCACTTCCGGTCATACCGATTGCGTCTTGAAGGACCGGATCGTCAGCCCGCAGAAAGGGGTTTGTTGCGCATTCGTCGGCCAATACGGAAGGCACCGTTGGTTCGCCTCTTGCGCGTTTTGCGGCGATCGCTTCTGATCTTGAAATAAGTTGCGAATTGTTCGGTTCAAGTGACAACGCGAATTTGGCGTTCCCGGTCGTATATTCATGGCCTGAACAGACGATTGTTTCCGCCGGAAGCGCGCGAAGCTTCTGCAAGCTATCCCACATTTGTGCCGCGGTCCCCTCGAACAGCCGCCCGCAGCCCATTGCCATCAGACTATCCGCCGTGACCGCATACCCGCTTTCGGGCAGATAGATCGCGATATGGCCGATCGTATGGCCCGACACATCGATTATTTGCGCCTCTTCTCCGCAAAGCTGGATGCGGTCGCCATCGCTGACCGCATGATCTAACGGTGGCAAGCGATGCGCGTCCGCCTTGGCACCGATGATCTGAAGGGTGTCGCAGTTTTCCAGACCGTCAAGCCCGTCGATGTGATCCCAATGATGATGCGTCAGCACGACAGTGCGCAGTTTCCAACCCGATTTCGCAACAGCTTCATTTATCGGGCCCGCTTCTGGCACGTCGAACAGCACCGCTTCTTTCGTATCGGGGTTTCCAAAGAGAAAGGCGTAATTGTCGGCAAGGCAGGGGATCGTCACGAGGGAAAGGGCCATGGTCTTGTCGCTTCTTCTGGTTCTTGTCATGGTGCAGACTGACGGAACGGAGCCACACCTTCAATGCATCTAGATGTGCTTGATTTGCGCAATTTCTACTATCGCAGTGCCTTGGGGCGCGGCGCGCAAAAGGTTGTCCGCGACGAATTGCTTGCTCTCTGGCCCGAAGCAAAGGGGCAGACCGTCGTGGGTTTCGGCTTTGCCGTGCCTTTGCTGCGTCCATACCTGAAAGACGCGCGGCGGGTCATCGGATTGATGCCAGGACCACAAGGGGTGATGCCGTGGCCGGCAGGCGAAAAGAATGTGTCTGTCCTGTGCGAAGACACGGTCTGGCCATTGCAAACAGGTGTCGCCGACAAGCTGGTCGTGTTGCACGGGCTCGAAACCTCGGAAAACCCGACCGCATTGCTGGACGAATGCTGGCGGGTGCTGGGGCCGGGGGGGCATGCGGTGTTCATTGTCCCGAACCGGTCCGGTCTTTGGTCGCGGTCCGACAATACACCTTTCGGCTATGGCCGACCCTATTCGCTTAGCCAATTGGAGGCGCAACTGCGCAAGCACCGGTTCGTGACAGAACGCACGCTGTCCGCACTTTACCAACCGCCGTCGCACCGCAAGTTATGGCGAAACATGTCCGGGTTCCTTGAAAATGTCGGACACAAGGTACCCTTTATCCGCGGCGGCGGCGTCCTGATCGTCGAGGTCTCCAAGCAGATGGCGGCGTCGCCGGGGCCGGGATTGCGCGAAGCGGTCAGACGGCCGTTAAAGGCACTGGAAGGGATCGGGGCACCTGTTCCCAAGCCAGCGGGCGCGCGGGTGCGCAATGATTGACCAAAGATGAATTTCCAAGATTCGGTTCAGAAACAGTCGCTTCGGACGAAAGATTTACTGCTTAATTTCAACAGCTCTGCGATTCTGTCAGTAAACATTGTAAATTGTGCTGTGGATTATCTCTCCCTAACGCTTGCGACCCTGAAAACCCTCTGCTACATCGCACGAGATTTTGATGCCCCCGGTAAAAACTGAGGGCATTTTAGCTGCCTAACCGCGCGCTCCTGATACTCACCGGGGGAAGCGCGGGATGGCCCGAGACATCGGAAGGGTGGACGTGTCCGAACCAGCTTCGATTTCAACCGGCATCGCACAGCGCTATGCCTCTGCGGTTTTTGACCTCTCCAAAGAAGGCAAAGGTCTGAAGGCACTTGAATCAGATATTGCGGCGCTCGAAGTCGCGATGGATGACAGCGCCGATTTCCGCACCTTGCTGACTTCGCCGCTTTACAGCCGCGACGAGCAGTCAGGCGCAGTTGCCGCGATCGCCAAGAAAATGAAACTTTCGCCGACGACAACAAACGTGCTGGGCCTTCTGGCGACCAAGCGGCGTCTGTTCGTGCTGCCACAACTGGTCAGCACACTGCGCGAACGCCTCGCCGAAGAGCGTGGCGAAGTGACAGCAGAAGTGACGTCAGCCAAGGCACTGACCAAGGCGCAGACGGACAAGCTGGCGAAAACCCTGAAAGCACAGGTCGGCAAGGCCGTGACAATCAAAGAGACCGTGGATGAATCCATCATCGGCGGTCTTATCGTTAAAGTGGGCTCGAAAATGATCGACACGTCGATCAAGTCCAAGCTCAACGCACTCCAGAACAAAATGAAAGAGGTCGGATAAATGGCGATCCAAGCGTCTGAAATCTCTGCGATCCTGAAGGACCAGATCAAGAACTTTGGCCAAGAGGCTGAAGTGGCCGAAGTGGGCCGCGTATTGTCCGTTGGTGACGGTATCGCGCGTATCTACGGTCTGGACAACGTACAGGCCGGTGAGATGGTCGAATTCCCCGGTGGTATCCGCGGGATGGCCCTGAACCTTGAAAGCGACAACGTCGGTGTTGTTATTTTCGGGTCCGACCGTGACATCAAGGAAGGCGACACCGTCAAGCGCACCAAGTCCATCGTGGACGTGCCCGTCGGAGACGAACTGCTGGGCCGTGTTGTTGACGGTCTGGGCAATCCGCTGGACGGCAAAGGTCCGATCAAGACAAAGACACGTGCGATTGCCGACTCCAAGGCTCCGGGCATCATTCCACGCAAGTCGGTCCACGAGCCGATGGCGACAGGTCTGAAATCCGTTGACGCGATGATACCGATTGGCCGTGGCCAGCGCGAATTGATCATTGGTGACCGGCAGACCGGCAAAACTGCCGTGGCACTCGACACGATCTTGAACCAGAAGTCTTACAACGACGCTGCCGAAAAAGAGTACGACAAGCTGTACTGCGTCTATGTTGCGATCGGCCAGAAGCGTTCGACAGTTGCGCAGCTGGTTAAGAAGCTCGAAGAAACCGGCGCGATCGAATATTCGATCATCGTTGCGGCCACCGCGTCCGACCCGGCTCCGATGCAGTTCCTCGCACCTTACGCGGCGACCGCGATGGCGGAACACTTCCGCGACAACGGCCGCCACGCACTGATCATCTATGACGACCTGTCCAAGCAGGCTGTGTCCTATCGTCAGATGTCGCTGCTGCTGCGCCGCCCACCAGGGCGCGAAGCTTATCCAGGCGACGTTTTCTATCTTCACTCGCGCCTGCTGGAACGTTCGGCAAAGCTGAACGAAGACAACGGTGCTGGTTCCTTGACCGCGCTGCCGATCATCGAAACGCAGGGTGGCGACGTTTCAGCGTTTATTCCAACCAACGTGATTTCGATCACAGACGGTCAGATCTTCCTTGAAACCGAACTGTTTTATCAGGGCATCCGCCCCGCGGTGAACACCGGTCTGTCCGTGTCGCGGGTTGGTTCGTCAGCACAGACGAACTCCATGAAATCCGTGGCCGGTCCGGTCAAGCTGGAACTTGCGCAGTATCGTGAAATGGCGGCCTTTGCGCAGTTCGGTTCTGACCTTGATGCAGCCACACAGCAGTTGCTGAACCGTGGTGCGCGTCTGACCGAACTTATGAAACAGCCGCAGTATTCGCCGCTGACCAACGCGGAAATCGTCTGCGTGATCTACGCGGGCACGAACGGCTACCTCGACAAGATTGCCGTCAAGGACGTCGGTCGTTTCGAAGCTGGCCTGCTCAAGCACATGCGCACCAAAGCAAAGGACGTGCTGGACTTCATCACCAAGGAAGACCCGAAGATCAAAGGCGACGCCGAAGACAAGATCAAATCGGCAATCGACGCTTTCGCCAAAGACTTCGCCTAATCCTCGGACATAGGAGACCCTTATGCCTAGTCTTAAGGACCTGAAAAATCGGATCGAAAGCGTGAAATCCACGCGGAAGATCACAAAGGCGATGCAAATGGTCGCGGCCGCAAAATTGCGCCGTGCGCAGGATGCAGCCGAGGCGTCACGCCCCTACACAGAGCGTTTCAACGCTGTGATGGCAGGGCTGGCCGCCGGTTCCGCCGGGTCGGCATCTGCACCCAAGTTGCTGTCGGGTACCGGCAGCGACAAGGTGCACTTGTTGGTGGTCATGACCGCTGAACGCGGCCTGTGCGGCGGCTTCAACGGCAATATCGCCAAGCTGGCCAAAGCCCACGCACAAAAGCTGCTTGCTGACGGGAAAGAGGTGAAAATCCTCACTGTCGGCAAGAAAGGTCGCGATGCGCTCAAGCGCGAGCTAAGCGAGCATTTCGTCGGGCACGTCGATCTGACGCATGTAAAGCGGGTAAGCTACGCCGACGCGCAGCGGATCGCCAAGGACGTTCTTGCGCGATTTGATGCGGAAGAATTCGACGTCGCGACGATCTTCTTTGCGCGCTTTGAAAACGTTGTCACACAGCACCCGACGGCGCAGCAGATCATCCCGTTCGTGGCCCCAGAGGTCGAAGACGATGCAGATGCGACGCTTTACGACTACGAGCCCAGCGAAGAAGCCATTCTGGCCGACCTGCTGCCCCGTGGCGTGGCGACTGCGATTTTTTCCGCACTGCTTGAAAACGGTGCGTCCGAGCAGGGTGCCCGGATGTCCGCCATGGACAACGCGACCCGCAACGCTGGCGAGATGATCGACAAGCTGACCATTCAATACAACCGCTCGCGTCAGGCTGTGATCACCAACGAGCTGATTGAAATTATTTCGGGCGCGGAAGCGCTCTAGACCGGAGAAACTTAAATGGCGAATGCTAAAGGCAAAATCACGCAGGTTATCGGCGCCGTCGTTGACGTGCAGTTCGGCGACCACCTGCCAGAGATCCTCAACGCGCTGACAACCGACAACAACGGCAAGAAGCTGGTGTTGGAAGTGGCCCAGCACCTTGGTGAAAGCACCGTGCGGACCATCGCGATGGACTCGACCGAAGGTCTGGTGCGCGGTCAGGAAGTGACCGACACAGACGGGCCGATCAACGTGCCTGTGGGCGACGCGACACTGGGCCGGATCATGAACGTGGTCGGCGACCCCGTTGACGAAAAAGGCCCGATCGGCGCCAAGGAAACACGGTCCATCCACGCAGAAGCGCCACCATTCGAAGCGCAGTCCACGGCATCCGAAGTGCTGGTTACAGGCATCAAGGTTATCGACCTGCTGGCCCCATACGCAAAGGGCGGTAAAATCGGCCTCTTCGGTGGTGCCGGTGTTGGCAAGACGGTTCTCATCCAGGAACTGATCAACAACATCGCCAAGGTGCACTCCGGTTATTCCGTGTTCGCCGGCGTGGGCGAGCGGACCCGTGAAGGTAACGACCTTTACTACGAATTCATCGAATCCGGCGTTATCAACGCCGAAGACCTGACAAAGTCCAAAGTGGCACTGGTCTACGGTCAGATGAACGAACCACCGGGTGCGCGTATGCGTGTTGCCCTGTCCGGTCTGACAATGGCCGAACAGTTCCGCGACCAGTCCGGGACAGACGTTCTGTTCTTCGTGGATAACATTTTCCGCTTTACACAGGCGGGTTCCGAGGTGTCAGCGCTTCTGGGTCGTATTCCATCGGCTGTGGGCTATCAGCCGACACTGGCGACAGACATGGGTCAGATGCAGGAACGCATTACATCCACCAAGAACGGTTCGATCACATCCGTTCAGGCGATCTACGTGCCTGCGGACGACTTGACCGACCCTGCACCGGCGACATCCTTTGCGCACCTCGATGCGACGACGGTTCTGAACCGTGCAATCTCGGAAAAAGGGATCTACCCTGCGGTTGACCCGCTCGATTCCACATCGCGTCTGCTGGACCCTGCAATCGTGGGTGATGAACACTATCGCGTGGCGGCCGACGTGCAGCAGATCCTGCAGCGCTACAAGTCGCTTCAGGACATCATCGCGATCCTCGGGATGGACGAACTGTCGGAAGAAGACAAACTGACCGTTGCACGCGCCCGTAAGATCGAACGCTTCCTGTCCCAGCCATTTGACGTGGCACAGGTGTTCACCGGTTCGCCCGGTGTGCAGGTGCCGCTGGAAGACACCATCGCGTCCTTCAAAGCGGTTGTGGCTGGTGAATACGACCACCTGCCAGAAGGTGCGTTCTACATGGTTGGCGGCATCGACGAAGTGAAAGCCAAAGCCCAAAAAATGGCTGCAGCTGCAGCGTAAGGAGCCGACATGGCAAACCTACAATTCGATCTGGTCTCTCCCGAACGCCGCCTGGCGTCGGTAGAGGCGAGCGAAGTGCAAATTCCTGGTGCCGACGGCGACATGACCGCGATGGCTGGCCACGCGCCCACCATCACGACATTGCGCCCCGGCGTCTTGTCGGTCGCCCATGCGGGCGGCACGGACGAATATGTGGTGTCCGGCGGGTTTGCTGAAATCACCGCGACGGGCGTGTCCGTTCTGGCAGAGCAGGCCTTGCCGCGCGCAGAGATGACGCAAGAAGTCTTTGACGGCATGATGGCTGATGCCCACGCCGCCAAAAAGAACGCCGAGGAAGTCTTCAAGAACGAACCCGGCCCCGTCGATGACGCCGCCAAGCTGATCGCGGATATGGTGGCTGTCGGCACGCACATCGGTCTTGATCCGAAGCAATCGAACTTCGGCTAAACGATCCAACACTATCCAAAGGGCCCTGCATCGCGCGGGGCCTTTTTCGTTCCGCCCCCATTAACAGCTTGGGCGTTTCTCCAGAACAGCGCCTTTTCCCTGTCGTCTTCGTGCCAGATTTCTGCGATAAAACGTCCCCAAGGGCGCGGCGGAACGACTTGGAACAAGATGCGGAAAATTCACGGCCATTTGGTTGGCATTGATCAGGGCGACGTTGTCCTTTTCTCAGACTTTGAACACGACGGCGACATGTGGACCGGCGAAGGCCCGCGCAAGATTTCTGTACCTGTCACATTCTCTGAAAGCTATGACAGTCCTCCGTCGGTCACTGTGTCGATTTCGATGTTCGATATGTCCAACGAAGCATTTTCGCGCGCGGACGTGCAGGCCGAGAAAGTCACGAAAAGCGGGTTTGCCATTACCTTCCGCACATGGGGCGACACCAAAATTGCCCGCGTGCGCGTGGCGTGGCAATCCATCGGTGCACTCAGCAGTGAAGACGCTTGGGATATCTAGCGATAGGTACCTTCATAGATCGGTTGCAACGTCTTGTGGCTGAACAGCGATGACACCGATGTGCCGGACCAAGTGTTGAGAATCGCCTGTGCAAAGACCGGGGCCGTGCCGACGATCCGGATGTTCTTGCAGTTCTTGACGGCGTCGGTGGGCGCGATCGTATCCGTGATCACAAGGTTCTTCATCACCGACTTGCTGATGCGTTCGACAGCGGGGCCAGACAGAACGCCGTGCGTAATGTAGGAATGCACTTCCTTGGCACCGTTTTCCATCAGCACCTCTGCCGCCTTGCAAAGCGTGCCGGCGGTATCGACGATATCGTCCACGATCAGGCAGGTGCGGCCCTTTACGTCACCGATGACGGTCATTTCAGCGACTTCACCGGGCTTGCCACGGCGCTTGTCCACGATCGACAGGGGGGCATTGATGCGTTGCGCAAGATCGCGGGCGCGGGCCACGCCGCCCACATCGGGGGACACGACCATCACGTCTTCGATCTGGTCCTTGAAGTGATGCATGACATCAAGCGCAAAGATCGGTGACGCGTAAAGGTTATCGACAGGAATATCGAAAAAACCCTGAATTTGCGTTGCGTGCAAATCCAGGGTCAAGATCCGTTCGATACCGGCTTCGATCAGCATATTGGCGACTAGCTTCGCCGTGATCGGGGTGCGCGCCTTTGACCGGCGGTCCTGCCGCGCATAGCCAAAGTAGGGGATGACCGCTGTGATCCGTGCAGCTGACGACCGACGCAATGCGTCAGAGATAATCAGCAATTCCATCAGGTTGTCGTTCGCCGGGTTCGATGTCGGCTGGATGATATACATATCTTCGCCGCGGACGTTCTCGAAAACTTCGACAAAGATTTCGCCGTCGTTGAAACGTTCAACACGCGCATCCACAAGATTGACGTCCATCCCTCGGTGCATTGACATGCGCCGCGCGACCTTTTCGGCGAGCGGTTTGTTGGCGTTGCCTGAAATCAGCTTGGGTTCATTCGCATTGGGCATGAGGGGGAAGGTCCTGTGGCAGTTGGCGCGTGCGGCACGTAACAGATTCGTGTCGTTGACACGGCCTAGCACACCGTTACGGTCGCGCAAAGAATTGCCGCCGAAGGACCAAGCAAATGGCTCATATCGATTACTACTTTGCAACGATCAGCCCGTTCACATACCTCTCGGGTACCCGCCCGGCAGAGATTGCGGCGCAACACGGCGCGACGATCAGCTACAAACCGATGGACATCATGGGTTTGTTTGCCCGCACCGGCGGCGTCCCCCCGAAAGATCGCCATCCCAACCGGCAGGAATATCGTCTGCAGGATATGCGCCGTCGCGCGGCGCTTCTGGACATGCCACTGAACCTCAAGCCGGCATTTTGGCCCACCAATCCGGCACCGTCGTCCTATGCGATCATCGCCGCGCAAGAAGCAGGCGGCGACGTCGCAGCGCTGGTCGCCAATCTGACCCGCGCCTGCTGGGCCGAAGAACGCGACATCAGTCAGGATGACGTCATTGCCGATTGCATGAAAGCGGCAGGATTCGATCCGGACGTTGCCAACAAGGGCATGATGACTGCCGCTGACACCTATGCACGCAATCTCGAAGATGCGGTCGCAAGCGGCGCGTTCGGTGCGCCGTTCTTCATCGTCGATTCAGGCGAGCGGTTCTGGGGTGAAGACCGCATCGCCGACCTGAATGCACATCTGGCAGGCAAGCTCTGAGTGCTGCAAACTGTTGCCGGACATGATGTCTGGGTGGTCAGCCACGAACAGGGGCCTGCGCCTGATCTTCTGATCCATTGCTCGCTGGCCGATCACCGCAGCCTTTTGCCGCTGGTGAACGCGCGCGCACAGCCTGCCTGCCTGTTCGACATGCCGGGGCACGGGAAAAGTGCGGACTGGTCGGGCAGTGGTGATTTCCAGACCGTCTGCGCCGAAATCGGCGGCGCGCTTTGCACCGACGGCCCCGCACACATCATCGGTCATTCGTTCGGGGCGACAGTTGCCTTGCGCATGGCCGTGATGTGGCCAGCGCGCGTGAAGGCCCTGAGCCTGATCGAGCCAGTCTTCTTTGCCGCCGCTGCAGGCACGCCAGCCTACGCAGCGCACGAGGCAGATTTCGCGCCCTTCACCGCAGCGATGGACCGTGGTGACGTAATGACGGCGGCGGCAATCTTTCACGGCCTCTGGGGGCAGGGGGCATGGTCCGATCTGCCAGCGCCGGTGAAATCACACCTCGCCGCGCGCATCCACCTGATCCCCGCCGGTGCTGGCGCCATTCAGGACGACAACGCCAAGCTGCTGTCTCCAGGCGTGCTGGAAGGGATCAAAGTGCCGGCGACGCTGATCCGCGGGGACAAATCCCCGTCAGTGATCGCGGCCATTCACGCAGAACTGGTGGCGCGATTGCCCCATGCATCGGACCGTGTGGTCAAAGGTGCCGGACATATGCTGCCGCTGACCCACGTGCCCGAGGTCGCGCGTATCATGGCCAAAGCCTAGCCCGCCATCAGCGCCAGAAACTGATCGACGCCTGTGTCGGTCATGGACCAGTCGCAGACCAGACGACCGGTCAGGAATTCATCGGGTTCGCCAGCCTGTTCATCGCCGTCCATGACGTAATAAACGGCCCCACCGTCCAGCACCCGTTTGTGGTGCGCGCGGGTGGTCTGAAAAAAGATCATGTTGGCAGCCGGTTCGTATTGCAGGCTGACATGTGCGATCCGGCGCAGACCTGCCGTCAGGCGGGCGCAGCGGGCATTGGCCTGCTCTGCCATCCATGTCCACAGGCCATCGGTCATATAGGCCTCCATCTGTGCGGACAGATAGCGATGCTTGCTTAGCAAATGGCCGCCCCGCTTGCGGCGCAGCTCGAAGGGGCGCGAAACGGCGGGGTCAAAGACGATGCAGGCTTCTACACCGATCAGGCCGTTCTTGGTGCCACCAAAAGACACAGCGTCGATGCCGGCTTTCCAGGACATCTCGGCGGGTGTGCAGCCAAGCGCGACCATTGCATTTGCAAAACGGGCACCGTCCAGATGGGTCTTTAGCCCGTACTTGCGGGCCACGGCCGTTAGCGCCTGTATTTCCTCAAGCGTATAGACGGTGCCCTTTTCCGTGACTTGCGTGATCGACACCGGCCCGCGCTGCGGCCCATGAACGCCGCGGTTTTCTTCCTTGAGAATGGCGGCTTCCAAGGCATCCGGCGTCATCTTGGCATCCAGGTCAGGAACCAGCGTCAGTTTTGCACCGGTATAGAATTCCGGCGCGTTGCATTCGTCTTCGTGGATATGCGCCATGGGGGTGCAGAAAACGGTATCCCAAGGGTCGGTCATCGTGGCCAGCATGATCGCATTGGCGGCGGTGCCGTTGATGACCAGATGCACCATTGCATCGGGGGCCTCGAACGCGTCGCGGATCAGCGCGCGCACGTCGTCCATGATCGGGTCCGCACCATAGCCCATGGCATAGCCCGCGTTGGCGCGTGTCAGCGCCTCTAGCACCTTCGGATGCGCCGGACCGGCGTTGTCGGATGCGAAATACATCTAAAGCGGCTCCTCGATGATGTGATCTTCCCAGTCGTCCTCGTCGACTTCGAATTCGGGGACAGTCATGCCCTGCACGCTGACGCCAGCGCGATGCACCGAACCCGGATCGCCCGAAACGAGCGGATGCCAGTCAAACAACGGGCGACCCTCATAAACAAGGCGATAGGCGCAGGTTTGCGGCAGCCAGTACATATTTTCTTCAAGCGTTTTCGGGGTCAGCACGATGCATTCGGGCACGAATTGGTGGCGGATCGGATAGCGACTGCACAAGCAGGATTCATCGTCGAGCAATCGGCATGCGATGCGGGTCAGAAAGACCTCGCTCGTCTCGTCATCCTCGATCTTGTTCAGACAGCACTTGCCGCAGCCGTCGCACAGCGCTTCCCATTCCCGCTGGTTCATCTGGGTCAGCTTCTTGCGTTCCCAGAACCGGCCAAGACCGTCGCGATCAATGTCAGACATCTGCAAGCACGGTGCGTGCCTCTTGGCAGTCGGTTTCCATTTGCGCGATCAGCGCGGGCACATCGTCGAATTTTAGTTCGGGACGTATAAAGTCGATCAAAGCGATGGAGATATGACTTCCATACAGGTCACCCTTGAAATCGAAGATAAAGGTTTCGCAGTTTGGAACGTTCTCGCCGAACATCGGGCGCACACCGATAGAGGCCGCACCAAAGTAGTTGCCTTTGTGCGGTCCATCCAGCACGTCGGCCTTGACGGCATAGACTCCGAATTTGGGCGGGTGCAGCGTGTCGATGGACATATTCGCAGTTGGGTAGCCAAGCTCGCGTCCACGCTGTTCGCCGTGGATCACTTCGCCCTCGATCCGGTGCCAATGGCCCAGCATCTTTGCGGCATCACGGGGCCGCCCATCGCTCAGCGCGGTGCGGATCGCGGTCGAACTGATCGCGGTATCACCGATGGTTTCGATCGGTGCGATGGTAACGCCAAATCCCATTTCCTGACCAAAAGCGATCAGGTCGTTGACGGTTCCTTTGCGCCCTTTGCCAAAGCAGAAATCGGCACCGACAACGATATGTTTCAGGCCAAGCCTGTCCTTGATGATGACAGTGGCAAATTCGCGCGGGGTGAGTGCTGCAAGCGTTTCGTTGAACGGAACTTCATAGAGCTTTTCAACACCCAGCTTTTCCATGCGGCTTGCTTTGGCGGCAGCGTTCATCAGCCGGAAAGGGGGAAGTTCAGGTGCGAAATAGCTCCGGGGATGGGGTTCAAACGTCATGATGCCAAGCGGTGCGTGCGCGGCCTCTGCAGCCTTGCGGGTCATATCTATGACGGACTGATGGCCCAGATGCACACCGTCGAAATTACCAATCGCCGCGACGGCACCGCGGTCGCTCGGGTCTACGAATTCGGTGTCGCGGATAATGTGCATGCGGCCTCGGTAGCAAGGCCGTGGCAAGGGCGCAAGGTCAGTCGAATTTGCCGGACGGTGCCAGCACTGTCGCCTCGCCAACCAGCACCTTCTTTTCCCCGACAAGGCAGCGCGTTTCCATGCACACGCGGCGTCTGGAATAGTCGATATCGACGACTTCGACTTCGGCGCGGACCGTATCACCGGGACGGACCGGGGCTAGAAACTTGAGCGACTGGCCAAGGTAGACGGTCCCATGACCGGGCAACTGTTCCCCAATCACGGCAGAGATCAGCCCGGCGGTCAGCATGCCATGGGCAATGCGCCCGCCAAAGATCGTGTCCTGCGCATAGTCCTCATCAAGATGCACAGGGTTGCGGTCGGTCGACACTTCGGCAAACAGTTCGATGTCGCGGTCCGTCACCACCTTCTGGATATGGCGCACCATGCCAATTTCGATGTCTTCGATGACGATCGTGCCACGGGGCGCATTATCCAACATGTGGTCCTCCTGCGGGTAATAAAAAACCAACAGTGACCGTATAGGCGTAATTTAATTACTTTGCAACTGCGGAACCCGGATTACCGCAGATAGCCGATGCTGTAGGTCGCCGTCGTCATCTGGTCCTTTAGATACTGGTCCAAAAGGGCAGGATCGGGCTGCTGGTCGGTGCCGGTCTCTTCTTTGGCAAGGCCACCCGTGATAAAAAGCGTATCGAGGTCTTCCTGTTGGCCGCCCAGAATATCGGTGCCGATTCCATCGCCGATACAGATGATCGCCGGATCGTTCGGGGCCTTGTCCAATGCGGCAAGACGGCGGCGGGCCAGATCATAGATCGGCGGGTGCGGCTTGCCGAAGTAGAGGCTTTCACCGCCCATTTCCGTGTAAAGTGCTGCCAACGCGCCGGCACACCATTCGCGGACCTCGCCCCGATCCACCACGATATCTGGGTTCGCGCAAAGAAGTTTCAGGCCCTTCTGCTTGGCATACAGAAACTCTGGCCGGTTCACGTCAAGATCGGCTAACGGGTCGAATGGCCCGCAGCAGATGATGCCTTCGGCCTCTTGCAGCGGGACTTTGGTGATCGTCACCGGATCCTCTATGATCTTGAGAGGCTTGAAGAAATCATCATCACGCGGGCTTTCGCCCATGAACCAGACCTTTGATCCGACCGCACCCAGATACATGGCCGCACGGGCGCTGTCGCCAGAGGTCGCGATCGCGTCCCATGCATCGTCAGGAACACCGAAATCCGCGATCTGTTTGGCGACGGAATCCCAAGGGCGGGGAGAGTTGGTGACAAGCACAACCAACCCGCCGCGTGCGCGGTAATCCTGCATCGCCTTGACCGCTTCGGGGATGGCCGCGATGCCGTTGTGCATGCAGCCCCAAAGGTCGACAAAGGCGGCGTCGTAGCGGTCTGACACCTCGGAGAAGGCGGAAATAATCTGGGTCATGTGCACCTGTTTCAACGGCATTTTGGCTGTGCACCACGCGTACACCAGACGTGCACAGGGCGTACACCGGAAAATGTCCGGGGGCGGGTCGCAAATCTGGTCTTGAAGTTGCGCGGGAAGAGGGGACCTCAGACGGTCTTCGACGTTACTTGTGGCCCAAACCTGCTAGTGGCAGATGTGACACATACCGTAGGTGCATCCCGCATCGCGGACCTTCGCGGCAAGCATCAAGTTACGAGATGGCGTGATGATTGATTTGCGGGATGAAGGAGTATTTCGCTGCGGGCAGGTTGAGAGTTTGCTCCTACGCGAAAATGGTTGTTAGTTTCATCCGGGGACGAGACCTCCACTTTGAGGTTTGCCCACCGCTATATCTCTCTCACCGCAAATATGCTTGAATAAGCGACAGGCGGGATCGGTGCGTGGTTGTGAACGCAGGGCAGACGCAGTCAAGCTGCACCTCCCAAATGCAAGCGAAAGGCTGGATCGCTGCGTTTTGATGCGTGACGGCGATACTTTCTGGGGGGAAACATGACAAATAGACAAACCTATGCTGCGGCACGCGATGATTTCGATTTGGCGAAAATCGATACGAACTTCGAAGGTAGTTTTTCGGATGGTTTGAATGCCTGCATCGAGTGTTGTGATCGCCATGTCGGCAGCGATCGTGTGGCCCTCAACTGGATTGGGTCGGATGGCGGGTCGCGAACGGTCTCGTATGAATATCTAAAGGAACAATCCGCCCGTTTCGCCAATATGCTCAAAGCACAAGGTGTGAGGCCGGGCGACCGCGTTGCCGGCCTGCTGCCGCGGGTGTCAGAACTATTGGTGACCATGCTAGGTACGCTACGCGCAGGCGCTGTGTATCAGCCTTTGTTTACGGCTTTTGGTCCCAAGGCCATCGAGGAACGTCTTGCAGGATCAGCGGCAAAACTGATCGTAACGGATGCTGCGAACCGGCCCAAGTTGGACGATGTCCAGAATTGCCCGACCGTTGTGTCGATTTCAGACTCCCGGGAAACAGACCTCGACTTTCGGGCGACACTGGAGGGGCAATCAAGTGAGTTCGCGCCGGTCGTTCTGCGCGGTGATGACTTGTTCCTCATGCTGTTCACCAGCGGGACAACAGGCGCGCCGAAGGGGGTCGGCGTGCCGCTCAAGGCGCTACGCGCTTTTCACAGCTATATGACTCTCGGCCTTGATTTACGCCCTGACGACCGCTTCTGGAACATCGCTGATCCCGGATGGGCCTATGGGCTCTTTTATTCGGCGATTGGCCCTTTACTGTTAGGCAGTACGGTCACGTTTCAGGAGGCAGGGTTTTCTGTCGAAGCGACGTGCAAGATCATCCGCGAGCACAAGATCACGAATTTTGCGGCTGCACCGACGGTCTATCGATTGCTGAAAGCGGCTGGCGATGAAGCGGTTGACGCACTCAAGGGCCAACTCCGCGTCGCCTCCAGCGCGGGAGAGCCGTTGAACCCCGAAGTGATCCGCTGGTCTCAGGAAGAACTCGGGGTCACGCTGCATGACCAGTACGGGCAGACAGAAGTTGGCATGGTCATGATGAACCATCACGGTATCGATCATGAAGTGCGGCCCGGCAGCGCGGGGCTGGCAACGCCCGGCTTTCACCTTGCCGTTCTGGGTGAGGATGGGGCCGAAGTCCCCAATGGAACCCCCGGAAATCTGGCCGTGAACATGACGCAGTCGCCGCTGTTTTCCTTTCCCGGCTATTGGGGGCGCGAAGGCGAGGATTGGACTGGAGACTACTTCCTGACAGGCGATACTGTGGAGCGGCATGAAGCGGGTGATTTCAGTTTCGTCGGTCGTTCTGACGACATTATTTCAACTGCCGGGTATCGCATCGGTCCGTTCGATGTGGAAAGCAGCCTGATCGAACATCCCGCGGTGCTGGAGTCTGCGGTTGTCGGCAAACCGGATGCAGAGCGCGGGCATATCGTCAAAGCCTTCGTGGTGCTTGGCAAAGGGAGCGAGCCCACGGATGAGCTGTCAGAGGAATTGCGGCTTCATGTTCGGAACAGGCTTGGGGCTCATGCTTACCCGCGAGAGATCGCCTTTGTGGATGCTTTGCCCAAAACACCAAGCGGGAAGGTGCAGCGATTTTTGCTGCGCGAAAGCTGAGCCGAGTGAAATCCAATATATCGCGCGACTTGCATTGTCCGAACAGTAGCGAATAGCAGTCGTCTGAGGTTAGTGCGGCATTAGGGAAAATGGCCGCAGAACCGCCTTCGGATGCGCCGCGGCACCTGCCAGACATCGCCTGTAGAGTGCAATATGCGCAGACCAGAGCTGCCGTAGTTCGGGCTGCATTTCGGTCCGGTCAGGCTGTTGAGCCGGGACGACCGTTCGCCAGCGCGCTTCACCGGCAGGATCATCACGCTTATTCGGAGCGTCTTAGGCGACTTCATGCGGGCACTGGCATTCCGACCGATCGGTTTGCCTTGCGCTCACCCAGCATGAGCATGGCAGGTGTCACCACGAGCGTCAGGACGGTCGCAATGACCAGTCCGCCTGCGATGGCCGACGACAGTTCTGTCCACCACTGCGTTGATGGCGCGCCGTAGACGATTTCCCGCGTAAAGAAGTTGAGGTTCAATCCGATCACCATCGGCATGAGACCAAGCGCGGTCGTGACCGAAGTGAGGATGACCGGCCGCAAACGTTGCGCGCCCGTCCGCAATGCGGCCTCAAGCGGTGACTGCCCGGATTTTTTCAGATCGTTGTAGGTGTCGATAAGAACAATGTTGTTGTTGACCACGATACCCGCCAAGGCGATGACCCCGATCCCGCCCATGACGATCCCGAACGGACGCCCCGTGATGAGCAGCCCCAAAAGGACACCCGCGACCGAGAAGACAATTGCGCTCATCACCACGAATGCCTGGAAGAAGTTATTGAACTGGATCACGAGGATCACGAACATCAGGAAGATGGCCGCAACAAAGGCCCCGACGAGGAACACCATGCTTTCTTGTTGGTCTTCTGCTTCACCTGCAAAACTGAATGTCACGCGGTCTGGAAGGTCTGCTGCGTTCAGTTCTGCCGTCAAGGCGATCACCTGATCATTGACGAGCAGGCCGGGTGCCACGTTCGCCTCGATCGTGGTGACACGTTTTTCGTCGATGCGCCGAATGACACCTGTGCGATCTGTCGGTTCAAAGGTCACGAAGTTGGAGATCGGAACAAGTCCGGAGGTCGTGGGCACACGTAGACTTGCCAGTTCGGCCAGCGACCGTTCCTCGCGCGGGAACCGCACCCTGATATCGAGCGAGCCATCCGTATCATCAGGCCGATAGTCTGCCACAGTGATACCCTGGGTCAGCAGCTGTACCGCCTGACCCAAGAGGCTGACATCTGCCCCGAAACGCGCAGCTTCGGCGCGGTTGACGATGATGGATACCTCGACGCCCGGCACGGGCCGCGTGTCCGTCACATCGGTAAAGCCCCCAATGCTGTCCATGATATCGCGAATTTGCTGCACGGACTGCGCCTGCGCCTGCGCCGTTCCACCGGTCACCTGAAGATTGACCGGCTTGCCCGCTGTCGGGCCACCGCTTTCGGTCTGCACCTGAACGTCGATCCCGGCGATGTCGGACACGCTTTGCCGGATATCCACGCCGATCTCGGCCGCTGTGCGCCGTGTATCCCATGGCGTCAATTCCAACTGCAATGTGCCGATGGTTTCTTCATCACCCTGGCCCGCGCTCATCACCGAGCGCGCATAAATGCTGGCAACCTCGTCATAGGGCAGGATGCGGTTTTCCACGGCGCGCACGAGTGCGTCCCGTTCGAAAATCGAAAAATTGTCTCGGGCGCGGACCTGCACCTGCATGAAGTCAGGTTCGACCGATGGGAAAAAGCTGATACCTTTGCCGAACTGACCGTAAAGACCGAAGCCACCGAGCAGCAATGCGACAGCCAGAAGCAAAGTCGTTGCTGGCCGCAAGATAGCCCATTCCAGAATGCGGACATACGTGCCGGTAAAGCCACCCATATCGCGCGGGTCGCCAAGTTCGGCGGCGTGAAGCGCAGCCTTTGCCTGTGCAGATTGCGGCTGGCGTTTGCCAATCAGGCCACCGACAACTGGAATGAAGACCAGCGCCATGAACAGGGACGCAAACAGTGTCAGGATGACGGTGATGGGCAGGAACTTCATGAACTCGCCAACCATGCCGGACCAAAAGAGCAGGGGGAAGAATACACTGAGTGTTGTCGCGGTGGATGCAATGATTGGCCACGACATCCGCTTGGCGGCAAAGGCATAGGCCTCTCTGGCGGGCACGCCCTCCTGCAATTTGCGGTCCGCAAGTTCGGTGGTGACGATTGCACCATCCACAAGCATCCCCACCACAAGAATGAGAGAGAACAGAACGACGATGTTCATCGTAAAGCCCATCGCCCAGAGCGCGATGACGCCTGCAAGGAACGCCCCGGGGATTGCCAGACCGACAAGGAAAGCCGACCGGACACCAAGCGCCAGCACGATGACGATCATCACAAGAATGACCGCCGCGATGACGTTGGCTTCCAGATCGCTTAACAGGTCTTTGACCTGCTTGGACTGATCCTGAAGATAGGTAATCTCGATGCTTTCGGGCCACTCTGTTTGAAGTTCGGCGACCAGTGCTCTCACTTCTGCGACCGTCTCGATGATGTTCGCGCCGGATCGCTTGGTGATTTCCAGCGCAAGTGCGGGTTGACCATTGATGCGGGCAAAGCTGGTCGGATCTTCGAATGTGCGGCGGATCGTGGCGACATCGCCAAACGTCACCACGGCATCGCCGCGTACCTTGACGGGCATTGCCATGACGTCTTCTAGGTTTTCGATCAAACCGGGCACTTTCAACACGATCCGGCCGGATCCCGTTTCAATGGCGCCTGCTGCGATCAGACGGTTGTTGCGCTGAATTTGTCCGATCAGTTCGTCGAATGACAGGTTGTAGGTCTGAAACACAGTCGGGTCGATCAGCACTTCGAGGAACTCGAACCGCTGTCCGCCGATATCGACTTCAAGCACACCCTCCAGCCCTTCGATTTCTTCCTGAAGTGTTTCAGCCAGATCGTTCAGCGTCCGTTCCGGCACCGGACCTGAGAGGATCGCTGTAATAATCGGGAAGAGCGCGGTGTTGATTTCGGTGATTGTGATGTCACGGGCATCTTCCGGCAGATCGCTTTGCGCGCGGTCTGCGGCTTCACGCACTTTGTCCATAGCTTCGTCATTGTCGCCGCCGGGGATGAATTCCAGCTGGATGCTGGCAAATCCTTCTGACGCGTCTGACTTCATGCTGTCGAGGCCGGTAATTGATCCAAATTCGGTTTCCATCGGTTCAAGCAGCAGACGCTCGGCATCGCTTGGGCTGATGCCGTCAAGACCGGTAGACACATAGAAAAGCGGCAGCGGAACTTCTGGGTTGGCCTCTTTGGGGATCGAAACATAGGCATAGGCCCCGACGGCGAGGACCATCAAAAGGGTCATGACAATGACGCGAGAGCGGGAAAAAGCCGCGTTGATGATAGCGTTCATGGTTTCTGTTCCCCTGCGGCGGGTGCCACGGTTTCACCTGCGTTGACGTAGCCTTGACCGACAGTAATCACATCGACCTTATCCGGCAGTCCGGTGACCCAGATGCCATCAATCTGCGCGCGCACGATCTGAATTGGAAAGAACTCTACGACGTTTTCAGCGTCGACCGTTTTGACGCCCAATGCGCCTTGGGTGTCGAGCGACACGATGGAGGGCGACAGGAAATGTGCGGTGGCCTCACCCGTCGGAATGACGATTTCTGCGGAAATCCCTGCCGGGATCGCACCATCTTCATTCGGCACTTCCACTTCGACAAGGAAGGTGCGTGTCTCGGCTGCAGCGGACGTTCCAACGAACGACACGATGCCGTCGCGTTCCTCGCCGGTGATGAATTTCACTGTTGCAGTTTGACCTGCAGACAAGCGGTTCAGCGATTGCTGTGGCACCTGTATGGCCACGGTCAGCGGTGTGATATCGACCAGACGGCCCACCTCGGTTCCGGCCGAAACGAATTCCCCTTCATCAAGATCAAGCGTTTCGATCCGGCCCGCAAAGGGGGCGGTGATTGTCAGCGCCTCGGCAGCTTGCGCCACCGCTGTGACCTGCGCCTGCGCCGCTGCAAGTGTTGCGCTGGCTTGCGAGACACGATCCACCGTGGAGACGCCACGGTTCAGCAGCTCTTGCGCGTTGTCGTATTCGCGTTGTGCCCGCGCCAGTTCTTCAGCCGCACGGCTTGCATCGGCTAAGTTTCCAGTTGGGTCGATCCGCGCGATCACATCACCAGCAGAGACATCCTGACCTTTTCTGACAAGAACCTCGGCAATGTCGCCAGATGTCTCTGTGCGCAGGATCGTATCGCGATCGGGAAGGGCCTGACCTTCGGCTTGATAGTACTGCGTAACCGTTTCAGCAGTTGACGTTGCAACCGCGACGGCCACCGGTTTTGGCGCCTCTCGGGTCAGGACGGGTGCAGCATTTTCCGACGGTATGACAAAGCCGCTGCCCATCCAGCCAACAATGGCGATGACCAGAACGCCAGCGATCCAGGTGGAGCGCGATGCGCCCTTGTCTGACTGAAATGTCAAATGATTGGGCGTGCTATCGTTCTCGGTACCTTTGGGCGAACCGGCAGGCGTAGGGTCGCCCTCGCTTGGAGAACGCGTAGCAGCCTTGACTTGCGAAGCGGGATCAACCGGCGTCGACCTGTTGTCATCTGGCATGTGGTTAATCCTTTGGGATTGTGGGCGATTGCGCCGTGTTTGATTTCTTGGATTGCAGTTCGTCGCGCGCGACAGTCACCGCAGATTCCAAGGATGCGTAGAAATCGGCGTAGGCGGTCAGCCTTGCAGTGGCCTCGGCATCCGCCGGCAACGCAGCAATCGTCTGTTTAATATCGTCCAGCGTGGACAAGGTTCGTTTGTGAACGCCTTCCAGCATGGTTGCATAAGGATTCTGCGCGAGTTGAAAGAAGTCACCGCGCTGCCCCGGCTTTGTCTTGCGCTTTACCAGTCCACGTTCTTCCAAAAGGCGGATGCTTGTGCTGATGCTGGCGCGGCTGACCTGCAAGCGGTTGGCAAGATCACCGAATGATACCAATTCGCCGTCAAAGATCAGCATACCAAACACGCGCCCGGCAATACGTGGAAGTCCCTCAGCCTGAGAGATCAGGCCCGACTTTTCGATAAAATCGGTGCGAATGGCATCAAGTTGATTTTGTTTTGGCACGCGCAAATCCTTTGGTTGCCGCTGCCTATTGCACGACAAATGCATGCCGTCAAATTCGTTCAGTTATGACTGAACAAATACGCTACGTCACTTGGGGCGGGCGGTTTTCGTTCGTTGCGGATGGTTACGGCGTCAATGCGGACATTGCGCGCGCAGTCTTGACGCAGGACCACTGTTGCAGAGCATAAAGATGCCTTTTGCCTTGCAGATTTTTAGTCGACGTTTACGCGGTGCGGCCGCTTCAGGCTGAAACGGGTAAATGCCTGATCAGATCCATGCGGATCACAGGCTTTCCGGGAAGGCGTGCGCAAGCGCGGGATCGAATGTCCATGACATTTCGTTGCCTGGCACAAGGACTGCATCTTCCGCGATGGCCGCGATCAATGTACTTCCGTCAGCCGCGACGAGGTTCACGACGGTCTCGCTGCCCAAACGCTCGGTCAGAACGACTTTGCCAACCAACATGCCTTCGCCCTCTGCTGCGGTTGTCAGGTATTGCGGGCGGATGCCGAGGATGGCTGTATGGCCTTTCGTGAATGTACGGCCTTTGCGGGGGACTTTTACGCTGGTGAGGACCGGACTTGAGACCTGGACCCAGTCATCGCCAAAGTCATCCACCGTAACGTTCAGGAAATTCATGGATGGCGCGCCCAAAAAACCTGCCACGAACAGGTTGGCGGGGTTGTGATACAACTCCATCGGAGCACCAGCTTGCATCACCATCCCGTCTTTCAGCACGACGATCTTGTCGGCCAGTGTCATGGCCTCGACCTGATCGTGGGTCACGTAGATCATGGAGGTGCCAAGGTCCTGGTGCAGCTTGCCGATCTCCATCCGCATATCCATCCGCAGTGCTGCATCCAAGTTTGACAGCGGTTCGTCGAACAAGAACACCTTGGGGTCGCGCACGATGGCACGGCCGATCGCGACCCGTTGGCGTTGACCGCCCGACAGTTCGGACGGACGGCGATCCAGCAGGTGTTCCATTTGCAGAATGCGGGCGGCTTCGGCGACTTTGTTGGCTTTCTCCGCCTTGCTGACCTTGTTGATGGTCAGCCCGAAGGCCACGTTTTCACGGACGGTCATATGCGGGAAAATCGCGTAGGACTGGAACACCATAGCGATGCCGCGTTTGGACGGCTCGAGGTCATTCATCCGCTTTCCGTCAATTTCGAGCGTGCCGTCGGTGATGTCCTCGAGTCCTGCGATCATGCGCAACAGCGTGGATTTTCCGCAGCCGGACGGGCCGACAAAAACAACAAATTCGCCATCATCAATGTCGATGTCGACGCCTTTGATAACTTCAACGTCACCATAGCTTTTGCGCACATCGCGCAGTTTCACCGTTGCCATTATTCTGCCGCCTGTCTTTGAGGGGATACGACCAGTTCACCACCGGCGACGATTTCGACGGGGTCTGGGTCCATGATGTAGCCGCCGAAGGTTTCGCCATCGGGATGATCCGCAAATCCGAGGATGACCATGCCTTCATCGGTGTCGACGATGCGCGCGGCGTAGCGCGAACACGGCAGGGAGCCATCGAGGAAACCGGGCGCGATGCGCCAGGGCCCGCGCGGGCCTTCACCGATCAGATAGTGGTTGCCGCTCACGAGAGGCCGCAACGCGGTCTGCTCCTTTGAAAAGTGATGCGCAGCGGTACAAAAGAGGCAGTACCAGATCCCGTTCTTTTCGAACACTTGCGGGACCTCAAGCTGGCCGAAGCCTCCAGTGAAAACCGGTGGCTGAAGCGCCCAGTCGTAGCCATCGGGGGATGTGGCAAAGCCGATGCAGCCTGCGTCATTGGCTTCTGCCACGCCCGGCACACGTGCGGTGAAATACATCAGCCAGCCATCACCGTCCGGGTCGCGCATCACCCAAGGATCGCGCATGGCGCGGTCGTGCCATTCTCCGTTCGAGACATCCGCCTCGTAATGCGGTGCATTCGGCCCGACAAGATCAAGGATCAGCCCGTCGCCGACCCGTTCCCAGTTGTGCAAATCGGTCGAGGTCGCGTGCCCGATCTTCTGTCTTAGCTGCGGGTCGTTCTTGCGTGTGCCCGTGTAGTAGAGGTGCCAAAGGCCATCATCGCCGCGCACCACCGATCCGGTCCATGTGGTGTAGTTGTCCCAGCCGTCGTCGGATGGGGCAAAGCAGGTCCCGAGGTGGTCCCAGTTTACCAGATCTGTGCTGGTTGCATGGCCGTAGCTAACGTTGAAATGCCGCAGTTCGGGGTCACCGATGGATCGCGGTGCTTTGAGGTAATAGCCATGGTATTTTTCACCATCGTGGACATACCAACTATCCCAGACATACTGATCTTTTAGAGCGAGGACCATGGGTCAGCCTTTCACACCGGTAGAGGCAATCGACGCGATGAACGCGCGTTGCAGAACAAGATAGAAGGCCAGAACGGGGACGGTGATGATCGTCAGATAGGCCATGATTTCACCCCATGTGATCGAGAGCTGGAAGAAGTATTGCAGCCCGACCAAGACGGGGCGGTAGGTTTCCTGCTGCACCACGATGAGCGGCCAGAGGTATTGGTTGTACATCACAAGGAATTTGAGAATTGCCGCGGTCGCGATCACGGGGCCAGCCAGCGGCATGACCACCTTGCGGTAGATCTGCCACCACGATGCCCCTTCAACACGGGAGGCTTCGATCAGTTCGGAGGGCAGATCTTTGAAATACTGCACGAACAGGAACACGGTCAGCCCGTCCGCGATCCACGGAATGATCTGGACATGATAGCTGTCGAGCCAGCCGAACTCGATCCCTTCCAGCCCGATCCACGGCAGTTTGGACACAAACAGCAAAAGTGGAATCGCGATGGTTTCAAACGGGATGATGAGCGTCGCGATGATGATCGTCAGGGCTAGATCGCGGCCTTTCCAGTTGAGATAGACAAAGGAAAACGCAGCAAGCGAGCAGAAGAACAGGGACAACAGCACCGTTACGCCCGTCACGAGGACCGAGTTGAACACGAACAGTCCGATGGGCGCGCGCCGGAACGCATCGTAGTAGTTATCAAGGCTCAGGTCACCAACAGGCAGGAATGCGCGCAGGCTTGATGTGTCCCGCAGCAATTGCAGGTCCGGCTTGAAACTGGACATCACCATGAAAAGAAGCGGGAAGATGAAGATCACCGCGATCAGCGTCAGGACGACGTAGCGCACTGCCAGCCGAAGCCCGTGATTGTCTTGGGTAATAGCGGCCATCTTAGCGCTCCCTTGTCAAAAAGCGTTGGGTCAGGCTGATCGTCAGCACCAGCAGGAACAGAATGACCGAAATCGTGGACGCACCCGAGATGTCCTGCTTGCCGTAACCCCGTTCGATCGCCTGGAACACAACCGTTGTGGTGCTGTCGAGCGGTCCGCCGCGGGTCATGACATCGACCTGGGCGAAAAGCGCAAAGGCCTGCATGGTAATGACGATCAGGATCAGCACTGCCGTATTGCGCAGCCCCGGCCATGTGACATAGCGGAAGGTCTGCCATTTGGACGCGCCTTCGATTGATGAGGCTTCATATAAGGTGGGCGAGATGGTTTGCAGGCCTGACAGCCAGATCACCATGTGGAACCCGACCGCCTGCCAGATCGACATTGCCTTGATCGCGCCTAGCGCGGTGTCAGGGCTGCCTAACCAATCGCGGCCTTCGAATTGTCCGAAGGTGAGGAAGCCGAGAATGTTGTTCAGCAGGCCATCATTGCCGTCGTAGATGAATCGAAACAGCAACGAAACCACAACGATAGAGACCACCACTGGCATGAAGTATATTGCGCGGTAGACGTTGATGCCCCGCAATTTTTGATTGACGAGCAATGCAAGCCCCAGCGCGATGCCCGCCTGAACGGGGGCCACGACGATCACAAACATCAATGTGTTGCGCAGCGATTTCCAGAACACCACGTCCTTGGCCACGACAACTTTCACGTCATCGCCCCACTGCCACCGGAACCATTCGCGCATGCCGTCATACTGCGGATAGTCAGGGTTGTTGCGCGTAAAAGTCCGCACGCGGGGGTACTCGATTGCGCCGTCCTCATCGCGGATCACGGCATCGTTGTCATCGCGTTCAGGTTCTAGCGTCAGGATCGAAATGCTGAGCAACCGGTCATAGTTGCTAAGCCCCACAAATTCGGTCGGGTTGGGCGAAATCAGCCGCTGGTTGGTCAGCGAAAGATAGAAGGCAAAGAAAAAGGGGATCACGATAAACAGCATGATCAACCCGAAGCCGGGCAGGGCAAAGCCCCATCCTGCACGGTTAGATGTTGTCAGTTTGGATGCCATTTTTTACTGCTTTCCAGAAGGGAAATGCGGGGCGGCACAAGCGCCGCCCCGCAAAGTCGACTTAGTGGCCGTAGCCGCCGTTGCGTTCGATGTCGGCGTTGATTTCGTCAACAGCCGCATCCAGCGTGTCAGCAACGTCTGCACCGTTGGCGATGTCAGCCAGCGCTTTTTCAAACACTTTGGCCGATACAACGTAGCCGGGCGTCACAGGGCGCACGAGCGCCTGCTCTTTTGTCAGATCGTAGAAAACTGCCATTGCGCCGTCTTCACCGTAGTTTTCGGTCATCGCAGCGGATTCTGCAGTTGGCGGGATCAGGCCAATGCCGTTCGAGAAATCAGCAAGGTACTGATCCTGCAAAGCAAACTCGATGAATGCGGAAGCACCATTGGGATGCTCAGACGCAGAGGACACAGCGAACTGCCAAGACGCAGCACCGATTTTTGGGCCATTGCCAAAGTCAGGTGCAGGCAAGAACAGCGTGTCGTCATGTGCTTCTAGTGCGTTCAGCGCTGCCCAGTTACCGTTCCAAGAGAACGCGTACTTGCCGTCGACAAAACCGGTATCGCGATCCGCGGGGTCCTGAGATGTGCCCGGTGCATAACCGTCAGCAAACAGGGACTGCCACCATTCGCCAAAGGCAATAGCTTCTTCGCCGTTCAAGGCACCATCCGCTGTCGCGTAAGTGGAGCGATCAACGATGTCGCCACCAAAGGACTGAAGAAACGGGCTGAAGGCATATGGATACCATTCGCCTGTCCATGCCATGCCCAGATCAAGCGCATAGTCGAAATCGCCGGAGTTTTTGGCTGCATCAAGCGCCGCTTGAAATTCGTCGGCGGTCCAAGGCTCGGCCAGGGTAGGTGTGCGCAGGCCAAGTGCGTCCAACGTAGACTGACGTGTAACCATGGCAACGGCTGCGTCCCACAGACCTACAGAGTACAATTCACCGTCCCAATAGCCCAATGGGCCGGGCAAGAAGCCTTCTATGGCCGCTTCGTCAATTTGCAGCGGCTGCAAGTAGCCAGCCCATGCCCAGTTCGGCATGACAGGGCCGTCAACGTCGATGATGTCGGGCAGGTTGCCAGCAAGGGCTGCAGCGACAACGGAGTCGTTGTAGCTTTCCTGTGGGAAGCTTTCGACAACAACTGTCCATTCGGACTGGCTGGCGTTGAAGTCTTCAACAATCTTGTTGAGAATGTTGGCTTCCACCTCGTTACCTGCGCCGTGATACCACATGCTCAGTTCAGTTTGCGCTGCGGCCAGGCTGGCCCAGCTGACAGATGCAACAAGCGCTGCACCAAAGGTTAATCCGAGTTTCATAGTGTCGTCCTCCCTATTGACGATAGATTAATGATGGGGGCCGGCAGATCCTTCACGGAATTACCGGGAGTTACGGGGCCTCCAACCAGAATTGGTTTGGAGGGCGCGTCTGCGGTGCCATTGATCATGCCAAGCAGCAGTTCAGTGGCACGGATTCCGATGGCCGCATAAGGCAGCTCGGCGGATGTGAGGGTCGGGTAAAGCGTTTCGGTGATCAACCGGTGGCCGTCATAGCCCGCAACCGACAAATCATCGGGCAGGGCCACGCCACGGCTGCGCAGGATGCCGTAGGCACGCATGGCCATGCGGTCGTTGCCAAAACAGATAACGGTAGGTGGTTCAGGCAGTGCCAAGACCCGGTCAATCGCATCCCACAGCAGTTGCACACCGGCGTCATCTTCAGAGATGTCGATTTCGGCCGGCACCAGAAGTGCGGGATCAAATCCGATGTTCGCGGCCGCCAGCGCATCCTTGTACCCGGTGATCCGAAGGCCGGTCGCCACAAGCTGTGTGCTGAGTGCGAGATAGGCGATCCGGCGGTGCCCTTTGGCAATCAGGCTTTTCACCAGATTGAACTGGCCTTGGTGATCATTGGGCAGAACCGACGGCGTGCCTTTGTCGTCGAAACAGTTGGCCAGCACCATCTTGGTGGTCGGTGACACTGGCGGCAGCGACACTTGGCGGTGGTGGTCAGCCACATAGAGCAAGCCTTCGACGCGGTGTTCCTCGAATGTGCGGATCAACTGCGGCACGCGGTCCATCTGGCCGCCGGTATCTGCAATGAGAAGCGTCTTGCCGCTGACTTCCATCGCCCGCTGGATGCCCTGAACGATGTGAAGGTCGGGCAGGCCCGAATTTTCGGACCGATTGGGCGACAATGAAATCGCACCTGTAATCAGCCCGACCAACCCCGACTTGTTGGATCGCATCGCCCTGGCGGCAGTTGATGGCACATAGCCCAGTTCGGCGATGGCCTTGTTCACGGCCTCTTTGGTGTGTTTCTTGACGGGGGCATCGCCGTTCAGCACGCGGCTGACAGTTTTGGGCGATACGCCTGCGGTCCGTGCGACGTCGTAGATTGTTGCCATGTCCGACGCCCCTCCCAAGCCGCAAGCGAGGCGTTTGATTCGCCTCAATCAAAAATGACACCGATGTCATGACACCGATGTCATTACCTGTCAATTATCTTGAAACGGTCTTTCCGTTGCAGAACAAATTTCAGCGGGCAGGCGTTGGCTTGCGAAAATGACGAATACGTCCTTTTGATATGCCCCACCTTCAACGTCGATTGTCGTTGAAGGTGGGGCATGGCGGATTGCCGGATCAGTCGTCGGAAAATCAGACTGACCCGCTATGCGCGCATGTCACCCAGCTTGCACTTGCCAAGACCCATCGCGATCTTGCTTTGTGCAATAGGGGCCCCGACCAGCCAGTCGCTTTCGGAACTTCTGTCGCATCCAAAGCCTTGCCCTGGAATCAACTGTCAGGGGCAAGCTCCGAGCGGACTCTTGGCGCAGTATTGAGATACCGCTTTCCCGTGTATCGTTGCGGCGGCAGGAAGATACGCGCTCACATCCTGACCGCGGCCCATCGCATAATCGCGCGACAGTTGTGACCAATCGATCATCGCTGCCCGCGACCAATCAACAGTGTGATCGGCTGGGATATCAGATGCGCCAGTCGCGCACTCGATTGCCGCATGTGAATAATCAGCGACGTGTTGCCGTTCTTGGAATGCGTCAAGGCTTTGGTCCCATCGCTCACCATTCATCCACAGAACAAGCGACCGCGCCTTGGGATCGTATTCCGCCGTAAACAGCGTTCCAAAGCCTTGGGCATACCGATCCTGTCGTAGTGGCTTTTCAAGAAAGAGCTTTCCAAGATTGCGTGGGGTCGCTTTCAATGCCTTCAAATGTGCCAGCCGCTCGACCGTCTGTGTAAAGTGTGGCCTGTGGGCGGCGGTCCCTTTGCTTTGATGATTGGTCGCGATTGCCTGGGGCATGATCGTGGCACCCCCACCCGGGGCCAGTTCGATGCTAGCAGCCTGACCCGCCTTATCCGCCAGCACCACGTTGTAGGCCATGTGCGATGGGATGCGTTTCAAAACTGCGATCGCTTCTGCCACCGTGTCACAGGTTTCCAGCAAATAGCGCAGGATCGTTGTGATGCCGAACCCTATGCCCGTCTCTGATCTGCCGCCGTAGGCCAAAGCCACGCTGAGGCCTGCGTCATTGATGCCATCTGACAGGCCCCAGAGAAACTCGACCATGCCCATGACCGCGCGGCCTGTCCATTCCGTGCGCAGCAACAGCCCTTCGTTCAGATCCGGAGAGAGATCGTAGTTGCGGACAAGCCGGACGTCATCCCGGTCCGCGACGGCGGCCAAAGAACATCCGCCAAGATAGGTCGGCGGGCACCATGTGGCCAGAAACCGCGCCGCCCGGTCGGATCCGCCTGCAATTGCGACAAGTTCATCGTAGGTCGCGATCAGCTCGGGCATATGTTTCTTGAGCGCAGCGCGGCAATCGGCGCGGGACGGTCCGGCATCGCCGCCCCGCGCGACGAACCATGCTTCGTAATCGGGCCACGAGCGCGCCCAGCGGGCTGCCCATTTCGGACCGGGTTTGGCCTCTTCAACTGCGTCGAAGGTCAACGTCATATTTGTCATGTCAGAGGTTCCTGGCGGAGGTTTCGAAGAAAAAGCGGATCATTTCTGCGCTGGCGTCGGGCCCTTTGGGATCAGTGTAGGACCCTTCCGGTCGACCACCTGACCAGGCATGTCCCTGTCCGTTGATTGTCCAGCTTTCGACGAAAGTGGTTCCAACCCCATCACTTGATGTGTCTCTTGTGTAAGTCCGACCTGCGGCATCACCGGCGGTCGAGGTTTCAATGCTTTGCGACGGGCCTGCGCTGCGTGCCCGCCGCGCGATGGCGTCACCGTTTGATGGGTGGACAGTCGGGTCGGCGGATCCGTGAAACAGGATTGTCCGCACGCGGTGTTCAGCGCGGATCGGATCGGGTGCGTCAAGACTGTTCCCAGCCATAGCGGCAAAGGCGGAAGGAACGTCTTTGGCCGATCCCGCCGGAAGCCCGGAATGCGCGCCGACTGCAGCGAAGACATCTGGATAAGTCTCGCCAAGGATCACCGCCATCGCCGCACCGGCGGAAAGACCTGCAACGAATGTCTGCTCTCGTGGGACAGCGTGTTCGGCACAAACTTTTTGCGTCAACGCCGCAAGGAGTGCGGGTTCCCCGCGACCGCGGCGCTGATCGCCCCGCCTGAACCAGTTCCAGCAGGTCTGCGCATTGTCACCGCGTGACTGTGCCGGGTAAATCACGACGAACCCGTCGCGATCGGCCAGCGCGTTCATGCCGGTTCCTGCTGCAAAATCCTCGGGCGTCTGTGTGCAGCCATGCAGCATCATGACCACACCGCTGGCCCCTTGCGAGGCCGAGGCCGGGACATAAAGACGATAGCGGCGGCTGCCGGATGCACAGGTGAACGTATCATCGTTGAAAGTCGCGCCGTCCGGTACACTGATTTGTGCAGAGCGAGTCGCCATGGTCGGACCTGACAATTTCGACAGCAGAGCGTCGAGCGATGACAGGTTCGGGCCGCCTTTCTGCTGACTTCCATCTAAAGGCGATACGAGGCCATGCTGCGCAAGTGTGCGTTGGACCAGATCATTGGCAGCCGACAGCCATGCGGCATCGGTCGCCGGGCGCGTTGCGCTGACGTTGAAAAGTTTCATGGTTTTTCCTTTGTTATGTGTGTGGCGACTTATTTGATGCGGTCGCCAAGGGCCTTTTTGACGTCTTGGCTGGCCTGCAATGCCCCCAGCACGGTGATCGACCCGATGGTTTGAAGCGCGAGCTCTGGTGTGACGTCGGCATCAATCCTTGCCAGTCCGACGACCTTGACGTGAAGCACCTCGCCTGCATCCCGCAACGCTTCGAGATCGGCGACAGTATAGTCCCGCAGACCAAGCTCCATCGTGTGCCGGTCCAGCGACTTGCTGACAATCTCGTCCTGACGTTCCAACTGGTTGCGGATCGCCGTGCGGATCAGATCGCTTCGGTTCGAATAGAACCCTTCCTGCACCAAAAGATCGATGCGGCCGAGGTCCACAAAGCCAAGATTGATCGTGATTTTTTCGTTTTCGGGCTGCTTGTCGCGCAGGTGTGTTACATTGCTCATCCGCATTCTCCATCTCTATGGATGTTATATGGATGGTAATTGGCGCAGAGCAACGGCAAATCTTGCTGACCTTGCGTAAGCCCGTGGTGCGTCACGGGGGATGCATCACGACGCCACGCTCAGGTGCCCGCCGTGATTTTGTGATTGTACGTTATCGCGCGGCCACCGGACAAAAATCATGGCCTCACCTGCGATATCGTTGGTGGTGATCGCCTTTGCCAGATCGGAAAGCGCGCAAGAGATCAGGGTCTGACCCTTGCGTTGCGCCTTTGCTACGACCTGCACATCAAAGGCGACGTCCGGGTGTTGCAGGGTGAGCGTGTCGACGATGCTTGGGGCCAAGCCGACCGCCATGTAAAGTGCGACGCAGGTGCCCGGTGTGATGCCCTTGATCTGATCGGGGATCGCATAGCCGTCCTTGCGATGTCCGGTCGTCAGCACCACCGTTTCGATCACGCCGCGATCGGTCAGGCTTTGGCCGGCACTTGCCGCGGCGGCGCAGGCAGCGGTCACGCCGGGGACGATTTCAACGGGAATACCGTCGGCGCGCAAGGCGTCCATTTCTTCTGTGCTGCGCCCGAACACACCGGGATCGCCGCATTTCAGACGCACAACGCGCTGCCCGCGTTTGGCCGCAGCGACCAGCGTTTGGGTGATTTTTTCTTGCGGCCAACTGTGACAACCCGGTGCTTTGCCAACATAGACCCGCTCTGCGTCGCGGCGGGCCAATTCAAGGATTTCGGGATCGAGCAAGCGGTCGTAGTAGATCACATCGGCCTCTTGCAGGCGTTGGACGCCGCGCAGCGTGATGAGGTCTTTTGCGCCGGGGCCCGCACCGACGAGGCTGACGCAGCCGCCATGTGATGTGCCGAATTCGCCGGTGTCGATGGCTGTCTTGATCAGCTTTGCTGCGTCCCGCTCGGCCCCGCTGGTGAACATGCGGCGGGGCGTGTCGTTGAAGACCCATCGCCACAGATCGCGCCGTGCGCGCGGGGCAAGCCGCGCGGCCGCCGCGTGACGCAGACGGCCCGCCAACGCCGCGAGGTCGCCCAGACGCGGTTCCAGTGTTTCTTCCAGCTTGGTCTTGATCTGGCGCGCCAGGACGGGTGCCGTGCCTTCCGTGCCGATGGCCACGACAACCGGATCACGGTCCACAATGGACGGCGTGAGTGCGTCGCAAAGGTCTGGTTGGTCGACCACGTTGACCGTCGCTCCTGCGGCTTTGGCCAGCGCATGCAGCGCCATATCCAGCCCCGGGCAGCCGGTTGCGACGAAGACCAGCGCTGTGTCGGCAAAGCTGGCGGGTGTGATCGGTCCAGCCCGATGCGTCACGCGCCCTGCCGCCGCAAGGTCCGCCAGTTCTGGGTCCAATTCCTGTGCCAGTACCTCGATCTGCGCCTCTGTCTTCAGGATCAGGCGTGCCTTTTGCGCGGCCTGTTCACCGCCGCCTGCGATGACAACGCGGCGTCCGGCCATTTGCAGGAACATGGGAAAGGTTTTCATGCGGAAAGGCTTTCTGTCTGGTGGCGGGCATCCCAAAGGGCGCGCGCCATATGATCGGCGTCGGTCAGGGTCGGTGCGGCCTTAAGGGCGAAAAGCGCAAGGGCGGCGGTGCCGGTGACGGTCGCGATGGCGAACGCATCTTCTACTGCCCCGTGCCAAAGGCCGCGCAAGTCAACGTCCTTGCCTGCCTCGTGCAGGCGGCGGGCATCGTGCAGCAGGGCCCCGGCGGTGTCCTTGGTATGGGCACCGTCGCGCAGCCCGTAGACGGCGATTTCCTTGGAAGGGTGGCGTTCGAATTCGCCTCCACCGCCCTTGATGATCGCAAGGTCGCGCTGGCCGAGCAGGTCGGCGGCCTGCGCTTGCAGGCTCCGGTAGGATGGGTGGAACACACCCTGCACGCTGACAAGCGCCTGCGAGGGATTCCACATTCGCAACACCGTGTTGAAACAGGACCGCAGACCAAGGGTGTCGCGTAAATTCAGCAAGCTGAACGCAACCGGGCTGAGCATCTCTAGGCGCGTATATGTCACACCCGGTCCGGCGAATGCGATGGCCTCGCGCACCGAGGCGCTGGCCGCCTGATGCGAATTCCAGCCGTGCATCGACACACGGTATCCCGCTTGCGCCACCAGCCGCGCCGCAAGAAGAAACAGCGGTGCGCCACGACTGCGCCCTGCGGCATAGGACGGCCAGTCAAGGTCTGCGGCGGGCAGTTTGCCCGACACGTGGGTCCGCAATGCAGCGGTGAATCCTGCGATTTCTTCCGGTGTTTCACCGCGCAGGCGCAGCACCATGAGGAGCGCGCCAATCGCTTCTGGCGCGGCGTTGCCTTGCAGGATAAGCGCCATTGCCTCTTGTGCCTCTGGCAGGGTCAGGGGCCGCGCACGGCCGGTGCCGCGCGCTACGATGCGAACAAAGGGTGCGAGGCTCATTCGGCGGCCATCGGCATCGATGCCCCGGTAATGAGTGATTTGAGCTCGGGTTTGCAGGACCCGCAATTCGTGCCCGCGCAGGTCGCCCCCCCAAGGGCTGCGACGGAATTGGCACCAGCAGCGATGGCCGTCATCAGCGTGTTGCGCCCGACATTGAAGCAGGCGCAAACCGTTGCGCCGGGGTCGGGCCGGTTGGCAGCGTTGCGACCAGCAAGTGCGGCAAGCGGGGGTGTTTGGGTGCCGATCACGCTGATGATTGCGTTTCGGGCTAAGACGACGGGACGAGGCGCAACAAACAAGAGCGCCTCGATCACGCCTCCCTGTATGAGGGCGATGCGGGTGGTCCCACTGGCCAGATCGGTCTGGATCGACGTTTCTGCGCTGGGCAGGCCCGCCAGCGTTTTGGCTTCAGCCTCCCAGTCAGCAGGCGTTTTGCGCGCCGCCAGTTCCACCTGCCAGCCGGTGGCGGTAGGGGCCACGGCGGCATAGGGTGTCTGCGGCAAAGGCTGGTGACGGCACGCGAGAAACCCGTACCACGCCGCGCGGTAGACCTGCGCTGTGACCGCACCGGACTTGAGCGCGGGCTGGCCTGAAACGGGATCGACCACAGCGGACGTCACGCTGTTGATCGTGCCACGCTTGGCGCGTTGGCGCGTCCAATGCATCGGTGCGAATAACTGCCCACGCGGGCCACGATCGGTGATGAATGCGCGCAATAGTGCTGAGCCATTGGGGCTTTCAACCCTGATGATCGTCCCCGCGCCAGCGCCCAATGCGATTGCGTCGGCGGGGTGTATTTCGACATAGGGTTCGGCAAGGTGCGCACTGAGCCGTTGGGATTTCCCCGTGCGTGTCATGGTGTGCCATTGGTCGCGGTTGCGGCCCGTGTTCAGGGCAAACCTTGGCTTGGACAATTGCGGCGATGTAACAGCGATCATCCGTGCTTTGCCGTCGGGATGATAGAACTGCCCGTCGGCGAAAAAGCGATGAGCGTTGCGTGGCCATTGGGTCGGGATCATTTCGGCATAATCGACGTCTGCGAAGATGCTCAGATCAAGGTCGCGCGGGGTCGCCGACAGCGCGGTATCAAGGGCAACATATTCCGCAAAGATGTCGGCAGGTGATTGATAGGCGAAGGCGTTCCCAAATCCCATCCGTGCGGCCACATCGCTGATGATCCGCCAGTCGGGCCGCGCGTCACCCGGTGTTTTTAGAAAGGCCCGCTGGCGTGAAATGCGACGTTCGGAATTGGTCACGGTGCCGTCTTTTTCGCCCCAACCCGCTGCCGGCAAAAGGACGTCGGCAATGGCGTTTGTGTCGGTCTTTTCGATGATGTCCGAGGTCACGACGAACGGCACACGCGCAATCGCTTCGGCCACGCTATCGGCATCGGGCAGGGACACGGCGGGGTTTGTCGACATCACCCAGAGCGCTTTGATCTTGCCGTCTGCGCAGGCCTGAAACAGATCAACCGCTTTCAGCCCCGATTTGGTGCAGATCGTCGGGCTGTCCCAGAAATCCTGCACGGCAGCGCGGTGGTCTGCGTTCTCGATCTCAAGATGGTTGGCCAGCATATTGGCCAATCCCCCAACCTCGCGCCCGCCCATGGCGTTAGGCTGACCGGTGACGGAAAACGGACCGCAGCCCGCGCGCCCGATCCGCCCCGTCGCGAGGTGGCAGTTCAGGATCGCGTTGACCTTGTCGGTGCCGCAGGACGATTGATTGACCCCTTGGGAATAGACGGTAACGACCTTATCAGTACGGGCGAAAAGGTCGAAAAAGCGGGTCAGATCCTCTTGGGGCAAGCCGGTATCGGCAGGGTCTGACAAGCGTGCCGCCGCGATGGTCTCGGCCATGCCATTTACGTGGGCGGCGGTGAACGATGCGTCCAGCGCGCCGGTATTGGCAAGATGCGCCAGCAAACCGTTGAACAGCGCGATATCCCCGTCGGGGGCAATCTGCAGATGCAGATCGGCCAGATCGGTCGTCGCGGTTCGGCGCGGGTCAACGTTCACGACTTGCAGGTCGGGCCGTGACTCTTTCGCGGCGGCAATGCGTTGATACAACACCGGATGACACCAGGCGAGGTTCGATCCCACGAGAACGATCAGATCCGCCTGCTCAAGATCCTCATAGGTGCCGGGGACCGTGTCGGTGCCAAATGCACGTTTATGACCTGCGACCGACGACGCCATGCAAAGCCGCGAATTGGTATCGATATTGGCCGCGCCGATAAAGCCTTTCATCAGCTTGTTGGCGACGTAATAATCTTCGGTCAGCAACTGGCCAGAGGCGTAGAAGGCGACGCTTTCGGGGCCGTATTCAGCGATTGCCGCGCTGAATTTGGCGGCGACGAGATCAAGGGCGCTGTCCCAGTCAGTGGTTTTGCCGTTCACCATGGGCCGCAAAAGCCGCCCGTCCAGATCAGTCGTTTCGCCCAAGGCGGCCCCCTTGGAACAGAGCCGCCCGAAATTGGCAGGATGGGCGGGATCGCCCTTGATCGTGCCGTCCGCGCCAGCAAGCACGCCGCAGCCCACGCCGCAATAAGGGCAGGTGGTGCGGGTCAGCGTCATGCCGCGACCCGTGCGCGCAGGAAGGTGCGATCCAGCAGAATGCGCCCGTTATCGACGCGGGCAGGGTAGGTGGCCACCTGTCCGTCATCGCCCCCCTGCGCCTGTCCTGTCTCAAGCGATATCACCCAGTTGTGCAGTGGGCAGGTCACCGATTTGCCGTGCACGATCCCTTCGGCCAATGGCCCGGCCTTATGCGGACAGGCGTTGTCCAACGCGAAAACCTCATCCTCGGCGGTGCGGAACACGGCGACACAGCCAAGGGCAGTCTTTATCATGCGTGCACCGCGTCGGGGCACCTCTGACAGCGGGGCGATGTCGATCCAGTCGGTCATTCTGCGGCCTCCAGTGAAAGGTTGGCAAGGGTGCGGTAGCTGTCTGCCTTTGTCTGGGTGTGTTCCGCCCAGGGATCTTTACGGTAAATCGACTGGCTTAGCTCGAACCGGTCCACCAATGCGTCCTGCTCGGTTTCGATGCGGGCCTTGATCCAGTCCAGACCGACCTTGGCCATCCACTTGTATATCCGGTCCAGATACTTGGCGTTTTCGCGGTAAAGCTGGGTGACTGCCTTGATCACGTTGATCGCCTCTTGTTCGGTCGCGACCTGCATCAGCAGTTCGGTTTCCTTGACGTCCATGCCCGCAGCGCCACCGATGCTGACCTGATAGCCGCTGTCGACACAGACAACGCCGATGTCCTTGCACGTCGCCTCGGCGCAATTGCGCGGGCAACCGGACACGGCAAGTTTGAGCTTGTGTGGGGTCCACGATCCCCAAAGCTCTTTTTCGAGCTTTATGCCAAGGCCGGTGCTGTCCTGGGTGCCAAAGCGGCAATGATCGGTGCCAACGCAGGTTTTCACCGTGCGCAGCCCTTTGGAATAGGCGTGGCCCGACACCATACCCGCCGCGTTCAGATCGGCCCAGATGTTGGGCAGGTCTTCACTTTTTACCCCAAGCAGATCGATCCGCTGGCCCCCCGTCACTTTGACCGTCGGGACCATGTATTTGTCGGCGGCATCGGCAATCGCGCGCAATTCGTTCGCGGTGGTGATCCCACCCCACATGCGCGGCACGACACTGAATGTGCCGTCCTTCTGGATGTTGGCGTGTTTGCGTTCGTTGATGAACCGGCTTTGCGGGTCGTCGCGATATTCCAGCGGCCAATCGGCGAGCAGGTAGAAGTTCAGCGCCGGGCGGCAGACGTGGCAGCCGCAGGAGGTTTTCCAGCCGCATTCCTGCCAGACCGCGGGCATCGAGGTAAGCCGCCGTGATTTGATCATGCGCCGCACGTCTTCATGGGTCATATCCGTGCAGCCGCAGACCGTGGCAGCGGCGGGAATGACGAATTCATCGCCCAGCGTGGCGGCCAGCACCTGTTCGACAAGCCCGGTGCAGGTTCCGCAAGACGCGCTTGCCTTGGTTGTGGACTTGATCGCACCCAGATCAGAGGCACCCGCCGCGATGGCGTCTTCGATTTGGCCTTTGCAGATACCGTTGCAGCCACAGATCTCCGCATCACGCGGTAAGGCTGCAACAGCTGCTAAAGGGTCCAGGGGGGTCCCCCCTTGATAGGCGGGCCCAAAGATCAGCGTATCGCGCATGTCCGCAATGTCGGTTTTGTCGCGGATCAGCCCGAAGAACCAGTTGCTGTCGTTGGTGTCGCCATACATGACCGCGCCGATCACCACGTTGTCTTCGATCACCAACCGGCGGTAGACGCCACGTGCGGGATCGCGGAACACGATATCCTCGCGGCCGTCGCCTTCGGCAAAATCCCCGGCACTGAAAAGATCGCAGCCCGTCACCTTGAGCTTTGTTGCCAGTTCCTTGGAGACGAAGGCATCGCCATGTCCCAGCAGCGATTTCGCCACGACCTTGGCCTGATCATAAAGCGGTGCGACAAGGCCAAACAACTGCCCGTCAAATTCCACGCATTCGCCAACCGCAAAAATATCCGGGTCAGAGGTTTGGAGTTGTGCGTTCACCTCAACGCCGCGGGCAACTTCCAGCCCGGCATCAGTTGCAAGCCGTGTTTCCGGGCGGATACCGACAGCCATGACCACCAGATCGGCCTCAAGCACGGTTTTGTCCTCTAGCAACACCGCCTCGACATGGGTCTCACCCAGTATCGCGGACGTCGACGCTTTGCAGATGACCTTGACGCCCTTGTCCTGCAGATCGCGGCGCAGCAAGAAAGCCGCGCTTTCATCCAGTTGGCGTTCCATCAGGTGGCCCATCAGGTGCAGTACGGTTACCTCCATTCCGCGTTCGGCCAGCCCCGCGGCGGCCTCTAGCCCCAAGAGCCCGCCACCGATGACAACGGCCTTGCCACCCTTGGCGGCGGCCTTGATCATCGCGTTGGTGTCATCAAGGTCGCGGTAGGTGATGACGCCCTGCAGATCCTTGCCCGGCACCGGAATGATAAAAGGCGCTGACCCCGTGGCAATCAGCAGCTTGTCATAAGGCACCGTGCCGTTCTGGCCCGTGACCGTTTTCGCTGCGCGATCAATCGCCACCACATGTTCGCCAAAGCGGCAGGTTATGTCATTTTCCGTATACCAGCCGTCATCGTGGGTCACGATATCGGCATAGGTCTTTTCCCCCGATAGAACCGGCGAGAGCATGATGCGGTTGTAGTTTCCGCGTGCCTCTGCATTGAAAAGGGTGATGTCATAAGCATCGCGGTCTTGTTCCAGAAGGTGCTCCAACACCCGACCGGAAGCCATTCCGGCACCAATGACGACAAGGTTCTGTTTCATGGTCTTACTCCGCCGCGATTGCCTTGGGTTTCGGTTTTGAGCCGTGTTCGTATTCCTCAAGGAAATCGAGCACTTCCTGGCGATAGTTGTAGTAGTCGGGATGTTCGAGCAGCGCCTTGCGGGTGCGTGGGCGCGGCAGGTTCACATCGGTGATTTTGCCAATGGTCGCTTGGGGTCCGTTGGTCATCATCACGACACGATCCGCCAGCAGGATGGCTTCGTCCACATCATGGGTGACGCAGATCGCCGTCACCTTGGTGCGCGACCAGACCTCCATCAGCACTTCTTGCAATTCCCACCGCGTGAGGCTGTCCAGCATCCCGAATGGTTCATCCAAAAGCAGCAGTTTGGGAGAGAGGGAAAAGGCGCGGGCGATGCCGACACGTTGTTTCATCCCGTTGGACAGAGAGGCGGCATTCTTGTCCATGCTGTCCGCCAGCCCAACCCGTTCGAGGTAGTATTCGACCACATCTTGCCGTTCTGACTGCGACGCTTTGGGATAGACCTTATCCACCCCAATCGCGACGTTTTCCTTGGCGGTCAGCCATGGAAAAAGGTTTGGCGATTGAAACACAACCGCGCGCTCGGGGTCGGCACCTTCAACGTTCCAGCCATCCAGACGGATCGCGCCTTTGCTGATCGGGTTCAGCCCGGCGGCCATTGTCAGAACCGTTGATTTTCCGCAGCCCGAGTGCCCGATCAGCGAGATGAATTCACCCTTGTTGATCTTGAGATCAAAGTTTTCGACGACGGTCAGCGGGCCTTTGGGCGTTGGATACACCTTGTCGAGCTGTGAGAAGTTCAGGAAGCGTTCTTCGATCCCGCCTTCCTGTGCTTTTGCAACCGCCGCAGGCACGCCGTGAATGGGTGTCACGTTCGGCAAGGTGCGGGTTTCCTCGACCTTGGCCGCGATCCCGACATCCATCAGATAGGTTGTGACCTTTGCCCGAAGCGCCTTGAACGTTGGGTCGTTGTTCATTGCGATGCGGTCACGGGGGCGGGGGATTTCAACGCGGAATTCATCGCCCAGCGTGCCGTCGGGATTAAGGGCAATGATCCGGTCGGCGAGGATGATCGCCTCGTCGACATCATTGGTGATCAGCACACAGGTCTTCTTGTCCTCGTCCCAGATCGCCTCGATCTCGTCGGCAAGATTGGCGCGGGTCAGCGCATCCAGCGCCGAAAGGGGTTCGTCCAGCAGCAGCATTTCGGGATCCATCGCGAGCGCGCGGGCGACGTTGACCCGTTGGCGCATGCCGCCAGACAATTCTGCCGGACGCCGCGTCGCCGCGTGGCTGAGCCCGACCATGCCCACATAATGCGCAACTTTCGCGGCGCGTTCGTCCTTGGACAGTTCAGGGAACATGGTGTCGACGGCCAGGGCGACATTACCGTTGACCGTCAACCATGGCATCAGCGAATAGCTTTGGAAAATGACCCCGCGCTCGCGCCCGGGTTCGGTAATGGGTGCGCCCTTGTAGGTGACTGTGCCGCTGGTGGGCTGCTCAAGCCCGGCCATCAGATTGATAAGCGTGGTCTTGCCGGTCCCGGAGAAGCCCAGAATGACGACGAATTCACCCTCTTCCACGTTAAGATTGATATCCCGTAGAACCGGCGTGTCGCCGTAGCTTTTCGAGACGTTCGAGAGTTCCAGAATACCCATGTCGATCACCGGTTGTTCGAGAAGGTGAACATGGTCTGCAGCGCATACATCACACGATCCAGCAGGAACCCGATGATACCGATGGTGAACACCGCCACCATGATGCGTGCCAGCGATTGGGATGATCCGTTCTGGAATTCATCCCAGACGAATTTGCCAAGACCAGGGTTCTGTGCAAGCATTTCGGCGGCAATCAACACCATCCAGCCAACACCAAGCGAGAGCCGCAATCCGGTGAAGATCAACGGCAGTGCCGAGGGCAACACCAGTTTGGTGATCTTGGTGTATGTGTTCATTTTCAGAACGCGGCTGACGCTCACAAGGTCCTTGTCGATGCTGGCGACACCAAGGGCGGTATTGATTAGCGTGGGCCAAAGTGAACAGAGCGTCACCGTAATGGCCGAGATCAGGAAAGACTTGGAGAACATGCCGTCGCTGGTCGTGTAGGTGGCCGAAACGATCATCGTGACAATCGGCAACCACGCCAGCGGTGAAACAGGTTTGAAAATCTGGATCAGCGGGTTCAGCGCGGCATTGGCCGTGGCCGACAGGCCCGCGGCAATACCCAGTGGAATGGCTACGATCGAAGCGATCAGGAACCCGAAGAACACGGTTTTGATCGAGGTCCAGATTTGATCGTAATAGGTCGGCTTGCCTGTATAGACACGGTCGCGGACCTTGTCGGTATCGCCGTTGGCAATATGCTCGGCGTTGCGTTCATCCTGACGTTGATAAAACGCCGTCTCGCGTTCGCCTTCGCGGATCGCATCTTGGCGCAGTTCACCCACTTGCTCCCAGACCTGCACGGGGCCGGGGACCGCACCCAGTGAAGTTTGAACGCGCGGGGCAAGCGCGCCCCAAAGCATGATGAAGACAGCGATTGCCAACAGCGGAACACCCAGCAAGCGCCAGATTTCACCGGCTTGGGCGCGTGGGTTGTCGCCTGCGGCGGCGCGCAGGATCGGGGTGATCCATGACAGGCCCAGCACGCGAAACCACGCGTCGGCCTTGTTGATGCGGGCAAACCGCCGGATGCGGCGTTCCTCGGTGTCGAGTGTGGTGGGGTCAATCGCGGTCATATCGGGTGTCCAACTGCAGCTTTTGAAAAGAACGATGGGGAAGGGCGTCCACCCGACAACGGGGTCAGGTGGACACGGATGCGTTAGCCCTGGATTTGGCCGTCAACGACGCTTTGACCGGATTTCAGGCCAATCGGCAGGCTGTCGATATACGCGTTGGGTGTGCGGCCATCGAAGGGGATCGCGTCAATGATGTCCTCGGCGGGTGTCGCGGCTTTGAAACCGTCGCTATCCCATGGAAAGTCGGCCTCATTGGCCAGACCGTCGTCCACCAGCATCCGTGCGGCTTCAAGATAGATGTCGGGGCGATAAACCTCGGCTGCGGTGTCGAAATACCATGTATCCGGCTTTGTCTCGGAAATCTGACCCCAGCGGCGCATCTGCGTCAGATACCAGATCGCGTCAGAGTAGAACGGATAGGTCGCGTTGTACCGGAAGAAGACGTTGAAGTCAGGGGCGGGGCGGACATCGCCCTTTTCGAATTCAAAGAACCCGGTCATCGAGTTGGCGATCACTTCATAATCCGCACCGACATATTCGGGTCGCGATAGCATCTCGACCGCTTCAGGGCGGTTGGCGTTTTCGTTTTCGTCCAGCCAGATGGCTGCACGGATCAACGCTTTGGTCAGGGCCAGCGTTGTGTTGGGGTTCTCTTCGGCGAATTCCGCCGTGATGCCGAACACCTTTTCAGGGTTGTTCTTCCACATGTCGTAATCGGTGATGACGGGCACGCCGATATTCTTGAACACGGCCTGCTGGTTCCACGGCTCGCCCACGGCGTAGCCAAAGATCGTGCCAGCTTCCATTGTTGCGGGCATTTGCGGCGGCGGTGTCACCGACAAGAGCACATCCGCACCGATCTGCCCCGAGATATCCTGTTCGCTATAATACCCAGGCTCAAGACCCCCGGCCGCAAGCCAATAGCGGATTTCATAGTTGTGGGTCGAAACGGGGAACACCATGCCCATGTTGAACGGCTCACCCCGGTCAAGATAATCCTCGACCACGGGGGCAAGCGCGCTTGCGCTGATCGGATGCTGGGGACGGCCATCATCCATGGCTGGAACATTCGGCTTCATCTGCTCCCAGATTTCGTTCGAGACGGTGATCGCGTTGCCGTTCAGGTCCATCGAAAACGGTGTGATGATATGCGCTTCGGTGCCGTAGCCGATTGTAGCGGCCAATGGCTGACCGGCCAGCATATGCGCCCCGTCAAGCTCGCCACTGATGACGCCGTCCAGCAAGACCTTCCAGTTCGCCTGTGCCTCAAGAGTGACAAAAAGGCCTTCGTCCTCAAAGTACCCCAGCTCATAGGCAACGGCCAAAGGTGCCATATCTGTCAGCTTGATAAAGCCGAGGGTCAGATCTTCTTTTTCCAGATCAAGGGACTGGGCCGCAGCCGACGTCGCCAAGAGGCTGGAAGTGGCCAAAAGCATCGCGAAAGTATTTTTCATATTTCGTTCCTTCTACGGCCCCGAAGGGCAAAAACAAAAAAGCCGCGCGTAAAGATCACGGGGGAGGAGGTCCGTTTTCTCTACGAGCGGCTTTGCTCTTATGTGGTGCGCGACCTGCATCGGTCAGCGCGATTTAGTGGGCTACGTTGCCCCTTGTTGTCATGATGGCTGTGCGGCCGCAGGCCTTGCAATGCAAATGCTGCAATGCCGCATTGATTTCTGCCGCGATGCAGAAACTGCCCAAGTTTTCATCGTTTTTCACGCGGAAAATCAAAGGTTCTGCCGTCAAAGAAAGCATCTTGTGCAAGAATCATATGCCCGCAAGTCGAGGCGACAGCGGTTTCGAACCGCAGCGCACCTTCGACCTTTTCGGATGCGCCGGGCATGTCGACCCCAATCCCGCCAAGGTTCTGGCGATACAAATCAGAGCGAAAACAGGCCTTGGCCTTTTCAATGCCAGCGGCATCCGCGCCAAGCTGCTGGGCGATCCACGCGGCCTGACTGCGCCATGGAAAGGATGCGGCATGTTTGTGGAACTGCACGAAATGCGCCACCGGTCGGGGCGCATCGTTCAGTCGGGGGGTGATCTGACCCGACAAGGCGGGATCAATAAGATCGGGTGACATGCTGAGATGTTCGCTGCGCGCCAGTATCTCGACGGCCAGCGTCCGGTTCTTGCGTGCATCTAGCCAAGCCGAGGCCCGATAGACCGCCCGCATCAGCCGACGCGCGGAATCTTCGTTTGCCCCCGCCCAATCATGGCGCACCGCCAGCACCTTTTCGGGGGCAAATTTCCACACGTCGCTGCCTGTCATCATCAACTGCCCGACGTTCTGCTGAACCGCCACGCTGCCCCATGGCTCGCCGACCCAGAACGCATCCACGAACCCATCTGCAACCGCATCGGCCATGCGCGGGGGCGGCACGGTGATCTCTTCAACCTCAAAGCCCTCAACGGTCGCGGTCCAGTAGGACAGCAACAAGCGATGCATCGAATAATGAAAGGGAACGCCGATCCGGAGTGGTCCAGACCGGCGCGCCGCAAGCGCCGCCAAGAGCGCCCGCGCATCCCCGAACGGCAGCGCGCCCAATTCGGCCGCGAGCGCATGGGAAACCCCGAACACCGTACCGTTCACCGACAGAACCATCAGCGTATCGATTCGCGCGGGCAATCCGCCCAGCCCGATCGACATGGCAACCGGCATCGGGGACAGCATATGTGCCGCATCCAGATGGCCGAGGGCCAGCATATCGCGCAAGGCCGACCAAGACGGCTGCGCCACAAGATTAAGCGCAAGTCCTTCTTCAGCGGCAAAGCCGAGGTCTTTGGCGATCACCAAGGGCGCGCAATCAACAAGCGGGACATAGCCGCAATTCAGGACGATATCGCTCATGAAAGCAGGTCCGCTGCTGTGACCAAAGCCTGAGCCACATCGATGACCTTGCGGTTCTGGCCCATCGCGGTTTTGCGTAGCAGCGTGTAGGCGTCGTCCTCCGACATATTGCGCTGACGCATTAGAATACCCTTTGCGCGGTCGATGGTCTTGCGATCCTCTAGCGCCTGTTTCGCCGCATCCAGTTCCGATTTCATTTGGCGCATGACCTTGAAACGCGCGATAGCCGTTTCGAGTACGGATTTGATCCGCTCCATCTTCAGCCCATCGACGACGTAGGCGCTGACCCCCGCATTCAACGCGGATTGGGTCAGGTTGTCGTCGGTCTGATCGACAAAAAGCGCCACGGCACGTTTCGTCGATTCCGTCGCATATGAAATATGTTCAAGCGTATCACGATCAGGATTGGCCAGATCGATCAGAACGATATCCGGGATAAACTCGCGGACTGTCCGCTCCAAACCTGAAATCTGCGCCAGCGCCCGCACGTCCGACCAACCTGCGTCTGACAATGCGGTAATGATATCCTGCACGCGCTCAGGATCAGGCTCAACGACAAGAATGCGCAGGTCACGGTTCATGACGCCTTCATTTGTCCCGGCTGCGGGAACGTCAACTGCCTGACCGCGGGGCACTTTCACCTAGATCGTGCCAGCGCACCAAAAGCGGGCACCCCACGTCCAAGTGCCTAACTTTCTTGCACCTTGCGAGCGTCGTGGGTCCAAGGGGCGTCGCAACGAAAGGCGCTTTGACCCTATGAAACCCGGTATCGTGAAAGCTTTGTGTGCTGTTTTCACAGGCTCAACGCAGGCCATTCTCCGTAAGCAGGTGCTCCTCGTGTTCAATGCGATCGGTGGCACGCAATCACTTTTGCTCTGCCAAGAAATCGATCAAACGGCGCGTGAGTTTTTTCTGCGGGCCAGAGTCCGGCCAGACAGCATAAACTCCCAATGAGGGGAGCGACCACTTTTGCGAAACCTCAACCAACGCGCCGGATTTCAGGTCAACTTCAATCTCATTTACAGGCAGGTTCATCACCCCAAGGCCCTGTAGAACCGCTGCGCGCCCCGCTGTTATTGCGTCCACTTCAAGCCTGATGTTTTGCAACGTGACCCGCATGTCCTCACCCCCTTCGCGCATTGTAAATGTGTCGGGCAACATGGACAGCGAGATGAAATCGCATGCGACGAGGTCAGTCAGCGTCTGAATTTTCGGTCTGCTGTTGAGGTAGTCGGGCGATGCAACAATCTTGCGGTGAAACGTGCCCAGACGGCGACTTTTCAGGGTGCTGTCGGCCAACTGGCCCAATCGGATGGCAAGATCAAAGCCTTCGCGCACAAGATCAATGGGTTTGTCCCCGCTGTGAAGGGAAATGGCGACCATCGGATGCGCCTTGGCAAATCGCCAGACGGAATTGTGCAGTGTGCTGTTCATCCCGAAGGCTGGCATCGTGATCCGCAGTGCACCGACAGGCTGTTCGCTGTCATCTGACAGTGCGTCAAGCGCTTCGTCACCCGCCGCAACCATGCGCGTGGCTGCACTAAGGATCTTTTGACCCTCGCTCGTCAGCGTCAAGGACCGGGTCGAGCGAAAGAAGAGCGGCACGCCAAGCCGGGCCTCCAGCTTGGAGATATGATGACTGATGACAGAGGTCGACAGTTTCAGGCGTCGGCCAGCCGCGCTGAAACTGCCCGCCTCATGCACTGCGACAAAGACAGCAAGGCCGCGGTAATCGTCGCTCATCTTTCTAATCCGTCAAACATAACTACCAATCATTATGGGATAATCGAAAACTTCTTTGAGGTCTATCTGTGGGTTCGACACACAAGGAAGAGCGCAGATGACCCAAACCACCGCAATCGTCACAACCCAAAACGCCAGCCGCTACCTGCAGAAGCTTTGCAAGCATTTCGCCCACAAGGTCGAAGTCCAGTTCACACCGGAAGCGGGCCGCGTGTCCCTGCCTTTTGGAACCTGCAAGTTCCATGCAGATGACACCCAACTAACCATGATCGGCGAAGCGAAGCCCACTCAACTGCCAAAGATCGAACGCTTTCTTGGCGATCATCTGGCGCGCTTCGCGTTTCGTGAAAACCCAACCATCACGTGGACACGATCCGCGTAACCCCACCACAACAGAGAGGACGACACCAATGGAAACACCTATGATATCCCGTAGAAACCTGCTCAAAGGCACGGCGCTGACCCTGGGGGCGGCGTCATTGCTGCGCACAGCCCTGACACCGAGTGCCGCTCTGGCACAAAGCGGTGACATGCCTCCCGGCACGGTGCATCGTTTTTCGAAAGGCGGCGTCGGCTTTCACACCTACGTTTCACCCGCCATGACGGTGAATGTGACGTCCCACATCGTGGAATTCGACGATCAGCTGCTGCTTGTCGACGCAACGTTCATGCCGCCGACCGCGCAAGAGGTCAGCGCCTTGATCGCCTCGACCGGCAAGCCGGTCGGACAAGCCATCATCAGCCACGAACACCCCGACCATTGGGGCGGCGCGCCCATGATCGACGGTGTCACGTTCAATACGTTGCCCGAAATTCGCGAAGGGCTGCGCGCCGAGGCCGAGGGCGGCCAGTTCGGTATTCCGACAAACGTGCTGGACGGCGGCGATATCGCGCCGGGCATGACCGAGATGTCCGGCGTGCCGGTCGAGTTTCGCCACTATCGCGACAATGAGGCGCCGCATATGCTGGTGACCGTCTTGCCCGAACAGCAAGTCGCAATCGTCCAGGACCTTGTTTACAACGGTATCTTCTTTGCACCCGGTGTGAACCGCACAAACTGGATTACGACGCTGGAAGAAATGCGCGACGACCCGGCGTTCGAAACGCTTCTCGTGGGACATGGCCTGCCAACCACGCGCGGAGAACTCGACACCGCAATCGCCTACATCAAGGTACTTGATGATGCGATGACCAATGCCGCGACGCCTGATGATGCGATTGCGCAGATCAAGGCGGCTTACCCCGGTTACAGCGGGGACTTCCTGTTGAGCCTGATCGCGGAATACTGGTCGCGTTAGTGTAGGACGGGCCGCGGTGCACGCTGCGGCCCCTTATTTTCCCCTTGGAACAGGACTGGCGCCAACGCCCACTACGGCCATGACCCCTTGCTTTGAAATGTTGAAAGACGCAATCAATTCCCGTGCCTTCATCTGGGGGCTTTTGGCACTGCCCTCTATCCCGATGATCGGCGCCTTGTTAAGCGCTGAGCCAAGTGCCGGGCAATCGGTCGAAGAGATGCTGCTGCATCCGACCGGCGAATTTTCGGCGCGTTTTCTGATCACCACGATGATCCTTAGCCCGATGCGGATGCTATTGCCGAACTCTGGGTTTTGGCGCTGGATGTTGAAACGCCGCCGCTATTTCGGCGTCGCGGCGTTTGCCTACGCAGCGCTTCACACGGTGCTGTATGTCATCGATATCGGGACCCTTCGCGCCCTTTTGGGTGACGCGCTGGAACTTGGCATCTGGACTGGATGGCTTGCCTTTTTCGTCTTCTTGCCATTGGCTGCTACGTCAAACGATTGGTCTGTGCGCAAAATGGGACCGACGTGGAAGCGGCTGCAACGCTGGGTCTATCTGGCCGCGCTCGCCACGCTTCTCCACTGGATTTTTGTCCACAACAACATCGGTCCGGCCTTGGTGCATTTCCTGCCGCTTGCCGCCTTGGAAACCTATCGCATCTGGCGCAACTGACTGCGGCACAGAACCGCGCGGCCAACGGCCTGAATTGCGCGCTATTTTGTGGCTGTCAGCTTTTTGTCAGCGATCGCACCCATTGTGCCGCCGCCACATCGCCTCGTTGTGGCCCTCGGGGATGTTTGCGCAAGGATCATCAGAATACCCGCGCAGGATGTTGTATCGATCGATTTGTTCGATGGTCAGAACATCCAACGTCTGTAGATGACTGGACAGATGGACAAAGCGAAGGTTAGCGCGGGCATTACCAGCAGCGTTCACCAAAGCCACAAGTTCGGGCGCGTTGAGCCTTCCCCGGGTGAAGGCAGCGTTGAGCGCGCGTTCTGCGGCGATGAATTCGGTGCCTAGCGCTACGGCCTCTTCTTGCATCTCCTGGAAAATCAATCCCATACGGGCGATCTGATCAGCAGACAAATCCAAGTCTTCCGCGAGTTCCAGAACGTGTGCTGGACCAGGATGTCCATTTAACTCTGCCGCCAGAGCAAAACCCCAACCACGACCCGCTTCCAGGTCCGCGATGTCACTTTCCGAAAGCGTTGCTATCTCCCGAGTTTCCAAGCCCGCATATGGTATTTGCGTCTCATCGGCGGCACTCTGATGGCTCACCGCTGCTAGGGCGAGAGCGAGGATGATGTATCTGCGCATAATCTACTCCTGTCTGGTGGGAGTTCAGCATAGGCAGCGCTCAGACGATATGATAATTATCATGTTGTGGAAAACTTTTTAGATACACTCTTCGAGGGTGCAGACGTCCAGCAAAAGGACCCGAATACGTATCTGTTCCTCGCGGGAGACGCAGTGCGCTTTGTGCATCTCATTGAAGACGGGGCCGTTCATCTCGAGAGATTGCAAATCAATGGGCAGGTGATGTGTTTTCAATGGGCGCGTCCAGGTGATGTCCTCGCAGAGGCCTCGATCTATGCGGAAGCCTATCATTGCAATGCCAGGATTGTGGAATCTGCGCGAGTGCGGAGGCTGTCTGTCAAACGATTGATCAAACGATTGGAAGCTGAGCCCAGTTTATCGTGGGCTTGGCAGGCGCGGTTGGCCCGGACAGTCCAAATGACGCGCCTTCTTGCAGAAATCAGGGGGCTGAAGACGGTCGAGCAACGCCTAGACGCCTGGATGGACCATAGTGGAGCTCTACCCACCAAGGGACAATGGCAGAACGTGGCACGGGAATTGGCGGTCTCGCCGGAGGCCTTCTATCGAGAGATTGCCCGACGTCGCTTACACAAGGCGAACGCCGGATCGGACTAACTAATCGCAGCCGACCCTGGCCTTATTCTCAAGATGCTGTGGTCGCAGCCCGCTTTGTGGTCATTCGCTGCAAGCGCGCAACGCGGACTTTGTTGAACTTACCAATCGCGGGACGTTGTTGTCTTTGAATCCAACAGCATCAATTTCCGCTTCTGGTCCACGAGGGGATCAATCAGTTCTGTGGACAGACGCCGCAAAGCAACCGGGCTTCGCATTGTGAAGGTGAATGTAGGCGATCTCTGGCTTCTCGAGTGCCTTGGAGATTACTGACGACACCGTATTGCCCGGAACGACATCGGCATCGACCATCATGTGATCGAAGTCGAACAGACGAACGGAAATCAACCGGGATCGAATGACATCCGGCACATCGTTTATTGCGATCTCGGCTTGCTCGACATGTTCTCTTACAAAGATCGCATGGCTCGCCTGATACGGGCTTTTCTCGGGCTGATGCGCGTAGTTCAGAAGGATGACGGTCTCCCCGACTTCGGCTTCAGCCATGCTTACGCGACAGGGTGTTCCGGGCTTTGCAGTCACGACTTGCCGACATGCCTGATGTTCCGCGAGTTCAGCATTAGTCATCTCAAAAAGGTGTTCGAACTCGGTCTTTGGCAGGGCTTTGATTTGGAAGTTCATGGGTGGAGCGCTCCTATTGTGTCACTCTCCGAATACGAAATCCAAACCCGTCGGGGCGACCCGATACTTGCTCTATCGTCCGCGTGCAGTCGTTGAGACCAGTTGCAGCATTGGTCGAAGTGGACTCTTCCAGCACTTTTGCCGTGCAGATCACGAAAGGCCGGTTCGCGGCGTATCGACTTTCGCTTTACCGCGCACGAACTGGTAACATGCGGAACAAAGCAGACCTAGCCGTGCACGTCGAGAGGTTCGCTTTTGGATTTCTGGTTAAGAAACGGTACTGCGTTCATTTCAAATGAAGGACCGAGAGGGCATCATTCGTTCCAATGTGTGATGCCGCAGCAGCGCCCATTCCACCACCGACACAGTTCCTTAAGGGCTGATGTGAAATATGGCGGTGATTGTCACTCAAGACACAGGTTAGATAATGCTGTCCCAGACTCAGGTTGATTTGATCCGGACCTCTGCAGAGGTTCTTGCTGAAGCAAATGTTGCAGCAACGAATGTATTTTATGCGAACCTTTTTAGGGTTGCACCTGGTGTCCGCAACCTCTTTTCAGAAGATATGTTTGAGCAAAGTGAAAAGCTGTGGAACACAATTGTGAAGGTGGTCGAAAGCGCAAGAGACCTAACAGAAATCGAAGCCGATCTTCACGCGCTCGGCGCACGACACGTCCACTATGGAGCAGAGCCTGGCCACTACGTCGTCGTCACGGATGTTCTGATTCAAACGATTTCCTCGATGATGGAAGATAAATGGACCGACGAAACCCAAGCCGCCTGGAAAACAGCTTTGGAGGCTGTCTGCGCAACCATGCTTGAAGGCGCAGCGCAGCGTGTCGCTTAGTAAGTTAGTAGAAGGCACCTCGGTCGAGAGCCTTACACGAAGGTGCCTGACCCAGCTCGTTCAAGATGCATGCAGGCTACAGGTCTTGAGCCACAAGTTCGCACTGCTGAGTGTCGCGTCTGACACCTTGAGCCGCGACATGCTTGCCAGCCAGTTTCGAGCCCGTGAAGCGTTACAAGAGTTCTTGGCAACCCGGTCAAGCCTTAGAAATTCTCAAGCGAGCCTTCTCAGTGGATGCGATGCAGCACTTTCAAAGATGATTTCAGAGGCGTTCTCGCGCGAGAACGAAGCGATTTACGATTGTTTTGAGATGATCGCACGTAGTATCTGTTCGTCGCTTTCACGCGGCGAGGCCCCTTCTCGAGCTGATCTTTCTGAGCTAATTCAACTGGTGGTATGTCAGTTGTCTGATGCGAATAACGCCATCTTAGCGGCGGCGCAGTTCATCGCCGATACGGCCCAAACCGATACGGAAAAGCTCGCACTCATAGATCAACTAACGGGCTTGCCAAACCGACGCGCTTTGGAAGACGAGTTGGCTCGGAGGGAGACGACAGGCTTGCCTGAGGGCACGGCTGCTATCATGCACGTCGACTTGGATTTGTTCAAAAAGATCAATGACACCATCGGGCACGCCGCCGGAGATGCTGCGTTGAAACATGCAACGGATGCGATGGCATCCACCTTGCGAAACGACGACTTCTTGGCGCGTATTGGCGGCGACGAGTTCGTTCTGGTGCTTTATGGTCCAAGCACCGAAGAGTATCTGGCGCTACGTGCCGATCAGATCATTGAGAATATTTCGACCGCGTTTTTGTTTAACGGCAAGAGGCACCGGATCGGTGCAAGTATCGGAATTGCTGTCAAAGCCAAGGCTGATGGCACCTCTCTTGCCAAGTGTGTGATAAATGCTGACTTAGCGTTGTATCACGCAAAGAATGCCGGGCGAGGCACTTCTCGGTTTTTCACGCCGTTCTTGCGTATCCAGCAAGATCAGAAAGCCGATCTACAGTCCCAGATCAGCCTGGGAATCGATACCCATCAATTCGAGCCCTTTTTTCAGCCGCAGGTCGAGGGCAGGACGGGTAAACTCGTCGGCCTTGAGGCCCTCGCGCGCTGGCATCATCCCACACGAGGCCTACTCGCTCCGTTTCATTTCTTGCAAGCCGCTCAAGAGGCAGCCCTACTCGAAAAGCTAGATGAGTACCTCATGGCGCGGACCTTCGCATCGATGAGGCGTTGGGTTGATGATGGGCTGAATATTCCTCAGGTGTCGATCAACTTGACGGGGTCGCGATTGCTTGAGGAAAACCTGGTCGATTCGATGCTTTCTGCAATCGACAAAAGCAATTTGTCGCCATCCATGATTGGGATTGAGATTCTTGAAAGCGCGATGATCGACAATGAATCGAAACAGATAATGGACAGTATAGCAGGCTTGGCTGAAGCTGGTTTCAAGCTGGAATTGGATGACTTCGGCACTGGCCACGCGTCGATTTCAAATCTGAAGAATTTCAAAGTTGATCGTATCAAGATTGATCGAAGTTTCGTGAAAGACATCCACCTTTATCCCGAATTATGTAAAATTACAGGCGCGATGATCGGATTGGCTCATGCCCTCAGGGTGGATGCCCTGGCGGAAGGGGTCGAGACACCCGAAGAGCGTCTCGTCTTGAATGCGCTCGGCTGCGACCACTTCCAAGGCTACGGAGTATCACGCCCAATACCCAATTCTGAAATACCGCGCTGGCTTCGACGGACGCAAGAAAAGAAGGCGTTACCGCCAATTCGAAAGTAACGCCCCATTTCTGCGAAACGTTAGCGCACCCTTTGGAAACCATTCCATTCAAGATGGCAGCAAAACGGAGTAGTCGAGCGTTACGTAGAGAATTACGCCGGCCTGAACCATAATTTCGGTAAGAGTTCTATCACGTTGCCTTGACCAGACACGCGCTGCAGCTCAGAAATTGTGCAGACTGGGCCCATTGCGGCCCTCGGAGGCAGCGCAGCATCCTAAGAGATTGGCAGTTCTAGGATTAAACGAACGGCCCATAGCGGACGTTGGACCGGACAATCGACGCTGCATTGCAGCATCCCGATGCCAACATGGGCTAAGTTGCGCTGTAAGCCGACAATTCAGCTTTGCATAGTCCATAGCCGTCAACTGCAAGCAGTTATGCTCCTATTTGATGAAGAACAAAATGTTGGTGAAGAAAGGTACTGAAAGTGAAGCTCAACAACTAAAAGTCTTGTGTCAGAGAAGCTGAAGTACTCGAGCGCATGCTAAACCCTCACCCTGAAACCTCAACAATTTAGACTTTGCATTGTTGTCAAATTGAACAGCGTGTTCATTGGCGCTAATAAGGGAAAGCTGGAATCTCTTGATGGGCAAAGCAAGCGCTGCATAGTCCGGATCGAAACAAAAGTAAGGGTCCGAGTCTGCCAAAAACATATTCACCTGCGTGAGCAAATCCATCTGCTCGAATGAATAGAAGGGTCCTATATCGTTTAGTTCAATGTAACTGTCTTGCTTATATTGGTACCAGTCTCTCTGTTTTTTCAACCATTCATAGGGCAGTTCGCCCTCAATTTCTTGACTGAGAAGTACATCCAACCCGTTGAGGTACTTCTTTGCAAAAAATATCGTTAGATCATGATCACTTTTGGCGTTCTTGTTTGATACTTTTTCAACTGCCTCACCATTTAGACACAAAGTTGTGAATACTCGGTTGGCTCGAAGTATGCAGCGGTTTCGCAACAGTAATTCTGCTCGAAGCAGGTAATAGTTTGCATAATATAGCTGAACGACCGGCCAAGTTTGACGTCCTTTCGAAATGCCTGAAAGAGCCGAGAACAGCGAAACAGCTCCTTTAAACAGAAAGCTCCTTGCGTCTAAACCACAGAACTTTCGAAAAGCCGTCGCTTGACCACGATTGAGAACTATCCCCGTCGCATTATCTTGAAACTGCTTAATAGCCTCAGGATTTGTGCACCCCAAGAGACTTTCAAAGTAAATTTGCGTCTTCAACCGATCAGAACTTAAATTCATCCCCAGCCTTTGCACTTCGCAGTAGTCCACGCTCGAAATGTTCGGTTACTCTCTTGCGGGCCGTTTTCCCATCCATCCCTTTGAGATCTTCCCATGTCAAAGCATCCGACGCATCTATATCTAGAACTTTGGTCATGAATTCTTTCGAAAAATCGCCCTCTTCTGCGCACTTGAAAACCAGTTTTCCAAGTAAGAAGTCTACGGCACCATTGAAACCGGCTGCTTTGAAAAAAGGATTTTGTGATGACTTTGTCCAGATTTCGGCCTCGGTGTACGCGGTTTTCAGAACATCGAAATAGTTTTTAATGACAGTTTGTTGATGCTCGAGCGTCTTAAGCTTACGCAGATAAAATTCTCCGTCCATCTCTAAGCTTGGCTTAAATGCAGTTACAAAGGTGGACAGCTCTATTTTTCCGGAACCTCTTGTTGCACCAGGGAATTTGATCAAACGATAAAGTGGTGAGTTCTCATCATCATTGAGGTGTGAAGCGATGTCTTTGGCCCTGTTGATTGCATGCTTGGGATCACTTGCGGTTTCTCCGAACAGGTCAAACAAGAGGCTTTTCGGGACCGGACGTTGCTCAGTATTAATGTTTAGAAAGATGGTCGCGGCCTGCTTTGTGGATAGTCCAATACACATCGTTACGATGAGGTCACGTTCGCTAACGCTATCGTCTATTTCCATCGCTGCTTCCAAGCCTGCCAGCCGGTGCTGTCCGTCAATAGCCTGCGCGGCTTCGGAAATGAGAGGGAATGCTATCGTGCCATCCTTGAGGACAATGAGCTTCGGTTTTTCATTCCAGTTCAAAATGAAGGAGTTAAAGAAGGTGTTGCCATCCAGAATGTAATCCCGAACACTTTCAATCCGTCTACGGCTTAGCGGCCGCTGAACAGCTCCATCTTCATCATCTTTCCCGCGGACGGCTACATAGTATAGGTGGACCAAGTCTTTGACAGGCATCGAAAAGGTATATGCAACTATATCGTCAAGCTTGACAGTGATGCACTTGGCCTTGAATTTTTTGTCTGGCACGAAAAACGCCTTTCTTGAGCATGGTGGGCGGGAGCATTCTTTCCACCGTTTAATATGTTCTGTTCACTTAAGCTAGCTATCCGATCATGCGCTTGATTTTCCGTAAACCGAGGCCTGCTTGACGGACGTCTACCTTGGCTTTTTATAGCCGCAGCGAAAGTCCGGTTTCCGCCCTCTGTCAGCCTCCCACACAACAAAAAAACCCCGGACTTTCGTCCGGGGCTTCTCATTATCGCGCCGGTTTCCCGTCCGTCACACCTTCAAATTCGGAATGATCTGTTTCTTCCGGCTCATCACGCCGGGCAGCACGACCGTGTCGCTGGTGACGGTTGCGCCGAAGGACGCTTCGGCTACGCTTTTTGACAGGTCGTTGGGGATGAACATTGTCGCTTCCTCGTTCAGGATGTCCACGACGAAGAGCAGGACCTGATCGACTCCGTCTTGGGTGGCGACGGCGGGCATGGCGGCCATGATGCTGTCCTTGCGGTCGAGCACGATCTTGGGCGCGGTCGTTTCCAGCACGGAGACCCGGAATTTCGTGTCACCCACGGCGTATTCCTTGGAATCCATCCGCAGCAGTTCCGCGTCCGAAAACGCCGAGACGTCCGATTTTGCGGCAAACATTTCGCTCGCGTAGCTGTGCAGGTCGATGCCCAGATCGGCGGCCAGCTTTTGCGCCAGCGCCTTGTCTGTGTCTGTCGTGGTGGGCGAGCGGAATTCGAGCGTGTCCGAGAGGATGCAGGACAGCATCAGCCCCTTGATCCCTTCGGGCATGTGGTCTGCGTGATCGCCCATCAGGTCGTGCATGATGGTCGCCGTGCAGGCCAGCGGCCGGATGGTGATGTCGATCGGCCCTTTGGTTTCCAATCCGCCGACCAGTTTGTGGTGGTCGATGATTGCCTGCACGTCCGCGCCGTTGATGTTGGCGGGCAGTTCGGCCGGGTTGTTCGTATCGACGATCACGCATGCCTGGTTGTCGGCGACGTCTGCGATGATCTCGGGTATTTCGAACCCCCAGCGCTGCGCCACAAACGCCGCTTCGGTGTTTGGTGTGCCAAGCAGGACAGCCTTGGCGTCCGTGCCCATGTGGTTGAGGAACCATTCCCAGATCAGGGGAGAGCCCGTGCTGTCGGTGTCAGGGGATTTGTGGCCGAAAACGAGAGTGGTCATGTGACTGGTCTTTCACGCGATGGGTGTGGATTTCTGCGCCTTATAGGCTTGCCGCTGGTGGCTGTCACCCCGTTGCCGCGTTTGACGGCTATGCGTTGCGGTGATACGTTGGTGCCACCTGTTGAGGAGGACTCTGAAAATGGACATCCGCGGTTAATCGCCCCAGTTTTTGACCTTTTCGGACAGGAGTATCCTGACAATGGACCATCTGCACTGACGCCCGATCGGGCGAACCATTGGCCCGTCCGCGGGCCCCATGCCAATTTCCATGGAGGTGCAAAGATGCCTCGTAGCAAAACACGCAAACCCAAGTCCGCAACCAAGAGCGATGTAAGCCGTCGCACGCCGGAACGCCGACACGTCACTCCGAAATCGGCGCGCCGGCCGACCGGACTGGAACGGCGCAACCGACCGGATGCACGCCCCCCGAGGTTTCCGGGCCGTCTGGGTGGTCGTTAGAACCAGCCCCCGTCCAGCAATGGGCGGGGGTAGCGATCATTCGGCGGCGACAAAGATCCCGTCGATCAGCGTGTCCTGATCTTCCAGCGGTTCAACGATGCTGCCATGAAACTGCCCACCGACTTCGGCGGCATTTGGCCCGAAGAATCGCCCTTCGTAGATTGTATCATTCGTTTCGATGACGCCGCCGTCGAACGACAGGACGAACGTTCCTTCAAAACCGTTTTCGTTGATTTCCGCGTCATCGAACGAAACAGTCAAGTCCTGGAAATTGAAATCTGCGACCCCGAGTTCGTCGTCACGGATGATGCCACCGCCGCTGACGGACGCATCATCGAAATCGACGATCAGATTGATTGTCCCTTGGCCGAACGCGTCATCAAAGCCACGCCGCAAGGTCAGGTCTGAGCGCCCGAAGTAGATCGCCGTGCCGTCACGCGCTCCGACTTCTGCGGGATTTGTATCATAGCCCGCGACGAAACCGCCCAAGTTGAAATCGCCGTCCACTGCAGCAAAGACCCGCAGCGCGACGACATTTTCGCCTACAGGTAGGGCCGTAAAGAGGTTGATGAAATCGTCATCCACTTCATACGTCGTCCTGTTCGTGGGCGAGCGTTCAAGCGTGTAGGTTTCACCGTCGATCGTCAGGGTGACAGGGCCTTCGCCGACCGTTCCGCTGAGCGTGATGTCGCCTGTGCGTTCTTGCGTTGCTGTCTGATCGGATGTGATCCGGATGCGTTGCGGGTTTGTCAGCGTATAATCGTAGTCGCCCGCAATTTCGGTGTCTGCCGTTGCGAATCCGGCAGCAGAGATCGGCCGCGTGTCAAAGCCTTGCCCGCTGCTCCCGCCGCATGCTGATAACAAGACAAAACAGGGCAGGGCGAAGCTGGCAGAATATCGCATGGGGATCTCCGGTAAGGCAGCGTGGAGGGTCACGTTAACAGCGTTTCACCCAATTCCAAGCTGCATGGCAATTTCCCGCTTGTCCTTCCGCACCAGACGCTGAAAATTGCGATCATGGCAAATGTTGCAAGGGAATCCGCGCTTTACGCGCCGGTCAAGGCCTACCTGACCCGTCAGGGCTATGCTGTGAAAGGTGAGGTGGGCAAGGTCGACGTGGTCGCCCGAAAAGGGGACGAGACCGTTCTGGTCGAGTTGAAGCTGTCCTTTTCCCTGACCCTGTTTCATCAGGGGATCGACAGGTTGTCCTTGTCAGACAGTGTTTATTTGGCGGTTGAACACAAAACCGGCAAACCCTTTGCCCGCGCCTTGAAGGATAACGTCAAGATCGCCCGCCGTTTGGGGCTGGGTGTCATGACCGTGCGGTTGCGTGACGGTTTTGTCGAGGTGCATGCGGACCCCGGTCCTTATGCGCCGCGCAAGTCCAAGAAAAAGCAGGCGCAGTTGCGTAAGGCGTTCGATCGTCTGGACGGTGACCCGAACGCAGGTGGTGCGACCCGCCACGGGATTGTCACCGGTTACCGGCAGGACGCGTTGAAATGCGCGCGCTTTCTGGCGGTGCATGGCCCGTCAAAAGGCGCAAAGGTCAAGGACTGGGCCGAGGTTCCCACCGCGACGACCATCATGCGCAACGATCACTATGGCTGGTTCCGCCGTGTGTCACTTGGCGTGTACGATCTGACGGATGCGGGCCGCAAAGGGCTCGCGGATTGGGGCGACGTCTAGGGCTGGTCGCAAAGCGCCTTGCGGATACCGACAATCGCTGCGCGCGGGACAGCGGATGCGTCCAGATACAAATCTTCGACCGACAGCCATTTCGAATTCTCGGGGGTGCCGCAATCGACATAAAGCGTGCCTTTGAAATCGCCGAGCTTTCCATCGCCGATCACTGTCGCGGTGCGAATGCCGGCGGCATAGAAGATTTCGTCGTCGATCAGCCAGCTTTGCGTATAGACGCCGCCAACCGGATCGACATGGATCAAGGTTGGCGTTTCGCCATGTGCACCCGTCGCTGAAAGCACGCACAAAAGTCCGGTTGTGACCCGTAAAAGCATTGTCGCCCCCGGATCAGCGCAAGGGCGTGACGGTCCAGCCGTCTTGGGCAAGCAGGTTAAGCAGACCTTGTTCGCCCGGCAAATGAGCCGCGCCGACAGCAAGAACCACATCCGAATGCGCAAGCGCGGCGGTCGTGATTTCAGGGATCCATGCCAGATTGCGCTGTGTCAGGATCAGGTCTTCGGTTTCCGCAAAAAGTTCGCGCCCGCGTTCCGGGTCCAGTCCGGGCACATAGTTGACCGCGATCCGTGATGCTTCCCAGATTTCGGCCACATTTTCAGAGAAATACGCATCGAGCATGCTGACGAACATCTCGCTTTGCAGATCCGGTGCCATCAAGCCGAGTTGCAACATTTCAAGTTGTTCCGCAGCACTGCCCGCCTGCATCACATCAAGCAGCGTTGTCCATGGTTCAACGGCCTGCATCGGAACATCTGCCGCGGCGGCCGCTTCCATCAGCATGTGATCCAGACCCCGGCGGCCTGCGACGATGTCGGGCATCGCGCAGGGCGGGATGGCGAGGGCGAGCGACAGGTACCAAGGCTGCATCTTGGCGGCCATGAACGGCGGAATTTGCCGCGCAGAGGAGGCTTCGCTGAGCGCTTGCCATGTGTCTTCATCGAGTTGTTCGGGCAGCGTTGGCCCGTCAGTGATGAAGACCATTTCGGGATTGTTGGCGATGGCCGATTGCATTTCGGCCTCTTCCTTGGCTGTGGCTTCAACCAGAAGGATGTCGGCCCCCTGCACGAGTGGTGTCAGTTCCGCGACAAGCGGTGCCAGACGCGGATCGTAGATGTGCATTGTCCCGATGATTGTGACCTGCATCTTTTCGCGGCTTGCCTGCCAGAGCAGGCCGCTGGGGAATGGCGTGGCCGCAACTGTCGTTTCGATCTGTGTCCGTTCCGTGTCAGTCAGCCGGTCCATGAAGGCGGGGCCGCCGCAATCTGCAAATGCGGGTAGGGAGGCGAGTGAAAATGCGGCGGCAAGGCAAGAACGAAACATCAGCAATCCTGTATTGTTGGTGCCACCCGGGCCTTAGCCCGGATGGTTTTCAAGGATCATACGTTGGCCCAGTCTGATCAGCCAGCGCCCAATCACATCACGCAAGCTTTTGTGCCGGGGTGCAGGTACGGCCCGCAGCATGACAGGGCGTGTATCTGGCATTTCGTCCTGCATCACATCTTCGACCAGATAGGTCGGGATAAACGGGTTCTCGACCAGATGGGACACGGTGATGGGCAAGACAACAGGTGCTGTGCGCCGCAGCCCGGTCGTGTGGCTGGCAGGATGAGGGACGTGAACGACAGACCGGTGGTCTGTATGGAAAAATGGGGGATGCATTGGAATGCTCCGCAAATAAGTGAATCGTGATGTCAGGACGTCGGGTGTTCGGGCTGATAGCGCCGAACATAACAATGCGCGGCTCTACCGGTTGGTGGGTAGGGTGTGCTCCATCGCTCGCATTGTTATCTCCTTTGATTCGCTTCGTTGCGTGACTTTGGGTAACCCAAAGGTTGTCATTTCACCAAATGGTTTTTCGTGAATGGTGCTGATTTTGCGGGGTGATGCCGATTGAACGGCGGCAGGATCAGTGCGTTTTACCGCCCTAATGCGTGACCCCGTCGATCAGTTTGTCATCCAGCGCATCGCCGTGCAGTACCGATATGTCCCCTGTTGTTTCCAGCACGACCGCACGCACCTGCGACAGGTCCAGAACGTTGGCTTCGCGCAGTTTTGCGATGACGTCGTCTTCGTGCACGCGGGCTTTCGCAAGCGCGTCGGGAAACATCTTTCCGTCTTTCATCAGCATGATCGGCGTGTTCTGCACCAGCTTTCGGAATGACCCTGACGATCTGCGCAACAGAGCAACAAGATATTGGACACCCAGAAGCGCCCCGATCCCGAGGGATGCTTGAGCGAATGCAGACCAGGACGATGCCTGACTTGCCCCCGCCAGAAGCGAGCCGATCGCAACGGTGATCACAAAATCGAAGGCGGTCATTTTCGAGAATGCGCGCAACCCGACGATGCGCACGAACAGAATGACCCAGCAGACCCCCACCGACGACAGCAGCATGGCGCGCGCGATGGTATCGAGTGTGGTGCTTTCGAAGAACATCCTATGTCGTCTTCGCGCGGATCAGGTTGCCGCGCCGGATGAAAAGATGCGCCAGCGTCAGAACGACAGCGATGGCGATCAGCCCCAGGTAGCGTTCGTAAATGCCGTCATACGCCGTCGGCAGGATGAAAAAGATCGGTGCTGACAAGATCCACAGCGCGGACATGCCGGTCAGCAGACGTCCGTATGTCGTCGAAACGCGGTTCGTGCCCTTGGCCATCAGCCACGGGATGACTGACATCAGGACGCCCAGTCCGTAGACAAGATAGATGTGGATCACCACGCCCTCGGAATCATTGTCGCCGTATTCATTGCGCGCCCCGACGAGGAAGACGATGAGGCCAAGGATCGCGAGGCACACCAGACCAACGCTCCACCGCCATCCGCCGAGATGTTCATGCGCTGCAATCAACGCGACAGAAATGAGCGAGGCCGAGAAAGCGTACAGCCCGATGTCCACGATAAATTCATACTCGCCCGCCCCGAGATCGCTGATCGTATCCGCAATCCAGTCGTGATTGGGGACAACCGCGTCGGCGATGAAAATGCTTGCGATAAAGGCGGCACAGCCGAAAACCGCATACCACCCGAGCACCAGCAGCAACCATGGCTGCGTGTTCAGCAGCGGGTCAGTTTTGTGGTCAGACATCAGGATTCTTGCGGTGCATGAAAGGACAACTTGTCGCGTCAATTATTGTTCCGGATTTGCCGGTTTTGGCGTGGAGCTTGCGCGCGACCGGACAGGATCGTCAGTTCGCGCGAATTCTGCTCACAGACCGGTTGACAGACGGAAACAGCTTCCTTACCTAACCTTCGTTATCACTCGCACCTGCTGAGTGCTAACACCGGAGAAACTCGAACTGGAGAAGTTCTGAAATGGCATTTACACCACTTCACGACCGCGTTCTCGTCCGCCGTATCGAAAGCGACGAGAAGACAACTGGCGGCCTTATCATTCCTGAAAGCGCCAAAGAAAAGCCTGCCGAGGGCGAGGTCATTGCATGCGGTGCTGGTGCACGCAAAGACAGCGGTGAGCTGATCGCGATGGACGTCAAGGCAGGCGACAAGGTTCTGTTCGGCAAATGGTCCGGCACAGAGGTGAAGATCGACGGCGAAGACCTTCTGATCATGAAAGAAAGCGACATTCTGGGTATTCTCTAAGGGGCCGGATGTCGGCGGCTTATCCCCGCCATATGCAACATAATTCAAGGAGCACATGAAAATGGCTGCTAAAGACGTAAAATTTGATACCGACGCCCGGAACCGGATGCTCAAAGGTGTCAACACACTCGCGAACGCCGTAAAGGTTACGCTGGGTCCAAAGGGCCGGAACGTTGTTCTGGACAAATCCTTTGGCGCACCGCGCATCACCAAAGACGGCGTGTCTGTTGCCAAGGAAATCGAACTGGAAGACAAGTTCGAAAACATGGGCGCGCAGATGGTCAAGGAAGTTGCTTCCCGCACCAACGACGAAGCCGGTGACGGTACAACAACCGCGACAGTGCTGGCCCAAGCCATCGTCAAAGAAGGCATGAAGTCAGTTGCCGCTGGCATGAACCCGATGGACCTCAAGCGCGGTATCGATCTTGCCACCGCCAAAGTCGTCGAGGCCATCAAGGCTGCTGCACGTCCGGTCAACGATTCTGCCGAAGTTGCGCAGGTCGGTACGATCTCTGCCAACGGCGAAGAAGAAATCGGCCGTCAGATTGCTGACGCAATGCAGAAAGTCGGCAACGAAGGCGTTATCACTGTTGAAGAGAACAAGGGTCTGGAAACAGAGACCGATGTTGTCGAAGGTATGCAGTTCGACCGCGGCTACCTGTCGCCGTATTTCGTGACCAACTCTGAGAAGATGACTGTCGAACTTGAAGACGCGATCATCCTGCTGCACGAGAAGAAGCTGTCTTCGCTGCAGCCAATGGTTCCACTGCTCGAGTCCGTGATCCAGTCCGGCAAGCCGCTTTTGATCATTGCTGAAGATGTCGAAGGCGAAGCTCTTGCCACACTCGTCGTCAACAAGCTGCGTGGCGGTCTGAAGATCGCTGCTGTGAAGGCACCGGGCTTTGGTGACCGTCGCAAGGCCATGCTGCAGGACATCGCGATCCTGACAGGTGGTCAGGTGATTTCTGACGATCTGGGCATGAAGCTTGAATCCGTCACCATCGACATGCTGGGTTCCGCAAAGCGCGTTTCCATCACGAAGGACGAAACAACAATCGTCGATGGCGCTGGCGAGAAAGCCGAGATCGAAGCACGGGTCAACCAGATCCGCGGCCAGATCGAGGAAACAACATCCGACTACGACCGTGAAAAGCTGCAGGAACGTGTTGCCAAGCTGGCAGGCGGTGTTGCTGTTATCCGCGTCGGCGGCATGTCCGAAGTGGAAGTGAAAGAGCGCAAGGATCGTGTTGACGATGCGCTGAATGCGACCCGCGCTGCGGTTCAGGAAGGTATCGTCGTTGGCGGCGGTGTTGCCCTGATCCAGGCTGGCAAGACGCTGGAAGGTCTCAAGGGTGCGAACTCTGACCAGGAAGTCGGCATTGCGATCGTCCGCAAGGCAATCGAAGCACCGCTGCGCCAGATCGCCGAGAACTCTGGCGTTGACGGGTCTGTTGTTGCCGGCAAGATCCGTGAATCCAACGACAAGTCATTCGGATTCAATGCGCAGACCGAAGAATATGGCGACATGTTCAAGTTCGGCGTCATCGACCCGGCCAAAGTTGTGCGCACAGCGCTTCAGGACGCAGCATCCGTTGCTGGCCTGCTGATCACGACAGAAGCCATGGTCGCCGACAAACCATCCAAGGATGGCGCTGGTGCCGGTGGCGGCATGCCCGACATGGGCGGCATGGGCGGCATGATGTAAGCGAAATCGCGCTGCGATTTCTGCCGCAAGACGGCAAAGCAAAGGGGCCTTCGGGCCCCTTTGTCATTTGTGGGCATGATGTCTTGTCACCTGCATCGCGCTCGCCTACCACCGCAGCACTTTCGCTTGGAACATCAGGAACATGACAAGATGGTAGTTGGCCCCGATTTCTGCCGCGACATGCGTGCGGTCGAGGAACCCGCCGTTGACGCGTTGTTGCGCGCGGCGTTCGGCGGTGAGGCCGAGGTGCGTTTGGTTCATGCCTTGCGCAAAAGCGGCAAGATGATGGGCGAAATGGTCCTGCCTTACGAGGGCGGCGTCGTCGGCTATGCCGCCTTGTCGCAACTGACTGCGCCCAAAGGCTGGCTTGCACTCGCACCCGTGGCGATTGCCGATCACATGCGCGGACGCCGCAACGGGCAACGGATGGTCGGTCTGATCACCGAATGGGCGCGGATCACGCAGACCCCGATTGTCGTTGTTGGCCCCGTACAGTTTTATGAGCGCGCCGGATTTTCCCGCGCAAATGCGCAGGGGTTGGAGACACCCTATCCCCTTGAGCGGACCCTGATCGCCGGCGTTGAAGGCATTCCGGTGGAACGCCTGATCTATCCAAACGCTTTCAAAGACCTGTGATCCTGCTTGCACGCATGCCGTAATCCGCGCAGGGGTGAGTGCATGAGGATTTTCCTGCTGACCGCCCTGACCATGACGGCATTTGCGTCGAATTCGCTTTTGAATCGCATTGCCGTGGCCAATTACGCGATGGACCCGATGGTTTTTGCGGTGATCCGCACGGCTGCGGGCGCGGCGATGCTGACGCTTTTGGTACTGGCTCGTCGCGGCGTGCCGCAATTCGGAGCGCGCCAGTTTGGCGGGGCGGTGTCGCTTGCGATCTATATGATCGGCTTTTCGTGGGCCTATCTTTCCCTTGGGGCCGGTCTGGGTGCGTTGATCCTGTTTGGCGTTTTGCAGGTCGTCATGTTCGGCTTTGCCGTCGTGAAAGGGCAGGACATTCCTGCCTTGCGTTGGGCGGGTGCTGTGATTGCATTGGTTGGTCTGGCGGTTCTACTTTGGCCGTCCGGAACAGATGCGGTTCCTGTGCTGGGGGCCCTGTCGATGGCGGCTGCAGGGATTGCCTGGGCGGCTTATACGTTGTTGGGCCAAAAAGGGCCTGACGCTGTTGCCGCATCTGCCGGAAATTTTGTGTTGTGCCTGCCGTTGGTGATCCTGCCACTTGGCGCGGGGTGGGGTGGTGTGCTGTCGGGTGGCGGCGTTGCGCTTGCCATCACCGCGGGGGCCGTCACATCGGGGCTGGGCTATGCGTTATGGTATCGGGTCTTGCCGAAGATCGCGACGACAACCGCCGCCGTGGCGCAGTTGAGCGTACCGGTGATCGCCGTTGCGGCCGGAGCCGTGTTTTTGGCCGAGCCCCTGACCATGCGCCTGATCGTTGCCGGCGGGCTGGTGCTGGGCGGGATCGGCATTTCGCTGGTGCGCAGATAGCCAATGCGCGTCAGCGGACGATAGGTTCAAGCGCGTCATAGGTGATGTGGTCAGACGTGTCCCATGCAACGCTTGCCAGACTGTCCGGTTTGCAAGTCAGGGTGCGCAATTCATCGCGCGTGACCCAGCGGCGCTGTGTCACGATTCCTTCGGGATCGATCCACTGGTCAGACAAGGCACCGGACAGGATCGTGCAGCGAAAATAGATATCCACTTGGTGAAACGTTCCGCCGGGGTCGTGAAATTCGTTGACCAGACATACTGCGCCGACCTCGACTGACAGACCTGTTTCTTCCATCACTTCGCGCGCGAGGTTGTCGGGCAGGCTGGCATGGGGTTCGACCCCGCCGCCGGGTGCGCACCACAGGTGCGATTTGCCTTTCCAGGCGTTCACAAGAAGCAGCTTGTTGTGATGGAGGATGATGGCGCGCGTGGCGAGACGGGGAGTCGGCATGGGCGAAACCTGCGAGGTTCACCAAAAAAACGCAAGGTTACAAAAACCTGACCTTCCGTTAATCGCATCCGGTGCTATCTAGGATGCATGAAACGTTTCGCCATCATCGGAGTCTTCCTGTTGTCAGCTTGCGCAAGCACGCCTTCTGTCGCCGAAAACGAAGAATGTGTGGTGCTGCTGCACGGTCTGGCGCGGACAGAAATTTCATTCGCCCCGATGCAGCTTTATCTGGAAAGCGAGGGCTATAAGGTCATCAACTCTGGCTATCCATCTACGGATTTCACCATCGACCAGCTGGTGCGTGAAAATCTGCCGCAGGATGTGGCCGCATGCGGCGACCGGACCGTCAATTTTGTCACCCATTCAATGGGTGGGATTTTGACCCGCGCCTGGCTGACCAACAATCGCCCCGACAAGATGGGCCGTGTTGTCATGCTTGGACCACCAAACAACGGTTCCGAACTGGTTGACGTTTTCGGTGATTGGGAACCGTTTCAGTGGGTCAACGGCCCTGCGGGTCTGCAGCTTGGCACTGAAGAGGACAGCGTGCCGAACGAACTTGGCATGCCAGCCTATGAGGTCGGGATCATCGCGGGCAATCGCAGCCTGAATCCGGTTTATTCATCCGTGATCGACGGCCCGGATGACGGCAAGGTGTCTGTTGAAAGCACGAAACTTGACGGCATGACCGATCATCTGGTGCTGCCTGTCACCCATACCTTCATGATGAACAATCCGCTGGTCATGGCACAGACCAAGGCATTCCTGCAGACCGGAAAATTCGACAAGTCGCTTAGCTTTTCGGATGTGATCTTTGGCGAGGAATAGCGCTAGACCGGGCCTGTTACGCGGTTGACGTGGCCCATTTTGCGCCCCGGTTTCGCATCCGCCTTGCCATAGAGATGGATTGCCGCGCCGCTTTGCGCGATGTCCGGTATTTGTGCGATATCATCGCCGATCAGGTTTTCCATTGTGACGTTCGCAAACCGTGTGCCATCGCCAAGCGGCCATCCGGCGATTGCCCTGATATGCTGTTCGAACTGGTCGATGGTGCAACCGTTCTGCGTCCAATGCCCTGAATTGTGTACACGCGGGGCGATTTCATTGACGATCAGGCCTTCGGCTGTGACGAAAAGCTCGACCCCCATGACACCGACATAATCAAGTGCATTCAGGATTCTGGCGGCGATCAATACGGCGTCCGACGCCTGCCCGGCGGTCAGCTTTGCAGGGACCGTCGTGGTGGACAGGATACCACCGACGTGCACGTTCTCGCCCGGATCATAGCAGGCAATCGCGCCTTCGGGATTGCGGGCCGCGATGACCGACACCTCATGCGTGAAGCTGACGAAACCTTCAAGGATCGCAGGCGCACCCGCCATATCTGCCAGCGCATCCGCCGCATCCTGAGGTGATGACAGGCGCGCCTGTCCTTTGCCGTCATACCCCATGCGCCGTGTTTTCAGGATCGCGGGTGTGCCGATTTTCGCGATGGCCGCGTCCAGCGATGCCGTATCACTGACGTCGGCGAAATGCGCGGTTTGCAGACCAAGCCCGCGCAGAAATTCTTTTTCCGTCAACCTGTCCTGACTGGTGGCCAACGCGCGCCGGTTCGGGTGGATCGGTTTTACAGCTTCAAGCGCATCGAGCGCCGATGTCGGGATGTTTTCGAATTCAAAGGTGATGACATCGACACTTTCTGCAAACCGTTTTAGCGCGTCGGTATCGTCATAGCCCGCTTTCATGTGAAAGTTGGCGACATGACTTGCCGGGCAATCGCCTGCGGGTTCGAAGATACATGTCTTGAATCCAAGCCGTGCCGCCGCAACCGACAGCATGCGACCAAGCTGGCCGCCACCAAGAATACCGATCGTTGCCCCTGTCTTGAGCGATTCAGTCATCACTGGGTTCATCCGGGATGGAGGCCGACAGCGCGGCGCGCCAGTCTTCAAGCCGCTGGGCGAGTGCAGGGTCCTGCAGGGCGAGGATGCCGGCAGCCATCAGCGCTGCATTTGCCGCACCGGCCGCACCGATTGCCATTGTTGCCACGGGAAACCCGCGCGGCATTTGCAGGATCGAATACAGGCTGTCGACACCAGACAAAGCTTTGGTCTGGACGGGGACGCCGATCACTGGCACGCGCGTTTTCGACGCCATCATGCCCGGCAGATGCGCGGCACCGCCGGCACCGGCGATGATGACCTGCAATCCACGATCCACAGCCGTTTTCCCATAGTCCCAAAGGCGGTCGGGTGTGCGGTGGGCAGAGACGATCTTTTTCTCGTAAGAAATGTCAAGATCATCAAGCAAAGCGGCCGCTTCGCGCATGGTGGCCCAGTCGGATTGACTGCCCATGATAATGCCGACGGGTGGTTGGGTCATCAATGTCCCCTTTTGACAGGAAGCGGCAATATAGCCAGCAGTTCAAAGGTTGCAATGTCCCTTTGCCCTGACGGCACATCGCAGGTTTTTGTGTTGATCGTGGCGACTTATGGTCTAGGTACACCGCAGGGGGACCGACACATGAATATTCCGACCGACTTTCCCAATTCTCCTGTTGCGGAACATGCCACGACATTGGCCGATACCAAGCGTTTAAGCACGCTTGAAAAAATGGGTTTGATGAACAGCCTCCCCGAAGAGGCGTTTGACCGTATCACGCGAATGGCGCAGGCCATGACAGGTGAGCCGGTGAGCTTGCTGTCGTTCGTGGACAATCAACGCCAGTCGTTCAAGTCGCGTCAGGGTTTTGATGTCGCAGAAACGCCGTTGACGCATTCGTTTTGCCAGTACGTTGTTTCGAGCAACGCGCCACTGGTCGTCGCGGACGCGACGGTGCATCCAACGTTGCGCGAAAATGGTGCCGTGAAAGATTATGACGTGGTCGCCTATTTGGGCGTTCCTGTGCACGGCCCCGAAGGCGAAGTGCTGGGTTCGCTTTGTTCGATAGGCAACCAGCCGAAAAACTGGAGCGAACGCGATCTTGCTGCGCTGGAAGATCTGGCCAATATGGTCGAAACCGAATTGCTTTTGCGGCGCTCGCTTTCGGATCGTGAACTGGTGCTGGAAGAACTGAACCACCGGATCAAGAACATGTTTGCGGTCGTGGGTGGCCTTGTGCGCATGACACTGCGCGAAAGCGAGTCGATTGAAGAGGTCGGCGAAGCGCTTGAGATGCGGATGGAAGCGTTGGCGCGGGCGCACAACCTGATCGTGCCGATCAGCTCTGGCGGGCAGAACACGACCGGAAGCGTCAGCCTGAACGATCTGCTTGATACGCTTGTTGCGCCTTATGTGAAGGGGCGGCCTGAAAAGGTCGCCTTCACGGGCGCGCAGGTCAATCTTGAATCGCGGTCAGCGACGAATTTCGCATTGCTGCTGAGCGAACTTGTCACGAATGCCGTGAAATACGGCGCGCTTGCGGGTGATGTCGGTCAATTAGCGGTTTCGTGGGAGCAATCAGACACCCATCTGCACCTGCATTGGACCGAACGCGGTGTGGCGGCGAGCGGAGAAAGCTCGAAAGACATAGGGTTTGGCAGCAAGCTGATCCGTCTGAGTGTGCTTCGGCTGAATGGTGAACTGGACCAAACGTTCGACGCCGCCGGCTTTAGCGGTCGTTTGACGGTGCCGCTGGCCAGTCTGACCGAGGTCTGAGACTCAGGCGATAATGTCTGGTGTCACGCGGTCTTCGAGGACCGCGATCTGGTCCTTGAGGTGGAGTTTCTGCTTTTTCAGCCGCCGGATCGTCAGCATATCTGACGAGGCCCTGTCCTGCAGCGCGGCGATTGCGTCATCGAGGTCACGATGTTCGCGGCGCAACACCTCTAGTTTGACGCGCAGGACGTCGTCTTGCGGCATCTGTGTGCTGTTATTCATGCAATGCGGATTCCCTAGCTTCGTCAGCAATATAAGGGGTCGGGGCGATTTCTCCTAGCCCTACCTCTTGCAGGGTCGGGCGCTGCGCCCCATATTGACGGTGTGGTTGCCAGAATGGGACCACATCAGAGATGTCGCTTGGATCAGAGGACGTGTCGCATGACAAAACTGGCTTTGGGAACGCATCCGTTCTTGTTGGGCTTTGAACAGCTGGAACGCTTGGTGGAACGTACCGCCAAGACCGGGAATGACGGCTATCCCCCCTACAACATCGAACAGACGTCCGAGACATCCTATCGCATCACGCTGGCTGTCGCGGGATTTACCGAAGGTGATTTGAGTATCACCGTCGAAGACAGCACATTGGTCATACGGGGCAAACAGACAGACGACAGCGAAGGTCGTGTTTTCCTGCATCGCGGGATCGCCGCGCGGCAGTTTCAACGCTCTTTCGTGCTGGCGGAAGGTGTCGATGTCGGAACCGCTGTGATCGAAAACGGTCTGTTGCACGTTGATCTGAAACGCAGCGTGCCGGACCGGATCATCCAGAAGATCGAAATCAGGAAAGGGTAGCGATCATGCACACGAAACATGAACTGAAGGCCCTCGCGGGCAAATCAATTTACCTCAAGCCGATCGACGTCGCTGATCTGCCCGAAGACGTTCAGGCCGAAGCCGGATCTGCGTCAGAGCTTTTCGCGGTGCACAACGCGCAAGGCGAGCAGGTCGCACTGGTGGCGTCGCCCGCAGTCGCGTCCCATTTGGCCGCACTTAACGATATGACCTTGGTCGCGCTGCACTGAGCATAGGGCGTGGCGTTAAGCCAACGCATGTCAGGGTGCTGAAATGTGGTTCGCATGGGCGTATCCTTTCGTGGATACGCCCATGTTTGTGTGTGATCTGGCCCGATTGATGCCCGGATTATGACTTTTTGGTGCGGGATGTCTCGAAATTGATCTCGTGCACCTTCTGTTTTCGGGCGTTTCGCCTGTCCTTGTCTGTTTCAAAGCCTCCGGCGGAAGTTTGATTGGACAAAGAAAGACGCAGGTCAGCCTTTGATCAAACCAAGCGATTCAAGCTTGAGGATGACCTGATGTGCGCAGTTGTCGACTTCGACGCTTTCGGTTTCGATCCGCAGCTCGGGCGATTCTGGCACGTCGTAAGGGTCTGAAATGCCGGTGAATTCCTTGATCTTTCCCTCGCGGGCCAATTTATAGAGCCCTTTGCGGTCGCGCCGTTCACATTCCTCGATCGACGTTGCGACGTGCACTTCGACGAAGGCCCCGAAAGCTTCGATGTCTTCGCGCACCGCGCGCCGTGTTGTCGCGTAAGGTGCGATCGGTGCGCAAATCGCGATCCCGCCGTTTTTAGTGATTTCAGACGCGACATAGCCGATGCGGCGGATGTTCAGATCTCGGTGTTCCTTGGAGAAGCCAAGCTCGGACGAGAGGTTCTTGCGCACGATATCACCGTCAAGCAACGTGACCGGACGCCCGCCCATTTCCATGAGTTTGACCATCAACGCGTTTGCGATCGTGGATTTGCCCGATCCGGAAAAACCGGTGAAGAACACGGTGAACCCCTGCTGTGCGCGGGGTGGGCGGGTCTTGCGCAATTCGTTGACGACCGCAGGGAAGGAAAACCATTCCGGAATTTCCAGACCTTCAGACAGGCGGCGGCGCAATTCCGTGCCAGAGATATTAAGAATGGTCACGTTGTCCTTGTCCGCAATTTCGTCAGCGGGTTCGTATTGCGCGCGGTCCTGCACAAAGACCATGTGTTTGAAGTCGACCATTTCTATACCCATTTCTTCCTGATGTTCGCGGAAGAGGTCCTGGGCGTCATAGGGGCCGTAAAAATCATCGCCTGCCGAATTCTTGCCCGGTCCTGCGTGGTCGCGCCCGACGATGAAGTGGGTGCAGCCGTGGTTCTTGCGGATCAACCCGTGCCAGACCGCCTCGCGCGGGCCAGCCATGCGCATGGCGAGGTTGAGCAGCGACATGGTCGTCGTGGCTGACGGATACTGGTCCAGAACGGCCTCGTAGCAGCGGACCCGTGTGAAATGGTCGATATCGCCCGGTTTCGTCATGCCGACGACCGGGTGGATCAGCAGATTGGCCTGTGCTTCCTTGGCGGCGCGGAAAGTCAGTTCCTGATGCGCGCGGTGCAGCGGGTTGCGTGTCTGGAACGCGACGACCCGACGCCAGCCCAGTTTGCGGAAGTAGGCGCGCAGTTCGTTGGGCGTGTCGCGCCGCGCACGGAAATCATAGTGGACAGGTTGCTGGATGCCGGTGATCGGACCGCCGAGGTAGACCTTGCCGGCCTGATTGTGCAGGTAGTTGACCGCAGGGTGTGCGCTGTCGTCGGCACCGAAGACCTTTTCGGCTTCGCGCGCCTTGTTCGGTATCCATTTGTCGGTAAGCGTCATCGTCGCAAGGATCACGCCTTCCTGATCGCGCAGGGCAATGTCCTGACCGAGTTCGACCGTTTCGGCAAATTTTTCAGAGACATCCAGTGTGACCGGGATGGGCCAGAGTTCGCCCGAGGCAAGCCGCATGTTTTCGACGACGTTGTCGTAGTCGGCTTCTGACAGGAAGCCTTTGAGCGGGTTGAAGCCGCCGTTCATCAGCAGTTCGAGATCGCAGATCTGGCGCGGTGTCAGATCGTGGCTGGTCAGATCGGCCGCCTCCATTTTCATTTTCTGGGCGCTGTCGAAAGAGACGTAAAGCTCTGGGATTGGAGCCAGGTTATTTTGCATCAGTTTAGTCCTACCTTTGAGGGGAGAGAGGCCAGAGGTCGTCCCGGTCAACTCCGCATGCAGCGCGTCGTATTCCGCAAATTTTCGAGCCAGAAATGTGTCTGTGAGACGGATTTTTTCCGACGCCCCCTTGGAGGTGAGGGCGTACGCAATGCGCTGGCGTTTGTCAGCGCTGTCCTTGGTGGTGCGTCCGACGAGCCCGGCGTCGGTCGCCATGCGCAGTAATGTATTGAGCCGCCCGAGCGAGATATTGAGCGCTGCTGCCATATGCCGCTGCGTGCCGCCTGGATTGATTTCCAGCTGGCGCAGCAGGCGAAAGAGCTGATCCTGCTCTTCGGCGTTGAATTTGGCGACGATGGTCACGGGGTCGACTCAATGCTTGTTCACGCGTGAACGTATGTCGGCGGATCTTTGTTCACGCAAGAACAAAGATTTATGCAAGCGATGATCGCGCCAAGTGTTGGCATTCGGCCACAACGCGGGTGCGCTGGGCTGCACGAATTGCTTATCGAAGATCCTATGCGAAGTAATGCAGGTGCGGACGCAACATGGGCTGATCCTAGTAAGTAGTCGTGTCGATTGGTTCCATTGGTTCAACAAGACCAAGCTTTGGATAGAGGTCCCGCATTTCGACGTTCGGTGTCAGTGTGTCCGCAATCAAACCCTTAGCCCGTTGCCCGTTGAGCGCGTCATTGGTCGGAAGGCTTTCGCAGACTTCGATTTGGATGTGTTGCATGTCATTTCCCATCGCCGGTGTCGGCGGTCGCTCCCATTGTTCGTGGTTGCAAGCTCTCGGGAATTAATCAATCGCTCTTGACTGATTGGTTATGCACGGATCGTGGCGACGGGTTTGAAACCGTCGCGCTTAACCCCGCTATTCCCCGGCGACCGGTGCGCCGTAGCCCAGCGGCAATTCCGTGCTGACATCGGTTTCGCCCTGTTCGGCAAGAAACTTTTCCGCATCGAGTGCGGCCATGCAGCCCATGCCCGCGCTTGTCACGGCCTGCCTATAGACGTGATCTGTCAGATCGCCTGCCGCGAAAACGCCGGGGATGGCTGTTTTCGTGGTGCCGGGCTGCACGACGACGTAGCCGCCGTTGTGCGTTTCAAGCTGGTCTTTTACCAGTTCCGTTGCGGGCGCGTGTCCGATCGCGATGAACACGCCTTTGCAGGGGATGTCGGTGATTTCGCCGGTCTTGGTGTGCTTTACCTTGACCCCTTCCACACCAAGCGGTTGATCGGTGCCGTAGACTTCTTGAAGTTGATGGAACCACAGGGTTTCGATCTTGGGGTTTTTCATCAAACGGTTCTGAAGGATTTTTTCGGCCCGCAATTCGTCGCGGCGATGGATCAGTGTCACCTTCGAGGCAAAGTTGGTCAAGAACAGCGCTTCTTCCACGGCGGTGTTTCCGCCGCCGATTACGACGATTTCCTGACCGCGATAAAAGAAGCCGTCGCAAGTCGCACAGGCGGATACGCCGAAGCCTTTAAATTTCTCTTCAGTCTCAAGCCCGAGCCATTTCGCACGGGCACCTGTGCACAGGATGACCGCATCGGCTGTCACCGTGTTGCCGCTGTCGAGCTTGGCGGTAAACGGGCGTTTGGACAGATCGAGATTGCTGACAATATCCGAGACGATATTGCAGCCCATAGCACGTGCATGCGCTTCCATGCGGACCATCAGATCGGGGCCTTGCACTTCTGTGTCGCCGGGCCAGTTTTCAACCTCTGTCGTTGTGGTCAGCTGGCCGCCCGGTTCGATCCCTTGCACCAGCATCGGTTCCAGCATTGCGCGCGCGGCGTAAACACCCGCGGTATAGCCGGCAGGGCCGGAGCCGATGATCAGAACTTTGGTGTGGGTTGTGGTGGACATGGCAGCCTCATGCGGAACGGTTCGCTGACCGATATAGCGATGCTGCGAAGGGGTTGAAACCCCGTCCACCACCGCTGCTGTGCCCAATCTGGCGTTATGATGTTGCGCTTTGGTGAAACTTTATTGCGTCTTCTGTCCCGCACGCGTAGTATTCCTAAAAATAGGGAGAGATGAATGCCAGGCTCACGACTTGACGATATTGACCGGATGATTCTGGCGGAATTGCAGGCTGACGGTCGTATGACGAATGTCGAGCTTGCAAAGCGGGTCGGCATTTCCGCGCCGCCCTGTCTGCGCCGTGTTCGCACGCTGGAAGAGCAGGGTTTCATCAAGGGCTATCATGCTGACGTCGATGCCCGAGAACTGGGTTTCGAGGTACAGGTCTTTGCCATGGTTGGTCTGGTCAGCCAGGCCGAGGCTGATTTGTCTGCCTTCGAGACCAAGTGCCAGCAATGGCCGCTTGTGCGCGAGTGTCATATGCTGAACGGAGAGGTCGATTTCATTCTAAAATGCGTGGCCCCCGACCTGCGCACATTCCAGCGCTTTCTGACCGAAGATCTGACCAGTGCGAAGAATGTCGCGTCGGTAAAGACGTCGTTGGTCATTCGCTGCGCAAAGGACGATCCGGGCGTGCCTTTTGATGTTCTGGAAGCGCGACTGGCCCAAGACGCCTGAGGGATATTTCCATACGCGTTATGGATAGGTGACCTGCGTGATGTTGCTACCCTTTTTCCAAACAGGAATTGGGTCGGCAGATGATCGGCATGCTGGACGATTTGAAGGCGTAGTCGGTCGAAGACGAGCTGCCGTTTCAGACGGAAATGAAAGTCACGCTTGAAGTGTGGGTGCGAGCGTGTCCTTATCGATGCGTCGTCTGCACAGGTGGCAAATCGCTCGCGATGTCAGGCGACGTCAAACAGATCGAGATCGCGAAGCCGGATGCGCGGATAGGCCATTGTTCCGAAATCGGGCAGTTGCGCCTTGTGCGGGAACATTGCCTGAAGCAGCGACAACATGTCATGGCGCAGACCAAGGGAATGGATCGGACCCGGATGCAGGCTTTCGATCTCGACGCCGTTCACCTTCATCAGTTCGTGGTTTTCAAAACCGAGCTGGTAGACATGGACCGGTGCGATCGGTGTCAATTCGATGATCTGCGCTGAATCCACAAAGTCACGCACCGGAATGAAGGCTGCGTCGGCCCCTGTCAGCGTGCGGATTCCGTTGGCCTTGTGCAAAAGGCGGGCTGCCGGACCAAGGACCAGATCAGGCGACGGGCGGCCCAGCCCAAGCGCGTCTGCGGTGATGCGGGTCATGGTGCCCATTTCCCGACGCGTGTTCTGCGCGCCCGGGATGATCGTCATCGCGCCCTTCCAAAGCAACGTCTGAAAGCCGTTTTGGGATGTCATGACCTGGTCGCCGGGCAAGAGGTCTTCGACGGCGACCGGGCCCGTTTTGGTCTGAAGAATGGCGCCGCGCCCCAGCGCGGCAAAAGCATCTTCAAACGCCGGCAATGCTGGGGCAAGCCGTGTACTCTCTACAATTTCCGAGGAGGAAGAGGTCAGATGGGCGATCTCATATTTGCGCATCAGAGGCTTTGTGCGCTGAGGTCGCCCATCTTGACTAGCGAACCGGTCGACTTTGACCGGTGAGGTAAAACTTTTCACCGCGAGGCCTGCGGCACGGGGGGGCATCGTCTTCATGTGGCGTACCTTTCGGTGTGTCACATCAGCGTCGGCCCCACCGACAACTCTGAGGAGTGTTGCTGTTGATGAGAATATGGCAAACGGGATCGCGGACGGTCAAAGAAATTAACGATTTCGAAATTTTTCGTGGTCAATCCGACTTTTGACAGCGGGATTGTTTACGAGTTATGGCTGGTTCTGCCACATTTGGCGGTGATTGCGGGTCTGCCGTGTCCGAATCGTGGGATATTCATGCGATCTGGCCCTTAATGTTGCGAAACTGGCGAAACGTCAGGAAAACCTGACCTGCGGCGGCCCGCGCACTGGTATCGAACGCGGCCGAAATATGCTAAACTCCCTTTATTGTATGACGACCGGCCAATTTTCTGGCCACCCAATTTGAAAAAATCCATTTAAAAAGGAGAGAGCGATGTTGAGAGACATTGTTGATGAATCCCTGCGCCTCACCAAGACATTCGGTGCTGTGAAAGGGATCAACCCCAAGGACATATCCAAGACGACCTACTTCGTCAGTTCGGATGATATCTTTGCCGCCTTCCGGCCCGCGCATATCTGCGACATGCCACTTGATGACATTATCACCAAGCAACGGGTGATGGGTGTTGTGATGTTGCAAACGGTAGGCGACCTCAGGCTGCGCGACGGCACGTACGGGATACATCTTAGACCCGAAGACGGGGCCGGTATCCTGAGTGATGCCAATGGCGAGGATGTCGCGCGAGCGCCATATGAAGCGGTCATGCCCATTACCGCACCGCCCACGACGGCACAGGGGATCGATATCGAATTCAGCGGCAAATGCTCTGTCGGTATCGATTTTCCGCTTAGCCTGTCGGTCAAATGTTACGGCGGCGCACAGTCACCGGGCGGCGGGATCGGTGTGACGGTTTGCAACAACCTGACGATCGATCTGACACCATTCATCCTGTGAACAGAAGGAGACATGACATGACAACCCAAGTAATGGCACCCGAAATCACGGACCTGCGGAAGGTCGCGGACACGCTTTTCGAGAAGGCCGCTGCGAAACTGAAGGTCGAAACGGAACACCCGCTTGTGCAAAGCACGGTCAGCGGACCAGTTGCAGTTGCCTTGGTCAAAGGTGTGGCGGGGCAGCCGCTGCGCGATCTGCTGAAAAAGAAAACGCCGCTGTTTCTGGTGCAGGCGGCCTATGACACCGCAACCAAAGCGCGTGACGATGTTCTTGTCGTCGTCACCGACCCTGGCGGCAACACGGCATCTTTGCAAACCGTTGCCGGAGACGTCGTTGGCGGGGCAGAGCTTGAGATTATCGAGCGCCCTTCGGTGACGCTTTTGCCGTCGTTCGGTTGCAGCGTTGACGACTTGTCGGGGACGATCCTTGCCTGTTGTTCTTATGTGATCGATATTCCGTCGGTCCATCTTGATGGGCAAATCTGTGTGCGCTTCACGATGCCGCGGATTCCGCTGCCCTGAGGGCCAAAAGAAACCGCCCGCTGCAGGACAGCGGGCGGATTACCTGTTGCGATGTGGGCGATTAAACCACGAACAGATCGTTCCCCAACTGGCCGATCAGCACGTTTTCGACAATCAGGCCATCACCGCCGCCGAAGTTAAAGACGACATCCGTCCCGACCTGTGTTGCATAATCAAATGCATCAAAGCCGCTGCTGTAGCCGTCGATTTCAATCCGGTCAGCGTTGTTCTGGAAATCCATGACGGTGTCGAAATCATCGCCCTTGTCAAAGTGGAACGTATCGACGCCGGACCCGCCGTAAAGTTTGTCGTTGCCCTCGCCACCGTCGAAACGGTCACTGTTGGAACCGCCATAAAGCTTGTCGTTCCCGTCACGGCCCCACAGGCTATCTTCGCCCGAACCACCTTTCAGAATATTGCCACCGTCGCTTCCATACAGCTTGTCGTCTTCGGTCGATCCGGTCAGCCGTTCAAAGCCGCTGATGGTGTCGCCTTCGGCATAGCCTCCCTCAGCTTCGTTGTGCTTCAGGTCGACAATCACGCCGTCATTGCTGTTGTAATATGAAATCGTGTCAAGGCCGCTGGAGCCTTCATAGGTATTGGCCCCGAAATCAGCCTTGACATAGTCGTTGCCCTTGCCAAGCGAGATCTTGTCGCCACCACCGCCGCCATAGACCTTGTCGTTGCCATCATAGGTGTCGATGTCATTGGCACCTGATGTGCCGAAGATCTTGTTGTTGCCGACCTTGGAACCCGACACGTTTTCAAAATTGGAAATGGTGTCATCATCTGCCCAGTAGCGCGAGATTGTATTGGCACCCAGATCAATCGTGATCCCGCCCTCGGCGTCGTAGTAGCTGATGCGGTCGATTCCACTTCCGCCATAGAATGATCCCTCACCATCGCCGGTGACTTTGATCAGATCATCCCCAGAGCCACCATATGCTGTTGTGGTGCCGTCGCCTGCGTAAAGCTTGTCGTTGTCCTGATCGCCGCGCATTTCGACTATGCCCTTGCCGCCATACATCCGATCATTACCGCGACCGCCATACATCAGATCTTCGCCGTCGCTACCGCCATAGATCAGATCATCGCCGCCAATGTAGTTTGTCCCGGTAGAACCTGTATCGCCATAAATTTCGTCATTCCCGGCGCGCCCATAGATGGTATCATCACCTGCAATTAACGTGTCAGTGAAGTTAACGACGACATCACCATAAAGCCGGTTCGTGGGTGCCCCGTCGGATGCGTTTGCGCCGAAAAGAATATCGTCACCACCTATGACCATCGCGGTCGCAGCAGTGGTGTGATAGGCATCTCCGACAAGGAAGGCACCGATGCCATCACCGGCATTGCGTGCATCAAGCAGGTCATCGCCACCGACAACGACAGCGCTGCCAGAAACGAATGATGCGTCTGCATATGCATAGACATAGGAGCTGGGATAGCTGCGCGTGTCTTCGGTCCAGATGATTGTGTCGTCCCCGCCTAGCAGACGCGCGTTGCCGCGGACGGTTTGGGCTGGATTAAACCAGTAGATGAAACCTTCGAAGTCTGTTTCACCTGCCGAAAAATGTGCTGTCCCTTCCAAGACTTGCACACCACCAAAGTACGTAAAACCAAAGAAATCACCGCGGATGGTCGCATCCTCGCCGTTGTGAATCCCGAAACTTACCTCATCAAAGTCAGTGTTTATCTCGACCCGGAAATCTTCGGTCGGGGCCCCGTCGACCGTGACATCCCCGTCCAGGACCGTCGCCCAAAGCGTATTCTCAGAATCGGGCCCAGCGACAAATACGATGTCCGTAATGTTTTTGTTTTCGATCCCCGAAATTTCGACATCAACATCAGATGGCGCGGTGCCGTTCAGATCAATGAGCATGCCGGTGATGGTCCCGCCAGTCGGCAAGTTCCCCACACCGGTTGTGATCCCTGTTCCGGTCAACGTGATCGTATGACCGCCATTGGTTTCCCAACTATAGAACGTTGACCCGCTACCGACATAACTTGAAAACTGGTAGCCGAACGACATGGTGAAATTGGCTGCGATATCTGTGACATCAATGGTTGGCATCTTGTGTTCCCTTCAAAATAATATCTGAAGCGGAAGGACCGCGCCCGTCGCAGGCAATTTTTCAAAATGACAGGTTTATAGGTCTCCACGCCAGATTATGGTCGGGAGTGTGCACCAATTATGGTTAATCCCAAAGCACGGAATTCCTGACCCGCCACTGCGCAAGCGCACGAGGCACCCAACTGCGAACAAAAAACCGCATGGTTCGTTTGATCGAACCATGCGGCAGTGAGGTCTCTGGGAGGAAACCTGAGGGAATAGAGGTCAGCTTTTAGGCGCTGATGCCTTCGGTCATCCAAGCGGGCAGCGGTGCCAGCGAGACCTTCGCAGTCGATTGTGTTTCTTCCACCCGGCGGGCGATCATCGCCTGACGCCGCAGGCCACGTTCCCACGGCATCTTGTGGGTGCAGTTGGCTGCTTCTTCGATTGTCTTCTTCATCCAGCGTGTCTTGCTCATTGTCTTGCTCCGTTAATCCTGTCCCTGCCGCGTCCAGCAATTGTTGCGGCGTTGGAAACACTTTCCCCCTCGGGTCGGGCAAGAATTTGGCAATCAAGCTGGTTTTTGCATTTTTTCCAATTTTTTTGGCCGGTGACTTTGCCCAAATTCGCGACAATCACGAAAGCAAAGAAAACTAGGGGTTTGTTGCCCGAACGCGGGTCAATCCCGCGCAATCTAGTGGCATTGTTTCGCAGAATGCGGCGGTGGCGGGGCAGTAAGCCGCCCCATTCCCGCCCAGATCAGAGCCGGATCGCCGCAATCAATCGGCCATAATCCGCTTCTTTTGCATGGCATGATCGCCGGTAACTATAGAACCTGTCGGGGTCGCGATACGTGCAATGCCGCGTCCATTGCGCCTGACCCACGCCCGCATCCCGTAATCGTTGCAAACCGTAGCCGGGCAGGTCGAACAACAGGCGGTCCCCTTCACCGTTCACGAAGAACCGCGCGCTGGCCGGATCGTGGGCCATGAACTGGTCCAGGAACTCTGGCCCGACTTCATAAGACCGCTGGCTGATGCTGGGACCGATGACGGCGGTGATGTTTTCTCGCGTGGCCCCAAGATCGACCATGGCCGACACCGTGTTTTCAAGAACGCCATCCATTGCGCCCTGCCAGCCCGCGTGGGCCGCGCCGATGACTTTGGCATTTTGATCGGCGAACAGAACCGGCTGGCAATCCGCTGTCAGCACCGACAGGATCAGTCCCGGCGTTTTCGTCACCAGCGCGTCGGCCTTGTGTTTCTTGTCTTCGGGCGCGTCGATTTTCACAACAGTCGCCGAATGCATCTGATGCACGCCGCAAAGGTGCCCGCCACCCATCGCTTCGGCCACACGTCCGCGATTGATCGCGACGATCTCGTGCTGGTCGCTGCTGCCAAAGCCGCAATTGAGCCCGTGAAAGACGCCCGAGGACGCGCCCCCCTTGCGTGTGAAGAACCCGTGCTGGACGCCGTCCAGCGTGTTGTCCGTTATGACTTCAAGTGTCATGTGGCAAATCCCGGAAGATTGGGCGCATGTTTCGGTTTGATCCCGATCACCTTGAAAAGGTCGCCCATTTCGGCGGGGTGGGTCAAGCGCCGATGCGCGGCGATATGGCTTTTCAGCGCCTCGTCCTTCAGCCCTTTGGTCAGCGCTTGGGCGCGCTGCGTAATCCCGAGCCGTTCCAGGAAGACACCTTGGGTCGTCAGTCGTGTGACCTCTGCGCGGGTGACGTGTTTTGCGATGGCCGCGAAATCGACGTGGGCCGTCAGGTCGGCCTCACCGGGTGCGCTGAATGGATCGATGCTGGTGTGGTTCTTCAAGGCTTGCAGCGTATCGCCAAGGCTGGCCCAGTCGCCGTAGTCGATAATCAGCGCCGCGCCGCCACGGCCCGCGATACGCTGGTCAAGTTCGGTTATCAGGGCGGGCAGGGCGGTGCAGACCTCGACGATGTCACCTTGGTTCGTGTCGGCCAGGCGGTCGGCCACTGCGCCAAAGGGGGCCGGATCAGCAAGTCCGAGCTTTAGCTCTGGCCCGACCACACGTTCGCGCCACTGATCGCCGCTGCGCTGGAACTGGCGGATCGGCAGCGCGTCAAAGAATTCGTTGGCGACCAGAAGGATCGGCGCGTCCGGCACCGTTGTCAGATCATCATGAAAGACTGCCTGTGGCACTGCTTGCGCTTGCAGACCCCGTAACGTCGGGGACGTTTCGACAAAGTGGACCGCTGGGGCGAAGCCGGGCACGCCCTTGGTGGCGCGCAGGATATCGGCCATCAGCGTCCCGCGTCCGGGGCCAAGTTCGACCAGCACCGCATGCGGGTCCGCCCCCTGGTCAATCCATGTCTGCGCCAGACACAGCCCGATCAGCTCACCAAACATCTGGCTGATTTCCGGCGCGGTCGTGAAATCCCCAGCAGCGCCGAACGGATCGCGCGTCGCGTAATAGCCATACGTCGGATGCATTAGGCTGTGCGCCATGAAGTCCGACAGCGGCATCGGGCCGTCCGCCGCGATTTGCGCTTCTATCAGGTCACGCAGGCTCATGCCCGGCGGCGCAGGAACAGGATGACGGCAAGCCCTGCCAGGATCATCGGGGTTGAGAGGATCTGCCCCATGGTCAGCCCCCAGTCCCCGAAATCAAGCGCCCAACCCAGCGGATTGTCCGGCCCCTGAAACTGTTCGTCGGGCTGGCGGACAAATTCGACAAGGAACCGCGCGATCCCGTAGCCGACAAAGAAGACGGCCGTCAAAAGCCATGGCTTCTTCAACGCTCCGAACCGGAATGCCAACAGCATCAGCACAAGACCCAGCAGCAGCCCTTCGAGGCCTGCTTCATACAGTTGCGAGGGATGGCGCGCACAGGTCCCGACCACGCCTGCGCAATCCTGCGCGGCTTCGCCCGGAAACAAGACGCCCCACGGCATGTCTGTCGGACGCCCCCACAGCTCTCCGTTGATGAAGTTGGCGCAGCGCACAAGCAGTATGGCCGGTGTCGCGGAAAGTGCGACGACATCCGAAAGAGAGCCGAGCGCCACCTGTTGCCTGCGGCTGAACAGCGCAACAGCCAGAACGACACCGATGAACCCGCCGTGAAAAGACATGCCACCGGTCCAGATCGCCGGTATTTCGAGCGGATTCTGGAGGTAGTAGTCGGGCCGATAGAACAGCACGTAACCAAGCCGCCCGCCTGCAATAACGCCGACAACGATATAGGTCAGCAGATCCTCGAGATGCTTCTTTTGCATCGGGGGGGTGTCGTGCGGCCAGATCGCAGGCCGGCGCAGTGCCATTGCCATGACCTGCCAGCCGATTGCGATGCCGACGATATAAGACAAGGCATACCAGCGCAGGGCCAGCGTGAAGCCACCCAACTCGATCGAAAAAATGACCGGGTCGATGTTCGGAAAGGGGATCGCGTTCAACATGGCGACTTGTTCGACCGAGCCTGCGGTGAAGTCAACCACCCGCCTTGTGTCCGGCGGTGTCTCGCCCCATATGTGAGTCAGACCACAGGCTTGGAGGCCGACATGCAACCACCCAAGAACAAGATTTTCGACGATCTTTCACAGTTGATGACCAACGCGATGGGCGTCGCCCAAGGTGCCAAGGACGAGGCGAACACGGCAGTGAAATCGCTGATGGACCGCTGGCTTGCGGATCGTGACTTTGTCACCCGTGAAGAATTCGACGCCGTGCGCGCAATGGCCCAGAAAGCCCGCGAAGAAAACGCGGCCCTGATGGCGCGGATCGAGGCGCTTGAGGGCAAGAAGTAGTCTGCCGTGAAACAGGCGGGCCTGATGGCCCGCCTGTTTCAATCCCTAGAATGTTACAACGCCTTGATCGCCGGCATCAGGTTTTTCGTCCGTCAGGTTTGCTTTCGCAATTTCGTACAGGAATTTGACCCCCGACGTTGTGGTGACAGAGATCTCTGCGACGTCTGGTTTGAATTGCATCAGGCAGACGTCAGGGTCGGTCTTGCCGCCCTCAAACCACGCCTCTGAGACGAAGCTCCACAATTCGTCCAGCGCTTCCGCATCCTTGGATTCGCTCAGCGTGCCATCTACATCGGCATAAAGCCCCGTCTTGGCATCGGCCACGACCAGTTGGGCCGCCTGCGGGCCAGTGGCCACACCTTTGGCAAGGTCGGTTCCCTTGGCTGTGATGAACCAGACAAACCCCGCCACATCATCATCCACCTGCGGAGACATGGCGACAAGCCGACCCTGGCCCTTGATGCCCAGCATCCCGGCCTGCACATCTTCCATTCGATTCCAGAATTCTTTCTTCAGGTCGGTCATAGCAATTTGTCCTTTCGCGACGTTTGCCATGACAACCCGCGCGGAAGGAACTTTGTTCCGTCAGCGTGCGGCCTAGGCCTTGAACCCGCCCAGATAGGCCACCAGAATATCCTGCGCAGCTTTCAGATCGCTTTTGGCGACCATTTCCGTCACCGTGTGAATGTAGCGTGTGCCGACGGTGATGCCGATGGCACGTGCCCCGGCTGCGGCTTGTTGCGCGGCGGCGCCATCCTGACCGCCAGCGGCCAGCATGGTGCGCTGGTAGGGGATTTTGTTCTTTTCCGCGACGGCCGCAAAGTCACGGACAAGATCGCGGTCGGCAATGAATGAACTGTCGCGGATGTGCAGGCCGAACCCGTCCCCTTGGGTTGTCGTGACATCCTTGTCGGGGATGCCCGGTGTGTCGCAGGATAGCGTAACGTCGATGCCGATGCCGATATCGGGTTTTACCTTGAATGCAGATGTCCGGGCACCGCGCAGGCCGACTTCTTCCTGCGTTGTGAACACAACGTGAATTTCTGCCCCACGGCCCTTTTTCTTCAAGCCACGGATTGCTTCGATGCCAAGCCAGCAGGCGATGCGGTTATCAAGCGCCTTTGAGACGAATTTGTCCCCCATTTCGAGGAAGGGTTCATCCATCACCACGAAGTCGCCGATGCGCACGTGATCTTGCGCGGCTTTTCCCATGCCAAGATCAACGAAGAATTCGCCAACGTCGGGCACTTTCTTGCGGTCTTCGGGCTTGGAGATGTGAACCGGCTTGCCGCCGGGGTTCATGACACCTTTGAAATCGCCGTCATCCGTGCAGACCAGGACGCGGCGCGAAAACAGGTTGCGCGGATCAAAGCCGCCGACAGGCTGGACATAGATGAACCCCTTTTTGTCGATATGGCTGACAAGAAAGCCGATTTCGTCCATGTGGCACAGCAACATGACTTTCGGGGCACCGTCCTTGGACGCCTTGCGCACACCATGCAGTGACCCCATGGGATCGACCGACACCTCATCGAACAGCCCGTCGATTTCGGACATGATCAGGTCGCGCACCCGATGTTCATTACCCGGCACGCCGGGGGTTTCGCAAAGGCGTTTGAGCAGATCGGTATTCATTGGCGGTCCCTTTCGTGATTGTCGACATCCTGAAAGGCTGGTGCCGGGTTTGCAATGGTCAAACACGCGGCACGAAGACGGCGCGAATTTGCCCTAAAAGCAACGTAAATTTCTGGTTTTTCGGCGCAAACAGACAAAGGAATCTCGCAATGTCACTCAAGTGCGCCCTGCCGTTCGCAGCTGCCGTTATGCTAACAGCCTGCGGTGGCCAATCCATCGAAGAGAATATCGACCTCACACCGCCCGCGACACGGGCGTTTCTGGATCACAGCGACGACCTTGATCGCGTCAACGCAATTCCCAATAGCGCTTTTTCGGCCGTCGCCATGGGCACTGCAACGTTTGAAGGCACGACTGCGATGGTTTTTGTTACCGGTGCCGGAACACGGACCCTTGTCGGGGACGCCGACATTTCAGCCGACTTTGATCGCCAGATTGTCAGTGGTCGACTGCACAGCTTTGCCGGCCTCGAAAGCGGTGTTGACTACAACGGGAGCTTTTCACTGAGTAATGGTGAAATCGGGGGAACCCGTCCCAATACGTTCTCAGCTGATTTCGGTGGCTCGCTGACTGGCGGCGGTGTCAATCAAATCGTCGCCAACGGGTCGATTGACGGGGTGTTCAAGGGAACACCAGTGCGCGGATTGACAGCGACCGGTCAAACAGATTTCGTGAACTTCAACGGTTCTGGCGTCGTCGGTGCAACTGCGGTGTCCATCGTCGCAGAGTAGCATCCGGGGTATTATCGCTTGCCAGCGCCGCCCCTCTCCGCTTCTCTGAAAGGGGGAGGGCGCAGTCATGTCGGTACATATCGGGCGGGTTCAGTCGCCACGGATCATTCGTATCGGTGGCGGTGTCGCACTGGAAATTGCGGATGTGCTGACGCAGCTTGGCCTGTCGCATCCGATGATCGTGACCGATCGCAACCTTGTCGCAATGGGTCATGTCGCGACGGTCACTGATGTTCTGGACACGTCTGGCGTGCCTTGGGGCATCTTCGACGGCGTTATCGAAGACCCCACGGATGCCTGTGTTGCCGAAGGGCTGACCGCCCTCGCCAAAGCGCGCTACGATTGCATCATCGGGTTCGGTGGCGGCAGTCCGATGGATACCGCCAAGGCGTTGTCGTTCATGGCCGTCAATCCCGGCCACGTGCGCGACTACAAGGCCCCCGCGCAGATCGACCGCTGCGGCGTGCCGGTCATCCTGATCCCGACCACGGGCGGCACCGGGTCAGAGCTGACACGCTGGTGCGTGATCACCGATACGACCAACCCTGAAAAATACAATCTGTCCGGTCTGGCCTGCGTTGCAACTGCAGCCTTGATCGATTGGACATTCACCACAACGAAACCCGCGCGGATCACCGCGGATACGGCTGTCGACAGCCTGACCCACGCGATCGAGGCCTATGTCAGCCGCAAAGCCTTTGCCTATACGGATGCTTTCGCGCTTGCCGCGATGCCCATGATCGCGGCCAACGTGCGCAAGGCCTGCGCGGACCCCGAAGACGGCCCCGCGCGAGAGGCGCTGATGCTGGCCGCCGCACAAGCGGGCATGGCGTTTTCGAACGCGTCCGTTGCGCTTGTCCACGGGATGAGCCGCCCCATCGGTGCGCATTTCCACGTGGCGCACGGGCTGTCCAACGCGATGCTCTTGCCCGAAATCACCGCCTTTTCCATCGATGCCGCACCGGAACGATACGCCACGTGTGCGCGGGTCATGCGTATGGCCGATGATATGGACAGCCATTCCGTTGCCTGCCGTAAACTGGTCGATGGGCTGCGGCGCTTGAACGATGACCTTGACGTGCCGCGCCCGCAGGATCTGGGCCTTGCTGTTGATGATGCAATACTGGACCTGATGGCTGATCAGGCGCTGGCCTCGGGCTCGCCACAGAATAATCCGCGCGTGCCCACGAAGGACGAGATCATCCAGCTTTACCGCGCGGTCTGGTAGGCGCACACACAGGCACAAGAACGGCCAAGCGGGCACCTTACCTGAGGTTTTCGTAAGGTTTGTTCAGGTTTTCAGACTTATCCCCAAGAAATTGCTTTACAGGTCGCCCCTTGTCGGCCCACCATATGTAGTGAGGGTCGAAAACAAAAACCACTGACTCTTGAGCGGGCACATAGATGGGGCGCTGCCAATGACCCCATCGACAAAAAAACAGCGAGGCCGAGCAGATGGCACTTTCCGAGCAGTATCTAGACGCAGATGACGTGCATCCGATTGATCTGGTAGAACACGTCGCAGAACATCACGCGTGGGAATTCGACCGCATTCATGACGATCAGATTGCAATGGCGGTCGTTGGACAATGGCGGACCTATTCCATCACGCTCGCGTGGTCGGGCTATGACGAAACGCTGCGCCTGATCTGCACCTTCGAAATGGAACCACCCGCGCACAGGATGCCGGAACTTTACGAGGCGCTGAACACAATCAACGATCAGTGCTGGGCGGGGTGTTTTACTTGGTGGGCCGAGCAGAACATGATGGTCTACCGCTATGGATTGGTCCTTGCAGGGGATCAGGCTGCCGGGCCGGAACAGATCGACACAATGATCAATGCCGCCGTCACAAGCTGCGAGCGCTATTACCCTGCGATCCAACTGGTGACCTGGGCAGAGCGGACCCCACAGGATGCCGTGCAGGTCGCCATCGCCGAGGCCTACGGCACGGCCTGATCCTGTCACCGGTCACTTTGGGAAAAACGGATGCAAGAGCGGGGCAAGCCCCGCTCTTTGTGGTTTGGCGGCCTGTGGTTGCACCTTTCAGTACCTTTGCCTAACACTTGGCCAAACTGCGAGGGGCGACACATGGAAGACGTGATCGAACGGGGACTTGTCCTGCTAGGCTGCGGCAAGATGGGTTCGGCGATGCTGGCGGGCTGGCTGGACGAAGGTCTGCCACCCGACTCGGTCTATGTGATGGACCCGAACCCGACGCCGTGGGTTGAAGGGACGGGCGTTCATATCAATGCCGCAACCCCTGATAGGCCCGCAATCGTCATCGTCGCCGTGAAACCGCAGATGATGGGTGACGCCTTGCCGGGGCTGAGGGCGCTGGGCGGTGGCGAGACGCTGTTCGTCTCTGTCGCGGCCGGAACGCCGATTGCGACCTTTGAAAAGATGCTTGGGTCCGCCACACCGATCATTCGCGCAATGCCGAACACGCCTGCTGCGATCGGCAAGGGGATCACGGCGCTGATTGGCAACGAAACAGCCACGGATACGCATCTTCAGCTTGCCGATACCCTGCTCAAGGCGGTGGGGCAGACCATCCGTCTGGACGATGAATCGCAGATGGACGCAGTTACCGCCGTTTCGGGGTCGGGGCCGGCGTATGTTTTTCATCTGATCGAAACGCTTGCGGCGGCCGGCGTTGCCGAAGGGTTGCCCGAAGATATGGCGATGCGGCTTGCCAAGGCGACAGTGGGCGGTGCCGGTATTCTGGCCGAAACGGCAGAGGAAGACCCGGCGCAGCTGCGGGTCAATGTGACCTCGCCCAACGGAACGACACAGGCCGCGCTCGAAGTTCTGATGAATGAAACGGACGGGTTTCCGGCGCTGCTGCGGCGCGCAGTCAAGGCTGCAGCCGATCGTTCGCGAGAGCTTGCCAATGGCTGAGATCACGTTCGACGATTTCATGAAGGTCGATATCCGGGTAGGGCGGATCACCCGCGCGGAACCTTTCCCCGAAGCCCGCAAGCCCGCGATCAAGATGTGGATCGATTTCGGTGACGATATCGGTGAACGCAAGACCTCTGCCCAGATCACGAAACACTATGCCCCCGAAACCCTGATCGGGCGGCAGGTGATGGCGGTGGTGAATTTCCCGCCCCGCCAGATCGGCAAGTTCATGTCAGAGGTTCTGGTGCTAGGCATGCCCGACGCTGACGGAGAGGTCGTTCTTGTGAAACCCGATCAGGATGTGCCTTTAGGAGGGCGATTGCATTGAAGAAATTGCTACTGACCCGCGCCTTTCCAGAGGCAAACATCAACGCCGCCAAGGCCCGCTTTGACGTCACCGTCCGCGAGGACACGAAAGGGATGCCGGTCGCAGAAGCGGCGGCGGCCTTGCGTGACTACGACGCGATCCTGACCACCCTTGGCGATCAGTTCGTTGCCGATGCTTTCAAGGGCACGATCCGCTGCGGCGTGCTTGCGAATTTTGGGGTCGGCTATAACCATATCGATGTTAATGCCGCCAAGGCCGCGGGCGTTCAGGTGTCCAACACCCCGGACGTCGTGACGGACGCCACGGCTGATATCGCCATGACCTTGATCCTGTCCGCCTGTCGTCGCGCGGGCGAGGGCGAGCGGCTGGTGCGGGCCGGACAATGGGATGGCTGGCACCCGACGCAGATGCTTGGCACCCATGTGACGGGCAAACGTCTTGGGATTGTCGGTATGGGGCGGATCGGGCAGGCCGTCGCGAAACGCGCCCATTTCGGCTTTGACATGCCGGTGATCTATTTCAACCGTTCCCAGAAAGAGGTCGATGTCCCGTCGCGCCAGGTCGACACGCTGGATGCGTTGATGAGCCAGTCTGACATCGTGGTGGTCACGGTGCCCGGCGGTGGGGCGAACACCCAACTGATCGACGCCGAGGCGCTTGGCCAGATGCAGCCGACAGGCGTATTTGTGAACGTCGCGCGCGGAGACGTCGTTGACGAAGACGCGCTGATCGCTGCGCTACGCGATGGAAAAATTGCGGCTGCGGGACTGGATGTTTATGCGAAAGAACCCGTGGTGCCGGCGGCGCTGATGGCGCTCGAAAATGCGGTGCTGTTGCCGCACCTTGGCACTGCCGCGCTGGAAGTGCGCGAAGAGATGGGTCAGATGGCGCTGAATAACATCATTGCATGGGACGACGGGGAAGACCTGCCGCAAGCGGTCTAGTTGCAGGTACTGTAGGACCAGTCGACGCTACAGCCATTCGCATCAAAGCCGAAATAGCGGCGGTTTTCGTCCTCGGTGGACATCATGAACGCGGGTTCGATGGTGACAGACATCCAGTCCTGCAATCCGCTTTCGGAAATACACCAATCAAAGGTCTGATGTTCTTGCACCAACCAGTCGCGTTGGGCGGCTGCAGAACGGATATCGGCCGCAGTTAGGCATGAGTGGGCCGAAAGCTCTTCGTAAAAGGCGCTTTCTGCTGCGATCCTTTCACTGTCGTCGAACTGCCATGTTCCAAGCGGGACGAGGGTGACAAAGAGGAAAAACAGCGCAAACAGACCGCAGCAAACCAGCAGGATGCCGATCAGGACTTTTCTAAGCACGATCGCCCACCGCTTCGCGCCAGTGGCGACGACACAGCGAAACATAGCGTTCGTTTCCGCCCACTTGCACCTGATCCCCGTCTTTCAGAACGGTGCCATCCGCATCCTTGCGCACAACCATCGTCGCCTTCTTTCCGCAATGACAGATCGTGCGTACCTCGCGCATTTCATCGGCAAGGGCGAGCAGGGCGGCAGACCCCGGAAACAGATTGCCCTGAAAATCAACGCGCAGCCCAAAGCACATGATCGGCACACCCAGATCATCGACGGCGCGGGCCAATTGCCAGACCTGATCGGCTTGCAGGAACTGAGCCTCGTCTACGAAAATGCACGAACAGGGGCCGTCGTTCAGACGCGCCATTATCTTGGCGAACAGATCTTCGCCTTTCCTGAAAGTGTCGGCCTCTGCACCGATTCCGATGCGGCTCGCGATCCGCGCCTTGCCTGCGCGGTCATCCAGATCGGCGGTCATCAGATAGGTCTGCATTCCGCGTTCGACATAGTTGTGCGATGCCTGCAGCAACACTGTCGATTTGCCGGCGTTCATTGTCGAGTAATTGAAATACAGTTTTGCCATGTCGCGGAGTGATAATCGGCCTGATTGCGGATTTCAAACGGGGGATGTGAAAAACTGGACGTGGGTCCGGCGCGCGCGTGGCGCTGCACCGGACCGACGGAAACGCGCGCGTGAGTGGTGTTGCCTGAGCGCGTTTCTGCTGTTCTTAAACCCTGAACGACCGGTTTTAAGCTAAAACGTGTGCGGTGAGTGACACTTTGCACTGTCCTCGTTAACGGGGAATGAATTCCGCATGACAAATTCCGTTGGGGAAACTAATGGGAATGACCGCTCCGTTTTCCCCCCACGCTTATAGCTGCCGATGGGGTAAAGACGGCGCAGGACAGACGGGGGTTTGAAAACATGGCCAAGAGCTATGCAAATTATTTGAAAAAGCACACAGAGGCTCTGGTCAAGGATGTCGGCATAGAAGCCGCCTGCGCGCTGACGGGAAAATCCAAAGCCACCCTTGGTCGCTACTACTCCAACAACGAAGAACATGCTGACAGATTCATGCCCGTCGATGCGGTTGTCGCGCTCGAAGCCGCATCCAGTTATCCGCATGTCACATCGGCCCTCGCTGAGGTGCGTGGCATCACACTGTCCTACGATGAATCCTCACCGAACGAAAAACGCGGCGGGGTGAATTCCGACGTCGTCGCGTTGAGCCAGCGGTTCGCGGTGCTCATGGGCGAATACAACCAGTCCATCGAAGACGGCGTGATATCTGTGAATGAGGCAAAACGCCTGTTGCAGGAAACGACCGCATTGCAGAAGGTGCTGATCGAAATGAAGCTGCACCTGGAGCAGGAAGCTGACTGACGACATCGACCTAAGCGATCTTCCCAATATCATTCCCGGGCAACTGCAGCCTTTGGATACGGCTGCTCTTGTCGGGGGGAACGATCAACGCCATCCCCCACGCATTCTGCTGCTTTACGGATCACTCCGCAAAGACAGCTATTCGCGATTTGCAGCCGAGGAAGGCGCACGCGTGCTGCGTGCGCTTGGATGCGAGACACGGATCTTCAACCCATCCGGACTTCCCCTTCCGGACGACGCTGACGCGGATCACCCCAAAGTCGCTGAATTGCGCGATCTGGTCATGTGGTCCGAAGGTATGGTCTGGTCTTCGCCCGAACGGCACGGCGCAATGACGGGCATCATGAAAACGCAAGTGGACTGGATCCCCCTTGCGCCGATCGGCGGCATCCGCCCGACACAAGGCAAGACGCTGGCCGTGATGCAGGTTTGCGGCGGGTCACAATCCTTCAACACCGTGAACCAACTGCGCATTCTCGGTCGCTGGATGCGGCTTGTCACGATCCCGAACCAGTCTTCGGTGCCAATGGCCTGGAAAGAATTCGAGAAGGGCCGCATGAAGCCCGGCCCGCTTTACAACCGGATCGTCGACGTCATGGAAGAACTCGCACGGTTCACGCTGATGACACGGGGGCGCTCTGCCATGCTGACGGACCGGTATTCAGAGCGGGTCGAGAGTGCGGAGCAGGTGCATAAGCGGGTGAGCAGCTAGATCTAATCAGTGACATTTGCGACAGGTCCCGAACAGTTGTTGGGGATCCACCCGCGCAGATATTCAATTTCAGCCGTGTAGGCACGCACTTCGCTTGCCGCCTTGCTTTCAATGGTCTTGTGCATCGATTTGTTCTGGTTGCATTCAGCGAAATGAACGCCCTCATGCGCGCTAACGGCCGCAAACATGATGTCGGCGTAGCAACTATCGTTTCCCGATGTGACGGTCATGTTGCACTGATCATTGTCATACCACGTCTTACCTGAAGCCGAAAACGCACTGCTGCCATTTGATTGGCTTTCTTGGCTAGTTTCGAGAACCTGCCCGGCATCGTTGGTAACGGAGTCGGCGTAAGCAACTGCGTCGTCATATTCTGCGTTTTCGTTCGCATACATGTAGTCAATCAACGCATCATAGGAGGCCAATTTCCAACGTGGAAATAATGGATCAAGATCCGGTGAAAACGCAGCGGGGCGGCCATAGTAGGCGGGGTTCGCAAAAAGGCTTCGCAGCTTTTTGGCATCGTTGATCTGATCAGAAAGAGCCGCGCGCAGCTGGGTCGGGCAGGTACAGGCGGGGTGTTGTTCGTCCTTATCGCCCACATAGTTCATGCGGTAGTGCAGCGCCTCTCCATCAGCGAGCTGATTGATAATCCCGCCAAGTGATAACGTCCCGTCTGCGGTCGTCGGCGATTGAATAGTGATTCGCCACTCAGCTTTGACCGTGGCGACAATCGTGCCAGTGCCTTGAACTGTGCTTGGAAACTCTCCGTCGCTGCGACCGCTCAGCTCTGTCTGGATCCCACCACGCGATTCAATCATCAGGCTTCCCTCGCACGAAGGGAAGAACGTCAGTGCATCCGCGATAGGGGGCACCGGGACTTCGCCGCCAATTCGTGCTGTTGCATTCTGCGTTCCGGTGACAGTCAGGTCCCATGTGCCCGGCACGACATTCAGCGGGCAGTTGGGAGGTTCTGGGACCGCGTCTTGCGCTGTTAAGGGCAGCGCAAACATGTAAAAAGCACTCAGAAAGCTAAAGAAACCGGACGCCCGCATTACAATCACTCCGACAAATATCTTTCAAAATAATCGTAGGACTATGGGCCGGTTGTCGGTTCCGGTCAAATTTGGACCGGCTTAGGCCGACTTTTCCACAATAACCGACCCTACTGAATACCCGGCACCGAACGAACAGATGATACCCATGTCGCCCGCTTCCAGATCATCCGAATACTTTGAAAACGCGATGATCGACCCGGCGGACGACGTATTCGCATAGTCCTGCAGGATGTTGGGTTGTTCCCCTGTTTCAGGGTCGCGGCCCAGCACTTTCTTTCCGATATAGTCGTTCATCGTCTTGTTGGCCTGATGCAGCCAAAGCCGTTTCAGATCGCTCGCGACGATGCCCTCGTCTGCCATGTGAGCGGCGATATGCTGGCTGACCAAAGGCAAGACTTCTTTGAACACCTTGCGGCCGTTCTGCATGAATTGCATGTCACGGCGGTCTTCCATCTGGTCGCGGGTGCGGCGCAGATAGCCGTTGTTGTTGCGGATGTTGTTGGAAAACTGGGTCGCACAACGGGTCGAGCGGACTTTGAAATGCGCACCCGTCGCGTCATCTTCGCGCTGCAACAGGGTCGCCGTGGCCACATCGCCAAAGATAAAATGACAATCGCGGTCGCGCCATTCCAGATGGGCCGAACAAATCTCGGGGTTGACCACCAAGGCCGTGCGCACAGACCCGGATTTGATCATATCCGCAGCCGTCTGAATGCCAAAGGTCGCCGATGAACAGGCGACGTTCATATCAAAGGCAAAGCCGCCCGCGCCCAAAAGCTGCTGGATTTCGACAGCCACCGCCGGATAGGCGCGTTCCATGTTGGACGCGGCACAAATGACCAGATCGACAGACGCCGGATCAACACCCGCTTGATCAAGCGCCTTGCGGCAGGCATCAACACCGATTTCAGCCATGATCGCGGGGTCTTCATCCGCGCGTTCCGGCAGATGGGGATACATGCGGGTCGGGTCAAGAATGCCATCTTTGTCAAGGACATAGCGCTGTTCGATCCCGCTTGCGGCAAGGATGAATTCGGACGAGGAATGCGCTTTTGCATCCACGTCACCTGCGGCTATCGCTGCGGCGTGCTTTGCATTGTAAAGATCGGCATAGGCGTTGAAGGCGACGACAAGTTCGTCATTGGTAATCACGTTTTCGGGCGTGAATACCCCGGTCCCGGTCAGCGCGACGTCAAACATGTCTGGTCCCTTTCAGTCGCAGACAAATTGCGCACCCTGATCCGCATTGTCCAGACTTGCGTTACGTTCCCGTGGCGGAATGCGAAACCCCGGCCCTTCGGGCTGGGGGACGCCTTCGAGCGTGATGCGGATCGTCGGGTCGGGCCCTTTGCGCAGGATGCAATAGACATCCTCGATCACGGCCGCGTTGTCGTTGATATAGGTGTGACCGAAAAAGTTGGTCTGCGCCTGTGACGCATCAACCAGAAGGACCGGTCTGAGCGCCTCGCGCTGGGCATCGGTGATCGTGGACATGACGCCGATGCGCAAGGCTCCGTTCGTGATCTCGCTGAGTTGCAAGGCGGAATCCCTTTCCGACGCATAGACTGTCACCGTGAAATTCGGATTGCGTTCGGTAATCGCAGTGATGGCGGGCAGGATCGAGGCGCGGAAGATCAGCTCGTTGATATCCGGTGCTGCCAGAATAACCGTTTCGATCTTGTCGAGCGCGGGCGACTGGCGGGCATCAAGCAGTTCCAGCGCCTGCGCCAGCAGATCGGTGCCCATCGAATGGGCAATGATGACGATGCGATCCGTTTCTGTCGCAGCGATCCGTTCCAGTACGCTTTCAAGGTCGCGGCGCGAGGCCCGCGCCTTTTCCTGATCGGCATTATAGGCCGTCGCGGAATCCAGACTTGGCCAGCTGAAAAAGAACGAAGGCCCGTTCCAGTCAAGGTCATACGTCAGCTGTCCTGCGCGGCGGGCCGCCGTATCCACACCGACGTTGAACCCGTGGATATACATCAGCGTTGACGTGCCACCTTGCGCCACCACAGCGCGCAACTGGTCCATGACAGCTTCAGGTTCCTGCAAATCCATACTTTGCAGAATGACGTGCTTTCTGGGATTGGGGTCAGACAGCCAGGATTGGGCCAAGTTCTGGCTTTCCAGATGCCCGATCACATGGTTTTTCGGGATCGACACCTCGGCAACGCCATAGCGCAAAGGCCCCATATCAGCGGTGAACTGGTCAGCGGGGGTGTCGGGGAATGGGTCGTTACTCAGCTGGCGATTGGTCGCAAAGAACAGATTTACGATGTGATATTCATCACCCTCCACGATGACCATGAGTTCTTCGAGGACGGGGGCAGCTGCGACAAAAGCTTCGCTTTGCATCATGACCGGCTCTTCGGCGATGATAATCGGGGGGTCCAACTCTGCTGCTTCAGGCACTGGCGCACCCAACTCTGCTGCTTCAGGCGGCGGGGCTGGTGGGGCCGCAGGTGCAGCTGGCGGTGCAGGTTGAGGGATTGCGACAGCGTCAGCTTCGTTCCGAGTTTGTTGAACAAACACATAGGCAAGCCCCAGCACGCCGACGCAAACCACCACAAGCGCAATCAATTTCCGCATGTTCTTTTCCTTATTATGTCATGGCAGTAGACGTGCCGATCCCTGATCTGTTCAACGCACCGGCACTGAATACAGAACGAAACCACCGATCCGCGCAACTTCGACCCCGCCGGTATCAAGCGCGAAAACGCCAAGGTTTTCCATATCTTCCGGGCAACCGACCAGATCGGCTGCGTCATCAAGAAATTCAACAGTCAGTTCGCTTTCACCGACGCGGCGGCATTGATCGCCCTCTGCGCGGTAGCCGTCACCGAAAAATGGCAGCACGGTCGGGGCAGGGGGCGGGGGTGTGCAGGCGGCAGCTGCGGCGAACACGGGTGCAAGAATAAGCAATCGCATGACCAAACTCCTTTATTGAATGGGGCCATCATACACGTTTTGACGCGATCACATAAGTCGGGTCTTCCCCACCCATGATCCCAGAATGTGTTTGCAATGGGGTTCGGCTTTACGGCATATTCACCTGATAGAACAAACAAGAAACAACAGCGGCGGAGCGGCCCTTTTGCACAACAAGCGGTTTGCAGAGTTTTTCGCGGGCGGGGGCATGGTCAGTGCCGCACTGCCCGGTTGGGAATGTGTCTTTGCAAACGACATCGACGCGAAAAAGGCTGCATCCTACCGCGCCAATCATGCCCATCACCGCGTGTTTCATCAGGGCGATATCGCACAGATCAAGGGTGCCGACATTGGTGCAACGCCGAACCTGATCTGGGGGTCATTCCCGTGTCAGGACTTGTCCCTGGCCGGTGCGGGGGCTGGTCTGCGAGGGCAGCGTTCGGGCACATACTTTGAATTCTGGCGGATCATCGACGAACTGGCAGATGCTGGGCGTGCCCCGGAGATCGTGGTCATCGAAAACGTCGTCGGATCACTCACGTCCCACGGCGGGCGCGACTTTGAAAGCATCTGCGCAGCGTTTGCGCGCCGCGGCTATCAGTTTGGCCCGATGATCCTTGATGCCAAAGATTTCCTGCCACAATCGCGCCCCCGGCTTTTTGTCGTCGGGGTGAAAGATGTAGATGTACCGGCGTCCCTGAAGGGTGGGGATCAGCGGGTTGATGCACGGATCATCAAGGCGACGACCGGCTTGTCGGCGCGCACGCGCAAAGCGTTGATCCACTGGAATTTGCCAGCCGCGCAAACGCGCCGCCGGACGGTGCGCCAGGTGATCGACCCACGCCCGTCAGATGTTGTCTGGCACACGCAATCGCAGACGGATCAACTGCTGTCCATGATGGCACCTCTGCATGTCGAAAAGGTCCGCAACGCGGCAAAGCGCAAGGCACCGGCGATCGGTTTTGTCTACAAGCGCACGCGCCATGATGCTGACGGGCGCAAAGTGCAGCGTGCCGAAGTACGCTTTGACGGGGTTGCCGGGTGCCTGCGCACGCCGGGCGGCGGATCAAGCCGGCAAATCGTCATGGTCGTGGATGGGGGCACGATCAAAAGCCGCCTGCTGTCTGTGCGCGAAGCCGCGCGGCTGATGGGACTGCCAGAGCGTTACAAGCTGCCCACGAACTACAACGAAGGATATCACCTGATCGGCGACGGGGTGGCGGTACCGGTCGTGCGCTACCTTGATCAGGCGCTGTTCACGCCGTTGCTGGACCAATCAGCCATGATGATCGCTGCCGAATAAATGGGGACGGACTTTCAGTTTCGCAAAGCTGCCGTTGCGCAGCTGACGCGCGAAATCGGGGTCTATGTCCTGGCCGACCTCGACAATGTGCCGATCTACGTTGGTCAATCGCGGGATGGAATCCGCCAGCGGGTGCAGCGGCACCTGACCTCTGCACGCTCTGACATCATCGCAAACCGGCAAATCGACATCTGGGAAATCGCGTTCGTCTGGACCTATCCCTGTCCGGACAAAACCGCACTCGACCGGCTGGAGGCGCAGCTGTTCCATGCCTTTGATGAACGATCGCAACTGGTAAACGGCAAGATCCCGCAGCGGCCAATCAACGATGCGCCGCCGCCGGACCCCGCGCAGATCATTCAGGTCATGACCGACGAAGAACGCGAGGATAAAACCTCGCCAGAACAAAGGCTACCGCGTCAGGCCAGCCACTATGCGGCAATTGTCGACCATTTCCTGACGATCAAGGATTCAAGCGAAGTGCTGCGCGCAATGAACGCACATTTCGCGCGATTGCAGAAGTATCACGCGCAGATGCAATCGCTTTCAAGCGATGATGCGCCCGAACTACCCCTGTAGCGCGCGCACATCCACTTCACCGGTCAGCCGCTCCTGCATCGCCATGACAGCGGCCTGCGCTGCGGCGGCAGTCGTGAAATACGGGATCTTGTCGTTCAGCGCGACGGCACGGATGCTGCGGCTGTCCTCGACCGCGGCGGCCCCTTCGGTTGTGTTCATCACCAGCGCGATGTGCCCGTCCTTCATGCGATCGACGATGGTCAGCCCGCCTTCGTAAACCTTGTTGACCGTTTCGCAGTCCATGCCCGCATCGGTAAAGAACTTCGCGGTGCCGCGCGTTGCGACCAACGTAAAGCCCATCTCGACAAGTCCACGGGCGGCGGCGATCAGGTCATCCGTCTTGTCATCGTCCTTGATCGACAGGAATACGGCACCTTCGGTCGGCAAAACCGTTCCGGCCCCCATTTGCGCCTTCAGGAAGGCACGGGCGAAATTTCGATCCCATCCCATGACTTCTCCGGTCGAGCGCATTTCCGGACCAAGGATCGTGTCCACACCTGGGAAACGGGCGAAAGGCAACACGGCCTCTTTCACGGAATACCAGGGTGTTTTCGGGTCGGCCAAGGTAAAGGCATCGCCCAGTGGCAGAATATCCATCGGGTTGTCGCTGGCCGGGTAGGGTGCGCGCATGGGGAAATTTGACAGCGGTTCGCCTGCCATCAGGCGGGCGGCGATGGACGCGATTGCGCTGTCTGTCGCCTTTGCCACGAAAGGAACGGTGCGCGAGGCACGCGGATTAACCTCGATCAGGTAAACCTCTTCATCCTTTACGGCGAATTGCACGTTCATCAGTCCGACGACCTTCAGTTCCAGAGCCAGCGCGCGGGTCTGGCGACGGATTTCGTCGATCATTGCATCGGACAAGGAATGCGGCGGCAGGCAGCAGGCGCTGTCGCCGGAATGCACGCCCGCTTCTTCGATGTGCTGCATGATGCCCGCGACATGGGTATCGGTCCCGTCGGACAGGCAGTCTACGTCCACTTCGACCGCGCCGGACAGATAGCTGTCCAGCAAGACGGGGCTTTTGCCGGAAACGACGACAGCCTCGGAAATATAGCGTTCCAGCTGGCTTTGATCGCGCACGATTTCCATCGCACGGCCACCCAGAACATAGGATGGGCGGATCACCAGTGGAAAGCCGATATCCGCCGCAATTTCAAGCGCTTGCTTGTCGGAATGGGCGATCCCGTTGACCGGTTGCTTCAGGCCCAGACGATTGACCAGATCCTGAAACCGCTCGCGGTCTTCGGCCAGATCAATCGCGTCAGGCGAGGTGCCCAAGATCGGAATACCGGCCTGTTCCAGCGCATTCGCCAGTTTCAACGGGGTCTGCCCGCCAAACTGGACGATGACTCCGTGCAGCGTGCCGTTTTCCTGTTCGACCCGCAGGATTTCCATGACGTGTTCAAATGTCAGCGGTTCGAAATACAGCCGGTCGGACGTGTCATAGTCTGTCGATACGGTTTCCGGATTGCAGTTGACCATGATCGTTTCATAGCCCTGATCCGTTAGCGCAAAACAGGCATGACAGCAGCAGTAATCAAATTCGATCCCTTGGCCGATGCGGTTCGGACCGCCACCCAGAATGACCACTTTCTTGCGATCCGACGGGCGGGCTTCGCATTCTGGTTCGCCCATGACTGGCGTCTCATAGGTGGAATACATGTAGGGCGTTTGCGCTTCGAATTCGGCGGCGCAGGTGTCGATCCGCTTGAACTGTGCCTTCACGCCAAGGTTCAGGCGGGCGCGGCGCACGTTGTCTTCGTCACGCCCCGTCAGGATGCCAAGCCGCGCATCGGTAAAGCCAAGCATTTTGACCCGGCGCATTGCGTCTTCGTTGGTGGGCAGGCCGTCTTTACGGATCACGGCTTCGGCGTCCATGATCTCGCGGATACGGGCAAGGAACCACGGGTCGAATTTCGTGACATGGTGGATGTCATCATTTGACAGGCCATGCCGCATTGCCTGCGCGATGACGCGCAGCCGGTCGGGCGTCTGTTGCGCCAATGCCTTGGTGATGGCGGCCTTGTCGGGTGCGCCGGGGATCGTAATCTCGTCAAATCCGGTCAGCCCGGTTTCCATCGAGGCCAGCGCCTTCTGCAGTGATTCATGGATCGTGCGGCCGATCGCCATCGCTTCGCCCACGGATTTCATTGCCGTCGTCAGGTGCGGTTCGGAGCCTGCAAATTTTTCAAAGGCAAAGCGCGGAATTTTGGTGACAACATAGTCGATCGTTGGCTCGAACGATGCGGGGGTAACGCCGGTGATATCATTGTCGAGTTCGTCCAGCGTGTACCCGATTGCAAGCTTTGCCGCGATCTTGGCAATCGGAAAACCTGTCGCCTTTGACGCCAGCGCAGAGGACCGTGACACGCGCGGGTTCATTTCGATGACGACCATGCGTCCGTCGGCGGGGTTGACTGCCCATTGGACGTTGGACCCGCCGGTTTCAACGCCGATTTCGCGCAGCACGTTGATGCTGTGCGTGCGCATGATCTGGTATTCCTTGTCGGTCAGCGTCAGGGCCGGGGCGACGGTGATCGAATCCCCGGTATGCACGCCCATCGGATCGACGTTTTCAATGGCGCAGACGATAATTGCGTTGTCGGCCTTGTCGCGCACGACCTCCATCTCGAACTCTTTCCAGCCAAGCAGCGATTCATCGACCAAAATCTGCCCGACAGGGGACGCATCCATGCCTGTGCGGCAGTAATGCTCGTATTCCGCGCGGTTGTAGGCCACGCCGCCGCCGGTGCCGCCAAGGGTAAAGGCAGGGCGGATGATTGCCGGCAACCCGATGTCTTCGAGCGCTTCCAAAGCGAGCGCGACGCCAGCGACCAGATCGCGTTTGCCGTTGGCCATTTTCGGGGCAGTCACGATTGTTGCTTTGGGGTTTTCGATGCCCAGGCGGTCCATCGCTTCGCGGAACAGTTTGCGGTCTTCGGCCATTTCAATGGCCTCGCGCTTGGCCCCGATCATTTCGACGCCGAATTTTTCAAGCACGCCCATGTCGGCCAGCGCAAGCGATGTATTCAACCCCGTCTGCCCGCCCATTGTCGGCAGCAGCGCGTCTGGGCGTTCTTTTTCGATGATCTTTGCGACGACTTCGGGGGTGATTGGTTCGATGTATGTGGCGTCTGCCATGCCCGGGTCCGTCATGATCGTCGCCGGGTTGGAATTGACGAGGATGACGCGATACCCTTCTTCCTTGAGCGCCTTGCAGGCCTGCGCGCCGGAATAGTCGAATTCGCAGGCCTGTCCGATGACAATTGGACCGGCCCCGATGATCATGATCGACTTGATATCATCACGTTTTGGCATGCCGCGGACCCCCATCTGCAAATTGTCCTGCGTTATAGGGATGGGTGGGGCAGGTGCAAGCCTTTATCCGTCAAATATGCGGGCCATCTCGCCGTCAAAATAGGTCCAGGTCAGCGTGGCCTTGTTCCCGGCGTAGCCGTGATAATACGACTCTCCATTCGGGAGCGGCAGACCAGCCCAGATTTTGGCGAGGTTATGCATGAAATCGGCGCGCGCGATTTCCCCGCGTTGAAAGCGGTGGAACCCCGCTTCGACCAGCAAAAGATCGGCCAGTGCGTCCTGCACATCAGGCGTAAAGCGGGTTTGAGGGGACACGCCAAGATCGGCCACGAGGCGGCGCAGCGTGGCCGGAATGAACTGGTAGCGTCCAATCGCATGCGGCTGGCCGGGGGTGTCTTTGATCCACTGGTCGATTTCGGCGATGGTCATGTCGGTCGGACGCTTGCCCGGTCTGATGCTCGCCCCATGCTGCACCGCGTCATAGCCCGCGCGCCCGGCTTCGGCCTGCGCGATCAGGTGACGCAGGCGCGCAACCGGTGTGCCGCCAAATGTCTGCACCGGTGCCCGAGAGGCGGCCAAAACATCGGTGGGTGTGGGAAAGGCCGCGGCGCGCACAGGGAAGGGGGCGAACATCCCGCCTTCTGTCTGGCCGATGAATAGACTGGGCGCGTTGGCCATCTTTTCGGGCGGTGTGAAATCCGGTTCCGCGCTGACCAGCGCCCCCCGTTTGCCCGCAAACGTGCCGGCGTCGAACAATGATTCTGCTGTTGCTGTTGCGGTGGGTAGAAAACACACCAAAAGAATGTAGACCCGAAAAATACGCATAGTGACCCGCCTGTTGCTGCGTTCGGGTCGGGTTATGCAGACAATTTATTGAAATTCGGTTGAGATCAGATCTGATCCAGCGCCCCTTGGACGGCTGCAAAGTACGCACCGACGTGTTGTCCATCAACCAACGCGTGGTGCACCTCAAGCGTCATTGCCATGCGCCAGCGCGCACCTTCTTCCACGAACTTGCCCCATGACACGCGGGGGATGCAGTCATCGGGGCCGGGCAACGCGTTGTTGATACTGGAATAATCCAGCCACGGCATACAAGACAGATAGGCAACCGCGTCGATCTCTCCACGGTTGGCACCCAGATCATCCGCGCCTGCGGCTGCCGCGATCAGGTCTTTGGCCTGTGCATCAAAGGCGGCGAACTCTGGCAGAAAGGGAACATAGGCATAGTTGAAACTGCCGGCTGCGGTCGGCACTGTCATCGACAATGCGATTTGGTCATGCTGAACGACCTCTTCGCCACGAAAGCGCATCAGCAACTCGGGCACCATATGCAGCCCGCATCCGATGGCCCAAAGGCACGCGCGGTAGGGCGACACGTCCGCCTTGCGGCTCAGCAAATGCGTAACGTCCAGACGGGATGTCACCGCATAGTGCGGCCTGGCATAGGTGCGGAACAGGCGGAACTGGGCAGCGCGCGGCCATGTGTCCTGGTCGATGGTTTTCAAAACGGCGGCTCCATCATGCGGATATCGGTCGCATCGGCCATGTAATCACGGGTGACCGGCACATCGAATATATTGTGTGCCATCTGCAGCTGAAAATTGCACTGGTCCCCATAGTAAAAGATCGCTTCGGCCCCTTCGAGATAATAGAGCCACATGCGCAGGAACTTTTCGTCGTGCATTTCGACGATGCGTTTCGCATTCGCCTTCGTGCGGGCGGCCCATTCGTGCAAGGTCTTGGCATAGTGCCCACGCCAGATTTCCATGTCGGTGATCTTCAGTCCGGCCTTCTCCATTACTGGCATGACCTCTGACAGGGCAGGGGCGTAGCCGCCGGGGAACACATATTTCACCAGCCAGCCAGATGGCAGCGAGGGTGGGGTATTACGCATGACGCAATGGGTCAGCGCAACGCCGTCGGGTTTCAAAAGCGTCTTGACCTGCCCGAAATAGTTCTTGAATTGCGGCAGTCCGACGTGTTCCAGCATTCCCACCGTCACGATCCGGTCAAAGCTGTCCTGCATCTTGCGGTAATCCAGCAAGTGATAGACAGCATCCAGCCCTTCGTCCTTGGCGCGCGCGTTGGCATACTCTGCCTGATTGACCGACAGGGTGATCCCGGTGACCTTCGCGCCGTAATCGCGCGCCAGTGTGCGCCCCATGCCGCCCCAGCCGCACCCGATGTCAAGTACGCGCATGCCGGGCTCGATCAGCAGCTTACGCGCGATGTGATGCCGCTTGGCGGTTTGCGCCTCTTCCAGGGTCATGCCCGGTTCGCTGAAATAGGCGCAGGTGTATTGGCGGTCTTCATCCAGAAACAGGGCAAACAGCTCGTCCGTCAGATCATAGTGGTGGGCGGCGTTGCGGCGCGCGCTGACAGGGGTGTTGGCCTGAATAAAGCGACGCGCGGCGAACTGCATACGGAAGAGGATGCGCGCGGGCAGGGGCAAATTATCCATGCCCTTGTTCATCAGCAGGACGGATTGCATTGCGAACAGATCGTCGGTTTCGATCTGCCCGTCGACGTATCCTTCGCCCAGTGCCATTTCAGAACGCAGACACAACGCACGTGCAATTCTGTCGTCGCGCAAACGCATATCCGCCTGTACGCGGGTGTTACGGCCATAGCTTTTCCGCGTACCGCTGAAATAGGTGACGTCCAGCGTACCTTCGGTGATCATGCGCGACAGCGTTTGATCCAGCATCCGTTCCCAAAAATCCAATGTCAGAAATCCTTCATCGCAATGTGGCGGCAGACTAACGGCCCTGTTCAGGGTGCCAAGTCTGGAATTCACGTCTCTTCAATTCTTGGGCAGTCGGGAACAAAAGCGCGCACACTTGGTTATCTCGACAACGCATTAGTGTTTGGAGAATGCCCATGTCTGGCCATGCTGTCCTTTTCGGATCCATCGGAACGATCGTCGAAACGTCGAACATGCAGCGTCGCGCCTTTAACCGGGCATTCATTGACGCGGGGCTGAATTGGTATTGGGACCGCGCCACCTATGCACACTTGTTGCAGAAATCCGGCGGGTATCAGCGGATCGTCGACTTTGCTGCCTCTCTGGGCGAGATCGTGAATGCCGGTGCGATCCATGCAAACAAGGTCAGACAATTCGACATTCTGCTGCGCAGCGAAGGCATCAGCCTGCGCCCCGGCGTGCGCGACCTGATCGATGCGGCGAAATCCGCAGGCCAGCAGGTGGGATTTGTCACCAGCACGGGGGCGGATCAATCGCAGGCGATCTTTGATGCGCTGGGCGATGATCTGACAGCAGATACATTTGACTATATCGGCAACGCAGACCGTGTGAAGGTCAGCAAGCCCGCGCCAGACATCTATCTGGACGCACTTGGCGTGCTTGGCGTCACAGCAAGCAACGCCATCGCGATTGAAGACAGCCCGGTCAGTGCCGAAGCCGCCCTCGCCGCCGGGATTGCCACATTCGGTTTCCCGGGTGAGATGCACATTGATGGGGCATTTCCAGAGGGCGTGACGGTGATCCAGAGCCTTGATCCAAAGATATTTACCGAAAACCTCCTCGCCGCCGAGTAAGCTCGGCACACGCTTGACTTCGTGGGCGCAACAAGGTGTATCGGGCGGAACGCTTTTCGCCCGAGGATTGATACAATGCACGCCTATCGCACCCATACCTGCGCCGCTCTGACTGCTGCGAACGTAGGCGAAACAATTCGCTTGTCCGGCTGGGTGCATCGGCGGCGTGACCACGGTGGGGTGATTTTCATCGACCTGCGCGATCACTATGGCATCACGCAAATCCTTTGCGATCCTGACAGCCCCGTCTTTTCCGAAGTTGAAAAGCTGCGTAGCGAATGGTGCATCCGGATCGACGGCGAAGTGAAAGCACGCGATCCAGAACTGGTGAACACAAAGTTGCCGACCGGCGAGATCGAAGTCTTCATCCGCGACATGGAAGTGCTGGGTGCGGCCGACGAACTGCCGCTGATGGTTTTTGGCGATCAGGAATACCCCGAAGAAACGCGCCTGAAATACCGCTACCTCGACCTGCGCCGCGAGGCGATGCAGAACAATATGAAGCTGCGCTCTGACGTTGTCGCCTCGATGCGCCGCCGGATGTGGGATAGCGGTTTCCGCGAATACCAGACACCGATTATCACCGCCTCCAGCCCGGAAGGCGCGCGCGATTTTCTGGTGCCCTCGCGCCTGCACCCCGGCAAGTTCTACGCACTGCCTCAGGCGCCCCAGCAGTTCAAACAGCTGATCATGGTGTCGGGCTACGACAAGTATTTCCAGATCGCGCCCTGTTTCCGCGACGAAGACCCACGCGCCGACCGATCACCAACCGATTTCTATCAGCTTGACCTGGAAATGAGCTTTGTCGAACAGCAGGACGTGTTCGACACGATCCAGCCCGTCATCGCCGGCATTTTCGAGGAATTCGGCGGCGGCAAAAAGGTGGACCAGACGTGGGAGCAGATCAGCTACCGTGACGCAGCACTTTGGTATGGCTCTGACAAGCCCGACCTGCGCAACCCGATCAAGATGCAGGTCGTGTCCGACCATTTCCGTGGCTCTGGTTTTGCGATCTTTGCGAAACTGCTGGAACAGGATGGTACCGAAATCCGCGCGATTCCGGCTCCGACCGGCGGGTCGCGTAAATTCTGTGACCGCATGAACGCCTTCGCGCAAAAAGAAGGGCTGCCGGGGATGGGCTATATCTTCTGGCGCGACAAGACAGCGGATGCTGTCGCACAGGAACTTGGCATCACAGTCAAGGAAGCACAGGCAAAACTGAAATCAGGTGAAGTCGAAGGTGGCATGGAAGCCGCCGGACCGCTGGCCAAGAACATCGGCCCCGAACGCACGGAAGCGATCCGTCAGCAATTGGGGCTTGGCAATGGCGATGCGGCCTTCTTCCTTGGTGGTAAGCCCAAAGCGTTTGAAGGTGTCGCCGGGCGTGCCCGCAACGTCATTGGCGACGAACTGGGTCTGACCGATCAGAACCGGTTCGCGTTTGCATGGATCGTGGATTTCCCGATCTACGAAAAGGACGAAGAAACCGGCAAGATCGACTTTGAACACAACCCGTTTTCGATGCCGCAGGGCGGGATGGCGGCGCTGGATGGCGATCCGCTGCAGGTGCTTGGCTATCAGTATGACCTTGCGTGCAACGGGTATGAACTGGTGTCGGGCGCGATCCGGAACCACAAGCCGGAAATCATGTTCAAGGCTTTTGAAATCGCAGGCTATGGCCGCGACGAGGTTGAAAAGCGGTTCGGCGGGATGGTCAACGCGTTCCAATACGGCGCACCGCCACACGGCGGCTGCGCGGCAGGCATCGACCGGATCGTGATGCTGCTGGCCGAAGAACAGAACATCCGCGAGGTCATCATGTTCCCGATGAACCAGCGTGCCGAAGATCTGATGATGGGCGCACCAAGCGAGCCGCTCAATGAACAGATTCGGGAATTGCGTCTGCGTGTGCTACCACCAGAGGCATGATGGACGACATCGCGATCCATGCGCTTGCCACCGGGTCCGCCTTGCGGGCGCTGGAGCGTAGCGCGCATCTGATCGAACTGGTTGCCAAACAGGATGAATCACTGCTGGGGGCAACGCTTGCCCCGGGTCAATTTGATTGCGCAGAACAGCTGCGCACCGTCACGATCTTTGGATTGCGCACGGTCTTGCCGGTCATCGGACGGGATTGGTCACTTAACAACTGGGATCGCGATATTGCCGCCATGCGGGGGCAAATCGTGGACGCCACAGCCGAAATCAAGGCCCTGAACGAGTCCGATTTCAGAGGGGCAGCTGGCAAGCGCGTCCAGCACCAGGCGGGCGAGGCGATGCTGGACCAGTCGACCGAGGACTATCTTGTCCAGTTCGCGCTGCCCAACCTTTGGTTTCATCTGTCGATGGCCTACGCAATCCTGCGGCAGGCAGGGGTCGACATCGGCAAAGCGGATTTCGATGGTCTGCATTACTATCCGCCCGGATTCAGCTGGACCTAGCCGAAAAGCAGGTCCGCCACAGACGTTTTGCCCGTCTTGTTATCGCATGACAGCCGCCACATGCGCAGACTGTGAACAATCCGGCTTGGCTGCGTGCACTGTCGCCAATTGTGGCGAAATTATGCCGCGTTAATGTAATTCTGATGGCAAGCAATTATGTTGGAATCAGACCAGAATTGAAACGACCTGCATGACTTTTGACCCTCTTCTTGGCGCGATCCGGTTCGGAACCGGCCTTAGCCCGCATCATGAACCGCCGCCGACGCAGGCCGCGATCATGGACCGGCTGGCCGGCCCGGATACGATGGCGACTGCCTTGCCGATTGCGCCATTCAGCGTAACACAGCCTTCGATGGTTGAATTCGTCCGCCTGCGCCGGGCAAGCCGGAACGAAGCGACAGAAGCGGGCCGCGCCGACGCTGAACAACAGATCTCGGAATGGCGGATCGCAGCGCGCCAGACACGGCGCAACAACGCGCTGGCAACAATCGGGCGCAGTCTGGATGCCCCGCTGGGACTGCGCGAAAGGCTGACAGCATTCTGGGCCGATCATTTCACGGTCAAAGGGCGCAACGCGCTTGCCCACCATATGATCACACCCTTCGTCGAAGAAGCGATCAGACCGCATATCACCGGATCCTTTCGCGACATGCTGCGTGCGGTCGCGACGCATCCAATGATGCTGCTCTACCTTCAGCAAACGGATTCGCACGGACCGAACAGTCCGCGCGGGCTGCGGCGTGAACGGGGCCTGAATGAAAACCTCGCGCGCGAGCTGATGGAGCTTCACAGTTTAGGCGTTGGCAGTGACTACACGCAGACCGACGTGCGCGAACTGGCGGAACTGCTGACCGGTCTGACCTTTAGCCCGGCCAATGGTTTCAAGTTCGACACGCGGATGGCCGAACCGGGGTCGGAAACGGTACTTGGGGTCAACTACGGGCCGAAGGCGACGCTGCAAACGATTCATTCCGCGCTTGATAACCTCGCACTTCACCCCGATACGGCAGAACACATCGCGCGCAAACTGGCCGTGCATTTCGTCAGTGACACGCCCGACGCGGGGCTGGTTGAGGCCATGGCGCAAAGCTTTCAACAGACCGAAGGCGATTTGCAAAGCGTTCTGGGAACGATGATCGACCATCCGGCCGCCTGGGCACCCGGCGGTGACAAGGTGCGCCCGCCCATCGAATTCATCACCGCCAGCCTGCGCGCGCTTGGCCTGCGGGCGACGGATATCAAGCGCCTTGAAGTGCGCGACTATCAGCGGCTGATCATCCAGCCGCTGCGCGTCATGGGGCAGCCTTGGGAAACGCCGGTTGGGCCGGATGGCTGGCCCGAGGCGGCGCAAGACTGGATCATCCCGCAGGCGATGGCAGGGCGGATCAACTGGGCCATGCGGATGCCGCGCGAATTCGTGCGGCCCTTGCCGGACCCGCGCGATTTCGTGCGCACCGCCCTTGGCGATCGGGCACCACCGTCCGTCGTGTTCGCCGCGACTGCAGCCGAAAGCCGGGCAGACGGGATCGGCGTGATCCTTGCTTCACCCGCGTTCCAAAGGAGATAGGGCATGGATCGTCGCAAATTTCTTGGCACGATCGGGTGTTCGCTTGCGGCAAGCCCACTTTTGACGCCGGTATCCTTTGCGGATGCACCGTGGGACAACCGGCTTGTGGTGATCATCCTGCGCGGCGCGATGGATGGGATTGACGCATTTCGCCCGCTTGGCGATCCGGACTATGCCGCGATGCGGCCTGATCTGAACGACGGGAAGGCTACTGACCTGGACGGGTTCTGGGCCTTGCACCCTGCGCTGTCGCCACTGCTGCCACTTTGGCAGATGGGTGAAATGGGGTTTGTGCCAGCTGTTTCGACACCTTACCGCGACAAGCGAAGCCATTTTGACGGGCAGGACATGCTCGAAGCGGGGGGTGTCGCGCTGGATGGCACGATCAACGACGGCTGGCTGAACCGCTTGCTGCAAACCATGCCCGGCACGCAGGCAGAGGTGGCATACGCCATCGGGCGCGAACAGATGCAGGTCCTGGCCGGTCCGGCCGCAGCGGCGCGCTGGTCACCAGAAGCCAAGCTGCAGATCACGCCACAGGCGCAGCGCCTTCTTGAACTCGTACTGCACGAAGATCCCCTCTTTCAGGAAGCCGCCGAACAGGCGATTGATATCGCCACACAGCTGTCTCTGGATACGGAAACAGAGGATGCGATGATGGAATCGATGGCTGACGATCCCATGATGCAGACGGTGGCAAGCAATGGGGCGCATATCAAACTGGCGCAATTCGCCGCCGCGCGGTTGCGCGGATCAACGCGGATCGCAAGCTTTTCGATCAACGGTTGGGATACGCACCAGAACCAGGCCAGTGGCATCAGCCGCGCACTGGGTCGCCTGTCGGACACTATCCTGACGCTGCGGGCCGGTCTGGGCGACACATGGGGCAAGACGGGTGTGTTGTGCCTGACGGAATTCGGACGCACGGCGCGGCAGAACGGCACGAAAGGCACAGATCACGGTACGGCGGGCGCAATGCTCTACGCCGGTGGTGCCATGCGGGGCGGGCAAGCCATCGGGCATTGGCCGGGGCTGTCAGAGGCCGATCTTTATGACCGCCGCGATATCATGCCGACAGCGGACGTGCGGGCCATGGCCGCTTGGACGATGCGCGGGCTGTTCGGTGTTGACCGCGCGGTGCTGGAACGATCGGTGTTTCCCGGGCTTGATCTTGGTGACGATCCGGGCCTGCTGTTGTAGGTGGCTTGCGTCCATCGAATTAAAGCCGATACAAAGTTTGCTTTGACAAGCATGCTGTCGCTTCGCGAAAAGTGTCGCATTTCATAGCCGCAAAGCACCGATCCATGACCAATCGTCCCCTTGGCCCCATCGTCGCGCATTGGCAGCCCGCTGCTGCACCCGATGGGGTGTCGCTATCGGGGCGGTACGCTACCCTGACTCCGCTTGATCTCAAGGCAGATGCGCCCGGTCTTTGGGAAACCATGAAGAACGCACCGTGGCTTTGGGATTACCTTTACGAAGAAGCGCCCGCCGATTTCGCGGCCTTCCAAAACAGCATCGCCCATCTTGAAGGGTCGCGCGATCACCCGTGTCTTGTCATCCGGGTGCGCGATGCGCCTACACCGCTTGGCTATGCCTGTTTCTGGACGAACGCGCCGGCTACCGGAACTACAGAAATCGGGAACGTGAACCTGTCACCGGCGCTGCAAAGAACACCGGCAGCGACCGAGGCGTTCTTTCTCATGATCGATTGGGCCTTCGCGCACGGCTATCGGCGTGTTGAATGGAAATGCAACGCGCTGAATCGGCCATCGCGGCGGGCGGCACAGCGGCTTGGGTTTTCATACGAAGGTGTCTTTCGCCAGCACCTTGTTGTCAAAGGCCGCAACCGCGATACTGCGTGGTTTGCGATGACGGATGCGGACTGGCGGCAAATGCGCCCGGCCTATGACCGCTGGCTTGATCCGGACAATTTCGACGGGGCAGGGCAGCAACGCACATCGCTTGGCGATCTCACGCGTCCGCATCTGTTTCAGGCCGATCCGACGTTGTAGATCAGATCGGGCCGCTTTCGCGCAGACGATCCTGCACCAGTGCGCTCAGGTCGCGCAGACTGCCTTCCAACGGTGCCCCTTTGGATTTGAGCTGTGCAAGCCGTGCGGCGGCCCGTTCCAGATCAATGTCTGCAGCACTTTGCGCGACGCCATGCAGAAAGTTCGTGACATAATCGACTGTGCCATTCGTGTCCGTCCGCTCGTCAAGCACCTCTGCCACATGCGACAGGTCGTCATGAAAAGCGACCCGGTCAGGGCTGACAACCTCATCGCTAAGCAGGCGCGGACCCGGCGGCTGCCTGTCGGCGGGCAGATGTGCAAGAATCGCGGATTGAAAGGCTGACAGGCTGGCGATCGGTTTGTCGAGAAAACCATTCGCGCCCGCCGCCATGACGGGACCGGCCATCGTCGGATCGCCGCTGGTGCCAAGAATCACGCTGATACGCGGACTGCCATGCGCCACCGCTTCGATCAGGTTGATCCCACTGCCATCAGGCAACCCGACATCAACGATCATGACAGAGGGGCGGTAAACGGCGAGGTGGCGTTTGGCATTGGTCAGACTGTCAGCGCGGCGGATGCGTGCGCCGGACCGGATACACAGCAGGCGCACCGCCTCGCAAGCAAAGCGGCTGTCTTCGATCAGCAGCACGGTCAGGCCAAGAAGTGGTCGCAGTGCAGTCGGCTGGCGTGTGACCATGAAATTGTCGATGCTGTCCATTGTGGTCCCCTTTTTCGGCTGTTGCCCCGTTCACCAAGGCCATGCGCACAAAACCATAAAAGTAGTGAATCCGAAGTTAAGACGCGGCGCTTTGTCCGCTCTGCCTTGCCGATTCATCCGCGGCGGGACATATAGAAACCAAATGCCAAAGGAGTTGCCCCCATGATCGGCCGCCTCAACCACGTCGCAATCGCTGTCCCTGATCTTGACGCTGCCGCCGCGCAATACCGCACAGCGCTTGGCGCGCATGTCGGGGAACCGCAGGATGAACCTGACCACGGGGTCACGGTGATCTTCATCGAACTGCCCAACACCAAGATCGAACTGCTTTACCCGCTTGGGGATGACAGCCCGATCAAGGGCTTTCTGGAAAAGAACCCGTCAGGCGGCATCCATCACATCTGCTATGAAGTCGATGACATCCTTGCCGCGCGCGACAAGTTACGGGCCGAAGGTGCGCGAGTTCTCGGAACAGGCGAGCCAAAGATCGGGGCGCATGGCAAGCCTGTGCTGTTCCTGCATCCCAAGGACTTCAACGGCTGTCTTGTCGAACTGGAGCAAGTGTAATGGGTCCGATGTCCGCCATCGTTCTGTTCGCCGTGGTCTGGTTCATGGTGTTCTTCATCGTCCTGCCACTGCGGCTTGAAACCCAAGGCGACGTGGGCGAAGTCGTGCCCGGCACGCACGCAGGTGCGCCTGCGAACCTTCAGATGAAGAAGAAGGTGAAAACCACAAGCATCTGGGCGCTCGGCATCTGGGTTGTTCTGGCAACGATCATCTGGTCGGGATTGATCAGCGTGCGCGACATCGACTGGTTTGACCGCATGACGCCTATCGAAGAGAGCCAGACAACCGATGGAACAGATGGGTAAAGGTCGCCGCGCCAAGGATCGGCACGAATAGGTTGATGATTGGAAAGGTCAGCGGCACAGCCATCAGGCAACCGGCCAGCCAGACCGTTCCGATGTTATCGCGCCACATCTTCTTGGCACCCTCGCGCCCCAGTCGGCGCATTGCGGTGACCTGAATATATTCCCGGCCCAGCAAAAACCCGTTCAGCGCATAAAAGATAATGACACCGGGCAGGGTCAGGACAAAGATCAGGATCAGGGCGATGATGTTCCCGATGATCAGAAGGCCCAGAAAATTCACGCTATCGCGCAGCCCGTCATAAAAGCCGGTGCGCGGCACGCTTGGCAGGTGCGGGTAATGCTTGGCCTCTACCGCTTCGGCAACATCTTCGAGGAAAAGCGAGGTGATGGCCGAGGCGACCGGGACCATCAGGAAGAAGGATGAAATCAGGATCAGGAAAAACGATCCCCATCCCAACAAATCATCGACCCAGGTGACTTCGCCAACCAGTGGCAGCGAAAAACTGTCGGCGGTAAACCCGTTGATCAGGCCAAGAATGACGGCGTAGATCAGGATCAGCAGCGCAATCGTCAAACCCAGCCCAAGCCAAAGCACACGTTGAAAGCGTGGGTCCGTCAGTTGCCCGATCGCCTTGAAAAAACTGCTCAGAATCATGAGTCCACCCATGTGGTCATCGCTGCCACATCCGGACGGGGCCGTTCGGGCGGTGCGCTTGTTTCGGTGCCAAGATGGATGAACCCTGCGACGCTTTCATGTGGTGTCAGTCCAAGATGGGGCTGTACGAACGCTGGATCATGGCTGGCCCAGCCGGACAGCCAGTTCGCCCCCCAACCGGCGGCAAGTGCCGCGTTCAGCAAGGCAAGGCAGACACCGCCGGCGGCATAGGTTTGTTCGATCGTCGGGATCTTGTCGGAAATCTTTGGGCTGTTGATCACGGCAACGGCCAGATCGGCATTTCCGAATTGTGCGACGCTTTTGTCGATCTTGTCGGCCTCCACGCCTTTGAGCGCGCCAAACTTTGCAACCGCATCGGCCAGGCGGGTCAGCGCGGGTTTGCGCAAAACGATGAAACGCCATGGTTCCAGCTTGCCATGATCGGGGCTGCGCGACGCGGTGGTCAGCAGCATCTGCACCGTTGCATCGTCAGGCACCGGTGTTGTCAGCGTCTTGGCGGGGCGGGACCGCCGCGTTTGAAGAAATTTAAGGGCGGCAGGGTTCGGCGTGGGCATCAATGAAGTCCATGAAAGCAAGTTCAGTCCCGACATAGGGTGCGCGCGCAGTCGTCGCAATAAGATGTGGCGTTTTCTTCGCCATGTGCCTTGGCTGGGCGGCGTCAGGAAAGTGTTGCGAAACGTACACTTGCGATGCGCCGCTAACCTGCGTTTGACTGCAGCGCGTCAGACATCTCTGCCAGCAGCCTATCCACAAAGGCGTCAAATGCGGCGTCCGGCTGGCGCAGCGGAAACACCTCTCCAAAGGGATCAGGCGCATGAATCGTTGACCCGCTCATCCGTTCCAACACGGCGTGACCGCAAAAGGGGACGTAGGTTTCCGAATAACCGCCCTCATGCACCATGACGAGCTTGCCACCGCAGACCTCATCCGCCAGCGCCATCGCCCGATCGGTCATCATCGCGAAGGTCTCGGCAGTAGCCAGCATGCGACCCAGCGGATCATTCGCAGCGGCATCAAAGCCGCAGGCGATGATCAGCACATCGGGTTTGAACGCACGAAGTGCAGGCAGGGCCAGCCGGTCCATCGCGGCCAGATAGCCGGTGTGCCCGACACCGGGCGGCAGCGGGATATTCAGATTAAAACCCGCGCCTTCACCTGTGCCACGATCCGTGAATGCACCGGTATCCATCGGATAGTTGCGGTCCTGATGGATGGACACGGTCAGTACATCGGCGCGGTCATAGAACACAGCCTCAGTCCCGTTGCCATGATGCACGTCCCAATCCAGCACGGCAAAGCGGTTGGCCAGCCCTGCGGCACGCGCCGCTTCGATCGCAATGCCGATGTTGTTAAGCAGACAAAAGCCGTTGGGATAATCCGGCAGGCAATGATGCCCCGGCGGGCGCGAAAGCGCGTAAGCATTGCGGTGCAAGCCCTTCAAAACGCTTGTCAAAGCGGCCTTGGCGAGCCCTGCGGATTGCGCCGCAATCTCGTAACCACCCGGCCCGAACGGCGTGCGGCGTCCCAGTTCACCGCCACCGGCATCTGACAGTGCCTTGAATTGCGACAGATAGGAGTCAGGATGGATGCGCAGCAGGTCGTCCTTGGTGGCAGGGTCAGCACCACCCATCACCAATTCTTTCGCTAGTCCAGTGACTTCCATCAAGTTCTTCAAGCGGCGCTTGGTGTTCGGGCTTTCCGGCAGACCCGGGGTGTCGGACGGCTGAACCAGCCCACCCACCGGCAACAACCCGGCATAATTGCCGCCGCCATGCCAAAAGCAGGTTTCATCCCACAAAAACGCTGTCGTCATTGGCGGGCCTTTCAAGAACCTTCAGGGCGAATACGGTAAACACCTTCGGGCAGATCAAGCGCCGCCGACAGATCGCGCAGTTGAGTCATCGAAAGCGTAACCTGCTGTGCTGTGTCGGTGCGCGGGTCGAACTGGGTGACGGTGATGCAATCCTCGAATGCGTTGATGATGACATCCTCGCGCAGCGGGGCCTGATCTTCGTCGACAAGGGTGATGGTCGTGGCGTCATAGCCGTGTTCGATGGTAAACATGACGTCAGCCTAACCGCCGAGGCAACGGGTGCAAAGACGCAAAATCTCGCGCATTTGTGCGTAGGGTCAGGGTGGCGGTTGTGCGGCGGAATGCTACAGTGCCCGCAAGAAACGCGCGCAGAGGAAGCAGTATGTTCCGCCGGATGATGATGCTGATTGGGCTTGCCCTTGCTGTGGCCGGGTGTGCGCCGCAGATACCGAACAAGGCCCCTCCGGGCGCGGCTGGTCCGAAAGTCGTCGTGCGGCCCGATGTGATCCCCCAAGTGGCACCAGATCCGAACCGGCTTGACGGGCGGACAGCGGTGCGCAATTTCGTCGAAGTCGTGCAGACCATCGAACCGGTTGCCGAGGCGATCTGCCGTCAGCGTGCGCCGCGGTTGAACTGCGACTTCCAGATCGTGGTCGATGACGCGGTGAACGCGCCGCCGAATGCTTTTCAGACCGTGGATGCGCGGGGCCGTCCGATCATCGCATTTACCGTGCCGCTGATCGCCGTGGCCCGTAACAAGGATGAACTTGCCTTCATCATGGCGCACGAAGCCGCGCATCACATCGAAGGTCATCTTGCCCGGCTGCAACGCAACGCAGCACTTGGCGCAGAGCTGGCCGAGGCGGTGTTCGGCAGCAGTGATGCGCGCAATCTCGGGGCAGCACTCGGTAGCCGTGCTTATTCCAAGGATTTCGAGTTAGAGGCAGACGCGCTTGGTGCACTGATTGCGGCGCAGGCGGGTTATGATCCTCTGATCGGTGCGGAATTCTTCCAGCGCATTCCCGATCCCGGCAACCGTTTTCTCGGGACGCATCCGGGAAATGCCGAACGGTTCGCCACCGTCAGACGGGTTGTCGCCGGGCTTTAGGCGATCCGCCTTGTGCTGAATGTCGGGGGGGCTTTGCGCGGGCGGCGAAACCGGACAAGGATGCCGACTGTCGAAATCGCAATCCAGAATATCTGGATCAGGGCAGAGGCAAGATTGAACGCATTGAACAACCCGATCAGCACCATGCTTGCCGCCAACCAGTTCACAACGAAATAGCCAATCCGTTCGGATGTGGTCCGTTTGAATGTCAGCATGGTGTAATTCAAAACATAAAGACCAAATCCCGCCACCCCGACTGCATCAAAGACCTCCGCAGGGACCTCCTTCAAATACTCAAACATCGCAACGCTCCCAATCTCGCCTGTCGGCACGGTGCAAGCTTGCGTTCATGGTGCTTGCGGTCCGTTCGTGCTCTGGGAATAGTGATACGCTTGCGTCAGGTTTCCGTCAGGTAAGGCAAACCTGACTTAGGGGGAAGAACGGGTCAGGTTTCCCCTACTTGCTTGCCTGTCCAGACAGGTTTGCGTTTTTCGATGAAGGCGCGCGCACCTTCACGGCAGTCTTCGGTGGTGCCGATTTGGGCGATCATCCGGTCGTTGGCATCCCAATCATCGCAATCCGCGCGCCCGATTTCCATCGTGGCGGTGATCGCAAGGGGGGCATTCGCCGCGATTTCGGCAGCGATGGATTTCGCAGCGCTCAGCGCGGTGCCGTCCTGCACAACACGGTTCAGCAGTCCGAACTCGTTTGCCTTGGCCGCATCAAAGCGTCCACCGGTCAGCAGGATTTCGTTGGCAAGAACGCGCGGGATACGGTGTGGCAGGCGCAGTGCGCCACCAGCGCCAGCAAACAGCCCAAGCTGCGGTTCAGGCAAGCCAAAGACCGCCGCTTGACCCGCTACCACCAGTTCGCAGGCGAACATGATCTCGAACCCGCCGGCCAGTGCGGCACCTTCAACGGCGGCGATCACGGGCTTGGTGCGGTGGCGTTTCACAAAACCTCCAAAGCCGTGCGTGCCGAACAGGATCGCATCGCCGTCGCCCGCAGCAAAAGCCTTCAGGTCCATGCCTGCCGAAAACAGACCGCCAGCCCCTGTCAGTACGGCCACGCGAATGGTGGGGTCGTCTTCGATGCGGTCGAACGCGGCGCGCATCGCGTCACACACGGCGATGTTGATCGCATTCCGCTGGTCCGGGCGGTTCAGGGTCACGACCGCGATCCCGTCCGCGACCTCCATCAATACTGTCTCATGCATGGCACATCCTCCGCAATTCGGCCCTGATAATCTTGCCGGTGGTCGTCATCGGCATCGTTTCGATAAACCGCACGTCGCGCGGGTATTCATAGGCGGCAAGGCGGCCCTTTACATGGGCGGCAATCTCCGCCGCCAGCGCGTCCGATCCGGTTTTCCCCGGCACCAGCTGTACAAAGGCCGTGACGACCTCACCACGCAGCGCGTCGGGCTTGCCTACGACACCTGCCATCTGCACCGCAGGATGGGTCAGCAGGCAATCCTCGATCTCGGCAGGGCCGATGCGGTAACCGCCCGAACTGATCAGGTCGTCATCGCGCCCGACAAAGCGGATGCGTCCGTCCGGCTTGGCTTCACCGTTGTCGCCTGTCAGCAACCAGTCGATGTCGTCAATTGTCACATACCTCTCTGCCGTGGCGTCTGGATTGCCCCAGTAATGCAGGAACATGACAGGGTCTGGCGCGCGCACGGCAATCCTGCCCACCTGTCCATCCGGAGCAAAGGAAGGCGCGTCGCTGTCAAGGATGCGCACATCATGCCCGGGAACGGCAAATCCCATGACACCGGGCACAGCAGGGGCCAGCGCGCCGCAGGACGATACGATCATGTTGCATTCGGTCTGCCCGTAAAATTCGTTGATCGTGGTGCCGAACACCTCTTGCCCCCACGCGATCAGTTCCGCACCCAATGTCTCGCCACCGCTCGCGACAGAGCGCACCGCAAGGCGCGGCGGATCAACCACCTGCCGCATGATCTTGAGCGCGGTAGGGGGCAAGAAGGCATTGCGCACACCGTGTGATGCCATCAGATCAAAGGCCGCACGCCCGTCGAATTTGGCAAAGCGATGCGCCAGCACCGGAACGCCGTGATGAAGCGCCGGCATCAACACATCCAGCAAACCCCCAATCCACGCCCAGTCGGCGGGCGTCCAGATCAGATCACCGGCTTGGGGAAAGAAGTCATGGCTCATCTCGACGCCGGGCAAGTGGCCCAGCAAGACGCGGTGGGCGTGCAGCGCGCCTTTGGGATTGCCGGTGGTGCCAGAGGTATAGATCAGAATGGCAGGATCATCTGCCAATGTGTCCATGGGCGTGAAATCGGCAGAGGCCGTGTGCGTTGCCGTCGTCAAGCAGGCGGCGTTGGCATCCGGCCCGTCAACGGAAAGAACCGTGCGCAAGTCCGGCAGCTGATCGCGCAATCCGGACACAATGGCAGCGCTCTCGGCGTTGGTAATCAAGGCGCAGGTGCCGGAGTCGCGCAAGCGGTGACACAGCGCATCCGGGCCGAACTGCGTGAACAGAGGCAAGGCGATGCAGCCCATCTTTGTAATGGCGATATGGGCGGCAGCGGTCGCTTCGGATTGCGGCAGCAGCACCGCAATGCGATCGCCGGGATCCGCGACCATGGCCAGGACATTGGCGATCTTGTTGGAATGGTCGCGCAAGGCGGCAAAGCTGGTGGTGGTCGCTGCATCATCGGCACCGACCTCGATAATGGCGGGCGCATTAGGGCGTGCGGCGGCAATGCGGTCACAGATATCGACGCCGATATTATAACGCTTTGGCACGTCCCAGCGGAACGCGTCGCGTGTTTCGGCCAAAGTCGCGCGCTGTTGCAGCATGGACATCCCCCCATGACATGAAATTGAACACTCGTTCATTTCATGTCAAGAAAGGGATGCAAACGCTATTCGTCCAGGGTTGTGAAAATTACGCCGCCCATCCCCGCGCCGGTGAACGCACCTGCAAGTTCGCCCTCACCGAAAAAGTTTCCATCCAGCGTGGCGGATTGTTCGTTGAATTCGACCGTGCCGGTGATGTTGACCTCGCTCGCGGTGGCATCAACAGTCAGATCGCCGCCGTCGTTCGTGATCGCACCGGTTGCAAAATCGAAGTTCAGCGTCAGATCACCGGGGCGATAGGCGTCGGGCGTGATGACCACGTATTCGCCGGTGAAGGTCGCATCGCCGTCAGGGGCGTCAGCGACGTTGCCACTGATGCCAGCAAAAGGGGTTCCATCGCCCGTCACGCCGCCAATGGTCAGGACATCATCGCTCTGGATCGCCGTTGCACGCAGATTTTCGTCAAGCCAAAGGTTCTGGCCATCCTGTGGTGCCAGTGAATCCTCACGCTCAAGTATGGTTTCGATATCACCTTGGGTCACGGTGAATGTATCATCCGCGACCGCCGCCGTGCCGACAGGCACAACGCCGCCATTTGCAAACGGGCTGCCGTCGCCGCAGGCGGACAATGCCGTCAGTCCTGCAAGTCCAAAAATGATGGAAATCTGTTTCATGGGAAGTGCCTTTGCTTTTTTATGCTGCTCGTTTGCAGCGCAGCCTAAGCATTGGCCCTGCAGAATCAAGCCGTGGCGACAGCCCCGTAGGCAATTGCCACAAAGAAGCAGGCGGATGCGGCAACAACAAACCCGTGCCAGATCGCATTCGAGAACTTCAGGCTTTCCCAACTGAAAAAGACGACACCGGCGGTATAAAGCAGGCCACCAGCCACGATCAGCCCGGTCGAGACACCCGGCAGGATCGGGACAAGCGCCCAGATCAGACCAAGGCTCATCCAGCCCATGACAAGATAAAGAACGGATCCCAAGCGACCGGGATTTTCCCAGAAGAACAGCTTGCGGATCATCCCGAACAACGCGAGCGCCCAGACGATCCCCAGCATGATATACCCGAACATGCTGCCGATCATGACGACCAGCGGCGTGTAGGTACCGGCGATTTTCAGATAGATCGCCGCATGATCAATCCGACGCAAAAGCGGGCGGATATTTTCCCACGGGGTCATGTGGTAAAAGGCCGAGGCGGTGAAAGTCGCAATCAACGCGATGCCGTAAATCACCAGCGCGGCGATCTGCCCGCCACTGACCATACCCACGGTCCAGATCATCAGGCAGATCGTACCGGCCAGTGCGCCGGTCACGCCAATGGCATGCATGGTCCCGTCCGCAATGCGTTCCGATCTGGCATAGTTGGGATACATGGTTTTGATCTTTCTCATAATTTCCAAGCTAGGGCTTTGCGCTGCACCTGCCAATTGTGACGTGGTGTCATGACACAAGCGTGTGACGGCTTGCGCAAAAGGTGATCCACCGACAATCTGACCCCGGAATAGTTAAGGGGACGGCAATGCAGCGTACGATCATCACTCAACTTGTCAGGATCAGGCAGCGGGCGATCTGGTCATGGGCGGGCTTCGTGCATGTCTACCGCACCGAAGGATCGCTCTCGCAATGGCTGGCGGCGAATGCTGTCTTCGCGCTGCTCGCATTTGTTCTGCCGCTCGACGGGGCGACGCGGGGCATGCTGCTGATGGGCGGAATCATGGTACTGGCGGCTGAATGCGTGAACACCGCGATCGAACGGGTGGTTGATGACATCTCGCCCGAAATCCGCGACCGCGCACGGCAAGCCAAAGACTGCGGATCAGCCGCCGTCGCCGTCAGCGGCATAGCGGTCGGTGTTGCATGGGTCTGCGTGATTGGTGGGCTGATTTTCTGATCGGGCAGCGCTTCAAACGAAACTCAAATGGCGCAATCAAACTGAACGTCTGCGGCAATCCTATCGGCGACGTCAACAAAGCTAGTGATGAATTCGCGCCCACAAATCATACTCGCCCGCTTCCTCGACAACCACGTTCACCACATCCCCGACGGCCACGCCCTCGGCGCCTTCATCAATAAACAGGTTCCCATCAATCTCCGGCGCGTCAGCCCAGGTGCGGCAGGTTGCAATGCCATCTTCGTCGATATCATCGACGATCACCTCTAACGTCTGGCCCACTTTCGCGGCCAGCTTGGCTTCGGAAATTGCCTGCGCCTTTGCCATGAAGCGGTCCCAGCGGTCCTGTTTGACGTCCGCAGGGACATGGTCTGGCAAGGCGTTCGAACGCGCGCCATCAACGTTCTCGTATTGAAAGCACCCCACGCGATCCAGTTGCGCCTCGTCCAGCCAGTCAAGCAGATGCTGGAACTCGGCCTCGGTCTCGCCGGGATAGCCGACGATAAAGGTCGAGCGCAGGGTGATATCGGGGCAGTCGGCCCGCCAGGCGCGGATTTCATCCAGCGTGCGCGCGGCGGCAGCAGGGCGGGCCATACGGCGCAGCACTTCGGGATGGGCGTGCTGGAACGGGATATCAAGATAGGGCAGCACGCCGTTCTTGGGGTCCGCCATCAGCGGGATCAGGTCCCGCACATGCGGGTAGGGATAAACATAGTGCAGGCGCACCCAGGCCCCAAGCTGGCCCAGTTCGCGGGTCAGATCAGTGATATGCGAGCGCACCTCGCCATCTTTCCACGGGTTCAGATCGTATTTGCGATCCAGACCATAGGCAGATGTGTCCTGCGAAATGACCAGCAGTTCCTTCACACCCGCAGTGACCAGCTTTTCCGCCTCGCGCAGGATGGCGTGGGCGGGGCGGCTTGCCAGCTTGCCGCGCATGTCCGGGATGATGCAGAATTTGCACTTGTGATTGCAGCCCTCCGAGATTTTCAGATAGCTGTAATGGCGCGGGGTCAGGCTGACGCCGGTTGCGGGCAGCAGATCGACAAACGGGTCGGGGGCAGGCGGGACAGCGGCATGCACAGCGTCCAGCACCTGTTCGTATTGATGCGGACCAGTGACGGCAAGAATCTGCGGGTGATGTTCGCGAATGTAATCCGGCTCTGCCCCCAGACAGCCCGTCACGATAACCTTCCCGTTTTCCTGCAACGCCTCGCCAATGGCATCAAGGCTTTCGGCCTTCGCGCTATCCAGAAACCCGCAAGTGTTTACAATCACCGCCTCGGCACCCGCATAATCGGGGGAAATGGCATAGCCCTCGGCCCGCAGGCGCGTCAGGATACGCTCACTATCCACCAAAGCCTTGGGGCAACCAAGGGACACCATGCCAATGGTCGGCTGGCCAGAGCGAGGCGTGTCAGGGACCGTCGCGCGGGCCAGATCAGGGCGAAGGTTCGGCGGGTTCTGGGTCATGTCAGGTGCTATAGCTGGATTATTGGGGGAGTTCACATGAAAAAGCCGCCCGACGGGGGCGGCTCTTTGACTTGCATGGCAGGTGCCTTAGCGGCGTCTGTCACGGCGCGACGACATCGGCTGGAAGGCCACGCCGACATGCGCCTCGCAATAGGGCTTGCCTGACTGAACCGGCAGACCGCAGAACCAGAAATCCTCGGTTGCGGGATCACCGACGGGCCATTTGCAGGTCTTCTCGGTCAATTCCATCAGCGAAATCTTTTTGGCGGATTTTTCGATCTCGCTCACCTTGGCCAAAGCCTCGGGGCTGATTTCATTCGCCGACGGCTGCGGTGGCAAGGGCTGACCGGCGGGAATGATCGCGCGGCGGGCGGCGGAAATCGGGATACCGTTCTCGTCCAGCTCCGGTTCTTCCTTGGGTGGCTTGCTTGCGGGCGCGGCGGCCTTCGTCTTGGGCTTTGGCGGGGCCTTGGGTGCGGATGGCTTGCTGGGGGCCTTTTCCTTGGCTGCAGCTTTGGTGCCACCACCGCCGGCGCGGTTGGAAAGGCCAAGGCGATGCACCTTGCCGATCACTGCGTTGCGGGTGACCCCGCCCAGTTCCTTGGCGATCTGGCTGGCCGACTGGCCTTCGCCCCACATCTTTTTGAGCGTCTCGACGCGCTCGTCAGTCCAGGACATATGGATTCCTTTGATTTGTTGGCGGGGTGCGCGCGCACCGGGCCTGAATAACTGTCAGTCCCCTATTCTAATCATGGCAGCAGCGGATACAACCGATTGATTCGCAAAATGCGACTTTGCCGCTGGTCATTTGCGCCGGGCCGCTTATGTCAGGGCAGCAAAGGGGACGGAAAATGGCCGAAAAGATCGATATGGGTGTGCGCCGGTTCGGGCACGTGAACTGGATCGGGACGCAAACGCTGGTGGAACGCGAAATCAAGCGCTTTATGAACGTCTGGTCACAGACGATCCTCGCGCCGCTGATCAACTCGGGCCTGCTCCTGATGGTCTTCACCATCGCAATCGGACCGGGGCGGGGCGATGTGATGGGGGTGCCCTTCATGGTGTTCCTCGCACCCGGCATCCTGACAATGACCGTGATCCAGAACGCTTTTGCCAATACGTCGTCCTCGATCACATCGGCCAAGGTCGGCGGAAACATCGTGGATACGCTCATGCCGCCGCTGTCGGCCGCGGAACTGGTGACGGGGTATATCCTTGGGGCTGTGGCGCGCGGTGCGATCGTGGCGCTGGTCATGGCGCTGGGGTCTTGGATCTTCCTCGGGGTCGGGGTGCAGCACGCCGTGTGGGTCATCACCTTTGTCTTCCTCGGGTCCGTGATGATGGGAAGTTTGGGTTTGATCGCAGGGATTTACGCGCAGAAGTTCGATCAGCTTTCAGCAATCCAGAACTTCCTCGTGACGCCACTCGCGTTCCTCTCCGGTACCTTCTATTCGATCGAGGCATTGCCGCCGATCATGCAGAACATGTCCCACGCCAACCCCTTTTTCTACATCATCGACGGGGTGCGCTACGGGATGATCGGGGTCAGCGACAGCAGCCCGTGGATCGGTCTGGCGGTGGTTGGGGCGGCCTGCATCGTGGTACTGGGGATCTGCTGGCGCTGGATGGACAAGGGCTACCGGCTCAAGGCCTAGTGCGACGTTCGCGCCATGCGAGTATCAGCGCGCCTGTCACGATCACGCCGGCACCCAACCAGCTGACCGCATCCGGAATGACATCAAAGACCAGCAGATCGTAAAGGGCTGCGAACAACAGGGTCATGTAGCTGAACGGCGTGACGAACGACGCCTCCGCACGCGCCATTGCGTTGACGAAGCAGGCCTGCGCGCAGGCCATCAGGACGCCAAGCGCAATCAACGCAACCCATTGCTCCGCTGTCGGCATGGTCCAGACAGGCAATACGGCAAGGCTTGCGATCATGACACCCAAGGCATTGTTGATAAACAGGATTTGCAGCGGGTTTTCGACGTTCGACAGCTTCTTGATGAAAATCAGTTCTGCCCCCAGAAACGCGGCAGAGCCAAGTGCAATCAAGCCGCCGATCTGGAGAACACCGCTGCCCGGACGCAGCAGGATCATGGCACCTGCAAATGCCATCAGCGCAGCAAAGACGCGCCAGGGGCCGACGCGTTCGCCCAGAAACGGGATCGCCAGCAGCATCCCGAACACGGGGTTCAGGAAACTGATCGCCGTGGCATCGGGCAAGGGAATGAACGCAACGGCGGCAAACATGCAGGTCACCCCGCAGGCCCCGAAACTGGTCCGGCCGGCATGCAACTTCCAATGGATCGGGCCAAAGCGCGGGCGCAGAACCGCAAGTGCCGTGGAAATCGCCATGAACGCAAAGACGAACCGGCCATGGGTAATCTGCAGCGGATGCAGGGCAGGACCCAGATGGTCGCCACCCAAAAGCTTGGCCAGCATCATCGTCGCCGCAATAAATGCGGTCGCAGTCAGCATGAAGACTATGGCAAGGGGCGGGTTGACTTGGCGCATGCGCCCCCATTGCCTGCAATTTTCCGTCTTTCCAAGACAGAAACGCCGCGCTATGCACACACCATGATGACCCGTGCTACATCCACGATCCGACGCCGACGCTAAGCCCGTCCGCCGTTTCCGCACGCCATCCAACCCCCGCAAAATCGTTGACACGACGCCCCGCCATTGGCACTCCTCGGGCTTCACTTATGCAAAGGCTGATCCCATGATCTCGTCCATTCTGCCCACCTACAACCGCGCACCACTGACCTTTGTCAAAGGCGAAGGCTCCTGGCTGATCGAGGCGGACGGGCGACGCTTTCTGGATCTCGGGGCCGGGATCGCGGTGAACTGTCTGGGGCACGCGCATCCTGGGCTGACAGCGGCGCTAACAGAACAAGCCGGGCAGGTCTGGCACATGTCCAACCTCTATAACATCCCCGCGCAGAAAACGCTGGCAGACAAACTGGTCGATGCAACCTTCGCCGATACGGTATTTTTCACGAACTCGGGGACAGAGGCCTGCGAACTTGCCGTCAAAATGGCGCGCAAGTATTTCTACGACAAGGGCCAACCTGACAAGACTGACATCATCACCTTCTCGGGCTCTTTCCATGGCCGTTCTTCCGCGGGGATTGCTGCGGCAGGGTCGGAAAAAATGACCAAGGGCTTCGGTCCGCTGCTGCCGGGTTTCGTCCACCTTGAATTCGGCGACCATGACGGCCTGACCTCGGCCGCCGCCGAACCGAATGTCGCGGCGATCCTGATCGAACCGGTGCAGGGCGAAGGGGGCATCCGCCCCGTGCCCGACCAGTGCCTCAAGGGGCTGCGTGATCTGGCGGATGAACACGGCATCCTGCTGATCTTTGACGAGGTACAATGCGGCGTCGGGCGGACAGGCAAACTGTTTGCACATGAATGGGCCGGGATTGCACCTGACATCATGATGGTGGCCAAGGGGATCGGCGGCGGCTTCCCACTCGGGGCGGTGCTGGCAACGGAAAACGCGGCCAGCGGCATGACCGCAGGCACACACGGGTCCACCTACGGTGGCAACCCGCTCGGGTGTGCTGTCGGAAACGCGGTGATGGACATCGTGGCCGACGACGCGTTCCTGTCAGACGTCAACCGGCGCGCGGGTTTGCTGCGCCAAAAACTCGAAGGGCTGGTGGCAGACAACCCCGATGTATTCGAGGCAGTGCGCGGCTCTGGCATGATGCTTGGCCTCAAATGCAAGGCAACGAACAGCGACGTGGTCGCCGCCGGATACGCGGCAGACGTCATCACCATCCCCGCCGCAGACAACGTGATCCGGCTGCTGCCAGCACTGAACATCACTGACGCGGAAATCGACGAAGCGATGACGCGGCTCGATAAGGCTGCCAAGGCGGTGGCAAATGGCTGACTACACGTTCCGGCCTATTACCAAAGATGATTTGCCGATGTTCAAGGCATGGCTCGATCAGCCCCATATCGGGGGCTGGTGGGCAGACGGCGGAACCGAGGCGCGGCTGATCGAAGAAGACCTTGGCGGCACGCGCGTGGACATGCGGATCGTCGAACACGACGGCACGCCCTTCGCCTATGTGCAGGATTACGACGCCCACACCTTCGACAGCCCGCAATACGCGGACCTGCCGGCCACGTCACGGGCGCTGGATACCTTCCTCGGTGATCCTGCCTACCTCGGTCAGGGGCACGCGACAGGCTACCTGCGCGCGCGCCTTGGGACATTGGCGGCAACCTATCCGATTGTGGCGGTCGATCCTGACCCCGCAAACCTGCGCGCGATCGCGACCTACCAACGCGCCGGGTTCCGGCCGACCAAGATCACAGCCTGCGAAGACGGCGATCCGGTGCAGGTCATGGTGCACCCCTGACCCATACCCCCAGAACACGACAGCGCAGCAGTGCCTGACAAACGGCACGGACCCGCCAAGGACATTGAGACATGAAACACTTCCTCGACATTCACAAGACAGACCCGGTCGCCCTGCGGGAGATCATCGACACCGCGCGCACGATGAAAGACGCGCGCAAGGGCCTGCCCAAAGGCACGCCGGACGCGGAAACGCCGCTGGCCAACCACATGGTTGCCCTGATCTTCGAAAAACCCTCGACCCGCACGCGCGTGTCATTTGATGTGGGAGTGCGGCAACTGGGCGGGCAGACGATGGTGCTGTCCGGGGCGGATATGCAACTGGGGCACGGCGAAACCATCGCCGACACCGCGCGGGTGCTGTCGCGGTATGTGGATCTGATCATGATGCGGACTTTTGAGGAAGACACGATCCTCGAAATGGCCGAATACGCCGACGTACCGGTGATCAACGGGCTGACAAACCGCAGCCATCCCTGCCAGATCATGGCCGATGTGATGACCTTCGAAGAACACAATGGCCCAATCAAGGGCAAGAAAGTTGTCTGGTCAGGCGACGGCAACAACGTCTTTGCCAGCTTCGCGCATGCAGCCAGACAGTTCGACTTTGATCTGGTATTCACCGGGCCACCCCCGCTTGATCCTGAACCGGCGCTTGATGGGCTTTACACCATCGTGCGCGACCCGGACGAAGCGGTACAAGGGGCGGACCTTGTCGTGACGGATACGTGGGTGTCCATGCACGACCCGCAATCTGCGCGCGAGAGGCGGCATAACCAGTTGCGCGGGTATCAGGTCAACGACGCGCTGATGGCAAAGGCCAAACCAGACAGCCTGTTCATGCATTGCCTGCCCGCACACCGCGACGACGAAGCGACCAGCTCTGTCATGGATGGCAAGCATTCGGTCATCTTCGATGAGGCCGAAAACAGGCTGCACGCGCAAAAAGCGATCATGCGCTACTGCCTCGAAGTCTAGCGCCTAGACAAATACAAGGCTCAGCCCAAAGAAGATCACTGCAGACATCGTCGCGGCTGCAGGGACAGTGACGACCCATGCGGCGACAATCGTGGTAAAGTGTGAGCGGCGCACCAGCTTGCGGCGGCGGCGTTCCTCCATCGCGATCTTGCGGCCGTTGGCGGGGGCAGGGGATTTGCGATAGCGGCGTTCGTGGTCCCATTCCCGGAAAAAACCGACCCCGAAAATGCCGCCAACGGCGATATGGGTCGATGACACGGGCAGACCCAGCCAGCTTGCCACGATGACCGTGATGGCCGCCGACAGGGCCACGCAATAGGCGCGCATCGGGTTCAGTTTCGTGATCTGGCTGCCGACCATGCGGATGAGTTTCGGGCCGAACAGGATCAGGCCAAAGGAAATCCCGAAGGCCCCGATCACCATGACCCACAAAGGAATGGCGACTTTGCCGGCGAATTCACCAAAGGATTCCGCGTGCACGATGGCGGCCAGCGGACCGACAGCATTGGCGACATCATTGGCCCCATGCGCAAACGACAACAGTGCGGCGGAGAGGACCAGCGGCAACCCGAACAGCACTTTCAGTGATTTGTTGCGGTTCTCCAAACCTTCGGATTGCTTGCGGATAAGGGGGGCAGTGATTGCATAAACGATCCCGCCGACAACAGCACCGATCAGCAGGGCTGTGCCAAGGTCGATGGCCACGATCTTTTTCAGCCCCTTCATCGCGAGATAAACGGCAAAAACGCCGCCCATGATGCCGACCAGCACAGGCACCCAAACGCGGGCAGCGGCGATTTTGTCTGACTGGTGGATGATGTTGCGTTCGATGAAAGCAAGGAAAAGTGCGGCGATCAGCCCGCCCAAAGCAGGCGAAATCACCCAGGACGCGGCAATCGCGCCCATGCTCGGCCAGTTCACGGCCGCAAACCCGGCAGCTGCGATCCCGGCTCCCATAACGCCACCCACAACAGAATGGGTCGTGGACACAGGCGCGCCGACCCAGGTCGCCAGATTGACCCACAGCGCAGAGGAAATCAGCGCGGCCATCATCGCCCAGATAAAGGTGCGGCTGTCGGCGACACTTGCGGGATCAATGATTCCCTTGGAAATCGTGGAAACAACGTCACCGCCCGCCAGAAGCGCGCCAGCGGTTTCGCACAAGGCCGCGATGACAATGGCACCGCCCATGGTCAGTGCCTTTGCGCCAACCGCAGGTCCCATGTTGTTCGCGACATCGTTCGCACCGATGTTGACGGCCATGTAGGCCCCGAAAACCGCTGCAGCAACAACAACGTAGGACGTCGGCGTGCCGCCAAAGAAAAGGGCGGCACCAAGCCCGGCGATCACCATAAAGGCCAGTGAAATGCCAAGCCCAACCATCGGGCGCGACACATATTGCGCGGCCGCTTCGACATTGACGATGCGGCCCAGATCCTTGTCGAGGGTGCGCCATTGATTAGGAGGTGTCGACATTGTTTGTCCCGATAGCCCGTTTTGCGGACCATCGGTAGCGGGCGATCGCCAAGGAGGCAACGCCAGTCGGGTCGTTTTCGCTAGAACTTCTGCAGAAGCCGTTGCAATCCGGTGTCATCGACAAGGTCGGTGGCTTCCTCGACGGACACCCACTTGCGCTCGCGCTTTTCCGCTTCTGGAAACTTGTTTGCGACTTTCTTGACTTCGATCGCATACACAGCTGTTTCGCAAGGAATGGCGCGCCCATCGTCATAACGCTTGTGCGTCATGAAAGACCCGACAGGGTCGTTGGCCACGTCGCCTTCCTTGATTCCGGCTTCTTCCCAGGCTTCCTTCATCGCGGTTTCGCCGCTGGTCTTGCCGTCAATCGGCCAGCCTTTCGGCAGGATCCAGCGCCCATGAGAGGACGTGATCAAAAGGATTTCGCGTCCGCGCGCCGTTTGGCGATGGCAAAGCGCTGCCAATTGTAGGACGGGGGGGCGCCGAAAGAACGGCATGACTGTTTCGCTCAGGACTGAGCGCATGGAGGTAAGCATGGGTTAACCTGCGACTACGTTTCTTTTTCTATATTGGAGCTAAGTTAACAAATTCTTTGGATAAATACAAATCACGGTTGAATCACGGTCATGTGCCGCGCGGTTTAGCGCGCAATGTCGGGTCCGCCTGTGTCGGGTCTTCGGGCCATGGGTGGCGCGGATAACGCCCGCGCATGTCGCGTCGGACATCGGCGTAGGACGACGCCCAAAAACCGGGAATATCCTGCGTTGTCTGTACCGGCTTCTGTCCCGGCGACAACAGGGTGACCCGCAGCGGCGTGCGCCCGATCATGGGATGGGTCGTCTGCCCGAACATTTCCTGCAGTTTCAGGCGAACTTCGGGCGCTTCACCGCTGTAATCAATCGGGATTTTGCGTCCCAGCGGTGTGGTGAAATGGGCCGGGGCCAGGCGGTCAAGCGTTTGCATCTGCTCCCAGTCCAGCATGGCCCGCAATGCATCCAGCGGGTCGAACTTCTTCCAGTCCTCGGCACTGCGGATGTCAGTGATTTGGGGAAGCAACCAATCTGCCAATTCGTTCATCAAGGCGTCATCCGACATATCCGGCATACCGTCGATCAAGGCAACACGCGCACGAAACCGCTCTGCTGCCGGGGACAGACGCAGCCCCAACTGTCGCACGCCGTCCAGCATCGCCCGGGAAATCTCGTCCGGATCGGCGTCTTTCCAGATGCGGTCCTGCAAGACCAGCGCCCCGAACCGTTCCTGCTGACGCGCCACAACGCGCCCTTCACGGCGCGACCACGCACAAACGCCGTGCCAGTCAATCTGATCGGCAAAAAGACGGCGTAACTCACCGACCGTCAGCGCAGCAGCAAGGCGGATCCGGGCCTCGCGGGTGTCTCCGTCCAGGTCGCAGGCGACGATGAACGGCTGGGATGCAAGGCTGTCACCATCATCAAGATACGCGCCCTTGCCACCGGACAACACGTACCGGGCGGCATCCCCCTTGCGACGCTGCCCGATACGGTCAGGATAGGCCAAAGCAACTGTTTCGCCTAACGACATCTGGTCGCCGACAGGCACCAGCTTTGCGATCCGCTTTGCGTCTTCGCGGATCTGCGCAAGCCCCGGCCCACGGGCATCGCGAAGCGCGCGCTGACGCAAGGCAAGGTCGCTGTCACGCGTGTCCAGCGGGTCGCGGCTGGACAGCAAGGCAGCAATCGGAGCGGCAGCCAGACCGGCGCGCCGCAGCATATGCCCGATACGCGGATGAACCGGCATCCTTGCAACCGCGCGACCGTGGGCGGTAATGCGATTGTCCGCGTCCAAGGCTCCCAGCGTGCGCAACAACGCCTGCGCTTCGCCCAGTGCCTGCGCAGGTGGTTGCGTCAGGAACGCCAGATCGCACGGTGAGCTGCCCCACTGCGCCAGTTCCAGCGCAAGACCGGTCAGATCGGCCGCCATGATTTCGGGCGGGGCAAATGCAGGCAAGGCACCGTCTTCGGCCTTGGACCACATGCGATAGGCAACACCGGGGGCGATACGGCCCGCGCGGCCCGCACGTTGGGTCGCCTCGGCGCGGCTGACGGGCGTCGTGATCAGTCGCGACATGCCCGATCGCGGATCAAAGACGGCCCGGCGGGCGCGACCTGCATCAACGACGACGCGGATATCCTCGATCGTCAGCGACGTTTCGGCGATCGCGGTCGATAGAACAACCTTGCGGCCTGACGGTTCGGGGCGGATCGCCGCGCGCTGGTCCTTGAATGGCATGGCCCCGTAAAGCGGGCGCACCACGCAATCGGACGGCAAAGCGCCCGCCAACATATGCGCGACGCGGCGGATTTCACCGGCACCGGGCAGAAACACCAGAATGCCACCCGTACTGGCCTGCGCCGCTGTCAGCACCAGATCAGCGACCTGACGTTCCCATGCGCCATGGCGTTGCGGTTTGGGGGCGGGACGGTCCAGCCAGCGGGTTTCGACCGGAAAGGCCCGCCCGTCAGAGGTGACAACAGGGGCGTCATCCAGCAAAGCGGCCACAGGATCAGCATCAAGGGTGGCGGACATGACGATCAGCTGCAGATCGGGGCGCAGCGCCTGGCGGACCTCCCATGTCAGGGCAAGACCCAGATCGGCATGAAGCGAGCGTTCATGAAATTCATCAAAAATCACGGCCCCCACACCGGGCAGGTCAGGGTCACTTTGCAACATGCGGGTCAGGATGCCTTCGGTGACGACCTCGATGCGCGATCCGGGCACGCTGTCGCCGCGCATCCGGTAACCCACCAGACCGCCGGGTGCCTCGCCACATTGCTCTGCCAGACGTTCGGCGGCCGCGCGGGCGGCAAGGCGGCGGGGTTCAAGCATGATGATCCGACCCACAACATGATCAAGCAGGGCCAGCGGGACACGGCTGGTCTTGCCGGCACCGGGCGGGGCCTGCAACACGCAGGTGCCTTGATCGGCAAGGGCCTTCAGGACCAAGGGGATGACAAGATCGACAGGCAGATCAGACACGTGACAGTCCTTCTTTCTTTGTCCAATCAAACTTCCGCCGGAGGCATCGACAGATGATGCACGCGATGCGGGCCGATCACATGAGCCAAATGGTTGTAACGCATGGGATGCAAAAGCAAAGGCCCGGATGTTTGCACATCCGGGCCCGCAATCACATTCAGAAACGCGCAGCTTAGGCTGTCGTTGCCTTCGCAATCTCTTTCTTGACCTTCAGCGCAGCGGGGGACAGCTCGGCGTCCTTCGCCTTGGCCATGAACGCATCCAGACCACCACGGTGGTCAACGGTGCGCAGGGCCGCGTTTGAAATCTTGAATTTGAACGAACGGCCAAGGCTGTCGGAAATCAGCGTGACGTCCTGCAGGTTTGGCAGGAACCGGCGACGGGTGCGGTTCTTGGCGTGGCTTACGTTATTGCCCGACATCGGGCCTTTTCCGGTCAATTCGCAACGGCGCGACATGGCATGTTCCTTTTCAGATGCGGGCGTCCCGGGCCTTGCGGCGGGTCTGCCACCCATAGTGTGACGGGCCCTGCGTGATCAAGACCCTGAATTCAATTCGGGCCGGATAAGTTGAATCGGCGGTCCGGTCAAGTGCGTTATGCGCTCATATTTCTTTCAGGACCATGGCCGCAGCGGCAGCAGGCAAAAGTTCACCGTCCGCGACAGCCTTGCGGGCATCCGCAATCCGCGCAGCAAGGGCGGGATCTGACATCAGCCGCTCCATCATCTGAAGCCGCACTTCTTCGGCAAACCAGTACCCGGCCTGTGCTTTTCGGGTCGCATCCCAGATGTCATGGTCCTTGCGCCATGTGATCAACGTTTCGATCTCGGCCCAGGCCTCTTTCAGGCCGTCACCTTCCAGTGCCGAGACAAGCAGTGCCTTGGGAAACCCGTCCGGATCCTGCGGGCGCTTGCGCAACAGGCGCAAGGCCCCTGCGTAATCGGCGCAGGTGCGGGTGGCTTGCGGCTTTAACGAACCATCGGCCTTGTTGACCAGAATCAGATCGGCAATTTCCATGATTCCGCGCTTGACGCCTTGCAATTCGTCTCCCCCCGCAGGTGCCAGCAGCAACACGAACAGATCGGACATCTGCGACACCACGGTTTCAGACTGACCCACGCCCACGGTCTCGATCAGGACAATGTCATAGCCAGCCGCTTCGCACAGGGCGATTGCCTCGCGGGTGCGGCGGGCAACGCCGCCAAGCTGGGTCTGGCTGGGGGACGGGCGGATAAAGGCGTTCGGGTCGCGGGCAAGCTGGTCCATCCGGGTCTTGTCACCCAGAATCGACCCGCCGGACCGGGCCGAGGACGGATCGACCGCCAACACCGCAACCCTGAGGCCCATGCCCGTCAGCATCAGGCCGAAACCTTCGATAAATGTGGATTTGCCCACACCCGGCGTGCCCGACAGCCCGATGCGCAAAGCCTGACGGTCGCGCGGCAGACGGCCTAGCAGGTCCATTGCCTGTTCACGGTGATCGGCGCGACCGCTTTCAACAAGGGTGATCGCGCGGGCCAGCGCGCGGCGATCGCCCGCGCCAACCCCCTCTGCAAGTGTTGTCAGATCAGCGGTTTGTGTCATGTGGTCTTCATATCGGTGCTGCGCGTCCTGTCCAGCCCCGCTGATCCGCCCCGCTTATCCACGCGCAATGATTTCGTCGACCCACGCGGGGACAATCTCGCTGGCAGGACCATAGCGTGCGTCCGCAAAAGCAGACCTTGCTTCGGACGGTTCAAGGTTCAGCTCAAGCGTATCCGCGCCGGCCCCGTCCGCGATGTCGACAAAGCCGGCGGCGGGATAGACTGTGCCTGATGTGCCGATGGCGACGAAAAGGTCGGCATCCAGCAGCGCTGCGTGAATAGCGTCCATGTGATAGGGCATCTCGCCGAACCAGACGATGTCCGGGCGGGTCGCGGGGGCGGCACAAGACGGGCAGAGGTCGGTCGGGGACATGGCCAGCGGGGCAGTCCAACGATCGCCGCAACGCGCACAAAGCGCACCGGACAAGGCCCCATGCATATGGACCACATCGCGCGATCCCGCCTGTTCGTGCAGGCTGTCGACATTCTGCGTGACCAGCATCACGTCGTGGGCGCTGGCTTGAAGGCGACAAAGGGCGGCGTGGGCGGCATTATGCGTCGCACTTTGGGCATTGGCGCGGCGGGCATTGTAGAAATCATGGACCTTGGCAGGGTCACGGGCAAAGCCTTCGGGGGTGGCGACTTCGGCCAGATCATAGCGGGTCCACAGCCCATCCTTGTCGCGAAACGTGCCAAGCCCGCTCTCGGCGGAAACACCCGCACCTGTCAGAATTACGATCCGCATTTGCCTCGCTTTGGCCCTGTTCTTATGTCAAACCCGACACGAAAATCGCATCAGGGCACAGCATGCTGCAAAACGATAACGTCGTCTATTCATTCACCGGTCCCATGGGGGTGCGGATTGATATCGGTCAGTCGATCATCTTCCTGATCGGGTTGATCCTGTTCCTGAACCTCGGGTCCAGCCTTGTGAACGGGGCCATCTTCGTGACGATGCTGTTTGTGTCGATCCTGCTGCACGAATTGGGACACGCGTGGGGATGCAAGGTACAGGGCATACCGGTACAGCGAATCCTGATGCACGGCGGCGGCGGGCTTTGCTTTCCCGGGCGCACCGGGACACCGCGCGAACAGGAACTGATCGTGATCATGGGGCCGCTGGTCAATCTGGCGCTCTGGGCGATGTCGGGCGTGTTGCAGTATCTGGTGCTGCGCTATGCACTGGCCAACCCGGGCAGCCCGCAAGGCGACGTGGTGATGTTCCAGATCATCAACTACGTCGGTCTGTTCGGCTGGCTGAACCTGCTGCTTTTCGTCTTCAACCTGATCCCCGTGCAGCCGCTGGACGGGGGCAAGATGTTCCACCTGTTGATGCTGCGGCTGACGAACCCGCGCAAGGCGGTGCAGATCACGGGCGCAGTCGGGCTTGCGGCCGCGGTGCTTTGGATTCCGGCGGCGATCTTTGCCTACGTGTCCTTCGGGTTCATCCTGTTCTTCTTTCCGTCGATCCCGCTGCATTTCGCAATGATGCAGGGACGTGCTGCCTTTTAGGCAGGTTGGCGGAATGGCCCGAAGGGCCTAAGCTCTTCCCCAATAAGGGGAGGGGACAATGAAAACACCTGTACATCTCTGGATCGTCGGCGCGCTTTCACTGCTGTGGAATGCCGGCGGCGGAATCGACTATTTCATGACCAAGACGGGCAACACGGACTACTTGGCGCAACTCACGCCCGAACAGGTGACGTTCCTCGAGACCGCGCCGCTCTGGTTTGATACGGCCTGGGCGGTGGGCGTGTGGTTCTCGATCCTCGGCTCGCTGCTCTTGCTGCTGAAATCGCGTTTCGCCGGACCGACGTTTCTTGTGTCGCTGATCGGGCTGATCGTGGCGTCGATCTACACCTACCTGATCTCGGACGCCGGGAATGCGCTGGCGATGTCGGGCACGGTTGCAGTGATCTTCACGATCGCGATTCCGGTGATCCTGATCCTGCTGTGGATCTATGCACGGTGGATGACGGCAAAGGGTGTGCTGACCTGATGCGGGTGATTTGCGTCTGCCTCGGCAACATCTGCCGCTCTCCGGCGGCAGAAGGTGTGTTGCGCACGCTGGCTCCAGATTGGACAGTCGCAAGTGCCGGAACAGGCGGCTGGCACGTTGGCGATCCGCCCTATGGTCCCATGCAAAAGGCGGCGCTGACGAAAGGTTATGACCTTTCCGGGCTAAGGGCGGCGCAATTCAGCGACAGTGACTTTCACAAATACGACCTGATCCTCGCAATGGACGGGCAAAATCTGGCAGATATAGAAAATTTACGACCTGACGGGGCTGATACGCCGGTGCAGCTGTTTGCGGATCAGGACGTGCCCGACCCGTACTATACCCGTGATTTCGAGGGTGTTCTGACCATGATCGAATTCGCTGCGCGGCGACTTATCGACAGGCACGCTCTGCGGTATTCGTGAAATTGCGATAGCGCACCCAGAATGCTTCTGCCGGTGGGCGATCATCGATCTTGATGTCATTGGCCCGCTCGGGATCGTCGAAAAAGCTGATCAACTGGCGCTGATCCGCACGTGACAACTGTTGCGAGGCGACCTGACCGATACAGTTGCACAAGGCCGGATTGGCGGCGCGACGGTCAGACGCGATACAGGCTTGGGCTATTTCGCCATTCACACGCGGCGCACATGCCGCAAGGCTGGCAATCACACTCAACAAAAGAACGATACGCATCTGGGCCTCGGGAACTGCTGCATGGGGTGGTCCTTCTTCGCGGACCTTTCCCCAATCGTAGCAGAGGCCGTTCGGGATGCAATTGGTTGCAGGCGCTAATGGCCAAACGTCACCGTGATATTGCCGACGGCATATCTGCGATCCCCGCCAAGGGCCCACAAAAGATCACCACCCAGCGTGGGCGAGGTTTCGACCATGAGCTGGGCATCCGACGCATCGGCTGGCAGCGGGAACTTCTTGCTGCCGATCACCAGAACCGTCGCATCATCGGGGACGACCACCTGAACAAAGGGGGCTTTCGCATTGTAAAGGGTCGTACCCTGAAACGTCATGCCGCTTGCGTTCTCGAACGTGATTTCAAGTCCGCTCGCGCCAATCTGGCCACCGGTTATCTGCGGCGTGATGGTCAGCACGCGCCCGGTTGCTTCGATCAGGATCGGCTTGATCTCTTGCACCTGCGCATAGGCGGGCGTGGCAAACAGGGTCAGCGCGGTGGTGCGGATGTCCTCGTCCTGCCGCTCGGCCGCGCCAGAAACGATGTTCGTCACGATGCCGGGTGCGGCGATACCGGCGATGATCGCCGCTTTGACCTCGCGCGCACCAAAGCCAAGGGCGATGCCCCCGCCCAGAAAGGCAAAAAGGCCCATTGCAAGATACGCGCCAAAGACGGGCATCGGCGCATCTGGATTGGTTGAATAGACGCTGGCAAGTTTGGCAATCGACGGGCACATGCCCCCGAACGCGCCACAGGCCAGAATTGCTCTGTAAGTCATATCGGCCACCTTGAAATTAAGTTTTGCTAATGCGCAAACGGTGACACGAAGGTGACGTTTAGGGAAAGTGGGGGAATCCTGACCGTGATGATTGGCGGTGGGAGCGATGATCCGGCCTGCTCACATGGGCGCGAAAGCCGTCGCAGCGCACGTCGCAAAAGACGCGACCACATCCAGCGCAAACGACCAAACACGTTGCGAACCTTCAACGTCAGGCGTTTTTGACACCGATCATCTCGACAGGTGAAATACGATTTGCGGTCAGGTTCGCGACCATGTTGGGCACTTTTTCAGCGCTCGATTGCTGCATGAGCACATGCAGACCCAAGGGGGGCGGACCTTTGCCCGCGTCCGCTGCGGCTTTCATCTTGCGAAAGAACTCAAGGGCGAACGTGCGGCGATTGTTTTCTTTCACAACCGTGAACCCATTATTCTCGAAAGCTTCGCGATAATTCTCGGGCGCGGCCGGCCAGCTTGTCTCGGCCGTGGTGGCCCAGGGAACAGGATAAAGCAGGTCTTCGTCATTGGTCTTCATGATGTCATAGACTCCGAACCGCGCGCCGGGTTTCAGCACGCGCGACACCTCGGCAAACAAGGCCATCTTGTCCTGAATATTCATACCGACGTGCATCATGTATGCGCTGTCGAATTCCGCCGCCGCAAACGGAAGCGCAAGCGCGCTGCCTTCATGAAGCGTCACTTGATCGGCCAGACCAACCCAAGCGCAAAGCGCCTGACCCGTCGTGACGTACTCTGGTGTGAGATCAATCCCGACAAGTTGCGCGCCATAGGTTTTGGCGCCAAATCGTGCAGCACCGCCAAGGCCGCAGCCGACATCAAGCACCAACTGCGAAGGCGTGATCTCAAGCTGGTCCAGAAAATGCGCGCTCGCCACCCGCCCGCCGATGTGGAATTCGTCGACAGGCCCAAGGTCGGCGATACTGGCTTTTTCGGGTGCGATCCCCTGCGCCTCTAAGCCCGCCCGAATGGCGGCCAGCAGGTGTCCGTGTCCGTAATGGGTCGAAATTTTCTCGGCATAATCCATGGGCTCATCTTTCCCGATCTGCGGCTGGGCAGATCGTATCAAAGGCATGACGCCTGATCGTTGAACACTGGGCGCTTTGTCGTCATGACGCAAGGAAGCTGCGGATTGATCCGGAAGCGCGCCGGACGCTGGGCGGTCTTGCCCGATCCGGTTGTGAGGGACATCGGCCAACCTCTCGGATTTTCGACGCCGGCGCGGCTGATCAGCTGCGGCTGAATACTGCCACAAAACACCCCATTGACACCCCTGCAAACCCCTTACATATCAGGTCCATGACAGACCTATCGCACATCCGCAATTTCTCCATCGTCGCGCATATCGACCACGGGAAATCGACCCTCGCCGACCGGCTCATCCAAGAGACGAAGACCGTCGCCGACAGGGATATGAAGGCCCAGATGCTCGACTCGATGGATATCGAGCGTGAACGCGGCATCACGATCAAGGCCAACACGGTGCGGATCAACTACACCGCGCTGAACGGCGAGGACTACGTCCTCAACCTGATCGACACGCCCGGCCACGTCGATTTCGCCTACGAAGTCTCCCGCTCCATGCGCGCGGTCGAAGGCTCGTTGCTGGTGGTGGACAGCACCCAAGGGGTCGAGGCGCAGACGCTTGCGAACGTCTATCACGCGCTGGACGCGGACCACGAAATCGTGCCTGTGCTCAACAAGATCGACCTGCCGGCCTCCGAATGTGACCGGGTGGCGACGCAGATTGAAGACGTGATCGGGCTGGATGCGTCCGAAGCGATCCGGGTCTCGGCCAAAACGGGCGTCGGGATCGTCGAAACACTTGAAGCGATCGTGCACAAGCTACCGGCCCCCAAGGGCGACCGCGATGCACCGCTCAAGGCGATGCTGGTGGATTCCTGGTATGACAGCTACCTCGGCGTGGTTGTGCTGGTGCGGGTGATCGACGGGGAAATGCGGCTCAAGGACCGGGTCAAGTTCATGTCGAACGGGACAGTGCACCAGATCGATCGACTTGGCGTCTTCCGGCCGCAAATGACCAATATCGACGTGCTGGGGCCGGGGGAAATCGGGTTCATCACGGCGTCGATCAAACAGGTGCGCGACACGCGGGTGGGTGACACGATCACCACGGAAAAGAAGGGGTCGGAAACGGCGCTGCCCGGCTTCAAACCCTCGCAACCGGTGGTGTTCTGCGGGCTGTTCCCGGTGGATTCCTCGCAGTTCGAAGACCTGCGGGACGCGATTGAAAAGCTTGCGCTGAACGATGCGTCCTTCTCTTATGAAATGGAAACCTCTGCCGCGCTGGGCTTCGGGTTTCGCTGCGGCTTCCTCGGGCTATTGCACCTTGAAGTCATCCGCGACCGGATCGAGCGTGAATATGACATCGAGTTGATCACCACAGCGCCCAGCGTTGTCTATCACGTCTACATGCGCGACGGCGAAATGATCGAGCTGCACAACCCGGCGGACATGCCGGACCTGACGCATGTGGACCACCTGGAAGAGCCGCGGATCAAGGCAACGATCCTTGTGCCTGACGAATACCTCGGCGACGTGCTCAAGCTGTGTCAGGACCGGCGCGGCGTGCAGCTTGACCTGACCTATGCGGGGTCACGGGCGATGGTGGTCTACGACCTGCCGCTGAACGAAGTGGTGTTTGATTTCTACGACCGGCTGAAATCCGTGACCAAGGGCTATGCGTCCTTTGACTACCAGCTGACGGGTTACCAAACCGATAACCTCGTGAAAATGTCGGTACTGGTGAACGACGAACCGGTGGACGCGCTGTCGATGATGGTGCACCGGGACCGCGCCGAAATGCGCGGCCGCGCGATGGTTGAAAAGCTCAAGGACCTGATCCCGCGCCACATGTTCAAAATCCCGATCCAGGCGGCCATCGGCGGCAAAGTCATCGCCCGCGAAACGCTCTCCGCGCTGCGCAAAGACGTGACGGCCAAGTGCTACGGCGGAGACGCCACGCGCAAACGCAAGCTGCTGGATAAGCAGAAGGCGGGGAAAAAGAAGATGCGGCAGTTCGGAAAAGTGGATATTCCTCAGGAAGCGTTCATATCAGCGCTTAAGATGGACAGCTAAGATACCCCAAATGCCTAAGTAAGCCTGCCATTCGGCGGGCTTTTTTATTTGAATCAAGGGGTTATCGAGGGTGGAGCAGTGGATTGCGATGTATAAAGTTCCACTTTAATCAACCTTCGTACATTATGCATATTTGTAGTTGATCGTTCATCCGTACGTGAACGAAAAAATATCACATAAAATCAAGTTGTTAATAAGCAAATCATGAGTTGTAGTAGTTAATAATTTGCGTTGTACGGTGAGGGTAATGGAAAAAACTCCTAAATTACTTGATTGATAGGTGATGCTCACGTATACAGTTTCGCGTTAAAGCTTGGAGCAAGATGCATGGAAAATTCAGTAAAAATAAGCCTGAAGATTGGCGACTTGGATGTGAGTTGTGAGGCGAGCGAAGAGTTTGTCAGTAAGCAGCTATCTATACTAATTAATGACATAATAGACTTGGAGATACCAAATCTAGTACCAGCTAGTGCTGCGGGGTCCTCAAGCGCGCAGGTTGATGGCTTGCCTGCTTCAAGCCCACCCGTACCGTCTAAACTCTCGACCACTGACTTTGCGGTCAAGATGGGTGTCAAGAGCGGGTCAGATCTAGTTATGGCTGCGGCTGCATACTTACATCATACAGCGGGTAGTGAAGAGTTTCGTCGTCAAGACATTTTGAATCAGATGAAGAGTGCAAAGGCGTTCTATAAAACTAGCTACGGAAGTAACCTTAGTAAGTCATTGGAAATGCTTATAAAGTCTGGGCGTCTTGCAAACCCCTCATCCGAAACATTTGCCCTTCCATACTCTGAGATTACTTATATGCAAAAGCTCTTGTGAGGCAGATGTACTGCTGATATAAGTAAGGCGGCCCTCATTGGGCCGCCTTAGTAACCACCTGATCCGGGTCTGGAAAACATTGGACAGGTCAACACTCAAAAGAGAGCGGTAAGGGCCGTTAAGCCTATGGTTAGAAGAGACATTTGAAGTCCCGCCGGTTGACATCGAATTCGATGGTGCTCCGGCGGGCAAACTCTAACACTTTTGTTTTTTTTGCACAATGGAGATTGGAAATGCCCAAGAAGCAGTCCTCACCAAAAACCTCAACTTTGGCCGCAAAAGTCTTATCTGGAGCAAAAAAGCCAACGCTTGCTGATTCTAAGAAGCTCGCTGCGTCGGTTTTGAGCCAAGACGAGAAAAAGGGTCAATAAACACAAGGCGCTGCCAAATCAAAGATCTGGCAGCGCCCGGACCTTCCCCATCGGGAGGGCGCTTCTTCCACCGCCCCAATCCAGCAAACCCTCACACACGTGGCGACGCCCCGCACCAAACACCCGCTCCCCAAGGTCCGTGCGCGCCGCTGCTTCACACCGCAGCCCGCACCCGCCACGCCCCGGACTTGATCCGGCGTCTCCCTCTCAACCCGCACCGCACACCACCCCCAGAGGTCCCGCATCACGTCCGGGACGCGGTCGCAAAGACACCGGGCCCCCGCCACGCCCTCACTCCCCATTTGCATCGAACCCCAGCCGCATCCGCCGCACCTCGTTGATCCTGTCCTGCAGGTCGATCTCGTGTGACATCGCGATCTGCATGATCTCGTCCGTCATCACCTCTGTGACGACACCGCCCGGTTCCTCGCCCAGGATGTCGGTCAGTTTGGCCAGCATGAAGCTGCGCAGCACGTTGTTCACCGTCGCCTGATACCCCGGACCCAGCTTGCGAAAGAACTTGGCCACGTCCGTATCGATCCGCAGCGTCAGCCGCGTCTTTTCGGGGATCGGCGTTGTGGAAATCTCGCGCCATTCGGCGGGCAGGTATTTGCGCGCCATTTCGGGATTGAGAAAATCCAGCGTCATGTCCTGCAGCACGGCGAACAGCTTGTCATAGCGCTTTTGTTCCATGGCGGTCAGTTTCATGGGTGTCATGGGGGCCTCCGATCTGGTTTCGGGGGCAGTGTCGTGCTAAATTCTTGGCAATCCGTCAGCGCATCGCGCGGTGCATGTGTGGTGTACGCCCTGTGCACGCAGATCACAGGGGCTGATTGACCCAAATCAAGGTGCGCAGGCGCGGGCAGCCCTAGTCTTGTGTCACCCAAGTGGAGACCCGCATAATGACACCGCACCACGCCAAAACCGTCCTGATTGCCCGCCGCAAAGAGCTGCTGGCCGACCTGCAGGATATCGAACACGACCTTGACGAACCCATGCCCAAGGATTGGGAAGATCGCGCCAGCGAACGGCAGGGCGACGAGGTGCTGGAGGCGTTGGGCGAGAGCGATCTGCAGGAACTGCGCGGCATCGAGGCAGCGCTGCACCGCATCGCGGACGGCACATATGGTGTGTGCGTGACCTGTGGCGACGAGATATCGGATGCCCGGCTTGCCGTGTTGCCCGCGACGCCGTTCTGCAAGACCTGTGCAGCGAACCACTAGGGCGGGCGTTCGCCGTGTGTGGGGGCGGCGTTAAAGCCGTTCGACCGTTTCGGCGGCGATGGTGATATCGCGCCCGACGCCCTTGACCGTCTCGCACGCGGTCAGGGTTGTGATCGCCGTAATCAGGAGTAGTATACGCATTGTGCCTGTGCCCTTGTTTTTCGGGCGATTGTGCATGTTTCGGCCCATCCGGACAACCGGACTGCGCCGAAATTCGCCTTTTTTCGCCGACCCTGCGACAGAAAGTTTACGCAAGGCCGTTTAATCTGCATCGACACTGATGGAGGTTGTCATGACGTACTATCTACCACACGCATTTCTGGTGCTGGCTGGCGGGCTTTGCTTGCTGGCGTTTCTGAACTCGGCGGTTTTCTAGGCCAGAAAGGTTTCAACCGCCGTCGCGAATTCGCGTGGCTTTTCGGCATGCAGCCAATGGCCTGCACCTGGTATCTTTGCAAACTTCGCATCGGGAAACAGCATCTTGATCTGGTCCCTGTGGTCGGCCTGCACGTAGTCGGAATTGCCGCCCGACAGAAACAGCGTCGGGTCGTCGAACTGCCCTGACACGTCGGGAAAACCGATGATCTTGTCCATGTCGGCCGCCAGAACATCAAGGTTCAGCCGCCAGCGTTTTTCCTTCAGATCAAGGCTTTGCAGCAGAAAGTCGTCCACCCCCGGTTCCAGACCGGACAGCTGCGCCTTGGCGTCAGTGCGGGACGCTACCCTCGCCAGATCGACCTGTCGCATGGCGTTGATCGGCCCCATCTGGCTGTGCGGATAGGTGACGGGCGCGATGTCCGCGACGATCAGCCGGTTCACAAGGTCGGGCTGTGTAATCGCCAGCACCATCGCGGCCTTTCCGCCCATCGAATGCCCCAGCACGTCCGCAGGTCCGTCAAGGAGCGCTGCCAGATCGCCGGCCATATCGGGATAGCTGTTCGTTGCCTCCCAGCCGGAAAACCCGTGGTTGCGCATGTCCACGGTGATCACCCGCCGTGTCTCTGAGAACCGTTTCGCCAGAACGCCCCAGTTGCGTGCCGACCCGAAAAGCCCGTGCACGATCAGCAAAGGCGGTCCGGGCGCATCCCCGAAAGTGACAGTGTTCAGCATGCATCGCCCTTTTGCGAAGTTGACTTGTGCGCAACCTTAGGCGTTGAGCCGGGCAAGGGCCAGTTGTAGAGCGGCCTTATGTCCGGGGACCTGATCACAAAAGTTGCAGACGAGATGCGTACGCTGTTCGAACAACGCCTGCGTATCAAGGGGCGATCGTTGGAGCAGCAGGTTCACAAGGCTGGCCGTGCCTTGCCTAGGAAAGTACGCAGTGATGCACGATCCGTCGTCGATGCGCTTGCCGTGCAGGGCAATCCGAAACTTGCGCGGATGGTCGATGAGAAACGTATCGCGCAATCGGGGCGCAATGTTGTCGCGTACTTGAAGACCATCGACCCCCAGGATCGGTTGAAAGGGCAGGTGCTGAGCTGGCTTGGGGCTGTCTCGGCCTTTGGCATTATCCTGTTTGTAGTTCTGGTGTGGGTTGCTGTGAAACGGGGTCTTGTCTAAGCGCGGTCCGAAAGACCAATGTTACCGTTGCAAAGCTGACGTAAAGCAACAGGTACCACGACCCCATCTTCGCGATGTTCACCATTTCCAGCATGTTCTGGCCTGCATAGATCCAGGTGCCCGTTGACGTGCCGATGTTTTCGGCAATCCAGAGACAGACAGAAGACAGGAATGCGGCCAGCGGCAGGGGCATCCAGTACCAGTTTTCTCCGATGCGGAACCAGATTTTCGTGCGGGCATAAAGCACCAGCGTCAGCACAAACAGGACATAGCGTGTATCAAAGATGAAATGATGCGCGAAGAAATTGACATAGATCGCAACGGCCAGTGCGATATGTGCCCAAAAGGGTGGAAAGGGCGCGAAGGTCATATCGAAAAGGCGGATCACCCGCGCCATGAATGATCCGACAGCGGCATACATGAACCCGGAAAACAACGGCACGCCCATGACTTTCAGGATGCCCGGTTCAGGATAGGCCCATGATCCTGCGTTGACCTTGAAAAGTTCCATCGCGGTTCCGGTCACGTGAAACAGCAGGATGACTTTCGCTTCGTCCCAGGTTTCCAGCTTGAAGAACAGCATCCCGATCTGGATGCTGATCGCGATTATGACAAGCGCGTCATAGCGGGCAAGCGGCCAATCCTGCTGCCAGATCGCCTTGGTACCAATGATTGCGATCAGCAGCAGGATGGCGAAAAGACAGGCCCAAGCCTGCTTGAGGATGAACATTACCAACTCTGCCAAGGGGACGGGGAGATGGCGGCGGGTGATGTCGCCAAGATGGCGTTCAAGGGCTTGGGTCTGTCTCATGCCCGTTTTTTTAGCGGGCAGGCCGTGCAGCACAGGTGCGATGCTTGTGCAGGGAATGTGCAGCGCGTTCACGCTGCACACAGGTGCGGTCAGTTGTTGCGCCAGTCCAGTTGCAACAGGCCACCATCAAACGGTGCCATCGCATAGACGAAAGGCCGGTCCGCCTGCGCTGGTTGCGGGAAGACCCCAAGCAGTTCGATCAACGTGAAATTCACGCGTGCGTTGGCCGGGAAATTGGCGCAGCTTTGTCCACCGGGCTGGGTCGCCATCGGGTTGATGCCCGGCGAATCGTGGGCAAGGGTGACAGGTGTCGTTCCGTTGTTGCGAAAGCAAAGACGTGACAGTCCGGCACGGCCCACGCCGGGTTGGAACGATTGTGCAAAACGTCCGACATTCTGACCTGCGCGTGTGAAATTCACCGTCTGCGCAAAGCGATCGGTATTGCCGCTATTTCCGCCGCCGCCGGGCGGGGGATCGCTGACGCTGACTTCGATGCAGGCCGCAAGCGACAGCGCCGCGCAAACGGTTGCGATGGATTGGATGGGTTTGAACATCGGGTCTTCTCCATAGATTGTCTGGAGTGACCCTAGCGACACCGTTCTGCATCCGGGCGGTGCCGTATCAAATACGACAGACCGCCCGGCGCTGAACGTTATCTAGGTATAAAGCCGCGGTGCCCCAAGGTTGTCGTGTATTTCATTTGCCGTCTGCGGCTGGATGTTCAGCCCTTGGGCCAGCGCGTGCAGATACTGTGCCTCTGCCTGATTGTCGGGCGTGATGGAATTGACGGCCATGGTGTAAACCTGCGTTTCCAGCCCCTGCGGCGTGTCGGACGCCAGTGCCGCCGGATCGACGGGGTCTTGTAGCATCTGCTGCACGACGGCGACGTTTTCCGGATCGGACTGACGGATCACCGCCATCAACTGTTCTTTTTCGCCCGCGTCGATGTCGCCGTCTGCACGTGCAGCCTGTGTCATCGCGCGCAGCATGAGTTGGGCGACTTCATCCTCGTCCGGTTCTTGTGCCGGGTTGTCCTGATTGATCAGTGATTCCAGCCCACCTGCGTTTCCGCCACGTGCAGCACCCAGACCGCCAAGCAGGCCGCCAAGGCCCGCAAGACTGCCAGCACCACCACCGCTGCCACCCGTCAGCTGGCCAAGCAGGCCACCTTTGCCACCGCCAAGCGATCCAAGCATGTCACCGATCCCGCCGCCTTGGCCACCGGACCCGCCGCCCGTCAGACCTTGCATCACTTTGCCGATGCCGCCGCGTTCCTGCACCGCATCCATTCCCTTGGCCATCGCAAAGCCGATTGCCAGTTTCGTGACAGTATTCATCAGTGACATGTTTTTCCTCCCTACAAGTGTCGCAGCATCATGGGTGCATTGCCCAAGTGCGTCTAGGGGAAGGGCAATTTGTCAGCCAAGTTTGGCCAGCCCACGTCCGCTTGCGCTCAGGCTGGCTTGCGCGCGACCGTGAACATGCGCGGGGCAAGGCCGGTTTGCACGATGTCTTCGACGATCTCGAATCCAGCACCACCCAACAGGTCGCGCAGTTCCTGTTCGGACAGCCGCCGCACAAAGGGGGCTTTCCCGACCGCCTGCATCAACGGGATCAGCGGGCGCAGGAACCATGCCCCGTCTTTCAGTAGGCCGGTCTTGGCGATGAACAACCCGCCTGCCGGAAGGGCGGCATATATCTTGTCCACCACGGCTTCGAGGTCTGGCAACAGGTGTAACAGGTTCAGCGCAAGGATCGCATCAAAGTCACCGGCAGGGATTTCGTTTGCCGGGCCAACTGCAAAGTTCAGATCGGCGGGCATGTCATCCGTCAGCTTGCCCCTGGCAATCTGGATCATGCCGCTGGAGACGTCGGTGCCCAGATACGTCCTTACGCCCGGGGCCAGTTCCAACGCGGTCGATCCCGTGCCGCAGCCCAGTTCCAGGACACTGTGGTCCGGTTGCAGGTAGTGTCGCATCCGCCCGAGCGTTGCGGCATAGGCCGCGGGATCGCTGATCGGGTCTTTGGCGTATTTCGGTGCGGCGCGGTCCCAGAAAGCTGTGTCAGACATCATGGTCTCCTTTGCTGTTACCCTTACCATATCCATGCATGAAGATTCGCGGAATTGCCAAAATTTGCCTGTCTGTTATGCATATATGCATGAATTGGTCGGGGCTCTCTTTTGATTGGAACCAGGCCCGCGCGTTCCTTGTGACGGCGGAAACCGGGTCGTTTTCCGCTGCTGCCCGTGCCTTGCACATGACGCAGCCGACGCTGGGGCGTCAGGTGGCCGGATTGGAGCAAGCCCTTGATATCGTGTTGTTTGAACGCATTGGGCGCAAGCTGGAACTGACACCGGCGGGCCGGGAAATGCTGGAGCATGTGCGCGCAATGGGTGACGGCGCGATGAAGGCAAGCCTGACCGCGTCGGGCCGTGCACAATCGGTTACCGGCGATGTCTGTGTATCGGTGACGGATATTTTCGCGATCTACACCATGCCTGCCATCGTGGCCGAACTGCGCCGGATAGCCCCGCAGGTGCGGATTCGCGTGCTGGCATCAAACGCACTGTCTGACTTGCAGCGGCGGGAAGCCGATATCGCCGTGCGCCACGTCGCCCCGACACAGCCCGATCTGATCGCGCGCAAGGTGCGTGAAAGCACCGGGCACCTTTACGCTAGTCGGTCCTACCTGACAAAGTTCGGTCCCATCCGCACGCCTGACGACGTCAGAACCGCCGATTTCATCGGCATCGGGACCGAAGACGAAATGCTACGTTTCATGCAGGAATGGGGGCTGCCGATCACCGCTGATAACATTCGCGCAGTTGGTGACAGCGGCGGGGCCGGTTGGGAAATGGCGCGGCAGGGGTTGGGGCTGGTCCCCATGTCGGTGGATCTGGCGCGCTATTATCCGGATATGGAAATGGTGCTGCCTGACCTGCCGCATGTGCCGGTGCCGTACTGGCTGACAGTCCACCGCGAATTGCACAGCTCCAAACGGATCAGGCTGGTGTTTGATCACTTGGTTGCGGTGCTGGGGCGCAAGGAACTGCCGGGACCGGGCATGTAAAAACCCGCCGGACTGCGGCGGGTTTTCGTAGTGTTCTGACTTTATTGCAGTCTTTAGAGATTAGGATAGATCGGGAAGCGGTCGCAAAGCGCTTCGACCTCTGCGCGCACCTTTGCCTCGACCTCGCTATTACCGTCTGCGCCATTCGCGGCCAGCCCGTCGACAACCTCGACGATCCAGTCGGCAATCTGGCGGAATTCGGTTTCCGTAAAGCCGCGCGTCGTCCCGGCAGGCGACCCAAGCCGGATGCCCGATGTCACCATCGGCTTTTCCGGATCGAACGGGATGCCGTTCTTGTTGCAGGTGATATGCGCGCGCTCAAGCGCTGCTTCGGTGATGTTGCCGGTCACGGACTTGGGACGCAGATCGACCAGCATCAGGTGGCTGTCGGTGCCGCCCGACACGATATCCAGACCGCCCTTCATCAACTGATCGGCCAGCGCCTGCGCGTTCTTGACGACCTGCTGCTGGTAGGCCTTGAATTCGGGGCGCAGGGCCTCGCCAAAGGCGACAGCCTTGCCGGCGATCACGTGCATCAGCGGACCACCCTGAATGCCGGGGAAGATGGCAGAGTTGAACTTTTTCGCCAGCGCTTCGTCATTGGTCAGGATCATGCCGCCGCGCGGGCCGCGCAGGGTCTTGTGCGTGGTGGTTGTGGCCACGTGGGCGTGCGGGAAAGGCGAGGGGTAGATGCCCGCCGCGACCAGCCCGGCAAAGTGGGCCATGTCGACCAGCAGGTAGGCCCCGACGGAATCCGCAATCTCGCGCATGCGCTTGAAATCGATGATCCGCGGAATGGCAGACCCGCCCGCGATGATCAGCTTGGGCTGGTGTTCGGTGGCCAGTTCCTGCACCTGATCGTAATCCAGCAGGCTGTCCTGCTTGCGCACACCATACTGGATCGCGTTGTAAATCTTGCCTGACTGGTTCGGTTTGGCACCATGGGTCAGGTGACCGCCCGCATCCAGCGACATGCCCAGAATGGTGTCGCCGGGCTGGATCAGGGCTTGAAACACGCCCTGGTTTGCCTGACTGCCGGAATTGGGCTGCACGTTTGCAAAATCACAGCCGAACAATTCTTTCGCACGGTCAATGGCAAGGTTTTCGGCGACATCGACATGCTGGCAACCGCCATAGTAACGACGGCCCGGGTAACCTTCGGCGTACTTGTTCGTCATCACGCCGCCCTGTGCTTCCATCACGGCGGCAGAGACAATGTTTTCAGACGCGATCAATTCGATCTCTTTGCGCTGGCGCTTCAGTTCGTCCTGCATCGCGGCGAACAGGGCCGGATCGCGGGTTTCAAGCGTTTCTGTAAAGAAACCGTCGTCGCGGAAGGTCGCATTCATGGGGGCAGTCCTTTCGGGGTGGCAGCATGATTTGCGCCCTCATATCCCATGTTTGCGGCGTCAAAAAGCATCAAAACGACCAACAAGATGATGAAGGCGATGCAGAGGTTTCGTATCGGTCACTTGCGTTTCGGGTCCGATCCCCGCACAACTTATTGGAACAAAAGGAAGAGCACTGATGCCACGCCCCAGGATCGCCTTTGTGGCAAGCCCTGTTCCGATCGCCCAGACCGCCTGCGAGACATTGTCGCGTGCGCATGGCAACGTCGTCCCCGAAAAGGCCGACGTGATCGTGGCTTTGGGTGGTGACGGCTTCATGCTGGAAACCCTTCACGCCATGCAGGACATTGATGTGCCGGTTTACGGGATGAACCGCGGCACGGTCGGTTTTCTGATGAACGCCTATTCAGAAGATGATCTACCCGACCGCCTTGATGCGGCCGAAGAAGAAATCATCAACCCGTTGACGATGACGGCATTGTCCGTGGATGGGCAAAGCCATACCGGTCTGGCCATCAACGAGGTGTCCTTGCTGCGTGCCGGGCCGCAGGCGGCAAAGCTGCGCATCACAATCGACGGCAAGGTGCGGATGGATGAGCTTGTCTGTGACGGTGCACTGGTCGCCACACCGGCGGGGTCCACGGCCTATAACTATTCAGCCCACGGTCCGATCTTGCCCATCGGCTCTGACGTGCTGGCGCTGACTGCGATGTCGGCGTTTCGGCCCCGGCGCTGGCGCGGGGCCTTGCTGCCCAAGAATGCGGTCGTGCGCATCGACGTACTTGACCCCGACAAACGCCCCGTCATGGCCGACGCTGACGGCAATTCCGTGCGCAATGTCGTGAACGTTGAAATCCGATCTGAACCCGATGTGTCACACCGCATCCTCTTCGATCCCGGTCACGGGCTGGAAGAACGGCTTATTCGGGAACAGTTTGCGTAACGACGGTCGGCTTCTTGTTGGCCAGCCGAACAAACACGGCAAGCACCTCGTCAACACCTGCGTTTTCGACCCGACCGGCCGCGACATCCTCGCGTGACCACATCCAGCTTTGTACCGGATCATCGCGCATCGCCCATGCCGGGAACAGACGGAACTGAACAGGCCGCCGCACCAGTTCTATGATGTTGGCGTGACGGTCATCTTGCTTGATCCGCTCATAAAGCGAGGTCACGGTGTCCTGCGGTCCCTCGATCAGTTGCAGGTAAAGATCGTTGCGACAGATCAACGCCCCGGTCAGATCGTGCTTGGCATTGAACGCACGCGCCTGCACCAGAATGCACGACAGTATTGCGGCATCAAACCCGAGTGGACGCGAGGCATAGACGAGTTGGATCATATGGTCCTGCTCAGCTTGTGAGGTGTCCAGACCCCAGAAAACGCGGGACAAAACTACTGTGCTGCACTTGCGCGCGCCTGTCTAGTCTTGCGTCACGGTGATGGATCGGATTGCTACCTCTGCTGCGTGATCCCGGCCATATGCGACAAGACCGATACTGACGATGTCCGTGGGCGCAAGCGTCGCGGTTAGCCCGCGACCTTTCGCCGAGAAGTCCGCCCAGGTCAGGGCCACGTCTGTCCAGCCCTCGCTGGTGGGGAATTGCGCTTGATAGAACTGCCATGGTCGCCGCGTGTCGCGTGTGCGCAGGTGGACGAAATAGGGGCCGTTCCTGCCGCGCACCGTCATCTCCAATCCCGTGCTGTTGGCGGGCAGGGCGGTCACAAGATCGCGGCGCAGCTGGATGAAACCGCCGTTGTTGGCGGTGCTGACATCGCCTGCCAGTAGCGCAAAGCGCGCGCCATCTTCCTGGCCGATCACCGCACCGCCATCGGACACGCCGCCCATGACGCGGTCTGACAGGTATTGCCAACGGCGTTCGGCACCATCCGAGAAGTCTTCAAGAAGCATGTTCGCCTCGGCTGTCGTTGCAAGAAGGAAAGGGATGATCCAGCGCAAGCCGCATGCCTTCGGTGACGCGTTACGTCGATTACTTGGCATAGCCCATCGGCTTTAGCGCCGCGCGAATTTCATCAAGGATGGCCGGATCGTCAATCGTTGCAGGCATCTTGAAGTCTTCGCTGCCCGCAATCTTGACCATCGTCGCCCGGAGAATCTTGCCAGACCGTGTCTTGGGCAGACGGTCCACGACGGCAACCAGCTTGAACGCAGCCACAGGGCCGATCTTGTCGCGCACCAGCTTGATAATCTCTGCCTTGATCTGGTCTTCGGGGATTGTGCACCCATTGTTGAGGCAGACAAAGCCCATGGGCAGTTGACCTTTCAATTCGTCCGCTACACCGATCACCGCGCATTCACCAACCTCGGGGTGGCTGGCCAGAATTTCTTCCATCGCGCCGGTCGACAGGCGGTGTCCGGCGACGTTGATGACGTCATCAGTGCGCGCCATGATGTAAAGATAGCCGTCCTCGTCGATGATCCCCGCATCGCCGGTTTCATAATAACCCGGAAAGGTGGTCAGGTAGGATTTCACGAACCGGTCTTCTGCGTTCCAAAGTGTCGGAAGCGTGCCGGGGGGCAGGGGCAGCTTGACCGCAATCGCGCCAAGTTCGCCTGCTGGCATCGGATTGCCGCCTTCGTCCAGAATCTGCACGTCATAGCCGGGCATCGCCACGGTGGGTGAGCCGATCTTGACCGGCAGCGCTTCGATTCCGGCAGGGTTGCCGGCGATGGTATAGCCCGTTTCGGTCTGCCACCAGTGATCGTAAACCGGCACGCCCATGATCTTTTGCGCCCATTCAATCGTGTCCGGATCGGCGCGTTCACCGGCAAGGTACAGTGCGCGCAGGCAAGAAATGTCATAGTTCTTGATCATCTCGCCCTTTGGGTCTTCGCGTTTGATGGCGCGAAAGGCGGTCGGGGCGGTAAAGAAACTGCGCACGTTGTGTTCTTCGATCACGCGCCAGAAAGTGCCGGCGTCCGGTGTGCCGATGGGTTTGCCTTCGAACACGACTGTGGTGTTGCCGTGGATCAGCGGGGCATAGCAGATATAGCTGTGCCCGACGACCCAACCCACGTCAGAGGCGGCCCAGAACACATCACCTGGATCAACGTTGTAGATGTTCTTCATCGTCCAGTTGAGCGCCACAAGATGGCCCGCGGTCGGACGCACGACGCCTTTGGGCGCACCCGTGGTGCCGGAGGTGTAAAGGATATAGGCCGGATGGTCGCCTTTCACGGGCACACATTCGGCAGGTGCCACATCCTTTTGCACGGCGTGCCAGTCGAAATCGCGCCCTGCGATCAGGTCGGCGGTTTCCTGTTCGCGTTGGAAGATGATGCAGAACTCGGGCTTGTGCTTGGCCTGTTCGATCGCGCCGTCCAGCAGGGGTTTGTATTTGACGATGCGCCCCGGTTCGACACCGCATGATCCCGCGATGATCGCCTTGGGTGTGGCGTCGTCGATGCGAACGGCCAGTTCGGACGCGGCAAACCCCCCGAAGACGACCGAATGGATCGCCCCAAGGCGCGCACAGGCCAGCATCGCTTCGAGCGCTTCAGGCACCATCGGCATGTAGATGATGACGCGGTCGCCCTTTGCGACGCCCTTCGCGCGCAGCGCACCGGCAAGCGATGCGACACGGGTCTGCAGTTCAGCATAGGTAATCTTGGATTTCGTATCAGTGATGGGGCTGTCATAGATGATCGCAGTCTGATCGCCGCGTCCGTTTTCAACATGGCGGTCCACGGCGTTGTAGCAGGTGTTCACCTCTGCGTCGGTGAACCAGCGGTACAGCGGTGCCTTGCTGTCATCGAGGGCCTTCTTGGGTGGCGTCACCCAGTCGATGGCCTGTGCCTGATCCATCCAGAACCCTTCAGGGTCGTTTTGCCAAGTCTGGTAAACGTCTTTGTAGCCCATGATCGTCCTCCCCATGATCTGGCGCCATGTCTAGGGGCGCTTGCCTGACCGGGCAAGACGGGGGGTCGCGCGGGTCGCCCGCAGGAGTCAAAAAATTTTCAGTCGCCGCTTTGCCGCAGCCACCACCAGCCGCGCACACCCGACAGGACAAACAGGGTGCAGACCCCCATGAATAGCAGCATCATCAGTAGCAAAAGCAGGCTGGGCAGATAGAGCAACCCAAGCCATAACACCGCGCCAGCCGACCAAAGTGACCATGCAAACGATCCGATCACGAACAGGGCGGCCAAAGGGGCGAGCCCCGCGACATGGCTGCGCAAAGCGAACCCGAAGACAATCAGCACCACGCCGATGCCAAGCTGTGTCAGCATGGTTGCGGGGTCTGAAAACGTCAGGCCTGAAAACGCTGTCGCAAGGCCAAACAAAAAGACGGGCAAGCCTGCCATGCGCACCGCCTGACGCGCGGTTTGCGCTGTTTCGATCCGCGGCCAGACAGTGATCCGATCGCCCATGGACACCTATCCGTAGTGCGCCACGGGTGTTCCGGCGAGCGCGGACATATTCAGCAGACCGCGCGCCGTGATCGAAGGCGTGACGATATGCGCGCGGTTACCCATGCCCATCAGGATCGGTCCGACCTCAAGCGCGTCGCCTTTCATTTTCAGAATGTTGCGTACACCGGATGCAGCGTCGGCATTGGCCATCACAAGGCAATTCGCGGTGCCTTCCATATGCGCCGCCGGGAACACCCGCGCCCGCAATTCAGGGTCAAGTGCGCTGTCGATATGCATTTCGCCTTCGTAATCGAAATCACGCGGGACGCTGTCTAGCAGCTCCATCGCGGCCCGCATGGTGCGGCCGGACTGGCTATCCAGATTGCCGAACTGGCTGTGTGAACACAGTGCGATATTGGGTTTGAGACCAAAGCGGCGGATGTGACGCGCGGCCCCGATCACGGTTTCGGCGATCTGCTGCGGCGTGGGTTCGGCGTGCACCTGCGTGTCCGCGATGAACAACGGCCCGTCTTCGAGGATCAGCATCGACAGGGCGGCGATCGGTTTGTTGCCAGCCTGCCCAAGCACCTGACTGATGTAATTGAGGTGCCAGAGATACTGCCCGAATGTGCCGCATATCAGGCTGTCAGCTTCGCCGCGGTGCACCATGACGGCACCAATCGCGGTCGTATTCGTGCGCATGATCGCCTTGGCCAGATCGGGGGTGACACCCTTGCGGGCCATCACGTCGTGATACGTGCCCCAGTAATCACGGTATCGCGGATCGTTCTCGGGGTTCACCACCTCGAAATCAATGCCGGGGCGGATTTTCAGACCAGCGCGTTCGCAGCGCCGCTCGATCACTTCGGGGCGGCCGATCAGGATCGGCATGTCGGTCGTTTCCTCGATGATTGCCTGGGAAGAGCGCAGCACGCGTTCGTCCTCGCCCTCGGCAAAGACGATCTTGCGCTCGGCTGACCGTGCGGCTTCGAACACGGGGCGCATGAGCAGGGCGGATTTGAAGACCGATCCGTCAAGATTTGCTTTGTAGGCCTTCATGTCCGTGATCGGGCGCGTGGCCACACCGGTTTCGCAGGCCGCGCGGGCGACCGCACTTGCGACGACACCGATCAGGCGCGGATCAAAGGGTTTCGGGATCAGATAGTCGGGACCAAATGTCAGTTGTTCGCCGCGATAGGCAGCGGCGGCTTCGGCGCTGGTCGTCTTGCGGGCAAGTTCGGCGATGCCTTCGACACAGGCGATTTTCATCGCGTCGTTGATTTCGGTTGCCCCGACATCCAGCGCGCCGCGAAAGATGAAGGGAAAGCACAGGACGTTGTTCACCTGATTGGGAAAATCGCTGCGGCCCGTGGCGATGATCGCCTTTGGGTTGGCCGCGCGGGCGGCGGCGGGGTCGATTTCTGGCTTCGGATTGGCGAGGGCAAAGATGACCGGCGCATCGGCCATTTTTTTGACCATGTCCGGCGTCAGCACGCCCGGACCGGACAGGCCAAGGAACAGGTCGGCCCCTGCGATCACATCGTCAAGTGTCGCAGGCTTTGTCCCTTGTGCGTATTCCGCCTTTTGCGGGGACATTTCAGTCTCGCGGCCATTGTATACAAGGCCGTCTATGTCGCAAAGCCAGACGTTTTCGCGTTTGACCCCCAGTTTCAGCAGCATGTTCAGACAGGCGATGCCGGCAGCACCGCCGCCGGTAGAGACGATCTTGATATCCTCGAAAGACTTGCCAGCCACGCGCAAGGCGTTCGTTGCGGCCGCCCCGACAACGATGGCGGTCCCGTGCTGGTCGTCATGAAAGACGGGGATGTTCATCCGTTCGCGACACAGTTTCTCGACGATGAAACAATCGGGGGCCTTGATGTCTTCAAGGTTGATTGCGCCGAATGTCGGTTCCAGCGCGCAGACGATATCGGCCAGTCGTTCGGGGTCGGGTTCGTTCAGCTCGATATCGAAGCAGTCGATGTTCGCGAATTTCTTGAACAGAACGGCCTTGCCTTCCATGACGGGCTTTGACGCCAGACCCCCGATATTGCCAAGGCCAAGGACGGCCGTGCCGTTCGTGACGACTGCCACCAGATTACCGCGGGCGGTGTAATCGCGGGCTGTGTCCGGGTTGGCCTTGATTTCAAGGCAGGCTTCGGCGACGCCGGGGGAATAGGCCCGCGCTAGATCACGCCCGTTGGCAAGCGGCTTGGTTGCGCGGATCTCAAGCTTTCCGGGCTTTGGATAGCGGTGATAATGCAACGCGGCGTCGCGCAGATCCTTGTCATCCGACGTGTCCATGACGTTCCTCCCCGAACAGATAGTTTAACGTTAAACTATTATGTTTCCGCTGCGGAAACATGGTTTGCGTGTAGCGTGCTTTTCGTGATCTTGCAAATTCTCCATGCGGATAGCAGGGTGATCTTCATGAATGATGAACCCCTGACCAAGGCCGAGGTCGTCCTGCCGACATCAGACCTGCGCGCTGACCTGCCATTCTTTGGCAAGACACTGAAAATGCGTATGGATATGATCTATCCTGCTGACGATCCGTCGGTCGCTGTCTTCTCGGGGCATGGGCTGCGGGTGCGACTGGAACAGGGCGACGGAATCCCCGGTCATCTGCGTTTGCTGACCGATGAACCGATGGAGCAGACCGACATGCAAGCCCCCGGCGGCACCCGTGTCACTGTCCATCCGCTGCACCCGCCGCTGGAATTGCCGACGACGGAACACGCCTTTGTCGTGCGCCGCCTTGCCGATCAGGCCCCTTGGGTCATCGGGCGCGCCGGAATGCACTACCGCGACCTGATTCCGTCGCGCCTTGGCGGGTCGATCATCGCGTCGCATATTCGCATTCCCGACGGCGGGCCGGTGCCGGACATGGTTCATTTCCACCGTGTCGGTTTTCAGCTGATCTTTTGCTATCGCGGCTGGGTTGACGTTGTTTACGAGGATCAAGGCCCGCCGATCCGGCTGACGACAGGCGATTGCTTTATTCAGCCGCCCGAAATTCGGCATCGCGTGCTCGAAGCGTCAGATGGAATCGAGGTGATCGAAATCGGCGTCCCGGCAGAACATATCACCGAGATTGACCATGACATGACGCTGCCCACGCCAGATCTGCGCCCCGACCGTGAATGGCAAGGTCAGCGGTTCGTGTTCAATGAGGGCGCAAAGGTGCCATGGGAAACGGCGCGGCTGCCGGGCTTTATCGCACGCGATACGACGATCGCTACGAACACACAGGATGTCGCCGGTGTGATGGTGCTCCGTCGCGGCAAAGGTGCGCCGCAATGGTCAACGCATGACGCGGATATTCATTTCACGTTCGTGATGGAAGGCGGCATGACGCTGGAGGGCGAGGGCAAAGACCCTTACCGGCTAGAACCCGGCGATGCCTTTGTCATCCCGCCGGGCCTGCGTACGCGCTACAGCGACCCGACGGATGATCTTGAACTGCTTGAGGTTACGTTGCCGGGCAATCCGGCGACGCAACAGGGTTAAGGATCAATCAGAAAGCCGTTCAATTTCGGCATCAGCCTCGGCTTGCGTGAGATTTTCCCTGAACTGCTCGTCACTCGCTTCGCAAAGTGCGCGCAGCTTGTCGGCCTGAAGGGATGTCATCGGTTCGACAGCAGAACCTTCATCCAGCCGCGCAGTTTCGGGGGCAATGGCTTTGGTTTTCGGCGAGATCATTTTGCATTCTCCTTTGGCTTCATAGGAACAACTGACAAGCGGGCCGAGAGTTCCCGCAATGGGTTGCATCCGGCGCGACAAGCCGCCACTCTCCTCCAAAGACCCGGAGCCTGCCCATGTCCCTTATTGATGCTGCCCGCGAGGTGCGTGAAAACGCCCACGCCCCTTATTCCAATTTCAAGGTCGGTGCCGCGATCCGTGCGGCCTCTGGTGCCGTATTTCAGGGCTGCAACGTGGAAAACGTGGCCTATCCCGAAGGCACCTGCGCTGAAGCCGGCGCCATCGCTGCAATGGTCGCCGCCGGAGAGCGCGAGATCGCCGAGGTTGCGGTCATCGCCGACAGCCCCAAGCCCGTCAGCCCTTGCGGCGGCTGCCGTCAGAAACTGGCCGAATTCGGCGCGCGCGACGTGCCTGTTACGCTGGCCACACTGGATGGCACTGTTCTGAAGACAACCGTTGGTGACCTGCTGCCAGGTGCCTTCGATCAAGCCTATATGTCCAAGGTCTGATCCTTGGACGCCCGCCACATCATCCGCAAGGCACGCGACGCCGAACCGCTCACACGTGAAGAATTGCTTTGGTTTACCAAAGGGTTGGCCGACGGCGGCGTCAGCGACGCGCAGGCCGGTGCCTTTGCAATGGCTGTCTGCCTGCATGGGTTGGGGCAGGAGGGGCGCGTTGCACTGACCGAAGGGATGCGCGACAGCGGCCATGTGCTGAAATGGGATCTGGACGGTCCCGTCCTTGATAAACACTCGACTGGCGGGGTCGGCGATTGCGTTTCACTGCTGCTGGCACCAATGCTGGCCGCCTGCGATGTCTACGTCCCGATGATTTCGGGGCGCGGGCTGGGGCACACGGGCGGAACGCTTGACAAGCTCGAAGCGATCCCGGGCCTGTCAACGACCGTCACCGACGCCCGCTTGCGCAAGATCACCAATGAGATCGGCTGCGCCATCGTCGGGGCGACCGGGTCGATCGCGCCTGCGGACAAACGGCTTTACGCCATTCGCGACGTCACGGCCACGGTGGAAAGTGTCGATCTGATTACCGCCTCCATCCTGGCCAAGAAACTGGCCGCCGGTCTGGGCGGGCTGATCCTTGACGTGAAGGTCGGCAGCGGGGCGTTCATGAAAACACCGGCTGAGGCGATGGAACTTGCCCGCTCGCTGGTGGACACGGCAAACGGGGCAGGCTGCCCGACCACGGCCGCGATCACCGACATGAGCCAGCCACTCGCACCCGCGCTGGGCAACGGACTGGAAGTCGCGATCTGCATGGAAGTGCTGAGCGGGAATGATACCGCTGCGCCGCGCCTGCGTGAACTGACCTTGCAACTGGGTGCATCGCTCATGGCGCTGTCGGGCGGGGAAGAGGCCGCACATCGGACCAAGCTTGAAACGGCGCTTTCGTCAGGTGAAGCGATGGAACGTTTTGCGCGCATGATCACCGCCCTCGGCGGCCCGCCCGATATGGCTGAAGACTGGCACACCCATCTGCCCAAAGCCCGCATCGTCGGCGACGTCGTCGCGCCGCGCGACGGGTACATTGCCGCGATGGATGGTGAGGCACTGGGGCTGGCTGTTGTCGACCTCGGCGGCGGGCGCAACGTCGAAAGCGACAAGCTGAACTATGCGGTCGGGTTCTCGGACGTGGTCAGCCTTGGCGAAAAGGTCAGCCGGGGCCAGCCGCTGGCGACGATCCATGCAGACAGCGAAGACGATGCCGTCATGGCCGCCAAGGCGCTGCAATCGGGGATCACCATCGGTGAGATGCCCGATCTGCCACCACTTATCCACGAAAGGGTCACCGCATGAGCCGGGCATTTCTGATTGTCATTGATAGTGTCGGGATCGGCGGCGCACCGGATGCGCACGAATACTTCAACGGACCAAAGCCGGACACCGGTGCAAACACGGTCGGCCATATCGCACAGGTCTGCGCGGACGGACATGCCGACATCGGGCGTAAGGGGCCGCTGCAAGTGCCGACGATGGACAAGTTGGGATTGGGCAAGGCGGTGCGTCTTGCATCGAACCTGTCCGCACCGGGTCTTTACGCTGTGCCGACCGGCGCATGGGGGGCCGCGACCGAAGTGTCGCGCGGCAAGGACACGCCATCGGGGCATTGGGAACTGGCGGGCGTGCCCGTGCCATGGGAATGGCACACCTTTCCCGACACCGACCCGGCCTTTCCCGAAGACCTGATTGTCGAGATTTGCGCAAAGGCAGGCACGGGCGGCACGCTGGGCAATCGCCATGCATCGGGAACCGACATCATCGAAGAGGAAGGCGCGCGCCATCTGAAAACTGGCTGGCCGATCTGTTATACCTCGGTGGACAGCGTGCTGCAGATTGCCGCGCATGAAACGCATTTCGGGCTGGAGCGCCTGTTGAAGCTTTGCGAGGACCTCGCCCCGACGCTGCACAAGATGAAGGTTGGGCGGGTCATCGCGCGGCCATTCACCGGCGAAAACGTATCGCAATTCAAGCGCACGGCGAACCGCAAGGATTTCGCGATGGACCCGCCCGCGCCGACGCTGTGTGATGATGTGCAGGCCGCCGGTCGCGAGGTGCACGCCATTGGCAAGATCGGCGACATCTTTTCGATGAAAGGAATCACCGATGTGCGCAAAGGGCGCGACCGTGAATTGATGGCTCACCTTGAAACGCTGGTGTCGGACGCCGCCGACGGGTCGCTGACCTTTGCCAATTTCGTCGAGTTTGACAGCGAATATGGCCACCGGCGCGATGTGGCGGGCTATGCGCGCCACCTTGAATGGTTCGATGCGGCGCTGGGCGATCTGCTGCCGCGCCTGCGCGACGGCGATCTGCTGATCGTGACAGCCGATCATGGCAATGATCCGTCCTGGTCGGGCACGGATCATACCCGCGAACGGGTGCCCGTGCTGGTCCATGGCATTGGCAAAAAGGAACTGGGGCATTGCGCCTTTGTCGATGTCGCAGCATCGGTCGCGCAACACCTTGGCATCAAGCATGCGGGCAAGGGGCGCAGCTTTCTATGAGCTACCGATCCATGCCCAAAGTGGAATTGCATCTGCACCACGAAGCTGCCGCGCCCCCGTCGTTCATTCGGGGTCTGGCAAAGGAAAAGAACATCGACATCAGTCGCATATTCGATGCGGACGGGAACTATGTCTATCGGGACTTCGACCATTTCCTGACGGTTTATGATGCCGCCTGCGAGCCGCTGAAAACGCCGGAAGACTTCCGGCGGCTGACACTCGCCGCGCTGGAAGAAACTGCAAGGCATGGTGTGATCTATTGCGAAACTTTCGTATCGCCTGATTTCTGCGGCGGTGGCGATCTTCTGGCATGGAGAGATTTCCTTGCCGCGATGAAAGACGCATCCGAAGAGGCAGAACGCAGCTTTGGCATCACCCATCGCACCGTTGTCACCTGCCTGCGCCACCTTGGGCCGGATCAGGCAAAGGTCACGGCGCGCTGCGCGGCAGAGACCGCGGGCGACTATCTGGTCGGTTTCGGGATGGCTGGCGCGGAAATGATGGGGCGGCCCAGCGATTTCGCCTACAGCTTTGACATGGCGCGCGAGGCCGGTCTGAAGTTGACCTGCCACGCAGGCGAATGGGGTGGGCCGGACATGGTCGCCGATACGATCCGCGATCTGAAGGTCGCGCGTATCGGACACGGGATCAACGCGATCAAGGATCCCGCGCTTGTTGAACGGCTTGCCGAGGACGGGGTCGTGCTTGAAGTCTGCCCCGGTTCCAACATTGTTTTGCAGGCCGTTACCGGTTGGGCGCAGCATCCGATTGCGCGGCTGCGCGACGCGGGCGTCAAGGTCACCGTCTCGACGGACGATCCGCCCTTTTTCCACACCACAATGACCCATGAATTCGACATGCTGAACAGGACGTTCGGCTGGGACGACGCCGATTTCAAAGCCCTGAACGAAACTGCCATCGACGCGGCATTCTGCGATGACGCCACGCGCCGAAGGATCAAGACAAGACTGGACACCGCATGACCGAGCATCTGACCCACGTCAAACACCCGCTGGTGCAGCACAAGCTGACGCTGATGCGCAAATCCGACACATCGACAGCGGTGTTCCGCCAGTTGCTGCGCGAAATCTCGATGCTGCTGGCTTATGAAGTCACGCGTGAACTGCCCATGACGACCGAACGCATCGACACCCCGCTTGAACCGATGGACGCGCCAGTGCTTGACGGCAAGAAACTGGCGCTCGTGTCGATCCTGCGGGCGGGCAACGGATTGCTGGACGGGATCCTCGAACTGATCCCCTCGGCCCGCGTCGGGTTTGTCGGGCTTTATCGTGACGAGGAAACGCTGAAGCCGGTCGAATACTACTTCAAAGTGCCCACCGAACTTGAGGACCGACTGGTCATTGCGGTCGATCCGATGCTCGCGACCGGAAACTCTTCTGTTGCGGCAATCGACAAACTGAAAGAGGCTGGTGCCAAGAATATCCGATTCTTATGTCTGCTGGCGGCACCCGAAGGTATCGCGCGGATGAAAGAGGCCCATCCGGATGTGCAGATCGTCACAGCTGCAGTGGATAGTCACTTGAACGACAATGGATATATTGTTCCCGGGCTAGGGGATGCGGGTGATCGCATGTTTGGCACAAAATAAGGGAACAATGCCTTTACAAAATAGGGACTGTCGTGCAATCTGACACAATATTTTGTGGGGGATACTATTATGCGATTTGGTTTTGTGGGTGCCGTGGTGCTGGCAATCGCAGCAGGCAATGCCGCTTCGGCACAGTCGGCGGCAATCCCGGCAGAGTTCCCACCCGCAAGCTTCACAGGTAACCAATTCGTTGACAGCAAGGGTTGCGCCTTTATTCGTGCCGGTACCGGCGGTGTGACGAACTGGGTTCCCCGCGTCAGCCGCAGCCGCACGCAGCTTTGCAATTTCCAGCCGACCTTTGCTGCTGGCACCGCATCCGGACCGGCCCCCGCCGCCGCCGCTCCGCGTGTTGCCCCGCTTGACGCGCCAGTGATCCAGATCAGTTCTCCGCCGCCGCAACCGCGCGGCACACTGCGCGGCCTCTTCGGTGGGGGCGAGGCACAGCCCATCGAAACCGTGGCTTCGATCCCGGCACCTGTCGCGCCCGCGCCCACGCCACTGGTGATCACGCCGCCCGCGGCCCCACAGGCCGTCGCGGCACCAGCGCCGCAGCTGACACGCGCGGATGTTTGCGAAGGGCGCTTTGGCGTTCAGCCTGGTTTTGTGAGCAACCGCACCGGCCAGCCAATCGATTGCGGCCCGGCCCCGCAAGTTGCCGCCGCGCCGACACCGCTTGTGATCGAAGCCCCCGCACCGGTGGACGAACCGCGCCGCATCACGCTTGCACAGGCGTGCGCCGAAATCGGCACCACGGGCTTCCGCTATATCAGCGCCCAGACGGGCGAGCCAATCGTCTGCCCCGGTCCGCAAGCGGCCACCACATTGTTTGCAGGCACCACGACGAATGCCGCGCCGATGGCTCCTATGGCACCGTCCGCACCAGTCGCCGCCGTCGCGCCGACACCGCCGGAACGGATCGCGGTGACAACCACCTGCGCAAACATCCCGACGATCGAAGGTGTCGCAGTGCGCTGCGGCCCGCAGGAAATTTCGCCACACGGCCAGCCTGTCGGACCGATGGCGCGGGCAAGCGTACCCGCACAGACACGCACCTCGGCATCTGCGAATTTCTTCCGCCAGACACCGGTTCCGGCATCAAACCCTGTTGTGACCCGCCGCGAAGTGATCCGGCCACCCGCAGGTTACGTGCGCGTCTGGGGTGATGGGCGTCTGAACGCACATCGTGGTCTGCCACCCCAGCAGGCCGTTGTCGCTCCGGCGGCAAAAGCGCCCGCACCGGTTGCCACGCAAGAGGCGCACGTGTCGACCCGGACGGCACCGCCATCTGTCGCCGGTCCGGCACACCGTTACATTCAGGTCGGGTCCTTCGGGGATCACGCCAACGCGGATCGTTTGATCCAACGGCTAGGTGCGCAGGGCTTGCCGGTCGGTGCCGGGCGTTCCGGCGCGATGAAGATCGTCGCGGTTGGACCGTTCCGCACACAGGCCGATTTCCAACGCGGTATGCAGATCGTGCGCGGCATGGGCTTTGGAGACGCGTTCCCGCGCAATTAGAGGTTTCTCCCGGGAAAGGCCCTGCGGACGATTTGCAGGGCTTTTCTTTGTCTGACGATCACGTGTCGCAGATCCCCTGTAGGCTGACCCATGCACCATCACCCATGATCGGGGCGACATCATCGCCTGTAACCGGATCGTTCGCGATCAGATAGGGCATCGGGGCGCCATGACTGGCAAGGTGCGTCGCAAACGGTGTTGTGGACAGGCGCGCGGCGTCGAAACTTTGCACCAGTGCAACAGGATCGCGGGGCGGCAGTGCACCATCCACCAGCGACTGCGCGTAGGTCTTCAGGACCTCCGGTGCCAGTTCGCCTGTCGTGAACAGCGTAAACGTGCCGCGCAGTCCTGCCGTTTCCAGTATCGGGGCCAGCGGATCATTGATGGTGCGGGTCGTATGCGCGGCCAGCACATATCCGGCGGTAATGGCCGGATCATCGGTGCTTTCGGGAATGGATTTGTCGAGCACGATAATCCCGCCGGGCAGGCCGACTGCGTCACCAAAACCTGTTGGTGCGACGATGATTTGCCCGTCCGCATCGCGGCCCAGAAGCCTGCGGTGCAATTGTGCGAGCGCCTGACGCCCTTGGGGGCCGCGACAACTTGGACCGGTCAGGAACTGGATATGCCCAAGAACGGTTGCCCCGATTTCTGCCCGCTTTGATTGTGGCACGGCGGACAGGGTCTGTTCGCGCAGCGCACCCGGAAACCAGAACACGCCTGCCGCGGCCAGTGTGCCGATAATCAGCACCGTCGACAAATGGCGCAGTTTGCGCGGCCGTGGGCGTGTTCTTGCGATGGTCTTGCGCACCTTTTCGATCGCGTCGATCATCAGCGGGTCTTCGATTTCAAGCGTCTCGTCCGCGTCTGTATCCGGTGCAAAAAGGGCAGGACGGGTACCCGCGTTCAGACGGGTGACGGCGGGCAGCGACCAATGGGTCAGCGCGGATCCGCTGCCATCTGACACCACCAGCGTGGCATCACCGAAAGACACGATCACCTCGCGCGCAGCCTTGTCCGGGCTTTCGCGCCAGATACCGCCGCTTTCCAACCGTGCATACTCTTTAAGCGCTGTCATTTGCCTGCAACTGCCTCTGCTGCCAGTCTAGCTGCTTTTGGCGGCGGACGGTAGGCTGATTGCGTGACAGGTTCCATGCAAACGCGCGCTTCTAAAGGGTTTTCGCGGCCTTGCGCAGCTCGAATTTCTGGATCTTCCCAGTCGAAGTTTTCGGCAGTTCCTGGAACACGACTTTCTTGGGGCATTTGAAACCGGCCAGCCGTTCGCGCATAAACGCAATAATCTCGGCCTCGTCAGCGGATGCCCCTTCCTTCAGTTCCACGAAAGCGCAAGGGACTTCGCCCCATTTTTCGTCCGGCTTGGCGACGACGGCACACAGATTCACGGCCGGATGGTTCATCAAGGCCCCTTCGACCTCGACCGAAGAGATGTTCTCACCGCCCGAAATGATGATGTCCTTGGCGCGATCCGAAATCTGGATGTAGCCGTCCGGATGTTGCACGGCGAGGTCTTCGGAATGGAAATACCCGCCCTTGAACGCCTTTTGCGTCGCCTCTGGGTTTTTGAGGTAGCCTTTCATCACCGCGTTGCCGCGCATGACGATTTCGCCCTGTGTCGCGCCGTCCATTCTGACCTGCTGCATCTGATCGTCCATGACCGTGATGTCCTCCATCATCGGGAGGGCCACGCCCTGACGTGCCTTGATCGCCGATTGTTCATCTGGCGGAAGATCGTCCCAGTCGGCATTCCAGATGCATTCAGTGACATGCCCGTAAGTTTCGGTCAGCCCGTAAACCTGCATGACGTTGAACCCCAGCTTGCTGATTGCAGCAAGTGTTGCCGGGGCGGGGGGCGCGCCTGCGGTGAAAACCTCGACCGTGTGATCAAAGCTGCGTCGGTCCTGAGCCTTGGCGTTGACCAGCAGGTTCAGCACGATCGGGGCCCCGCCAAAATGGGTGACACCATGATCGGCGATGGCGTTATAGATGTTCGCCGGCGTGATATCGCGGCAGCACACCACCGTGCCGCCAAGGGCCGGCATCATCCATGTGTGATTCCAGCCGTTGCAGTGAAACAGTGGCACGATTTGCAGATAGGTCGGATAAAGCGGCATCTGCCAGCTGATCGGCGTGCCGACCGTCATCAGGTAAGCGCCACGATGGTGATAGACGACGCCTTTCGGGCGGCCCGTCGTGCCGGATGTGTAATTCAGCGCAAGGCTTTCCCATTCGTCCTCTGGCATGATCCACGCGAAATCGGGATCACCTGTGGCGATGAAATCCTCATAGTCGATCTGCTCGCCAATTCCGCCGACACCGGCAGTTGTATCAGGCACTTCGACAATACCTGGCGGCGGGCCGTCCATCAGTTCGATGGACTGCATCAGCAGCGGCAGGAACTGGCTGTCGACCAGCACAACCTTGGCCGCCCCGTGATCAAGGATATAGGCGATGGTGTCCGCATCCAGACGGGTGTTGATCGTGTTCAGCACCGCACCACAGGCGGGTACGCCAAATGCGGCTTCGGATTGCGCGGGGATGTTGGGCAGAATGGTGGCGACGACATCGCCCGGGTTCACGCCGATCTTGACCAGTGCAGAAGCAAGGCGCGTCACCCGGTCATGATAGGCGCGATAGGTCAGCCGCGTGTCGCCATAGATCAACGCGGTGCGATCGGCAAAGACGGTCGCTGCACGTTTGAGATGGCTCAGCGGCGTCAGCGCGACGTAATTGGCCGCGCATTTGTCCAATCCGGTCTCGTCACTCATCCAACCCATGGCGAACCTCCCCGCTTTCCATCTTGAAGAAGGAGTATTGCCTCCCGTCGCCACCTTTGGAAGAGTGAATTGCGGGCAAGGGATCATTCACATGACAGCACAGACATCTGCACCGGGCCTTGCGGCACTCTTCGTGCTTGCCGGTATGATGACGCTCGGGCTGACCGACAACTTTCTGCGCTACGTGACCGAGGACAGCTCGCTTGCGCAGTTCCATTTCATCCGGGGGGCGTTTGCCTTTGCGATGCTGGCCATCGCGGCGGCCTTTGGCTGGGGGATCATCCGCCCCAAAAAGCCGCTGGCCGTGCTTGGGCGATCCGCCCTCGTGACGGGGGCGATGGTGATCTATTTCGGCTGCCTGTCGATCCTGCCCATTGGTGTCGTAGTCGCAGGGCTGTTCACGGCCCCCCTGTTCGTTGTCATCATCACGGTACTAATCCAGCGTCAGCGTGTCGGACCCATCCGCTGGGCGGCGGTTGGCGTCGGGTTCGCAGGCACGTTGATGGTGATCCAGCCGGATCCGGCCGCACTTGATCCGGTGGTCTTTCTGCCGGTGGTGGCGGGGTTCCTTTATGCCTGTAGTGCCGTGGCCACGCGGGCGTGGTGCGAAGGCGAAGGCACGCTGGCGCTGACCGCAACGTTCTTTGCGATGCTGTCGCTGACCGGCGCTTTGGGATGCTTGTTGCTTCCGGGGACGGGCACGGGCGCGGCCGGTTTCGCGCTGCGGGGCTGGATGCCGATGACGGACGCCAACCTGTTCTGGATCGCGGTCCAGTCCGTCGGCGCGCTGATCGGCATCGCCTGCCTGTTTCGCGCGTATCAGGTGGGCGAGGCGAGCTTTGTCGCGGTCTTTGAATATTCGCTGCTGATCTTCGCCAGTTTCTGGGCCTACGTGCTTTGGCAGGAAAGCGTATCCTTGCTGGCCGGGCTCGGGATGGTGCTGATCGCGCTGGCAGGAACAATCATCGCGGTGCGGTCGGACGGATGATCATTTCTCCGGGGCGAAACTATATCTTCGTGCATGCGCCCAAGACCGGCGGCACAGCAATGGCGCTGGCACTGGAAGACCGCGCGATGAAGGATGACATCCTCATCGGTGACACACCCAAGGCCATAAAACGCCGCAATCGGCTCAAGCGGCTGACGCCAAAGGGGCGGCTTTGGAAGCACAGCACGCTTGCCGATATCGAAGGGATCATCAGCCGTGACCAGATGGCAGGGATGATGGTCTTTACCCTGACCCGCAACCCTTGGGACCGGCTGGTCAGCTACTATCACTGGCTGCAAATGCAAGACTTCGATCATCAGGCTGTGGGGCTGGCCAAGACACTGTCATTCAACGATTTCCTGCAACACGAAGCGATCCTGCCAGCCTTTGCTGCGCAACCTGTCCGCACGATGGGCACGGACGGCGCGGGTACCGATCATCTGACGCATCTGATCCGGCTGGAACACTGGGAAAAGGATATCGCACCGGTTTGTGCGCAGCTTGGCTTTGACATTGTCCTGACACGGGTCAACGCGTCGATGCGCGCGCGCGACTATCGGCTTTATTATACAGCAGCAGAGGTCGATCTGGTCGCGCAGGCATGTGCGGATGATATCGCTGACGGCGGCTATTCCTTCGACGATTAGGCCCCATTGTTTCGAAATCATGGTTAATCGGACCGTTCCGGCCGGATTGGAAAGGCACATCTTACCAATGACACAAACTTGCCCCTTTGTGACCCAATCGGGGGCACGGGAATCATGGCCCATGAATGCAACAGACGAAATCGTCACGAGGGGAAAGCGATGTTTGCATTTGGAAATGACACCTGGGATCGGATGCGCGCCGAAGAGGCACCGCGCCGCACCGATCTGACACTGGCTGATCTGACACATGGCATCGTTGCAGGCACCAAAGTGGCGACGCCGACAGGCTGGCGCTGCATCGAAGCGATTGCCCCCGGTGACATGGTGCTGACATTTGATGGCGGCATGCAGGCCGTCGTAAGCGTCCAGCGCGAAGTCATCTGGACTGACAACGTGGCCGCCAACCCCGCGACCTGGCCGCTGCACGTCCCTGCCGGCGCGCTTGGCAACCGCGAGGATATGACGATCCTGCCATATCAGGCGGTTCTGGTCGAAAGTGATGCGGCCGAAAACGCCTTTGGCGATCCTTTCGCCATGATCCCCGCCGCTGCCCTTGAAGGGTTCCGCCGCATCACGCGGATGGCCCCGGCCGAGCGGATCGAAATCGTCACCCTGCAATTCGCGCAGGACGAAGTTGTTTTTGCGAATATCGGGGCGTTGTTCTTTTGCCCCAAGTCGGTCGATTTGTTGCAGGCACCAGCAGTAAATGCAGCATATCAGGTTCTGAATATCGAACAGGCCGACGCAATTGTCTGTTTGCTTGAAATGGAAGATGGCCGGACGCACGCCCCCGTGGCCAGCGCCGCAGCCTAAGAAGCGACCTCCTCACACTAAAACGCCCCGCCGGTTTACCGTGCGGGGCGCTTTTTTTTGTGCTGTCAGAATACGTTACGCGGCAGACTTCGCTTGTGGTCCAAAGCGGCCATAAAAGGTCTGCGTTTTGTCCGCCATCTCGCTCAGCAGGTCTGGCGTCTTGAACCGGTCACCGAATTGTTCGGTCAACTGGTCGCAACGTTCCGCCGCATAAGGTGTGCCGATGATATCCAGCCAGCTGAACGGACCACCCGACCAAGGTGCAAAGCCCCAGCCAAGGATCGCACCCACATCGCCTTCGCGGATGTCTTCCAGAACGCCTTCTTCCAGCGCGCGAACCGCTTCCAGAACTTGCGCGAATAACAGGCGGTGCTGGACTGTGACAAGATCAGGTTGTTCATCTGCGACCGGATACTTGTCCGCCAGACCTTCCCACAAACCCTGACGTTTGCCTTTGTCATCATAAGCATAGAAGCCCGCGTTCGACTTGCGACCAAGACGCCCTTCGTCAAACATCCAGAACAGTACCTCGTCCTGCGCATCGTCATATGCGTCGCCCATCGCGGCCTTTGTCGCCTTGGCGATCTTGACGCCAAGGTCGATCGACGTTTCATCGGTCAACTGCAGCGGTCCCAGCGGCATGCCCACCAGCTTCGCCGCGTTTTCGATCAGCGCAGGTTCCACACCTTCCTTCACCATCCGAATACCTTCGTTGATGTAAGGGATGATGCAGCGGTTGGCATAGAAGAAGCGTTCGTCATTGACGACAATCGGCGTCTTCTTGATCTGGCGCACATAATCCAGCGCCTTCGCCACAGCGACGTCGCCGGTTTCCTTGCCCTTGATGATTTCCACCAGCATCATCTTGTCGACGGGGCTGAAGAAGTGGATACCGATGAACTTTGACGGATCCTTGGCGGCCTTTGCCAGTTCGGTGATCGGCAGGGTGGAAGTATTCGTGGCGAACACGCAATCAGTCTGCGCCTGCACGTTCTTGGTGACCTCGGCCTTGACGCCCACGTCTTCGAACACGGCCTCGACGATCAGATCGCAGCCTTTCAGCGCGTCATAATCAGTTGTTGCGTTGATCAGGCCAAGCATCGCCTCTTTCTGCTCTGGCGTCGCTTTCTTGCGGGCGATGCCCTTGTCCATGTAATCGGCCGTGTAGGATTTGCCTTTGTCAGCCGCTTCCTGCTTGGCGTCGATCAGAACGACTTCGATACCCGCGCGGGCAGAAACAAGCGCGATACCTGCGCCCATCATACCGGCTCCGATGATGCCGACCTTGCTGACCTTTTGGTCGTCGACCGCAGGACGGTTCGCACCCTTTTCAAGCGCTTCCTTGTTGATGAACAGACTGCGGATCATCGCAGAGGACGACGGGTTCATCAGGATATTCGTGAAATAGCGGGCTTCGATCTGCAACGCCGTGTCAAACGGGACCAGTGCGCCTTCGTAGACAGCAGAGAGCAGCGCCTTGGCCGCCGGATAAACGCCTTGCGTCTTGCCATTGACCATCGCCGAAGCACCCACAAAGGTCATGAAACCGGCAGGGTGGTAGGGCGTGCCACCGGGCATCTTATAGCCCTTCTCATCCCATGGCTTGACGATCTTGGGTTCGGACAGAACCCATTCCTTGGCCTTTGCCAACAATTCATCGGCAGGCACGACCTCGTCGATGACACCGGCGGCCATTGCTTTCTTTGGATCGTTCAGCTTGCCTTCCAGCAGCAGCGGGGATGCGGCCATCGCACCCAGCTTGCGCACAAGGCGGGTGGTACCACCGGCGCCCGGGAAGATACCGACCATGATCTCGGGCAGACCGATCTTGGCCTTGGGGTTGTCGGCGGCAAAGATGCGGTGACAGGCCAGCGGAACTTCAAGGCCGATCCCAAGGGCGGTGCCGGGCAGAGCGGCAGCGATGGGCTTGCCACCCTTGTTGGTCTTCGGGTCCATGCCTGCGCGCTCGATCTTGCGCAGGGCCTTGTGGCCGTTCATCGTGAATTCAAACAGACCGGCAGCAGGGTTGTCGCCGCTTTCCTCGCGGATCGTGGCCAACACGTTCAGGTCCATACCACCGGCAAAGCTGTCCTTGCCTGATGTGATGACGGCCCCCTTGATGCTGTCATCGGCAAGGACTTCGTCAATCAGGCCGTTCAATTCGGCCATGCTGTCGCGGGTCATGACGTTCATCGACTTGGACTTGACGTCCCATGTGATGACCGCAACGCCGTCGGCGTCCTTTTGCATTGTAAAATCAGTCATGTCGTCTCCTGTTCATTTGCGGAGTGTGTGTCTGTGCGGCCCTACTGGGCCGCGATATTCTGTTGGACGCAGGCCCGGACAGCGTCGCTGATGCCGGTCTCGTCCGATGAGTTGTTGTCCGAACCGCACACCATCCAGCGGCCTTGCATGCGCATGACGATGGCCTGGGTCAGGGTCGGTTGGGTCACGTTGTTTCCGTCCTTGTCCTTGTAGGACACGCGATGCGAGCCCTCGATGCAGTCCTTGGTGCGGAAACGGGCATTGATGCATTCGCGCTTGCACGAGGTCGCACCAAGTTCAGCGGCGTAGTCGACGTAGCGTCTGAAAGCGACTTCCAGCTCTTGCTGGGTGCGGATATTGAATGTTTCAGAACGGGTGCGAATGTGGTGGGGCACGTGGATCAACTCCGCGTGCCGCGCACAATCCTCCGCCATGAAACAGACGTCGATCTCGTCCATCAGGGCCTGATAAATCGCTCTTGCTTCCGCGTGGTCGCGCAGTGCCATACCTATACCCGCTCGATAATTGTTGCAGCTCCCATACCAGATGCGATGCAGAGTGTCGCCAACCCCGTGCCCTTGCCGGTGCGCTCCAGCTCGTCCAGCAACGTGCCGATGATAATGGCACCTGTGGCCCCCAGCGGGTGGCCCATGGCAATGGACCCGCCGTTGACGTTGACCAGTGCGGGATCGACATCAAAGCGTTGCAGGAAGCGCAGCACGACGGACGCGAAAGCCTCGTTCACTTCGAAAAGGTCGATATCGCTGATGGCCATGCCGCTGTCGGCCATGATCTTTTCGGTGACTGGGACAGGACCGGTCAGCATGATCGTCGGATCAAGGCCGATCTTGGCGGTGTGCTTGATGATGGCACGGGGCTTGATGCCCATGGCTTCGCCATATTCCTTGGAGCCGATCAAAAGGCCCGCGGCCCCGTCCACGATGCCCGAGGAGTTCCCGGCATGGTGGATGTGATTGATCTTCTCAAGGTGGGGATACTTCATCAACGCGACCTTGTCGAAACCTGGCATCTGTTCGCCCATGGCCTGAAAGGCGGGGTTGAGCGACCCAAGGGCCTGCATATCCGTCCCGGGGCGCATGTATTCGTCATGATCCAGAATGGTCAGCCCGTTTATGTCGGTGACAGGGACGATGGACTTGTCGAAACGCTTGTCGTCCCAGGCGGCCTTGGCGCGGCGCTGGCTTTCCATGGCCAGCTGATCTGCGTCATCGCGGGAAAAGCCGTATTCGGTGGCGATGATGTCGGCAGAAATACCCTGCGGGACAAAGTAGGTCTCCATCGCGATGGACGGATCGACGGCAATCGCCGCACCATCCGAGCCCATGGCAACGCGGCCCATCATCTCGACACCGCCGGCGATATAGGCCTGACCGGCTCCGCCTTTGATCTGGTTGGCGGCAAGATTCACAGCCTCCATGCCAGAGGCGCAGAACCGGTTGATGGCAAGGCCCGGAATGGACTGGTGAAGGTCAGAGGCCAGCACCGCGGTACGGGCAAGACACCCGCCCTGTTCGCCAACCTGGGTGACATTGCCCCAGATCACGTCTTCGACGGCGTGGCCTTCAAGGCCATTGCGCTCCTTGAGTGCGTTCAGGACGCCCGCAGACAGGCGGGCAGCAGTGACTTCATGCAGGCTGCCGTCTTTGCGGCCCTTGCCGCGCGGTGTGCGCACGGCGTCGTAGATATAGGCTTCGGTCATGGTGGTCCTTTCGTTACGCGCGGTCCGCAGGGGAGCCGGGCATCAGATCATAGGGGTGTTTCCAACCGGGCAGGGCGGCGATGTTGTCCAACCAGCGGTCGATATGCGGGAAATCCTTGCGTTCGAAACCGAACGGTTCGGGATAATAAAGATAACTGCAGCACGAGAAATCGGCGTTGGTCACGCCATCGCCGACGATGAAGTCGCGCCCCTCAAGGTGGCTGTTCAGCACGCTATAAGCGGCAGCAAGGCGGCCTTGCGAGAAACCGATGACTTCAAGCGGTCGCTTTTCAGCGGGAAGGAAATTCATCAGAAAACGGGTCATGCCCGCGACCGATGACAGTTTGTGGTTGTCCCACAGGACCCAGCGCAACACCTCGTATTTGTCAGCCGCTCCGCCGCCGAACTTGCCGGTCTTGTCCGTGATGTACTGCTGGATCGCACCTGACTGGGTGAGGACGATATCCCCGTCGATCATGACAGGGGCTTCACCCATGGGATTGACGGCACGAAATTCAGGGGTGCGGGCGGCACCACCAAAGAAATCGACCTTTACGGGGGACCAGTCGAGGCCGCTCAGCTCAAGTGGCAAGGCAGCCTTGTAGGAATTGCCGCTTTCGCCAAAGCAGTGCAGCTTGATGGTCATGTGCCTTTCCTCCCAGACGGCGCACCCGCCGGAGCCGGCAGGATTTCGAGTTTATTTGGCCAGATGAAATGGATCATCTTACCGATCTTCATCAACCGTTAAGGTTAACGGCCCTAGTGTCGACACGCGCGGCAGGCTGGAGAGCTGAGCCGCGTGCCAGGTGAAGCCCCCGCGCGATAAGCCGGTTAGCCATACCGTAAGGCGGGCGGGGGTGGATCACACTTCTTCTGGTCTTCATCTGGCCAGGAGAACTCCCCCCGGAGGGCCGGTCACTTTCGGATACCCCGTTCACTTTTTACGATCCGCCAATGTGGCCTGAAAATTGCGCAACTTGTGACCAAACGTGTCTTCGTTCAGAATTCTGTCGAAATTTTCGAACAGGAATGACAGCGCCTCGCCTTCGTCCAGATCGGACTCCTTGGCAAAACGCTTCAGCCGCCGATATCCGTCCTCGCTCATGGCGACGGGAAACCGGCGGGTGAGACGAAGACGTTTAGGCATCGGAACCTTTCAGGCGGTCGGCGGTGGCGGATGGGGTTGCCCCCATCCTTCCATCAAAAGGCTGCGGCTTCCAGCGCCATCACCGTATCGGCACCGGTGTTGATGCGCGCAAGGTGCATCGCGGTGGCCGGCAACTGGCGCTGCATGTAATAACGGCCCGTCGCGATCTTCGTCTCGTAGAATTCCTTGTCGGACGCACCGTCCTCCAAGGCTTCCATCGCCGCTTTCGCCATACGTGCCCACATCAGGCCAAGACAGACGTGACCCATCATGTGCATGAAGTCATAGGACCCGGCCAGCGCGTTGTTCGGATTCTTCATGCCGTTCTGCATAAAGTACATGCCAGCAGCCTGCAGATCCTTCGACGCAGCCTTCAAAGGCTCAAGAAAGTCCGCTTTCAGTGCTTCGTTGCCGTCGTTTTCCTTGATGAAGGTCTTGATCATGTCAAAGAAGGCCATGACGTGCTTGCCGCCATCCTGTGCAAGCTTGCGCCCGACAAGGTCCAGCGCCTGCACGCCGTTCGCGCCTTCGTAGATCATCGCGATCCGCGCATCACGCGCGAACTGGGACATGCCCCATTCTTCGATGTAGCCGTGCCCGCCGTAAACTTGCTGAGCGGCAACCGCATATTCAAAACCCTTGTCCGTCTGGAAGCCCTTGATGACAGGTGTCAGCAGGGAAATCAGGCCATCGGCTTCGGCGTCGTTGTTCTTGTGGGCGCGATCAATCAGATAGGCACCCCAGAAGGTCAGCGCGCGGGCACCTTCCACAAAGGATTTCTGGTCCATCAGGTTGCGACGGATATCGGGATGCACGATCAGCGGATCGGCAGGGCCATCGGGGTTTTCCGCACCTGTGACGGCGCGACCTTGCAGACGGTCGTTCGCATAAGCCACTGCGTTCTGATAGGCGGCCTCGGCCTGTGCATAGCCCTGCAGGCCAACACCCAGACGGGCCTCGTTCATCATCACGAACATGGCGCGCATGCCCTTGTGCTCTTCCCCGATCAGATAACCTTCGGCCTCGTCATAGTTCATGACACATGTCGAATTGCCATGGATGCCCATCTTTTCTTCGATCTTGCCAACGGACACGCCGTTGCGCGCACCCAGTTTTCCGTCATCGTCGTGCAGGATCTTGGGAACGATGAACAGCGACACGCCCTTGATACCATCGGGGCCGCCGGGAATCTTGGCCAGCACCAGATGGATGACGTTGTCGGAGATGTCGTGGTCACCGGCCGAGATAAAGATCTTCTGGCCGGAAATTTTGTATGTGCCGTCGTCCTGCGGTACCGCCTTGGTGCGCATAAGACCCAGATCAGTGCCGCAATGGGGCTCTGTCAGGTTCATGGTGCCGGTCCACTCGCAAGACGCGAGCTTGGGCAGGTAGAGATCTTTTTGCGCGTCTGATCCGTGTTCAAGAATGGCCGAGTAGGCTCCGTGAGTGAGGCCCTGGTACATGTTGAACGCCATGTTCGCGGAGACGAAAGGTTCGTTCACCGCCGTGTGCATGACGTAAGGCAGGCCCTGGCCGCCGTATTGCTCAGCGGCGTCGAGGGCTGTCCAACCCCCTTCGCGCATCTGATCGAAGGCTTCCTTGAAACCGGTCGGCGTGCGGACCACGCCGTTTTCCAACACACAGCCTTCGGTGTCGCCTACAACGTTCAGCGGGGCCAGAACCTCGGTCGAAACCTTACCGGCTTCTTCAAGAACGGCAGCAGTGAAATCGCGGTCCAGGTCGCTGAATCCGGGGATATCCTGCTCGCTGACCTTCAAGAGATCATGCAGAACGAATTGCAGGTCTTTTGTCGGGGCGTTGTAGATGGGCATATGTGTCGGTCCTTTGGATCGTGTGAATGTGTGGCAGGGGCCTTCAGATCAGGCCGCTACGTTTTTCTTCTTGGCAAGGGCTTCAAGCTTTGCAGCACCCCAGGCCATCTGTTCTTTCAGCTCTCTGATCGCTTCTTCCAGCTCGGCCTTTTGGGCTTCCATGTCAGAAAGATGCTTCTCGGCAAGCTTGTAGCTTTGTGCCAGCTGTGCCTCGGGTCCACCTTCAAGATGGTACAGGTCCAGCAACTGGCGGATTTCTTCCAACGAAAACCCGAAACGCTTGCCGCGCAGGATCAGCTTCAACCGCACACGGTCACGCTTTGTGAAAAGTCGCTTCTGACCTTCGCGGATCGGGAACAGCAATTCCTTTGCCTCATAAAAGCGCAGCGTGCGCGGGGTTACATCGTATGCATCGCACATCTGGCGAATGCTGAGAGTTTCGGTCGACATTGTCTCGGCTCCTGTCATGTAAAAGTTTTGCCTTCGATGACCAGCACGTGAGACGTCTTGTGGCACTCTACAAACAAAATTGACGTTAACGTAAACGGAACGTGGCGTCACAAGAAAGCTGACGAAAGGTCACGAAAGATGACGCACGGGAAAGCGCAATGATAAAACAGGGAGAAATATCATATTTTTCCCCCTTAGTTCCTATTTGAAACGTTTTCAGATCGGGATTCCCGTGTCGTAAGGTCTGCGTTTGCAACGCCGCAAAACGGTCATTGAGGCCCGGCAGGTCCATGTCCTGCGGCCATATTCCGCCAGTCCAGCTGTTTGATTCTGGTGGGTGAGGGGCATCGCAGTGATGAATCGGCGGTACGTTTTTGATCTAGCCGAGGCTGCTTGCGGTCAGGTCGCGCAATTCCTTCAGTTCCTGCATGGTCTCGTCCAGTTGCTTGCGCTGTTCCTGTAGTTCGACCATCTGCCGGTCCGCCAGCTCGATCCATGATTTCATCTGCGCTTCGTTGCCTTCGTTCTCGTAGATCAGCAACCACTGGCGAATGTCTTCCAGCGCGAATCCAAAGCGGCGTCCACGCAGAATCAGCGTCATCCTCGCCAGTTCGCGGGGGCCATAGTACCGCGACCGCCCTTCCTTTTCGGGGCTGAGCAATTCGATGTATTCGTAGTAGCGCAGGGTGCGCGGTGTGACATCGAATTTGGCACACATTTCTTTGAATGACAGGCGCGGTTCGCTCATGTGGTTCTCCTTAACGTCAGGGTAACGCAAGGATTTGTATCGGGCAACGTGGATCAATTCACAATAAACGACTTGCGATGGCTGACTGACGTGTGACACTGCGCGTCAAGACGGGGGAAAGACCATGATCGAAAAGAACGTGACCCAGCAGGACCGCAAGGACCGTGTCGCAAAGGCGTTCATACAGGCGCTTCCGCATGCGCGCGCGCTGAATCTGAAGATGGAGGAGATCGGCGATGGCCAAGCCACGATCTCGATGCCCTATGACGAGCGGCTGATCGGTGATCCCGATACGCGCGTCATTCATGGTGGTGCAGTGTCCGCCTTGATGGATACCTGCGGCGGGGCGGCTGTGATGTCCCATCCCGCAGCCCTCGGCAGCACCGCCACGCTCGATCTGCGAATCGACTACATGCGCCCGGCCACGCCCGGCGATACCATCACTGCGACGGCCACCTGTTATCACGTCACCCGTTCGGTTGCCTTTGTGCGTGCCATTGCCACCGATGCCGACACCGACCGACCTGTTGCCACCGCGACCGGTGCCTTTACCGTGGTCGAGGTCGGCGCATGAGCCGGCGTCCCGAGCCGATCCAGGTCGTCAAGCAACGCCGCGATGCAACCTTGCAGTCCCTGATCGAAGGCGTGCCTTACATCCAGTTCCTCGGTATCCGGTTTGACCGGCGCGGTGACGAATTGACCGGCTTGCTGCCCTTTGCGGACGCGCACATCGGCAATCCGGTTTTGCCCGCGCTTCATGGCGGAGTGACGGCGGCCTTTCTTGAAGTAACAGCGATCATCGAACTTAGCTGGGCGATGATGTGGGAAGATATGGAAAAGGGTGTCGCCGTTGATACCAAGGCGCGCAGCCTGCCCAAGACCATCGACTTTACCGTCGATTACTTGCGCACCGGTCTGCCCCGTGACGCCTATGCCCGCGCGCGGGTCACGCGGTCTGGCCGGCGCTATGCGTCGGTGCAGGTCGAAGCGTGGCAGGACAACCGGATGCGGCCTTTCGCGCAAGCCAATGCGCATTTCCTGATGCCGCCCCGCGATGGCTGACCTCACGCACCGCCGTATCCTGCATATCGCGGTGCCGATTGTCATATCCAATGCAACGGTGCCGATCCTCGGGCTTGTCGATACAGGCGTGGTCGGCCAGCTGGGCGAGGCAGCCCCGATCGGTGCCGTCGGGATCGGTGCGATCATCCTCGGGTCGATCTACTGGATCTTCGGCTTTCTGCGGATGGGCACGGTCGGGCTGACATCGCAGGCGGACGGGGCAGGCGACACGGCCGAGGTCACGGCCCTGTTCAGCCGTGCTGTTCTGATCGGCATGGTCGCGGGTGCGGTCATCATCTTGGCGCAAGGCTGGCTGTTCCGTGAGGCGTTCAAGATCTCACCGGCAAGTGCCGAGGTCGAATCCCTCGCGCGGCAGTACATGGCGATCCGGGTCTGGTCCGCCCCGGCGGCGATTGCACTTTACGGGGTGACGGGATGGCTGATCGCGCAGGAACGTACGCGCGCGGTCATGGCGATCCAGCTTTTGATGAACGGGGCGAACATCGGGCTCGATATCCTGTTCGTGATCGGCTTTGACTGGGGCGTGAGCGGCGTGGCCTTCGCCACGTTCATTGCCGAATGGTCCGGGCTGGCGCTGGGCATCTGGCTGTGCCGCGATGTGTTCGACCATCCGGCATGGCGGGACCGCGTGCGGCTGCTGGACCCTGCGCGGCTCAAGAAGATGGCGATGGTGAACGTCGATATACTGATCCGGTCGGTCTTGCTGCAGGCAATCTTTGTCAGCTTCATGCTGTTCGGATCGGACTTTGGCGACGTGCCGCTGGCGGCCAATCAAGTGCTGCTGCAATTCCTGTTCTTCACGTCCTTCGCGATGGACGGCTTTGCCTTCGCGGTCGAAAGCCTTGTGGGCAAGGCGATCGGTTCAAAACAGCCGCAGGCCGTGCGCCGCGCGTCCTTGATGACAGGAACGTGGGCAGCAGGAATCTGCATCGCGATGGCGCTGGCCTTTACGCTGGGCGGTGGTTTGATGATCGACGTGATGACCACGGCACCGGACGTGCGCAGCGCGGCACGCGCGTATCTGCCCTACATGATCGCCGCCCCGCTTGTCGGATGTGCGGCCTGGATGTTCGATGGCATCTTCATCGGGGCGACGCGCACCGTGGACATGCGCAACATGATGATCGTCTCGACCATCATCTACTTCCTCAGTGTCATCCCCCTGATGGCGGCCTACGGCAATCACGGGCTCTGGATCGGTCTTCTCATCAGCTTTGTTGTGCGGGGGATCACACTGGGCTTGCGCTATCCTGCGCTTGAAGCGGCGGCGCGCTAAAGCCAGCGGTCCCTCTGGGTGCCCACGGCATCGGCGACAGTGTCAAAACCATCGCGAGCCAGCAAATCATCCAACCCTTGCGCGATTTCCGTGGCAAGCGAGATGCCATGATAGACCAGCGCCGTATAAAGCTGCACCGCTGACGCACCTGCGCAGATCTTGGCATAGGCTTGCGCGGCGGACCCCACACCACCAACGCCGATGATCGGCAGATCGGTCAGGGTCGACAACTGCGCCAGAACGCGGGTGGATTTCTCGAACAGGGGTTGGCCGGACAAGCCGCCCGCTTCGGCCTTCTTCGGCGATGTCAAACCATCGCGGTCCAGCGTTGTGTTCGTGGCGATCAGACCGTCGATGCCGGACGCATTGGCCACTTCGGCCACATCGCTGATTTCGTCGCGCGACAGATCGGGGGCGATCTTCAGGAAAACCGGCACCGGCGTTTCAAGTTGCGCGTTCGCGGCCATGACACCGGCGAGCAGGGCGGACAAGGCATCCTTGCCCTGCAGATCGCGCAGCTTTTCAGTGTTGGGCGACGACACGTTGACGGTGGCAAATGCAATGTGATCGCCGCACCGGGTCAGCACTCTGGCGAAATCGCCTGCGCGATCTGTGCTGTCCTTGTTCGCGCCAAGGTTCAGCCCGATCAGACCTTGCGTGGCGGCCAGCCGCGCGGCAATCGCATCCATCCCGTCGTTGTTGAACCCAAAGCGGTTGATGGCAGCCTGATCTTCGCTCAGACGGAACAGGCGCGGCTGGGGGTTGCCAGGTTGCGGGCGCGGGGTGGCGGCACCAACCTCCAGAAAGCCGAAACCGGTGCGCAGCAGCGCGGGCAGGGCGGTCGCGTTCTTGTCAAATCCGGCGGCCAGCCCGACGGGGTTGGGCAGGTCTATACCGGCAAGGGTGGTGCGCAGCCGGGGCGATGTGACAGGCCCGCCTTTCGGACCCAGCCCAAGGTTCAATGCGGTCAGTGCCAGCCCATGCGCCCGTTCGGGATCAAAGCTGCGCAGGGCGCGCAGACCGATCTGTTCCAGCGCGCTCATGCCAGGGCCGGAAACTGGTGGACACCATCGACCAGCGGCAGGGCCTTGTGCCAAACTACATCATCAAGGCGCAGCGCGCGGTAAAGATGCGGGAATAACTGGCCGCCGCGCGCTTCTTCCCATTTGACCGGTGCCAGCCCGTCGCTTTGCACCGCGACAAGGACCAGATCGTCGGCGTCCGCGAAATACATGGCCGCTGTCTTGGCGACCGTTTCAGCGGTGGAAAAATGGATATAGCCATCGGCCAGATCAATCGGTGCGCCGTCAGTCTGGCCATTTGCCTGCAGGTCTGCCCATTCGGGCGCGCGGAATATCTTGTAGATCAGCATGTCTGCCCCCCGTTCGCGGGATGCTTAGAATGGCAGCAGCGGTTGCGCAACCACCCGCCTGTCGCGCGGGTGTCGTAACGTCGGCCTCGCAGACTGTTTGACTCTGCCGCGGGGCTTGCCCAAGCTGAGTCATTACCAACTTTGGGGGTTCAAAACCATGATTTCACGAATCTTAACAACAAGCTGCGCAATGGCCCTGATGGCCGGAACAGCTGCAGCGGAATACACGCTGACAATCCTGCACACCAACGACTTTCACGCGCGTTTCGAGCCGATCAGCCGCTTTGACGGGCCGTGTTCTGCCGAAGACAACGACGCTGGCGAATGCTTTGGTGGCACGGCGCGCCTGATCACAGCTGTGAACGATGCGCGCGCACGTTCCAACAACACCATCCTTGTGGACGGCGGCGACCAGTTTCAGGGTACGTTGTTCTACACCTACTACAAAGGTGCGATGGCGGCAGAGTTCATGAATCAGCTTGGTTATGACGGTATGACTGTCGGCAACCACGAATTCGACGACGGCCCCGAAGTGTTGGCCGGATTCATCGACACGGTCGAATTCCCCGTGCTGATGTCAAACGCCGATGTCTCGCAAGAACCGCTTCTGGCTGAAAAGCTGCCGAAATCCGCGGTGATCGAACGGGGCGGCGAAAAAATCGGCCTGATCGGTCTGACACCTGAGGACACCGATGAACTGGCCAGCCCGGGCGACAACATCACGTTTTCTGATCCCGCATCAGCCGTGCAGGCCGAAGTGGACAAGATGACTGCCGAAGGCGTGAACAAGATCATCGTGCTGTCCCACTCCGGCTATGCTGTCGATCTGGCCGTGGCCGAAGCGACAACCGGCGTTGACGTCATCGTCGGTGGGCACTCCAACACGCTCCTTGGTGACATGGACGGCGCTGCCGGACCTTATCCGACGATGGTGGGCGATACTGCGGTCGTGCAGGCCTATGCCTATGGCAAGTTCCTGGGTGAACTGAACGTCACTTTTGATGATGACGGTGTCGTCACCGAAGCCGCTGGCGCGCCTGTGATCATCGACGGTGAAGTTGTCGAAGACGCAGCCGCAAAGGCCCGCATCGCCGAACTGGCCACGCCCCTGGATGAAATCCGCAACAAGGTTGTTGCCAGCACCGATGCACCGATCGGCGGTGAACGTGATGTCTGTCGGGCGATGGAATGCGAAATGGGGTCGCTGATCGCTGATGCGATGCTCGCACGCGTTGCCGATCAGGGCATTCAGGTCGCGATCCAGAACGGTGGTGGTATCCGTGCGTCCATTGATGCCGGTGAAATCACCATGGGCGAAGTCCTGACCGTGCTGCCGTTCCAGAACACGCTGTCGACCTTCCAGGTCACTGGCGACGTGCTGCTTGCCGCACTTGAAAACGGCGTCAGCCAGCTGGAAGAAGGTGCTGGCCGTTTCCCGCAGGTTGCAGGCATGAGCTATACCGTCGATCCGGCAGCCGAAGCAGGCAGCCGCATCTCTGACGTGATGGTCGGTGATGCACCGCTTGATCCTGCTGCGACCTACGGCGTTGTGTCCAACAACTACGTGCGCAATGGTGGCGACGGTTACGACATGTTCAAGGACGCCGCGAACGCCTATGACTTCGGCCCCGATCTGGCCGACGTCACAGCCGAATACATCGCCGCACAGGGTGACTTCACACCCTACACCGACGGTCGTATCACGGTGAAGTAAACCGTTTACGATATGTGAATGTATTGAACGCGCCGCAGGTCACTGCGGCGCGTTTTTTTGTAATTTGGTCATACGCGTTGTGCACACGTTGTGCACGTCCGGTGCATCGCCTATTTTGGGGTCATGTGCGGACGTATGGCCCTGACCCTCCCCCATGATGCGATGGTGCACGTCTTTGGCGCGACACCGGCAAACGACCTGCCCGAAACGCCCAATTACAACATCTGCCCGACGACACAGATCCACACCGTTACCTCTGACGAAGGCCAACGACGGCTGCGTCCGATGCGCTGGGGCTTCATCCCGCACTGGTACAAGAAACCGTCCGGCGGCCCGCTGCTGATCAATGCGCGGTCGGAAACCATCGCCGAAAAACCGGCGTTCAAGGCGGCCTGCCGCGCGCGGCGCTGCCTTGTGCCGGCCAGCGGATTTTACGAATGGAAGCGCGTCGAAGGCGAGACCCCCAAGCCCTGGTGGGTGACACGTGCGGACGGCGAAATCATGGTCTTTGCTGCGATCTGGCAGGACTGGTCGGCTGGCGATGAGAGCCTGACAACGTGTGCCATTGTGACAACCGCAGCCAATGACGCCATGGCCCCGATCCACCATCGTCTGCCGGTGATCCTGACACCGGACCAATGGGCGCTTTGGCTGGGAGAGGACGGAAAAGGGGCCGCCACATTGATGAAAAGCGCACCCGAAGATGCGCTTTCATTCACCCGCGTCAGGACCGCGGTCAATTCAAACAGAGCGTCCGGGCCCGAACTGATCGAACCCTGGGAAGGTGATTAGCCGTTTGGCGCTTCGCCATAGACGATCAGGTCGATCCGCTTGTTCCAGTCCGTCCCGCCGGAGTTGTAGACTTCCGGAGCGTAAAAGCGTGTTTCGGAGCAGGCTGACACTTGGTAAGTGCGCTGTGATCCAATGCTGAACCAGCTGATCGAGAAGCCGTCACGGCTACCGTCGAAGTTTTCACCATCATCGTCACAAGGATCGTCGTCCTCGTAGTCAGGGCCGTTGTCATAGGGATCTTCCGAGAAGAGACGCACCCAGTTCGGAGAGCGGTTTTCAAAGACGATCGTATCACCCGCCTCGACGTAGATTTTGCTTGGATAGAAGCCGTAGCGTTCGACAAGAACAAGATGCTCTGTCGCTTCCTGCGCCGAAGACGCGGCCGCTGGCAGCGCCAGAACGGCGGCCAAGGCGAGGTTCTTAATATGTTTCATCGCAGCAATCCTTCATCGTTACCCCCCACAGGGCACACCCGGTCAAAGACAATGCTTAACGGTCAATTTGGGCGAATATATGGCGGGATAAGTGACGAATCGTGGAGAATAGGCCTTGCAGCCCTGCACTTGCTGGACATATATCAACAATTAGCGCGCGGGCGTTGTGTAATGGTAAGACCTTAGCCTTCCAAGCTAAAGATACGGGTTCGATTCCCGTCGCCCGCTCCATGTCCATTCGTCGCAGCGTTCCGGGTTGTGGTCCTTTCGGGTCACACGTAAGCAATTGCAAAGAAAACGACGACGAGAGACGCATGGCAGAAGCCCCAAAAACCACGGACGCGGAACGCGCAGCCTCTAAGCAGGTCGGATCACTGCGCGCGCTCTGGCCGTTTATGTGGCCATATCGCGGCATGATGGTTCTTGCCGGTCTGGCGCTGACGTTAACCGCGATTGTGTCCCTTGTCCTGCCTCTTGCCGTCCGCCGTGTCGTTGACAGTTTCGAGTCCGGGTCCGGCGAGCTTTTGAACCAGTATTTCGCGGCGGCCCTTGCGATTGCGGCCTTGCTCGCGCTGGGTACGGCGCTGCGATATTACCTTGTGACCCGGCTTGGCGAACGTGTCGTTGCCGATATCCGCATGGCCGTGTTTGATCGCATGATCGGCATGTCGCCTGCGTTCTTTGAAAAGATCATGACCGGCGAGGTGCTGAGCCGCATTACCACGGACACTACGTTGATCCTGTCCGTCATTGGCAGTTCTGTGTCCGTTGCGCTGCGCAATGTGCTTATTTTCATTGGCGGAATGATCCTGATGCTGATCACCTCTGCCAAACTGTCGGGTCTTGTCCTGCTGATCGTTCCCGCTGTGATCGTGCCAATCGTTGTGCTTGGCCGCCGCTTGCGCACACTGAGCCGCGAGAACCAGGATTGGATCGCCGCGAGTTCGGGCAATGCCTCTGAGGCATTGCTGTCCGTCCAGACCGTGCAGGCCTTCACCCATGAACGCGCAAGCCGGTCCAAGTTTAACGACGTGACAGAAAAAAGCTTTGTCGCTGCCCGAAAACGGATCGGCACGCGCGCCCTGATGACGGCCATTGTCATCTTTCTGATCTTTTCCGGCGTTGTTGGTGTCTTGTGGATCGGCGCGACCGATGTGCGCAACGAGATGATGACCGTGGGCGAGCTGGTGCAGTTCGTCATCTATGCCGTGATGGTTGCCGGGGCCGTTGGTTCCCTGACCGAGGTTTGGGGTGAGGTGCAGCGCGCAGCGGGTGCAACCGAGCGACTGGTCGAGCTGTTGAATGCCGATGATGCCGTAATCGATCCGGTTGCCGCGCTGCCTGTTCCGAACGTGCAGGGCGGCGAGATTGTCTTTGATAACGTCAGTTTCCGCTATCCAAGCCGCCCGACGGTTGCCGCGCTGGACGGAATCAACCTGCGTGTCTTACCGGGTGAAACGGTCGCGCTTGTCGGTCCGTCGGGTGCGGGCAAGACAACGATCATCCAGTTGCTGCAACGCTTTTACGATCCGACCGAAGGCGCGATCCTGCTGGACGGCGTTGATCTGAAAGACATGCACCGTGGTGCGTTCCGTGCGCATATGGCCCTTGTACCACAAGACCCCGTCATCTTCGCTGACACCGCCCGCGAGAATATTCGCTTTGGACGGCCAGGTGCATCTGACGCCGAAGTCGAAACTGCTGCCAAAGCTGCCGCCGCCCACGATTTCCTGATGGCCTTGCCGGAAGGTTACGATTCCTATGTGGGAGAGCGTGGTGTGATGCTGTCCGGCGGTCAGAAACAGCGTATTGCCATTGCCCGCGCAATTCTGCGCGATGCGCCTGTGTTGCTTTTGGACGAAGCGACCTCTGCCCTTGATGCGGAAAGCGAAAGTGCCGTGCAGCAGGCGGTCGAGGAACTGGCCCGTAATCGCACGACCCTGATCGTGGCCCACCGTCTTGCCACCGTGAAGAAAGCGGACCGCATCGTCGTGTTCGAGGACGGCAAGATCGTCGCCCAGGGCACGCACGACAGCCTTGTAGCCGAAGGCGGGCTTTATGCCCGGCTGGCGCGCCTGCAGTTTACGTCCGGTCTTGCCGCTGAATAACGTGGCGTTTCCTGCGCAAGTCCCTTGCGCGGCAGCCCCTTTTTTTCCATCGTATCCCGCAGGGAGGCGGCCGTTCGTGTGACTGGCCCGCAATAAGACAGAAAAAGAAGGGGAGGACGCATGACATATGCAAACATGGCCGATCGTGATGCGATCGAAGCAGAGGGCCCGTGGGATACCCGCGATATGCCCAAGACGACGTTCGCACTGCTGTCGCAGACAGCCGCCAAGCATGGGAACCGCAAGGCGCTCAGCTATCAACTACAATCGGGTCCGACTGATCCGTGTGAGACATTCACCTGGAACGAGTTGCGTGAACTGACAGCCCAGACGGCCAACCTTTTCCGCTCTCTCGGTGTGGGCGAAAACGATGTCGTCGCCTACATTCTGCCGAACGCGAATGAAACGGTTCTGTCCTTCCTTGGTGGGCAGGTCGCGGGCATCGTGAACCCGATCAACCCCTTGCTGGACGCCGAACAGATTGCGGCCATCCTGCGCGAAACGAAGGCCAAGGTGCTTGTCACCCTGCGTGCGTTTCCAAAGACAGACGTGGCCCAAAAGGCCGCTGAAGCCGTCGCGATGGCGCCGAATGTCGAAACTGTGCTGGAAGTCGACCTGCTGCGCTATCTGACTGGTGTCAAGAAGTTCATCGTCCCGCTGATCCGTCCCAAGAACCCGGTGACGCACAAGGCCAAGGTGCTGAATTTCAATGCTGAAATTGCCAAACAGCCCAAGACCCTTGCGTTCGAGGACAGCAAGGAAGACCGCGTCGCTGCCTATTTCCATACTGGCGGAACCACCGGCATGCCAAAGGTCGCGCAGCACCGTTACTCTGGCATCGTCTATAACGCCTGGCTGGGTGCCCGTTTGCTGTTCACTGAAACCGATGTGCAGATTTGCCCGCTGCCGATGTTCCACGTTTTTGCAGGGATCGTATCGTTGGGGGCCTCGCTTGCGTCGGGCGCGCAGATCGTCTTTCCGACCCCGCAGGGCTATCGCGGTGAAGGCGTTTTCGACAACTTCTGGAAGCTGGTCGAGCGTCACAAGGTGACTTTCATGATCACTGTCCCGACAGCCATGTCTGCCCTGATGCAGCGCAAGGTCGATGCTGATATTTCGACCCTGAAACTTGCGTTCTGCGGGTCTGCCCCGTTGCCGCTGGAGCTTTATCGTCGTTTCGAGGAAGCTGCCGGTGTCACCATCTGCGAAGGCTATGGTCTGACAGAGGCGACATGTCTTGTTTCCATCAACCCGCCGGATGGTGAAAAGAAGGTCGGGTCCATCGGTATTCCGTTCCCCTACACCCATGTGCGCATCGTCAGTGTCGCCACACAGGTTGATTGCGGTGTGGACGAGATCGGCGAAATATGCGTCGCCTCGCCCGGTGTCTATGACGGTAAGACCTACACGGAGACCGACAAGAACAAGGACCTGTTCTATCCCGGTGCCGATTCGCCGTTGGGACCGTCGGTGCAATACCTGCGCACGGGCGATCTGGGCCGGATCGACGAGGACGGCTATCTGTGGATCACCGGACGTGCGAAGGACCTGATCATTCGCGGCGGTCACAACATCGACCCGGCCGAGATCGAAGAGGCGCTTGCCGGGCACCCCGCCGTCGCGTTTGCCGGTGCCATTGGCCAGCCCGATGCCCATGCGGGCGAATTGCCTTGCGCCTTTGTCGAACTGGTGGACGGTGCCAAGGTGACCGAGGACGAGCTGATGACTTATGCCAAGGAGCATATCCACGAACGCGCGGCCTTTCCAAAGCATCTGACCATTCTTGACGAACTCCCCAAGACGGCGGTCGGCAAGGTGTTCAAGCCGGACCTGCGCAAGAACGCTATGAAGCGCGTGTTCAACGCAGCGCTGGCAGATCACGGTGTCACGGTTGTTGACGTCGTCGAAGACAAGAAGCGCGGTCTTGTTGCCAAGCTCGACAAGCCAAGCGGTGTGGATGAGGACGCGGTCAAGAAAGTCATGTCCAGCTATACCAATCCATGGGACTGGGCTGCTTAGGCCACATCCTGAAAATCATGCAGCAAGGGCGGTCCATCGGGCCGCCCTTGTGCTATTCTGACACATGCCAGTGGGCTGATTTCAAACCATCTTATCAGGTGGAAGGACGACGGAATGCATAACGACCAGCCCATCGCGGTGATGGATGCGACCTGCGCTTTGTGCAGTTTCGGCGCGCGCATGATCCATCGGCTTGACCGGTCCGGCGATATCCGCATTTGCCCGATCCAGACAGACAAGGGACGCCTGTTGCTGGCCGCGCAAGGGCTGGATGCGCTGGACCCGGACAGCTGGCTGTTTATTGAAGGCCCCCGTGTTTATCACAACTTTGATGCAGTCATTCGCGTCGGCGAACGTTGCGGCGGGTTCGGCCGTATCCTGTCGGTGTTGCGCCTTTTGCCCAAAGGCACACGTAATTGGCTTTACTACACGATTGCCCGCAACCGCTATCGCCTGTTCGGGCGCGGAGACATGTGCGCAATTCCTGATGAGTCCTTCCAGCGCAGGCTGATGCAATGAAAGTTGCCGTCCTTGGCGGCTATGGCGTGTTTGGCAGCCGCTTGTGCCGCCTTTTGGTGCGCGACAAGCATGACGTCATCGTGGCGGGCCGCAATGCAGAGTCTGCTGGTGCATTGGCCCAGGAATTGGACGCGTCGTCCCTGACGCTTGATCGCGCTGGCAATCTTGCGCCGCTGTGGGCTATGGCACCGGATGCCATTGTTGATGCTGCCGGACCGTTTCACGCCTATGGGGACGATCCCTATCGGCTGGCACGCGAAGCGATCGCGAACGGTGTGCACTATCTTGATCTTGCCGATGATGCCGATTTTTGCGCAGGCATCAAAGTGCTGGATGAAGCGGCAAAAGCGGCAGGCGTCTTTGCCCTGTCTGGCATGTCGAGTGTGCCGGCCTTGTCATCCGCAGCAGTTGCAGCGCTGCGTGAAGGGGCGGACAGCATTGATCTGATCGAAACCGCGATCCTGCCCGGTAACCGTGCTCCACGCGGGCAGGCGGTCGTGGACAGTATCCTGTTTCAAGCGGGGACCGATATTGATGTCACTGTCGATGGCGCTGTCACGCAGGTGCAAAGCTGGTCGCATGCGCAGGTTTTTGATCTGCCTGGCGGCATCAAGCGGCGTGGCTATGCCATTCGTGTGCCGGATCAATCGCTGTTTCCTGCGCATTTCGGGGCGCGCACCGTCACCTTTCATGCGGGGTTGGAAGTTGGATTGATGAACCACGGCCTTGCCGCGTTTGCATGGCTACGCCACAAGATCGGGTTCGGGATTCCTGACTGGTTTGCCCGTACTGTTCGGCGCGCGGCCGTGTTGGTGGGTTGGCTGGGCACGGATACGGGCGGCATGAGCGTGCGTGTCGTGCAGCGCAATGGCGCGCAATGGCATGCGCGCACATGGCGTTTGCTGGCTCGCAAGGGCGAGGGGCCTTTCATTCCCGCAGTGTCTGCGCGGACCGTCTTGCGCAAACCCTACGATGTACCGACGGGCGCGCGAGCTGGTCTAGAGGCGTTTACCTTGACAGAGGCCGAGAACGCGATGTCGGACCTTGCCGTTGAGACGGACATGGCGGCAGAGGTGCTTGTTCCCCTGTTCCCTTCGGTACTTGGCACGGAATTCATGACACTTGCCCCGGCTGTGCAGGCGTCCCATCAGGTATTCGCCCCCAAACGTCTGACAGGAACGGCGCGCATCACCCGCAGTCGTGGTATTTGGCCAAATCTGATCGCGATAATTTTCGGATTTCCTGCAGCGGCGCAAGACATACCCGTGCGCGTTCTGAAAACACCGCATGCAAAGGGCGAAACCTGGGTGCGCCAGTTCGGCAGGCAATCGTTCATGTCGCATCTGCGCCGTGGTCCGCGCGGGATCACCGAAAGCTTTGGCCCCTTCACATTCGATCTGGGTCTTTACGCCAAGGACGGCAATCTGCACTATCCGATCACGGGCGGGCGGCTTGGCCCCTTGCCACTGCCCACCGCGTTTCTGCCCGAAAGCGTCGCCGTCGAGCGCGCGGTCGACGGCGCGTTTACATTCGATGTCAGTATCAGGGCCCCGCTGACCCGACAGCTGATTGTCCGATACGAAGGCACGCTTTTTCACACAGATCGGTAAATCTTCTGCTGGTAGTTTTGCCGCATGTTAAGGATTATGCGGCATCAAGGGAACGAATGGCGCTGTCGCGCGTTGTATGAGCACACCGCCGTTGGCCCCACCTGGTGAAGGTTCGAACCGATCATGACGATGAATGACAGACGCCGCGATAGATCCGTCGATGAATATATCGACCAGAACCTGCGGCTTGTCTTCTCGAATATTGAAACGGCCGAAATCCCTGACCGCTTCAAGGAATTGCTGGATCGCCTGCGACAGCAGGATGAAAACCAATCCCAACATCAATGAGTCAGGGTAATCCCAATGTCGAAGTTGTCGGTCGTATTCCTACCCTGCGCTGACAATGTCGCCGCTTTGCCCTGCATTGTTTCGCGGAATCCCTGTTTCCCATCGCTGATCAGGTGCCGAACCTAGTATTGCTGACCCAAAACGCCTAACGTAGGGGCGTTTCTGTGATGCAAGGTTGAGCGAATGGCCCCGAATACGATTTACGGCACATCCGGTGCGGACAATTTGCCGGGAACGTTGTTTGACGATTACATCCTGGCCTACGAAGGGGATGATTTCGTTCAAGGATTTGGCGGCAACGACAGCATCTTTGGCTGGACCGGCAATGATATCCTGTATGGTGGTGATGATGACGACTATGTCTATGCCTCTTACGGGTCCAATTACCTTTATGGCGGGTCCGGAAACGACGCGCTTGAGGCGCGGGGCAACGGCAACAACACATTGGACGGTGGCATTGGCGATGACACCCTTTATGTCCGCTCGACCGGCGATGCGACTTTCTATGGTGGCGATGGCAACGATACGATCAGTGTGCATTCCGGCACGAACGTGCTGTTCGGGGGGCTGGGTGACGACCTGATCGGCACGGGGTCCGGAAACGATACGCTTTATGGTGAAAACGGCAACGATACGGTCAATGGCACGCAAGGGATTGACCATGCGTACGGCGGCAGCGGAAATGACCGCGTCACGGGGGCGTATGCCTATGGCGGGGCCGGTGACGATTCCGTCAGGGCGCTGACAGGATATGGATCGTTCTTGTATGGCGGCACGCATGACACGGAGGCCGGCAATGACGAATTGCGCGGCAGCAGTCAGGGTGATCGGGCCTATGGCCGTGCGGGCAACGACTATTTCGACATGTTCGGTGGCAATGATGTCGCCGATGGTGGCCGTGGACATGATACGATTTTTGGCGGTGCGGGGGATGACACGCTTTCTGGCATGTCGGGCAATGATACGATCTATGGCGGTGTCGGGAATGACCGTGTCTATAGTGGCAGCGGTGCCGATGAAGTCTTTCTTGATGACGGCGACGATTATGTGCTCGCCGGAGGCGGGGCAGAGGCGTTCTATGGCGGTGCGGGCACCGACTATATCAGCTATTACCGCAGCAGTAGTGGCGTCACAATCAATCTTGCGGCGAATACGGCGTCCGGGTCATGGGCAGAAAACGACCTTGTCGCGAATTTCGAGGGTGTGTCCGGCTCGAAAACCGGTGGCGACAAGATCGTCGGCACGTCCGGCGCAAATCTTATCAAAACCTACGGCGGCGACGACAAGGTCTATGGCGGCAGTGGTGCTGACGTGATCCATCTTGGCGACGGCAACGACTATGTGCGTGTCGGCGGAGGCGCAGAGCAGTTCTATGGGGGCAATGGAACCGATTATATTAGCTACTACTACAGCACTGGCGGCGTGACGCTTGACCTGCAGGCGAACACCGTTTCCCGGTCATGGGGGGCCAACGATGCAATATCCGGTTTCGAGGGCGCATCCGGATCGCGGACCGGTGGCGACAATATATCCGGCACGTCCACCGTGAATGTCATCAGATCCTATGGTGGTGATGACCGGCTGAACGGGCGCGGTGGCAATGACAAGCTGTTCGGCGGGTCCGGTTCTGACCGGATTGACGGGGGTGGAGGCGACGATATCCTTTATGGCGGAGCCAATTCGGACGTCTTTCATTTCGACCGCGGAGAGGACCGCGACACCATCAGGGATTTCCAGAATAATATCGACACGATCGAACTGGATAACTTCCAGTTTTCAGGCGGTTCCAATACTGACGATCCATTCGATTTCGCAGACCAGGTCGGCGCGGACGTCGTTTTTGATTTTGGGGGCGGCGACACGCTGACGATCGAAGACGTCACCATTGGCCAACTGCGAAACGATCTGGAGGTCGTCTGACCGAGGGGGATGGTGCTGTGAGAGAGGATTGAACTCTCGACCTCACCCTTACCAAGGGTGTGCTCTGCCACTGAGCTACCACAGCATCCGTCGCGCGGATTTAGCCCTGAATGGCAAATGGTGCAAGCCCTCTCTGGACGCTTTTTGCCCACCTTGCTAACAGGGTGGTCATGACAAATAAGCGCGACAAGCCACCCAAGAACGCTGCAGAAACCCGCGAAGATCGGTTGAAGGCGGCGCTGAAGGCAAATATGGCGAAACGCAAGGCACAGGCACGGGCGCGCAAGGCATCCGATACAGACCGCAAAGAGTAGGGCAGGGCATGGATTCCATCGTAGTTAAAGGCGGCAAACCGCTGAACGGCAAGATTGCCATCGCGGGGGCGAAGAATGCCGCGCTGACGCTGATGCCTGCGACCTTGCTGTCTGAAGAACCACTGACCCTGACCAATGCACCGCGCCTGTCGGATATCAAGACGATGACAGCCTTGCTGCAATCGCTGGGTGTCGAGGTTACGTCCATGCAAGGTGGCAAGGTGCAGGTCATGTCGAGCCATGACATGACCTCGACCACGGCTGACTATGAAATCGTGCGCAAGATGCGCGCGTCCAACCTTGTTCTTGGTCCCTTGCTCGCGCGCCACCACAAGGCCACCGTTTCGCTGCCTGGCGGCTGTGCCATCGGAGCCCGTCCGATGGATATTCATACAACCGCGCTTGAGGCGATGGGTGCCGAAATCGAATTGAAGGACGGCTATCTTCATGCGGTCGCCAAGGGCGGTTTGAAAGGGGCAGTTGTCAAGCTGCGCTTTGCCTCTGTCGGTGCCACGGAAAACGTACTGATGGCAGCGACCCTTGCGAAAGGCACCACCGTCATCGAGAACGCCGCGCGCGAACCCGAAATCGTGGACCTTGCCGACTGCCTGCGCCGGATGGGCGCGCAGATCGAAGGTGACGGTTCGTCCCGCATCGAAATTCAGGGCGTTGACCGGTTGGGCGCTGCAACCCACCCCGTTGTCACTGACCGCATCGAGCTTGGCACATATATGCTGGCCCCCGTCTTTACGGGAGGCGAGGTCGAGTGTCTTGGTGGCCGCCTGTCGCTGGTCACATCCTTCGTTGAGAAGCTGGAAATGGCCGGTGTCGATGTGACAGAGACCCCCGATGGGCTGAAGGTCAAGCGTTCCAACGGTCGTCCGCGCGCTGTCAACGTCACGACCGAACCCTTCCCCGGGTTTCCCACCGATCTGCAGGCGCAGATGATGGCGATGCTCTGTATTGCGGAGGGCACGTCGGTTTTGGAAGAGAAGATTTTCGAGAACCGCTTCATGCACGCCCCCGAACTGATCCGCATGGGGGCCGATATCGAAGTCCACGGTGGTACGGCGACTGTGCATGGTGTGGACCGCATGAAAGGTGCGCCGGTCATGGCGACCGATTTGCGCGCTTCTGTGTCGCTGATCCTTGCCGGACTGGCTGCCGAAGGCGAAACCGTTGTCAACCGCGTCTACCACCTTGATCGCGGCTATGAACATGTCGAGGAAAAGCTGGGTGCCGTGGGTGCGCAGATCGAAAGGGTCAGTGACCGCGATGGTTGATGCAACATTTGAAGACGGAGCCGAACGCCCGCTGCGCCTGAAAGCGCTGGATGCCGACGACCTGCAAATTCTGTCGGCACTTGCGCAGGATGCGGTCTTTCCGGCGAACGAAATGACCTGGTCGCGCAAGGATCGCCGCTTTGCTATCTTGCTGAACCGGTTCCGCTGGGAAGATGCCGACGGGGCAAGCGCGCGCAAGCGGGCCTATGAACGTGTCCAGTCAGTGCTGGTTATCGAAGACGTGATGGCCGTCAAGAAACATGGTGTCGAGAAGGATGCCGAAACCGTCATGTCGCTGTTGTCGATCACGTTCGAGCCTGCCGAGGACGGCATGGGCCGTGTCGTGCTGACACTGGCGGGGGACGGGGCAATTGCCTGCGATGTCGAGGCGCTCGAAGTGATGCTGAAAGATGTCACGCGCCCCTATATTGCGCCATCGGGTAAGGCCCCGTCGCATCCTGCCTGACCGGGCAGTCCGTACACACTGACACAGACGAGAGGTTTCGCCGTTGAAGCGCGGGGTATGCCCCGCTATGTCACGGGCGGTAAAGGAGCCTTTTGATGCCACAGTACCTGTCGACACGTGATGCTGATTTCGAAGCCCGCTTTCAGGCATTGCTGTCTGCCAAGCGCGAAGACAGCCCGGACGTGGATCAGATCGTGGCTGATATCATTGCCGATGTGCGCGCGCGTGGGGATGCTGCCGTTCTTGAACTGACTGCGCGATTTGACCGGTTGGATATGAGCGCCGACCAGATCCGCTTTTCCGATGCAGAGATTGACGCCGCCTGCGCTGATGTCTCGCCAGAAGATCGGGACGCGCTGGAACTGGCAGCGGAGCGCATCCGTGCCTATCACGCCCGCCAGATGCCTGAAGACGCATCATGGACTGATGATGTGGGTGCGATGCTGGGCTGGCGCTGGACCCCGGTGTCTGCTGCAGGGCTTTATGTGCCGGGTGGGCTTGCGACCTATCCGTCGTCTGTCCTGATGAATGCGATACCGGCCAAGGTGGCGGGTGTCGCGCGTCTTGCGATGGTCGTTCCGACGCCTGACGGTGCCATCAATCCGCTGGTTCTGATGGCTGCCCGCCTTTCCGGCGTTGATGAGGTATACCGAATCGGCGGTGCGCAGGCTGTCGCGGCACTGGCGTATGGCACCGAAACGATTGCGCCGGTGGACAAGATCACCGGGCCCGGCAACGCCTTTGTTGCCGCCGCCAAGCGCCGTGTCTTTGGCAAGGTCGGTATCGACATGATTGCTGGTCCTTCTGAAATTCTTGTCATCGCAGACAAGGACAACGATCCTGATTGGATCGCGCTTGATCTGCTTTCGCAGGCGGAACACGACGAGAGCGCGCAATCGCTGCTGATTACGGATGATGCGGATTTTGGCCGTGCCGTGGCGGACGCCGTCGACAAGCGGCTGGAAACGCTTGAACGGCGGGCGATTGCAGGGCCAAGCTGGCGTGACTTTGGCGCGATCATCACGGTCGCGGATATGGCCGAAGCCGTTGTGCTGTCCGACCGGATTGCCCCGGAACATCTGGAGCTCTGTGTCGCTGATGCCGACGCGCTGGCTGGGCAGGTCACCCATGCCGGTGCCATCTTCATCGGTGGTTGGACCCCCGAAGCGATCGGTGATTACATCGGTGGGCCCAACCACGTGTTACCCACGGCGCGGTCTGCACGGTTTTCAAGCGGATTGTCGGTGATGGATTTCGTCAAACGCACGACACTGGCCAGAATGACTCCCGAGGCGCTTGCCGCAATCGGCCCATCAGCTGCGCGACTGGCGCAATCGGAAAGCCTTGAGGCACACGGTCTGTCCGTACTTGCCCGGTTGGAGAGGTTGAATCGCACATGAGCAAGATTATCGACTTGGAACTGGATGACAGCGGCCTGCCGCCGCCAACCCCGGAAATCGAACAGGAGCGCAAGGTCGCTATCTTCGATCTTCTGGAGGACAACAGCTTTGTCCTTGCCGGTCGCGAGGATCGCGATGTGCCATCGGGGCCCTACAAGCTGGGGCTGTCGATCCAGGAACGGCGTCTGGTCTTTGCCCTGTCCGACGACACGGGCGAGGCTGCGTTCTATCTGTCGCTTGGTCCTTTCCGGCAGGTGGTGAAGGATTATTTCCAGATCTGTGAAAGCTATTTCGACGCGGTGAAATCCCTACCGCCCAGCCAGATCGAAACGATCGATATGGCCCGCCGCGGCATCCACAATGAAGGGGCCCGCGTACTGCAAGAACGGCTGGAAGGCAAAGCCGACGTCGATATCGACACTGCGCGCCGCCTTTTTACACTGATTTGCGTCCTACATTTTGGGGGCTAATGTGAGAGGCGACTCCTTCCCACAGTCGGTGCTTTTTTGTTGCGATCACAATGCCGTTCGTTCGCCCATGGCCGAGGGGATCATGAAAAAGATGTACGGCACGCGCTGCTACATCCAGTCGGTCGGTGTGAAAAATGATCTTGAAATTGATGGTTTTTCAATTGCTGTCTGTGCAGAGATCGGGGTTGAACTGTCGCGCCATCGTTCGCGGTCTTTCGATGAAATGGAGGATTGGGGGGATGATTTGTCGTCATTTGACCTTGTTCTGGCCCTGTCGCCCGCAAGCCAGCGCCGTGCACTAGATCTGACGCAGTTCTATCACCTTGAGGTGGAGTACTGGCCGATTCTGGACCCGACCGGTCTTGGCGAAACCCGCGAGGCGCGCATGGTCGGCTATCGTCAGGCCCGCGATCAGATCATCGCCCGGCTGAAAGAGCGTTTCGGTCCCCCGACAGAGCCCTTCGCTCCGGAAGAAGAAGGTTAACAGAACCTTACGTCAAACGGGTTTCTGCCTAAAAGTAGTCACAATTGTATGTGAAAAGCGTCGTGAATTTAGACCGGAGAACCCGCATGCGCTTGCTTGCTGCCACTATTGCTGCCCTTATCGGATTGAGTATTCCGGCGTCTGCCGCGACGATCAAGGCATTGAATGACGCAAGTTTCGTCGGCGTCGCACCCGCCGAGGTTGCCAACCCGATTTATGGGAATAACGACGGGATAACAGTCGGTTTCAACGAAAGATCCAACGTCATTTTCGATACGGATATGGTGTTTAACGGCACATTGGTCGTTGCCGGTACGGCACTGGACAGCCACCTGCTTTATCACGACCGCGCCTCAGGCACCGAATACATCACATCGCTGAACGCGTTTAGCTTCTCGCAGAAAATCATCGCAGTCATCATGACGACTGAAGAACTGAATGCGACGCATGATCTTTTTAAGTTGCCCGGAACGATTTACAAATCCGCATTCGGATTCTTCGGCCTTGAAGATGACGAGCGCAATGAAATCTTTGTTGGCACGAATGAAGTGCGTGCCCGCTTTACCGTCAATCAGGGCTTTGATGCTGTGCGCGTTCTGACCGTTGCCGCTGTTCCGCTTCCGTCTGCGGGCTTGCTCCTGTTGGCCGGTCTTGGCGGGCTGTTGGGAATGCGCCGTCTGCGCAAGACCAAGACAGCCTGACCAGATCTCGCCCCTATTACCAAAAGCTGAAGCGCAATTGCGCGGATTAGCCCTTGAAAAGGTGACCAATCCGGCGCATTTACACGCTCAGAAGCAAAGATAGGAGATCACATGGCCAAGGAAGACATTCTCGAATTCCCCGGTGTCGTGAAGGAACTTCTGCCGAACGCGACATTTCGGGTCGAACTTGAGAATGGCCATGAGATCATCGCACATACGGCAGGTAAGATGCGCAAGAACCGCATCCGTGTTCTGGCTGGCGACAAGGTGCAGGTGGAAATGACACCGTATGATCTGACTAAGGGTCGGATTAACTACAGATTCAAATAATGACGACGCTTGCGGCCCAACCGGGCCTCAAGTTGGTGCTTGGCTCTGGCTCGCCCCGGCGACTGGAGCTTTTGGCGTTGTTGGGACTGACACCCAGCGATATCCGCCCGCCTGATATCGACGAAGATCCTGCCAAGGCGGAAGTGCCGCGCGACTATGTCAATCGCGTCGCCCGCCAGAAGGCAGAGGCCGTGACCATCGGCCCGGATGAAGTCGCCCTTTGCGCTGATACGACTGTCGCGCTGGGCCGCCGGATCATGGGCAAACCCGCCGATGCGGATGAAGCCCGCGATTTCCTGCAAAAGATGTCGGGCCGCCGTCACAAGGTGATCACCGCTGTTGCCGTGAAGCGGGGCACCACGATCTGGTCCAAGGATGTGCAGACCACCGTCGCGCTCAAGACTTTGTCGTCGCGGGAAATCGATTGGTATCTTGCCACGCAGGACTGGCACGGCAAGGCGGGTGGCTATGGTATTCAAGGTCCGGCCGCTGCCTTTGTCACGTGGATCAACGGATCATTCCACGCGGTCATGGGCTTGCCCGTCCCCGAAACCGCGGGGCTTTTGACAGCAGCTGGTTTTTCACTTTTCGAGGGCAAGGCGTGAAGGGTCGCACGATCATTCTGGATCATATCGCAGACCGCGAGGCGGCGGCTTTGCTGGTGGATGGCAGACTTGATGATCTGTTGATCGACGACGATACCGCCCCACGCCCTGGTGCGATCTTTCGCGCGATCTGCGACAGGCCTTTGAAGGGGCAGGGTGGCATGATGCTGCGCTTGCCAGATGGTGAAACGGCGTTTCTGCGTCAAGGTAAGGGGTTGCGTCCCGGTCAGCCGCTGCTGGTGCAGGTGACGGGCTACGGCGAAGATGGCAAAGCGATACCCGTTACGGACCGTGTCCTGTTCAAATCCCGCTATGCCATTGTGACTCCTGGAAAACCGGGTCTGAACATCAGTCGCCAAATCGATGACGAAGAACTGCGCGACAGCTTGCTTGAAACCGCACACGAAGTTCACGACGGTGTGCACGGGCTGATTTTGCGGTCGTCCTGCGCTGGTGCCGCTTCGGAAGACATTGCAGAAGACATTCTCGCGATGCAGGATCTGGCCGCGGCAATCATGAGCGAAGGCGAGGGGGCTGATCCCGAGGCGCTGACAGATGGCGACGGGCCACATGTGCTGGCTTGGCGGGAATGGACGGCCCGGGCGGACGTGGTGACCGAACCGGGCAGTTTCGAAGCCCTTGGGGTGCTTGACCAGATTGAGGCACTTGGCCAGCCGCGGTCTGATCTGAACGAAGGTACGATGTATGTCGAGCCGACCCGTGCCCTTGTCGCAGTCGATGTGAACACCGGTGGCGATATGTCGCCCGCCGCCGCGTTGAAGGCTAATCTGGCGGCTGCACGTGCGCTTCCACGAGCGTTGCGGGTACGCGGGCTGGGCGGACAGATATCGGTCGACTTCGTGTCGATGTCAAAGGCGCATCGCAAGCAGGTTGAACAATCGCTGCGCGCGGCCTTCAAGGCGGATCCGATCGAAACATCGCTTGTCGGATGGTCGCCCATGGGCCTGTTTGAATTGCAAAGAAAACGCGAGCGTCGCCCGATCAGGAACCTTCTGACATGAGCTGTCCGATCTGCAACAAGGACACCGATCCGAAGTACCGCCCATTCTGTTCCAAGCGCTGCGCGGACCTTGATCTGGCAAAATGGCTGACGGGAAGTTATGCGATCCCTTCGGCGCAGGAAGACGATGACGAGGCCCTGTCAGAGGCGCTTGAAGAAGAGCAGCGCAAACCACACTAGAAAATCAGATTTTCGGTATGGACACACCCCGAACTTGCGCCTAAACACCCGCTACCCAACGGTCTTCACCGTTCCCGTGCCCGGGTAGCTCAGGGGTAGAGCAGTGGATTGAAAATCCTCGTGTCGGTGGTTCGATTCCGCCCCCGGGCACCATTCCAACATCAGATATTGAGATTAATCTGTATCTTGGGTTGTCGTGAGAAGTCTGATTTCCCAATTCCTGCAGCAGTCGCGTCTGTCGAAGGGTTGCTGCGAACATTTCTGCCGAAGCCAGAGCGATCATCTTTGTGTAGCGACGCAGCAATCATTGGAAGCGGGAAGACGCTCGCGTTCTGCTCATCGGCTGGTTTTTGCGCCGGCACCATGTTGTTCTTACGAAGAGGGCGGAAAGCGGCGCCGGTCGGGACGCGGGAAGCGAAGTGGTCATGGCCACATTCAACACATTCGACAATCTGCTGAACGCTAATATCATCACTTTGTTTTAACTGATCAGTATCGGGGCAATTCTTTCGGCCGGTGGGTTGGTATGTCGTGGCCTTCCCACGCCTCCCGCGGTACCCGTACCCCCACCCCTCTAGCTCTCTCTGGGCGCCTTGGGACCCGAAGTGAGGAGACGCTGATTGGCTGCTTCATAAGGCACCCTGTTGGATTTCATCGCATCTCCTAAATCGGCATCTGCGTGGACGCCGCGAAACCCGCAGCGGGACAGCAGGTTTCGGGCGGAACTCTGAAAGCAGCGACGCGGCCCATTGTGCGCGTGGTTCGATCGCTCCAAGATCAGCAGAGAGCCCAAACGGTGAATTCGGCGATTGTGCTGCGTGCGCTCGCGGCACGAAATCTGCCGCAGTTGTTAAGAGGAAGAAGCTGTCATGCCGTGGCCAAACCAGCCAGTCACACCCACGAGCACAAAATTTGGACCCAACTCACTCGTTGCGGGACCTTGCTGTTTTCCAAATTAGTCGTAGCAGCGATGTAGCGACGTTCGGGACGTAAGAAATCTGTCTGAACTCAGACTCGGCTCGATTTTGAAAGCGCCGAGTCAGCTACTCTTTTCCGCTCCAGCGATCATTTTAATCAAGTCATCGTAGTTGATCGGCTTCGTCAGGATCTTGCTGGTTCGTAAATCTTCGGGAAGAGCGGATGCATCGTTACCCGAGACAAAAGCAAATGGTACGCCTTGCTCGCGGAGCTCTCTTGCCAGATCGAAACTTGTATCTGTTCTGAGATGCATATCGAGAAATGCAAAAGATGGCGCTTGCCGCTCCAACAATTTCCGCGCATCCGGAACAGTCGCGGCAGAAACCGGGTCATATCCGCGATCAGAGAGCTCGTCCTCAAGATCCATCGCGATGGTAGGGTCATCTTCAACAATCAATATCTTCATTCGAGATCCATCAGTATTTCGCAGGAAAGCCCCCGGGGATCATAGTCAATCACCGCGCTGTCACCCTTGGGTGCAAGGCTTCGTTCGATCAGGCGACTACCAAAACCCTTGTGGGTTGGCACCTTCACTTCAGGTCCGCCACGTTCACACCATGACAGGAAGAGCCTCGTTTTGCCGCCATCGACGATGACATGCCAAGACACTTTCACGGTCCCGGATTCGGACGATAACGCACCATACTTTGACGCATTCGTCGCCAGCTCGTGCAAAACCAAACCCAGCGCGTGCGCGACATCTCCGGGCAGGTCAATATTTTCGCCATTCATCACAAGTTGTGTATCGTCTGCTGCATACTGCAGGACCTGCCCCTGCAGGAGGGCCTTGAGCGGAACGACGTCATGATCGAACTCGACCAGCAGATCGTGCGACGCCGCGATGGCGCGCAGGCGTGCATTAAACGACGACCGAAAGCCATCTATGTTCTCAGCGGCCCGGACGGACTGCCCCGCGATTGACTGGATCGTGGCCAGCGTATTCTTAACCCGGTGGCTCAGTTCCCTGATCAAAAGCTCTCGGTGCGCTTCCGCGGCCTTGCGTTCGCTAATATCAACCCCGGATGGAATAAGCTCTGTCACCTCCCCGGCAGCATTGAACACTGGCGCGATCTGAAAATCGATCCAAAGTTGCTGGTCACCGGCAACGCGAATTTTCGCGTCATATCGAATCCGTTCACCACTGGCCGCAGTGACAACCGCACGTTTCAGCTTATCCTTCGTAGCCTCATCGACATCCCACCAGAAACAATCCCAGAAAGGACGACCGATCACCTGATCACGCTCCCCCCCTGCGGCGGCAATGGCCGGTTCATTCGCCTCTAACAAGGTGCCGTCAAGAGAGAGAACACCAACAAAGGCGAGCACACCATCAATTAGGTTCTTGAGCCTTTCCTCACCCGCGCGTGCTTCGGAGATGTCCGCAAATGATAGTGCCAATCCATCGCCAGACTTGGTAGCCGTGGTTCGGAACCAAGCCTTGATGCTGCCGTGATCGTAATGAAATTCATTCTGCCAGGTCTTGCCGGTCTCTAGGACCTCTACGTAGGCATCAAACAGACCTTCATCCCGGTTTCCTGGCATCTCGACCAAGAGACGCTTACCCAGCAGCGTCTCCGGGTCGCGACCAATAATTTTGCCCGCAGCCTTGTTTGCAAACGTCCATTCGAGGTCGACAATATCGCCAGCGTCTCCCCTCACCGGGTCGAACATCATGAAGCCATCGGGGGTCACATCGTGAAATGCGAGGAAAGCGCTTTCTGCGGAAACGCCGCCACGCGACGCCAGGCCAGTGTTGGCTTTCTGGATCACTCATATCCCCCATTGGTGGCGTTCAATTCAATAATATAGGTTTTTACTATACAGGTGACCAAGTCAATCTAACACACCCCATACGCCTTTGTTGAACGTGACGACCTGACTACAGAAGACCTCACCGGCGCACGGGTTTATGGTCCGGATAACGAAGACGTGGGCGAAATCAGTGAATTGATGCTGACGGACGACGGTCAACTAGACCGCGCAGTGACTGATGTCGGCGGGTTCTTGGGTATGGGTGAACGCCCGATTGCTGTGACACGAGACGAGATGGAAATCGTTCGGTTCCACGACGGTGGCGATCTGCGTGTTTGCATCGACAGCACGCAGGAAGCGTTGGAACAACTGCCAGAAAACGAAGGCTAGTTTGATCAGTTGACGGGATGAACGGCCGGGGCCCAAGCCCGACCTTTTTTGCGCCCATCGCAAGTTATGCCGCATCATAAAAACGAAACTCCAAGGGAATAAGATTAGAAAATTCTCTCGGCACGCACATCGCACGATCAATTGGGAGATACAGGTAAGCAAACCGGCATCTCGTTGTAAGAATTCGCATCAACGTACTATGTGCGGAAGGATGCTGGCGCAGAGATTGAGCTGGCATCGGCCCTTGGAGGTCAAGGGCGAAGACTGGGAGTCAGTTGTTCTGATCGACGGTTAGCTGGTGACTGGCCAGAACTCCGCGTTGTCAGAGAAAGCCACCTGGAAGCTGCTCAGCCGCATCTTCATTCGAACTTCGTGTCGTCTTGCACAGCAATGATAGCCTTCATCGGGAAATGATCAGACCCGACAGGATCCAATCGACTGAATGAGATAAGGTCCAGTCCCTCGGTCAGGTAGAGCTGATCAATGGGAAAACGCATCCACCAGGACGTTGCATCGAAGCTGGGGATCATGCCGCGACCGACACGCGGGTCACGGAACTCTCCATATTCCTTGAACCGCTCGGAAGTCCGCGACCAAGCAACATCGTTGAAATCCCCCATCGCCACAACCGGCAACACTTCGCGGTCCGCCAGAAGCGCTGCACGCTTGATCTGCTCATCCCGTTCGTCAGTGTCCTGTCCAGGAACCGGCGGACGTGGATGCAAACCTACAAAGAAGAAGTTTCCAGTCGGTCCTTCGAGATCAGCAAGAATACTGGGGGTTTCGTCATCGCTCAGGAAGACAACGTCTGCGTCAACTACAGGAAGGTTTGTCGCAAAAACGACACCGTAGTGATTTTCAAGCGGATAGGTGATTACCGTTTCGAAACGTGCCAACACCGGTTTCAACGCTTCAACCCATGTTTCATCAGTTTCCATTAGAAACAGGACGTCAGGGACCTCGCGCTCGACCATCTCAATAACGCTTGAGTAGTCAGTGTTCTGCATGAGGACGTTGACCGAAATGATCGAAATCTGCTCCTCTTCCGGAGCATTGTCCGTGATGGCAATCTCTTGAGTTGCCCACATGGTGTACGGAAAAATCCGGAGTGACTGATATGCAAACGCTGCAGCCAAGAGGGCGATACCAAAGACGATACTTCTGCTGCAAAACAGGAGCCCAAGGGCGGCGGTTGCAAGGGCTACCAATGCGATGTGCAAGCGCGGAAAATCCCAACCTCTGATCCACCATTCCTGGTTTCCGGACAACGGAAGAAGCGTCGTTGCAACGACCAAACCGGTGAGAACCCAGAAGAGTACGCGCGGAAGAAATTTGCTCATTTCTTGGTTTGCCTTGTCTTCGTCGCCTGCAGCAACGTTGTCGCGGTTAATGCAACGCCCAAACGCCAGTATTGTTACCTTGTAGTATTCGAAACTGGTGAACGCCTCAGGCGTTCCATATTCACGACGAAGTATACCGCTGTATGCTGAAATCCAACTAGACTTCTTTACAGATCAACTCTTGCCCTTGCTGTGAACCCAGTTTCGCGAAGCTAAGCAACAAGCGAGGATAGTCACATGCCTGTACCTGCCTGCGGTTTGTTGAGGTCGCATGCCAATTCGCAAAACATTGGAACTAAAGAAGTGCTGCCGAGTTAATTGGCTAGAGTGCAAGCAATCGCAGCAAAAGGCATCTTGTCATGGAATACGGCATCTTCGGCCTTCTGGTCCTCGTCGCAGACGTCTACGCAATCATCAACATTATTTCGAGCCGCGCTTCGGTTGGTGCCAAGGTTCTTTGGACACTTCTCGTGCTCGTTCTGCCGGTCGTTGGTTTTATCATCTGGTTCTTTGCAGGACCCCGAGGGAACGCCGCAACGGCGTAACGCGGCATCGATCACCGCAACGCGGGATGGCACCAGCCACCCGTCAACACTCAACATGAAAAAGGAATATCATCATGAATTGGGATCAAGTCGAAGGTAAGTGGAAAGAAATGGTCGGCTCTGTCAAAGCAAAATGGGGCGATTTGACCGACGACGAAGTCGCCGAAGTGGACGGCAACCGTGAGGCACTGGAGGGCAAAATTCAGGCCAAGTACGGTAAGTCCAAGGAAGAAGCCAAGAAAGAAGTTGATGAGTTTATAGACGGGCTTTGATTGCATGAGCCGCCCGGTGGGGCGGCTCATTACATCTTAATCGCCACGTTGGTTTGAATTTCGTAGGGAGGGGATACAGTGAACCGTATCATTTACATTATTGGTCTAGTTGTTGTTGTTCTGTTCATCTTGGGCTTTTTAGGCCTTCGGTAAGATTTAAGGTGACTGCAACCGGGTGTCTCTTGCCGGAGCGAACCTTAGGGTAATCACTGGATAGGGACGTCGTGGTATGCTTCGCACGCGGAGAGCCATGACGTACCATCGAGCGGTTCCACAAAATCCAAGTCAGGGCGTCAATTGGACGAGCAAAAGATAACAAACCGGCTGCTTGCGGCCATTCTATTACTCATGATTTTTGCGACAGTCTTTTTTGCCAAGGACGTCGTTCTGCCCGTCGTGATAGGGATTTTGCTGTCTCTGACACTTGGGCCCGTTGTGCGTAAGTTTCGGCGGCTAGGCGTGCCCGCCGTGATTTCTTCCGCGATCCTAATTCTTGGCTTCTGCGGAATTATTGGCACCGGTGTCGGCCTACTTGGAGGATCTGTATCAAGTTGGTTCGATGATATTCCGCGGATCGAGGCGGAGGTTCGCCAGAAACTACGCGGGCTAACAGACTCTGTCGAAGCGGTGCAGGAAGCCGCTGAACAAGTTGAGGAAATCGCCAGCGGTGAAGCAGACAGTGTTCAGACTGTCGTTGTGCAACAACCTGGGTTGATCACCGCCGCTGTCAGTAATCTGGCCAGTTTTGTGACGTCTCTCACAGTAGGATTGATTCTTGCACTTTTCTTGCTGTCGTCTGGCAACCTGTTCTACGAAAAAATCATCGAATCCTTTCCAAATCTCAGTGGCAAGAAGGCCGCCCTTACAGCGGTCTATGAGATCGAGCGCAGTATCTCTCATTACCTCCTTGCGATAACACTAATAAATGCAGCGCTGGGCCTTGCTGTTGGGCTCGCGATGTTTGCCATCGGTGTGCCCTATGCCTTTGTGTGGGGTGTGGCTGCGTTCTTCTTGAACTACTTGCCGTTTGTCGGTGGCGTTGTCGGCACACTTGGCGTGGCTGGGTTTTCGATCGTCAGCTTTGACAGTATCACTTATGCAGTCTTAGCACCTATAACCTACCTCCTCTTGACCTCTATTGAGGCTCAGTTTGTGACGCCATACCTGCTGGGCAAACGTCTACAACTCAACACCGTTGCGGTGTTCATAACCGTCATATTTTGGGGTTGGCTATGGGGCATTCCGGGCGCGCTCATGGCTGTGCCCATTCTGGTGCTGGTGAAGGTCATTTGTGACCATGTCTCGTCTCTAAGTACATTTGGAAATTTTCTGGGTGCACGCGTCACGCAAAACTCATTGCAGGACTGATGCTTCAGATGACATGTGCGGTCAATTTTCTGATCCAGTCTCGCGCATGGCCATGCATTTCTCCTTATTCACGCGCTCGGACCGGCCGGGTGAGCCAATGCTTTCGATTTTTTTGTCAGGATCAGACGCTGATTTCTCCTGTTTCAGGCGACTTCGGATTGCGGAAGCCCATCGCAACCCATGCGCCAAAAAGTTTTGCAAAGAAGCCAAGGCTCTGTTTCTTGGAATTGGGAATGTCGCCCGGTAAATGCGCTCCTTCGGGCAGGTCCGACGCCATGGTCCGCATTTCCGGTGGCGGTATCGCGCCCTCTGGCCAAAGCGTGCCGTACAGGCTCAGCCAATGGCCGTGTTTGAATTCCAGATAGACCGGCGTATTGCAGCAGGTGGCGATCACCCGCTCGGACGATGACTCCGGCGCCAACCGAAACGAGGCAAGGTTTTCGATCCCAGACACGAACTGCACCCGGTCCTTGCGATACATCACATAAGGCGTGGCGTCATAGTCGGTTAGGATCGGCGGTGCACCATCGAGATTCTGCATTCGTACAGCCGCTTCGCGACACGAAGAACAGCAGCATTCGACGCTCGCGATATGCTTGCCGTGCACCTCAAGGCGGGTTTGTCCGCAGGAACATGCGATTTCGGTGCTCTCACTCATGTGCTGGCTCCTTAGCGGCTTTTTCTAGTGCCGCGATGTCGATCTTTCCCATCTGCATCATGGTTTCGCTTACCCGGCCCACTACGGCAGGATCATCGCTGGCAAGAAGGTCCGGCATCCGCTTCGGCACGACCTGCCATGAGACGCCAAAACGATCCACGACCCAACCGCAGCGCCCCGGCTCACCGCCATTGGCGATCAGCGCATTCCAGAGCCGGTCGGTTTCCTCCTGATCCTCGGTGAGGATGCTGATCGACGCGGCGGGCGTCAGCTCAAACCCTAGCCCTGCTGTCAGGATCATCATCGGCGCACCGGCCAAGGTGAACTCAACAATCATCGGATCGTCGGGCTGACCGTTCTCGCGCACCGCCTCGATCCGGCTGTCGGGCACCAGGGCAACGTATTCCTTTGCGGCCTCATGGCCCTTTTTCTCGAACCAAAAGCAGGTTCGGACTTTTGCGGCGTGTTCCATCTTGTGTTTCTCCCTTGTTGAGCCTTTCGGCTTGCCGTCTCGTCCTGCCGAGCCTGAGGTGTTCAGCCGCGCTTGCCTTCGGTGTGGGCCCTGAAGCTGTCCAGAATCGCCTGCCATCCGCCGCGCTGCATCTCGGCCGGGTTTTGCGTCTCGGGGTCGAACGTGGTCGCTACGTGGGTTTTTCCGTCCCGGTCCGTGAAGGTCGTATGTACCTTGCGGCCGTCATCGAGAACGAACGTGATCGACTCCTGCGGTTCGATTGCTTCGAAGGTGCCGCCAAAGTCGAAGCCCATGCTGCCATCCTTGGCTTCCATGCGTGCGGTCTGCCTGCCGCCGACCCGCAGGTCGACATCGGCGCGCGGGCAGCACCAGTCATCGCTCGCGAAATTCCATTGCGTGATATCTGCCGGGGTCGTGTAGGCGCTCCAGACCTTTTCCACGGGAGCGTTGATCGTCGTCTCGACGGTAATCTTCTGGCTGGTCATGATTTTTGTTCCTTTCGGTTGGATTGAAGAGTTTCGCGTGGATTCGGTCCGAGGCCGAACAGGCCCCGCACGTAGCGGATCAGGTGATCGACGCTCTCACGCGCGAGATCTGGATCGCCGGTAGCTTTCGCCAGAATGAAACCGCCCTGAAGAACCGCCTGGGTGTGGCGGGCGAGGCTTTCGGCGGTCCAATCGGCATCGATGCCGCGTTGCGTACGGGCCGCTTCGATATCCGCTTCAAGCGTCGCGGCATGTCCGAAAATACTTGCGGCGCAGGCATCACGGATCGCTGGGGTGCTTTCATGGACCTCCTGCGTCATTGTGCCGACGAGGCAGGTATATTCAAAGGTTTCGCCGTCGATGATCGCCCGGCGAAAATCGAGATAGGCCAGAACACGGTCCAGCGGATCGTCGTGTTTGTGATAGGGCGCACTGGCAAACAGGGCACTGGTCGTTTCGGCCCAGTGGTTCGCCGCCGCTACGCCAAGCGCGTCTTTCGTCTTGAAGTGATGGAAAAACGCGCCCTTCGTCACCCCTGCCGATTGGCACAGGTCATCAACCGAAGTCGCAGCGAAGCCCTTCTGACGGATAACATCACGGGCAGCTTCAAGAAGCCTTGTCCGCGCATCGCCGCGTTCTGGAGATTGTTTGGTAGGTCTAGGCATAAGTATATACATACAATACGGTCGGTATGTAGTAAAGCAGAAGTTGGCGAGACGCTATTTTTTCACCCTTATCAGCCGTTTTCGATCGACGCAGTGAAAGCGGCCATAAGCGTTGCTTCAGCGCGATCGCGCATTGCCCCGTATTGCTGCCCGCGGCATCCGAAAATGCGGCACTCCGCTCATTATTCCTCCCGCGTGACAGGTCCGCCTTGGTCTTCCCAAGTGGAAAAACCTTCGCGCAGGTGAGCGGCTTTGAAGCCCATTTCTTGCAGCGTTGCGACTGTCAGTGCCGAGCGCCAGCCAGAGGCGCAGTGAAAGACATATGTCTTGCCGGGCGTACTGAAGATCGGCTTGTGGTAGGGGCTATCGGGATCGACCCAGAATTCGATCATGCCGCGTGGCGCATGAAAGCTGCCGGGAATGAAGCCGCTGCGCTGGCGTTCGCGCACATCGCGGATATCGATGATCACAAGATCGGGGTCATTCAGCCTCGCAATCAGGTCGGGCGTTTCGATTTCGTTGATGCGGCCCCGCGCGGCAGCCAACATTTCGGCGGACGACAGTTTCAATCGGATCATGGGATTGCTCCTTGTTGCGCCGAAGTGGATCACGAACCGCTGATGCGATACAAGGCTAGCAATGTCGGGGAAACCAATGGCAGTCCCTAGGGGAATCGAACCCCTCTTTCCAGGTTGAAAACCTGGCGTCCTAACCGATAGACGAAGGGACCGCACTTGGTGGGCCGTATTTAGGGAAACGCCTGCATAAGGGCAAGAGGTTTTTTTCACCTTTCTTGCGGAATGTTACGCCGCCGGTGCCGCGTCTTCCAAACGCAGTTGCGGGCTTTGTCTTCCCTGCCAGACGTTCACTTCCAGCCGTCCAGCAAGATGGAATCGCGCGCCGCCATGTTGCGTCAGCATCGGCCCCAGCGGCCCATCCATTGCCCCGAACGAGATGGCGTCGATCCGCGCGCCCAGCCCGTCACCAAAGGACACCTTAAGGTGGTTCGCGCCAACCTGTTTGGCAAAGAGAATCTGGCAATCTGGAAAGACGAAACGCGGGGCAGGGGCACCGGCCCCGAACGGGCCCGCCTGTTCGATTTGTTCAATCAGTTCGACCGTTGCCGCGCCCGGCATCAACACCGCGTCCAGCCGCAGATCGGCAGGACCGATCCGGTCCGCACCCTGCTTGGCCAGCAGCTCTCCGATCCGCGCCATGGCGACGTCGAGCTTGTCGCGCGCGACGGTCAGACCTGCGGCCATCTTGTGTCCGCCGCCTTTCAGCAAAAGGCCCTCACTTGCGACCCGTTGGATGACTGCCCCAAGATCGATTCCATTGACAGAACGGCCCGACCCTTTGCCTTCGTCCCCGTCCAAACCGATCACGATTGCCGGACGGTTGGTCGTCTCTTTCAGGCGCGATGCGACAATGCCGACAACGCCGGGATGCCAGCCTTCGCCGGCGGCCCAGACCAGCGGGGTGTCAAGCCCGCGGTCTTCGGCTTGGGCGAGCGCGAGATCGCGCACCTCTGCTTCGACTGTACGGCGTTCGGTATTCAACTCATCAAGTTTCGCCGCGATGGATTCGGCTTCGCGCGGGTCGTTCGTTGCCAGAAGCCGCGCCCCAAGGTTCGCCTTGCCGATCCGCCCGCCCGCATTGACCCGCGGCCCCAGCAGAAAACCAAGGTGGTAAGATGTCGGTTTCGTATCAAGTCCCGCCACATCAGCCAGCGCGACGAGCCCTGCGCGCTGCCTGCGGCCCATGACCGTCAGCCCCTGACGCACCAGCGCGCGATTTACACCGATCAGCGGAGCAACATCGGCGACTGTCGCCAGCGCGACAAGATCAAGAAGACCCATCAGATCAGGGCCGTTCTGGTCTGAGGCCTTCAACTGCCGGTTTGCTTCGACCAGCATCAGAAAAACCACGCCTGCGGCGCAAAGATGTGCCAGATCGCCGTTTTCGTCCTGCCGGTTCGGGTTCACGACCGCCAGCGCATCCGGCAGCGTTTCGCCGCCAAGATGATGGTCGAGCACCACGACATCAGCCGCCTTGGCAGCCGCGATGGGGCCATGCGACAGGGTTCCGCAATCGACGCAGATAATCAGGTCATGAGTTTCAGCCAGTTGCGCCATTGCTTCGTCGTTCGGGCCGTAGCCTTCGTCAATCCGGTCAGGGACATACAGCGTGGCCTGCTGGCCAAGATCGCGCAGCCATGCAATCAGCAAGGCCGCCGAGGCCCCGCCGTCCACATCATAATCGGCGAAGATCGCAATCCGTTCGCGCTGTTTGACTGCCTTCAGGACCCGTGCTGCTGCGGTGTCCATGTCACGCAGGCTTCGCGGATCGGGCAGCAGATCACGCAATGTCGGGGCAAGGAATGCGGCGGATGCATCAGGGGAAACCCCACGGCGTACCAGTATCCGGCAGAGGGCAGGGGCCAGATCAGTGGCTTGCGCCATTGCTTCGGCCAGCCTGTCTTCTTCTGCGGTGGGGCCGACCCAGCGCCGTCCGGTCGCCGACGCTGTTACCCCCAAAAACGCGCGATCTTGTGTCCCATCCATAGACAGGCACAATATAGAAAGGGCGCAGCCAGGACCACGCCCAAATCTGTCTGCGAAAAAGAATTCGGATCAGGCCGTCGGGTTGCGGTACTGCATCCGGCGCACCGAGCCTGTCTTGGAACGCATGAGCACGGTTTCGGCAGTCACAAAACCGACCTCGCGTTTGATTCCTGGCAGCAATGAACCGTCAGTCACACCTGTTGCGGCAAAAATTACGTCGCTCGTGACCATGTCATCGCGTGTATAAACACGGTCGAAGTTCGTGATTCCCGCTTTGGTCGCACGTCCGCGTTCATCATCGTTGCGAAACAAGAGCCGCCCGTAGATCTGACCGCCCATGCACTTTAGCGCGGCAGCGGCCAGCACACCTTCGGGGGCACCGCCTTCACCCATATACATATCGATTCCGGTCTTGGCGGATTCCGCGCAATGCATGACGCCTGCGACATCGCCGTCGGTGATCAGCCGGATCGCAGCACCTGTGCTGCGAATTTCTGCGATGATGGCTTCGTGTCGCGGGCGTTCCAGCACGCAGACCGTGATATTGTTTGTTGAACACCCTTTCGCCGCCGCAAGCGCGGAAACACGTTCTGACGGCGACATGTCCAGCGTGACAACACCGCTGCGATAACCGGGGCCGATGGCCAGCTTGTCCATGTAAACGTCCGGTGCATGCAACATCGAGCCGCGCGGCCCCATCGCAATCACGGCGAGCGCGTTGGGCATATCTTTTGCCGTCAGTGTAGTGCCTTCAAGGGGGTCAAGTGCGATATCCACACCCGGGCCAGTGCCGCTGCCAACTTCTTCACCGATGTATAGCATCGGGGCTTCGTCCCGTTCGCCTTCGCCGATGACAACGACACCCGAAATATCGAGCTTGTTCAGCTGCGTGCGCATCGCATCGACCGCCGCCTGATCTGCTGCCTTTTCGTCGCCGCGCCCGATCAGTGGCGCACAGGCGATGGCCGCCGCTTCTGAAACGCGGGCAAGGCCAAGGGACAGGTTCCGATCATTGAAATCGACAGGTGACGCCATGAGCTTTTCCTTTGGTAACTGTTCAGACTGGCCTAGCTCTGCGGGCGAAGCAACACAACCGTGGTGGCGCTAACGCCAGGCGGAAAAGGCGCTCTGTGCTGCTAAAAGCCTATACAGCTTCGATCCGGATGGCGACGGGCGTGCCGGTCATGACGTTCGTTGTTTCGAACTGGGCCAGTGCCTCGTCAAGTGCTGTGCGGGTGGTCTTGTGCGTCACGATCAGAACAGGTGCCGCGGTGTCCGCGTGTTCGTACTGCCGCATCCGGTCGATCGAGATTCCTGCATCGCCAAGGATCGCTGCGATCTTGGACAGCGCCCCCGGTTTGTCGAGCAGGCGCATCCGCAAATAATAGGGCGCTGGCACTGCAGCGCGCGCCGCGCGGGCCTTGCGTAACGTCTTGGCAGGCTGGCCAAAGGTCGACAGCCGAAACCCGCGTGCGATGTCCATCACGTCGCCCATGACCGCACTGGCTGTCGGGCCTTCGCCCGCGCCGGGGCCCCGCAGAACGATCTGGCCGACGGCGTCTGCTTCGAGAACGACCATGTTCGTGCCGCCCTGCAACTGACCCAACGGAGAGCTGTTGGGCACCAGACACGGCGACATGCGCTGTTCAAGGCCACGCCCGGTCATCTGTGCGACGCCCAGCAGCTTGATCTTGTAGCCCATGTCGGCGGCTTGACGGATGTCATCAATCGTGACCGACCCGATACCTTCAAGTTCGACCGCGTCAAAATCCACCTGTGTGCCAAAGGCGATGCTGGAGAGCAGGGCAAGCTTGTGCGCCGCGTCGATGCCGCCGACGTCCAGTTCGGGATCAGCTTCGAGATAGCCTAGCTGGTTGGCTTCGTCGAACACCGCATCGTAGGACAATCCGGCGTCTTCCATGCGGGTCAAGATGTAGTTGCAGCTGCCGTTCATCACACCCATGACGCGCTTGATCTCATTGCCAGCGAGCCCTTCGGTCAGGGCCTTTACGACGGGGATGCCACCAGCGACAGCGGCTTCAAAGCGGATCACATGCCCCTTTTCTTCTGCGGCTTCGGCAAGCGCTTGACCGTGGATCGCTAACAACGCCTTGTTCGCGGTTACAACGTCCTTGCCCGCCGCGATGGCCGCTTCGAGCGAGTCTTTTGCCGCGCCTTCGTGTCCGCCCATCAGTTCAATGTAGACGTCCACATCATCGCGCTTGGCCAGCGCAACTGGATCGTCTTCCCAGGCGTAGTCGCTCAGGTCCACATCGCGGTTTTTGCTTTTGGAGCGGGCAGAAACCGCGCTGATCACAATGGGCCGTCCGGCGCGCTGTTCAAGCAAGGCTGCGTGGGTCTGCACGATCTTGACGACTCCAACCCCAACAGTGCCCAAACCAGCAATTCCAAGGCGCAGGGGAGTTGTCATGTGGGCGATCCGATCCGTTTCGAAGTATGTGTTGGGGCGTGTTAGCGAAAACCGAAGGTCAGGGCAACGCAGAGGTGTCGACACCGCGTTGCATCCTGTTGCGTAGAGCAGGTTCGATGATCGCGCCGCGCAACCTGTCTGCGCGGGCGGACAGATTGGCGCGGCGCCCGTCAATTTCCGTCGCAACCGAATTGGTTGCCGTGCCGGATGCGTTGGCCTGCGCGATCAACGGTGCGATATTCGTCAGTGTCGGATAGGGGGCGGCGCGCGCGGCATCGTCGATCCGTTCGTCCAGCGCCGGAAATTCGGCACAGGCGCAAAGCCCGATAAGCAATGACAGAACGACGGTACGCATGCGCGAATTTGCCCAATGTTTTCGCGCGGACCATATGGCGCAATTCAGGACGAGCGCAAGCTAGGGCTTTTCAAATGAACAGGTGTTCAGTTAAATGCGGTCATGGCGCGCAAGCAAGGTTCACATTCAGACATTACTGGTCCAAAGGTCCGCGACGCTGCATTGCGCCTGATTGCACGCCACGGCTGCGCGGCTGTGTCCATGCGCCAGATCGCGGCCGAGGTCGGCGTACAGGCTGGCGCACTTTATAATTATACCCCAGACAAGCAGAGCTTGCTGTTCGATCTGATGTGCACGCATATGGATGAATTGCTGGCAGCATTGGCAGATGCACCGATTTACGGCACGGCCATGGCGCGGCTTGAAGCCTTCACCCGCTTTCACATCCGGTTTCACTTGCCACGCCGCGATCAGGTATTCGTATCCTACATGGAACTGCGCAATCTCACGCCCGAAAATTTCGCAAAGGTCGAAGCCTTAAGACGTCAATACGAAGATGCGCTGGAGACCATCCTGAAGGACGGCGAAGCGGAAGGCGTGTTTGCGTTGCCAGACACGCGCGTCAGCACACTTGCCCTTATCGCGCTGCTGACAGGCATCACCAACTGGTATCGTGCGAACGGTCGGCTTAGCATCGCCGAGGTCGAGGAAATTTACTGGAGCCTCGTCCGCAAGGCCGTGGTCGCAGCCTAAGCCGCGCCACGACATTTATCTGGCGGATCAGTGCGCTGGTTTGATAAACGTTCCGTTGTTCAATTCGCGGATCGCGGTGCGCAATTCGTCTTGCGTGTTCATCACGATAGGACCATGCCATGCGACCGGCTCTTCCAGTGGTGCGCCGGAAATCAGCAGAAAACGGATACCTTCTTCGCCCGCTTGCACGGTCACCTCGTCACCGGTGCCGAACCGGATCAGCGTGCGATCGCCCGACATGTCGCGGATGTTGACCTCTTGGCCCATGACTTCCTTTTCCAGCAGAACGCCGGTTGGGGATGATGCGTCGCGGAAACTGCCCGAGCCTGCAAAGACATAGGCAAAGGCGCGGCGGTAAGTATCGACCTTGAACGTCTTGCGCACGCCAGCGGGGACAGAGATATCCAGATACTGCGGGTCGGCAGCAATACCGTCCACCGGGCCTTTCTTGCCCCAAAAATCCCCGACGATCACGCGCACCGATGTGCCGTCATCGTCGACGACGGTGGGAATATCCTTGCCTGCCACGTCCTGATAACGCGGGGCTGTCATTTTCATGGATCCGGGCAGGTTCGCCCAAAGCTGGAAGCCGTGCATCTGGCCCTTGTCGTTCCCGCGTGGCATTTCCTGATGCAAAATGCCGGACCCGGCCGTCATCCATTGCACATCACCTGCATTCAAATCGCCCGTATTGCCAAGGCTGTCGGCGTGGCTGACCGTTCCATCAAGCACGTATGTGATCGTTTCGATCCCCCGATGTGGATGCCAGGGAAAGCCGGCGGCATAGTCTTCGGGGCGCTCGTTGCGGAAATCATCGAACAACAGAAAAGGGTCCAACTCGCTTGGGTCATGGAAACCAAACGCGCGGTGCAGCTTGACGCCAGCCCCTTCGATCGCCGGTTGGGCGGGACGCTGTTCAAGAACTGGACGGATGGACATGGCATTCTCCTCAAGGCGGTGTTGCGTCTGAGGTAAGCTGCCTGATGTGCTACGACAATGGGACGACCTGTGCGACATCGCACGCAATTGGTGCATCGTGTCGGTTTTGGATCAGACGCCGTTGATCTGCTACAGAAGACTGCCCTGAAAACGGGAGTTACGGGATGAAGACAGGATTTATCGGCTTGGGAAATGTCGGCGCAAAGCTGGCCGGAAGTTTGCTGCGCAACGGTCATGATCTTTGGGTCCATGATCTGAGTGGGGACGCCATCGCGGCTTTTGTTGCCAAGGGCGCACATAAGGGCGAAAATCCTGCGCAATTGATGCGCGATTGCGATGTCGTCGTGACCTGCCTGCCATCGCCCGCGGCCTGCGACGCTGTCGTCAGCGCCATGATCCCCGAGGTCGGCCCGGGCAAGATCTGGATGGAAATGTCTACAACGGACGCGTCCGAAGTTGCGCGACTGGCCGATCTCGTCACCGCGCGTGGTGGCGCTGCGGTAGAGTGTCCCGTGTCAGGCGGCTGCCATCGCGCGGCGACAGGCAACATCAGTATCTTTGCAGGCTGCGATCGTGCCACGTTTGACCGCGTGTTGCCCTTGCTAACCACACTTGGCCGCCGTGTCCTGCACACTGGTCCGATCGGCACAGCAAGCAAGTTGAAAGTGATGACAAACTATCTGGCCACCGCGAACCTGCTGACCCTTTGCGAGGCATTGGTGACGATGAAGGCGGCGGGGCTGGATCTTGCGACAACCTATGAGGCAATCAAGATCAGCTCGGGCAACAGTTTCGTGCATGAAACCGAAAGCCAGATGATCCTGAACGGCTGTCGCGACATCAATTTTACGATGGATCTGGTGAAAAAGGATATCGGCCTGTTCGACGATATCGCGCGCTCGCATGGTGTGCCCTTGGAGATCAGCCCCCTCATGGTCGATATTTTCAACGACGGCATTGCCCGTTATGGGCCGCGTGCACAGTCCGATGACATTATCCGTCGGCTGGAAGAGGCGACGGGACTAGATATCACAGCCCCCGGCTTTCCAGACGAAATGGTCGATGACGAACCCGAAGAGCAGGGATACGAGGTCGTCCCGCCGCGCTGAGACTTTTCAAAGCCGCGTGACTGGGTTAGTGCCGGTCAAGTGTCGAAGGGGGCGGTCATGTTTCAGCCAGACGAAGACGGTATCTTTGCAAAAATCACGGTATCGGGAGCCCGGTTCCAGTTCGCGTTTCTGGTGCAGATCGCGCTTGGCCTTCTGCTGATCTACATGGCATTCATCAGCCCGGCAGGGATCTTCGGAAAAGCGATCATTGTCGTGTTTGGCATCGCGATGTTGGTGCAGGCCAACCGCCTGCGCGCGAATGCGAAACGTGAAATCTGGCTCACCGATGAAGGGATTGTGACCAACGATGGAACAGTGCTTGCCGCAATGGACCAAATCGTCAGTGTCAGCCGCGGTTCATTCGCTTTGAAACCGTCGAATGGATTTTCAGTCACCCTGCGCGAGAAGCACAGTTTTCTCTGGGTGCCTGGGCTGTGGTGGCGGTTCGGCACACGCGTAGGGATCGGTGGGATTACGTCGGCCGGCGCGGCCAAATTCATGGCCGAGCAATTGTCACTTCGGGTGGCGCAGGAAAGCTGATTAGCAGCTCAGACCCGTATCGCCGCCATCTGCTGGCGTCGTGTCAAAGCAAAGGCGTGCGGTGAAACGCGGGCTGATCACGTTGTAAGTGCTCATCGTGAAATCACCCAGACCAACTGCGTATGGTGCCTCGTATTCTGTCCATGTTTCGACAAGGATTGCCCGTTCGCCGCCGACCATCAGTGGTAGACGTCCGCGCATGGCTTCCAGGTCAGCATGGTTCAGTGCTGTCGTTTGACCGCGCGCTTTACTCCATACGCGACGATAGTCGTCCTGGCCGGCACGATACTTAAAGACAGTGACCCGCAGGTCAGGATCACCATCCTTGAGTGTCAGGAAGCGAAGCAAGCCGTAGGCCCCGTCAATGTAGTCGTCATCGATAGAGTCGGCTTCGCGACTGATCGCGTCTGCTACCGTCAGACCAGCCTTGTAGCTGATCCCTTCGGTCCGGTAGGCGTCGAAGTACGTCAGCGTGGCCAGCATGGCCCAAGCCAACAGTGGGACCATCAGCACGGTTTCAACCGCAACCGATCCGTCTTCGTCACGCTGCCATTTGGCAGCAAAGTTCTTGATGCGTGCGAGGTAGGTCATTTCTGGAATGGCTCCATCACATAGGCCGAGGTTGCAACCAGCGCATATGCACCGCCGCTTTCCTTTGGGATTTCTTTGCCGAGACCGGTGGTCGGGATCATCGGGTCAAACAGGGCGCATGCGCGCAGCACCATCAATTCGTTGTTCAGACCGGTGTTAAAGTTCAACACGGGGTCGCCTTCTTCGGCGCGATCAACGCAAGCCACGTCGGCAGGTGGATCCTGCCAGTTGCGCGGATCGCGTGGCACCATTTCAAGACGCACGTTGGCGGTGCAGTCAGGAATGATCGATGCGATTTCGCAAATGCGCTCGACAAGACGGTCGTGTGACGGGTTCGGGATCTTGCCGATCCGCACTTCGCGTACGGTCGAGTCAAGACCACGTTCCAGCATCACGTGCCGTGTCGAGAGTACGCCGGATTCATAGGCCGATGTGAAGATCAGCATGAAGCCGGGCAGCATCAGGACAAAGTCCAGTGTTGCGCTGCCGGACTCGTCACGCTTGAAGCGACGCAGCCCTTTGGCAAGTTGGTTGAGGATACCGAACATCATAGTGTCAACCTCAAGTCTGTAATCTGACCGGCAATGGCTTCGAAGATTTCTGTCAGTTCATCGCCGGTGGTTTCGAAATAGTGGCCGCTGGAGGACGAGCAGTTGCGCAACTGATTGCGACCGTTGTCCTGCGGTTCATTGGGGTTGTTCGGATCGTCTGCTTCGAAGACGCCGATACCGAAGATGATGATCCCTGCGTCCTTCGCGGCCGTACACATGCTTTGCATCATGATGTCACCGTCCGCGGCGACCTGGATTGTTTCGCGATAGCGGCCGACGACCGAGCTGTTCCATGTCGAAACGTTGCTGAAGAACTGCTGGATGTTCATCGTATTCCAATGCGCGATCTGGCTTGGCGTCTGGTAGTAGTCCTCGTTCAGTCGCAGCACATCAGAGTTCATGCCATCCGTCATCAGCACGAGATACTTGAAAGTATCGTTCGAGCGACGGTTGTCCGGATCAGGATACGGCGCCGGACGGTCCGAGAACGCTGCATCGATCATGCCATTTGGCAGGGCTTCCAGATTGCTCTTGAATGTTGGATCAAGTAGCGTTGTACCCCACTTCACGCCCATGTAGATCGCCGTACCCGAGCGCGGCTGCAGCTGCCCGATGGCACCTTTCAGCTGGTTTGCGTTCTGAGACAGCGGGATGATTTCTTCATAAGCGAAACGTGGGCAGGTCGGAGAGTCCACAGGTCCGGGGTCCGAACCTTGTGGGTTGGTCTGGACGTGCTGGGTCTGCAGCAGTTCGACATTGTTGTTCCATGCTGTGGTCGAATATTCTGAGTTCGGAATATCGACGCAATGCGACCAGCCGTGACGTTCCGGGGCATTCAGCGTGCCGAACAGCTCTTCACCGACGTTCACGTGCCAGGAGTAGGGGATGAGCGACAAGGAAATCTTGTCTTCGTATTCGGGCAGAAGCAGTTCGTCCACGAAAGAGCTTGCTGCCGATCGCAGCGCTTCGATTTTCGTTTCGCCACCGCCACCAGTCAGTTCGCGCATGGAGCCGGAGACGTCGACAACGAGCGAGATCTCGATATCGCCGACACCTTCGATCGCTGTCGATTCAGCGGAAGCGGTCAACTGATCGATGCCGATCAAGCGCAGGAAGAATGTATTCATCGTCAGCTGGCAGTTGGCTGACACGCTGCGATAGTTCAGGGCGGAGTCGTCAACGATCACAGGGCCGTTCAGGCAGTTCCCGGCCTGCGACTTGGTGATGTAGTCCTGCGTAATGACGGCCGGATCAAGTTGCTGGTCAAGATCGGCTGCGGCCAAGACCGCGGAATCAAGTGCGCCCTGCATCATCGCACGCCGCGATTCAAAGCGCATGAAGTCGACCGCCATGCCGCCGATAATCAACATCAACACAAGTATGAAAAGTGTGAAGATCACCATGCTTCCGCTTTCATCGTCGTGAAAGCTTGCAAGGCGGTTGCGCTGTCTTTCAGGTACCAGCTTATACAGACCGTCAAGTGTCTTCTTCATCGTTACAATCCCATTCCCTTGGCGTCACAAGCAGCAAGACGCACTTCGGATAACCATTCTCCACCACTGTTGGTTAAACCATTTCGATGTGTCTGAAATTTGGCAAGATTGTGGAATATCAAACCTGATAATCCGGCGTTTGGCTGACAGTCCGACTACTGTACTGCCACTGTTGTGCGCAGGTGGACAATCAGCAGCTAAAACGGTGGTTGAGTCGTCTAAAGGTGGCCAGCCCCGTTAACTAACCCGAAAACTGGTCGAAATAATGAGATGATTAAGACGAATCGTGTTTAGATTAAATCTTAGGCGATATGGAAAATTCTCCGGAATTGACGGTCGCCCGGACGCCAATAATCAAAGGACATCGCGATATGGCCCCACTGGACACCTCACCGAACGAACCAAGTTTCCGTGAATCCGTCGACATCATGTTCAACCGGGCCGTGGCCCTGATGGATCTTAGTCCCGGACTCGAGCAGAAGATCAGGGTGTGCAATGCGACCTACACGGTCCGTTTCGGCGTGCGTCTGCGGGGGGATATCCACACCTTTGTCGGCTATCGGTCCGTTCATTCCGAACATATGGAACCGGTCAAGGGCGGGATCCGCTATGCCTCGGCCGTCAATCAGGACGAAGTCGAAGCACTTGCCGCGCTGATGACCTACAAATGCGCCTTGGTCGAGGCACCGTTCGGCGGGTCCAAAGGCGGATTGTGCATCGACCCGACCGAATGGGAAGAACATGAACTTGAACTGATTACCCGCCGGTTCGCCTACGAATTGGCCAAGCGCGACCTGATCCACCCCTCGCAGAACGTTCCTGCCCCGGATATGGGCACAGGTGAACGTGAAATGGCGTGGATCGCCGATCAGTATCGCCGCATGAACACGACCGATATCAACGCGGCCGCCTGTGTCACAGGCAAACCGCCGCATGCCGGTGGGATCGCGGGCCGCGTCGAAGCAACCGGTCGTGGCGTGCAGTACGCCTTGCAGGAATTCTTCCGCCATCCGGAAGATGTGAAGATTGCCAAACTCAGCGGATCGCTGAAAGGCAAGCGGGTGATCGTGCAAGGCCTTGGTAACGTGGGATATCACGCGGCAAAGTTTCTGTCCGAAGAAGATGGTGCGCTGATTACCGGGATCATCGAACGCGATGGCGCACTGCATGACGAAGCTGGCATCGATATCGAAGCGGTGCGCGCATGGATCATCAAGCATGGTGGCGTTGCGGGCTATCCGGCCGCCCGCCATCAGGCGGATGGAGCCCAGCTTCTGGAACAGGAGTGCGACATCCTGATCCCTGCAGCACTGGAAGGTGTTATCAACCTGTCCAACGCCGACCGGATCAAGGCCCCGCTGATCATCGAGGCGGCCAACGGTCCTGTTACCGCCGGTGCCGATGAAATTTTGCGCGACAAGGGCTGCGTCATCATCCCCGACATGTATGCCAACGCCGGTGGTGTCACCGTGTCCTATTTCGAATGGGTCAAGAACCTGTCCCACATCCGCTTTGGCCGGATGCAGCGGCGCGCCGAAGAAAGCCGCCACCAGCTTGTCGTTGATGAGCTTGAGCGTCTGTCGTCCGACAAAGGTCTCGGCTGGGAGCTGAGCCCCGGTTTCAAGGAAAAATACCTGCGCGGTGCGGGTGAACTGGAACTCGTGCGCTCTGGCCTCGATGATACGATGCGCAAAGCCTATCAGGATATGCGCGAGGTCTGGCATGCGCGGGACGACGTGAAGGATTTGCGTACAGCGGCCTACCTCGTGTCCATCGGCAAGGTTGCACAAAGCTACCGTGCGAAGGGCCTTTGATCGCCTAGTCCGCTGAAACGGCGACCTGGCGTTCGTGCCAGGCCTGCCAGAGGATTTGCCGCGCCGAAGACAGGAACAGCCCTGCCATCAGTGCGGCAACCACCAGATCCGGCCAGCCGCTTTGCGTCAGCGCCACAAGCCCCGCTGCGCCGATGACCGCGATATTGCCGATCGCATCGTTGCGGCTGCACAGCCAGACAGAGCGCACGTTCGCATCCCCATCCTTGAATTTCATCAGGATCAGAACACTCGCGACATTGGCTGTGAGCGCAAGAAAACCGATGATCGTCATGACGGGCGCGCTGGGCACGCCAAGGATCAACACGTTCCACAGCGTCGTGCCGAACACCCACAGCCCCATTGCAAGCAAGGTAATGCCTTTGAACAGTGCAGCCTCTGCGCGGCGTGCCAGTGGCATCCCGATCACCGCAAGCGACAACCCATAGGTCAGACTGTCGCCGAGAAAGTCCAGGGCATCGGCTTTGAGAGCCTGTGACCCTGCCCATGCGCCACCGCCCATTTCGATGAAGAACATGGCCGCGTTGATCGCGATCACGATCCAAAGCGCGCGCCGATAAGCGGGCGACGTGCCGTCAAAACGAGTGGCGTGATGGTTTTGACATCCGGCGGACATGCGCGAAATCCTTTCGATTCCTACTGGTGCAGAACATCCATAACTCCTACAGTCACTGTAGAAGCAAGAGGGTTATCCATGGAACTTACGATCGGTCAGGCATCCGTTGAAACCGACGTGAAGGTCACCACGATCCGGTTCTACGAAGAGCGCGGGATGTTGCCCGCCCCACCACGCACACAAAGCGGCAGGCGCATGTATGGTTCTGATCTGGTCGACCGCCTAAAATTCATCAAACACGCCCGCGCGTTGGGTTTCGACCTTGATGATATCGCGGCACTTCTGGCCCTGTCGGATGATCCGGAACAAACCTGCAATGCGGCCGATAGTATGGCCCGAAAGCAGTTGGCATCCGTAAAAGCCCGTATTGCGCAGCTGAATGGGTTGCGGGCCGAACTCGAACGGATGATTGACAGTTGTGGCGGTGGAAGCGTCGCTGAATGCAAGGTCATCGAAACGCTGGCCGATCATGCGCACTGTGCCCATCCGCGACATGATGTGCCGTAAACTGGCTTTTCGTTCCCGATACGCTTGTTAGAGTGCGGGCGAGCGACAGGGAAAAGACTTATGGGATATTCCGGTTTTCGGGTCATCAAGGAAGGGCTGTTCGGGCAGTCTGGCTGGAAACCGGTCTGGCGCGATCCAGACCCCAAATCTGAATATGACGTGATTATCATTGGCGGCGGCGGACACGGGCTTGCGACGGCCTATTACCTTGCCAAAGAGCACGGGATCACCAATGTCGCCGTTCTCGAAAAAGGCTATCTGGGTGGCGGCAACGTCGGGCGCAACACGACGATCGTGCGTGCCAATTACTTTCTGCCGGGCAATTCCGAATTCTATTCTCATTCGCTGAAGCTGTGGGAAGGGATGGAGAGCGATCTGAACTACAATGTGATGCATTCGCAGCGTGGCCTGATCAACTTGTTCCATTCGGACGGCCAGCGCGATGCTTTCGCACGGCGCGGCAATGCGATGATCAATCAAGGTGATGATGCGATCCTTCTGGATCGCGACGGTGTGCGTCAGTACCTGCCGTATCTGGATTTCGAAAACGTGCGGTTTCCGATCTATGGCGGATTGCTGCACCCGCGTGGCGGTACCGCGCGTCATGATGCTGTGGCATGGGGGTATGCCCGTGGGGCTGACCAGCGGGGCGTCGATCTGATCCAGAATTGCGAGGTCACAGGCATCGACATCGAAGGTGGGGTTGTGCGCGGCGTTCAGACCACGCGCGGTGCGATCCGCGCCAAGAAGGTCGGGATCGTCGTTGCCGGGCGGTCGGGACAGGTGGCGGCCATGGCGGGGATGCGTCTGCCGATCGAAAGCCATGTCCTGCAGGCCTTTGTCACTGAGGGTCTGAAGCCTTGCATCGACCATGTCGTCAGTTTTGGCATGGGCCATTTCTATATCAGCCAGTCCGACAAGGGCGGCCTTGTCTTTGGCGGCGACATTGATTTCTACAGCTCTTATGCGGCCCGTGGAAACCTGCCAATGAAGGAACACGTCATGGACGCCGCCATGACGTTGATGCCGATGATCGGAAAGGCCAAGGTACTGCGATCATGGGGCGGGATCATGGACATGACGCCGGATGGCTCGCCCATTATCGACAAGACCCCGACAGAGGGGCTCTTTATTGATTGTGGCTGGTGCTATGGCGGGTTCAAGGCGGTGCCCGGATCAGGATTCAGCTTTGCGCACCTGATGGCTACGGGAAACCATCATGAACCGGCGTCAAGATTTCGGCTGGACCGGTTCCGCACTGGCACCGGGCTGATGGATGAAGAGGGCACCGGCTCTCAGCATAACTTGCATTGAATGGTGGCTCCGGTAGGAGGGGAAAGTTTGAATCGTTTGCGAAAGACAGTCATCGGATTGATCCTTTCAGTTGGCGTGACTGGTTGCGCGACAAGCGAGCCTGCGAATGCCGCGCTGGCCCCGATCTTTGAGGCAATCATAACAGAGTCCGAACAGGCCGGTCCTGACAACTTTTACGACTTCTTTACGCTGAACGGTGCGCGTAGCGACGGTGATACACTGATCATCGACGTGGCGCTTGGTTCTGAAGGACAATTGGCTTATGACGCCGACGCTGCGAAATTAGAGCAGGACTTCATCGGTACGTTTTCCCCGGCGGCACCTTGCGATGATCCATTTGCCGGACCAATCCTGACGAATGGCGGAACAATCCGCTACGAGGTTGTCAGCATCACCGGACGGCCTCTGTTTTCCTTTGAAATTTCCAACTGCAGAGAGTGATCCCATGCGCCTGACTTGTCCCCACTGCGGCACCCGCGACCGGCGCGAATTCTACTACCAGGGCGACGCTGTCGCTTTGGACAGACCAGAGCGGGAATCTGGTTTAGAGGCGTGGGATAACTATTTGCATTTGCGTGATAATCCTGCCGGAGTAACACGGGATCTATGGCAGCATGAACCATGCGGAGCCTGGGTTGCCATTGACCGCGATACCGTGACCCACAGTGTCCATGGCGCGACACTTGTCGGGGATGCCAGGCGATGAGGATCGCAGGCAAGGGATTGGTCGATACCAGCAAGACCATTTCGTTCACTTTTGATGGTCAGGTCTATCAAGGGCATCCGGGGGATACGCTGGCCTCGGCACTATTGGCCAACGGCGTGCGCCTGATGGGGCGGTCCTTCAAATATCACCGTCCGCGCGGCGTGCTGACCGCCGGGTCAGAGGAACCCAACGCACTGGTGAGCGTCGCTGACGAGCCAAATATCAGAGCAACGACGCTGGAGATTTTCGAAGGCATGGCCGCGCGCAGCCAGAATGCGTGGCCGTCGCTGAAAACCGACATCATGGCCGTCAATGACTTGATCTCCCCGTTTCTTGGGGCCGGGTTCTATTACAAGACATTCATGTGGCCGAAGTCCTTTTGGGAGGCAGTGTACGAGCCGATCATCCGACGCGCGGCGGGACTTGGCGCGCTGGCGGGCAAATCCGTTGCGGACAACTACGAGAAGGCCTTTGCGTTCTGCGATGTGCTTGTCATTGGCGGTGGTCCGGCAGGGATCATGGCAGCCCTGACTGCCGCCGAAGCGGGCAAAGATGTCATTCTGGCCGATGAGGATACATTGCTTGGCGGGCGGCTGCTGGCCGAGAGTGAGGCCGTAAACGGCCAGCCCGGACAAGAGTGGGCTGCCGCGATGCAACAGCGCCTGTCGCAGATGAAGAACGTTCGCGTGATGACGCGCACAACGGTTACCGGGGCCTATGATCAGGGCACCTATGGCGCGCTAGAGACAGTCTCGCGCCGGGGCGAGGGGCCGCGCGAATGTTTCTGGCGGATCGTGACCGCACACGCCATTCTTTGTGCGGGCGCTTTGGAACGGCCTATTGCATTTCCGAACAACGATCGTCCTGGCATCATGATGGCGAGTGCTGTGCGCGCCTATGTCAATCGCTGGGGTGTGGCTCCGGGACAGAACGTTATGGTCTTTGGAAATAACGATAATGCCCATCGCACCGCCCATGATCTGATTGCCGCAGGTGTGAACGTTGTCGGGCTGGTGGACAGCCGGGCAGACGTTGACGTGTCCGGCGATTTTCCGATCTATCGCGATGGCCGGATCGTCGCAACAAAAGGGCGGCATCAGCTGGAAAGCGTCACGATCGAACACGCTGGCGGGACGCGGCTTGTACGCACGGACTGTCTGGCCATGTCAGGCGGATGGAACCCCACTGTCCACTTGACGTGTCACATGAATGGTCGGCCGCAATGGTCTGAAGATATTGCATCTTTTGTTCCAGTTGATGGCATGATTCCAGGGATGGTGACGGCGGGTGCCTGTAAGGGAATATTTGATACAGCCGGTTGTCTGGCTGAAGGGGCACGGGTTGCGTCTGACGTGCTTGGAGTTGCGCAAGCGCAAGTGCCAGTCGCAGACGATAGCGCATACCGCATTGCGCCGCTTTGGGCGGTGGAGGGCAAAGGCCGCAAGTGGCTTGATTTCCAGAATGATGTCCATGTGAAGGATATTCGCCTCGCGGCGCAGGAGAACTTCAGATCCGTCGAGCACATGAAGCGTTACACAACGCAAGGGATGGCGACAGATCAAGGGAAATCCTCGAATGTCGCGGCACTTGCTGTCCTCGCCGACGCGACGGGGCGCGGCATTCCTGAAACCGGCACCACGACTTTCCGCCCACCTTACGTGCCGGTGTCGATCGCGGCCTTGGGGGCAGGTTCGCAGGGGCATGGTTTTGCACCCAAACGGCTGACCACATCTTACGCCGCCAGCGTCGCGCGTGGCGCACCGATGATCGAAGCGGGGCTTTGGTATCGCCCGAGCTATTTTCCCGCCGCAGGAGAGACAACCTGGCGCGAAAGCTGCGATCGCGAAGTGCGCATGGTCCGTGAGACAGTCGGAATTTGCGACGTGTCCACGCTTGGCAAGATCGACATCCAAGGCCCTGATGCGGCTGTGTTTCTAGATTTCGTCTATGCCAATACGTTCAGTACTCTGAAGCCCGGCAAGGTGCGCTATGGCTTGATGCTTCGCGAAGATGGGCATGTCATGGATGATGGTACGACAGCCTGTCTTGCGCCCGACCATTACGTAATGACGACGACCACGGCAGCGGCCGGTCAGGTCATGAAACATCTCGAATTTGTCCGGCAGGCCTTACGCCCCGAACTGGACGTGCAGATCGTCAGTGTGACCGAACAATGGGCGCAATTCGCCGTTGCAGGACCCGGCTCTCGCGATCTGCTGAACGCGGTGCTGGATGCGCCGATTGACAGTGACCAGTTTGCCTACATGTCGTGCGGGGCAGTCGACGTTTGCGGCGTGCCCGGGCGCTTGTTCCGGATTTCGTTTTCGGGCGAGCATGCATACGAAGTTGCCGTGCCGGCGCGCTATGGCGACAGCTTGTTCCGCTTGCTGGTCGCGCAGGCCGAAGCGATGGATGGTGGTGCTTACGGAATGGAGGCGCTGAATGTGCTGCGGATCGAGAAGGGGTTCATCACGCATGCGGAAATCCACGGACGCGTCACGGCCTTTGATATCGGTATGGACCGGATGGTGAGCCGCAAGAAAGACTGCATTGGCCAAGCAGCCGCCGAACGCCCCGGTCTGCGAGGGGCGGACCGCCAACAGCTTGTCGGCTTGCGTGCCAAAGCGCCTTTGTCTGGCGGCGCGCATTTGTTCAATGCTGGTGCTGCGGCGACGCGGTTGAACCATCAAGGTTACGTCACCTCGCATTGCTATTCGCCGACGCTTGACTGCTACCTGGGACTTGGATTCCTTGAAAACGGGCGCGACAGGCATGGGGAAACGATCAAGATGCGCGATCATCTGCGAGACCTGACGGCCGAAGTCGAAGTGTGCCACCCGGTCTTTCTTGATCCAGAGGGAGAGCGTCTGCGTGGCTAGATTGATCGCGAAATCACCTTGTGCGGGCCTTTTGCCGATGACCATTGGCACGCTGTCATTAACGGAAGTTGCTGTTGGCAAGGCATTTGCGGTGGCCCCGTTCAAACGGCAGGAAAAGGCCGTGTCCGACGCAATGCCGATCGCCTTTCCAAAACCGAACCGCGTCACCGGCACTGACCCGCGCGCGATCTGGATCGGGCCGGGGCAGGCGCTGGTCATCGGGACCGATTTGCCGGAACTGCCCGCCGCTGTTGTCGATCAAAGTGACAGTTGGGCGATTGTGCAGGTCGCAGGGCCGGACGTGCTGGATGTTCTGGCACGTCTTGTGCCAGTCGATCTGCGTACAATGCGCAGCGGCCAAACCGCACGGACGATGATCGCCCATATGACCGGATCGGTGACCAAGGTGGGGACACAGGCCTTTGAGCTGATGGTCATGCGGTCCATGGCGGGCACGCTGGTCCATGATCTTGAGAGGGCGGCGCGGATCTACTTCGCGCGCTAGGTCTTTGCTGTCGTTGCAGCCTCCGGCGGAAGTTTGATTGGACAAAGAAAGATGATGGGGGTTCTCGACTCTTCGCGGTAGAGCGCCCATTTTAGCGCGATGAGTCTGCCACCCGGTTTCCTTGATGAATTGCGTACCCGGCTGTCGATTGGACAGGTCGTCGGACGCAAGGTCATGTGGGACACCCGCAAGTCCAACCAGGGCAAAGGCGACCTTTGGGCGTCGTGTCCGTTTCATCAGGAAAAATCCGCCAGTTTTCACGTCGATGACCGCAAGGGGTATTATTACTGCTTTGGCTGTCACGCGAAGGGTGATGCGATTTCCTTTGTGCGTGAGACCGAGAATGTCGGTTTCATGGAGGCCGTCGAGATTCTGGCCGCTGAAGCGGGCATGCCGATGCCGGCCCGTGATCCGCGCGCGCAGGAAAAGGCGGATGAGCGCACCGTGCTGGCAGACGTCATGGAACAGGCGGTCCAGCATTTCCGTCTGAACCTGCAGACCGCCGCGGCCGGTGAGGCGCGGGACTATCTTGCCCGGCGGGGGCTTGACGAGGCGGCACAAGCGCGTTGGGATATCGGCTTTGCTCCGGACGGGGGCGGTGTCCTGCAACATCTGACTGGCAAGGGCGTGCCACAAAAACAGGTGATCGATGCCGGACTGGCTGCGGAAAGCGACCGCGGCGGTGCACCTTACGATCGGTTTCGCGGGCGCATCATTTTTCCTATCCGCGATGTGCGTGGGCGTGCGATTGCACTCGGCGGGCGCTCCCTTGATCCAAATGCGCGGGCGAAATACCTCAATTCGCCCGAAACGTTGCTGTTTGACAAATCCCGCACCCTGTTCAACCACAAGAACGCCCGCGAGGCTGCTGGCAAAGGGCAGCCTTTGATCGTCGCCGAAGGCTACATGGATGTCATTGCCCTTGCGGAAGCCGGTTTTGAAGCTGCCGTTGCCCCGCTTGGCACCGCTGTGACCGAACACCATCTGGCGATGCTCTGGCGCATGGCGGATGAGCCGATTATTGCGCTGGACGGTGATACGGCTGGGATCCGTGCGGCCATGCGCACAATCGACATCGCGCTGCCGATGTTGGAGGCGGGAAAATCCCTACGCTTTGCGATGATGCCGGAAGGGCTGGATCCGGATGATCTGCTGAAACAGCAGGGCAAGGGCGCGATGCAAAAGCTGCTGGATCAGGCCATGCCAATGGTGCAACTGCTTTGGCAACGCGAGACGGAAGGCAAGACGTTCGACAGCCCAGAGCGCAAGGCCGCGCTCGACAAGGCGTTGCGTGAAAAGATCAAACTGATCGCGGACCCTTCGATCCGAACGCACTATGGGCAGGCGATCAAGGATATGCGATGGGCGCTGTTCGCGACCCCGCGACCGGCCACGCCAAAGCGTGCTGCGTGGAATGGCAAGCAAGAGAACTGGCAGCGTGCGACAAAGCCCGTCGCAAGCAACAAGGCGTCCGTGCTTGGGACAGGGGCCGGAACCGAAGATGTGCTGCGCGAGGCCGTCATATTGGCCGTGCTTCTTAAAAACCCTGCCGTTTTTTCCCGGTTCGAAGCTGATCTGGAACGCATGGAATGTGTCGATCCCGATCATCAGCGTGTAAGGGATGCGGTCCTGAGATTTGGCGACAGCGCAGAATTATTCTTGCAAGTTGAAGCAGACATTGGGCCGGCACCACTTGAAAAGCTGTTCGTGCAGAACCATGTCGCCATTGCACCCGCTGTGCGGCGTGCCGGTGACATTGACCTCGCCACGCTTTGCCTTGCAGAGGAATTCGCGAAACTGACAGCACGACGCGGGCACGCCCGCGAGATCGCCGAGGCGGTCGAAGATCTGGATGGCGTCGCGGATGAAGGGCTGACTTGGCGTTTGAAAGAGGCGGCACAGGCACTAAATCAGGCAGGGCGTGTCGATGGGGAAGACAAGGCCGAGTACGAACTAGGGGATAATGGTGCCCGGATGAAACGGGATGAACGCAGTGCGTTTGATTCGCTTTTGGGACAGATCGACTTTGCCAAAGGTAGTAAACGACAACGCTAAAAAGACATTCGGTCAAGCAACAGCCCAAGGAAATCAGGGGTCAGCGGGTTGCGAATCACCGGATTCCAAGATTGATTCGAATTTAACCGAATCACCTTACGAGTGATTCGCTAGCCAGCATGAGGGAGCCGCCGATGGCCGCGAAGGACAACGACGACCGCAAAGATTCTGATAGTGATGATGCTTCGCTCGACATGAGCCAGGCCGCCGTCAAGAAGATGATCGCTGATGCGCGTGAACGGGGCTATATCACATACGACCAGTTGAACGCGGTATTGCCGCCGGATCAGGTTTCCTCTGACCAGATCGAGGACGTGATGTCGATGCTGTCGGAAATGGGCATTCAGGTCACTGAGGAAGAAGAATCCGAGGAGGTCGAGGAAAACCAGAGTGGGACAGCCGTCGCCACTGTTGCTGGTGCGCGCGAAGTAGCGCTGTCATCGGGTGAAACCGAAAAGCTGGATCGCACAGACGACCCGGTCCGCATGTATCTGCGTGAAATGGGCAGCGTCGAATTGCTGTCGCGCGAGGGCGAAATCGCCATCGCCAAACGGATCGAGGCCGGCCGCAACACGATGATCCTCGGGCTGTGCGAAAGCCCGCTGACATTCCAGGCGATTACGATCTGGCGCGACGAATTGCTATCCGAAGACATTTTGCTGCGCGATGTCATCGATCTTGAAACGACCTTTGGCAACCAGCTGGGTGAAGACGACGTCGACGAACCAGTCGTCGCACCGGTCACAGACACCGATGCACCCAAGAAGGAAGAGACCCAGGAACTGGACGCGGATGGGAACCCCATCGCGAAAGAAGATGACGACGACGATGACGATCAAGCGAATATGTCGCTTGCCGCGATGGAAGCCGCGCTCAAGCCGCGTGTGCTGGAAACGCTGGACCTGATCGCGCGGGACTTTTCGAAATTGTCGGACATGCAGGATGCGCGGATGTCCGCGACCCTGAATGAGGATTCATCCTTCTCTGACAAGGCGGAAAAGAAATACCAGAAGCTGCGTTCTGAAATCGTTGAGCTGGTGAATTCGCTACACCTTCACAACAACCGGATCGACGCGTTGATCGACCAGCTTTATGGGATCAACCGGCGTATTATGTCGATCGATAGCGCCATGGTGAAACTGGCAGATCAGGCCCGTATTAACCGTCGTGAATTTATTGAAGCCTACCGTGGTCGCGAACTTGACCCGAACTGGCTGGATGAAATCGCGGAAAAGCCAGGTCGTGGTTGGCAGATGCTGATTGAACGCTCGACAGACAAAATCGAAGAACTACGTGGCGACATGGCCCAGGTTGGTCAGTATGTCGGGGTGGACATCACAGAATTCCGCCGCATCGTGCAGCAGGTCCAGAAGGGCGAAAAAGAAGCGCGGCAGGCCAAGAAGGAAATGGTCGAAGCGAACCTGCGTCTCGTTATTTCGATTGCGAAAAAATACACGAACCGTGGCCTGCAATTCCTTGATCTTATTCAGGAAGGTAACATCGGCCTGATGAAGGCGGTCGATAAATTCGAATACCGCCGCGGCTATAAATTCAGCACCTACGCGACCTGGTGGATTCGTCAGGCGATCACGCGCTCGATTGCCGATCAGGCCCGTACGATCCGTATCCCGGTCCATATGATCGAGACCATCAACAAGCTGGTCCGCACCGGTCGTCAGATGCTGCACGAAATCGGCCGCGAACCCACGCCAGAGGAATTGGCAGCCAAGCTGCAGATGCCGCTGGAAAAGGTGCGCAAGGTCATGAAGATCGCGAAAGAGCCGATTTCCTTGGAGACGCCAATCGGCGACGAAGAAGATTCACAGCTTGGCGATTTCATCGAAGACAAGAACGCGATCCTGCCGCTGGATTCCGCCATTCAGGAAAACCTGAAGGAAACCACAACCCGTGTGCTGGCGTCACTGACACCACGCGAAGAACGCGTTTTGCGCATGCGCTTTGGCATCGGCATGAACACCGACCACACGCTGGAAGAGGTCGGTCAGCAGTTCAGCGTCACCCGCGAACGGATCCGTCAGATCGAAGCCAAGGCGCTGCGCAAGCTCAAGCACCCAAGCCGGTCGCGCAAACTGCGGTCGTTCTTGGATCAGTAGACTGCCGCTTTGAAGGGGCGCTGGCTATATTTAATGCTGCTTGCCGGTGGTGGCGCGATTATTGCCATCGGGCTTGTGTCAGCGCTTATTTTTGACCGACCGACCCAAATCTTACCATTGGGGTTCGGGTTGGTCGGGCTTGGTCTTCTACTTCAGAATTATTTGCGGGGGCGCTATTGGGTGCCATGCGATGCGACTGTCGAAGAATACGAAAGCGGTGATCCGCCAACGCTTCGATTAATGTATACTTACAAAGGGTTGCGCTACAATGCAGTGATAAACGAAACCACAATGAAAAGTGAAGGAAGCAAGTACCCATTGATGATCGATCCCGACGATCCTTCGCGCTACGCCTCAGATTCTTGGGAGGGCCCATTCATCGGGTTGGTTTTCTTCTTGTCAGGCACTGCTATCTTTGTATCTAGTCAAATTTTTTAGCAAGAAGAGCCAATTGTAAGGGGGACTAGGATGGGCATTCTTTCAAAACTCTTCGGGGGTGGCCCGAAAACACCTCACGCTGCCGCACAAGAAACCTACAAAGACTTCACAATCACACCCGCCCCGATGAAAGAACCCGGCGGCTATCGGATTGGGGCAACGATTACCAAAACTGTCGATGGTGCCGCGCAGACCCATCAATTGATCCGCGCAGACACCATCAACGATTACGACGAAGCTGTCGCGACCTGTGTGCGTAAATCAAAGCAGATGATCGACGAACAGGGCGACAAGCTGTTCAGCCGCTGATCACTCGCGCGGCATCAGAAAGATTTCACGGATGTTGTTGCGCTCTGGCGCATCCAGTGCGTGCATGACCGCATTTGCAACGTCTTCGGCTTCCAGTTTGCCGGGCTTTGGCTCATCAAAGAATTCTGTATTCACCATGCCGGGGGCGACGACGGTGCAGCGCCCGCCCCATTCTTTCATTTCTTGCGCAAGATTCCCGCCAAAGCCGTGGACGAACCATTTGGTGGCTCCGTAGACAGACCCGGATAGGTGGATACGGCCCGCGGCTGATCCTGTCAGCACAATGTGTCCCTTGCTGTCTTTCAGATGCGGCAGGGTCGCCTTGACCGTCTTGAGCAAACCCATGACGTTTAGATCAACGACCTTTTCCCATTCGTCCAGATCACCTTCTTCAGCCCCCGGATTGTCTACGCCCATCCCCGCATTGGCAAAGGCGGCGTCTATCGATCCATAGGCTTCCTTCAGCTTTTCGATGGCGCGCAGTTGCGCGCTGTAATCAGTTGCATCGCCGGGAAGCGCAATCGCCGCATCGCCTAGGTTGTCAGCGAGTTCTTTCACCTTGTCAGCACTGCGGGCAAACAGACCGACGTTCCATCCGGACTTCACTGCGGCATGTGCTGTGGCCGCCCCGATCCCGCTTGATGCACCCGTGATGAACAATGTCTTGCTGGCCATGATGATTTCCTTTCGCTCTGGCGTAATGCGCAAGGGAACCGATCGCGTTCAGCTTTGTTCCGTCCTGTAACAATCCATCACACCACGCTCATGTGCGAAAACGAACACGTGAGAAGCGGTTTCACATGGTTGCCTTGCGGCAGGGCGCGGGCCACATCAAAGGGATACAAAGGAAATGCACATGACCAGACTCCGTATGACATTTGCGATCGCGACACTTACAGTGTCGCTTGCTCCGGCCGCTCAGGCCTATGCTGTCGGGCCGGAAACGACAGACATGGAAATTTCGGTGGTCGAGCGGATCAACGTTCTCATGGGCGCGACGGCGGACCATCAGGACGGTATATGCGCGTTGAGCGTGACACCGGTCTTGGCCACGGCGTTGGGCTTGTCGATGCCGCTCGAAGCGCGAGAGAGCGAAGGCGAATTCGCCACTTGCGAAGCAGAGTAAGCCTGCCCATTCTACAGGGATGCAGACCACGTTCACGGTTCCGACAGACGGTCCCGGCCTTTATGAATTTACAGCCCAAGTTGCACAGTGGGTATCGGGGTCCGGCCTGCTGACATTGTTTGTGCAGCACACCTCTTGTTCTATCGTGATTCAGGAAAACGCAGATCCTGAGGTCCAGACCGATCTGCAAAATTTCTTTGCACGGCTGGTGCCGCCGACAACCGACCCTGCAATGCGCTATCTAACGCACACTTATGAAGGTCCAGATGACATGCCGGCCCATATCAAGGCGGCAATGATGCCAACCAGCTTGTCAATTCCTGTTCAGAATGGCGAGTTGCTGCTTGGAACTTGGCAAGGGATTTACCTTTTCGAACATCGTGACCGTCCGCACCACAGGTGCGTTGTGGCGCACATGGCTGGTGACTAAACCGACAATGGCCCTTTTGCGCAGGGGAATGGACGCGTCTCCAAGGACGGATCAGATCAGCCTCAAGCATGATCGCCGCTCTCAGACATTGCACCCGAGTCCCTGACGCCACACCATTTGGTAGCGAACGAAAGGCACTACCCAAATTGTGCGCAGGCTCCTATAGTGCCTGTGGATAACTTGGGAGCATACCCAAGACGGGATACGAAGAGGACAGGACTATGCGTTGCCCATTCTGCGGAAACGTCGACACACAAGTGAAAGACTCACGGCCGGCCGAAGATCATGTTGCAATCCGTCGCCGCCGTTTCTGCCCGGCCTGCGGTGGCCGTTTCACGACTTACGAACGCGTGCAATTGCGTGATCTGGTTGTCATAAAATCAAACGGACGGCGTGAAGATTTCGACCGTGACAAGTTGGAACGTTCGATCCGTATTTCGCTTCAGAAACGTCCTGTTGAACCCGAACGGATGGACCAGATGATTTCCGGGATCGTGCGGCGCCTTGAAAGTATGGGTGAAACCGACATTCCGTCCACTACAATCGGTGAGATCGTGATGGAAAGCCTCGCCCGGATCGACACTGTGGCTTACGTGCGCTTTGCCAGTGTCTACAAGAATTTCCAGGCGGCCGACGATTTCGACAAATTCGTCAGCGAATTGCGGCCCGATACCAAAACTGAAACGTGAGTGATGCCCGCTTTATGGCGCTCGCCCTGTCGTTGGGGCGGCGCGGCATGGGGCGGGTCTGGCCGAACCCGGCAGTCGGATGTGTTCTCGTGCGCGACGGTGTCGTGCTCGGACGCGGTTGGACTGGTGATGGTGGCCGCCCGCATGCGGAAACGATCGCGCTTTCCCAGGCCGGCAATGCAAAGGAAGCGACAGCCTATGTCACCCTTGAACCCTGTGCCCATCACGGCAAAACCCCACCTTGCGCGCAGGCTCTGATCGACGCGGGCGTCGCGCGCGTGGTCATTGCGACAGGTGATCCGGACCCGCGGGTTGCGGGCAAAGGTATTGCGATGCTGGGCTCAGCTGGTATCCCGGTCGACATCGGCTGTCGCAAGGCCGAAGCGGATTTGGATCATCAGGGATTCTTCCAGAAGGTTACACAGCAGCGCCCTTTCTTGACCCTTAAACTGGCCAGTACGTTGGACGGCCGTATCGCCACACATCAGGGCCATTCCCAGTGGATCACCAGCGCGCAGTCGCGCCGTGTCGTCCATGCAATGCGTGCGCGGCACGATGCCGTGATGGTGGGTGCGGGCACGGTAGAAGCGGATGACCCGATGCTGAATGTGCGCGGCATGGGGACGGTTCCCCAGCCGGTCCGCATCGTGCTGTCAGGCAAACTTGACCTGCGGAACGGGTTGCACATTGCGGCAACTGCCCGCGAGCAGCCGGTCTGGCTGTTCCATCGCCCGGATGTGGACCCGCTGCGCTGGCAAAACCGTGGAGCGGACACCTTTGCACAAGACCCGAAAGACTTGAGGGCCGTCATGGTGGCGCTTGCAGAGAGTGGAATAACGCGTGTCTTTTGCGAAGGCGGCGGCACGTTGGGCGCATCGCTCTTGCAGGCGGGGCTGGTGGACGAACTCGTCGTGTTCACTGCCGGCTGTGCCATTGGTGCTGACGGCACGCCGTCATTGCAAGCAATTGGCGTAGACACGATGGATGACGCGCCGCGTTTCGTAAGAACCGGGATACAAGCGGTTGGTCCCGACGTGTTGACCTGCTGGCGGCCCGCCACACCAAAGGACTAGCGACGCCAAAGATAAGCGTAACTTGCAAACAGTCCCTGCAGTTTCGCCAAAGTCCGATTTCCTGCGCCGGGTTTGGGCAGATCGTCGTCAGCAAGACGATCAACGGCGACTTCGGGCGGGCAGGGCATCTGGGTCACCGGATCGAAGTAACGCGGATAGTCAATCAGCACGGCATGGGCCAGCGCGGTCAGATCGGGCGTCGCAACGCGGCGTGTCACTGGCATGGCGCGATCGTCCGTCAAGCCCCAGCCCGCATAGAACGGCGTGCCGAAACAGGTGACTTTCTTCCCGCGCAGCAAGGCTTCAAATCCGATGAGCGACGTCATCGTCCAGACTTCGTCTACGGCATCGATTGCCGTGATCGCGTCCGTTTGGGTCAGAACGACATCCGCGATCTCTGCAGCATGGGGTACATCACCATCCCGTAGACCGGCCTCGACATCTGGATGCGGCTTGTAGACCAGCACGGCCGCAGGATTTGCCGCGCGGACAGCGTCGAGCAAGGCAGCATTGGTCGTAATATCGCTGCATCCTTTTAAAATCGAGGCATCATCTTCGACCTGACCTGGCACTAGGATGCGGCGGCCCATCGGCAAAGACAGGTTTCGAGTTTCGCCAACATTGTATTTCGATAGCCGCGCGTTGCTGAGCTTGCGCACCAGCTTCTCTGCCCGCAGCCGTGCACTATTCGGTAAAGTGACCGACGCTTCAATCAAACGTTCCAGGCGGCTTTCGTGCGACGGGTCGTAGTAGATCCCGAGATCATCAAGGACGAGTGAGAGCGGCGCAATCAGATCGGCCCCAAGCCCGCGTGAGCGGATGAAACCGTCTTCAAGCCGCAAGGCATTGCCGATGTCCATCGCCTTGCTGGCCCAGATCATCATTCGTCTGCCGTCTTTCTGATGCTCTCCGAATACGACTTTTTTGACGCTGCCAAAGAAAGCCTGCAGGTGACGCCGCTTCCAAAGCGACATTTCAGCGGCGACCAAGCCCTGATGATCGTCGCGCCATGCCCGTGCCTGTGCCCAAAGCGTGGCAATCACATCTTCAAGCTGGCAAAGCCGGTCGCGATACGGATCGTACCAGACCGGATACAGGATCATTGCCGCCGCAAATAGCTGCGCCCGGGTCAATTTGCGCTGCCGGCGGTCAAGTGGCTTGCGATCGTCACTAAGCCCCCAACCGATGTAGAACGGCTGCCCGAAAACGACCGGCTTATGCCCCATGAGGATCGCTTCAAAGCCCATCTGAGAGGAGACGGTGTAAACCGCGATGGCCCCTTCGAGCAATGTATAGGGTGATATCGCGTCGACCATCAGGCTGATGCGATCGGTGCAATCGGTATCCTTGAAATACCCTTCGCGGTGTCCCGCGCGCGTTTCGGGATGTGTCTTGATGATAATGCGCGCAGAAGGATGTTCCGACTGCGCGTAATAGAGCATTTCCTTGAACGTATTGCTGTCACAACCGCTGGCCTTGATGCTGGCGTCGCCGCGGGTCTGGTCGATCACGACTACATAGCCGGGGGCAGGGGCCGGCACCGTGGGGTCAAAGGCGTTGTATTTCGACAGGTGGAGCCGTTGCAAATCTGCGATGGCGTCTTTGGCGCGGTTCAGCAGTGCTGTGTCATCCAGCGGGTGTTCGGCCAGAAGTTGTTCAAGGTCTGATCTTGTTCCGGGGTCGAAATGCACACCGTTCTTGTCGATATGCAGGCCCAGTGGGGCATCACCGTCCCGTCCTGTCAGGACAGAGCGCAGAAAAGCGTCCTCGACTCTGATGATCGGTGCGTCGGTCTTTTCGGCAACCATTTCGCCACGCGGGGCGGTTGGGGAATGGCCCCAAACGCCGATGGCATCACCGTCACCGGGCTTGCCCAAACGGATATCGTAACCCGCGAGCGTCAGGACGCGGCGGATCCGTTTTTGCGTCAGAAATCCGCCGTTATAAACGTAAAGCCGCCGCAGAGTGTCCCCTGCGACGGCTGATGTCGGGTTGTCGCCCACAGGTTATTGCACGATGTTGTTGACGCCAGCAGCGGCGGACAATGTGCCTGTGATCGCGGAAATCGTCTTGTTGAACTGTGTGAACGGCGCTTCGGTCACATAGACAGTGTCCTGATCGCGGATCGCGAAGTCACGCGCCATGAAGACGCCGTTCGGCCGTGTCAGATCAAGGACATACACAATTCGCTGTGTACCGATGATGTCATCACGGCCCAGCAGCTGACGCGCAATGGCTTCAGGCTCGTTGCGGAAGACAAAGACACCGGTTGGATCGGCGAGGTTTGTGTTCAGACCGCCGACCTGTGCAATGGCTTCGATGGCGCTGATTGCCTGGCTTTCGAACTGCACGCGGTCCTGCGCCCCTGTCGCACCCAAGGCCGTAAAGTAGCGCGTTGATTCTTCAACGAAAATACGGTCGCCGCCGCGCAGGGCAATATCGTGACCCGGATGATCGTAAAGATCTTCAAACCAGATCGAGCCGGAATGATTGCCGCGCACTACTGTGACTTTGGCGATTTCAGGTGAAACGCCCACGCCGCCAGCGGCTGCCAGCATAGAGGCCAGTGTGCGCGTCGGACGTTCAATCGGATAGACACCTTGGGCGTTCACGCCACCAACGATGGATACCGTGGCACCGTCACCGGCAAGGCGGCGCACCTGCACCTGCGGTTCCGGTGTCTGCTCCCCCAGCTTTTCGCTGATGATACGGCGGATCGTTTCGGGTGAATTGCCGGCTGCGCGGATGCGGCCTGCATAAGGCACGAAGATAAATCCAGAGCCGTCGACCTGCACTTCTTCAAGAACCGTGGCGTTCTGTCCCGTCGGCACCAGAAGCCCGTCGTCGACGTTCTCCCAGATGGTCAGGCCCAGCACATCGCCAGCATTGATCGTGTCAGAGCCAACAATACCTGCGTTGCGGAAACCCGCGGCAAAGCCAAGCGCCGGCGTGATAGATGCGATCCGGTTTACACGATCATCAACTGTCAGGACGAATGCATCGCCTTGCTCCATCACGGAGCCAGAGAAAATGTCGGATTTGTTCGGCCCGGAAGAGGGCAAACCACACGCGGCCGTCAGGCCAAGGGTCACCACAAGGGCCGCGCCTTTTGCAAAGCGCAATGTCAGGGTTATCACTGCTCGGTCTCCTCGACCTGTTATTATTCTGCCTCAGGTTTTTCTTTTAAACTACGGGAATCCGGTCACTAAAGCGAGGACTCCGTCCCATTGGTTCGGAAATGGGGACAATGGGTGTTGCGGGTTTGCAAACCGGCGCTAGGGATAGTGGTCGGTGATTTACACGCACGCAAGGTGGTGTAGGTGGACAGTCAAGCACGTCAACAATCGCGTTGGGGGTTGGCAGGATGCCAGGTCACAATTGGGGGCGCAGGTGCGCCACCTAGTTCACGACCTTCAGGGGCTGGCGTGGCGGCACCTTGCCCGCAGCCAATGCGTCATAGGGGTCTTCGTCGGCAAGCATCATGTCGACCACTTGCCGCATCAACTGTCGCCGTCCGCGTGCAGCATAAAAGCCACCGGGCACTTGCGATGTTTCAAGCAGGAAGCGACGATAGTCTTTGTAGGCTCGGCTGTCAGGACGCGAAGGATTGGCGAAGAATTCAGTCAGCGGTTGCTCGGACACGAATTCCGGTTTGGAATAGACCGCCTTGCCGAACACTTTCAATGGGATGCCGCGCCAGAGTACCTGTTGTCCGGCGGTGGAATTGACCGTCACGGCCGTGCGCGCGTGATCGAGAAGACGCGCAAGTTTGCCACCGCGCACGTAATGGACGCGATCCGAAACGCCATGTTTCTTGGCATGTTCGCGAATGATCTGCCGCACAGGGCTACGCCCGTTTTCCAAAGGATGTGCCTTGAAGACAAGATGGTGATGGCGTGGTGGGCCATTGGCGAACCCTTCCATCACGACTTCGATGAATTCGCCCATGCGGGTGAAAGGGGAGTGCATCTGGAAGCTGCTGTCATGTTCCAGCTGCATCAGCACCAGATGATAAGGAAAGCCGCCGTGCCGGATGCGCCATTGCGCAATCATGCGGTCAAGTGAGATGAAGGGCATCAGCAACAGGCGTTTCGTGTAAAGCCAGGCTTCGACGGCGACGGGCAATTCGCGGTGGCGTATGAAGTTGCGGTAATCACGGTTCCGGAACATGACGAACCAATGATAAAGTGCGCCATAGAAGACATGGTGGCGCATGTCACCCCAATGGGCAGGTGGTGTCGGCACTTCAAGATCGGAAAGCGCGAGCGCTTTTTGCATGTCTGTGATTGATAGGTCCATCAAGCGCGAGTTGCCGTTGGTACCACCGCGTTCGTAGGTGACCCAGAACGGACGCATGTACCCTTCTTCGAAGACGTGAACGCGGATGTTCTTTTGGCGGGCAATATCGATGGCGTCGGCGTGAATCGGCCTTGTGTCACCGTACAGAACGATATCGGTAACGCCCTGATCCTGTACGATTTCGGCGAAGGTGTCCGGCCAGTCTTCGGCCTTGCCGCGATAGGGGATGTATCCCGGACCGCCGAACCAGAAGGCGCGATCACCGGCGTTGAACCCGACGCGCGAAACTTGACTGCCAGCGGCCCGCAGCATCTTTGCCAGACGGTGCAGGAACGGCCCGTGCGGACCTTGCAGAAACAGAAAGTGGCGGATCGTCGGATCGGTCACGAGGAAACAGCTTTCGAGTTAACCATACGTAGTTGGCAGGTCTTGCGGGCAGAAATATGGCAGCGTGCGCAGAATGGCGAGTGTCTGTGGCTTGTCTGCCCCGATCTAGCCCGCTACGTCAGGGGTAACTTTGAAAGGATAACGTCATGTTTACGGGCATCATCACGGATGTGGGCAAGGTTCTAGAGCTGGAACAGAAAGGCGATCTGCGCGCCCGGATCGGCACCACCTATGATGTTGACGGCATCGATCTTGGGGCGTCCATCGCCTGCAACGGTGTCTGTCTGACCGTTATCGCACTGGGGCATACACCGCAAAACTGGTTCGATGTCCAGATTTCCGCAGAAACCGTCGGGGCCACTAATGTTGGGCGCTGGTCGGTCGGCACCCCCTTGAACCTTGAACGCGCATTGAAGGTCGGTGACGAATTGGGTGGCCATATCGTATCGGGCCATGTGGACGGTGTGGCCGAGGTCGTGGCGATGCGCGACGAAGGCGACAGTACACGGGTCACTTTCCGCGCCCCCGAACCGCTCGCGCGGTTCATCGCCCCGAAGGGATCGGTCGCGCTGGATGGGACTTCGCTGACCGTGAATGAAGTGGCAGGGCGTGAATTCGGCATCAATTTCATCCCCCATACAAAGGCGCAGACAACGTGGGGCCAGACGCAGGTCGGTGATTTGATCAATCTGGAGATCGACACAATGGCCCGCTATGTTGCGCGCCTGCGCGAATACGCCTGACGCGTCCAGTTTTTCGTGCGGTCCGCATCTGGGCCGGCCGGGGCCTCCGGCGGAAGTTTGATTGGACAAAGAAAAACGGGGTGTGGCGCGACGTTTCTGATCGGCGGTCTTTTCTTCAAGCGTCGCCTCGGCTATCTGCGCAGGAAGCCCTGCAAGGACGCGCTATGACCAACACTTACGAGACTCCGGGACCCGTCGAAATGGACTGGTCGGATGCGATAAGCCCGATCGAGGACATCCTTGAGGATGCCCGCAATGGGCGCATGTTCATCCTTGTCGATCACGAGGACCGCGAAAACGAGGGTGATCTGGTCATCCCTGCACAGATGGCCACGCCTGATGCGATCAACTTCATGGCCAAGCACGGGCGCGGCCTGATCTGCCTGACGCTGCCAAGCGAGCGGATCGAGGCGTTGGGACTGCCGTTGATGGCCACCAATAATTCATCGCGCCACGAAACCGCCTTTACCGTCTCCATCGAAGCCCGCGAAGGTGTCACGACCGGAATTTCCGCCCATGACCGCGCGCGCACCGTCGCCGTCGCCATTGATGCGTCAAAAGGTGCGGTCGACATCGCAACCCCCGGCCATGTCTTTCCGCTGCGCGCACGTGATGGCGGCGTGTTGGTGCGCGCCGGCCATACTGAAGCGGCGACTGATATTTCCCGGCTGGCCGGGTTGAACCCGTCGGGCGTGATCTGCGAGATCATGAAGGAAGACGGCGAAATGGCGCGGCTGCCCGATCTGGTCGGCTTTGCCCAGTTGCACGGGCTGAAGATCGGCACGATTTCGGACCTGATCGCCTATCGCCGCCGCCACGACAACCTCGTGCGGGTCAAATCGACCGAAACCATCACGTCTGAATTTGGTGGCGAATGGGAACTCCGCATTTTCTCTGATGAAACGCAGGGCGCGGAACACATCGCCCTGATCAAGGGCGACATTGCAGACGGCAAACCTGTGCTGGTGCGAATGCATGCGATGGACCCGATGCTTGATGTCGTCGGCGTTGGCCCCAAGGGGCGGCGCAACGAGTTCGGCGATGCGATGACCCTTGTCGCGCAAGAAGGACGGGGCGTGCTGGTCTTGCTGCGGGATGTCCATATGGAGCTTGATACGGTGGAAGAGGCGTCGCCCCGCACTTTGCGCCAATACGGGCTCGGCGCGCAGATCCTGTCTTCGCTTGGCCTGCACGAGATCGAATTGCTCACCAACTCTCCCAAGCCGAAAATCGTGGGGCTTGACGCTTATGGGCTGGAAATCATCGGTACGCGCAAAATCTCGGAGATCGGCTAATGGCTGGACCATCGCATTACATTATGCCGCGGGCGGAATTTGACAAGCCGGTCAAGATCCTGATCGTCGTGTCCCCTTACTACAAGGACATCGCGGACAATCTGGTCGCAGGTGCGCAGTCTGAAATCGAAGCGGCGGGCGGCACGCATGAGGTTGTCGAGGTGCCGGGCGCACTTGAAATCCCGACGGCAATCGGGATTGCCGAGCGAATGAGCAACTATGACGGCTACGTCGCCCTGGGATGCGTGATCCGGGGTGAGACCACACATTACGACACGGTATGCAATGACAGTTCACGCGCGATCCAATTGCAGGGCTTGCAAGGGCTGTGCATCGGCAACGGAATCCTGACTGTCGAAAACCGCAAACAGGCCGAGGTGCGTGCCGATCCGCAGGATCAGAACAAAGGCGGCGGTGCTGCGGCAGCGGCCTTGCATTTGATCGCGTTGGCCCGCAAATGGGGCAATGCCGGCAAAGGCGTCGGCTTTACCTCTCAGCTATTGGCCAAGGGTGGCGATACCGTATGACCATTTCGGGAAATCAGCGGCGCAAGATGAAATCTGCCGCCCGGCTTTACGCAGTACAGGCGTTGTTCCAGATGGAGCTTTCGGGGCAAACCGTCGATCAGGTCATGCGCGAGTTCGAAGATCATCGCTTTGGCGAGGTGTTCGACGATATCGAAATGCAGGAAGGTGATGTCGACACATTTCGTGCGCTCATGGAAAAGGCTGTCGACGAACAGGCCAAAATCGACCAGCTGACGGACCGTGCGCTTGTTGCGAAATGGCCGCTGGGCCGCATTGATCCGACATTGCGCGGCTTGTTCCGCGCCGCAGCCGCCGAAATCCTGATCGGTGAAACGCCACCAAAGGTCGTGATCGTCGAATTCGTCGATATCGCGGGCGCGTTCTTTCCCGAAGGCAAGGAGCCGCGTTTCGTCAATGCCGTACTGGATCATATGGCCCACGAAGCAGTGCCAGACGCGTTCTGATCCGGTTTCAAGACAACGCGCACGCGTTGGCGTTTGGCGGGATTTCAAGCTCGCCGCGTCCGAGGTCGTTCAGGATCGTTGTCGACGTCTGATTACCGCTTTGAATTGTAACTGTGGTCCCTGCGACATCACGCCCGTCCGCAAACACCCGCGCGTCTTCGAACGCATCGCTTGTATCGTCCACGTCAAGTGTGACCGTGATCGCGGCAAGGGTTGGCAAGCGCGCCACATCAACGATCAGTCTCCGGTCCCCGTCTTGCACATCGCGCAACACCCCGGCCCCTTCGGTCAACGTCACAGGGGCAGGATCGCGCGTACCGATGCCGCCATATTCCGTATCGATGACAACGCCACCCTCGGATGTGTTGAAGTCAAGCGTCAGTGTGACGTCGCTTAGCGGACATCCACGATTGTAGGCGATGAACCTGTCCAGCGGGTTGCCGTCCTGAAACTGCACCAACAACCCATCGGCCGCGCAGGGCGTGGCCATGAAGAGGGGCAGCACATAACGGATCACGTCGACAGGCAGCCGTCTGCCGTGGGCGGCAAGGTCACAGCCGCGAGGCCATCGGAATCGAAAGGAGCCGTTTGCATGAACGCACCATAGGCGACCGTGACGGTTGCTCCTACCATTTCGGATCCGTTCACGGTGATCTGGCGATTGGAGGTCGTGTCATCCAGATCGGCCGTCAGGCGGATCGACTCGCCACTTGCGAAATCGGGCACATGCAGATGCAGAACCTGCCCACCATCCGCGACGGGGCTGATCAGAACGTTGCCGGTTTCCACTTCGACGGGCTGGAACACCTCGACACCTGCGCCGGATGCGGTGACATCAAAGATCAGGCCAGCCGCCGTGCCGCGCAGATCGATGACGATGGTGGCATCACGCAAGGGGCAGCCATTGTTCTGGAAAACGAGCGAATCCTTCGGTGCACCATCTGCAAACTGGACCAGCAGGCCATCCGCCTGCGCGGCGGTCGCGGTCATCATACAGGCGATCAGGGCAAGGCGCATCGGGTCTTCCTTTCGGTGTCAGATGACCATGAGCTAGTGCGCAAACGCCAAAGACAAAGGCCGAAATCCGCTGAGGACGGTGACAAAGTCACGTGACCTTGCCGCAGTCCGGCCTATATTGACCGGCATCCCAAGAGACGAGGCCCGGCCATGGCACAGGAAAAAGACCCACATCTGATGCGGATTTTCTTCGTAAGTTGGGGCATTGGATTTTTGCTGTCAGCCCTGTTTCTGGCAATGCTGATCTGGTTCAACCTGATGAACGTCGGCCACCTGATCCTGCATACGGAAGGCGGCTACATCATGGCGCTGGTGTTCTGGGTGTTTACTGCGACGCTATTCGGGGGCGTGCAATTCAGTCTGGTCATCATGGGCTATGCAGAGGACTGAGGTGGCGGGAACCGCAGCAACCGTCGAAGGTTTATTCCCGAGGACCTGTATGTACAGGTGGGCACCAGATAACGAAGCCAGGGCTACGACAGAGCCAGTTCCCTCGGATTTGCTTAAGGCCACTGGAATGTAACCAACATTTTGACAAGAAGAGCAGAAGCCCGCCGTCTTTGGAGATAGGGCGCGCAGAGCGCTTTGCCAAGTGTCAGTTGTTGGTTTTCAACAACCAGCCTTCCGGGCCAACCATGTCTTCGGGAAGATACTGCACAACCAGCCGTTCAGCGACAGCAAGTGTCACCAGTGCGAGGCAAACGTCGAGGAATGAAATGTTTTCTATGAACAACATGAGTGGCAGCTCCGTTTTGCGTACTCATGTTTTCGCCATTAACCATGTCAGAAAATGGGCAAGATTGGATTCAAGTTGCGGCGTGACCTTGCGTCACTCGCCTTATTGCTGACACGCAATGGAAAAGGGTGGCTGCTATTCGCAGCCACCCCATGATCCGGCATCCTATTCTTCTGGGAATGCAGAGGCCTCAGATCATCTGAAGTTGTAGACCGCAGCGATCCCGAACTTGTTTTCAGCGTCAGAGAAAGAATTGTCTGTCTGATCGTTGAAGTTCGTGGAGTAGCTTGTCCGCATTGTCAGTGTTTCTGTCACATCAACGTTCAATGCCAGCTCGTTGGTCACTGTTGTCGCTGTGTCAGAGTAGATGACGTCTGTGTCGTTCGTGACATAGGATGTCTCTGTCAGGCTTGTGAAGAAGTTGGAGGAGACAGACGCGGCTGCTTCCTCGACATCTGCGCCACCGACGACTTCCGCAAAGCGGTAGCCAGGACCAGCCTGAACCGACCACTGTGTGTCAGCGCTGTTCAGGATACGGTAACCAACACCGGCACCGATAAAGACGTCCTGCGAATATTCGCCTTCTGTTTCGGACAGGCGGTCAAAAGCTGCGTCAGCCTGTGCGTAACCAAAGAAAGCGTCCGAAAAGTCGCGACGATAGTCGAGACCGATCAGCAGGTTGTTTTCGGTTTCGACGCCGTCATCATCGCCATAGGCAAAGCTGGCAGTCGCATCAAAACCGTTGACACCGTCATAGGTGCCCCAGCGCAGACCGATACCAAGGTCGTTGCTTGTATCGCCATCGTTGCTTGTCGATGTGCCGCGCAGGGCAAGGCTACCGTAGGAGCCGACTTCACGACCTTCGTTGCCAAAGTTGCGGATGTCGCGCTCTGCGTCTTCACTGATAGCTTCTTCAAGATCGTCTACCGCATCAAGTGCGGCGTCACGGTTGTCGAATGCTGTTGTCTGCGCAATGGCGGACGATGACATAACGGCTGCAATAGCTGCCAATACGAATACGTTCTGTTTCATGGGTCTATCCTTTCCCAACAAGGTGACCCGTCCTGTTCGAGGAACGGGAGCATCTCTGCTGATCCTCAGATAGGAAGTGTTTATGCGTGAGGGAAATTCAAAATATTCATGCTTAAAGCGAGAATCTCTCAAGTCATTCCTCTTCACCGAGGATTTCGATCTCTTCCTCGCTGATGTCTTCAAGCGCGGCAATGACGGCGTCGCCATCCTGCGCTGCGGCCTTTGCGACTGTTATCAATGCCTTGGTGGCCTCTCCGCGCAGCACTTCTTCCATGTCATCACGCCAGACCGCCCACGCAGGATAGGGGAACCGGGGCGCATCGGGCACAAGGTGAAGCTGTCCACTATCAAGGTACTTCTTAATATAACGTGCAGGCAGATACGCGGCAGCCCGCCGATTGATCACGAATTCAGCGGCCATGGCGCCCAGCGACATCGTCAGGCCGGGGTTTGTCAGCTCGGGCAGGGCGATCGCGTGCGCGCCGACAAACTCTGACCCCCAATCGACAAAGACATAGTCCCGCCCGATATCCAGCGTCGGGTCTGGCCATGACGCAACCATGACAAGTTCTTCATCAAATATCTTTTGCGCAGACAGGCCGGGTCTCAGGTTGGGGTTATAGACAAGACCGACCTGCATGATTCCTTCGACCAAGAATCGGGTCAGACGATCCGGCATTCCCAGTTCTGCGCGGATGTTCAGATCCGGCATGTCGCGCCGCAAGACGTCGATCCAGCGAAAACCAAGACGCGGCCAAAGCGAGTACTGCGCCCCGATCGTCAAACTTCGCGTGAATCCTTCGGGAATGGCGATCTGCTGGCGCGCTTCTTCCCAGACCCGAATCATCGACAAGGCATAGCGTTCGAATTCGCGCCCCGCCGGTGTGAGTTCCGCACCTGCCTTGGAACGGAAGAACAGCGGTTTGCCGAGCGTGTCTTCTAGCCGCTGGATCCGAAGAGAGACCGCCGATTGCGTGACATAAAGCCGTTCAGAGGCGGACACGAAAGATCCGGTCGCCGCGACTTCGAGGAAAGTCTTCAGAAGCGTAATATCCATCACTCATCCATGAGAATTATTCATGTCAAAGGCAAGAATAATCCGCGATACGCGTGTCTCGTTCGCGCGTATATCTGATCCAGAAGGTCGGTCAGCCTTGCACCCAGATGAGAACAAACTTTGGCTCCCAACGCCAAAGCGGCGACCGATCTTCGCCTTATTGCAATAATAAACAATAACTTAGCATATGCAATGCCGTCCGCGGCACTGACTGTTCAATCTCCTGTTCAGGAAGGGGATTGATTTTTGTTCACCTATTGTTCATTTTTTGAACCATGCCAGACGACCTCCAGCTCCCGCAATTGATGCCGGGCCAGTTATTGGCCCGTGGCGTCTCGCGCCACCTGCGCAGCCATGATTTTGTCAGTGTTGAAGAACTTGTGCCAACACCGGGCCTGCGTGTGGATGTGATGGGGCTAGGTCCGAAGGGCGAAATCTGGGTGGTAGAATGCAAGTCCTCGCGCGCCGATTTTCAATCGGACAGCAAATGGGACGGATATCTTGAATGGTGTGACCGGTTCTTCTGGGCGGTCGATACGGATTTTCCGACCGAGCTATTGCCAGAAGGAACCGGGCTGATCATCGCAGATGCATATGACGCGGAAATCATCCGCATGGGGCCGGAATCAAAGTTGGCACCGGCGCGCCGCAAGGTCATGATTCAGAAATTCGCGCGCCATGCCGCTGTCAGGGCGCAAGCCGCCCGCGATCCGGGCATGGTCGTCCTTTTCTAAGCCGAACGCCTTAACGCCTTTTCTTTTTTCCGACAGCACGTGCGGCCATCGCGGCTGCGCGAATTTCTTCTGCGATGTCCTCGGCTTCGTCGGGTTCGAAATCCATCGGGATTTCGACACCTTGGGATTCGATGAAGATACGGACAAAGCCCATGTCTGTGGGCCCGATCTGCATGTTCGCTTCGATGTCGCGTTCGTCATTGATGCCCATGGCGTATCCCTTTGAATTGCTGGGAATGTCACTAGCGCGGGCAGGGGGGAGGGTGCAAGATGTTGTCGTCTTGGGACTTGCAATCGTTGGATCATGGGGCTAAATCGCGCGGTGTGCCGCCTTAGCTCAGTTGGTTAGAGCGCTTGATTGTGGATCAAGAGGTCCCTGGTTCGAGACCAGGAGGTGGTACCACCCTTCCATTTCCCGTCTTTCGCGCCGATACGGCATGTGGTTGCCAAATTCGCGCCAATCCCGCAAAGCCTAATGGCCCAATCATGTGGGATTCTGCATGGGGCTGTTTGGTGTCTCTCGCACGGAAAAGGTGACGCGCATGTCGAAACTGATCACGTTCGCCATCCAAGCCAGCCCGCCGCCGCGGCTGGACAAGGCGTTGGCCCGTGATGTGCCAGACGACGCACACCTCAGCCGGTCGCGGCTTGGCAAGCTGATCGAAGGCGGTGCCGTCAGCGTGGATGGGACAGCCATCACCGACCCCCGCTTCAAAGTTATCGAAGGCGCGCAAATCGCTGTCACACTCGAAGCGGCGGAAGAAAGCCACATCGGCCCCGAAAACATCCCGCTCGACATCATCTTCGAAGATGCCGACCTGATCGTTGTGAATAAACCCGCAGGCATGGTCGTCCATCCCGCCCCCGGCACACCATCTGGAACACTGGTCAACGCGCTGTTGCATCACTGCGGCGATGATCTGTCCGGTGTCGGCGGCATGAAACGCCCCGGCATCGTACACCGAATCGACAAGGAAACGTCCGGTTTGCTTGTGGTCGCCAAGTCGGACGCCGCACATCACGGTCTTGCTGCGCAGTTCGAAAAGCACACGGTCGAACGTCGCTACCTTGCCGTGTGCTATGGCGCGCCTGACAGCAATGACCCACGCTTGCGCGGGATCAAGGGGACATCGTTCGAGCCGGGGAATATCCTGCGGGTGCAAACCTTTCTGGGGCGCCACAGAACTGACCGCCAGCGGCAGGCCGTATCCTTCCAGGACGGGCGGCATGCAGTGACGCGCGTGCGCATTCTGGAAAGGTTCGGGCAGCCTGTTGCGGCAGCGCTTGTCGAATGCTGGCTGGAAACCGGCCGCACACACCAGATCAGGGTGCATATGGCGCATTGTGGCCACGCGCTGATCGGTGATCCGGTCTATGGTGGACGGCGCAAGCTGTCTGAAAAAGCATTGGGCGTTGCCGGCGTGCGCGGGGCACATGACTTTTCGCGGCAGGCGCTGCATGCGGCGACTCTAGGTTTTGTGCATCCCGTCACCGGGGCTGATCTGGCATTCGAAGCGGAAATCCCCGCTGATCTGGGCGGTTTACTGCGCGATCTTCGACAAAACGGGTGAAATATTCCATCCCATGTGCGTGAGCGCACTGAAATCCACCTAGTCAACCGCGCTGCATCGGTACATATCAGTGGCAAGAAATCGTATCTGGAGCACTTGAAACGGCCCAGATATGGCACCATATCCATGTTAACGCCGTAAACATCGGCGACTAACGGGGGAGACCTACGAGATGGCAAATTATACAACACTTCCAGCACCGACCCCAGAAGGTGGGTTAAACCGCTATATGCAGGAAATCCGGAAGTTCCCGATGCTGGAACCCGAAGAAGAATACATGCTCGCCAAGCGCTGGGCAGAGGACGAAGACACCGAAGCGGCACACAAGCTGGTCACATCGCACCTGCGCCTTGCTGCGAAAATCGCCATGGGCTACCGCGGCTACGGCTTGCCACAAGCCGAGGTGATTTCGGAAGCAAACGTCGGGCTGATGCAGGCCGTCAAGAAATTCGATCCTGAAAAGGGCTTCCGTCTGGCGACCTACGCCATGTGGTGGATTCGTGCGTCGATTCAGGAATACGTGCTGCGGTCGTGGTCGCTTGTGAAAATGGGCACGACATCGGCGCAAAAGAAACTGTTCTTTAACCTGCGCAAGGCGAAATCGCGGATTGGCGCGTTGGAAGATGGCGATATGCGCCCGGAAAACGTGGCCCGTATCGCCCATGACCTTGGCGTCACCGAAGCCGAAGTTGTCAGCATGAACCGGCGTCTGTCGGGCGGCGATGCCTCGCTGAACGCGCAGGTCGGGTCCGATGGCGAAGGCACGATGCAATGGCAGGACTGGCTCGAAGACGAAGACGCCGATCAAGCCACAGCATACGAAGAAAGCGACGAGTTGGAAGCGCGGCGCGAGCTGCTCGCCGAAGCAATGTCAGTGCTGAATGATCGCGAAAAAGACATCCTGATGCAGCGCCGACTTGCCGAGGAAACGATTACGCTCGAAGACCTGTCCGGTCAGTACGACGTGTCGCGCGAACGCATCCGCCAGATCGAAGTCCGCGCTTTTGAAAAGCTGCAAAAACGGATGAAGGAACTGGCGAAAACCAAAGGGATGCTGGCCAGCGTCTAAGCGTTCCGAAATACGATCGAGAGATAGATCCCCGCCAGCCCGTCTGGCGGGGATATTTTTTTGCAAGTTACCATTGGTGCCGCTAGCCTGACAGGGACGGACCAGGGGGGCATAGATGCGATTTGGTATTCTCGGGGCTGCGCAATTCGCGCGCGAATACATGGGGCCGGCAATCCATGCGGCGCGCGGGGCGGAACTGGCCGCGCTCGCGACATCTGATCGCGGAAAAGCCGACGCATTTGCGGCGTTCGCGCCCGGTGTGACAGTCCATGACAGCTACGACGCTATTCTGGACGATCCATCGATTGATGCGGTCTACATCCCGCTGCCCAACCACCTGCACGTTCCCTGGACGATCAAAGCGCTTGAGGCCGGCAAGCACGTATTGTGTGAAAAGCCGCTTGCCCTGCGCGCAGATGATTTTGCGCAGGTGATCGCGGCCCGTGACGCCGCGGGCAAACTGGCGGCAGAGGCGTTCATGATTGTGCATCATCCGCAGTTCATTCGGGCGCGCGAATTGGTACAGGGTGGGGCGATTGGCAAACTGACGCACGTAGATGCAGTGTTTTCCTTCAACAACGCAGGCGACACTGGCAACATCCGGCTGGACCCGACGAAAGGGGGCGGCGGGCTTTATGACATCGGGGTCTATACGTTCGGATCCGCGCGATTCGTGACCGGTCAGGAACCGGACTCCGTGCCTTACGCAAAACTGGCTTACGAAAACGGGGTGGATGTCTTCGCGCAGGTTGCTGCCGTGTTCCCGGATTTTACGTATTCCGCCGTTGTATCGATGCGGATGTTCACGCGACAGCAGATTTCGTTTCATGGCGATACAGGTGTGCTGACGCTGACATGCCCCTACAATGCCAACGTCTTTGGCCTGTCCGAACTTGTGCTGGAAAACGATGGCATGGTGAAAACGCATGAACGCTGGCCGGCGGTGAACCAGTATGTGCTTCAGGTCGAAAACTTCGTTCATTCCGCCCGCACCGGTGCGCCATATCCTTGCCCACTCGAGTTCTCTCGTGGCACACAAGAGATGATGGACATGGTGTTTGCCGCAGGAGGGCGCGATGGCTGACAAAGATCAGAACCCCGAAACAGATTTCGACAACATGTTCGTGCGATTGATTTTCATGATTATCATCGCGGTGCTGCTGTCGTTTGCCCATACACTGCTTGGGGTCATGACGATCGCGCAATTCATCATCATGCTTGCGAACCAGCGCCAGCCGAACGAACAACTGGCCGAATTCGGCACCACGATGGGGGTCTGGATCGCAAAGGCCGCCCGCTACCAGACCGGCGCGAGCGAAGTGAAGCCCTGGCCTTGGACGGAGCTGGATTGATGTCGAAAATTCGCACGTGCCTTTGGTTTGAAAGTCGCGGGGCAGAAGCCGCGCACTTTTACACGTCACTCATTCCGGGTTCCGCTGTCGAGGACGATATCGCGCCGGATGCCGAACCGTTGCTCGTCAACTTTCACCTTGCGGGTGTCCCTTATCTCGCGTTGAACGGCGGACCGCATTACAAGCTCAATCCTGCCGCTTCCATCATGGTCATGACCGAAGATCAGGCCGAAACGGACATGTTGTGGAAAGCGCTGATTGCCGATGGCGGGGCAGAAAGCCAATGCGCGTGGTGTGTCGACCGCTTTGGCGTCAGTTGGCAGGTAGTGCCAAAGGCGTTGCCAGCAACCGTGGGCGGGCCAGACACAGCTGGCGCAAAACGCGCGACAGACGCGATGATGCAGATGACCAAGATTGATATCGCGACCCTGGAAGCGGCCTATCGCGGGGACTGATCCGCACTCAGGTCGAGGTGCATGATCATCTCACGTCCCGACCGCCCGTCGCGCTCCAAACCGGTCGCAGTCCAGCCAGTCTTTTCGTAACAGCCGATGGCATGAGTGTTGATCGTATCAACGCTAAGCCAGAGCGTATCCATTTTCGGATAGGTCTTGCGCAGGTAATCGGGAAGGGCGCTCAGCAGTGCGGTGCCATAGCCAAGCCCCTGATATTGCCCGCCAATCAGCAAGCCGCGAAAACCGTAGCTGCCAACGGCCAGCTCGGGCAGTTTGCGGGACAGATCATGATCGATCTTGAAGAAACCGACATAGGTCTTGCCCCGCAGTCCGCAGTGAAAGTCCGTTTTCGGATCACGCTCTGCAGTCATATCAAGGATTTCGCCGACGAACGGATACTGCGGCTCTGTCAGGATCAAATGCGCCACCTTGGCAATTTGCTGCCGCGGCAATGGCGCGATGGTGATCACGACTCGAGTGCTTCCAATTCATCGATAAAACCCTCGATCATCGACAGGCCCTTGTCCCAAAATGCCGGATCGGACGCATCCAGCCCAAAGGGGGCAAGCAGTTCCTTGTGGTGCTTGGACCCGCCAGCCTTGAGCATGTCAAAGTACTTGCTCTTAAAGTCGGGATCACCTTCCTCATAGACGGCATAAAGGGCATTCACGAGGCCATCGCCAAAGGCATAAGCGTAAACATAGAACGGCGAATGGACGAAATGCGGGATATAGGCCCAGAAGGTTTCATAGCCTTCATGGAAATCGAACACGTCACCTAGGCTTTCGGCCTGCACCGACATCCAAAGCGCGTTGATATCATCGGGCGTCAATTCTCCGCTGCGGCGCGCGTCGTGCAGCTTGCATTCGAAATCGTAGAACGCGATCTGGCGCACGACCGTATTGATCATATCCTCGACCTTGCCGGCCAAAAGCACCTTGCGTTCTTCCTTGGTCTTGGCACCTTCCAGAAGCTTGCGGAAGGTCAGCATTTCACCAAAGACAGACGCGGTTTCGGCCAGCGTTAGCGGGGTCGAGGACAACAGCTCCCCTTGTTCGGCGGCCAGCACCTGATGCACGCCGTGGCCCAACTCATGGGCTAGTGTCATCACGTCACGCGGCTTACCAAGATAGTTCAACATTACGTAAGGGTGCACCGTGGTCACGGTCGGGTGGGCGAACGCGCCGGGTGCCTTGCCGGGTTTCACCGGCGCGTCGATCCAGCCTTTGCTGAAGAACGGTTCGGCAAGTTCGGCCATTTCGGGTGCGAAATCGCCATAGGCATCCATGACGGTCTTCTGCGCCTCGGCCCAATCGACAGTGCGCGTATTTTCCATCGGCAATGGCGCGTTGCGATCCCATGTTTCCATGCGATCAAGACCCAACCACTTGGCCTTCAGCCTGTAATAGCGATGCGACAGGCGCGGATAGGCCTTCACGACCGCATTGCGCAGCGCTTCGACCACTTCGGGTTCCACGTGATTGGACAGATGCCGTCCGGTCTGCGGGGTCGGCATATTGCGCCAGCGATCCTCGATTTCTTTTTCCTTCGCCAGCGTGTTGTGAACACGCGCGAAGAGCTTGATGTTATTCTGAAAGACAGCGGCAAGCGCATGAGACGCAGCTTCACGCTTTGACCGATCCTGTTCGGTCAGCAGGTTCAGCGTCGATTCAAGGTTCAGCGTTTCGCCATCGACGTCAAATTCAAGCCCGGCCATCGTTTCATCAAAAAGACGGTTCCACGCAGAGGCACCCACAGTCGATTGATCGTGCAGGAACTTTTCCAACTCGTCCGACAACTGGTGCGGCTTCATCGCGCGCATCCGGTCAAAGACGGGCTTGTAGCGAGCCAGATCCGCGTTCTGTGCGATCAGCCCGGACAAGTGGTCGTCGTCAAGCCGATTGAATTCCAGTCCGTAGAACACCAGCGGGGTGGTATAGGCCGTGATCTTGTCCTGACAGTCGGCCATGAATTTCGCACGATCGGCATCCGTGGTCATCTGATAATACCGCAGTCCTGCAAACGACATGATCCGACCTGCGATGACGTCGATTTCTTCGTATCGTCTGACCGCCTGAAGCATACCCTCCGCATCTAGCGAAGCCAGTTTGCCTTCATAGCTTTGGGCGAAATCGGCACATTCGGTTTCCAGCCAAGCCATGTCACGGCGCAATTCCTTGCTGTCCTCGGCGGTATAAAGATCGCTCAGATCCCATTCGGGCAATTCACCAAACTGATTGCCACCGGTGGCATTCGCATCGAACAGGGGGGTCGGAAAGCGCATGAAATAGCCTCTTGGATTGTGTCCTGCCCTACATAGGCAGACCGCATCAAAAGGGAAAGCGATACCCGCTAGAATTCATAGAGTTCGGCAGGGTTCTGCACCAGAATGCGATGGCGTGTGTCAGCATGGGGGACCGCACGCAAGAAGGCGTGCCAAAGGTCCGCGCCCTGCGGCATCTGCGCGCCGTTCAGCATGATATGCGGCCAGTCCGACCCCCAAAGACAGCGCTCTGGATTGGCCCGCACAAGTGCGCGGACGTACGCGTCTGTCGCGGTGTGCGGGGCGTCTGACAGCCGGTAAAGACCAGACAGCTTTACATAGGCATCTCCGTCAGAAAGTGCGTTGCAAAGCGCCTGAAACCCGTGATGCGCTGGGCCTTTCGACATATCCGACGGCCAGCCGATATGATCGAAAACAACAGGAACGGGCAGGGCGGTGATATCGGCAGCAAGGTCTTCCATATGCAGGTCGGCATGCATCAGCATCTGAATGTGTAAACCACGCTCCGCAAGCCGCGGGGCCATCGCCTTGACGCCGTCCCATGTCAGCACGCCGCCATGCACGTAATTCAGGCGCACGCCTTTGAAATTCCAGTCCACAAACCGGTCAAGGTCCGCATCCGTTGCCGCATCAGGCACCAATCCGATCCCTTTGAACCCTTCCCCCATGTCCCGCACAGCATTGGCTGTGACTGTGTTGTCCGTACCGTAAAAAATGGATTGGACGATGACACCGCGGGACACGCCAAGGTTTTCAAGATGCGCTTTGTAATCAGCGAGGTAGGCGGCATAAGGCTGGGCCGGATCTTGCGTGCGGCCAGCATATAGCGCCAGCTCATCCGTACCCGCCAACAGATGCACATGTGTGTCACACGCACCTTCGGGCGCGCGTTCGCTCACCGGTGCGGGGCGCGGTGGCAAAGGGGCGGCAGGTTTAGCCATAGGTCGCGAGCATGTCTTTCAGGTCATCCAGTGTATTGGCTTCGGACAACGGCTTGTCCTTGCGCCAGCGGAGCATACGGGGAAAGCGCAAGGCAACCCCGGATTTGTGACGCGGCGATTCCTGTATCCCTTCAAAGGCGATTTCGAAGACATGCTCTGGCGTGACCTGCCGGACCGGGCCGAATTTCTGCAAGGTGTTCTTGCGCACCCATGCCGTGATTTCACGGAATTCGGCGTCGGTCAGCCCTGAATATGCCTTGGTGAATGGTGTCAGTTCGTTGCCGTTCCACACCGCGAATGTGTAATCGGTAAACAGGTTCGCACGTCGTCCGGACCCTGATTGTGCATAGATCATCACAGCGTCAATGGTCAGAGGATCGACCTTCCATTTCCACCAGTCACCCTTTTTGCGACCTGCAAGGTAGGCGGAATCCAGTCGTTTGAGCATCAAGCCTTCGGCATTCATCGCACGCGACTTGTCGCGTTCGCGGGCCAGTTCGGTCCAGCTTTTGAATGGAACGGACGGCGACAGCCGGATCGGCAACTCAGCCGGGGCTTGTTCGATCAGCATCTGCAACCCGGCCCGCCGGGTTTCAAATGGTGCATCACGGATATCGCGGCCATCCTGCTCTAACAGATCGTAGGCCATGATGATCGCGGGCGAATCCTTCAACAGCTTTTTCGGCACGGTCTTGCGCCCGATCCGTTTCTGAAGGGCGTTGAAACTCAACGGCGCTTCATCAGCAAACGCAAGGATTTCGCCGTCGATTACCGTGCCGTCGGGCAGAAAGTCTTTCAACTGCGACAGCTCCGGAAAACGGTCTGTCATCAGCTCTTCGCCGCGCGACCACAAATGGTGCTCGCCGCCACGCACGATCAATTGCCCACGAATACCGTCCCACTTGCGTTCCGCAGACCAATCGTCCGGCGGGCCAAGCGCGTCGAGATCTTCAAGCCCATAGGCCAGATAGAACGGATAGGGGCGTGACAGGTCGGCCGTCGGATCGTCGGCTTCAATCAACGCGTGCCATGTGGTGGTTTCGGGTGTCCAGTTACCCATCAGGCGGTGGGTCAGGTTTGCTTCATCCTGATCGGTCGCTTGGGCCAATGCGCGCGTGATCAGCTTTGCGCTAACACCGATGCGAAACCCGCCCGTCAGCAGTTTCGTGAACAGAAACCGTTCCTTGCTTTCCAGCTTGGCCCATGCATTCAGGATGCCGGCTTTCCGTGCGTCCTCATCAAGGCCGGACAGGCGTTTCAATTCAGCGATCCAGTCGGTCAGCGGGCGATCTTCGTGGGATTCGGCGTCGGGCAGGATCAGCGTGATCGTTTCCGCTAGATCGCCGACAATGCTATAGGATTCCTCGAATAGCCAAAGCGGAATATCTGCGGCCTCTGCCGCCCATTCGCGCAGGCGGGTCGCCGTGATCGTCCGCTTGGGGCGGCGACCGGTAAACAATGCAACGGTCCAAAGCTTGTCCTGATCCGGTGCCTCGCGAAAAAAACTGGCAAGCGCGGCCGTCTTCACGGTCGTCTTCGTGGTTTCGTCAATCCGGGTGAACAGGTCTGCGAACTGTTTCATCGACGCCAAGCTCTGCGCAAATGACAGCGGTTAGGCATCTTCTGCCACCTCGCCGGTGTATTCGGTGCTGACGGTATGGGCGTCATAGCCTTGCTCGCGCAGATACCGTTCGAACGGCGCGGTATAGCCGTGGGTGACAAAGACTTTTTCCGCACCGGTGGCCTGAATAGCGCTATTCAGCCCGTCCCAGTCTGCGTGGTCCGATACGATAAATCCGCGATCCATCGCACGTCGCCTGCGCACGCCACGCAGGGCCATCCAGCCGGAAGCAAAGGCAGCAGAGCCGGGCTTGAACTTGTTCGCCCATGGCTGCGCCAGCGCACCCGGCGTCGCAAGGACAAGCGCACCGGGATAGTCCTTGACCTGCGTCTCGGCAGTTACGCGGGTTGTCCGTGGCAGCTTGATCCCCTGTGCGCGCAGAATCTCGTTTGTGTTCTCGATCGCTCCATGCGTGAGGATCGGACCGATTTCGGCATCTACGGTCGTCAACAGCCGTTGCGCCTTGCCCAGCGCATAGGCCCCAAGAAGGGAAAATCGCCCTGCATCCCTGTTCGCAATCCACCATTGATTGATCTGGTCGGTCAGCACGTCGCGCGGCGTCCATTTGAAAACCGGCAGGCCAAAGGTGCATTCGGTAATGAACGCGTGGCACCGGACTGGCTCGAACGGCTCGGACAGACCGTCGTCGACGGTCTTGTAATCGCCCGAAGCGACCCATGTCTCGCCTTTGACCGTCACCTTGATCTGCGCGGACCCCGGCACATGGCCAGCAGGGTGGTAGGATACGCGTGCTCCGCCGATCTGGCGGGTCTCCCCATAATCAACCGTTTCGATATGTGCATCCGGACCAAGGCGGTGCTGCATGACGGGGGCGGCGGCACGGGTCGCAAGATAGCTGTCCATCCCCCATCGCGAATGGTCCGCGTGCCCATGCGTGATGAGCGCGCGGGCAACAGGTTGCCACGGATCAATATAGAAATCGCCAGCAGGGCAATAAATCCCGCGGTCGGTGAATGTCAGCACATCGGCCATGATCCCATGGTAGAGCCAGGTGACAAAAGGGAAAGTCTAAGAATGCGCTGCGAAATGGGCGATCGTGCGGTCATAGACCGTGCGCCTGATCGCCGAGGTTTCCAGCATGACCTCGTGGCGGCCATCCGGAACGATGACCAATTCGCCTTTGGGCCAACGCTTCATACGCTCGTGGATACGCGAGGGGGTGACGATCTGCTCGTCCGTGCCAAGGAACGTCAGGCAAGGGATGTCGGGGCTTGGCATCCGCGACAGGGCAAGCATTTCGCGCAAGGCCTCGTTCAACCAAGTCATGGACGGGCCGCCAAGGGCCAGATCAGGGTACTTGCGCAACTGCTCTTGCATGATCTCGTACATGCGGGGATCAGAGGTCAGGGTGTTGTCCGCCAGCGGCGTAATCGCGGTATAGTTCTGGGTCGTCTGGCCCGGTGCAATACGGGAATCAAGACCTAAGGCACGGGCCGCAGTGGTTACAACCCAAGCAAACGGACGTGTCGGTGGGGCCATCATGATGCCCCACATCGGGGCGGAAAACATGCAGGCCTTGACGGGCAAGTCGTTCAGCAAGGCACGCAAGCCGATACAGCCGCCCATGGAATGACCAACAAGATAATAAGGTTCCGGCAATGACAGGGCGCGCACATGATCCAACATGGCGGTCACATCATCTTGATAATCGGAAAACTGGCGTACGTAGCCAAGCCCACGATCCGGCTGCATACGATCAGCCAGACCCTGACCGCGCCAGTCAATCACAGCGGTGGCATAGCCGGCGTTGGTGAATTCCAGCGCGGCATCGCCGTATTTTTCGATAAACTCGGTGCGGCCCGGAAAGACGAGAACGGTGCCTTTTGCCTGCGGCGCCATCCAGTGGGCCACGCGGATGCGCACCCCGTCAGAGGCTGTCACCCAATGGGCTGCACCGCCTTCAGGCCCATAGGCCACATCATTGTAAAGCGGTGCAGTTTCCATCACTTAGCCAAGAACGCCGGACAAAGCCATCGCCTTGCCCATATCGCCGTCGACTGTCAGCTGGCCGGTCATGAAGGCAGCCGTGGGGTTCTGTTCACCGTCAAGGATCGCCTTGAAGGTTTCGGTAGAGGCAGTCAGCGTGACGTCTGCCTCTTCGTCACCCGCACGGGCACCGTCGCCATCAATCATGATCGCGCCTTCGTCCTCAATGACGAACTTCGCGGTGCCATCAAACCCGGCCCCGCCCATCTTTTCGTTCAGGGCTATGACGGCCTCGTCGATTACTTTGCTCATGATCGTTGTCCTTTTTTCGCTTTCAGGGCGCGTCCCCTCTGGCACCTTCGGGCCGAGACGCTACATTACAAGTATGGGCAAGCATCCGATCCGCTTCAATTCTGTCGTTACGGCATTTCTGCTGGGGGTGACGTTTTCGTCATCTGCCTTCGCGCAAGAAACGTCTTTGGACGACCTATATCAAGAGCTTTTGACCGCAGACGAGACCAATCACGAACGGATTGCTGACCGCATTCTCGATCGGCTCGATAAATCCGGTTCTGCGACCATCGATTTGTTGCTGCGCCGGGGTGAGGAAGCCCTGGAGCAGGGCGACTTTGTCGCGGCAGCTGAACACTACACTGCAACAATCGACCATGCGCCGGAATTTTCGGCTGCATATTCGGGGCGTGCGCAGGCCTACTTCAACCTTGAAATGATCGGTCCGGCATTGGATGACCTGCGCGCCGCACTGGTGCTGGAACCGCGCCATTTCAACGCGATGTTCGGCGTCGGGATCATCATGGAAGGTCTGGAACGCCCCGAAGATGCGCGCGAAGTCTATCGCGCGATCCTCGAAATCTATCCGCTCGAACCGGATACACTCGAAGCGCTGGAACGCGTTAATCTGCAGCTGGAAGGTCAGGCGCTCTAGCCTGAACCACCCCCGGGGGACCGCATATGAACGCCCGCGTGACGGCTGTCCTTGGCCCCACCAATACCGGCAAGACGCATTACGCGATTGAACGGATGCTGGCCTATCGTACCGGCATTATCGGCCTGCCGCTGCGTCTGCTTGCCCGCGAGGTCTATGACCGGATCGTCGCAAAACGCGGTCCGGGCGTCGTCGCGCTTGTTACCGGCGAAGAACGGATCGTGCCGCCGCGTGCGGCTTATTGGGTCTGCACGGTCGAAGCCATGCCGCCCGGTATGGGCTGCGATTTCCTTGCTATCGATGAAATCCAACTTTGTGCGGACGCCGAACGCGGGCATATCTTTACTGACCGGTTGCTGCACGCGCGGGGTCTGCATGAAACACTGTTTCTAGGGGCCGAAACGATGTGGGGGGCCATAGCCTCGCTTGTGCCCGAAGCGGATTTTTTGAAACGGGACCGCTTCAGCACGCTGACGTGTACAGGTTCGAAAAAGCTAAGCCGCATGCCCGCAAGGTCGGCTATCGTCGGTTTTTCGGTTGAAAATGTCTATGCAATTGCAGAGCTGCTGCGACGCCAAAAGGGTGGAGCCGCCGTCGTCATGGGCGCGCTATCGCCGCGCACGCGCAACGCGCAGGTCGAGATGTACCAGAATGGCGACGTGGACTACCTTGTCGCCACTGATGCCATCGGAATGGGGCTCAACCTCGATATCAAGCACGTCGCGTTCTCTGGCCTGTCGAAATTCGACGGGCGTAGGATGCGAAACCTCTTCCCCGAAGAACTCGCCCAGATTGCCGGTCGGGCAGGGCGGCATACGGATGCTGGTACGTTCGGGGTGACCGGTGAAGCCCCCGAACTTGATGAAGCAGTCGCGGACGCAATTACCAATCACCGCTTCCGCCCTGTCACCAAATTGCAGTGGCGCAATACTGATCTTCAATTCGGGTCAATCAAACGACTGCTGCAAACGCTCGAAGAACAGACGCAGGACCAATGGTTGACCCGCGTGCGCGAAAGCGATGATCTGGCCGCGCTCAAGGCACTGGCAGGCGATGCAGAGGTTGCCGCGCGGGCCAGTGACGGACCGTCCGTGCGGCTGCTTTGGGACGTCTGCCGCATCCCCGATTTTCGCGGCATCAGCAAGGGCGAACATGCCAACCTGCTGACCCGGATCTTCAACGATCTGCACCAGACGGGCCATGTAGACGAAAACTGGTTCGCACTGCAGATCAAACGGATCGACCGCTCTGACGGGGACATTGATACACTGTCCAAGCGGTTGGCATATATCCGCACATGGACCTACGTGGCCCAGCGCAAGGGGTGGTTGCGCGACGATTCCCATTGGCGCGACGCGACGCGCGCGGTAGAAGACCGCCTATCGGATGCGCTTCACGGCGCTCTCACGCAAAGATTTGTGGACCGGCGGACATCTGTCTTGCTTCGCCGGCTCAACCAGAAGGACAAGTTATTGGCTGACGTAAACGATAAGGGTGAAGTCACCGTTGAAGGTGAATTCGTGGGCAAACTGGAAGGTTTCCGCTTCCGCATGGACAAGACCGGCAGCCCGGACGAGGCCAAGACGCTGCGCCAGGCATCGGTGCAGGCGCTTGTGCCGCAATTCCATCTGCTGGCCGACCGTTTCTATAACGCGCCCGATCCGGAAATCGACTTTACTGAACAGGGCGGGCTGATGTGGGGCGATGCCGCTGTCGGCAAACTGACCAAGGGCGATGACCCCTATAAACCTGTCGTCGAAGCCTTCGTTGATGATGAAGCAGGTCCAGACGTCACAGAGAAGGTGCGACGTCGCCTACAGCATTTCATCGACCGCAAGATCGCGTCGGGTTTCGAACCGCTGCTGGCCCTGCGCAATGACGAGACGTTGACAGGTTCCGCCAAAGGCTTTGCCTTTCGCATGGCCGAAGGTTTCGGGATCATCCCGCGCGGCGAAGTCGCGGACGAGGTCAAGGCGCTGGATCAGGACGCCCGTGGTGCTTTGCGCAAGCACGGCATCCGCTTTGGCCAGTTCACGATCTTCATGCCGCTCCTGCTGAAACCCGCGCCAACCCGTCTGCGTCTGGTGCTTTGGTCGTTGTCCAAAGGCCTGCAGGAATTCCCCGAAAGCCCGCCCCCCGGTCTGGTCACTGTGCCAGCCGCCAAAGACGCCGTGCCTGGTTACTATGCGATGGCCGGCTACCGCGCTGCGGGCGAACGTGCGATCCGCATCGACATGGTCGAACGGCTTGCAGACATGCTGCGCGATCAGGATTCGCGTGGCGGCTTTGAGGCCACGCCCGACATGCTGTCAATCACGGGCATGACGCTGGAACAGTTCGCGAACCTGATGGTTGGTCTTGGATACAAGGCCGAAAAGGGAGAGCGCGAGAAAATGAAAGCCGCCGTTCAAAATCCGCCAGACGAAGTCCCGGGCGACAAGCCGGGCGAAGTGCCGCCAGCGCCGCCGATCGACGTCCCGCCAAGCGAAGAGCCAATTGGCGTGCCGCCCGTCGAAGAACCCGTCGGTGTGCCGCCAACCGATCCACAAACCGACATTCCACCGGCTCCGCCGACCGAAGTGCCGGAAATGGAAACGTTCTTCACGTTCACTTGGGGGGGGCGTGCTGTACGACCCAAACCTGCAAACGACCGACCCCATCGCAAGGGAAAGCCAAAGGGCAAGGGCCCCAAGGCTGGCGGCAACAAACCGCAATCCTTCCAGGCCAAGCCAAGGAAGGAAAAAGCGATCGATCCCGACAACCCGTTTGCGGCAGCGCTTGCCGGGTTCAAGAAGGATTGAGCGAAGAACGCCCGACAATCCGGCTGGACAAATGGCTGTGGCATGCGCGGTTTTTCAAATCGCGCAGTCTGGCCGCCGGGGTCGTTTCGGCGGGCAAGGTACGCGTTGACGGAACCCCGGCAAGCAAGCCCGCAAGGGCGGTCGGTCCGGGTGATGTCCTGACATTTGCCAAGGAAAACGACGTCAAGATCGTCAAGATCTTGGATTGCGGATCACGACGCGGGCCCGCCCCCGAAGCACATGCGCTTTACGAAGACATGTCACCTGAACCCGTCGTGCGCCAAAAAAACCCGCGTTTCGAGGGCAAGGGGCGGCCAACCAAGAAAGATCGCCGAGACTTGTCGTCGCGGTTGCGTGATGACGGGTCGTTCCCGCTTGAATGATTGCGCCTCTTGGTCTAGCGAGTCCGCGGATACGAAACGGAACGGCCCATGACCTACATCGTCAACGACAACTGCATTGCCTGCAAATACACCGACTGCGTCGAAGTCTGCCCTGTGGACTGCTTCTATGAAGGTGAAAACATGCTGGTTATCCACCCTGACGAATGTATCGACTGTGGCGTCTGCGAACCCGAATGCCCGGCCGACGCGATCCGCCCGGACACCGAACCCGATATGGAAAAGTGGGTCGAATTCAACCGCAAGTATTCCGAAATGTGGCCTGTCATCATTACCAAGAAAGACCCGCTGCCGAATGCAGAAGAAATGGACGGCAAAGACGGAAAGATCGAACTCTTTTCCGAAGCCGCTGGCGAAGGCGGCTGATTCGCCAATCATGCGCCGATAAGCTGATGTTTTCTTGGAATGATCGCCGGAATTGCCCCTGCGCTGGCAGGGGGGGGCGTTTTGTGGTATAGTAGGCTTAATGACGCCAAAGCACTGACAATAATTCAGCGGATTTCTGACTAACGGGGGTGGAAGACACCCGCGCTGGTCTTTTTGACGTCTGAATGCCCGTCTTCATGGAAGGATGAACATGAGCAAGTCGAAGAAAAAAGAATTTCAGCCCAATGACTTCGTGGTTTATCCCGCGCATGGCGTTGGCAAGATCGTGTCGATCGAAGAACAGGAAGTCGCCGGTTTCGAACTGGAACTGTTCGTGATCGCATTCGAGAAGGACAAGATGACCCTGCGTGTGCCGACGCACAAGGCAACCGAGGTCGGGATGCGGGCGCTGGCAACTCCGGATGTCGTCTCGCACGCCATGAAAACATTGCGGGGCAAGGCCAAGGTAAAGAAAGCCATGTGGTCCCGCCGGGCACAGGAATACGAACAAAAGATCAACTCGGGCGATTTGATCGCGATTGCCGAAGTTGTGCGCGACCTGCATCGGCAGGATGACCAGCGCGAACAGTCCTATTCCGAACGCCAGCTCTACGAAGCTGCACTTGAACGCCTGACGCGCGAAATCGCGGCAGTGGCTGGTAACGACGAAGTTGCGGCAGCGGAAGAAATCGACAGCGTATTGGTTGGCCGCGCAGCCTGATCAAACCGGTCCTATGAAAAAAAGGCGGTGCCATGTGGCACCGCCTTTTTTCGTGCGCGGTTCAATCCCTAGTCGTCTGCCCGCGCCAAGGCGCGATAACCGATGTCGGTGCGATGAAACCCGCCAGGCCAGTTGATCTGATCGATCAGCGCATAGGCCCTCTCGTGCGCATCTTTCAAGGACGCACCGCGCCCGGTTGCCGCCAGAACACGCCCGCCGGTCGCCGTGACCTGTCCGCCGGACAATGTGGTGCCGGCGTGAAACGTCATCTGGAATGAATCCTCTGGCAGTGTATCAAGCCCTTTAATGACGCTGCCTTTTTCATATGGTCCCGGGTAACCGTTCGCCGCCAGGACAACCGTCAGTGCATGATCATCAGCCCAGTTGACCTGGACGTCTTTCAACCGCTCCTCGGCGCAGGCGTGCACCAGATCCAGCACCTGACCGCCAAGACGCATCATCAGGCATTGGCATTCCGGATCGCCAAACCGCACATTGTATTCCACCAGTCGCGGCTGGCCGTTCTTGATCATCAGACCGACAAACAGGACACCCTGAAAGGGCGTGCCGCGCTTGGACATCTCCATCATCGTTGGCGTGACAATTTCGTCCATCGTCTTGGCGATCACGTCGTCTGTCATCACAGGTGCGGGTGAATAGGCCCCCATGCCGCCCGTGTTCGGGCCGGTATCGCCATCGCCAACGCGCTTGTGATCCTGCGCGGTTCCGATTGGCAGCAGGGTTTCCCCGTCAGACAGAACAAAGAACGAAGCCTCTTCGCCGTCCATGAACTCTTCGATCACGACTTCCGCGCCTGCATCCCCGAACGATCCGTCAAACATATCGTCGATGGCAGCAAGCGCTTCGTCTTCGGTCATCGCGACAATGACGCCTTTCCCGGCCGCCAGACCGTCTGCCTTGACAACAATCGGGGCGCCCTGTGCCTTGATGTAATCACGCGCGGCTTCGGCGTCGGTGAAGTGGGCATAGGCTGCTGTCGGCGCATTGGCGGCGTCGCAGATTTCCTTGGTAAAGGATTTTGACGCTTCCAGCTTGGCCGCTGCTTCGGACGGGCCGAACACCAGCAAACCGGTGGCGCGCAGGCTGTCGCCGACACCAGCGGCCAGCGGGGCTTCGGGACCGATGACGACAAGATCAATCGCGTTTTCCTCGGCAAAGGTCGCGACGGCATCTCCGTCCAGAATGTTGAGATCGGCGCACCACGCGACATCGGCCATCCCCGCGTTGCCGGGGGCGACGATCAGGCGGTCGCATTTCGGGTTCTGCTTGATTGCCCATGCCAGTGCGTGTTCACGCCCGCCACTGCCCAGAATGAGTATGTTCATCGGCGTCCCCCGCTTGGCCTTTTCTGCCTCGCGTTCTAAGGTTGCGACGAGCAGAGAACAAGGGCGGCGCATGGACCTTTTCGAAGAAGAAACACCCAAGGGCAATGCCCCGGAGTTCACCGTTTCCGAATTGACCGGATCGGTCAAAAAGACCCTTGAAGGGGCTTTTGGACGTGTGCGTGTGCGCGGTGAAGTCGGGCGCGTCGTGCGCGCGAAGTCGGGCCATCTTTATTATGACATCAAGGATGACCGGAATGTCATCGCCTGCAATTCCTGGAAAGGGCAGGTCGCGGGGCTGGGCGTGCAGCCTGAAGAAGGGCTTGAAGTTATTGTTACCGGCAAGCTGTCCACCTTTGGCCCGCAGTCGAAATACAACATCAACGTCGACAGTATCGAGGTTGCCGGCGAAGGCGCTTTGATGGCGATGCTGGAAAAGCGCAAGAAGGCGCTCGCGGCAGAGGGGCTATTCGCGCCCGAGCGCAAGAAGCCCTTGCCGTATCTTCCTGAAATCATTGGCGTTGTGACCTCGCCCTCTGGTGCAGTCATCCGCGATATCCTGCACCGCTTGCGTGATCGTTTTCCGCGCAAGGTGCTGGTCTGGCCGGTCGCCGTGCAGGGGCAGAATTGCGCCCCCGAAGTGGCCCGCGCGATTGCAGGTTTCAACGCGCTCACCCCCGGCGGTGCCTTGCCACGCCCCGACCTGATCATCGTCGCCCGCGGAGGTGGATCGATCGAGGATCTATGGGGCTTTAACGAAGAAATCGTCGCGCGCGCCGCCGCCGCATCCGACATCCCACTCATCTCGGCGGTGGGGCACGAAACGGATACGACGTTGATTGATTTTGTGTCGGATATGCGGGCGCCGACGCCGACGGCGGCGGCGGAACTGGCGGTGCCGGTCCGCATGGAGCTGCTGGGCTGGGTCGATCAGCAGGGTGGTCGACTGAATTATGCCGCAAGCGCGGGGCTGGAGCAGCGCAAACAGCGATTGCGCGATCTGGCGCGGGCCTTGCCAAAGCCGGGAGCCTTGCTGGACACACCGCAGCAACGCTTTGATTACTGGGCGGAAAAGCTGCCCGTGGCGCTGATACAGGCGGCGCAAAAGAAGAAATTGCAGCTGGCGAATCTGGGGCTGCGCCCGTCCGTTCTGACGGGGCGGATGGGGCAGGAGCACCGCCGTTTGAACGAGCTGACAGCCCGGCTTGGCCCTGCGCTGACCCGTGGCGTCGCCGCGCGGCGGGACGGTTTTCGGCGTGTCACACTGCGTGCACCGGACGTGCACAGGGCGTACACCGCTTATGACACTTTGGCGGCCAGACTGGCCGCGATTGCCACCCGCCAGCAATCTGAACGCGTGGCGAGACTGGAGTCACTCGACAGGCTTCGCGAAACGCTTGGCTATCGCGAAACGCTCAAACGCGGTTACGCGGTCGTGCGCGACGGCGAGGCGCTGGTCACGCATGTCGATGCCGCCAAAGCGGCCAAGTCGCTTGAAATCGAATTTGCGGATGGGCGCGTGCTACTGCAAGGGGCAGGGACCAAGAAGAGCAAATCCGACAGCACAGACGATCAGGGTCGCCTGCTTTAGCCGAGCAGATCAGGACCAGGGCAGACCAGCGGTTTGGTGTTGTCCTTACTTTCAAACAGAACTGTTGTACCCGGTTGGTTGGTAAACACCGCCCGGATTCCTGTTTCGGTCCGGTAAACCTGCCAGCATTTCGGTTCTGGGTCGGTTTCATACACAAAGCAGATGTTGTCGCCGCGATCGAACCAAGAGCCTTCGACGCAGCGGCCAGGTCCGGGTGACCAGATCACCTTGCGATCGGGCAGGTATTGTTCAACCCCATAATCCGGATTGCCAATCGTACCGAAGGTCAGTGTCCGTCCGGTGGAATAAGCGTCGAACTCTGCCCCCGACATCGGTGTTTCACCAAGCGCCTGTGTCGCCAAGACCGACAGGATGGTGGCTAGCCGCATCATGCCCGCAACCGCCTGACGCGCGGGTTCATGACCTTGAACCAGCGCGACGGAAAAAGCGCGAGCGTCGCCATCGTCGGCAAGGAGCGTGGCAGCATTGGTCCGTCCACCGGCAGGTCGAGTGCGGGGTATTCCCGCGACGGATGTGCGTGATGATCAGAATGGCGCGGCGCGTTCAGCATCAGTGCGGATGAGAACCAGTGCGGGCTGTTCCAGCTATGTTTCGCGCCGACCGGTTCCGGCTTGCCGTTTTCGTCAATCTTGCGCGTCAGACCGTAGTGCTGCACGTAGTCGGACAGCATCAGTTGCGACTGGGCATATCCGGCCAACAGCACATAAATCGCCGCCCCCTTCAGCCCGCCAATCACTGCCGCGATGGCGATCATCAAAACCGCACCGCCGATATAATGCGCATAAGGGTGCGTCCAAAGCGGCTGGCCCTTGCGACGTGCGTTTTCGGCCTTCAGCCCGGCCTTGAACGACCCGATCCATGCGCGTGGCAGATAAGCGTAGTACGTTTCGCCCAGACGCGATGTGTTCGGGTCCATGTCTGTGGCGACAAAGCGGTGATGTACCAGCGGATGCGCCGAGGTGTGATGCCCGAACAAAAGCGAGATATAGACCCATTTGCCAAGCTGGTGCAGATGCCGTGCGCCGCGATGGATCAGTTCATGCGCGTTGGAATTGCCGACTTGCCCGAAATACATGCCTGCGGCGAGGAACAACGCGATCTTTGCGACCGTCGACAGCGTGTCACCGGCCAACCCGAATACGATCAACCCCAAAAGCGGGAAATGCAGCACGGCCAGAACGACAGACAGGCCGTTGGCTGCTGGAAACTCGCTTTCGGGCACTGGGGGTGTCACGATCTTGATCAGCGTGTCGAGCGTGAATGTCAGACCCGTCAGATAGACAAGCGCAAGCGCTGTGCACCAGCCACCCGACACCGCCCCGAGTGCGAGCAAGGGCACGGGCAGCAGTGTCGCCAGGCTGAACAGGATCATCGATCTCATGGGGTCGATATAGCACGCCATTTGTTTCCGATAAGCTATGCAAGCTGCGACAAGTTGTTTCCGGCAACGTTTGTGGCATTTGTGATGTCGCATTTGCGTCGTTTTTCGCGCGCGGCTGCGTTATCAAGGGCGCACGTTACGGGAGCAGATCATGGCATTGGACGAGCGCAAGGGTGTCTGGAAATCCGGCAAGGGCAAGGGGCGTCACCGTCCCAAGGGCCGTCAGGTCGAGGATCAGGCATGGGACGAGATCAAGGCCCTGTTGGGCGATCGTCCGCGTCGTCGTGATTTGCTGATCGAATTTCTGCATCTTGTTCAGGATGAATACGGTTGCCTGTCTGCCCCGCATTTGCGCGCGCTGGCGGAGGAAATGCGCCTGAGTCAGGCCGAGGTTTACGAGGTCGCGACCTTTTATGCCCACTTTGATGTAGTCAAAGAGGGCGAGCCCAAGCCACCCGCGCTGACGATCCGCGTCTGCGATTCCCTGTCTTGTGAATTGGCGGGTGCGCAGCAGTTGAAAGCCGCGCTGGAAGACGGGTTGGATCCGGCTGAGGTGCGTGTGATGCGCGCCCCGTGCATGGGCCGTTGCGACACGGCACCGGTTTTGGAGCTGGGCCATCTGCACATTGACAATGCCACCCCTGAAAAGGTGAAGGCCGCGATTGCCAAGGGTGATACGCATCCGCGCATTCCAGATTATGAAAATTATGATAAGTACGTGACGTCAGGTGGTTACGAGACGCTTTTGAAGTTGCGCGATGGCGCGGACTGGGAGGCCGTTCAGGAAAAGGTTTTGTCGTCGGGCTTGCGCGGTCTTGGAGGTGCGGGTTTTCCATCAGGTAAAAAGTGGGGCTTTGTGCGTGCCAATGATGGCCCCCGCTATCTGGCCGTAAACGGGGACGAGGGCGAGCCGGGCACCTTCAAGGATCGCTATTATCTGGAACGCACCCCGCATCTGTTTCTTGAAGGCATGCTGATCGCCGCTTGGGCTGTCGAAGCGAAGACCTGTTTCATCTACATGCGCGATGAATACCCTGCCGTGCTGCATATCCTCGCCAATGAGATCAAAGCGTTGGAAGACGCAGGGCTGGTTGCCCCCGGCTACATCGATTTGCGCCGTGGTGCAGGTGCTTACATTTGCGGCGAAGAATCCGCGATGATTGAGTCCATTGAAGGCAAACGCGGCATTCCGCGACATCGCCCGCCCTTTGTTGCGCAGGTCGGTGTATTTGACCGCCCGACGCTGGTGCATAATGTCGAAACCCTGCATTGGGTTGGCCGCATCTGCCGTGAGGGTCCGGAAATCCTGTCGTCGGTTGAAAGGAATGGCCGCAAGGGGTTGCGGTCTTATTCCGTGTCGGGCCGCGTGGCGCAGCCGGGTGTTTATCTTTTGCCCGCCGGGTCCACGATTATGGATATTATCGATGCGGCAGGTGGCATGGCGGATGGCCATGTCTTCAAGGCTTATCAGCCGGGTGGCCCGTCCTCCGGCCTATTGCCCGCGTCGATCAATGACGTGCCGCTGGATTTTGATACGTTGCAGCCTCTTGGCAGCTTCATCGGGTCCGCTGCTGTTGTCGTTCTGTCCGATCAGGACGCCGCCCGTGATGCCGCACTGAACATGCTGCGGTTTTTCGAGGATGAAAGCTGTGGCCAGTGCACCCCGTGTCGCGTCGGCTGCGAGAAGGCCGTCAAGCTGATGCAGGCTGACACGTGGGATCAGGACCTGCTGGCCGATCTTTGCACGGCCATGTCGGATGCCAGTATTTGCGGGCTGGGGCAGGCGGCACCGAATCCGATCAAGCTGGTCATGAAACACTTCAAGGACGAAATCTGACGCTTGCGGAGGCTTCCAAATCGGGGCGGGGCGCATTAGGTCAGTTGCAACACTGATCCAAAGGCCTGCCCCATGTCGTTTTTCAAGAAACTGAAGGACCGGATGTTCCGGTCGTCGTCCAAGATCGACGAAGGACTGGACGCGATCGTCAATGACGGTGGCGAGGCGGAGGAGGTCACGGTCGATACGGCCGCCGAAGAGGCCGAGGCCGCCCGACTTCAGGCAGTGGAGGACGCTGAGCGCGAACGCGCCGCAGCGGAGGCAGAAGCCCAGCGGTTGAAGGATGATGAGGCAGCGGCCGCGCGTGAAGCGGAAGCCGCCCGCGTGGCCGAGGAGCAACGCCAGAAGGAAGAGGACGCGCGTGTGGCGGCGCAAGCGCAGGAGGCAAAAGCTGCCGAGGAACGCGCGGCGCAGGAGCTTGAAGCAAAAGCGGCGGAGGAGCGCGCGGCGGCGCAGGCGCTTGAGGCGAAAACAGCGGAAGAGCGTGCAGCGCAGGAACGTGAGGCAAAAGCCGCCGAGGCGCGTGCGGCAGAGGAACGCGCAGCGCGTGAAGCGGCAGAGATTGAAGCCGAACGTCTGGCCGCAGAAGAACGTGCCGCGAAAGACGCTGAAGCGGCGCGATTGGCGGCTGAGGCCGAGGCTGCGCGGGTCACGCAGGAAGAAGAGGCGATCGCGCAGGCCGAAGCTGCAGAAGGGATGTCGGATACCGAGATCGAGGCGCTTGCCGAGGAGATCGAGGAGCAGGTCGAGGCCGCTGTAGACGCTGCAAACGCACCACCTGTGCGCGAGGCGGTTGTCGCGCCGATGACAACACTGACGCCATCCGCACTGGATGAAGATGAACCGAAGGCGGGCGACGCGCAGAAGGGGTTGCTGGGTCGCTTTTTCGGGCGCGAGAAGAAAACCGTCGTCCGTCGCACACTGGATGACGATATGCTTGAACAGCTTGAAGAACTGCTGATCACGGCGGATATGGGCGTGGATACCGCGCTGCGGGTGACTGCGAACATGGCCGAAGGGCGGTTGGGTAAGAAGCTGTCTGTCGCCGAGATCAAGGAATTGATGGCGCAGGAAATCACGCGGATCATGGACGGTGTGGCGCGTCCGATGCCGCTTTATGCCCACAAGCCGCAGGTCGTGCTGGTGGTTGGCGTGAACGGGTCGGGCAAGACCACGACCATCGGTAAGCTGGCCAGCCAGTTTAAGGCGGCAGGCAAGAAGGTGGTCATCGCGGCCGGCGATACGTTCCGTGCGGCGGCAGTGGAACAATTGCAGGTCTGGGGTGACCGCGCAGGTGTGCCTGTGTTGACAGCGCCGGAAGGGTCCGATCCGGCCAGTCTTGCCTTTGATGCGATGGAAAAAGCCCAGCAGGATGGCGCTGATCTGTTGATGATCGACACGGCGGGGCGGTTGCAGAACCGGTCCGACTTGATGGAGGAATTGTCCAAAATCGTGCGCGTCATTCGCAAGAAAGACCCCGATGCGCCGCACAACACGCTTTTGGTGCTTGATGCGACCACTGGCCAGAATGCGCTGCAACAGGTGAAGGTATTTCAGGAATTGGCGGATGTCAGCGGTTTGGTCATGACCAAGCTTGATGGCACAGCCAAAGGCGGCGTGCTTGTCGCGCTGGCCGACAAGTTCGGGCTACCGATCCATGCCATCGGTGTTGGTGAACAGATTGACGACCTCGCGCCGTTCGATCCCGAGGATTTCGCCAATGCGCTGGTTGGCCTTGATCGTTAGGCATTTGGGCCCCCTTGTGGGCTGTTCGCACAAATGAGCGATTGGATCGTGTCCATCGCCGGCACACCAGAGGGCGCGCGTGTTGCGACGCTTCTTGCGCTGATGTCCGCGATTGCGCATGCGATTTTCGGCGCACTTCAGAAAGGGCGGCATGATCCCTGGCTGACACGCGGCGCGATTGATGGCTGGTTGGTCGTCATTTCAGCGCCTGTGGCGCTGTTCCTGGTGCCATGGCCCAGCGGGCAGGTCGCTGTCCTGCTGGTCGGGGCGTTGGTCATTCATTTCGGGTACAAGGTGACCATGGCGCTGGCTTATGAGCGGGCGGCCTATACGGTGGTCTATCCAGTGGTCAGAGGGACGGGCCCACTTGTGACAGTGCTGGCCGCGTCGGTGATCTTTCAGGAGCATTTCACCGCGGTGCAGTGGCTTGGCGTTGCCTGCCTGTCGGGCGGTATCCTGCTGCTGGCCTTGCGCAATCTGTCGGAAGAGACCATCGATCTGCGTGCGCTGAAGATCGGGCTGGCATGGGCGCTGACGGGGGGCGTGCTGGTTGCGGTCTATACAACCTATGACGCCTTTGCAATTCGCCAGAGCGCCAACCCGTTCACCTTTCTGGCGTGGTTCTTTTTCGTCACCGCGCTGGATTTTCCGGTGCTGGCGGCATGGCGGTATCGGCGCATGATCAACCCGCCTACCCTGGGGCCACTTATGTGGCGCGGTGTGATCGGTGCAGTGATCGCCTGGTTCAGTTTTGGCGGTGTCATGTTGGCGACCCGATTGGATAAAGTGGGCGAGGCGGCGGTTCTGCGCGAGACATCGACGGTTTTTGCCGCGCTGATCGGCTGGCTGTTTCTGAAAGAGAAAGTCGGCCCGCGCCGCACCGTGCTGATGGCACTGGTTGCACTTGGTGCCGTGATCGTGGAAATGGGAGGCTGAGAGGGAGACCCATGGCCGAAATCAAGAAGATCAATCCGTTTACAAAGCAGGTTCTCGAACTGGGGCCGACCATTGTGTATTTCGTGCTTTATATGTGGATCAAGGACGAAACCTACACTTTCCGCGGGGTCGAATATTCAGGCTTTATCGTGGCTGCCCTTGTTTTCATTCCGCTTTTGCTGGCCGCGATGGCAATCCTTTGGGCCATGACGGGCAAACTGTCCCGCATTCAGATATTCACGGGGTTCATGGTCATCGTGTTCGGCGGTCTGACCGCCTATTTCAACGACGAGCGCTTTTTCAAGATGAAGACCTCGATCGTTTACGGGTTCTTTGCGGGTATTCTTGGATTGGGATTACTGCAGGGGCGCAGCTATTTGCAGTGGGTGCTTGAGGATTTTCTGCCGATGCAGCCAGCGGGCTGGATGATCCTGACGCGGCGCATCACCTTCATGTTCATAGCACTCGCGATTGCCAACGAGTTGGTCTGGCGCAATATGTCCGAGGAAGCCTGGGTCAAGATCGAGACTTTTGCCTTTCCCGCCGTGCTGTTCCTGTTTCTTTGGTCACAGATTATTCTGCTTCAAAGATATCTGATCGAACCCAAGCAGTAGCTTGACCTGAATCGGGCAGGAGTCTATCCCCGACAACGTGGCGATTTGTTACCGGATTGCGGGCCACGTTAAATATGCTGCTAAAGAGGGGTCAGGGCGCAGCCCCGATACCTTTGACGGGTATCGGGGTTTTGTTTTGGCAGAGAGGGTCAGCCATGAAAAACGAATGGAACAAGCGCACCAAGGCGGTTCACGCCGGCACGCGGCGCAGCCAATATAACGAGGTCAGCGAGGCGATCTTTCTGACGCAGGGCTTTGTTTATCCCACCGCTGAGGCTGCCGAAGCGCGGTTTATCGAAAGCGGTCCGGATGAATTTATCTATGCCCGCTATGGCAACCCGACCGTTGCGATGTTCGAGGATCGGATTGCCGCCATTGAAGGGGCCGAGGATGGCTTTGCCACGGCTTCGGGCATGGCTGCTGTCAACGGTGCATTGATGTCGATGCTGTCCGCTGGCGATCACGTGGTCAGCGCACGTGCCTTGTTCGGGTCCTGTCTTTATATTCTTGAAAACATCCTGACCCGTTTCGGTGTCGAAGTGACATTTGTCGATGGCACCGATCTGGACCAATGGGCCGCTGCGATCCGTGCCGATACGAAGGCTGTGTTCTTTGAGTCTATCTCCAATCCCACCTTGCAGGTGGTGGATATCACGGCTGTTTCCAAGCTGGCCCATGCTGTTGGTGCGAGCGTGGTTGTGGATAACGTGTTTTCCACGCCGATATACTCGAACGCCATCGCGCAAGGCGCTGATGTTGTTGTTTATTCCGCGACCAAGCATATCGACGGGCAGGGCCGTGCGCTGGGCGGCGTGATCCTTGGGACGAAGGCGTTCATTCGTGGCACTGTCGAGCCGTACCTGAAGCATACGGGTGGCGCGATGTCGCCGTTTACCGCGTGGATGATGCTGAAGGGGCTGGAGACTATGGATTTGCGCGTGCGCGCCCAGACCTTTGCCGCGACGCGCATTGCTGACGGTCTGGTTGGCCATTCGAAGCTGGCACAGGTGATTTATCCGGGTCACGACAGCCATCCGCAGTATCAGCTGACCATGGATCAGCTGGGGGCTGGCGGCACGGTCATCGCGATTGATTGCGGTTCGCAGGCGGCGGCGTTCAGCCTGATGAATGCGCTGGAGATCTTTCTGATTTCCAACAATCTGGGCGATGCGAAATCCATTGCGACCCATCCAGCGACAACCACGCACCAGCGGCTGAGTGACGCACAACGCGACAGCCTTGGCATCACGCCCGGTCTGATCCGGCTGAGTATCGGGCTGGAAGATGCGGAAGATCTGCTGGCCGATCTGATGAATGGTCTGAAAACCCTGTAAACGCAGGGTTTTCGCGCACTTGATCCGGTGGCGCTGTCCATGCGACGCTGATCACCGTGCCGCCACGGCGCATTGCGAGGAGAATGCCGATTCCTAATGATCCACGTGCGGGTCTGTTGCGTATCTATGAACAAACGATTGGAAAATCGTCAACGAAGGCCCAGTTTGAGGGGTCGGATGCACGACAGAAAGCTGCCGATATGAACATTCACTCCCCGGACTTTGACCGCGATCCCAGCCGTGAAGAGGCAGAGGCCGCGCTTGCGATGCTGCGCCGTTGGGTCGGCAATGTGACCCCTGAAGAGGTCGCAACACTCGACCCGCTGGTCGCCCGCCTGATCCCAGGTCAGGAAGTATCGAACTATCCTGCCCTGGCCCGTGCCTATCCCGAGGATTTTGCTGTCGATGACGCCTACAAGGCGTCGATGCCGGATTTGCAGAACGGTCCTGCCAGCCTGATCCGTGGCGCCAAGCAGCAGATTCAACATGTCGGCATATCGAATTTCCGTCTGCCGATCCGGTTTCACACCCGCGACAACGGCGATCTGACGCTGGAGACGTCTGTCACCGGCACCGTATCGCTGGAGGCCGAAAAGAAGGGCATCAACATGTCCCGCATCATGCGGACATTCTACAAGCATGCCGAGGAAACATTCAGCTTTGACGTCATCGAGAAGGCGCTTGATGCCTATAAATCCGATCTGGAAAGCTTTGATGCCCGCATCCAGATGCGGTTTTCCTTTCCGATGAAAGTTCAGAGTTTGCGGTCCGGTCTGGAAGGCTATCAGTATTACGATATTGCGCTGGAACTGGTTGAAACAGCAGGTGTGCGCAAGAAGATTGTCCATCTGGATTATGTCTATTCATCGACCTGCCCATGTTCGCTGGAACTTTCGGAACATGCCCGTCAATTCCGCGGCCAGTTGGCGACGCCGCATTCGCAGCGGTCTGTCGCGCGCATTTCGGTTCTGGTCGAGGATGGACCTTGCCTGTGGTTCGAGGACCTGATCGACCGTGCCCGCGCAGCTGTGCCGACTGAAACGCAGGTCATGGTCAAACGCGAGGACGAGCAGGCATTCGCCGAATTGAATGCAGCGAACCCGATCTTTGTTGAGGATGCTGCGCGGCTGTTCACGCAGCAGCTTCAGCTTGATGCGCGTATCAGTGATTTCCGCGTTATCGCGAGCCATCAGGAAAGCCTGCACAGCCATGATGCGGTGTCCGTGCTAACCGAAGGCACGACCTTTGCCGCTGAAAGCCTTGATCCGCGTCTGTTTGCATCGCTGTTCCACGTCGGCTGACGCGGCTTAGGCTTAGCGTGCGGCTAAATCGCGTCTGACCGCGACCGCGATCTGATCAAGGACGACCTTGCCGTAGGTCGCGTTCGCGTGGAGTATATCGTCTTTTGGCTGCGCATAGCGCCCTTTCATCGTCAGGCGGATTGCGCCCTTGGTGAAAGGATCGGCTGTCAGCACATGGTCGGTGATTGTGCGTGCGTTCTGCGCGATGTAGCGCACGCCAAGGGCGTCCCCAGCCCGTTCTGCCGCCGTTTCATACAGGTCTGACAAAGCTGCTGCATCGCCTGAATTGATCGCAAAGGGCAGCACGTCAAGGCTGTGCTTTCCGACCGTCAGGATGCCTGTTGTGGTGCGCGGTTGGCTGCACAAGTAGATCGGCACATCGGTGCCTTGGCGCAGGACACGGATAAACCGTCCCGCCAGTTCGTCGGTCAGTTTTTCTGTCGCCATGGCAAGGAATGCCGGTCGGGACACGAGTGACCATGCTTTCGTTGGGGCCGGGTCGGATTGGACCGAGGGCAGGGCGGCCCAGCGGGCCTTGCGGTAAAGCCATGCGATACGTGACAGTGCGAACCCGCATCCGGTGATGACGATTGCATCGGTATCGCGCAGATCGACCTGGTCCAGACCGGCAAGTCGCGAAAACGAGAATTTTGCGTCTTCGGATTCCGGCGTCAGTATTCCGTCCGTGCAGGACGTTTCCGCAAGCCCGTTCTTGTGCGCGCCGACAAAGGTCAGGTTCAGGTCGGGCCAGCGCCCTTCGTGACGTTTGAACCCGTCGCGCACTGCCGCGAGGTGCGAATTGCCGAACACGCAGACGTTCAATGTCATTTGGCGAAGGCTTGCAGCAGCAATTCGTCGCAGACCAGATCGTCATCTTCGTCCGGGTCGTCATCGGGTGTCGACTCGTCAGGTGGTGCCGGATCGAACAGACCGTGCGCGGCAAGAAAGATCCCCATGACCTTTTCCACCCCTTCTGCAGAGACACTGCGCATGTTGGGCGCGAACCACGGGCCGCCCGATGCGGGCGCGGTGATGATTTCGTAGGACGGGAAGTAGTCGACGTCGTCCGTCGCCGCCACGAATGCGCCCGCTGCGCTGCGCAATGTCGCCTTGGAATAGGTCGTTGCGCTTAGCACGTGTTCTGGTGTCGCCGTCGCTGTGAGTGGCACGGGCGAGACCGTCAGGAGGAGTTCCATTGCCGGATTGAACTGGCGCAGTAGGTCGCGGATTTGCGCGAGGTCTGCCAGAACATCGGCATGTGTCTGGTTGTAGAACCGGTGACGGTCCGGATCGAACGTGCCGCCTGCCACACCGGGGCTAAGTGGAAAGACCCGCCCTGTCTGCACGTCTTCCCAGGTTTCGGTCAGGCCAAGCGTGAAGACGAAGACATCGGTTTTCTTCAGCATGTTCCCCAGCCGCAAAAGGTGATGGCGGCGGTGCAGCAACACCTCTTCCACGCTGTCGAGACCTTCGGGTTCGACCGTCGGGCGGAACGCATCGACAAAGCGGTCGCCCAGTGGCCAGACGTGGTCTTTGGACGGGTCAGGTGCGACGGCGTCCTGCAGCAGTTGGCGCATTTGTCGCGCGGTATAGACGTTTCCGTAGCGTGCCGAGAATAGCCCGTAGCCGAACCGTTTGGCTGTCTTTTCCGTCATCCCGCGCGGGGCTTTTTCACAATCCAGCACCTTGCAACCCGCAGCGCGCAGATAGGTTCCGATGTGTTGGGCGAAACAGCTTCCTGCGGTCGCAACGCGCGTTGTCGGGTCGATTCCGAAACGTGGCGCATAAAGCCCCGGAAATTGCGTGCGGTCCGCGTCGGTCACAGCCGTGCGCCAGAAGGCACGGGTTGGAAGGTCGCGGTAAGGATGGGACATGCGCATCTTTCGTTTTGCGGTTGCTGCAAAGATACGGCGGCAGGTCACAGGCTTGCAAGGGGGCGGGTGCGCTTGACTTGGCCTTTGGCACAGGCCAACCCTGCGACATGATAGATTTGCGCCCGGTTGGATATGTGATTGGCCTGCTTGTGGCCGCGCTGGGCGCGACGATGTGCGTGCCGCTGATTGCCGACCTGATGGCGGGAAACGGGCATTGGCCTGTCTTTGTTGAAAGCGCGATTTTCACCATCCTGACCGGCGGTCTGATCGCGCTGGCCTGCGCCAATGGTGTCAGCGAGGGGCTGAGCCTGCGCCAGACCTTTTTGCTGACGGCGCTGGTTTGGTGGATGTTGCCGGTCTTCGGGGCGATCCCTTTTGTGCTGGGGGCGACGAACGCCAGTTTCACTGATGCCTTCTTTGAAGCGATGTCGGGTCTGACGACAACAGGGGCGACGGTGTTTTCCGGGCTGGAGGCGTTGCCAGACGGGTTGAAACTATGGCGCGGCATGTTGCAGTGGCTGGGCGGTGTCGGGATCATCGTCGTTGCCATGGTTTTCCTGCCAGAGCTGCGCGTCGGGGGTATGCAGATTTTCCGGTCAGAAGCCTTTGATACGATGGGAAAAATCTTGCCGCGCGCCGGTGAGATCGCCAAGCAGATTTCGTTTATCTATATCTTTCTGACGGTGTCCTGCATCCTTTGTTATGTAGCGACCGGGATGCCCACGATTGACGCGATCGTGCACGGGATGACGACCGTGTCGACAGGTGGCATGGCGAATTCCGATGCGTCATTCGGTGCATACGGGGCAGCGGCGCATTACGTCGCTGTTGTCTTCATGTTTCTGGCTGCATTGCCTTTCGTGCGTTTTGTCCAGTTTGTCGCGGGAACGGCACGGCCCATATTGCAGGATAGTCAGATCAGGACGTTTTTCACGATCCTGATGATTTGTGTCCTTCTGATTACCTCATGGCTATGGGGACGGCAGGGCGAAATCAGTGAAGTCGCCTTCCGCGAGTCGCTTTTCAACGTCCTGTCGATCATGTCCGGCACCGGCTATTCGAGTGCCGATTACATGCAATGGGGCACATTTCCCGTCGTTCTGTTCTTTTTTGTCGGTTTGATTGGTGGTTGCGCGGGGTCGACTGCCTGTTCGATCAAGGTGTTTCGCTATCAGATCCTGATTGCCTCCATCAAATCGCAGATCCGCCAGATCCACGCGCCGCACGGTGTGTTCGCCCCGCGCTATGAGGGCAGGCCTATTGGGGACGACGTCATCAACTCGGTTATTTCGTTCTTCACCATCTTCATCCTGACGCTGGGTGTCATCGCGGTATTGCTTGGGCTGACAGGTCTTGATTTCATTACGTCTGTCAGTGGTGCCGCGACGGCCCTTGGCAATATCGGTCCCGGTCTTGGCCCGGAAATCGGACCGGCGGGGAATTTTGCGGGGCTCAATGATATTGCAAAGTGGATTTTGCTGCTGGCGATGTTCATCGGCCGTCTGGAAGTTCTTGTCGTGTTCACAATCCTGTCTGTCCGTTTCTGGAGAAACTGATGCAACGTCCCCTTGGTGCCCAGATTTCCCATATGCTGAAAGATCGCGGGGTCGAGGTAATCTTTGGCATTCCCGGCGTGCATAATCAGGAGCTTTATCGCGGGATCGAAGAGGCCGGTTTGCGCCATGTTCTTGCCCGCCACGAGCAAGGTGCCGGGTTCATGGCCGACGGCTATGCGCGGGCGACGGGCAAGCCGGGCGTCGCATATGTGATCACCGGGCCGGGGCTGTGCAACATCATGACACCGATGGGGCAGGCCTATTCGGATAGCGTGCCAATGCTGGTGATTTCGTCGTGCTTGGATGAGACAGCGGCGACGCGCGGGCAGTTGCACCAGATGAAGGATCAGGAAGGGGCGGCACGGGCGGTTTGTGATTGGAGCGAGACAGCACGGACGGCAGAGGCGGCTTATGCGTTGATTGATCGCGCGTTAGCCGAGATGCGTACTGATCTGTCCAAACCCAAGCACATCAGCGTGCCGATTGCACAGCTTGAGGGAAAAGCAGACAAGGGATGGCAGACGCGCGCGTTCCTTGGCCCCCGACCCACACCGCCGGAACCGGAGTGGCCTGCATATGTGGCTGACCGATTGAAGAACGCGCACCGCCCGGTCTTTATCTTTGGTGGCGGGGCAAAGCAGGTCGGATTTCCTGACATGGGCGAAGCACTGCCCAAAACCCTGATGCGTGTTCTTGAACGAACCGTTGCGGCCAGTTTCACGACCTACGCCGGACGCGGCATCGTTCCTGATGACGCGCCGCTGCATTTTGGCGCAACACTTGCTCGTCCAGCGAGTGCTGACGTCTTTGCCCGCGCCGATCTGGTCATTGCCGTGGGCACGCAACTGTCTGAAGTCGATTTGTGGCGCGCCCATCCGGGACATGATTGCCCGACGATCCGCGTCGATATCGATCCGGAGGTCTTGTCCGCAACGTCCAATCAGCAGATCCCCGTGCGCGCAGATGCGGCGACATTCATGGCGTTGTTGTCGGAAGAACTGAGTGAAGGCGGAACATCTGAATGGACCCCCACCGAAGTCGCCGACTTTCGCGCCCGTGTGCGTGCTGAAATCGACGCAGAACGCCCCGGCATACTGCCTGTCGCGGATGCGCTCAAAGAAGCGCTCCCTCCCGACACTATGATCTACTCCGACATGACCCAATTCGCCTATGCCGCCAAAGAGGTTTACCCCATGGACCGCCCCGGGCACTGGCACCACCCCTACGGCTTCGGCACGCTCGGCTACGCGCTGCCTGCGGCCATCGGTGGCAAGATTGGTGTCGGCGATAAGCCCGTCATCGCCATCGCTGGCGACTATGGCTTTCAATATACGTTGCAGGAACTGATGGTCGCAGTGGAACTGGAACTGACCCTGCCCATTATTATCTGGGACAACGGCAAGCTGGGTGAGATCGAGGACAGCATGGTGCGCGCCCAGATCGCACCAAACGCCGTGATCCAGAAGAACCCCGATTTCATCAAGCTGGCTGAGGCTTATGGTGCCGATACGGCGGCACCTGAAACCTTGGATGCGTTCAAGGCTGCCGTGCGGACCGCACTAGGTGCGAAAGGGCCGACATTGATTTACGTGCGCGCGGATATTGCCTCAAGTCCCTAATTGGTCACCGTGGCCCGCGCATTGATTCACGTACCAAAAAGGAATTTGTGAATCACCAGCAGCTGACAAGTACGGTTTGATCGGCGGCGCGCAGCGTCAGTGTTTCGGGCGGCATGAAAGCGACCGTGTCAGTGGTTTGCACTGCGATTCCTGCGGCATCGAGCGAAGCGAGGATGACTTCTGCATCGACTGAAAAGCTGACCTCTGGTGGCAGAACCTGCCCGTTCTGGTTTTCGCGCGGTAGCAACATCCCGAGAACAGAGCCGCCGTTATCAAAGACCGGGCCACCAGCATCACCGGGCTGCGCGGTCAGATCGAGCCGTTTGACTTCTTCTTCACCGTTCAGGCCACGGATGTCTGCCAAGCGCCCGAAGGTAAGGGACGGAGTCACAAGGATGCCACCATAGGGATATCCCGCGACCGCGACTTCGGATTGCAGGCGTGGCACGCCAAGCTGGAAAGCGGCAACCGCAAGCGGGGCAAGCGGTTCATCAGGGCGCAGGACGGCGATGCCCGCCTCTGTATCTGTATAGGCGACTGTTGCCTCATGTTCGGAGTTGATCGTCACACGGTCGCAAGAGCCGATTGCCTCTGCCGTGGTCAGCACCGTGCCTTGGGCGTCGATGTAGAACCCGCTGCGCGAGAGCTTTGGTTTGCGCACTTCGAGGCCCGCGACCAGATCAATCGCCTGATCTTCGCCGGGCGTGGCAAGTGCCGGGTCCAGCACGCCGTCGATGGCTTCAAAGCTGTCCAACATTTCCTGCAGAATACGGCGGCGGCGTTCGTCGTCACCTTCGGGCCAGATCAGCGCGAAGCCTTTGATCTGTCCATTATCAAGCCGTGCCGTCACATAGGAATGGATGCCCTCGCCGATGCCTTCGATCTGAAAGCTGCTGTCGCGGCGTGATCGTTCACCTTCTGTTGGCATGATTGCGAGCGTCTGGAGGATTTCGTACAGGCCGAACAGGCGGTTCTGGTCACCTTGCTGGCTGATGAACAGGACCGTTGCATCAAGGTCGCCCTTGGCGTCAAAGCGCACGAAAGGCGGTTCGTATTCGCTGAACGCCACAACGCCCGTCGGCACGAGCATCTGGATGCCGGATGCGTCGTCGCGCACCAGTTGCAAATCCATCCCGTCAAGCACAGCGTTGTAGGCACCGAGCAGTTCGACGCGTTGCGCTGACGTCAGGATACCTGTCACTTCGTGGTTGTTGGCGGCCTGCCATTCGCCCATGGCGCTGCGGGTTCCGCGTCCGAACGCACCGTCGATGGCGGCGTTGTAATAGCCCGCCCATTGCAGCGCGACTTGCAGGTCTTCGCGTGCGGCGCGATCAAGGAGTGCTTCGGAGGCGCGCGCTTCCTGCGGTGTTTCATCTGCAGGTGTGATCGGGTCGGGTTCGACAGGGGCGACCACGAGTTCGGTCGGCTCATCAGTTGGTGCGTCCGGTGTCAGGGCGGGTGGCTGCGGTGTGCCGGGCAGGGGTTGTGCCGTTGTCTGTGCGCCAACCCCGACTGGCCAGAACTGCTGACGGAAGTTGCGCCCGAGCGCGATGAAGCTGTCGGCGGGAATGCGCCCTTCGCGTTTGTACTGGCGCAAAAGCGTGTTGGCATCTGCGCGACTGTAAGGCCCCAGAACGATGCCATACCATCCGCCACCGATGGAATAACCCGACACGTCTTCAAGCTGGCCGGCATAGGCGCGGACACGGTCCTGTGCCTGACTGAGTGTCGGTTGGGCCTCGATCTGGACCCAGACGGGTTGCTGGGCATGGGCCGCACCGGTCAGCCAGAGTGTCATCAGTAGAGCAGCAAACGCGCGTATCATCGTTATTCCATTAGTGAATCACTTGGCCCTTGAAAGGGCCTCCCCGGCGGGATGTGTATCACAGCGGACAAGGGGTGCAGCAGAAATCAACCCGTATCCTCAGGAATTAAGCGAACGTGGCCTGATTGACCCTTCCGGCTGGCCCGCCTATTGACACATCCAGAGAGAAACGAGGGCGAAATGGCCGAGAAACCACGCAGTTTTCAAGATATCATCCTGCAGCTGCAAAGCTATTGGGCGGCCAAGGGCTGCGCGATCATGCAGCCTTATGACATGGAGGTCGGGGCAGGCACGTTTCACCCGGCAACCACGCTGCGGTCCTTGGGCGCGAAACCCTGGGCTGCGGCCTATGTCCAGCCGTCGCGTCGCCCGACGGACGGGCGCTATGGCGAGAATCCGAACCGCTTGCAGCATTATTATCAGTATCAGGTGCTGATCAAACCGAGCCCGCCGGATTTGCAGGATCTTTATCTTGGATCACTGGCCGCGATCGGCATTGATGCTGCGATGCACGATATCCGCTTTGTCGAGGATGACTGGGAAAGCCCGACCCTTGGCGCATGGGGCCTGGGCTGGGAGGTCTGGTGCGACGGCATGGAAGTCAGCCAATTTACCTATTTCCAACAGGTTGGTGGCCATGACTGCAAGCCGGTGTCGGGCGAATTGACATACGGGCTCGAACGGCTTGCGATGTATGTGCTGGGCGTCGATCACGTGATGGACATGCCCTTCAACGATCCACAGACACCGATCGCGCTGACCTATGGCGACGTCTTCAAGCAGACCGAGGAAGAATATGCGCGCTGGAACTTTGATGTCGCGGATACCGAAACGCTGTTGCAGCACTTTAAGGATGCCGAGGCCGAATGCGCCCGCATTCTGGAGCAGCCGCATGTTGATCCCAAGACCGGCAAGAAGATCATCATGGCGCATCCCGCCTATGATCAGGCCATCAAGGCCAGCCATGTCTTCAACCTGCTTGATGCCCGCGGTGTGATTTCGGTGACCGAGCGGCAGGCCTACATCGGGCGCGTGCGTGCGCTGACCAAGGCCTGCGCGGATGCCTTTGTGCAGACCGATGCAGCGGGGGCGGCAGCATGAGCCGGATCGAACTGACGACGCTTGTGCGGCCGATCAGGCAGGTCGGATCGCCGCGTTATGCCGAACTCGACGGGTTGCAGAACCTTGTTTATTCGGCGGACGTTGTCGACGATGAGACCCCTGATTTCTGGGCGGAGATGGCACAGGGATCATTCGCCAATTTCGACCGCAAGATGGTCGTGATTTACGAAAGACCCAATCATGGCGATGAATCCCATCGCCCGTTGTTGCGCGTGACCGAACGCGCCCGCAACACGTTGGATTGTACCGCAATCATCCCTGTTTCAGTGTCGTTCTTTCAGTATTGCGCGGGGCTGCCCGGTGCGCTGAAAGTGCGGATGGCCTTTGAAGGCACACAGGATGCGTGGTGGCCCGAAGCGGGCGCCGCCCCAAAGACCAGCATCGCCACACGCTATCACGTGATTGCTGCCTCATGAACGTCGGTCGTATCTACATAGGATTTCTGCTCATGTCTGCTCTCGTTGCCGGGATCGCGATGTATTATCTTCAGGTCTATGCCTTCTATGAAGAAGTGCCGGTCGATGAAGAGAATGTGCAACTGACCTCACTGATGTCGGGCACCCCCGAAGTCATTCTGTCGGAGAATTTTCAAGGCATCGACAGCGACAGCAGCCCGGTGCGCTATCGCGCATGTTTTGAAACCGACCTGTCGCTTGCCTTGTTGACCGAAACCTACGTCGGGATTGACGACGCTGTGCCCCTGGTTGCGCCCGGTTGGTTCGATTGTTTTGATGCCGCCCAGATCGGTGGCGATCTTGAAGACGGGACGGCGCTGGCATTCATGGGTGTCGAGAACGTTACCTATGGCATTGACCGCGTCGTCGCCGTTTACCCAGATGGGCGCGGCTATGTCTGGAACCAGATCAATTTCTGCGGCGAGGTCGTCTTTGACGGTGATCCTGTTCCCGAAGAATGCCCAACACCACCCGAAAGCCTGAATTAATGCCTGATCTTCTGATTGAACTTTTTTCTGAGGAAATTCCGGCGCGCATGCAGGGCAAGGCCGCCGATGATTTGCGCCGTTTGATGACGGATGGCCTTGTCGAGGCCGGGCTGACGTATGCTGCCGCTGCCGCCTTTGCCACACCGCGCCGTCTGGCATTGTCGGTGGAGGGGTTGCTGGCCGAAAGCAAGCCTGTGCGCGAAGAGCGCAAAGGTCCGAAGGTCGGCGCGCCGGATCAAGCTATTGAAGGATTCTGCCGCGGGGCTGGCGTGGACCGTGATGTCCTCGAAGTACGCGATGACAAGAAGGGGCAGGTCTATTTTGCGGTGATCGAAAAGCCCGGTCGCAAGGCTGCGGATATCGTCGCAGAGGTGCTTGAAGCGACGGTTCGCGGTTTCCCATGGCCCAAATCGATGCGCTGGGGTGATGGCAGCTTGAAATGGGTGCGCCCGCTTCATTCCATGATCTGCATACTGACCGACGAAACCGGGGCGGAGGTGGTGCCGCTGGATATTGACGGGATCACAACAGGTGCGGTGACATACGGCCATCGTTTCATGGGGCCTGCGCCGATAGTTGTAACGTCTTTCGAGGATTATGAAGCGAGCTTGAAGAGGGCCAACGTGATCCTGCGGGCCGACGAACGTGCCGATGCGATCTGGCAGGAGGCAACCAATCAGGCCTTTGCAATTGGCTGTGAGGTGGTCGAGGACAAAGGTCTTTTGACCGAAATCGCGGGGCTGGTTGAATGGCCGGTCGTGTTGATGGGCGAGATCGACGCGACGTTCCTTGGCTTGCCGCCCGAAGTCTTGCAGACGTCGATGAAAGAGCATCAGAAGTTCTTTTCCGTGCGTAACAGCAAGACGGGCCGGATTGAACGCTTTGTGACGGTCGCGAATATCGAAACGGCCGACAACGGGGCGACCATCATTGCCGGAAACCAGAAGGTACTGTTTGCCCGCCTGTCAGATGCAAAATTCTTTTGGGAGAACGACTTGCGTGTGGCCAAGGCCGGTATGGGGCCGTGGCTGGACAGTCTTGCGAATGTGACCTTCCACAACAAGTTGGGAAGCCAGCGCGACCTGATCGACCGCATCGAGGCGCTTGCGCGCGAGATTGCGCCGATTGTGGGTGCTGATCCAGATGAGGCTGCCGCCGCGGCGCGCGTGGCCAAGGCTGATCTATCGTCCGAGATGGTCTATGAATTCCCGGAAATTCAAGGGCTTATGGGTCGTTATTACGCGAAAGAGGCGGGGATGTCGGATGCCATCGCCAACGCCGCGCAGGAACATTATTCGCCGCTTGGGCCGTCAGATGATGTGCCGACAGCACCCGTGTCGGTGGCTGTTTCATTGGCCGAGAAGCTGGATAAGTTGACAGGCTTCTGGGCGATTGATGAGAAGCCGACTGGGAGTAAGGATCCGTTTGCACTGCGGCGCGCCGCGCTTGGGGTTATTCGGTTGGTGTTGGAGAATGACTTATCGCTTGATATTTCAGCCATTACCTCAAAGGGCTTTGAACTGAATGGTAGTGCTGAGCCTCGTCAAAATGATGAGGACGACTATTCGGGCATGAAAGAAAGATTCGAGCTACTCGCCTTCTTCCACGACCGCCTCAAAGTCTACCTCAAGGACCAAGGCATTCGCCATGACATCATCGATGCCTGCATCGCGACGCCGGGGGATGATGATCTGACGTTGCTGGTCAAACGCGCCAAGGCGCTGGCGGAAACGCTGGCGACGGATGACGGTGAGAACCTGATCCAGGGCTTCAAGCGCGCCAATAATATTCTGGCGCAGGCCGAGGAAAAGGACGGGGTTGAATATTCCTATGGGGCCGATTTGAAATTCGCGGAAGACCCGGCGGAAAAGGCGCTGTTTGCGGCCCTGGACGAAGCAGAGGCGACGATCGCGCCGGCGATGGCGCAAGAGGATTTCACGACAGCAATGGCGGCGATGGCCGATCTGCGCGGGCCGATTGATGCGTTTTTCACCGAGGTGCAGGTCAATGCGGACGGCGAGGTGATCCGCCGCAACCGGCTTAATCTGCTGAACCGTATCCGCACGATCTGCCTGTCTGTGGCTGATTTGACGAAAATCGAGGGCTGATCGCCGCATCTGTCACTTTTCGTTTACACTCTGCGCACCACCTCCCTATGCTGCAGGTGAACAAAGGACGTGCCGCAGTGCAGCAGCAGACGACATATCAAGCCGTGACGTTGATCACGCCAACCGCAGCGATGCATGGCGAGGTGCACGGTGGTCGCGCGAAATGTCTGCAGCGTTTGATCCGGCTGGACATGCCGGTGCCAACCACGGTGGCGTTGTCTTTTGATCAGGTCATGTGGATCGCGCGGGGCGAGATGCCCGATCTGGATCAGGTCCTGACACATTTCGGCAAAGACCCGCTGTTGTCCGTGCGCCCGTCCAGTCAGGACCCTGATTGGGGCGGCCCGGGGGCGGTTCTAAATATCGGCATGAACGATGCCCGCCATGCCGCGATGTGTGAAACCGTCGGCGAGGCTGCGGCCACTGCGCTTTATCTGCGTTTCGTCCATTCTTATGCCACAGACGTCGCGCGCCTTGATCCCGAGGCTTTTGACTTTCCAGACCTGCGAGGCGCGGATGCCCTGAGGGCGAGCCTTGAAGCGTATGAATTCGAAGCTGATGAACCTTTTCCCCAGGATGTCCGCGAACAGCTGTCTGAAGTGTTGCGCGCGATGGCGCGGGCATGGGATGGCACCTCGGCCCGCCTATTGCGCGAGGCGAAAGGTGCGCCTGCTGATGCTGGTCTGGGACTGGTGGTGCAGGCCATGGCGCTGGGTGTCGGGCAGGGCGAAAGCGGGTCGGGTGTGATCCAGTTTGTCGACAGCGAGAGCGGCAAGCCGCAGATTACCGGCCGCTACCTGAGCCAGAGCCAAGGGCGCGAGGCGCTGAATGATCAGGAAGGCGCGTTCTATCTGACGCATGATCCGCGCGGTCCGTCGCTGGAAGATGCCTGTCCTGAGGTTTTTGCCGAATTGGTGGCCCACGGGGCCGTCTGCCGCGCGCGTCTGCGCGAAGAGATGCAGGTAGAATTCACGCTGGAAAACGGTCAGTTGCGTATTCTGGATGCGGTCCGTGTGCAGCGATCGTCGCGCGCGGCGATCCGTATTGCCGTGGCCTTGGCTGAAGATGCGGTGATTCCCCGCGAAGAGGCGGTCTTGCGCGTGCAGCCGGCGGCATTATCCGAATTGCTTCACCGTCAGGTCGACCCGCGCGCCAAGCGCGACACGCTGGTCAGCGGTATCCCTGCCAGCCCCGGTGCTGCATCCGGCCGTATTGTCTTTACCGCGAATGAAGCGCAGGCAAGTGCCGCGCGCGGGGAAGCCTGCGTTCTGGTGCGCCGCGAAACGACGCCAGAAGATATCCGCGGCATGCACGCCGCACAGGCCGTTCTGACAGTGCGTGGCGGGATCACCAGCCACGCCGCCGTGATCGGGCGCGGTCTGGGTGTGCCTTGCATTGTGGGTGCTTCCAATTTGATGATTGATCGCAAGAAAGGTGTCATCGTTACACCTGATGGCCGCCATTTTGCGGCCGGTGATATCCTGACCGTGGATGGCACGAAGGGCGAAGTGCTTGCCGGTGAAGTCGACATGCTCGAAGCCTCGCTTGATGGTCCGTTCGAAAAGCTGCTGACCTGGGCCGATGATTTCCGCGATATCGGCGTGCGTGCGAATGCCGACACGCCTGCTGATGCGCAGACAGCGCAGAATTTCGCGGCTGAAGGCATCGGGCTGTGCCGGACAGAGCATATGTTTTTCGAAGGCGACCGCCTTGGTGTCATGCGCGAGATGATCTTTGCGGAAACACCTGAAGATCGCCGCGCGGTCCTTGATCGCTTGTTGCCCATGCAGCGCGCTGATTTCAAAGAGCTTTTTTCGATCATGGCGGGGCGTCCCGTGTGCATCCGCCTGTTTGATATGCCGCTGCACGAATTCCTGCCTTTCGATAAGGCAGGCCAGCGCGACCTGGCGTCACAGCTTGCCTTGCCGCTGCCAGCTGTGACGGAGCGCGTTGCAGCCTTGTCGGAATACAACCCGATGCTGGGGATGCGTGGCGTGCGACAGGGTATTTCGATCCCCGAGATCTATGAAATGCAGGCCCGCGCCATTTTCGAGGCAACCGTCGAGTCTGCTCGTGACGGTACCGATGTGGTGCCCGAGATCATGATCCCGCTTATCAGCGCGGTGCGTGAAGTCGAGCTGGTCAAGGCCCACATCGATTCCGTTGCAAGTGCCGTGCAGGCCGAAAGCCGCACCCCGTTCCGCTATAAGCTGGGCGTCATGGTCGAGACACCGCGTGCCGCCCTGCGCGCCGAGGATATTGCGCAGCAGGCCGAGTTCCTGTCCTTTGGCACGAATGATCTGACACAGATGACCTATGGTCTGTCTCGTGATGACGCGGGCCGCTTTATGTCGGCCTACGTCCAGCAGGGCGTTTATGAAGAGGATCCGTTTCATACGCTGGACATTGAAGGCGTCGGTGAGTTGCTGTCGATCGGCGCTGCACGTGGCCGCAAGGGCCGCGCTGATGTTGTTCTGTCGATCTGTGGCGAACATGGCGGCAGCCGCACTGCAATTGCGTTTTGTCGCGCGCAGGGGTTTGACTATGTCTCTTGCTCACCGTTCCGTGTTCCAGTTGCGCGACTTTCCGCCGCCCAATTGGCCCTTGAAAATGAGACTTCTGCCTAGATATTGTCTTAAGAACCTCTGCTAACGCCTTATTCTGTCATTTTAAGTTATTCTTTGGATATGCACTGTTTCCCGTTCGTGCACAATGCATTCGCCCCGCTTTACGCCCCCGTAAAAACCGCCTAAAGAGCCCCCGCCTGCGTGGGGCTGGACCGCGCGGAGATTAAGGTGGGACGATGCGTTTCGGTTTTGGTGGCCTGGTGGCCGGTTTTGTAGTTTCTTGTTTAATCCCGGTGGCTGGTGCTGCCGATGAAGTTTTGGCGAGCCGTCTTGGCGCATTGTTGGGGCAGGAACGTGCCGCCCTTGCCACGGTGCCCGACAGCCGTCTGTCTGCCCTGACTGTTTTGCCGTCGCCCGAAGAGCGCGGCGTCGCAACGGCCCCGAAGACTGTATCCTATTCCAGCGCGTTTCTGGCCAGCATGCCGGTCGCATCCGGTGGCCCGCAGTGGCGCTGTCTGGCCGAAGCGCTCTATTTCGAGGCGCGTGGTGAAACCACACAAGGTCTGTTTGCGGTTGGTGAAGTCATCATGAACCGCGTCGACAGCGCGAATTATCCCAACAGTGTCTGCGCAGTGATCAATCAGGGCACTGGCCGGAAGTATGGCTGCCAGTTCACCTATACCTGTGACGGCCGTCCTGAAAACATCAGCGAGCCGCGCGCGTTCACCCGTGTTGGCAAGGTTGCGCGCCTGTTGATTGACGGTGCGCCACGCGGCCTGACTGACGGGGCAACCCATTATCACACGAAGGCTGTCAGCCCCTCGTGGGCCCGTCGCTATCCGCGCACGGCCGCGATCGGTTCTCACCTGTTCTATCGCCAGTCTTATCGGACAGCGTCGAACTAAGGTCGCAAATGCACGCAGGCGTGCCGCCCCGCATCTTGTGATGGCGGCTGGCCTGCCTTATCGACGGGCGTGAAGAACGAAAGCGCGCCTCATGTCCGACGATATCCGCCTGGCCTTTGCACATCCGTCTGAACGGGCTGAAGCCAGCAGCACAATCCCTTATGACCGGATTTCTTTGCGGGATTACACCGTTGAAGTGGAAATCGGTGCCTTTCAGGCAGAACGCGGCAAGTTGCAGCGCGTCCGCTTTAACGTCGTGGTCGAGGTGTTGCCGGATCGTGGGCCGATCGAGGACGATGTTGACCGGATCCTGTCTTATGACCGCGTCACCGAGGCGATCGGTGCGGAGTTGAAGGCCGAACGCATCAACCTGCTGGAAACGCTTGCCGCCCGCGTGGCCGAACGTATCCTGCTTGAGCCACAGGCCGAGCGCGTTTTTGTGCGCATCGAAAAGCTGGATCGGGGTCCTTTTGCCCTTGGCGTTGAAATCGTGCGTGCCCGTGACGGTTTTTCGCCCGATGCGCTGACCCATGAAGAGGCCCCGCATCCGCGCATCATGTATCTGTCCAATGCCGCTGTTGGGTCTGAGAACCTGACCGGATGGATTGATGAGGCTGAAGCGATGGATGCCCCGCTGATCATTTGTGTTGGTGCAGGCGACATCGCTGCCCCGCGCACGGGCCACGCGCTGACACAGCGACGTATCGACCTGCTTGCCATTGAACAGAACGCCTGGGTGCTGGCCGCCCGCGATCATCGCTGCAAGGTCGTGGCGACCCGTACAGAACTCGACTGGGCGATGAAGAATGGCCAAATTTGCGTTTGGGCCCCGTCCAAGATCGTGTTGGATGCCGTTGATGGCCCCTCTGCCAGCCCGCGTGATGCGGTGGCCCTTGTGGGATGGTTCGCGGACATGATGCAGGCAAAGGAGTTGGTTGTAGTTGGTGATGCAGCCCCAAAAATCAGCACGCCGTGTCGCACCTGCAATGTCGAGGCGACCAGCCTCACATGACGTACTTTCGTCCATTGGTGCAGACCGACGGGGCGTTTGTGTTGGCTGGCGGGTGGGCTCGGTTTGATCGGGTCGAGGTTCTGACACGCGGCGCGGCCCCCCGCATCGTGGCAGCGGCAGACATTCCTGATGAAATCCGGACCAGACTGACCGCCCCGCGGCCTGCGATCATGTCCGTGTCACTCGATCAGCCGCGTGTCATGGGCATTTTGAATGTCACGCCGGACAGTTTTTCGGATGGCGGTGATTTCGTTACGACGGCCGACGCTGTTTGTCGCGCGAAAGAGATGCTGACGGATGGTGCGCAGTTTATCGATATCGGTGGCGAAAGCACGCGACCCGGTGCGCGCGAGGTGCCGGTTGCGGAGGAATTGCAGCGTGTCGCCCCCGTGGTCGAACGCGTCGCCGCGTTGGAGCATGCTGTCGTGTCTGTTGATACCCGCAAGGCCGCTGTCGTCGCGGGTATCACGGCGGATGTTCTGGTGAACGATGTGTCCGCGATGCGCTTTGACAGTGACATGGCCCGGACTGTTGCGGGCAAGGGTGCCCCCGTCTGCCTGATGCATTCCATTGCCACGCCAGAAACCATGCAGGCCAATGCGGCCTATGACGACGTCCTGCTGGATGTCTATGACCATCTTGAAGAGCGCATTGCCTTTGCAGAAAAGAACGGCATCGCGCGCGCCAAGATTATCGTCGATCCAGGGATCGGTTTTGGCAAGACGCTGGAACACAACCTGATCCTGATCCGCGGCCTTTCGCTGTTTCACGGTCTTGGGTGCCCGATCCTATTGGGTGCGTCGCGCAAGCGGTTCATCGGGACCATCGGCAACGCGCCCGAAGCGAAAGACAGGCTCGGCGGAAGTCTGTCCGTCGCTCTTGAGGGCGTAAGACAGGGCGTGCAAATCCTGCGCGTTCACGATACATTTGCCACCAAGCAGGCGCTTGACCTGCAGATGGCGATGATCGGGACTGCGGGCAATGACACGTAAACTTTTCGGCACGGATGGCGTTCGCGGCAAGGCGAATACGTACCCGATGACGGCGGAAATGGCGCTTCAGATCGGGGCGGCGGCGGGCCGCTATTTTCGTAACGACGGATCGAACGGCCACCGGGTCGTGATCGGCAAGGACACGCGCCTGTCCGGTTACATGTTCGAGAATGCGCTGACCGCAGGATTGACCAGTACGGGCATGAACGTGCTGTTGCTTGGCCCCGTGCCGACACCGGCGGTCGGATTGCTCACCACCTCCATGCGCGCCGACGTGGGCATCATGATTTCCGCCAGTCATAATCCGCATCAGGACAATGGCATCAAGTTCTTTGGTCCTGACGGTTTTAAGCTGTCCGATGAGGCCGAAGCCGAAATCGAAACACTGATTGCCGGCAAGATCGAACCGGCGCAGGCCAATAATATCGGTCGCGCCAAGCGGATCGATGACGGTCGGTTCCGCTATGCCGAGCGTGTGAAGTCCACCTTTCCAAGCGGGATGCGTCTGGATGGGCTGAAGGTGGTGATCGATTGTGCCAACGGCGCCGCATACAAGGTCGCGCCCGAAGTTCTGTGGGAGTTGGGGGCCACGGTCATTCCGGTTGGTGTCACCCCGAACGGTTTCAACATCAATGATGGGTGCGGGTCGACCAAGCCGCAAACCGCAGCCGAGACGATTGTGACTCACGGGGCCGACGTGGGAATCTGTCTGGACGGTGACGCGGATCGCGTGATGATCCTTGATGAACACGGGCGCGTGGCAGACGGTGACCAGATCATGGCGCTGCTCGCGACGCGCTGGGCGCTCCAGGACAGGCTGGCCGGTGGCACGCTTGTGGCGACGGTCATGTCCAATTTGGGTCTTGAACGGCATTTGGAAGCAAACGGGCTGCGCCTTGAGCGCACGGGCGTTGGCGATCGCTATGTGGTCGAGGCGATGCGCGCGGGCGGTTACAATCTGGGTGGTGAGCAGTCGGGCCATATCGTCATGACTGACTACGCTACCACGGGGGACGGTCTGCTAGCGGGATTGCAGTTCCTGTGCGCGATGATCGAAACCGGTCAGAAGGCCAGTGCGCTGACCCAGACCTTCGAGACTGTTCCGCAGATGCTGAAGAATGTCCGTTATGGCACCGGGCAGGCCCCGCTGGAGGCCGCGAACGTCAAATCAGCCATTGCTGACGCAGAGTCCAAGCTTACAGGCAAGGGGCGTCTGTTGATCCGCAAATCCGGCACCGAACCGTTGGTTCGGGTCATGGCCGAGTGCGAGGACGCCGATCTGCTGGCACAGGTCGTGAACGGAATTGTAGCAGAAGTGGAGGCCGCAGTTTAAGCTGGTCCTATTTTCAACAATAGGATTTTCATCATGACCGCGCATTTTCTCGCTTTCTGGAACCTCGAAAACCTGTTTGGTCCAGAGGATCATCCGCCCCGTATCGAATGGATCAAGAGCCGCGTCGCCAATGATTTGCGTGGTTGGACGCCGGAGCTTTACCAGACCAAGCTTGACCAGCTTGCCCGTATCATTGCCCAGATGAACGGTGGTGCGGGCCCTGACATTCTTGGGGTCTGCGAAGTCGAAGACGCCTTTGTTCTGAATGACTTGGTTGCCACATTGAATGTACCCAACCGCATCTATGGCGTGGCCCATGCCAATAGCGAACGTGACCGCCGCGGCATTGATACCGCGTTTCTGTTCGATACGGCGATGTATGATGTGGACCCTGATCTGATCTTCAATCACTTCGTTTTGCGGCGCACCGGTACGCGCGATATTTTGCAGGCGACATTCAAGACCGGTGCAGGTCAGGATCTGATCGTTCTGTGCAATCACTGGCCGTCGCGGTCAGGTGGCACCGTCGAAAGCGCCGGTTTTCGCGCGACGGCTGGCGAAACGCTTGGCTATTGGCACCAGCGTATTCTGGAGGAATGCGGCGACCGCGCGGCTGTCGTTGCCTTTGGCGATTTCAATGACGATCCCTTTGATCCGTCCTTGCGGTTCAACGCCGTTGCGGGTCGCGAACGCGGCGACGTGGTGCGCGGGCGGTCGGCACAGTTTTACAATTTTGCCTGGGAGTATTTGCAGTATCAAGCCACGGATGCAGAGGGTAATCCGAAGACGCTGGATGGTACGTTGTACTTTCGCGGGGACGGGAATGTCTTTGATCAGGTGCTTGTCAACCGGTCTGTGCTTGACGGGAAGGGCCCGTTTACCGTGGTGGATGGTTCGGCAGGTGTGCTTGCCTTTGCAGAAATGGTCAGTCCGTCCGTCAGCTTTGGCCCGATCCGGTTCGGATTGCCAAAGGGCGATGCAGACCGGAACGTCAATACCGCCGGGTTCAGCGATCACTTTCCGGTATCGATCACCCTGACCGAGGCCGCGCCGATCGCATGAACAGCGACCGCAAACCCAACCATTGGCTGATCGCCAGACCGGTGAGGATCATGCCAAGTGCTACGAAAAAACGCAGGGGCAGGTCTTCCTTCAGGATCAGCGCCCCGAATACGACTGCCCAGAGCGGGACCTGATAGTTCACCAGAGTCATGAATACCGCCCCTGCCGTGCGGATCGTCACGACCCGGATCAGTGCGGCGAGTGCTGTCGGGATCAGGCCAAGGAAGATGATCGCATAGGATGCGCGCGTGCCATCCCATGCGGGAATGCCTTCGAACAGGAACATCGCGGGCAACAAAGCTGCTGCGCCGACTGTCAGTGTCAAAGCCGCCATGACGATCGAGTCAATGGGTGGGCAACGCCGGGTCATGATGCTGGACACCGCATAGGACAGTGACGCGAGAATGCAGGCGATCTGGCCAAGCGGTTCAAGCCCTGAGCCGATCCGCAAGACGCCCGGACCGATCAGAACAAGTGCCCCGATAAATCCCAGCACCACCCCGACCAGCTTGCGCGATGACATTTTTTCATCCGTGAAAACATGGGCGAGGGGCAGAACAAACAGCGGCAAGGCGGCCATCGAAATTCCGGCAAAGGCGGACGGCACATACTGTTGTCCCCAGCTGAGCAGCGCGAAGGGCAGGGCCGTGTTCAACAGGCCGATCAGGACAAGATATTTCACGAGGCGGCCAGAAATATCCGGCATGGGTCGTCCCATGGCGAACATCAGGCCCAGCAGCGCGACCGCACCCAAGGTTGTGCGCGCGCAGGCGACCGTCAGCGGTCCGAACCCTTCGAGTGCAATGGACACTACCATGAACGTGCCGCCCCAGATGACGCCGAGCGCCAGAATGGACAGCCAGTTTGTCAGGGTGGGAGAGTCAGTCATCAAGATGCCTTTGGGTTCCCTGTCTTGTGGGGCTTTCCGCGAAAGGCGGCAAGATCAAATAGATGCGGTGCCGATTGTCCACTGTTTGCGACTTGTTTGTTTCTGGTTCTGACAGTGCTTGTGAAGATGTTCACCACAAGCATAAGTTGACCTAACGCAAACGCCCGAAGGAGTTCCCCATGTCGATCAAGGTCAAGGATGGCAGCAATGCCCCGATTGGCGATGGTGATATCAACCGCTATATTTCGGCCGAAGGGTCCCAGCAAAGCTGGTTCAACCGGTCCCGCGAAGTGGTTTTTATCAACGGCATGGCGAACAGCCCGAAAAACCACATGGAAAGCGCGCTGGGGTTGTCTTTGATCCAAGGCTGTCCTGTCGTGGGCGTCTATAATCAGACCAATGGCTTTTGGGCCGATCTGGGTCAATGTCTGCGGGACAAAGGCGTCTTGGTCTTTGCGCAGGCGGGCGATTATGATTCTTGGGAAACAGGGTTCAATATCGCCTATCAGGCGGCAAAACTGAAATATCCAAGTGTCAGCAAGGTCGATTTCATGGAAGGCCTGATTTCGGGCAATCCTGCGACGGTCAGCCTGTATCGCTATGTCTGTTCACGTACCTCAAGACAGCGCGACGCGCTCAAGCTGTTTGCGCATTCGCAAGGCAACCTGATCACCAGCAATGCATTGACGGCTGTCGCTCTTGCCCTTGGCAAGAATGCAATCCGGGGGATGGAAGTCTACAGTTTTGGGTCACCCAGCCGCTTTTGGCCGCCGGGCATTACCCGGTATGACCATTCATTCACGTTCGATCCGGTGAGTTGGCTGAATTACCGCCACAGCTTCAAGAACATCAAGGTCGGATTTACACCCGGCCTGATCTCTCACGGATTCGAGGTCTATATGAACCAGGATGCCGAATTCGTCGTGAACCGTTTTCGCTGGGGCGCGTTCCGGATGACGGCAAGCATGGACGAGGACGGGCTGGCCGAGTTCCTGACGACAATTGGCAACAACCCGCCGCGTTTGACCAAGATTTTCAACTGGCTGGTCAAGCATCACTATTCGGATTCAGATGATATCGCCGTTCAGTACACCGAAAAGATGCAGGCGAAACACGGTGCCCTCATGGCCAGCATCGCGCGGTCTGATCCCGCGTTTGTCCGGTTGCTGATCGCATGCATGGAAGACGGGCGGACTTTCCCGGACGAACGCCGTGCGATCACCTACCTCGAAGGATTGATCTGAGACGCAAAAGGGCACCCAGTTGGGTGCCCTTCGTCGTTGTGATCCGATAAAAGATCAATTCTTGGCCTTGTCGACCATTTTGCCATCGGAAATCCATGGCATCATGGCGCGCAGCTTTTCACCGACCTGTTCGATCTGGTGCTCGTCGTTAATGCGGCGTGTCGCCTTGAAGTAAGGCTGGCCCACGGCGTTTTCCTGCATGAAGTCGCGCACGAATTTGCCGGTCTGGATGTCGGCCAGAACATCTTTCATACGCTGCTTGGTTTCTGCGTAGGGCAGGATGCGCGGACCGGATACATATTCACCGTACTCGGCCGTGTTCGAGATCGAGTAGTTCATGTTCGCGATGCCGCCTTCGTAGATCAGGTCCACGATCAGCTTGACCTCGTGCAGACACTCGAAATAGGCCATCTCAGGTTCGTAGCCGGCTTCGACCAGTGTTTCGAAGCCCATCCGGATCAGTTCGACCAGACCGCCGCAAAGCACGGCCTGTTCACCAAAGAGGTCGGTTTCGCATTCCTGACGGAAGTTGGTTTCGATGATCCCCGAGCGACCGCCACCGATGGCCGAGCAATAGGACAGGCCGATTTCCATCGCTTTTCCGGTTGCATCCGTGTGCACAGCCACAAGGCAAGGCACGCCGCCGCCTTTGGTGTATTCGCCACGGACTGTGTGGCCGGGACCTTTGGGGGCCATCATGATGACATCGACGCCTTCTTTGGGTTCGATCAGACCGAAGTGAACGTTCAGACCGTGTGCGAAGGCGATGGCAGAGCCAGGCTTGAGATTGTCGTGCACGTATTTCTTGTATGTCTCTGCCTGCAGTTCGTCGGGCATCGTGAACATGATGACATCACACCAAGCGGCCGCTTCTGCGATCCCCATAACCTTGAGGCCTTCGCCTTCGGCCTTTTTTGTAGAGGGGGAGCCGTCACGCAGTGCGACGACAAGGTTCTTGGCACCGCTGTCGCGCAGGTTCAGCGCATGGGCGTGACCCTGCGAGCCGTAGCCGAGGATGGCGACTTTTTTGTCCTTGATGAGATTCACATCGCAATCGCGATCGTAATAAACGCGCATATCTGCACTCCTTTGATTTGCTGGCCGCTGTGTAGCGGGTCGTCGTGCATTTGGGGAGGTTGGAATCTTGAGTATTTTTGGCAAGATGATGATTGTTATTCGCAGATTATACAGATACGCGTATTTTCATGTTAGATAGCGATGATCGTGCGATTTTGCGCCAAATGCAGGCAGACCCGAGCCTGGGTGTGCCTGACATTGCTGATCGTGTGGGGATGACCGCCGCGCGGGTGACCCGCCGCATCGAAAAGCTTGTCGCGGCTGGCGTGCTGCTGGGGCAGGAGGCTGTGATCGACTGGGCCGCCTTGGGGTTTAGCGTACATGTGTCCCTGCGCATCACACTCGACAAGACGCAGGCGCGCGCCTTTGACGAATTCATTGCTGCTGCGCGCGCGGTCCGTGAGGTCATCGAAATCCAGACGTTTCTGGGTCGCGTCGATGTACGTCTTTCGCTGGTTGCCCGTGATTTGGCGCATTATCAACAGCTGTACCGCGAGAACGTCCTGACCTTGCCTCATATCGCCGATATCGAGGCATTGATGGATGTGGCGAACGTGAAATCCGAACGGCGGCTGCCGCTATGATGCTGGATGAGATAGACCGCGCCCTATTGAAGGCGCTGCAATTGGATGCTGCGCAATCCACCACGCGGTTGGGCAAGAAACTGGGGTTGAGCCAGCCTGCGACGTGGCGGCGCATCAAACGGTTGCAGGAAATCGGCGTGATCCGGGGCCGGCAACTGCGCCTTGATGCTGAGAAGCTCGGGTTCAGGGTGACGGTGTTTCTGGGCATCAAGCTGGCCACCAAAGGCCGCGTGAGCCTTGAGGATTTCGAGCGGGCGATTGGTGGCATTCCCGAAGTGCAGACTGTGGATCACGTGCTGGGACTTTACGATTACCGGTTGCGTGTTGTTGCCCGTGATCTGGCGGATTTTGAACGGGTGCTGCGGCGACGGATCATGACATTGCCGGGCGTGGGCGACGTTGAAGCCAATGTTCTGCTGAGTGAAGAACGCCGGCCGGGGCCGCTTTAACCAATCATTAAGTATCCCGCGGTTAAACTCGCATGGGCTATTGTCTGATTGGAACGCATGTCACGAATCCTTACCACCTGGCCCGGAGTCGTCTTTATTGCATTCCTGACGACCCTGGCTGCGATCTTTGTCGCATCGGTGCTTGCCTTCATGTTGTATGCGCCGGCGCACCAGTCCGAGGCCATGCGCAATACGCCGTCCATCGCTTTTCTGACGGCATTTCCCTTTTGCATCTTTGTCTGGGCGCAGGTTCGCAAGAACATTCATTTGAGCCGCGAACTGCAGCGTATGGTGAACCGCGACCGGCTTACCGATGTTGCGACCCGTGATTTCTTTTTCCGCCACATCGGCAAGATCTCGCAGTGTCAGGGGATTATTCTGATGGTGGACATCGATCATTTCAAAACGGTGAATGACACCCATGGCCATTTGGCTGGTGACGGCGTGATCCAGCACACGGCAAATGTGCTGCGCCGCAATCTGCGCCAGAGCGATATCGTTGCCCGTTTTGGCGGAGAGGAATTTATCGTCTTTCTCGCCAAACGGGACATGGAATCCGGATTGCGGGTTGCTGAGCGGATGCGAAAGGCGATTTCCGCTGAACCGCCCGTAAGTGACGGCACGCCGATTGCGGTGACTGTGTCGATTGGCGGGGCGCAGAAACGGGTTTGCGATTCGCTGGAGAAAGTGATCAAGGCCGCTGATGTGGCGCTTTATGCGGCGAAGAACGCCGGACGGGACCGGTCGGTCTTTGCGGATGATGTCCTGCCCACCGCGGCCCCCGGCATCGGAAGCGCTGCGAGCGCGACCTGAATTAGCAACTGCCTTGGCATTGGGCTGTATACCGAAATAGACTTTGCTTTGCGCGGCTTGGCAGCATACGTCTGAGCCCGTTGCGAGGGAGGATCTGACATGGACGGCAATCAAACAGCGGTTGACCCTGACGGGCTGATGGAATTTTCAGTGGTCTTTACCGACCGGTCGCTGAACCACATGTCCAAGGCGTTTCAGGGTGTCATGAACGACATCCGCGAGATGCTGAAAGAGGTTTATAACGCCGATAAGGTCGCGCTTGTCCCAGGTGGGGGCACCTACGCGATGGAAGCGGTCGCACGCCAGTTCGGCAACGGCGCGCATGCGTTCGTTGTGCGCAACGGTTGGTTTTCCTACCGCTGGTCGCAGATTTTCGAGGCCGGTGATTTCACGGCAAAAACGACAGTGATGAAGGCGCGACAGGCGGGCAACGACACACGCGCCCCCTTTGCGCCAGCCCCGATCGAAGATGTGACCGCGGCCATTCGCGACGCCAAACCCGATGTTGTCTTTGCGCCGCATGTCGAAACATCGGCCGGGATCATTCTGCCCGATGACTACATCACCGCCCTTGCAGACGCGGCGCATGACGTTGGGGCGATCATGGTGCTGGATTGCATCGCGTCTGGTTGCGCATGGGTGGATATGAAGGCGACCGGTGTTGATGTCCTGATCTCTGCCCCGCAGAAAGGATGGTCCGCGACACCATCCGCCGGTCTGGTCATGATGTCCGACCGCGCGGTCGCGCGCATGGCGGATACGAACTCGAACAGCTTTACCGTCGATTTGAAGAAATGGTCGGCGATCATGGACGCCTATGAAAACGGCGGCCATGCGTATCATGCCACGATGCCGACAGATGGTCTGAGGGCGTTTCGCGATACAATGCAGGAAACCCGTGATTTCGGGTTTGCGAAACTGAAAGAGGCGCAATGGGCGCTGGGCAATGCTGTGCGCAAGGCGCTGGCCCACAAGGGCATCAAATCGGTCGCGGCAGACGGGTTTGGTGCACCGGGTGTCGTGGTCAGCTATACCGATGATCCGGATATCCAGAACGGCAGCAAGTTCGCAGCCCAGGGCATGCAAATTGCGGCGGGGGTGCCGCTGCAATGTGATGAGCCAGAAGATTTCCGCACCTTCCGCATTGGACTGTTCGGTCTGGACAAGCTTTACGATGTTGACGCGACATTGCAGCGGTTGTTGCCGGTGCTGGACAAGGTGCTTTAGCGGGCACCCAATCCCATTTGCATCAGGGTTGTGCGGATCGGTTTGATTCCGTGCAGCGCCTTGATTCCGAAGCCGCGCAGATCCTGCATGACCGGTTGTCCAGCGATGGATGCGCGGTTGAGCAGGTCGATCCCTGTCACGCGGAGCTTGATGTCGGCATGGCGCAGTTGCTGGTAGCGATCCAGCAGGGCGGGCACGCCGGGATCCGCGCGATGCGCCTCTGCCAGATCAAGCAGGCAAGCCAGATCCTTGAGCGACATGTTCAGCCCCTGCGCGCCGATCGGCGGCATGACATGGGCGGCTTCTGCCACAAGGGCCGTCCGCGGGCCGATGATGGTGTCGGCAATCTGGCTGACGATCGGCCAGCCCGTGCGCCGGGTGGCCAGATGCAGCGGGCCGTAGAAATGGCCGCTTCGCTCTGTCGCGGCATTCTCAAAATCCTGATCGGACAGCGTCAGCAGATGGTTCGCCGTCGCCCCATCCGTCATCCAGACCACTGCGGAACATGGCTTTCCATCGTGGTCGGGCAATGGGACGAGTGTGAAAGGGCCGCCCGAGCGATGGATTTCGGTCGATATATTGTTGTGCGGGGCGTCATGTGTCACGGCGAATGTCAGCGCCTTTTGCCCGTAGCGATACGTTTTCACATTGATGCCAATCGCGCTGCGCACAGCCGACTGGCGCCCGTCCGCGCCGATTACCAGCTTGCCCGCGACAGTCGTTCCGTCGCTGAGTTTGACCAAAGCTGCTTGTGTGCGTGACAGCATCGCCGCAAAGCCGACACCGGGGCGGAAATCGACGTTTGGCAAGTCCTTCAGGCGCGCAACCATTTCGCGGCGCAGCAGCCAGTTCGGCAAGTTCCATCCAAATGGTTCGGCGGAAATATCGCTGGCGTTGAAATCACGTTGGATCGCGGGATCGTTGCCCGCGTCGATGATCCGCATCGTTTCAAGCGCTGTCGCGTGCGGCTGAAGTGCATCCCACAAACCTGCCCGCGCAAGGAAATCCCGCGCCGGTTGCAGGAAAGCCGTGGTGCGCAGGTCTGCGCCGCTGTCGGATTGCGTGGTGATCGGTGGGGCAGGGTCCACGATCACGACGCTAAACCCGGCGCTGCCAAAGGCTGCGGCGGCGGTCAGCCCGGCGACGCCGCCGCCTGAAATCAGAATGTCGGTTTGTTCTCGTGTCATATGCCAGACATAGCTTGCGCAAATGGCGCGGGAAAGGGGTTGCGACAGAACGCCTGTGCTTGCCCGACGGGGGTCTGCGGGACTAGGGTAGGGTACGATGTGAAAGGTTTCGACAGATGAACGATCCGCGCCAACCGCAGAAAGACGCCTATGCGTTGATTCTTGAGGCGATCGACAGCCATATCTACAAGCCGGGCGACAGGCTGGTCGAGAGTGAGCTGGCCGAGCGTTTGGGTGTCAGCCGCACACCGGTGCGCGAGGCGCTGCAGCGTCTTGAAACCCAGTCATTGCTGACACGTGACGGTCGATCCCTGATCGTGGCCTCGCTCGACCATTCGCAATTGTCAGAGCTTTACGTGGTGCGCGGCGAGTTGGAGGGTCTTGCCGCCCGTCTTGCCGCCCGCCATGCCACCCCAGAAGAGGTGACGGTGCTGCGCTCTATGCTGGACGCCGATCAGGCGTTGATCAACGATCCCGACGCCTTGAGCCGTGCCAATCGCCGCTTTCACAAGCAAATACATCTGGCATCGCATAACCGGTTTCTGGTGCAGCAACTGGACCTTGTGCACCGGTCCATGGCACTTTTGGCGACGACTTCTATTTCCGCCGAAGGGCGCGGTGCGGATACACTAAAGGAACACGCGACCATTGTTGCGGCGATCGAGGCGGGCGATGGCGATGCGGCCTACAAAGCGCTGCGCGATCACATCAGTGAGGCATTTGTTGTCCGTCTGAAGCTGGATGCGCAGGCCGTCGAGGCGGCAGAGTAGCATCCGGCATCAGCACGCCGTGGGTCGTCTTGTCCCAATAAAACGGTTTCCACGTCAGTTCGACCAATCCCTTGTACACGGCGGCGACGGCCAGCGAAAAATATAACTGCAGTGTCGGGGCCCAGAACGCCAGCCTTGGCTTGCCCGCACGCCGCGCGCCGATGATGTAGATTGCGAGGTTGATCAAGCCCGCCGCGATGAATGCACCTGCAAGTCCCCAGATGACTGCCGGCGGGACGACGGCTTGCAGCGGATGCGGAATGCCCAGCGGCATCAGCCAGAATGACCAGACCACGGGTGCCAGCGCGAATTGCAGCAACGTCCCCAGAAACAGCAGTTGCACGCCGAAGAACCGCCATGCCCCAAGGTCGCGCCAAAGGGCGAACGGGTCACGCATATGGACGGCGTAGGTGATCGCATACCCCTTGAGCCAGCGCGAGCGCTGTTTGACCCATGGCCACATACGACCGTTCGCTTCTTCCTCGGTCACGGACGCCATGAATTCGGTCCGGTATCCCCGCCGCGCGAGTCTGACGCCAAGGTCCGCGTCTTCTGTCACGTTGTGCGCATCCCACCCGCCCAGTTTTTCAAGAACCGTGCGGCGGAAAAAGAGCGTCGTTCCTCCTAGTGGCACGACCAGTCCCAATTTCGCGAATCCGGGCAGGATCACACGAAACCAGCTGGCGTATTCGAGCGTGAAACAGCGGGTTAGCCAATTGGCAGTCGGGTTGTAGTAATCCAACGTGCCCTGGAGACAGGCGACGTCATGCGTGGCATTTGCAAAGTGATTGGCCACCGTGCGCAATTGGTCGGGGGCCGGTGCATCTTCGGCGTCATAGACCCCGATGATACTGCCATGCGCAAAGGTCATGGCGTAATTCAAGGCGCGGGGCTTGGTTTTCAGCGTGCCTTCGGGCACCGCGATGGGGCGCATCCAGGAAGGCAGCGCCACCGCATCAATGGCTTGCCGCGTTGTTGTATCGTTTGCTTCAAGAACCAGACAAACGTCAAGCAGGCTGCGCGGGTAGTCCAGGGCATCCAGCCGCCTGATCAGATGGGCGGTGATGTCACGTTCTTTATAGAGCGGGACGAGCAGCGTGATCGTTGGCAACCGCACGGGAAGAGCGGCGGACCGGTGTTCCGTGCCAGATGCGGTTTTCCAACCCGCGATTGTCGCCGCAAGTTTCAGCGCTGTCGTGAGGATGACCAGCGCGCTGACAAGCAGACAGAAAAGCGCCGCCATGACAACCGGTGCAGTCAGCAGAGCTGCCCCGAGGAATGTCGCCATGCCAAAGACCCAGCGCTGTGCAACGGCGCTGTTCCAGCAGCGTGAACTGTCCCTTTCAGGCAGTTGCGTTTCGGCGGCATGGGTCAGATGCGGGTCGCGTAATTGCCGCATCGCTTTTGCAAGCTGGGTCGGCGTTGTCAGCGCAAGGCGCACGGGCCCCAGATACGCCGCGAGCGCGTCGCGGTGGCGCATGAACCCGGCGACGCTGGTGCAAAGCACGACCGTCGCGGCACCCGCATTGCGCCAAGGCAACAGGCCGGTTTTCAGGATACGTTGTGCACCAAAGGCCGCGATCAGCCGTGGGTCTGGCGGGGCCGCGACAGGGTCGATCCGCAATGCATCAAAGGCCGTCGCCTGCGCGCTGCAAATTTCGTCTTCTGACAGGTGCCAGTCCGCGCAAAGCACTGTTTCAAGCGGCACATTCTGACGTTTCGCTGTCCACATCGCGGTAAGCAGATCATCGACGCAAAGCGTTCCGCGGTTCAAAAGTTCCTGCCCAAGCGGGGTAAATGCCACGGCACTGCTGGCCGTTGGCAAAGCGATGTTGGAAACCAGACCCATATGCACCTTCAAGTTGTTCACCCTGAAGATGCATGTCCCGCATTAATGTGGGGTTAACGTTGATAAAGAATTAAGCGGCCCGTTCCGCCATCGCGGCTGCGAAGCGTTCGAACAGATAGTAGCTGTCCATTGGTCCGGGGCTTGCCTCGGGGTGGTATTGCACCGAAAACACCGGCCGGTCGGCCATGCGAATCCCGCAGTTCGATCCATCAAACAGGGATACATGGGTTTCGATCACACCCTCGGGCAGCGTTTGCGCATCAACCGTGAACCCGTGGTTCATCGAGGTGATTTCAACCTTGCCCGTGTCATGGTCCTTTACCGGATGGTTCGCGCCGTGGTGGCCGTGGTTCATCTTGATCGTTTGCGCCCCAAGCGCCAGCGCCAGCATTTGATGGCCCAGACAAATCCCGAAGACAGGAATATCTTTATCCAAAACGCCTTGGATCATCGGCACGGCGTATGCGCCTGTCGCGGCCGGATCCCCCGGGCCGTTCGACAGAAAGACACCGTCGGGGTTCAGCGCAAGCACATCTTCTGCCGTGGCAGACGCTGGCAGAACCGTTACGTCGCAACCCGCGGATGCAAGACAGCGCAGGATGTTGCGCTTTGCACCGTAGTCGATGGCGACAACCTTGTGCACGGGGTTGGTTTGCGGCTTGTAGCCTTCCGGCCATGCCCAGCGCATTTCGTTCCAGTGATAGGACTGTCTGCAGGTGACGGTCTTGGCAAGGTCGAGGCCTTCCAGCCCTGAAAATGCGCGAGCTGCCGCGACGAGCGCTTCGATATCGAAATTGCCATCCGGATCATGGGCAAGCGCAACATGTGGTGCGCCTTGTTGCCGGATCGCCCGTGTCAGCCGCCGTGTGTCGACACCGCCCATCCCGATGCGCCCGCGTTTGGCCAGGTACGTGGTCAGTTCGTCGGTCGCGCGCCAGTTTGAAGCATCCGTCGGATCCCACTTGACGATCATGCCATCTGCAACCGGGTCGGCGGTTTCATCGTCTTCGGGGTTCACGCCGGTGTTGCCGATATGCGGGAAGGTGAATGTCACGATCTGCCCGGCGTAGGACGGGTCGGTCATGATTTCCTGATACCCGGTCATCGCCGTATTAAAGCAGAGTTCCGCGACCGTTTGTCCGGTCGCCCCGAACCCCATCCCATAGAAGATTGTTCCATCGGCGAGGGCAAGACAGGCTGTCGGTTTGGTTGGCATGTGCATTTCCCCCGCGGTTGCGCAAACTTGGCCGTGAATAGGCCCCTGTGCGGGGCGGGTCAAGGCCATAGAAACAAGGGATTGACGTTGCGTGCACTCTGCTTGTCAGTGCTGTGCGGCATGGCTATGGTGCGCCCTCGGGATACTGACATGGATAGGGACATCCAATGGATATGCGCAGCCGGGTCAACGCGGCCCTCAAGGACGCGATGAAAGCAAAAGAAGCGGACCGCCTTGCGACGCTTCGGCTGATCAATGCCGCAATCAAGGACAAGGATATCGCCTTGCGTGGTACCGATCAGGAAGAAGAAGGCGTGAGCGATGCCGACGTTCTTGCGATCATGGGGCGCATGGTCAAGCAGCGTCAGGAAAGCGCGCGTGCCTATGAAGAAGGTGGCCGTCTGGAACTGGCCGAGAAAGAACTTGAGGAAATCAAGATCATCGAGGAATTCCTGCCAAAGCAGCTGGATGAAGACGAAGCCGCTGCCGCCGTTGATGCCGCGATCGCCGAAGTTGGTGCGGAAAATATTCGCGACATGGGCAAAGTCATGGCCGTGCTCAAGGGCAAGTACACAGGGCAGATGGATTTCGCCAAGACCGGCCCGATGGTGAAGGCCCGTTTGGGCTAGGTCGCCCCTGGCTAAGGGCCTTTCAGGCTGCGTTTCAGATCACCATAAAGCGCGAGCCGTTCGGCTGAATCCAGAAAACTGCCAATTTCCACCTCGCGGTCACCGCCGCGCAGGGTGATGTAGTTTTCAACCGGACCGCCTTTCGGGTGCAGATGCACACTGACCCAATAGCGGTTCGCCTTCCAATCTTGCCGTTCCCCGTCCGGATTGTGACGCGTCAGATGCGCGGTGTCGTCCGTCACCGTGAGTTCTTCAAGAACCTCGCCTCGTTTGTAGCTCACGTGCAGGGCATACCAGAGGCCACCGAGCATCATCGCGAAAAACGGCAGCAGGCCCCACAGGACAGCTGTCCCGATGACGACGAAAAGCGGCAGCGATATGATTGCCGCTGTTCCGCCGATAAACAGCACGAAGTCCTTGCGCAGCAAAGACCGGTACGGCCAGAGGCTGAGTTGCCAGTCCGGATTTGCGTGTGGCGGTTCTGATGACCATTCGTAAGGCATATAAAGGAATTATCCCGTTTCTGCTGCTTGGCAAATGCGCGAAGTCGTCGCGCTTTTGTCGCGTGCCTTGTTATGGCGATATGGCCGTTTCCTGCAATAAGGTGCAGGATGCGAACCGGATGGGTTTGTCAAACGGGAGTGATTGCGCAATGGACCGGATTGTCCTTCTGGGTGTCAAAGGCGGCCCCGCTGTCCGCAAGAACAGCCAGATGCCGACGGCGTCGTTGTTGCAACTTGTTGGCCACAACATCGTTATCGACTGCGGGATCGGCGTCTCGCGCAGCTGTGTCGAGGCTGGCGTCTCGCTTTTGCAGATCGACGTGATTTTCATCACGCACCTTCATTCGGATCATGTGCTGGAGCTTGGCCCTTTGCTTTATACGGCCTGGACCACTGGCCTGAACCGTCAGATCACGGTCTACGGTCCCCCGGGGATTGCGGAATATTGGGATGGTTTTTTGCAATCCATGGCGTTCGATCAGCAGATACGTATTGCCGACGAAGGCCGTCAGCCCATTCGTGACTTGGTTGCATTTCATGTCTTTGGAGAGGGCCCAGTTGCGAGCATTGATGAAATTGATGTTTCGGCCTTACGTGTGGACCACCCGCCGGTTACCGATTGTTTTGCCCTGCGGTTCCAGACTGCGGACAAGAACGTCGTGTTTTCATCCGACACCTGCTATTTCCCGCCGCTTGCCGACTTTGCGAAAGCGGCTGATGTCCTCGTTCATGAGGCGATGCTGGTTGCGGGCGTGGACGCCCTTGTGCGCCGCACACCAGGTGCAGATCGCCTGCGCGCACATTTGATGGCGTCGCACACGCCAGCCGCCGATGTCGGACGTATTGCGGCGGATGCCGCTGTTAGGCGTCTCGTCTTGAACCATATGGTGCCGATTGACGATCCTGACTTCGGGGATGCCGATTGGCTGGCCGAAGTTGCGAAGACCTATTCTGGCCCGGTGCAAGTGGGCAAAGATGGCATGGAGATCATCCTTAATCCCTGACCATGCCAAGCCGTTTACGCAGCGCATAAAACAAGTTTGCGATTGCATAGGGCCGCTGGGTCTGAAGGCTCGCGTCGCGGAACGCAATGACAGCTGCGCGTAGTTCTGGGTCAGTGATGTAGGGCAGCATTTCCCCTGCACGGATCGGGGCACCGCGCGATTTCACGACCGATCGTTGTTTGGACAAAGCGGTGATTTGTTTGGCCAGATCGGGCATTGCCTTGAAGATCGGCGGGCAGGGCATGCCGCCACATTCGAAGGCAACACGTGTCATTACGCATTTCGAACACACGCCGCAGTTGCCCCCTTGCTCCTTCTGTGCGGCACACACGCCGATGTGGTTCAGAAAGCGGGCGTCTTTTTGAATGGCTTTGACCTTGTGGTATCGCGTTGTGTCTTTGCCGATGTAGTGCGTTGTATTCGTTCCGCTTCCGACATGGGTCCCGATCGCGAAATTGTTGCCCCACGGAAACCTGATCAGATCCTGTGCAATGGTTTTATCCGCCGCAAATGCGACATCAGAAAATTGCGGACCAAGAAAATGCATGCAGGCTGCAAGTTGTCCGATGTGATGCATGCGCCAATCGAAACCGATACGACGCAGGTTCGTTTTTACGACCACTGGTTTGAGCCCGGCAATGTCAGACATCGCCGTGACCCGGTTCAGAAGTGTTTGGAACCCAACCTTATGGCTTGGCCGGTAATCCGCACCGTGGACAACCATCGCGTGGGTGAATTCGATTTCCGCCTGCTTGCTGACCAATGCATAGGTGGAGTCAATCCCTGTGCTAAGGCACAGCGCTTTGATATCTCCCGTTGCAGGTTGATCAGGGACGATCGTGGTGGGGCGCACGCGATACGCCGTATCTTCGTTGCGGGCCATGCGATGAAATTCGCTGAGGTAGCCGCAATTCTGCGTGGCCGTTTGCGTGACAGCCGCGTGCAAGGTGACGTCGGTTTCAAAGTTCTGCGCGATGACTTGCGCAGCAAAGGCGGCGAAATCCCAAACCACGGGTGCGCGATGATCGGGGTGTGCGCATTGAAAATAGACACGTTTCGCGGGGTCCTTGCCGAAGATCAGATCGGCGCGACCCTTTTTGTATTTGACAGTGATATCCATAGAAATTGCCTACCTCTACTGTCGTTTTCTTCTGGGGCATTCATGGCCAACCAAAGCTGTAACGCATGGCGCAATTCGGACGAACGAGTCGATGAACAGGCTCGCCGCAATTGGAGAGTTGTCAGGATTGCACGATGCATGTCCGACGAGGTACGAAAAAAGGGCCCGCTTTTGAAGCAGGCCCTTTTCCAACAAATCCAGCAGATTAATGTGCGTGCTGCTTGTCCCAGTCAGACTGCTTTGGCAGCTGCTCGAACGTATGCTCTGGCGGCGGGGATGGGAGTGTCCATTCCAGCGTATCGGCATATTCGTTCCATGGGTTCGCCTCTGTGCACTTACGTCCCCAGATCAGCGCATAGAAGATCACGCCGATGAAGAAGAGGAACGAAGCAAACGACAGGAACGCGCCCCAAGAGGAGATGTAGTTCCAGTACGCGAAGGCTTCCGGATAGTCGATGTAGCGGCGTGGCATGCCCTGACGACCCAGGAAGTGCTGCGGGAAGAAGGTCACGTTCGCGCCGATGAACATCGCCCAGAAGTGCAGCTTGGCTGCCCATTCAGGATACATCTTGCCGGACATCTTGGGGAAGTAGAAGTAGATCCCCGCGAAGATACCGAACACAGCGCCCAACGACATCACGTAGTGGAAGTGCGCCACGACATAATAAGTGTCGTGATAAGCCCGGTCGACGCCAGCCTGTGACAGGACGATCCCGGTCACACCGCCCACGGTGAAGAGGAACAGGAAGCCGAAGGCCCAAAGCATCGGTGCCTTGAATTCAACGGAGCCGCCCCACATCGTTGCAATCCACGAGAAGATTTTCACCCCTGTCGGGACCGCGATCACCATTGTCGCCAGCATGAAGTAGGACTGCTGTGTCAGTGACATGCCAACAGTATACATGTGGTGCGCCCAGACGACGAAGCCCAGAACACCGATTGCAACCATCGCATAGACCATCGGCAGGTAGCCGAAAATCGGCTTGCGCGAGAATGTCGCGATGATGTGGCTGATGATCCCGAATGCGGGGATGATGATGATATAGACTTCCGGGTGACCGAAGAACCAGAGAATGTGCTGGTACAGGATCGGATCGCCGCCGCCGGCCGGATCAAAGAAGGTTGTCCCAAAGTTCCGGTCTGTCAGCAGCATCGTAATCGCGCCGGCCAGGACAGGCAGGGCCAGAAGGATCAGCCAGGCTGTGACGAAGATCGACCAGGAGAACAGCGGCACCTTGTGCAGTGTCATGCCCGGTGCGCGCATGTTCAGGAACGTCGTGATCATGTTGATCGCGCCAAGGATCGAGGACGCACCCGACACGTGAACCGCGAAGATCGCCAAATCCATCGACATACCGGCTTCGGTCGTCGAAAGCGGTGGGTAGAGCACCCAACCCACGCCAGAACCAAGCTGTCCGTTGCCGCCCGGTGCAAGCATCGACGCAACGCCAAGGCCTGTACCTGCAACATACATCCAGAAAGACAGGTTGTTCATCCGCGGGAACGCCATGTCCGGCGCGCCGATTTGTAGCGGCATGAAGTAGTTACCAAAGCCGCCAAACAGCGCCGGAATAACCACGAAGAACATCATCAGGACGCCGTGGTACGTGATCATCACATTCCAGAGGTGCCCGTTTGGCGTACATGGGTTTGCCGCATCGGCAATAAACCGTGCGCCTTCGACGCACATGTATTGCACGCCAGGTTCCATGAGCTCCAGTCGCATATACACCGTAAATGCAACCGAAATGAACCCGACGACACCTGAAACGAACAGGTACAGGATCCCGATATCTTTGTGGTTTGTGGACATGAACCACCGGGTAAAGAAACCGCGGTTGTCTTCATGCTCGTGGCCGTGGATGGCTGCGTCTGCCATGTGGCTCTCCCTCGCGTTGGCTACCTCTGTCGATGGTCGAGTCGGACTGCGCCCATCGGTTTGGCATGCTTCTAGTGGACCCCTTGGGGTAGAGCAAGATGCGAAGGGTCCGTAGACATGGGTAAAATTGGCGCAGGTGCCTTTCAGTCTTCCCAGTCTGTTCCGATGGGTTTGCGTGACCGATTCGTCTCTTCCGAGATCATTTCCTTGACGTCTTCCTTTTCCTCGGCGTCAGCTTCCGGCACCGGATTTTCCGCCTTTGGTTCCGGCCCCAAGGTCAAGCGATAATACATCGGAAAGTGGTCTGACCCGATTTTGCCCAGCCGATCCATCGAAATGAAGCGGAACCGCTGATCATGAAAGAGGTGATCCAGAGGCCAGCGAAAGACGGGATAGAACGCATTGAAAGTATTGTAAAAACCGCGTCCAACACGGGGATCAAGAAGCCCTGATAGTCGCTGGAATCGCCGTGTTGTCGTTGACCAGGCCACATCGTTCAGGTCTCCCGATACGATCGCGGGCAGCGGATGGGATTTCGCGAGCAGGCCGACCTTGGCAATTTCGCTGTCACGTCCAAGCGTATCGTGACTTGCAACAGGTGGTTCCGGGTGCACGACATACAGGCGGAATTGCGACCCGTCCCGCAAGGTAACGTTCGCCTGAATCGATGGAACACCTTCCGTGACCAGATCCTTTACCTCTTTGTTGGACAGGTACAGTTTCGAGAACAGGCACATCCCGTAGCCTGTTTCCTTGGCGCAGATCACGCTGTCGTCATAGTGTTCGTTTAGCGGGGCAAGTGCCTCGATCCAGCGGTCATTCGTTTCCACAAGCATGAGGATATCGGGCTTGTATTCATCGACCATCCGCAAAACCGCGTCGTAATTGTCATTGGATTGCTTGACGTTCGCGGCAATCAGGCTGACTTCGCTTTCTTCATTACCGTCTGACCGATCTTCCGGTGGTCGTGATTGCCACGGCCAAAGTGGTGTGAACTTGGCGATAAAAAACGCATTCGTTACGGCCGAGAGGCCGAGGATTGTCGCGCCGAAGATCAGTGCTTTGCCCTCGAGCAGGTAAGGCAGCGCGACCAGCGCGGCCATGGCAAGCCAGAACCACTGAAGCCGCGGGAATGCCAGACCCCTGATGATTCCGTGTGGAATCTTGCTGAAAGGCGCAAGCGTGAAGGCCGCAATGATGACGACGATGGACCAGCCGAGAATGCTCATGCCGGTTGCGGTGTCGCAAACACCGTTGAAAAGGTTTTCTTGAGCGCGACATCCACGTCATCCATCGTCACGGGCAAACCCAGATCGACAAGGGACGTCACGCCGTGTTCGCTGATTCCGCAGGGCACAATGCCTGAGAAATGTTCTAGATCGGGTTCGACGTTGATCGAAAGCCCGTGAAAGCTGACCCATTTGCGCAATCTTATCCCCAGTGCGGCAATCTTGTCTTCCGGTTTTTGTCCCGCTGCGGTGAGTGGTTTGTCATCACGCACAACCCAGACGCCGACGCGGCCTGTACGTCGTTCACCGCGCACATTGAACTGCTCCAAGGTGGCGATAATCCAGTCTTCCAGGTCGGCGACGAACTTACGCACGTCATGTCCACGCGCGGCGACGTTGAGCATGACATACGCCACGCGCTGACCGGGGCCATGGTACGTGTATTCACCACCGCGGCGGGCTTCGTAAACGGGAAATCGTGCAGGATCGACAAGATCGGCGGCCTTTGCGGATGTGCCGGCGGTGTAGAGTGGCGGATGTTCGACCAGCCAGACCAGTTCGTCTGCCGTGCCCGCAGCAATGGCGTTCGCCCGCGTTTCCATCACTGAAAGCGCCTTTTCATAGTCAGTCAGCCCGGGGGACGTAATCCATTCAACCATATCCCAGATATGGGCCAAGTCGTCAGGCAATGCAAAGGGGGTCATTAACCTAGAATTCGTTTGTTTGCGGTAATTGCTATGTTCGAACACCGGGCGAGGAGTGCCGTGCCGTCATATCGTTTCAACGGATTTGCAAACGACAGTTTCGTCGTCCTTGGCGGGGGCGGTTTCACTGTCGGCGCGTTTGTTCGTCTTGATCCGCTTTGGACTGTGGAAAGCAACAGCTACGATTTTGATATTACAGATGGCGGAATCGGGACCGACTTTGACGGCGATCAAATGTCGGACGAAGTCGGCGACGACAGCGACCAGATCGGGACAGTCACGGACACCAATGGCACGATCATCGGGTCGGGCCGCATATATCTAGAAAGCGGGATGCGGCTAGATGACGGGGCCGGGAACACCGTTTCAGTCTGGTTCGTTGAAATTGCGGGCGTACCTGTCGGGATGGTGGCGAACGGGCCAATCGATCCGGGCGTGACCTATGAGATCACCAGTGTGTTCAATGTGGCGTCTGTGAACGTCCCGCAAAGCGCGGGAATGGTATCGCAGGATTACTCCACTGCGTCTGATGAAACTGTCAATGGCAGTGACTTTGATGACGATGTAACGGCTGGCGCAGGCAACGACACGGTTTTCGGTGGCGCGGGTGACGACATGCTACGCGGGGATGACGGATCGGACACGCTGTATGGCGGCAGCGGCAATGATACGTTCTTCGGCGGTGCTGGAAGTGACACATTATCAGGCGGCTTGGGTGCCGCGGATCTTGTCGTTTATGGGGGATCCTATACCGACTACACCTTCCAGATTGACGCGTCCGGTGCGCTTGAAGTCACGGAGACTGCGACGGGCGACACGGACACACTGACCGGTATCGAACGTATCCAGTTCGCCGAGGGCACTTTTGATCTGGTCGTCGGGACCAACGACGCAAATTCGCTTGGCGCGCCCGGCGGTGCCCCAGCGTTCATCGTCGCGGGTGAAGGCGCAGATGGCGTCGGTGGGGGCAGCGGCGGCGATGTCATTTTTGCCGGTGCAGATCAGGACATGGCCGGTGGTGGTGATGGCAACGACTCGATCTATGGTGGTAGCGGCAATGATGGGTTTGGCGGTGATGCCGGGGATGACCAATTGTTCGGCGGCGCTGGCGAAGACGCGATTGGCGGCGGTGACGGTGACGATACGATTTATGGCGGCGAAGATTCCGATGCTATCGGTGGAGATGCAGGGAACGACACCGTTTTTGGCGGATCGGGAAATGACACGATCGGCGGCGGCACTGGCAACGATAGTCTGTCGGGCGATGCGGGGAACGATACGCTTTATGGTGACGCTGGCGCGGATATCCTTTCTGGTGGCGATGGACGGGATACCCTTTTTGGAGGAAGCGGCGATGACACTTTGTTCGGCGGTGCGGGTAACAACGAACTGGCGGGCGATGATGGCAATGACACCCTGATTGGAGGAGCGGGCAGCGAAACCTTTAGCGGTGGTGCCGGTAACAATGTTTTTGTCGCTTCAGAAGGGTCCGCCGAAGACGTTATCATTGACTTTGATACCGGAGATGCCGACGGCGACGGGTTTTACAACGATCAGCTGGACGTCAGCGGGTTACGCAATCTTGACGGCAATCCCGTCAATGTAAGCGATGTCACGGTGTCGGTGACAGGCCTTGGTTTTGCCCGGCTAGGTTTTCCAGAGGGTGAGTCGATCGTTTTGCAAGGCGTTCCCGCTGCCTTGATGCTGACCCCGATGCAGTTGAGAGCGGCTGGCATCCCCTGTTTTACAGCCGGAACACCCATTCTGACGCCAAAGGGCGAAATTGCTGTCGAACACCTGAAAGCCGGCGACCTTGTCATGACCCGCGACACTGGCCTGCAGCGCATTATCTGGGCCGGGCAGCGTCGCCTGTGCCGCAAGACACTGCTGGCGAATCCGAAACTGCGCCCGATCCGCGTTGATGCTGGTGTGTTTGGCAACGAGACACCTGTTATGTTCTCTCCACAACACGGGTTGTTGCTGCGTGACAGAGGCGGTGGCGGGTCCGAACAGTTCGTGCGCGCGCGCCACTTGGCCCGCATCAACGGCGGGAAAGTCCGGATCGCACACGGCACATCCGAAGTGACCTATGTCCATCTGATGTTCGAGTCGCATCAAGTCATCCTGTCTGCCGGGATCTGGACCGAAAGTTTTTATCCCGGACCGCAGGCGATGGCATCCTTGCGTCAGGAGGAAATGGCTGAAATGGCCGTTCTTTTTCCCGATCTATTCAGCGCGGGAGTGCAGGCTGCCTATGGCCAGCAGGCAAGGGCGTTCGCGCCGTTCCGCACGCTTTCTGCGCATATTGCGGACTTCGATCCGGTCATGGGATAAACCGCTAACGGAATGGATTGATTTTCTCTTGGCAAGGGCAGGGGCCTGTTCTATACGCCACGCAGCCTGACAAATGCGGTCGTGGCGGAATTGGTAGACGCGCAGCGTTGAGGTCGCTGTTCTTTAACCGGAGTGGGGGTTCGAGTCCCCCCGACCGCACCAAGGTATCCCTTGTCCCCCGATGAACTGACGCTTTTCATCCGCGTCATGGTGCGGATGCAGCCGGTCAACATGCGATTCTGGCAGATGCACACGGTCTGACAGGTCAGATCGCCCGTTCAAAAGGAACACATCAGGCAAAATTCCTTAGTCAGTTTGGTTCTGGCGGAAATACTGTAAAGCTGCTTGCAATCAATTCCGGTCGTTGCTTTAGTTTCGCAAACGCGAGCACCGCTGCCGGTGCCGCCATAAAGGGGGTTTGCGTGTCTGAATCAAATCACGCCGCATTTGTTGAGTTTGAGCGTGTCCAGAAGAGCTATGACGGTGAAAATCTTGTCGTCAAAGACCTGAACCTATCCATGCCCAAAGGTGAGTTCCTGACGATGTTGGGGCCATCCGGTTCGGGCAAAACGACTTGCTTGATGATGTTGGCTGGGTTTGAAACTGCAACACATGGCGAAATCAAATTGGACGGGGTGTCGATCAACAACATCCCGCCACATAAGCGCGGCATCGGGATGGTTTTCCAGAACTATGCTCTGTTCCCGCACATGACTGTCGCCGAAAATCTGGCATTTCCCTTGCAGGTCCGCAAGCTAAGCAAATCGGTGCAGGAAGAAAAAGTCGCCCGTGCGCTGGGCATGGTCCAGATGGACAAGTTCGGTGGCCGGCGTCCTGCACAGCTTTCGGGCGGTCAGCAACAGCGTATCGCGCTCGCACGTGCCCTTGTCTTCGAGCCGGAGCTCGTCTTGATGGACGAACCGTTGGGAGCATTGGACAAACAGCTGCGCGAAACACTGCAATTCGAAATCACGAACCTTGCGCATGATCTGGGCATTACCGTCGTTTATGTGACGCACGACCAGACCGAAGCGCTGACGATGTCCGACCGTGTCGCTGTTTTCGATGACGGTCGTATTCAGCAACTGGCCCCGCCGGACGAGCTTTACGAGGCTCCACAAAACAGCTTTGTTGCCCAATTTATTGGTGAAAACAATACGTTGGACGGTGTCGTCCAGGAAATCCGGGGTGAGACCTGTATCGTCAAACTTGATAGCGGTGACATCATTGATGCCATGCCGGTCAATGTTTTTACGGTCGGGGAGCGCACTAAGGTGTCGATCCGCCCCGAACGGGTGGAATTCGACAAAAGCAGATTGTCGCCGGATGCCCATACGCTCAAGGCTGAAGTGTTGGAGTTCATCTACATGGGCGATATTTTCCGGACACGTCTGCGTGTTGCGGGATCTGATGATTTTATCATCAAAACCAGAAATGCCCCGGATCAGGTTCGCCTTGAGCCGGGCGCGCAGATCGAAATCGGCTGGCTTGCGCGCGACTGTCGCGCGCTTGATGCCTAACAGTTACGGATTGCGCGCGCCCGGCGTACGATCCTTCAAGAACCTAAACCGGGTATTCTAACGGGAGAACTACATGAAACTGACCAAAACTCTGATGGCAACAACGGCCCTGTCCGCTGCGGCATCAATGGCTGGTGCTGACGGCCACATGGCGTCTAACATGACGCTGGTGAGTTGGGGTGGAGCCTATCAGGCCAGCCAGGACAACGCCTACGTCAAGCCATATCTGGAAATGAATCCGGGCGTGACGGCTGTCTGGGATGAATCTTCGGCTGAAGCCGTGGCAAAGCTGCGTGCGATGAACGAAGCTGGCAACATCACGTGGGACGTCGTTGACGTCGTTGCGTCTGATGCCATCCGTCTGTGCGACGAAGGTCTGGCGATGGAAATCGACCACGACGAAATGCTGGCACCGGGTGATGACGGATCAACTGCATCCGATGACTTTGGTGAACTGATCGTATCCGACTGCTTTATTCCGCAGATCGTCTATTCCACGACAGTCGGCTACCGCACAGACCTTGTCGGTGACACGCCACCAACAGACATTTGCGCGATCTTCGACACCGACACCTATCCGGGCCAGCGTTCGCTTGAAAAGCGTCCGATCGGCAACCTGGAATGGGCATTGCTTTGCGACGGTGTTGCAAAGGAAGACATCTATGACGTTCTGGAAACTGACGAAGGTCAGGCGCAGGCATTTGCCAAGCTGGATACAGTCAAGGACAGCGTCGTCTGGTGGTCCGCCGGTGCTGACACGCCACAGCTTCTTGCTGACGGCGAAGTCATCATGGGCTCGACCTACAATGGTCGTCTGTTCAGCCTGATCGAAGAGCAGGACCAGCCGGTCGCGATGCTTTGGGACGCGCAGGTCTTTGACCTTGACGGTTGGATCATTCCAGCCGGTCTGAGCCCGGAGCGTCAGGCGCGAGCACTCGACTTTGTCCGCTTTGCGACAGACACACAGCGCCTTGCTGACCAGTCCAAGTACATCTCGTACGGTCCTGCACGCATGTCGTCCGCACCGCTTGTCGGCCAGCACGCTGACCTGGGTATCGACATGGCGCAGCACATGCCGACTGACCCTGCAAACGCGACGAACACCTTCCTCTACAACTATGAATGGTGGGCTGATTATCGCGACGACCTGGACGCCAAGTTCCAGGCGTGGTTGGCACAATAAGCCAAGGCAGGACGCGCCCCGGTGCGTCCTTTGCCTGAAAAAACGTGCACGGGCGACACTGTTGCCCGCGCAACATCAGGGGGACATGAATGACAGACGCAACTACATCGGGGCCGATGATGGCGGCAGATGGCCGTCCGCTGAAATCCAGCCTCAATCGCGCATTGCGCCGGCAGAAAATCCGCGCGCTGCTGTTGATCGCCCCACTTTTGCTTTTCATCATGATCACCTTCATTGTGCCGATCGGGCAGATGCTGTTCCGGTCGGTCGAGAACAACATCGTTGCCGACACGCTTCCCCGCACGGTCGCCGCATTGGCGTCATGGGAGGTCGAGCAGTCCGACGTGCCGGATCAGGACACATTCCGTGCGCTCGCGCAGGACATGGTTGTTGCGGTCGAAAAGAAAGACCACACGCGTCTTGGCTCGCGTTTGAATTATGAACTGACAGGCGTTTCATCGCTGTTCCGCAAGTCTGGACGTGCCGTTGACGAATTCGGTGAAACGGCGCAGGAGCAATTCGAAGACATTGATCCGGCGTTCGCAGAGCCCGCAGCATGGGTGAACACATTCGGGTCTGATACCTGGGCAGACCGTCTGGCTGAGTGGTCCGCTGGTGGTGAAGAAGGTCGCGTGCCGGCCTTCGCGGCCGATGCCGACATCCGCGCCGTCTTGCCGGAGACAACAAGCATCTACGCCGATTTCGTCAGGTTCGTTGCGTCCGAAGGCGACAACCCAGCCGAGGAAGACGTATGGCCGATCATCTATCACACATTGGCTGTCGAACTGTCGAACGCTGACCTGACCGGTTTGCAGCCCGCACTTCCTTTGGCTGAAGTGCAGGGGGTATCCGCTGATTTCGAACTGGAAGACTTGCGCGCCGCCTTTGCGGATGTCGACGAGGACTGGCTGTCGACCGATGTCTGGGAAACAATCCAGACCTATAGCGGTCCCTACACCAGCGGCTATTTCCTGACATCCGTTGATCGCCAGCTGACACCGGATGGGGTGGAACTGCGCGCTGAGGACGAACGCATTTACCTGACCCTGTTCCTGCGCACGATGATCATGTCCGTCGTGATTACGGTGTCCTGCATATTGCTAGGCTATCCTGTCGCATGGCTGCTGGCGAACCTACCAATGCGCACAGCGAACGTGTTGATGATCCTTGTGCTGTTGCCATTCTGGACGTCACTTCTTGTGCGTACCTCGGCATGGAAGGCGTTGCTGCAAAATCAAGGTGTGATCAATGATTTGCTTGTGTGGATCGGAATCGTGGCTGACGACAACCGCCTTGCGCTTATCAACAATGCCACCGGTACCATCATCGCGATGACGCATATCCTTTTGCCGTTCATGATCCTGCCGCTTTATTCGGTGATGAAGACGATTCCGCCAAGTTATCTGCGGGCCGCGAAATCGCTTGGGGCGACAAACTTTACGGCCTTCTGGCGCGTCTATTTTCCGCAGTCGGTCCCGGGTATTGGCGCGGGGTCAATCCTCGTTTTCATTCTGTCGATCGGTTACTACATCACGCCGGAAATCGTCGGCGGCACCAAAGGTGTCTTCATTTCCAACCGGATCGCCTATCACATCTCGACCTCTTTGAACTGGGGGCTTGCGGCGGCGCTCGGGTCGATCCTGCTGGCGTTGGTGCTGATATTCTACTGGCTCTACGACAGGATCGTGGGCATCGACAACGTGAAGTTGGGGGGCTGACCGCATGGCGCTGACAGCAGCAGAACGCGCGGTTGCGCAGAACAATCCACTGAACTTCACAGTGCCCATCACGGCGGCATTGGGCGCGGTCCTTGGGTTTCTTGGCGGACAGGCGGCGGGATTGGGACCAGTGGTTGGGCTGATCGCGGGGGCTGTTCTTGCGGCCGCCCTTTCATTCATCCTGTCATCATATCTGCCGCGCGGTCGTGGCCGGCTTACAGCGATCGTTGTTTGCGCTGTTCTTGGCGCGATCTTCGGTTCGCTTGCGGGATTTGTCGCGGGGATTGTCGCAGGAGCGATCATCGGATGGTGTAGCTACTGGCTGTCGTTGGGTGACTATCGGAAAGGTGTTCCGCCTTATGCGACGACGGGGCAAGTGCTGTGGCACAATGGTTTCCGGTTGATCTGTGGCTTGATCTTTTTCTTCCTGATCGCGCCGATCCTGATCGTGATCCCGCTGTCCTTCAACGCCGAGAACTTTTTTACCTTCACGCCAAAAATGCTTGCGCTTGATCCGGAGGGTTATTCGCTCAAGCACTATCGCGACTTCTTTACGAACGACGCGTGGCTGGTGCCGCTGAAGAACTCTCTGATTATTGCGCCTTTCGCGACGCTGATTTCCGTGTCCCTTGGCACGCTTGCCGCGATTGGCCTAAGCCAGAGCCACGTGCCATTTCGCCGGGCGATCATGGCGATCATGATCTCGCCGATGATCGTCCCGCTGATCATTTCCGCCACGGGCATGTTCTTTTTCTACAGCCAGATGGGGCTGTGGATGGAAGACACCTTTGGCATGTCCAAGGCGCTCACGGGTTATATCAAGGTCATTCTCGCACACGCCGCCTTGGGTATTCCGTTCGTGATTATCACCGTCACGGCCACGCTTGTCGGATTTGACAATTCGCTGACCCGCGCTGCGGCCAATATGGGTGCAACGCCTGTGACGACCTTTTTCCGCGTGCAGATGCCATTGATCCTGCCGGGTGTCATTTCTGGCGGTCTGTTCGCGTTTATCACATCCTTTGACGAGGTTGTCGTCGTGTTGTTCGTCGGTGCCGCGGCACAGAAAACACTGCCTTGGCAGATGTTCACGGGCCTGCGCGAGCAGATCAGCCCGACCATTCTGGCTGTTGCCACAATTCTTGTGCTGCTGTCGGTGCTGTTGCTGGCCACGCTTGAATTGCTTCGCCGTCGGTCAGAGCGTTTGCGCGGGATGTCGCCCGGCTAAGGCAGGACGGACAGCCAGATCCACGCTGACAGGATTGATCCGCCGGTGCCCAGAAGCACGGCAGAGGCGGCGACCCGTTTGGCGCGGTCGTACATGTTCGCAAAGACATAGGCGTTGATGCCTGGGGCCATGGCGGCCGTGATTACGGCCGAGCGCATTGCGTCTGTCGAAAGGTTGGTTGTTTTCCCAAGTGTCCAGACGATTGCCGGATGCAGCATCAGCGAGACACCGACAACGAAGAGGATTGTGCGCATGTCGCCTTCGGGGCGGTACTGATAGAGTACGCCCCCAAGGCCAAAAAGCGCGGCGGGCAATGCTGCCCGCACCATCAGGTCGAGCGCGTCTGTCAACACAGTTGGCAAGGCGATGCCAGTCAGGTTCACAACAAAACCAAGACTGATTCCGAGGATCAGTGCGTTCGAGAACATCGCCTTGAGGACTTTGGCAGGCAGCGCAGAGGCGCTTGCCCCGCGATTGCGTGCGATTTCCATCGCCGTTATCCCAACCCCGTAGCAAAATGGCGAATGGATCGCGATGATGGCATAGTTGGCTTCAAGCGAGTTCGGTCCGTAGGCGCGTTCCATGATTGGCAATCCGAGGAGGACGGAGTTCGAGAACAGGCAGCAGAACCCGATCGCGATGCTGTCTTCGACGTCACGCCCGAAGATGTGGCGCGCGCCAAGGTATCCCGCACCGAAACCTGTCAGGGCCCCGGCATAAAAGCTGCCAAGGAGGGCGATATCGAAGTTCTGCCCGAGGTCGAGCGTTGATATGGCGCGAAACAGCAGGCAAGGGATCGCGAAGTGCTGGGTGAATTTCATCAGCCCGTCGACGCCGCTTTCGCTGAAATAACCTTTCCAGACGGCAGTGTAGCCAAACCCGATCACAAGAAAGACCGGCAGGATGACATCCAGCAGGGCGGTCATTCATTATCCTGTATTTCAGGGAAATACAGGAGGCCTCCGGCGGAAGTTTGAGTGGACAAAGAAAGACGGATGGACCGTGTCATTGATCTGCCTGCGTGATTTGCAAACCATCGAATGCGGGAGTGATGTGATCGGGTGTTTCCGCTTCGAGTGTCGCATAGTCGAGATCAATATGCATGTTCGTCAGGATCGCCCGCCGCGGTTTGGCTTTTGCGATCCAGTCGAGTGTTTTTGCAAGATGCGCATGCGTCGGGTGCGGGTCGCGCCGCAGTGCGTCGATAATCCAGGTGTCGAGGTTTTCCAGCTTGGCCCAGGCGGCATCGGGAATCTCGGACACGTCGGGCAGGTAGGCAAGGTCACCGATCCGGAAGCCCAGTGCTTCGATGCTGCCGTGCGCGACTTCGAAGGGGACGAAGGTGATCGGGCCACCAGCCCCGTCGATCGCGACGTCGCCGTCAATCGTGTTCAATTCGCAGATCGGTGGATAGGGCGACCCTTTTGGTTGTACGAACGCATAGCCGAACCTGTCGAGAAGCGCGTTTCCGGTGTCGCCGTCCGCCCAGACCTGCAGCCGCTGGCGCATGTTGTAGACGATCATGCGCAGATCATCGAGGCCATGCACATGATCGGCATGTGAGTGCGTATAGATCACGGCGTCCAGTTCACCGACCCCAGTGTCGAGCAACTGGCTGCGCATGTCGGGTGTCGTGTCGATGAGCACATTCGTGGTGCCGTTCGGCCCGGTTCGCTGCACCAGCATGGAGCAGCGACGCCGGTAATTGCGCGGGTTATCAGGGTCGCATGCCCCCCAATGCCCGCCAAGGCGTGGCACCCCGCCGGATGATCCGCAGCCGAGAATGGTGAAGGTCGTGCTCATGCTGCCTTCCAGAACAGGCGGTCGAAATTCGCGGTTGTCTGCGCTGCGAAGTCTGCGAAATCCATACCGAACACTTCTGCCCCCTTGCGCGCGGTATGCGCGGTGTAGGCAGGTTCGTTTCGCTTGCCCCGGTGGGGAGGCGGGGCGAGGTAGGGGCTATCGGTTTCGACAAGGATGCGATCGACAGGCGCGGCGGCAAAGATATCGCGTAGCTCCTGCGATTTCGGAAAGGCCGTGATACCTGACATGGAGAGATAGAACCCCAGATCGAGTGCCGTCTGCGCGAGCGCCGCCCCTGACGAAAAGCAGTGCATGACGCAGCTGTAGGCCCCGTTCCTGAACTCATCAGTCAGGATTTTTGCCATGTCTTCATCTGCACTGCGCGCGTGAATAATCAGGGGCAGTTTGCTGTCACGCGCGGCGGCAATATGCGTGCGCAGGCTGTCTTGCTGCACGGCCGCGCTGTCGGATGTGTAGTGATAATCGAGGCCGGATTCCCCGATCCCGACCATCTTTGGATGGGTGGTAAGCGCCATGAGGTCGTCATAGCTTGCCATGGGTTCGTCGGCGACGCTCATCGGATGGGTGCCAGCGGCATAGTAGACGGACTCGTAGTTTTCGGCGATGGCCTGCACCGCTGGCACATTGCGCAGTTTGGTGCAGATGGTCACCATTCGCGTCACGCCAGCGTCGTGCGCGCGTGCGATGACAGCGTCCCGTTCGTCATCGAAATCGGGGAAATCGAGGTGGCAGTGACTGTCGACAAGTATGGGTGCGCTCATGCAAGGGCCGCTTTCAGGCTGCGGCGGTCTTTTGCGCCGTCTGTTCGATCTGGAAAATCATATCAAGGATCAACGCGGCGGGGTCAAGGTTGACGGCCTTGCCGTGGCGTGCCCTTGCGCTGATCCGGTGTTGCAGGTCGGCCCATTGCCGGGCGGCCCCATCATGCGGGGAAAGGCGTGCCAGCAAAAGTGCTTCGCCTTTGGCCCCTTGCGTCTGGGGCGGACCGAGCAGACCTGCCCGCGCAAGGCGGGCGATGAAGTGGTCGATCAGATCGAGCGTCAGTCCAAAGCGGACTTCGGCACCTTTGCCGGTGCAGCTGTCCGCCAGTTTGAGCGCGGCGGGACGATTTACATGCGGCAAACTTTCAAACAACTGAATCAGCGCCCCATAAAGCGGCAACCCGTCGTGATTGAGGAGTCGGATCGCGTCCCCGGCAGAGCCACCCGACAAGGCGGCAAGCGCTTCGCTTGCTTCATTGTGCTGTTCTGCCTGTGCGAGCGCTTCTGCCAAAGCGTTTGGTGACAGCGGTGCGCATCGCAACTCGCGGCAACGCGACCGGATGGTCGGCAGCAGCCGCGACGGTTGATGCGCAATCAACATGATTGTCGTGCGTGCAGGGGGTTCTTCGAGTTCTTTCAGGATGGCGTTGGCTGCGTTCCGGTTCAGTTCGTCAGCGGCATCCACGATGACGACGCGGCGGCCGCCGTCGGTGGCGGACATCTGGAAAAACCCTTTCAATCCGCGCACCGCATCGACCGTGATTTCGGTTTTCAGCTTACCCGCTTTTTCATCAAATGGGCGGCGGACAACATAGAGACGCGGGTGCGCACCGGATTGCACGAGACGCGCCTCGGGGTTGTCGGGTGAGACGTCGAGGGACGTCGGCGGTGGAGCGTCACCGAAGAGGCCATCGTCTTTTTGTTCAGACAGCAGGAATGTCGCGATTTTCCAGGCCAGGGTTGCCTTGCCGACGCCACGCGGACCGGTGATCAGCCAGCCAGAATGGAGCCGTCCGGAATTGTAGGCGGTGAGGAAGTCCTGCACCGCAGCGTCCTGACCGAATAACCGCTGCGTTTCGCGCGGGTGGGGTGCCCCTTCGATCCGATCCGGTTGTGGATGTGCGTCCTCGCTCATGTCCTTGCAGCGTATTGGGTTGCGACATCGGCGGCGACATCGTCGATATCGCGATTGCCGTCGATGAGCACGCAGCGCTTGTGTGCTTTGGCCAAGGCAAGGAAGCCGTGGCGCAGGGTTTCCTGAAACGGCAGGCCGAAGTCTTCGAACCTGTCCTCGCCGGATTTGCGTGCTAGGCCGCGTTCGAGTGCGACAGCCGGGTCCATGTCGATCACGAAGGTCAAGTCAGGTTCACGCCCGATCATCAGTTCGTGGAGTTTATCGACCATGTGCCGCAGATCACCGCGTGTTGCACCTTGATAGACGCGGGTGCTATCGGCGAACCGGTCGGAGATCACGGTTTTCCCTGCTTCAAGGGCGGGTGCGATCGTCTTTTCCAGATGATCCCGGCGGGACGCTGTGAACAGCAGGATTTCGGTTTCGGCAGACCAGCGGTCTGGGTCGCCGGTCAGGACAAGCTTGCGTATTTCTTCGGCACCGGGGCTTCCGCCGGGTTCGCGCGTCAGCACGACGTCCTGCAAGCGGTCTGCGAGGCGGCGCGCTTGGGTGGATTTACCAGAACCGTCGATTCCTTCGAACGTGATGAAACGTCCCACTGCCACTTAGGCGGGTTCTTCTTCAGGGGCGTTGCGCCATGCCATCAGCTTGCCAAAGGCGACTTCGGCCGCAACCCGCAGGCGCGTTTCGAAACCGCCGGCAGGGACGGCGGACGTCGTGACAAGCGGAAACCTGTTGTCGGGCAGACCATCAAGCGAAATGACAAGTTCGCCGACTTCTTGTCCGGCTGTGACAGGGGCTTCAATCGGGCCTGTATAAACGATGTTTGCATCGACCTTGTCTTCGGACAGGACCGGCACGAGGAGCGAGATATCTTCCGGTACGGTCAAGCCGACACTGGGCCGTTCACCCATCCAGACCTCGGCCTGGGCGATTTCGGTGCCCGCTTTCAGAACATCCTTTTGTGCAAACTGGCGGAACGCCCAATTCACGATCTTTGCAGATTCCTCCGCGCGTTCTTCAGCGGTTTCCAAACCGGTGATGACAAAGATGATGCGCCGATCACCCTGCTTGGCAGAGCCGACAAGCCCGTAGCCTGCTTCTTGGGTATGACCCGTTTTCAACCCATCAGCACCAATTCCCATTTGCAGGATCGGATTGCGGTTACGCGAATTGGACGGCACGCGACCGTCAAATTCGAATTCGGTCTCAGCAAATAGTGGGTAGTAGGTAGGATAGTCGACAATGATCCGTTCGGCGAGCAGGGCGAGATCGCGCATCGACATGCGATGCCCGGCCGCTGGCCATCCGTTGGAATTGGTGAAGGTCGAATTGGTCATGCCCATTTGGCGGCCACGCTCGGTCATATAGCGGGCGAAGCCGGCCTCGGACCCGTCGGGAGACAAGGCTTCTGCGAGAACCGCGCTCGCATCATTGCCGGATAGAACGATGACGCCGCGCAACAGGTCCTCGACGGTGACGCGGTCGGTCGTGTCCAGAAACATCGACGACCCGCCATAACCGGCGGCATGGGCCGAGACCGGCAGTTCTTCATCAATGATCAGGCGTCCGTCCGCCACGGCCTCGAACGCCATGTAGATCGTCATGAGTTTCGACATGGAGGCCGGTGGCAGAGGTTCGTCAGCGTTCTTTTCCAGCAGGATCGTGCCTGTTGTCTGATCGATGATAAACGCCGCAGACGCGCGGGTTTCGAACGCGCTTGCGGTCGTGGCAAGCGCAAGCAGCCAAGCTGCGATCAAACTGGAAATGACGGTGCGTGTGGCAGCGCGCATGTCGAACCTCTATCCGGTTAGTTGGTGACGAAGTAGGCGTCCGAGAAACCAAGCGCCTTGACCTTGGCAAGGACAGCCGCACGGTCATCTGCGTTCGGCGAAGGACCGACGACGACCCGCCAGAAGGCACGCCCCTGGCTTTGCTGCGACAGGACGCGGGCGGAAAGCCCGTCATTGCGCAGAAGATCAGCGGTGTTGTTGGCATTTGCTTCCACGCTGAAGATACCGATCTGGATGAACGGCTTTTCCAAAGTAGACGTCGGTGCGGCGACGGGTGCCGGCGCAGGTGCGGGTATCGGTGCTGCGGCGGGTGCTGTGGTTTGTGCGGCCGAAGCTGCGGATGCGGCAGCGATGGCAGCAGCAGCGGCATCCGCGATGTCACCGCTGGCTGTCGGGGCCGCGTCTTCATCAAGTGGCGTGGCCACGATTTGTTCGGGTGCATCGAAATTCGTGATCGCGGTCGACGCGACTTCTGCGGGGCCTTCTTCGCGGCGCAGTGCAACCACTTCGAGCTGTGTCGGCGCACCGGCCAGCATGCCAAGCGCTTCGGCTGCATCCGAGGACACCTGAAGGCTTGGTCCGGGATTTTCGCGTTCACGGCGGAAAAGCGCGCCGATCACGAATTGCTGGTTCGCCTGATTGCGGATGATGACCCGTTCCGGGTCGGTAACGTCCGGATGTGCGACCCAAACGCCACCAAGTGAGGGGCGTCCGTCCCAAAGGCCTGTCTCTGATACAGAGAACACCTCTGGTGCTTCGACATCACGTTCCACCAAACCCGCACTGGGTGCGGACAGCGACGGTGCTGTACCTTGCGCGGTTTCGCTGTCATCACCACCGAATGACGGCATGGCGAATTCGCCGTTTTCATCGCAGGCAGCCAAGCCCAAACCTGCTACCAAGATAAAAGAGAATCTCATTTTCGCCTGTATCATCAGTGCCTTGCCTGACATTGCGCGCCCCTCGCTTTTATTTTGATGCCTGCGTTTTGCAGCTGTTCTTTCAGCCATTCTGAACGCAAAGACACCCACGCCGTTTGAGACCCGTTTCGTCGGGCCGCTCTCTTAGCGCGTACATTAGCCAGTTATGCACCGCTTTGGAAGTGCGCCGACCGTTTTGTCGGCGAAAATCCCCATTGCGGGAAGGTGCTTGCGTCCTCAAATGCGTCACGCTAGAAGACCCGCGACGGAAGCTTGGCAGAGTGGTCGAATGCACCGGTCTTGAAAACCGACGAGGGTGAAAGTCCTCCCAGGGTTCGAATCCCTGAGCTTCCGCCACCACACTTACTGAATGAATAATCGTGGGTCGCTTTGTGCGGCCCTTTTTGTTTGTGCGATGTCGGATCGAATTTTCACTTCAGCTGCATTTTTTCAGTAGTCGCGAGAGCGTTGCTCTCAATTGATCAGTGGTCGCTTCGATTCAAGCTAAGCGAGATCGCGTTCTTAGCGTGAACCCCGATAATCCCTGTTTTTGACATTTTTTCGGAACTAACGATGACATTCCTGGTTCATCTCCAAAGGGCTGAGGAAAGCCGACCAACAAAAACCGCTTGTGTCGGTGGACAGAAACACGTGGGGACAAGGCCCATCTCAAGCCACAACATACTGTTAGTTCCAGACGTGATCCGCGATGTGATCGGGCGTTTGGGTGCGATGTCTGGCGCACCGAAGCCCGAGTTTGAACGAGAAAGAGCAATAAATGAAATTATTCTTTGTAGACCCCGCAACCGGCGACCGCATCAACGATTTTGGGTCCGGTAGCGAACTTTCCATTCAAGCACTCGGGACGGTATTGATTGTGCCCGACACGAAATCTTCGGTTGAGGACAGCGTCAGCCGGATCGAGTATCGCTTTAACGATCAGATTTTCACGATCACAGAAGAGCCATTTGCCCTGACATTGGGGCCCGACGAATCTGCAGATTACAAATGGCAGACCGGACCTCTTGAAATCGAAGCGACCGCATTTGACGGCAGCGGCACAGCAGTCGACTCGACGCTTTTGAACGTCACCGTATTCCAAACACGTGTTGCTGCAGATGGCAGCGCGACGGGCGAGGGGTCTTCCGACGGGAACCTTGTGGTTGATGGCGGTGGCACGACGACCGATGGAGATCGCCGCGAAACGCTTGGGTCGGAGTTCGAATTCGAAGCTGAAAGCGAAGCCGAAGCAGAGTCTGAGTCCGAAGCCGAGGCCGGAGCGGCAGACGGTGTTGCGACAGCGGCAGGCGCATTTGGGGCTGCAGCGGCTGCTTCGGGCTCCAACGCATTGACCTACACGCTGGCAAGCGGATCAATCGCGACAGCGGCAAACGGTGAAGCGTCTGAAAACACACCGTTCTTGCCAGAGACCGGCAACGATGAATTCGACAGCCAGCCAGGAACGACCAATACCATCGTGCAGATCAAGACGGACTCTCCACTTGGAGAGTCTGAAGCCGAGATCGAAGCTGAAGCAGAAAGTGAAGTGGAGTCAGAGGCCGAGGCGGACATCGGGAATGGGAGTGCCGCTGCGGTGGCGGGAACGTCGATCTCACTTGCCTCGGTCGGTTCTGGTCTTGGCGGCAACGGTGATGTCTTTTTGACGGATGTCTTTGCTGCATTGGACGGTGCCAGTTCCACGTCCGTTGCGACGACCGAAAACCGCGCAGCAGACGGGCTTGTAGCCAATCAAACTGCCGCTGGGCAAACCGAAGAACGCGAAGGCATCACGCGTGTCGCGATTGCGCCGCAGGAAGGTGCTGCCGAAGCTGAGTCCGAAGTAGAAGTCGAAGCCGAGGCGGAAGCCGAAGCTGAAGCTGGTGACGGGGTGGCGGCAGCGGCTGCCAGTGGCGGTGTCGGTGCGGCGATCGTCGGTAATTATGCGATTGGTGACGCAGATACATCTGCTGGAACCGCGACAAGTGTTGGAACATACGAGTCGATTGCAGAGCTTTTAAGTGGCGTCCTGCTTGCTTCGCCCGCAGATGTTGATGATATCCGCATCGTGCGTGCAAAGGGCACGGCGACAGTCGATGACGAGGAAATCACATCGGACGTTACAGATCCGACCCCGGATACAAGTACCCCGCCATCCGATCTGGATTTTGAAAGCGAAGCAGAGGCAGAAGCTGAAGCCGAAGCAGAAGTCGAGGCGGAAGTCGGGAACAACGCTGCCGCAGTCGCTGTGATTGCGTCCGGCGGAAGTGGTGCCGCAGGTATCGGGTCTGACGCCCGCGCCGCCGCAAGCACGTCGGGTTCGGCATCAACTTACGGTCACACTGGTCAGTTCATGATCAACAATGACCTGACCCAGATACAGGGCCAGCTTTCCGATCCTGATTTTGATCGCGCCGAAGAAGTTCTGGCTGCGCGCGCGTTAGGTTCGCTTGACGAGGCAGAGGCGGAAGCTGAAGCCGAAGTTGAAAGTGAGGCAGAAGCCAGCGCGCCGGAAACGGCGCTGGGAAATAGCGTTGCGGGCGCTGCAACGACGACGGACACGACCGGCGAAAGCACATCTGAAGCGCAAGTTCAGCTGGTCTCTGGCAGCGGTCCAGATTTGCCGACCAGCGGTGTGATGGTGACAGACCGGGTTGTCGAAAACCTGTCCCCCGACTTTGAAGGCCCGACGGCCAACAGATCAGAGGATGGTCTAGAGCCAATTGAACTGGAGATCGAAGCCGAAGCGGAAGTTGAAGCCGAAGCCGAGGTTGGCGTAAACGCCGCCGCCGCGGGAGTTGCCGCCGTTGCAACCCTTGGTCATACCTATGGCAATGACACGCTTTTGGGTGCCGCATCGTCATCGGCGACCAGCACAACCGTCTTTGATGCACCATCGGACAAGTTCTCACATGCGGCCATCAGCGCGCCAAAAGGCGACGGCGATGGCCGTGTGTTCGAAGTCGAAACCGAAGCCGAGGCTGAAGCCGAGGTTGGCATTGGCGCGGGGGCCGCAGCAGCGGCTGCAGGTGCCGCCGGCTACGAAGGGATCAAGGCCGACTCGGCTGTCGGCGCAACAAAGAACGCCGCAGCTGCCGCAGCTGCAGCAGGGGCGCGGGTGACCACCTACGTCGTGCTACCTGAAAGCGGTTCTGCAGGCACAATCGAAGCCTACGCCGCGGCGTGGGATATTGAAGGTCGCGGTGTGGCCGCTGCGGTCGCGCTGGCTGGGACGCCGCTGAGCGATGGCAGCGAGAACGAATTCGAGATTGAAGCTGAGGGCGACTTCTCGGTGATCCTTGATTATTCGCTCGACACATTTGCGTATGATTCAAACGCCGTGCCGACGTTCACGCTTGCGTCCGAGCCAGTAGGTAGTGAGTCATCCGAAGGGTCCGGTTCCGAAGGGAGCGAGTCCATGACAGCCACAAGCCCCGAAGGGTCGGAGGCTGTCAGCGGCACGCAGGCAGAAGCAGAAGTCGAAGCTGAGGCAGAGGCTGAAGCAGGTCTGGGTGTTGCAGCGGCTGCGGCCGGTGCGGCGGCGACAGGTTTTGCGGCAACGACAAGCAGCAAGGCCGAGACTTCGGCTGACAAGCCTGCGATCATCGAGGCGACTGCCATCAGAGGTGATGCTAAAGCCAATACGTTGAACGGCGGAGCCTCTGCCGAGGCGATCTTTGGTGAAGCAGGCAACGACACGATCAACGCCGGTGCCGGCGATGACCTCGTGCTTGCTGGTGATGGCAACGACAAGGTGTCAGGCGGCGACGGTAACGATGTGCTGCGTGGCGGTGCCGGTAATGACAAAATCGTCGACTCGGCTGGTTCGAACCTGCAAGCGGGTGAAGGCGGCAATGATATTCTTGCCAACTATAGCGAAGATGGCGTTCTGTCCGGCGGCGAGGGCAGGGATGTTCTTACTGGCGGTATCGGATCAGATGCCTTGCAGGGCGGATCCGGGAATGACGTTCTGGTCGGGGATATCAGCGATATCATTGGCGGCAACGATATACTGATCGGCGGAGCTGGAAACGACTTCCTTGAAGGCGGGTTGGGCGCGGATACCTTTGTGTTCACAACAGAGGCCGGTGATGACGTGATTGCCGAGCTTGAAATCAATTACGCCAACCGCACTGCCACCGCGAACGGTCGCGACTTTGACGTCGATGCGGACATCATCCAGTTGGTCGGATTCAGCTTTGCCGATGAAGATGCTGCCCTTGGCGCTGTCACCGACACATCCGAAGGTGCGGTATTCGCGAGTGACGGCACAAATATTCTGATTGTCGGTATACAGGCCAGTGACCTGACCGCTGACAACTTCGAACTCGTCTAAAAGGAACGGACAATGAATAAGTTTTATGCTCTTTTCGCAATCGGATTTGCTGCTGGCTGCTCGGGCGGTGGTGATCCAGACAAGGTTTATGTTGCATTGGACGGGACGGGTGAAACGCCTGTTGCATCGACTGTCGCCGGTGCCAGCGCGTCGTTTGATCGCGACACCAATACACTGACCTTCAATGGTGAGGAAGGACAGATCAATGCGGCTGGCGATAGTGTGACGTTCCCGTCCGGAGCGACGATGTCGCTTAGCGGTCTGGACAATGAATACTCTCGTCTGTTCGTTCTAAGCGGCGCAGAGTCCGCGTTCGGGGCCTATGGGGTCAGCACAGATCGCCGCGACATCCCAAGTGGTAGCGCGTCTTATTCAGGCAGTTCGATCGTGGTTGTGACCGCGCCCGAAGGTGTCTTTGATCTGACTGGCGATGCATCCGTCGATGTCAGTTTCGCAAGTGGCCGTGCCGATCTGACGCTTGACGAATTGTCAGGTACGCAGGCGACAGGTCTGTCCGCTCCCGATGCGGTCGATGACTTCGGAAGCATCGAAATCTCGGATATCGATCTGGATGGAAACCGGCTCAGAGGCGGTGAAGCTACAGTTGATACCGATGAAACGGATGCCTTTTCCGCTGGGGCCCCCGGCGGTGTCAGAGGCACACTCTTTGGACCGGACGCTGACGAAGTGGGCGGGAGCCTCGAGATCACAGGCGATGCCGCTGCGATCAATGGCGGTTTCATCGCTTTTCAGTAATTAAGTGAATAGGAAGGTGTCTTCGGTGAAGGCACCTTCTTTATGCGATGAAACCTCTCCGGTGTCGCAGTGTCGGGTGACAGCAGCATGAGCAGGCCATGCAGAGATGGGAATATCCGTCTTGTATTCGTTCTGTGTCTTGCACTGGAAACAGGAACAGTTGCTGATCCAATTGCAGCGCAGGTCTATATCGCCGAAGCGCAACACTGACTGACGGGGATGGCGGAAGAGAGCCGTTTTAGAACGTGGCGTGAAATAGCATGCAATTGCACATCAACGTCAGACGCTGGACGCTGGCTTAAGACAGGCTTAGCGTCCAGAGAATGAAGCTATCCCCTGCAACACTTGGGCCCCTTTTCGCAGCGATTGCGGTGACTTTGTTCTCTTTGAACGACGTCACGATGAAATTTCTTTCAGGCGGCTACGCGCTCCATCAGATCGTATTGATCCGTTCTCTTGTGGGTATGTCGGTGGTGCTGCTTCTAATGGTGCCCTTTCAGGGCGGCCTTGCGGCGTTGAAAACCGGACGCCTTGGCGCGCAGATGGCGCGGGCCGGCATGGTGTTCTTTGCCAACATGACTTTTTTCCTTGGCCTCGCGGCACTTCCGCTTGCAGATGCCGTCGCCCTGTTTTTCGTTTCCCCTTTTATTATCACCATTTTTTCCGTGTTGTTTTTGGGAGAGATCGTCGGCACGCGCCGCTGGGCCGCTGTGGCTGTGGGCATGCTCGGCGTCCTTATCATCCTGCGGCCCGGCACAACCAGTTTCCAGCTTGCATCGCTTTTGCCAATTGCTGCTGCGTTTGGATACGGTGGATTGCACATCATGACACGGTATCTGCGTGACACCGAAAGTGCAGTTTCAATGGTGTTCTACATCCAGTTGATGTTCATCGTCGCGACGCTGGCGTTGGGATTGATTATGGGCGATGGAAAATTTGCAGGCGATAGCGACCCGTCGCTCGACTTCCTGTTTCGCGCCTGGGTCATGCCGACCCGTGCCGATCTGCCTTACCTACTTGTTCTTGGCGTCTTCGCGTCCGTGGGTGGTTATTTTATCAGCCATGCCTACCGGTTGGGCGAAGCCGCTCTTGTGGCACCGTTCGAATACCTCGCTCTGCCGTTGTCGATCCTGTTAGGCATGCTGATCTTCGATGAATGGCCCGACCTTGTGGCATGGGTCGGGATCGCGCTGATACTCGGGTCCGGTCTTTATACTGTCTGGCGCGAGAACCAGATCGCCAAACGACAAACGCCCAAACGCCAAGGCTGAGAGAAATCAGGTCGGATGTGCGCCGATGTCGGGATTGCGGGGTATGAGCCCGCAACCGGCACGCATTCTATTCAAGTTGAGCGCTGCGACAAATCGACGTCCTAGACGTATTCGATGTCGTTGCTGAGTTGAGCCAGCCGTATATCTTCGACGACGACCGTATCGCCGTTTCCAAAGCGGAAGATGACGTCATTGTCGCGTTGTTCGGCGAAGTCGAAGGCGTCGAATCCGGATGCAAAGCCGTCGAACTGCAACGTGTCGACGTTGTTTTCGAACCCTTTGATAAAGTCGCGATCTTCACCCTTGTCAAAGTGGAATACATCCGCGCCGCTGCCGCCATACAGGACATCGCGACCGGTCCCGCCGTCAAAGAAGTCGTCGCCTGATCCGCCAAAAAGCGTATCATTGCCACTGCGCCCGATCAGCTTGTCGTCGCCGCGATTACCCTTGATGACATTACCCCCAACGGTGCCGAGAATGACATCGTCACCCTTTGAGCCTTCAGCGTTTTCAAAGCTGTCGATCGTGTCGTTTGTGGCCCAGCCGCCGGACGCCGTATCCTTGTAAAGGTCCAGCCGGACACCGCTTCCCGCCTTTTCATAGCTGATGGTGTCGCGCCCGGAACCGCCATAAAACGTCTCTTCACCGCCACCTGCCCGCACGAAGTCATCGCCGTCGCCAAGTTCGATCCTGTCATCACCGCGCCCGCCAAAGACGCGATCATCGCCACCAAAGGTCTTGATAATATTGTCACCGCTGGTCCCTGCAATGACATCGTCACCCGTTTTGGAGCCACTGGCACCTTCGAAATTACGAATGGAATCGTTTGCGCCGGCACCACCGGATACTTCGTCCTTTGACAGGTTGATGCGCACGCCTTTGGAGCTGTTGTAGTAGCTGATATAGTCATCTCCAGCGCCACCATCAAAATGTTCTTTGCCGCTGACAGCCTTGATCAGATCATTGCCAGATCCACCATAGATCCTGTCATTGCCCGACCCGCCAAACAGATAGTCGTTGCCACCGAGGCCTTTGATAATGTCGTCACCACCACTGCCTTCCAGACGGTTGCGCGTTCCGTTGCCTTTGATCAGATCGTCAAATGATGATCCCACCGCGTTTTCGATTACGGTGCCGGGCATGATGAACAGCCCGTTGGGGTTGTCGAATGCGGTCATCAACTCGCCACCGCGCAGGTCGATTTCCTGCGCATTCTTGAAACCGGACGCGTCGAACGTGTCGATCCCGCCGGTGTCCTGAATCGTGAACAGCATATATTCGTCGCTGATATTGCGATTGTCCGTCTTGCCCGTCAGCGCGTCCATTGCAATCTGGAAGGCACCACCATTGTTGCCATTCGTGCCGTAACGCGTATCGCCATCGTTGATGTCAGGCGTTCCGTAGTAGTCCTGCAATGCAAGGCGGTCGGCCCACATCGGAGTGACCGCCCAGCCGGCGTTCGTCTGGTTGTGGACGTCATCATCAGCATCGAAATACGACATGATGGAGGTCATCATCGTATCGTTTTGCCACAGGCTGTCGCGCGCATAATCGGCGTCGCCGTTGTAGTGGCCGCCATGGCCAAGACCAAGCGCATGGCCGATTTCGTGCAGGAACACGTAATAGCCATAGCCGCCGATGCCGCTGTATTCCGAGGAATAGTAGGCTTCGACATTGATGAAGGCTTCGGTGGTATAGCCGCCCTGTGAAGAGTGGTATTCATACCCGCCGTAGTCGTCGTCACCAAAAGTGATGTCACCGCCGCTTGTCACTTCGGTGAAGTCGATTCCGATGGTTTCTTCCCATTCGGCAAAGGCCCAGCGGGCCAGTTCCTTGCCGTCGTTGGTCAGATCAGAAAGGTCATATGTGATCACATCACCGACCTGCACGTTCCACCTGGATGGTGTCTCGTTGGCTTCGAGCCAGTAGCCAGTCTGCAGTTGGGAAACGATTTCCATGATGTCGACGAGACCGTAATCATTGTCTTCGACGACACTGACATCATATGTGCCCGTTTGCGTGATATCCATGCCGACCGCGACATAGTAGATGCCGCTTTGTTCTGGCGTGTAATGCAGCTGCGTATCGCCGCGCGTTTCGAGGAAGTTGGCAAGATCATTCCCGTCACCATCAAGCAGTGTGCCGGTCATGTTTGCGTAATTGCTCGCGCCGACAGAAATCTTGTGTGACTGACCAGCGGTCAGGTAAACAGCCACGTAGTCGCGGTCGTAATTCCTTGAAATGACGCCAGTAAATGTGTCGCCCGCAGCGATCTGGTAAGGCGTGTCGATACCTGTTGTATCTTCGTTCTCAAATACGGATGCCATGTCGAACCCATCTCAGCGCCCCCACGCGTTCCGGACGGATCGCATGGTGTTGGGGCGTCAATATGGAAGTTCGATGTCCAGCAGTGGGCAGTTGCCTTATTCTTGCGCGGCGGCCAGTGCTTCGTCCATGATCTGGCAAACGGCTTCATCGTCATTGTTTGCAGCCGCGGCATCCATATCCTGCTGCATTTTAAGAACGATAGATTGCGCCTTTGCCGGGTCCGTGGCGACGAGCGCCTGAACAGCGGCGACAAGCGCATCCTGACGGGCCTGCACGTCTTCGGTTGTGCAGGCAAGTGCTGCGGTGCCGGATATTGAAAGCGCGGCGAGTGCGGTGAAGATGATGCGTGTCATATTTGGAATCCTGTTATGCATGTCAGGCCAGATGTGCCAGTTTCACGAGTTGATAGGCAATAACACCTGTTCGTCAGCGTGCGAGTTTCCGCGCAATATCCTCGGACAGTTCAAGAATGGCTTCTGCCTGGGCCCGCGCGACCGCAGCAGTGCCTTCGCCGATCAGCGGGCGGGAGATGTCGAAGCTGGTTGAGCGGTTCGGAAAGTCGATTCCGTCGCCACCGATGTAATACTGGCCTGTAAACCGGAAGATACCGTCCGCACCCGCAAGCATCTGTGACACCTGCACCTCAACGGCGACATCTGGCAGGCCGGCGAACGGCCAGGGGTCGGGCCCGACAGTTGCGCTTAGGATCTTGTCGAGATGACGGGTCATGGACAGCGTGACCGCACGTTCCGGATCGTCCGCCCAAAGGACATCAGCGCTGGTCCCGATGATCCCCGGTGCGACTTCGACGGCAATTTCTTCCGACGCGGCATAGGTCGGCAGGGACACCGTTCGCACCATCACAGAGCTGACAAGCGCGCGCAGCTGCAGCTGGGACTGTACCGGGCTCATGTCCAATCGGTTGGATGGACCCGAACAGGCTGTCAAAAGTGCAAGCGCAAGGGCGGCAAAAAGTTTCGTGTACATGATTATCGCCCTGTCAGAAGTGAGTTTGGATTTCGTTGGATCGTGCGTGCCAGAGCGGAAACCGCGTCGGCTGCTGCTTGAATCTCGCGCAATGTCGCCAGTGTTTCGTTGTTGAAACGCGACCGGTCGCCATAGCCAGAGATCACGGCCTCTGTCTGCGCGACAAGTGAGTTGGCGCGGCTCGCCAGCGCGGGCAATCCTTCGACGGATTGTTCGATCGCCTGTGCAGCTTCGCTGGCCGAGGCGAGTGCCGCGTTTACGTTGTTGATTGCTCCACCTTCGCGCACTTCTTCAAGAAACAAGGACATTTCGTCCAGCGCAGCGGAAAGGGAGGCAGGAATGTCCTGCGTGGATTCGCTGCCGACCAGCGTGTTGATGCTGTCCAGCGTTGCCGTGGCTTCACTGACCAGCGCTTCAAGTTCTAGCGCGTTGGCTTTCGTCGTCAGTTCTTCTAATTGCGCGGTCACGGCAGGCAGGTTTTCGGTGCCCGCTTGCAGGTTTGCGGTGAGTGCATTCGCGCTATCGAGCGTTTCGGTCAGTTTTGCGGCCAGTTGTGCCTGGGCAATATCGGTAACGATACTATCAAAGCCGTCAATGACGCTGCGCAGTTCGGCTGGTACGGCCTGAATGTCTTCTGACCCGATCAGGTTGCGCGTATCTTCAAGCAGGGCGACCAGTTCCTGCGGTGCCTCGCGAAAGCTGTCTTCGTTGGCGAGCCGTTCAAGGCTGTCCATCAGGTCGATGGCACCTTCCATCAATTTCTCGACCGGCAGGTTGTTGATGCGGGTCAGAACGTCCTCGGCACTGTCGGCGACATCGGTGATCGCGGATTCGGTAATCGGGAAGAGCGGGTAGGGTTCAGCGTCGGTGTTCAACACAGCGATAGGTGCGTCTTCAACTTCGACAAATTCAACGATGAGCGATCCTGACAGGATGTTTCCTGTCGTCAGGCGTGCGCGCAGGCCCTGTCGAACAAAATCCGAAAGAAAGCCAAGTGCATCCTCGGTAGACGCGTTTTCACCAAGGCCGAGCCGTTCGGGTTCGATTGCAAGCACCGTACGTAGCTGTACTTGTGCGACGTTGCGATTATCGACGACGACGGCCGAAAGTTCGGTGACCTCGCCGATGCGGATACCCTGAAAGCGGACTTCTGACCCTTTCGTCAGACCACTAACGGACCCGTCAAAAAGAACGGCAACATTCAGAACCGGCCGATCCGGGTCGGCAAACAGGCTGTCGCGTGCGGTAGATTCATCTTGAAACAGATCGAACACCTGACCGTCCCGAATGGGCTGCCCACCAGACACAACCGTGTCGAATGCGATGCCGCCCTCGATCAGGGAGGCAAGCGAGCTCACGTTCAGCTGTAGGCCAGCCGTACCAAAGTTGACGGAGAAACCAGAGGAATCCCAAAACCGTGTCGAGGTGGTGATGCGGCGATCATAGGGATCTTCGACAAAGGCATTCACGACAACGCTTTGGCCATCGGACGCAAGCCGTGGTGTTTCAAGATATCCGACCTGAATTCCCTTGTGCAAGATCGGCGCACCATCCGCGAGGCTGCTGCCATCGCGAGAGCGCAATACGATCTGCGTTCCCCGTTGGTTCGGCCTTATCAGCGGCGGTTCTTCAAGACCTGTAAAGACATACTGCTGCACATCGTTTTCTGTATCCCAGCTACCTTCAATGTAGACACCTGAAAGAACAGTGGACAGACCTGACACGCCGCGCAGCGACACGTCCGGTTGAACAACCCAGAACTGCGCATCATCATCAAGAAATACGGCGACTTCCTTGTCGATCTCTGCCGTGACGACGACATCGCCTAGGCCGTCGGCAAAGGTCACGCCCTCTACGCGGCCGACTTCGACATCGCGATATTTGATGAGTGTTTCGCCAGCCTTGATACCGGACGCATTTTCGAAGGTGATTTCAATCAGTGTCCCGCGACTAGCGTAATTCTGATAGGCCACACCAAGAGACACGGCCAAAGCGACCAAGGGCACGAGCCAGACAAATGAGACGCGCCTGACGCCCTTCGCCTTTGCCGGGCGCACGTCCATTTTTGCAGGTTCTTGTGTATCGCTCATTCAGATTTCCTATCGGCGTCCCAGATCATGCGGGGGTCAAAACTCTGCGCCGCAAGCATGGTGAATATCACCGAAAGCGCGAAGCTTACAGCAGCAATTCCCGGGTTGATTGAGGCGACGGTATTCAGTTGGACGAGGGCTGAAAGAATTGCGACGACGAAGACGTCAATCATGGACCATCGTCCGATAAATTCAACGATATCATAGAGTTTGTGGCGCTGGTGCATGTTCAGTACAGACCGCTTCTGCACCGAAAGCGCAAGATAGATGATCGCAAGGAACTTGCCCAACGGAATCAGGATCGACGCGATAAATACGATGGCCCCAATCCCGTAGTTTCCATAGTGAATCAGTTCCACAACACCGCCGATGATCGTACTTTCGCTGCTTTCGACCAGCGTGTTAGTGCGCAGCATCGGGTAGACGTTCGCCGGGATGAAGGTGATGATACCGGCGATCAGCCAGGCCCAGACATTTTGCAGGCTTTGCGGCTTGCGGCTGGCAATACGCCCTTCGCAACGGATGCAAACCGTGGCGTTGGCCTCGTGCACCTGCCCACAGTTCTGGCAGGCGACAAGACCGGCTTCGCGGGCGGTGATCAGCCCGTCTATGTGTCCAGCGCTTCCCAAATCGAATACCTGCAGATGAGTTGATCTTTGAGAACCGTGATCACCACGAGTCCGGCGAAAGCCCAGAACGCAGGGCCGATCGTCACGGTCGCAAGACCGGCGACCTTGATCAGGGCAACAGTCACCCCGACCATGAAGATTTCCGCCATCGCCCATGGCCGCAGTCGCGACGCCAGCCTGAACATCGCACGTGCGCCCTTGCGTGGTCGTTGACCGCGCACAAGCGGCCCGATCACATAGATCAGCGCTGCAAGTCGGGTGAGTGGCAGAATGATGATGAAAAATGCAACAGCTATTGCAAGCGGGATGGCAAGCCCGTCGTTAAATGCAAGGATTGCACCCACAACCGACGTTGCATTGTGGTTGCCTGCCACGTCGAGGTCGAGAAACGGAAAACTGATCGCAGCAAGCATCAAGACAAATGCCGTAAGCGCAAGCGCGAGGATCCGGGCAAACGCTTCGGGCTGATGCGTCATGATCGCGATGCCGCAACGCTGGCAATACGCCTTTTCACCCGCCGCGAGCGAAGTGGCGACGTGCAGCGTGTCGCAATGCGGGCAAGCAACAAGATCAGAAAGGGGCGGCAGCGACATTAATGGTGCGTTCGTGAATGGCAGATGCGAGCCGTATATACCCAGCGTCGCGCCGACGCCACCGCGCAATCGCGTGATGACGTCAGGCTTTTTAGGGTTTGTCATTTCCGTGATCCGTGTCAAATTATCTGCTGCTTTGGCCAAGTCCGCCATCGCATTTTGCGGATTCAGATCGAGACATGCGGGGGTTCCATTGTCCCGGGCCGCACGCTGTTTCAGGAAGACCCGCAAGGTTGCCTCATCTTTACAGGTGCCTGAAAGACGAAACACATTGCGCGCCTGTTCCACAAAGTAAATGCGTATGCCCTGTCTGTTTTTCCGCCGTTGCCGGCACCTTCCTCACCTCAGCTCGAAACCATTTCAGCATCGCGCAGTGATCCCAAAAGTTTCTAGTCTGTGGGCATTTCAACATAATTTATCTACATTAAAACAGTTTGTTACGCGATCGTGTTCAGGTAAAAGTGACCTCAGGGCGTCAACGTAAACTCTGCTGTGATGATATGGTCGCGCACCCTTTGCGCGTTGGGGATATCATTGCTTTCAGCGCGGCGGGTTGCCACTGTCCGGCTGTAGTTGAGATTGAGCCAGCGCTGGATTAGCCGCGCACGCAGCTCGGGCATTGGTACGTCAAGGAATGCAGTAATATCCCAGTATTGCTGCAACTCGGTCCACGGGTCTTCATCGAAAAGCAGGTAATTCCCTTCGACAATGATCACGGGGCAGTCGGGTGGAATATGCACAGCGCCAGCAATCGCAAGATCGCGGGGCCGGTCGAAAACCGGTGCATAGACGTCTTCTGCGGATGCAAGAGCCTTGACCAACCTGACAAGTCCGCCGGCATCAAAGGTTTCCGGCGCGCCCTTGCGCTGCATCAGGCCGCGATCCTCTAGAATGCGGTTGTCGAGGTGAAAACCGTCCATGGGGACAACGACATTTCGCGTTTTCTGGTCGCTCAGGCGGCGGCTCAGTTCACTTGCCAGTGTCGATTTACCGCTGCCCGGCGCACCCGCAACGGCAATGATAATCCGGTCCTGCGTGGCTTTGAGCGCGTAGATCCGATCAGCCAACTGGTTGATGTGATGTGAAATATCTTGCACGTGTCTGCCTGTCTTCGCTTTTTCGTCTGTCTTAGCCGAACGATTACGGCCCCGCGACGAAAAAATGCCCCTCGGCTTGAAACTGCCGATGGTCAGAGGCAGGCTTGCGCACTAAGTAAGCGCAAAGACAAAGGGATGAGCGCTTGGAAGTTGAAAAGCCATGGTATCTGCGGTTTTACCGCATGTTGTTTGGTGTTTGGACAACTGCATCGGATCGAAACATCGGTTTGATCTCTGCCGGTGTGGCGTTCTTCGGCATGTTTGCAATCTTTCCGGCGATCGCGGCGGTGATCGCTGTTTTTGGTCTTCTTGCGGATCCGGTTGTTGTCGCCGAACAGTTGGCACTGATGAAAGACATCATCCCAAGCGATGCTTATGCAATTCTGACCGGTCAGATAATGCGGCTTCTTGGCGCGCGTGGAGAGACGCTTGGCTGGGCGACTTTCGTATCCATTGCGCTGGCGCTTTGGGCTGCACGGGCAGGGGTCGCAGGCCTGATCGGCGGTCTGAACGAAATCGCAAAACGCCCACCCCGCAACGGCATCAAGCAGATCGTCGTGGCGTTGACTTTGACGATCTGCCTTGTCGCGCTGGCGGTTACGGCCTTGTTCGCGGTTATTGTCGCGCCGATCATTCTGGCATTCGCCCCGCTGACCGAAGGAAACGCTAATGTGCTTGAAGGCGTGCGCTGGGTCGTTGCGTTGGTCGCGCTCTATGCGGCGTTAAGCCTGCTTTACCGTTTCGGGCCAAACCAGCGCCACGCTCGGCTGCGCTGGTTTACCATCGGCGCGGTGACCGTCATCTTCCTTTGGATCGCTGCGTCATTCGGGTTGTCTTACTATCTTTCCAACTTCGCGAGTTACAATGAGGTCTACGGTTCGATTGGTGCCGTGATCGGTATGTTGCTTTGGCTTTACATTACGGCCTATCTCATTCTGCTAGGTGCGGCATTAAATCTACACATTCACGGAAAAGTGGCGGGCGACCCGGTTTCGGAATAGCTAGCAAATTCTGAAAAAATTGAATTGTGGCAAAAGTTTGCCGGAATTCGGGCGATCTTTGCGCAAAATTCCCCCTAGAAATCGAAGAACACCCTAGATACGGTGTTTCTAATGAAAATTGACGCGACCCCGTGAATGAGGGCGCGCATATGAGGCGGAGCAGTATTATGTCAGCGATTAATTTCGTTGTCCGTGGAGACGCGGGCGTCGTGGAACGTGGAGCCGTTGGGGCATCCGGTTCTGATTCAATTGTTGTTGGAGCAGGGCAGGACATCTCTCTGAACCTCCAGCGCAACAGCGTTCTTTCCTACACGCGCAATGGGCAAGCACTGCAAATCACACTGGTTGATGGCCAGACGATTACACTGCAGGGCTTCTTTTCTCCGGATGGTGTCGCAGAGAACAAGCTGTTCCTGTCTGCAAGCGGCCAGTTGGCCGAAGTCCAGTTGGTCGCAGGTGAGGGCAACCTGCTTTACGGTCAATATGTTGACGCGGACGCTTTTGGTAAGTGGTCGCCTGACGACGCACTTTATTTCACCGATGACGGCGGCATTGCCATCGCAGGCGTAGAGCCGTCTGGCCCCGACGCGGGCATGTTGGGCGTTCCGCTTCTGGGCGGCCTTGGTGGCCTTGGCAGCACAGCGGCGATCGGTGCTGCTGGTCTTGGTGGCGCGCTGTTGCTAAGCGGCGGCAGTGAAGGCGGCGAAGGTGGGGCGGTCAGCCCGGGTGGGGAAGACCCCGATCCTGTTGATCCTGATCCCGTCGATCCAGATCCGGTTGACCCCGATCCAATTGATCCCCCGGAAGTTGCGATCACGGATGGCGTCAAGAGCGTTGGTCACACAGTAAACGACGAAGATCATTCTGATGGGGTCGAAATCTCCGGCACTGGAACCCCTGGTGCGACCGGAACGATCACTGTCGGCGACGTCACCAAGGATGTGGTCATCGGTGAAGATGGCACCTGGACTGTTTCACTGACAACCGAAGAGGTTGAGGGCGGTGAATATGAAACTGGCGTCAGCATCACGGTTACGAACGAAGGCGGGTCTACCACTGCAACCGACACGCTTGTCATCGACACGATCACGACGGTCACAATCGATACCAGCGCAGCTGGCGGCGACGGTACTGTCAACGAGGTCGAGCATGTTGACGGCGTTACCGTAAACGGCCTGGCCGAAGCGAACGCGACAGTGGTTGTCACGACATCCGGTGGCGCGACGCAAACTGTCATGGCGACGTCCGAAGGTACGTGGACAGCGACTTTCGCATCTTCCGAAGTTGCGGAAGGCACATATGATCTGGGCGTGACTGCGGTTTCCACTGATGCGTTCGGAAATACAGCCACGGCGTCCGGTTCGGTCCATGTGGATACCGAGCTTGATGTCACAATCAACTATCGCAACGTCGAGGGCGACGGGGTTGTCAACGCAGTTGAACAGTCCGACGGTGTAGATATCACCGGCACGACAGAAGCCGGCGCCAGCGTTGTTGTAACCTTCGGTACGGGAACCCGCACTGTGACGGCCGATGGCAGCGGCAACTGGAGCGCAAGTTTCACAGCCTCTGAAGTGCCAACAGGCGAACTTGAGGCACCGGTCACCGCAACGGCGACGGATGCTGCGGGCAACGTTGCAACGACGACACGCGACATCACCATCGACACTGAAATCGACGTCACGCTGGAAGAAACCGGCGGTGGTGTGGATGGTGTGATCAACGCGGTTGAACGCGGTGACGGCGTGCTGCTGAGCGGTGAAACCGATCCGAATGCGATGGTCGAAGTGACGTTCCAGGGTATCACGCGCGAAACGCAGGCTGACTCGGATGGTAACTGGGCCGTCGGTTATACCGGAGGCGAACTGCCCACCGGCAATATCGAAACGGATCTGCCTGTAGCGGTCGTTGCGACTGATGAAGCCGGCAACGTTGCAACAACAAGCGGCACGGTAACACTGGATACATACGTCAACCGTCTTGCGTCGACATCCAGCCCGATTGAGGGCGACGATGTGGTCAACAACGCAGAAGCGTCCGATGGCATCACACTGACGGGTGTGGTCGAAAAGGGCTCTACGGTGAAAGCCACATTCGAAGGCGTCACGAAGGCGGCAACAGTGACCAGCGACGGGACATGGACCGTTACATTCGATGCGAATGAAATCCCATCGGGCACATATGACGCAGTGGTCAAGATCGACGCAACAGATGCGGCTGGCAACAAAGCTTCAATCAACGAAACCTTTGCTGTCGATACCGACGCGCCTGATGCGGCGGACGTGACAGGCTTCATCGAAGTGCAAAACGACACGGCAGGTGCGATCATCCGCGCAAGCTCTGACGTGATCAGCGGCGAAAACGACGTCACGATCCATCAGGTCGGCGAAGGTGCCGCCGGTGGCGCGAAAGAGATCGCGGCAACGGGTGGCCAAGTCGGTGGGAACATCTACTACGGCTTTGATGACGAGTATGTGGTGCCCAACGGCTCGCATCTGGTGGTCCAGAAAGAGGACGATGCGGGTAACACCAATTCGACGCTTATGGTGCTGGACGTGAACGGCAATGACAACGTCGATATCACTGCCGGTGCACTGGATGGCTTCAACATCGGTGCGATTGATCTGGAGCACGCCGAAGACAGCGTCGTCGATCTGTCCACAGCCGATCTGGAAGCGATGTCTGCCAATGACAACATCCTTGTGATCCACGGTCGTGATACGGATACGGTCAATCTGGACGGTGCAGCCGCCAAGACCGGAACCGAGACGATCAACGGCAAGGACTATGACGTCTACAGCGTTGGCGATGATGGCGGGCAGCTGATCATCAACAGCGACATCATGTTCAACCAGAACGTGGTCTAAGACTTCTAGGGGCGCAGCACATGCGCCCCTACTTCCCGACCCGGGACAAAAAACAAAAACACTTCGGGGGGCAGGCGGTATGAAAGAGGGCAGGGCAAATCTATCTCGGGCAGCGGTGTTGCTTGCAGTGTTCGCACTGCCTGCATGTCTGCCGACAGATGGTTTGAACCTTGATGCGCCTCTGTCCATGCTTGGCGGCGACAAGGCTGCGAATGCATCCGCCCCTGCGCAGACGCTTGAGGTCGAGCAGGCCAATGGCACACAATCGGAAATTATCAACGGACTGCTGAACCGGCGGTCCGTTTTGCAATCTGGCCCATACCAAGACGTGGCAAGCGCCGTGCTGGCCGCGAATTCCCGCGCCGCCGAGGCTGACCTGCGTGCAGCAAAGCTGAGATCACAGGCAAGGGCCAACAACTGGCTGCCGACGCTTGGCCCTACAGTCAGCCTGACGTCGCTTGGCGATGTTGTCACTGGCCTGGTTGTCGATGCTGTCCTGTTCGACAACGGACGCAAGCGGGCTGAACGCGATTATGCTGCCGCTGACGTCGAAGTCGCAGCTGTGACCCTTGCCCAAGATACGAACGACCGCGTTCTTCAAGGTCTGGAGCTTTACCTGACTGCGCAGCAGGCGCTCGCCCGCGCAGAGGTCAACAAGGCCGCAATGTCAAAGATGGAACGCTTTGAATACATCATGTCTGAACGGGTCCGTGGCGGTGTGTCCGGCCGTGTTGATCTGCAAATTGTACAGCAAAAGCTGAACCAGATGCGCGCCGATATGGCGTCAGACCAAGAAGCCGCAGCCGCGGCGCTTTCCGAACTCTCTGCGATGTCCGCAAGCCCGGTGACGGGTATCTCTGGTGTCTCCTCCCTCACCACGGATCTGACAGCGCAGCCCCTCAGCGTCATGAAAGCTGAAGCTGAGGCAACCCGCGCTGTCGCCGAGGCAACCGTTGCCCGCGCAGGCTTTCTCCCGAGCCTGACTGCAAGTGGCAACCTCGCCGATGGCGGCAGTGGCGGGCTGACGGTCGGGGCGGCCAATGGCATCGGTTTTGGTCTTGGTGCCAATCTTGAGGCCATCGAACAGCAGCGCGCAGCCGCGCAGGCCCGTGTCGGGCAGGTGCAGGAAGACGCAAATCGCCGCCTGCGTGCCCTGGAGGGCGAATTGACATCTTTGCGCCGACAGGAAGCACAGGCGCAGACGCTCGCCGCACAAGCTGCGGCAAACTACGATATTTTTGCAGAACAGCAGCGGGCCGGACAGCGCACCGTTCCCGAAGCCGTTGGCATTTTTGAAACGAAGGTCCGCACGGAACGCGAGGCTGCGGCGTTGCGGTACGACGTTGCGCGTGTGGATTTGAAGATTGCCGCCCTGAAGGGCGTGTTGGTGAATGGGGACCAGATATGAGCGGACCAATCCTTGCGTTTGACATGAACGCGACGCGCGGTGCCAAGCTGGCCCGTATTGAACCAAAGCAGATTGAGCTGCCCGTGGAAGAGGTTGCCAATGATCCGGCACCGTCTCCGGCGATCAACCGTTTCAACGAAAAGGCAGACGCGCGGGCAGAAGTGTCCAGCATTTACGCCGGCTTTCTGGGTGTCGAGCTGCAAAAATCCGACCTGCTGGAACGGCTGACCATTGATGAAAGCGAAGATCTGGGCAGCGAGGCCATTGCGGCAGCATTGTCAGAGGTTGGATTGATCACCGTGGTCAATGACATCCGTCATCCCAAGGCAACTGATTGGCCTGCTTTGGCTGAAATGACATCGGGGCAGGTGGTATTGGTGCTGGCACAGGCGGGCGATACACTGACCGTCTACGATACCACCTGCAAAGATAATCGCGCCGAAGTGAGCATGGCGGAATTTCTGCCCTACTTTGGCGGGCGTGTGATCCGGGCGGATATTGCCGTGCAGGAGCTGACAACCCGACATGCCAAAAAGGGGCAAAAGGCCCATTGGTTCTGGGGCGAAATCTCCAAGTTCCGCCGCATCATCTTTGAGGTCGCGCTTGGGTCTTTCGTCGCCAACCTTCTGGCCGTCGCGGTCGCCCTGTTTTCGTTGCAGGTTTATGATCGCGTCATTCCTCATCAATCGACCTCGACGCTGATGGTGCTGGCAATCGGTGCTGGCATTGCATTGTTGCTTGAAGCCTTCCTGCGCATCGCGCGCGCGCGCCTGATGGACGGGGCCGGTCGCCGGATCGAATTGCGTATTCAGAACATGCTGATGGACAGACTGCTGGGCATGCAGGCAGGCCGACCGGGGCAATCGCCCTCGAACACCTTTGCAGCTGTCCGCGAATTCAGCTCGATCCGTGAGTTCTTTACCGCATCAACCATCGGCACCTTGACCGATTTGCCATTCATCGTTCTGTTTCTGGCGCTTGTCGCGTCGATCGGCGGAAACGTTGTTTGGGTGTTGTTTATCGGGGGTATCCTGATGGTGCTGCCATCATTCTTTATGCAAAAGAAGATGATGGAGCTCACGCTTGCAACACAGGGCGCTTCGACCAAGTCGTCGCGCCTGCTGCACGAAGCGATCTACGATGCTGATACGATCAAGTCGCAACGCGGCGAGGAACGGTTCCGCCGGATCTGGGGCGAACTGACAGCACTTTCTTCGCTCGCGACATCCGAACAGCGCAAGCTGGCCACAACCCTGACCTTCTGGTCACAGGGCGTACAGCAGGCGACTTATGTGTCAGCAGTCGTCGTCGGGACCTTCATGGTCTTTCAAGGACAATTCACAATCGGGACGATCATCGCGGTGGGCATCCTGACAAGCCGCACGCTGGGACCGCTGACAGGTCTCGCCGCGACACTGGCGCGCTGGGCGAACGTCAAGGCCGCACTCGACATGCTGGATGATGTCGTGGAAGCGCCGCAGGACATGGAAGAAGAACGCACCTATCTGCGCCGCGAAAAGATCAAAGGCGCATATGAATTGCGCGAGTTGGGGTATGCCTACGACGAAGAAGGGGCCAAGACGCTCGACATTCCCGCGCTCAGGATCGAAGCAGGCCAGCGGATTGCCGTGCTGGGCGCGAACGGGTCGGGCAAATCGACGTTGCTCAAGGTACTGTCCGGTCTGCACCGTCCGACATCGGGCCGTGTGTTGATCGATGGTGTCGACATGGGGCAGGTGATGGCCCGCGATCTGCGCCGCTCTATCGGGTATCTGAGCCAGGAAGTCCGGCTGTTTGCCGGAACGCTGCGCGAGAACCTGAACCTGACATTGCTGGAACGTGACGACGAGCGGTTGCTAGCGGCACTTGATTTTTCAGGCCTTGGCCCGTTCGTGCGCAACCACCCCAAAGGGCTGGATCTTGAAATCCGCGACGGTGGTGAAGGTCTTTCCATCGGGCAACGCCAGTCAATCGGCTGGGCGCGGCTTTGGCTGCAGGACCCGAGCGTCTGTTTGCTGGATGAACCGACCGCGGCCCTCGATCAGACACTTGAATCCACACTTGTCAGCCGTCTGGAAGAATGGCTGGAAGGGCGCACCGCCGTGATCGCCACACACCGCATACCGATCCTGTCTCTAACGACGCGCACGATGATTTTGCAGAATGGCCGCTTGGCCGTTGACGGACCGCGTGACGAGGTCCTCGCACATATGAACAAGAAAGCCGGGTAAGCACATGGCAACGATTGACGCAGAATTTTCCGGCCAGATGCGTGGCCCCAGCCTGACGATCTGGCTCGTTTTGGCCACTGTCGGCCTGTTCCTACTCTGGGCCAAGTTCGCGCCGCTCGACGAAATCGTGCGCGCGCAGGGCGAGGTTGTGCCTGCGTCGCGGCCACAGATCATTCAGAACCTTGAAGGGGGAATCCTTGCAGAGCTTCTGGTGAGCGAAGGCGATGTCGTTCAGGAAGGCGACGTGCTGGCCCGTCTGCGCGGCACGCAGTTTTCGTCAAATGTCGCCGATCTGGAAGAACAGGTTCTTGCACATGAAATCAAGCGTCTGCGACTTGAAGCGGAAATCAGCGGCATGTTCGATTTTGACGTGCCCGAACAGATTGCCACGCGCAGCCCGACCATCGTTGCCTCTGAAAAGGCTCTGCTGAGTGCACGCCAGTCCGACTACGTCACCAAGGTTGATGGTGCCCGCGCCGTGCTGGAAGAAACGCGCCGTGAACTTGCCGCGATGGAAGATATGTATGCCCGCGAAATTGTGGCCCTGATCGAAGTCACTGCAGCGCGCAAGCGCAACGCGGATGCTGAAATCAAGTATAACGAGATCATCACCGAAGCAGAGCTTGAGCGCGCTTCGGAATATTCCAAGACCTTGCAGGAACTGGCGTCTCTGACGCAGGATTTGCGCACTGCAAACGATCAGCTGTCACGGACAATCATTCGTGCACCCATGCGCGGGATCGTGAACAACCTTGGGGTCACAACCATCGGTGGCGTCATTCGTCCGGGCGAAGAAATCTTTCAGCTGACTCCTTTGGGTGACGAACTTTTCGTCGAAGCACAGGTAAAACCGGAAGACATCGCCAATGTGGTGCCTGGCCAGCTCGCCACGATCAAATTCTCGGCTTACGACTACACCGTCTACGGAAGCCTCGAAGGCGAGGTGCAGTTTATCTCTGCTGATACCTTCAAGGACGAACGCCGGCAGGACGATCAGGCGCATTACAAGGTTACGTTGCGTGTCGATACAGAAAACCTCGACGCCCGTCAGAGCCAGATCGTGATCCGGCCCGGCATGCAAACAACCGTAGAACTGCACACAGGCGAAAAGACCGTTCTGCAGTATCTTACCAAACCGCTTTACCGTGGGGGGGAAGCGTTGCAGGAGCCCTAAGTTCCAAAGCGCCAAACACCACATTTCCAGAGGACTGCCGCACCTTATGGGTGCGGCAGTTTTCTCAATCGAACACATACGCCCCGACATATCCTCGCTGATGTCAAATCCGGGCCATAGTTGCGCACGACAGATTACCTTGTAGCGAGGGATGTGTTAAATGGGCGATCTGTCAGATAAATTGCGCGATGGTTTGGCGCAGTTCGAGGAACTCGATAAACAATTGGATGCGGCTCTGAAAGAATTGGGTTTACCAGGTATGTCCGATCCGGATCTGGTCGCAAACGACGCGACCGGTCTGCCGCATGTCATGCAGCTTTGCACATTAGAGCCCGTATCCGAGCGACACACAGCGCTGCGCGCGGCATTCGCGCAAGGTGCGGACCCCAATACGCCTTGCCCGTGGGGCGCAACGGCGATTGATACGCTTTATACGGATGGCGATGCCGACGGCATTGCGTTGCTACTTGAGAACGGTGCCGATGCGGGAGTCTATCGTTGGAGTGAAACGCATCTGGCCGTCATCAGGGATGATGCGCAGGCGATCGACCCAGCGCATCTCAAAGCTTGTGACAGGGTTGGTGACACACCCTTTCTGTTGGCGTGTCGGTTCGCTCGACCGGAAATGGCCACACTGCTTTTTGATTCCAACGCGCTGGAAGAAGCAGCGCGTGTCACGGCGCGGTCTGGGTCTTGCCAGATCATGAACTGGTTGTTGTCCAAAGGTGCCGATGTAAATGCGGCATCCCCTGACGGCGCAACACCGCTGTTTCTTGCCATCGAAGCGGGGCACGTTGATTTGGTCGAACTGCTCTTGAACTCTGGCGCGTCTTTGGAAGCGACGATGGATGCATCTTTTGTTGCGCCTGTCGCGGTAGAACGGTCCGCACGCCTGCAACAAGTGGTCGATAACATGCTGTCTGCAGTCGCGGATCTGGTGCCACTGCAAGGGGTGCTGCAGCGCAATACGATCTATGATGCAGCCTACGACCCGGCAATCATCCGATTGCTAGTCAAATATGGTGCTGACCCCGCGCGCTTTGCAGGCGAGGCATTCAATGCTGCCATCGGTGTCGATCGGAACCCGCCGATCGCGATATCGCGGGATGAGTTTGCTGCGCAATACCCGGTCAGAAGGGGCCGCACCAACCCGCAACAGGTTGATATGCCGTTCTGGCACGAACAGGTCCGTTCTGGTCGGACAGGCGTTCAGGCCAAGACAGAGATCGTCGGGCAAGACGTGGCGGTTGCTGGTCCGGTTTGGTCCTTTCAGCGGGTCGGGCGGACGGCCACCCTGTTGCCTGATGGTCGCATGGTGCTTGTCGGTGGTGAACATGGGGACCGTCGCGAACCTGATCATTGCATCTACGGTGATGTGACGGTTGTGGGGCCAGATGGCCAGATCGACCAGTATATCTATCCCGGTGCCGCCTTCCCGCCGACCTGCTTTCACAGCGCGACGTTGTCTGACGAGGGCCTCTGGCTCATTGGCGGGTGTGGTCTTGGCTACGACAAACAAACCCAGGTGCTTTGGCTCTCGCTGCTTGATTTCTCGATCCACAAGGTCGCGACAACCGGCCAGAGTCCGGGTTTGATCAGTGGCCATAAGGCGCAGCTGATTGGCGATGCCATTTTAGTCAGTGGCGGCACGCTTGGACCAGCCGCAAAAGCGTCCAAAGGCCGGTTCGTTCTCGATCTTTCCAGCCGCGTCTGGCACATGGTCAATTGATCGCGCGGGAAAAGCGATCGGGATTGTGCGCCAGCGGGGTGAAGCCACAGGCCAGATAGACCCGCTTCGCTGCATCATTGTCCGGATCGGTGCCAACCATCAGATAGCTGCAATGCCGTGCACGCGCGTGATCGATCGCCGTGTCGATCAGTTTGCGCCCGACACCGTGGCGGCGAAGATCATCCACGACAAAAAGATGGTTCAAATCCATCCCGCGCGCGCAGTACTGCAATTTGACAAGAGGGCAAAGCGCGGCATAGCCCACCACCCGGGTTCCGTGGCATGCCACCAAGACATGTACCCACGGGTGCGATCCGAAAAGATCGCGGTTGAGGTGATCAAGATCAATCTGGGCGACATCCCCGTGATGCGCTGCGACAGCGGTAATCATCTGGCGCAATTCACCGAGATCGGCGCGTCTTGCAGAGCGGGTGGTGATATGTGGCATGTTCTGGCTTTCGTGTGTGGGCCACACAAAGCTACGAACCTCTCCCGCTTTGGTGGCGGCATGGTTTCAGATTTGGGAAATGACTGACGGGCCGCTGCTATGTCGCGCGGCGATAAAATCGCTGGGTCTGGATTTGGCGATGGGTCATGCCTGCTTCTTTGCCCGGGGCACGCGGCTTGTGTCAAGTTTCAAAGCTGGCCACCAACGATTTCAATGGCCTGTCCATTAACGCTCCGGGCTGCGTCGCTGCAAAGCCACATCGCCGCGGCAGTGGTCTCATCGATATCCAGCAGCCGTTGATGGCGGTTGCCTTTCGCAATCGCGGCGATGGCACCGGACTCGTCCGTTTGAAAGCGGCGCATTAGTCCTGGAACCTGCCCGCGCACGATATCGGTATCGACATAACCGGGACAAAGCGCGTTGAAGGTCACAGGACCGCCCATGAACTCTTCGGACAATCCGCGGATCAGGCCGACAAGTCCGTGTTTGCTCACGGTATATGGAATGGCGTTGCGCAGGCCCTTGAGCCCTGCGATGGAACTGACGACGATCATCCGACCCGATGTGTCAGGCGGTAAGGTCTCCAGCGCGGCCTGAAGCGTCAGGAACGCCCCGTCAAGGTTGATCGCCATCATGCGTCGCCAGCTTTCAAGGCTGGTTTTGCCGAAGGGACCCCCTTCAGCAATGCCGGCATTTGCCACGCAAATGCGGATCGGACCGCGATCCTGCGCGGCGGTCGCGATGCCATCCCGTACGGATTTCTCATTCGCAACGTCCATCTGCAGTGCATGGATGCGCGGATGCACAACCGCTTCTAGCACGTCCTTGCGGCGTCCGGTGATTGTCACGTCTGCTCCTGCATCGGCAAGGGCAAGCGCGATCCCTTTCCCAATGCCGGTGCCGCCACCGGTGACCAATGCATGTTTTCCTGTGTGTTCCATCAGATCAGCCTAAACCAGCACGGACGCGTGACAAGGGCCGATGGATCGTGCAGGAAAGATCGTATGAAATGGATTGATCTTCCACCCGTCTGGCTCGCTCTGTTTGCCCTGTTGACCTATTGGATCGGCACGATGGATCTTTTGACGGAACGGCCCGGTTTCGAATTTCTTGGTATCTGGGTTGGGCCGAACCGGATCGGCTGGGGTGGGGAATTGCTCATTGCCGCAGGTTTGTTCACCATGTCCGCTGCCATCGTCGAATTGGTCCGGAACCGCACGACGGTTATTCCGCATCAGGATGCAGATACCTTGGTGCAGTCGGGTATTTTCGCGTTTTCGCGCAATCCGATCTACGTTGGTGACACGCTTGTGCTGGCCGGGCTTGCAATCATCTGGGGTGCACCCCTAGCGCTTTTTCTGGTGCCTTTGTTTGTCTGGATCATCCGGCAGCGGTTCGTCCTGCCGGAAGAGCAAAGGTTGCACGCGAAATTCGGCCAAGCGTTCGACGATTACTGCGATATGACCCGCCGCTGGATCTGAAACGCCTGTTTGTTGGGGTGTAACACAACGTTGCATCGCTGCCCTGTCTTGCGAAATGATCTTGCGCGCTATAATCCGACCTTAACCATGCGTCACAAAAAGGGGGACAGCCCGTGAAAATCGGTGCGCCAAAGGAGATATTCGCCGGGGAAGATCGCGTTGCGATGACACCCGCATCCGCGAAAGACCTGCAAAAGCTTGGATACGAATGCGTAATCGAAACGGGGGCAGGTGTTGCCGCCGGTTTCACGGACGCCGCTTACAAGGAAGCCGGGGTCGCCGTCGTCAAGACCGCAGCCGCGCTTTACAAGGCTGCGGATATCATCGCAAAGGTCCGTCCGCCCGAGGAGCCTGAAATCAAGCGCCTGCGCGAAGGCCAGACGGTGATTTCGTTCTTCTATCCGGCGCAGAACGAAAAGCTGATGGAAGCCGCCAACAAAAAAGGCGCAACAGTCATTGCGATGGATATGGTTCCACGTATCAGTCGCGCCCAGAAGATGGACGCGCTATCGTCCATGGCAAATATCGCAGGTTACCGCGCCGTGATTGAGGCCGGGAATAATTTCGGCCGCTTCTTTACGGGGCAGGTGACGGCAGCTGGTAAAGTGCCACCAGCCAAAGTGCTGGTGATCGGTGCCGGTGTGGCAGGGCTTGCTGCAATCGGAACTGCAACATCGCTGGGCGCGATCACCTATGCGTTCGACGTACGCCCGGAAGTGGCCGAGCAGGTCGAATCCATGGGGGCCGAATTCGTCTTCCTCGATTTCGAGGAAGAACAGCAGGACGGGTCGGCGACGGGTGGTTACGCTGCTGTCTCCAGCCCGGAGTTTGCCGCAGCCCAACTTGCAAAGTTTCGCGAAATTGCGCCGGATATGGACATTGTCATCACGACAGCGCTGATCCCTGGCCGAGATGCGCCAGAGCTTTGGACCAAGGACATGGTCGAAAGCATGAAACCGGGTTCGGTGATTGTCGATCTCGCCGCAGAGCGGGGCGGCAATTGCAAGCTGACCGTAAAGGATGAAAAGATCGTGACGGAAAATGGTGTGACCATCGTGGGTTACACTGATTTCCCAAGCCGGATGGCGGCGCAATCATCAACCCTTTACGCCACCAACATCCGTCACATGATGTCAGACCTGACACCTGAAAAAGGTGGCAAGCCGGTCCATAACATGGATGACGATGTCATCCGGGGCGCGACGGTGACACATAAGAAAGAAATCACGTTCCCGCCGCCGCCGCCAAAGGTTGCAGCCATCGCAGCGCAGCCAAAGAAGGCCGCACCAAAGGAACTGACCCACGAAGAAAAACGCGCCAACGAAATTGCCGCGTTCAAGCAACAAACCCGCAGTCAGGTGACATTGCTGGCCGTGGGTGCCGCCCTCCTTCTTGGGGTCGGGCTTGTTGCACCGGCAAGCTTCATGCAGCACTTCATCGTATTTGTGCTGGCCGTTTTTGTCGGCTTCCAGGTGATCTGGAACGTGGCACATTCGCTGCATACACCGCTGATGGCCGTGACCAATGCGATCTCATCGATCATCATTCTCGGGGCATTGACCCAGATTGGTTCAGGGTCCGCACTTGTCGTGATTTTGGCGGCCTTGGCGGTCTTCATGACGGGGATCAATATTTTCGGGGGTTTCCTCGTGACACGGCGCATGCTCGCCATGTTCCAGAAGTCGTAAGGGGAAAGAAAAATGGAATTCGGATTTACAACAGCGGCTTACGTCGTCGCAGCGATCCTCTTTATCCTGTCCCTCGGCGGCTTGTCTGGGCAGGAAAGCGCGAAACGGGCGGTTTGGTACGGTATCGCAGGTATGGCGCTTGCCGTCATCGCGACACTTATCGGGCCGGGGGCAGGCTTCTGGTTGCTCTCGCTCATCCTGATCGCTGGCGGTGGTGCCATCGGCTATGTGCTGGCGACGCGGGTGCAGATGACACAGATGCCGGAACTTGTTGCGGCTATGCACAGCCTTGTTGGCCTTGCGGCTGTCTTTGTAGGCTTCATTGCGCATTTCGAAGTCGTGCGTGTCATGGGGCTGTCGGGCGATGAAACCAAAAATCTCGGGACCTTTGCGGCACTTCTAGCCAAGAAGTCCGTGGTCGAAATCAACATCCTGCGGGTCGAACTGTTCCTTGGCATTTTCATCGGTGCGATCACCTTTACCGGTTCGGTCATTGCCTACGGAAAGCTGGCCGGCAAGGTTGACAGTGCGGCGACAAAGCTGCCCGGTGGGCATCTGCTGAACATCGCAGCGGCAGCTGTCTCTGCGATCTGCCTGATCTGGTATTTCAACTCGGGCGGTTTCTTCCCGCTCTTCCTGATGACGTTGGCCGCGTTGTTTATCGGCTATCACCTGATCATGGGGATTGGCGGCGCTGACATGCCCGTCGTCGTGTCGATGCTGAACAGCTATTCCGGCTGGGCGGCCGCGGCGATCGGGTTCTCGCTTGGCAACGATCTGTTGATCGTGGTCGGCGCGCTTGTCGGGTCTTCCGGTGCGATCCTGTCCTACATCATGTGCAAGGCGATGAACCGGTCATTCGTCAGCGTGATCCTCGGTGGCTTTGGTGGCCCTGCAGGGGAACAGATGGCAGTCGAGGGCGAACAGATCGCTATTGATGCAGACGGTGTCGCCACGGCATTGAATGAGGCCGACAGCGTCATCATCATCCCGGGTTATGGGATGGCCGTCGCGCAGGCACAGACGGCCGTGGCCGACCTGGTGCGCAAACTGCGGGCCAAGGGCAAGAACGTGCGGTTCGCCATTCACCCTGTTGCCGGGCGTCTGCCCGGGCACATGAACGTGCTGCTTGCCGAAGCCAAGGTGCCATATGACATCGTGATGGAAATGGACGAAATCAACGACGACTTCCCCGATACGGACGTCGCCATCGTGATCGGATCCAACGACATCGTGAACCCGGCAGCGCAGGACGATCCCAATAGCCCGATCGCAGGCATGCCGGTTCTGGAATGCTGGAAAGCCAAGCAGGTCTTTGTGTCCAAGCGCGGGCAAGGGACCGGCTATTCCGGCATAGAAAACCCGTTGTTCTTCAAAGAGAACACGCGGATGTTTTACGGTGATGCGAAAGCATCGCTCGACAGCCTGCTGCCAAAGATCGACTAGGCTGAAAAGCCGCAAGAAACCTATGTTGGCGGCGGTCTTCGCCGCCAACATACTGTGGCAATCCTCACCGAATTAACCGAGTCTTTGACACATCGGCACATCGCCCAGTTTCTGCCTGAAACTGCCCGATATTGTTTCGGCTTTTCCACTAATCCCCACAGACCGATCCCCATTGTAGGGCCGATATTGGTTAATGACGCCAATAAGTTGCCATGATCCGCAACTTGTGACGGTATGGCTGCAATTAACGATTTGGTAATCTTCGGTTCAAAGGGATAAATGGCATGAGCGTTGCACGCTTTGGTAAAGTAAGTCTGGCTGCTTTGGCGGCATTTTCGTTCGCTGCGTGTAGCAGTTCCAGCAACGGCGGCGGCAGCGGCGGCGGTGTAGCCGGGGCAGAGAACCCAATGGCTGAATTGGAAGAGATCGCGACCCGCGTGGATGGCTACTCTTTTACCCGCTTTGATGCTGTACCGACGACCGGCGATGCGACTTTCACCGGGCTTGGTGGCGTGCAGATTTCGGACGCAGATGGCGTTGTTCTTTCGGGGATGGGCGATGTCTCGGTCACTGTGGATTTCGGTACAGAAGCGGTCTCGGGCGGTCTGACGAACATCACGGGCTACACTGGCACGGCTGCGGAAGTTGCTGCTGCAACGGCTGCGATGGACGATACCAGCGATATTTCCGGTGAACTTTCGCTTAGCCGTGGTGACATCTTTACCCTGCGCCCCAACGCGTTTGGTGTTGATTATGACGGCACGCTTGGCGCTGACGGATATGTTGTCGATGGGCGCGCGTTGGGCGAATTCAAAGGAACTCGCAGCGCAGGCAGCACCGATTTTCCGATCCGTGCGGTGCAGATCACTGATGACGACGGTGTCGCCACGATCGGGGCAGAGACGTTTGACGTCGAAATCGGTCTTTTTGGCGAAACCGAATAAAAACCAAGGTCATTTCAAAACTTCGGGGCCCCGGTTTACGCCGCGGGCCCTTATTCATTTCCGGATGATACTTCGCGCCATTTCCCAGATGCGATCCCTGCCACGTCCCACGGACCGATGGACCAGCGCACAAGTCTCAGTGTGGGAAAACCGACATGCGCCGTCATGCGCCGGACCTGCCGGTTGCGCCCCTCGCTGATGATAATTTTCAGCCATTGATCGGGAACGGTCTTGCGAAAGCGCACGGGTGGGTTCCTGTCCCATAAATCAGGCGGGGCCATCAGCTCGACGGTGGCGGGGCGGGTTGGGCCGTCTTTCAATGACACACCGTCACGCAACGGCTGAAGATCGGCATCGGTTGGCGCACCTTCGACCTGAACGAGATATGTCTTCGCCATCTTGTTTTTTGGGTCGCTGATGCGCGCTTGCAGCTTGCCATCATCGGTCAGGATCATCAGGCCTTCGCTGTCCCGGTCAAGCCGGCCTGCGGGATAGACCTTTGGAATATCAACAAATTCCGACAAGGTCCGCCGGGGCGTCGGATTTCGAACGTCCGTGAACTGGGACAGAACATCAAAGGGTTTGTTGAAAAGGATCACGCGCGCCATGACCGTTCTCCTAAACCGGGAAGTGGGCAAAGGTCCATGTCATCTGTGCGCTGGTTTTTTCGGGTTTCAACCCGCAAAGACGCCAACGGTATACAATCGTGTGCTTCTAACTATCTATAAAATATGCATTTTTCCTTTACATGCGACATTCTGCCGTTAGGTAATGAAACATAGAAAAACCAAGGCGCGCCCTCATGCCCCCGATCCCAGACCATCCACTCCGCTATGCTATGGCAAACGAACTGCACGCACGACCCTTCCCTGTCGTGAACAAACCAAGCCGTGCGGCATATCTTGCCATCAAGCCAAAGGAAAACGCAGCAGGACGGGATCGGGATGCGGATCGTGCCCATCTTGTCGCGTTGCTCGACAGATTTGGGGCACCGCACCCACAGCCGGGGGCGACACACTATTCGGGGCAATTGGGAAAGCATCTGCTCAAGTGGGAAAGCCATACGGAATTCGTCACCTACACGCTATTCGGCGAAGGTCTGGCGGATCGGCCATTCGACGCGGCGACTTTCAGCGTGTTCCCCGACGAGTGGCTGGAGGAAGCACCCGGCACCCGCGTGACCTCTGCGCTGATCCGTATCGAGGTGGCAGAAAACGACGACGGTGTTCTGGACAAGGCAACGGACTGGTTTGTGCCGGAAAGCCTCGCCATCAGCCGTGTGCTTGATAACGATCTGATCATCGCTAGCGATTTCCGGATTGATGCCAGCGGACACATGCGCATCGCCGTCTTTGCCCGTCCGGAAACGGGTGACAGGCGGGTCGGGCGCGTCGTGCAACGCCTTTGCGAGATTGAAACCTACAAGGCCATGTCGATGCTGGGTCTGTCACGCGCCCGCGGGCTGAGCCGTGAAATGGCACAGATCGACACGACCCTGACATCTTTGCTGGGTGACATGTGCGGGCCGATCGGCAAACCGGACGTGATGTTGCAATCCTTGCTGGAAGTCTCCGCCGAACTTGAAAACATCGTCGCGCAAACTTCGTTCAGGTTCGGTGCGACCGAAGCCTATGAAACCATCGTCAACCAACGGATCGAGATCCTGCGCGAAGAACACTTTCAGGGGCGTCAGACTTTTGCGGAATTCATGATGCGCCGTTTTGATCCGGCGATGCGCACTGTGAAATCGACACAGGCGCGCCTCGAACGTATGTCGGCGCGGGCGCAGCGTGCCAGCGACCTTTTGCGAACGCGCGTTGACGTGGAACGGTCCGCGCAAAACCAGGAACTGCTGACCAGCATGGACAAGCGCGCTGACCTGCAACTGCGCTTGCAGCGTACCGTCGAAGGCCTATCGGTGGTTGCGATCAGCTATTACGCCGTGAACCTTGTGCTTTATGTAACCGGACCGCTGGAAGAAGCGCTGAACGTCTCCAAGACAGTAATGGCAGCGATCGCAACGCCGCTGGTCCTGCTAGCCGTGTGGTTCATGGTGCGCCGCATTCGCCGACACATTGAATGATTAGGCAAACGTCTGTGCAAGGTTGTCGCGCTTGAACAGTTCGGTTCGGTTGACCGCATAGACGGCACAGGCTGCCCCCAGCACATTCGCACAGACCGCGGCGATCAGGATACCGGTATAGCCGAACAGACTGACACCGACCCAGGCAAGTGGCAGGTAAAGGACGAAAATGCGCGTCAGGCTGAGCGCCATGGAATAGCCGGCCTTGGACCGGGCGTTCATCGCCGCATTCGCCGTCACGATGAAACCATAGCCGAACAGGCTCATGCCAACGATACGCAGGTATTGGGCTGCGTAGGATGTCGCTTCGCCCCCGCTGGCAATAAATCCGGCCAGCCCCTCGGCAAAGAACGCAAGGATCAGGCCGATCGCAATGCCATAGGCAGCGCAGAATGCGAATGCGACCTGCACAGCGCGTCCGGCGCGGTCGTGTTGCTCTGCCCCCCAGTTCTGGCCGACAACGGGGCCGATGCCGGATGACAGCGCAAACATAGGTACCAGCGCCAATGACTGGATGCGGGTCGCAGCGCCAAATCCGGCCACTGCCGTTTCGCCAACTGTTGCAACCGCAGCCGTGACCGCGGCCATACCCGCGGGGTTGATGGCATTGGAAAACGCTGCCGGCCCACCGACCTTGACCAGCGTCCTTGCCGATTGCAGGAAATTCTTCGTCGGCTGACAGTTGAAAAAGATCAGCCCGCGCCGCATGGCCCAGACGAAGGCGGCGGTGGCCACGACTGCGCGTGCCGCAAACGTCGCCATCGCTGCACCAGCCGTTTCAAAGCCCGGAATGAACGCCCAACCGAAAACAAGCAAAGGGGTGAGGGCGATATTCAAAACAGATTCCGACACCATGAATATGGCCGAGATACGTGCATTTCCGTGCGCGCGGAATAGTGCGTTGATCAACATGCTTGTGACCGCGAACGGGAACGACAGGCACCACCACGGCACGAATGCGCGGATTTCCGTCATCACGTTGTCACTTGCGCCAAGAACGCCGAACAGCGGACCGATCATCAGGAATAGAAGGAAGGCGACGCCGACAGCCAGGAACACGCCAAGCGCAACAGCATGCAGCCCGATCCGGGCCGTGGCCGTGGCATCGTCTTCGCGACCGATGGCCTGTGATACGGCAGCATTCGCGCCAGCGGACAAACCGATAGACAGCGACGTGATGGCTGCTGTGACCGGATAAATAAAGCCAACCGCAGCCAAGGGCGCACCGCCAAGCTTGCCAAGGAAATAGGCGTCGGCCAGTCCCACGCTCAGCACGGCAAGGATACCCAGGACCATGGGTGCCGACATGACCGTCAGTCCACGCCAGATCGGTCCATCCGTCAGCTGTTTGTCGTCATTTGCCATGTCACGCTTTCATCTGTCCGTCCCACAGAAACAACAAGGTGACGCGGTTGTTCCCTACTTTCCGCGAATGCGCGGATCAAGCGCGTCGCGCAGACCGTCGCCGATGTAGTTCACGGCAAGAACCGTCAGGGAAATCGCAAGACCGGGCCAGATCACGCGTTCCGGGAATGCCTGCATCCTGTCGACACTGTCGAATAGGATCTTGCCCCATGTGGGAAAGTCGGACGGAAAGCCAAGGCCAAGGAATGAAAGCGCGCTTTCGGTAATGATCGCGGCTGCAAGACCCAATGTGGCAGATACCATGATGGGGGACAGAACGTTGGGAAGCAGGTGACGCGTAATCATCTTGCCGGGCGGTGTGCCGATCGACCGCGCAGCCAGAACGAATTCACGCTCTTTCAGGGCCATGACATCGCCGCGCACGATCCGCGCCGTCTGCATCCAGCTTGTGATGCCGATGGCGATGACGATCAGGATGAAGATACCGTTTTCCGGCCCAAATGCCGCACGCAACGGATCGCGGAACAACAGCATCATCACAAGCAGCAGCGGCAGGATCGGCAAGGAGAGAACCAGATCGGTAAAGCGCATCAGGATACCGTCCAGCGCACGGAAATATCCTGCAACGACTCCGATTGTCGTGCCAAGCAGCACGGCCAGGATCATGGCCGTCCAACCGACAGCAAGGCTGACGCGTCCGCCCTGCATCAGGTTCGCCATCAAATCGCGCCCAAGGTGGTCGGTTCCCATGGGGCGCGCCCAACTGGTTTTCGCGTCACCGTCAAGCAGGGCGATATAGATGGGCCGTACATCCTTGTTGCGGATGTCCAGCTTGCCGGGGTCAACATCCCAGATCCATGGGCCAATGGCACAGAAAAGCGTGATAAAGATCAGGAACCCAAGCCCAAAGACCGCGCCCTTGTGGCTGCGGAACTGGACCCAGACATCCCGCCACTGGCTTGTCGGTTTGGCGTCCGGGTTCAGGATGACGGTGGTATCAGTCATAGCGGATCCTCGGATCAAGGATGCCATAAAGCACATCGGCAATCAGGTTCATGAGGACGATCAGCACCGCCAAAAGGAAGGTGATAGTCATGACCATCGGAATGTCGGACCCTTGCAGGGCGATGATTAACAATTGGCCGAGGCCATTCACCTTGAAGATCTGTTCGGTAATGATCGCGCCGCCGAAAATGGCGGGAATACCAAGCGCGATGACCGTTACAACGGGGATCATCGAATTGCGCACGACGTGCTTCATGACCACGACGCTTTCGCTCAGCCCTTTGGCCCGTGCTGTGCGTACGTAATCCATCGACAGGTTGTCGAGCATGGAGGCCCGCATATAGCGGCTGACTTGCGCAGTGGTTTGCAAGGCCAGCACCATGACGGGCATGACCATTTGCTGAAGCTGGACTTTGAAACTTGCCCAGTCGTTCACGACGTGGGTCGTGTCATAGATCGACGGCAGCCATCCAAGGTTCACCGAAAAGATCACGATGACCAGAACACCGGAAAAGAACGGCGGAACGGAAAATCCGATCATTGCAACGAACGTGCCGGCCTGGTCGAAGACGGAATACTGCTTGTATGCGCTGATGATCCCGATTGGCAGGGCAATCGCGACGCCGACGACATAGGACATGCCAACAACCCAAAGAGTCTGTGGCATGCGTTCAGCGATTACGTCAAAGACAGGGCTGCGCGATTGAAAGCTGATGATGCGCTGTGCACCATCTGCGAAATTGGTGCCCCATGCATTGTCGATCCAATATTGCGGCTCGACAATAAAGAACTGATACAGCCATAGACCAAACCGCGTGTACCATGGTTCACCCAGACCGAGGGCCTCGCGCATGCGCTGTTTGACGTCATCCGGAATCGTCAGCGGCATGTTTGCCATCGGATCGCCGGGGGCGAGCTCGAGCAGCATGAAAATCACAAAAGCAATGAACAAAAGCGTCGGGATCGACAGCAATAACCTGCGGAGGGTGTAGGTCAGCATATACGGGGCGCCTTAGGACATGGTTTCCGAAACGAGGGGCGAGCAGTCAAAAGCAGCAACGCGCCCCGGGGTGATACCCGGGGCGCGCATGTCGCTACTTACTCACCGATGCGGTACCAGTCAGCTACGTTCCATAGCTCACTGTCCCACACATTCAGATCAACGCCGCCAAGGCTGGTTGCATGTGCCGACAGGCGACCACGGTGCACCAGCGGGATCATCGCGCCACGTGTGACAGCGATGTCGTTCAACTGGCGTGCGATTGCAGCGCGTTCACCAGCGTCTGCAGTCTGTGTCAGTTGCTCGTGCAGCGTGTCGTACTCTTCGTCACAGAAACGGCTGATGTTCTCACCCTGCCACTGTGTTGCCGGGCTTGGTGCCTTGTCACACAGTGCGTTGGCCAGATAGGACTGTGGGTCCGTACCGTTGAAGGTGTTGGCGTACATCTCGACGTCGGCATAGAACTTCTGGAAGGTGTCGGGCGAGCCTGGATCACCACCGAAGAAGACCGATGAATCGACGTTGCGCAGTTCCACTTCGATTCCGATCTCGTTCCACCATTCCTTGATCAAGGCCTGGAAATCCTGACGAACAGCGTTTGTGGATGTCTGGTACAGGATCGACATTTTTACGCCGTCCGGTGTTTCACGAACGCCGTCACCGTCAGTATCGACATAGCCTGCTTCTTCCAGCATGGCCTTCGCGCCTTCCAGATCCTGCGTGTCACAGGTCAGCGTGTCAGAGTTGACTGCGTCCGGAGCGGGGACCCAGTTACAGGTGACCTTACCAGCCTGTCCGTAGCCAACCTCGACCAGAAGCGGGCGGTCGATCGCCATGGACATCGCGTTGTAAACGGCCGGATCGCCAAGGAACGGGTGCGGGCGTACAACTGACCGTTCATCCGGGCCAAGCGCCGGATCAGGGTTTGTGTTGTTCAGCATGATCCGCTCGACCAGCGGACCAAAGCCTGCAACCGGTGTCCCCATGCCACCAGCTTCCATCGACGCGATCACGTCGGGCGCAAGTTGCAGGTTCCAGGCATAGTCGAATTCGCCCGTTTCCATGACAGCACGGCCTGCAGCCGTCGCATCGCCGCCACCTTTGAAGTTAACCGAAGCGAATGCCGGCTTGCCTTCATGGCGGAAGTTTTCATTGGCAACCAGCTGGATGACGTCGTTGGTGCGGAATTCCGTCACAACGAATGGTCCGGTGCCGATGGGGCCGAAGTTCTGCTCGGTACACTCGGGGGCTTTCGCACCCATGCAATCGGCAAACTGGGCGGCTTGAATGATCGGGCTTTCACCACCAACGAACGGGCCGTAGGGGAAAGGTGTCGGCGTGCCAAAGCGGACTTTGACGGTAAGGTCATCAATGACTTCGACGGATTCGACGCCTTCGAACTTCGTGACCTGCGCACAGCCGCCTTCAGGGTCCATGCAGTAGTCGGCAGTGAACTTGACATCGTTCGCTGTGAACGGTGTGCCATCGGACCATGTGATACCAGGTGTGATTTTCCACGTGATCGACAACAGGTCTTCGGTCACGCCGCCATTGGCCACGGTGGGAATTTCGTCCACAAGCCAGGGGACAAGCTCGCCCGAGCTGTTGTAGCGGGCAAGCGGTTCGATCACCAGCGAGGCGGACTCAACGTCCTTTGTGCCACCTGACAGAAACGGGTTCAGGATGGATGGAGCCTGCCAATAGATAATGCTGACTTCGCCATCGCGTCCGCGCTCACCTTCGTGGCCGTCCGCCATGACCATGGATGCGGTGGCACCAAGTGCGACGGCACCCATCAGGGCTGTTGTGAGTTTCATAAACCTCTCCTTGTTGGTTTGTTGATGTCGCCGGGTTTCCCGGTCGATTTGAGGTGTCCGAGGGGGGAGAAACCACATTTCGCAGTTGTTTCCAGACTTGTCAGAATGATCACCCCCAGCGGTCATGCACGCCATACCAAACAGGATTCGTGCCGTTTGCAAGCATAACTCTGCTTGAGATTTGAATTTTTTGTGCAAATGGTCAAAAATCGGGCGGCGCAGCCATTCGGCATTTGACAGCCACGTTGGGGCATGTAGCGTGATCCGGTCTGTCATCGGAGGGGTCATGCACGACACAGCGCCAATCGTCGATATCCAAAATCTCAGGGTCACCTTTCCCACCAAGGGCGGAGAGATCGTCGCGGTCAAGGATATGTCGCTTACGGTAAAACCCGGCGAAACGGTGTGCATCGTCGGCGAAAGCGGATCTGGCAAATCGGTGACGTCGCTGTCGCTGATGCGACTGATCGATTTCGGCGGGGGCAAGATCGCTGATGGCAAGCTGCTGTTTGATCTGGACTCAGACCACCTCAAGGAAGACCTCGCCCACAAGCCGCTGCGCGAGATGCGGCAGGTTCGTGGCAACAACATCGGCATGATTTTTCAAGAGCCGATGACGTCTCTCAACCCTGTTTTCACACTTGGCGCGCAGTTGACCGAAGGGTTGCGAACCCACAAGGGCATGACCAAAAAGCAGGCCGAGACACGGGCCATTGAATTGCTGCGCCAAGTGCGCATCCCCGAGCCGGAAAAGCGCCTGAGCCAGTATCCGCATGAACTGTCAGGGGGCATGCGTCAGCGGATCGTCATTGCGATGGCCCTTGCATGCGAACCGCGCCTGTTGATTGCAGACGAACCCACGACGGCTTTGGACGTGACAATTCAGGCCGAAATCCTTGCGCTCATCGACAAACTGAAACGCGAAACCGGCACTGCCGTCATGTTCATCACCCATGACATGGCCGTTGTCGCACAGATCGCCGACCGCGTGGTCGTGATGTATCGCGGCGAAAAAGTGGAAGAAGGCACCGTTTTCGACATTTTCGAGAACCCGCAGCACGAATATACCCGCGCGCTATTGTCAGCTGTGCCCCGCCTTGGGGAAATGACAGGCAAGGACTATCCTGAAGCCATGCGGCTGTTCGGTGTGGACAACTATGACCCCAAACCCATACCCGGCAAGAACGAACCGCTTTTGGAGGTCAAGAACCTCACCACACGGTTTCCTGTCAAGGCAGGGCTTTTGCGCCGGACCGTGGCGAATGTTCACGCCGTCGAAGATGTCTCTTTCACAATCAAGAAGGGACAGACACTTTCGCTTGTGGGTGAATCCGGGTGTGGAAAATCGTCCTGCGGGCGCTCGCTCTTGCGACTTGTCGAACCGATGTCGGGATCAGTGATACTGGATGACAAGGATATCATCGCGCTCAACACGCGCGAACTGCGCGAAGCGCGCCGCGATATGCAGATGGTCTTTCAGGATCCGTTCGCATCTTTGAACCCGCAAATGACCCTCGAAGATCAGGTGTCTGAACCGCTGATCAACTATAAGATATGCAAAGGCGACGTGCTGAAAGAGCGTGTGGCGAAACTGTTCGACCGCGTGCAATTGCCCCGCTCATTTATGCAGCGCTATCCACACGAACTGTCCGGCGGGCAGCGGCAGCGCATCGCGATCGCACGTGCCCTGGCGCTGAACCCGAAGTTGATCGTATCTGACGAAGCTGTCAGTGCGCTGGACGTTTCGGTCCAGGCCGAGGTGCTAAACCTGATGATGGAGCTACAGGCTGAACTTGGAGTGTCCTACCTGTTCATCAGTCACGACATGGCGGTCGTCGAACGGGTCAGCCATTCCGTCGGGGTCATGTATCTGGGCCGCATCGTCGAAATCGGTCCACGGCGCGAGATTTTCGAGAATCCACAGCACGCATACACACAAAAACTGCTGTCAGCCGTGCCGGTCGCAAACCCGCGCGAACGCAAGCTGGTGGGTGATCTAGACTTCACACCGATCCCGTCGCCGATCCATCCGGTCGGATATGAACCCCCGCCTTCGCGCTACAAGGAAGTGGGCCCTGAACATTTCGTGCTGATATGACGGTCTGTGCGGTTCTCGAAAATCCGGTCAGCGCCCCGACAGTCTGTCGGGACACCAGTCTGAACCTGATTGATTTCGCTGAAAGCGACTTCGCAGACTTTGGTATCACAGGAACGCGCGTCTCCAATGGGAACGGCACCAAGGCCGCACTCTATGCGCATGTTGGGTCGGATATCGCAGGCGGTGTCGTTCTGTCGGGGCATACGGATGTCGTGCCTGCGGACGATGGCGACATCGCACAAGCCCCTCAACCCAACGAATTCATCACCATCTATCAGTTCCGGAAAAGAGAGGCGTTCTTGAACCGCCCCGTCACCCATCTAAGTTCCTGATCAGATCATCTTTCAACGCAATTGCCCGACAGAGGCACCCGTTCTCAGCCAAGGACGGACAGAAAAGGACCAGAAATGCCCGTCAAGAATCGCTTTGCCGAACTGCTGCCCGACATCACCGCAATTCGTCGTGATTTGCATGAAAACCCTGAAATCCTGTTCGAAACGCACCGCACATCGGCGATCGTGGCTGACAAGCTCAAGGCGTTCGGCTGCGACGAGGTGGTGACCGGGATCGGGCGCACGGGTGTTGTCGGCGTCATCAAGGGCAAGGCGAATACGTCCGGCAAGACTATCGGCTTGCGGGCCGATATGGACGCCTTGCCGATCCATGAACAAACCGGCCTTGAGTATGCGTCAAAGACAGATGGCGCAATGCACGCCTGCGGTCATGACGGACATACGGCAATGTTGCTGGGGGCCGCACAGTATCTGGCCGAAACCCGCAATTTTGACGGAACAGTCGTTGTGATTTTCCAGCCGGCCGAAGAGGGCGGCGGCGGTGGCCGTGAGATGTGCGAAGACGGGATGATGGATCGCTGGTCCATCGATGAGGTCTACGGCATGCACAACTGGCCGGGCAGACCAGTCGGCAGTTTCGCGATCCGGCCTGGCGCATTTTTTGCGGCAACAGATCAGTTTGACATCGTCATCGAAGGCAAAGGCGGCCACGCGGCCAAACCGCAGGAAACGGTGGACAGTACGCTGGTCGCCGCCCACTGCGTGACCGCGCTCCAATCCATCGCATCACGCAATGCAGACCCTGTGGATCAGGTCGTGGTCTCGGTGACATCCATCGAAAGCTCCTCCAAAGCGTTCAATGTCATCGCGCAACGCGTCGCGATGAAGGGGACCGTGCGGACAATGTCAAAGAACATGCGTGATCTGGCTGAAACCCGACTGAAAGCGATCTGCACCGGAGTCGCTGAAACCTTTGGTGCAACGGCAGAAGTGACCTATCACCGTGGCTATCCATGCATGGTAAATCACGACGAACAAACCGCCTTCGCAGCCGAGGTTGCACGCGCCGTATCTGGCGACTGTGACGATGCGCCGCTGGTGATGGGCGGCGAGGATTTCGCCTTCATGCTCGAAGAACGCCCCGGCGCGTATATCCTTGTTGGCAACGGCGATAGTGCGTCAGTGCACCACCCTGAATACAACTTTAATGACGATGCAATTCCGGCAGGGTGCAGCTGGTGGGCAGAAATCGTTGAACAACGCTTAAAAGTCGCGTAGGGCGGGCGCTCTACAACCCTTAAGCGAAAGACGACGACATGAAGACGCAATTATTGGCAGCCATTCTGGCCGCAACAGCGACATTTGCAGCACTGCCAGCATCTGCCCAGCAAACGGCCATCACCGAGAACTTCGCGGGCGGCGAATTGAACTGGGATGGCCCTGCACGCACGCAGATTCGTTGGGCACCTGTGCCGTCAAACGGTGAAATCCTCATCTGCGGCGCGTATTCGAACATCGGTGGCACCAAGATCACGCGCCTGAGCCGCGTCGTCATGCAGCAATCCAAAGTTGTTGACGTCAACGGAAACACCGTGCTGAACACACTGTCGTTTTTCAACAACATCTCCAGCGCGCACTATCAGTCCAAACTGATGGGCCAGATGGCCAATTGCAGGTCGACGGGTCGTCCCGCGACGCAGGCAGAGTTGTCAGGGCTGCGTCTTGATGTCAAAACCGGACGTATCCGCACGCCGTAAAAAGAGATGTCACATGCCGATTGTCTGGTTGAAGGAACCCCACGCCGAAAAAGAGCGGTTCTTTCAAGCCATCGGCGAAAGCAACGGCCGTGCATTGCGCACTTGGCCAGTTTCTTTTCAACATTTTCCTGAAACCAATGCCCGTGCCGCCGCGTGTCTGGCGCGGGCCAAGAAGCAGCCGAAATCCGCAGTTGGCTATGCCCTCAAGCTGGCCTTTCTCAAAGGGCGCTACAATTGGGCGCGCCGGTATTTTGCAGCCCATCCGGACGATCTGGCGCTATGCTGGCAGGGTTTGACCGGCACGCGCCGTGTTTTCATGGAAGGTGCGCGTGATGCCGGCGCGGCGCGGCTCTTTTCCGAACTTGCGCCGTTGCCTGGCTACAAAACGCTCGACCCCGAAGGCGTGAACGCCGAAAGCAGCGTTCCGCGGGTCCCGAGCTTTTTCGACGATGTCACTCCGGACCCCGCGCTTCTCGACCAGATCCGCGGAAAGCTGACGGCCCGGGAATCGCGGCGCAAGGATGTGGGGCAGGGGCAAAAGCGCACGACAGACTGCCCCTATCTTTTCGTCCCGCTGCAAGTCCCTGACGATAGCCAGATGGTGCTGTTCGCCGGTTGGGTCGGGTCGATGGAAGGGTTCATCAACGCCATCGCCACTGCCGCGCGCGATTTGCCGGATGGCTGGCATCTGCGACTGAAAGAGCATCCCTCATCCAGAATTCGCCTGACGGATCAGATCAACGCACTGATCGCTGACGGGGCGCGCCTCGAACTTGACAATGAAACGGACAGCTTTGCACAGCTTCGCGCAAGCCGTGGGGTTCTGACCTGCAATTCGTCCATGGGTCTGCAAGCGATGTTCCACGACGTGCCGGTCATCACCACCGGGCGTTGTTTCTATGCGATGCGCGGGCTGACCAAACATGCAGGCGATGCCGCGACACTGCGGGATCTGATGGGACGTGCGCCAGCGCTGCAATTCGATCCGGAATTTCGCGCTCGTTTCCTCACTTGGCTTGCCAAAGACTATTACATCGGTGAAACCGAAAAGGGCTTCGACCAAGACGCCATCAAGAAACGTATCGCAGAGGCCCGCGCATGTTCTGGAAATCCCGCACCATCAGCAAAATCGGACTGACGCCGCCGGCACCTTTCGAAACCCGCGCGCCGCTGGCGATCTGTCTGATCGTCAAGGACGAGGAAACCCATATCGGCGAATGGGCCAAGTTCCATATCCGGGCCGGTGTCGACCATATTTTCGTTTATGATAACGGCAGCAGCGACAAGACGGTGCCGATCATCCGTGATGCGCTGGGCGACAAGGTGACCATTCTCCCGTGGGATCAAAAACTATGCGATGGACGATCAAAGGCCGAAATCCACAATCAGGTTCTCGCCTACGCGCATTGCCTGCGAAACTTCGGAGCGGGATACCGCTGGATGGCGTTCATCGACGTCGATGAATTTCTTGTCCCGACGGCAGAAGCTTCCATCCCAGACGCCCTTGCCCCACTCGCAGATAAGGCACAGATTTCGTTGCCCTGGCACATGTTCGGGCGTTGTGGCCATGAAAAACCGCCAGCGGGCGGGATCCTTGCGAATTACACGCAGCGGATGAAGGATCCGCTTTCGTCTGAACATGCGTTGAACTGGAAATGCATCGTCGATCCCTGCAAGGTGACAGGCGTGCGTGTGCATGGCTTTGATATCGAAAATGCACCGATCACGGTCAATGACGTCGGGCTATTGGCGCAACTGGATGATCGCAAGAACAAGGCCTTCTATTCTAACGCTGCGATCCAGTTGAACCACTACTACACCCGATCAAACGCGGAATTGCAGGCCAAGGTCAATCGCGGGTCGAACAAGACTGTGGACAGCCAGAAGCATCTCAAACGGGTCATGCGGATCGTTGATGCGATTGAAAAGGACACGGTCACGGACACGTCGGTTGCCGACTTCCTCGCGCGGCGCTCAGCGTCCTGATCAAAAAATTAACCGCCTGTATGGCTCATGTGACGGCTGACCTGCCCATCGACCTGCTGGCGCGAATAGTCAAAATCGTGCCCCTTTGGTTTCAATGCAATGGCTGCGCGAATGGCGTCTTCCAAAACCGCATCGCTTTCCGACGATCGCAGCGGTTCGCGCAAGTCGGAATGACCTTCCTGACCAAGGCATGTATAAATTTCGCCCGTGCAGGTGATGCGCACGCGGTTACAGCTTTCGCAGAAATTATGGGACAAAGGTGTAATAAAACCAATGCGCTGTCCGGTTTCCTTGATCTGGACATACCGGGCTGGGCCGCCCGTGCGATCGGGTAGATCAACAAGCGTAAAGCGTTTTTCAAGTTCCGCGCGCAGGTCCGTCAATGACCAGTACTGGCCGATCCGGTCCTCGTTTCCGATGTCACCCATAGGCATGACTTCGATAAAGGTCAGGTCCATACCTTGCTGGGCGCACCAATCGGCAAGGGTAAACAATTCGTCCTCGTTGAAACCTTTGAGCGCAACGGTGTTGATCTTGACCTTCAAACCAGCGGCCAAGGCAGCGTCAATGCCGCGCAAAACCTGCGGCAGACGACCCCATCGGGTGATTTCGGCAAACTTTGCTGCGTCCAGTGTATCCAGCGACACGTTCACACGGCGCACGCCGGCGGCGTATAAGTCGGCAGCATATTTCGCAAGCTGCGAGCCATTTGTTGTCAAAGTCAGCTCATCAAGCGCGCCACTTTCCAGATGACGCCCGATCTGGTTGAAAAACGTCATGATCTCGCGCCGCACCAGCGGTTCGCCCCCTGTGATGCGCAACTTGCGCACACCAAGACGGATAAAGGCCGAACACATGCGATCCAGTTCTTCCAGTGTCAGTAGGTTTTTCTTGGGCAGAAAGGTCATGTTTTCGGACATGCAATAAACGCAGCGAAAATCGCAGCGGTCCGTCACAGAGACACGCAGATAGCTGATGGCACGTGCAAATGGGTCAATCAGTGGGGCATTCATGGCCGCAAGGCTACGGTCGGGCAGGGGATTGCGCAAGGGCGAACGGGCCTCTTGTTCCGTCGTGATCTTGGACATACGGTCACGATCATGAGATATATTGCCCTACTCCCCGTCTTGGCGCTTGCCGCCTGTGAATCCCCCTCACTGCAGGGACTTATGACGCCAGCCGATGGACCGGCAAGCGTGACACCAGCCGTCGCAGGTACAGCACCCGTTGCAACACTGGATCCGACGCCGCCACCACCGCCGCCACCCAGCGCGCGCACAGTGGAACAGTTCGATACAACAACCGCAGAAGACCGGGCCGAGGCCCTCGCCGCGCCTGAAGCACCCGAACCCAGCAACGAACTTGGAACGACGATTGCCTCGCTTGGATCACCGGCGGAACCGGGTATCTGGCTGAAGACACCGCTTGTCACGACGCTGACACCCGGACGCGTCGAATATCAGGGCAATTCGGTCAATGTCGAATTGCGCCCGTCGGGCGGTGCCGCAGGATCCGGCAGCCAGATGAGCCTTGCCGCGATGCGGCTGATCGAAGCCCCACTGACCAGCCTGCCTGAAATCACCGTGTTCAAACGCTGATCTTGCGAGACGCTTCCTTGACCGCAAAGGGTTTCATGGCGTCCTGATGGGTCGCCAGAAATGCTTTGACGCGGTCTGCATCGTGCTTTGATAATTCGCGCAGCCACCAGGCAATCGCTTTCTGAATGAACCATTCGTGGTCGGTCACAAGCCGCGCAGCCCATCCGAGGATTCGATCCCGCGCGACAAGTTCTGCCGGTTTGGGGTGGTTCTGTTTCGTCCATGGCAGGGTCATCACAAGGGCGGCGCGGCGCGTCCACATATGGTCTGACGCGATCCATGTCTCGACATTGTCGAGCCGTGTCGGGTCTGCGGTCAGCCGTTTCTGTCCAGCGATGGATGCATGATCGGCGACGGCCCAGGCGTCGAAGTCGGGAACCCAGCTTTCGATCAAGGCCCATGCGCCCGCATCGTCTGGCCGGATACGCGCTTGCGTCAGCAGTTTCGCCGCCGCAACCCGACCTTCGTGGACATTCGTTTGCCAAAGACCATCAGCCAGCGCGAGACGGTCTTCCAACGTGCATGCCGCCCGCCAATCCTTGACATGCGCGTCGATAACAGGGTTCGCGACGCCCAAATACGGGCGGTCGACTTTGTGATAGGTGCGCATTTCCGCAGCCTTCTGCGGATCACCGCCCAAGGCTGCAATGGCGTCGTCCGGTGTCATTCCACCGTGACCGATTTGGCCAGATTTCGGGGCTGATCCACGTCCGTCCCCTTCGCAATAGCTGTGTGATAGGCCAGCAGTTGCGCTGGGATGGCGTAAAGTATCGGGGCGAGGAAATCATCGACTTCGGGCATCACGATGCTTTGCCAGACGCCATCGCCAGCCTCGTTGACGCCTTTCTGATCCGAAATCAAAAGCACCTTTCCGCCGCGCGCCATGACTTCCTGCATGTTGCTGACGGTCTTGTCGAAAAGCGCATCGCGCGGAGCCATGACGATCACCGGCACGTTCGGGTCTACAAGGGCGATGGGGCCGTGCTTCAATTCGCCAGATGCATAAGCTTCGGCGTGGATATAGCTGATTTCCTTCAGTTTCAGGGCACCTTCATGCGCTAGCGGATACATCTGGCCACGCCCCAGAAACAGGATGTCACGAGCCTCTGACAGCTCCTGCGCGATCGCTTGCGTGCGTGCTTCGATGCCAAGTGCGATGTTCATGACACCCGGCAGCCCGCGCAAGGCGGCAAGCTTGGTCTGCACGTCCTGCGGCGACATCTGCCCACGGTCCTGCGCGGCTTTCAGGACCAACATGGCCAAGGTTGTCAGCTGACAGGTAAATGCTTTTGTCGACGCCACACCGATTTCCGTACCCGCAAGGATCGGCAGGGCAAGATCACTTTCGCGCGCGATAGAGCTTTCAGGAACGTTGACGACAGAAACGATCTTATCGGCCTTTTCGTGCATGTAACGCAAGGCGGCCAGCGTATCCGCCGTCTCACCGGACTGGCTGACGAACAAGGCGACTGTGCCTTTCGTGACAGGGGGTTCGCGGTAGCGGAATTCGCTCGCCACGTCGATTTCGATCGGCAGACGTGCGATCTGTTCGAACCAGTATTTCGCAACCATACATGCATAGAACGCTGTGCCACAGGCAACCAAGGTCATCCGTTCGATCTGGTCAAACGCAAGGCCGGGTTCGGGCAAAACAACGCCATCGGCACCGATGTAGTGGGACAAAGCCCCTTGCAGAACCGTCGGCTGTTCGGCGATTTCCTTGGCCATGAAATGCTTGAACCCGGCCTTGTCCACCATCGCGGAATCCATGCGGATCGTGCGCTGGTCGCGGTTGGCGAGATTGCCAGCGGCATCCCGGATTTCGAGCGAGGTACGGGTGACAATGGCCATGTCACCTTCGTCCAGATAAGTGATCTGGTCGGTCATCGGGGCCAGCGCAATCGCATCAGAACCGACGAACATCTCACCCGCGCCATGTCCGATTGCCAAAGGCGAGCCCTTGCGCGCGGCGATCAGCAAGTCATCCTCGCCATCAAACAGGAAACATAAGGCGTAAGCCCCTTCAAGCTGTGCAATCGTGTCGGTCGCGGCTTCAGCGGGGCTATGGCCAAGGCTCAGGTAGTATTGCGCGAGCAGTGCGACGGTTTCTGTATCTGTGTCCGTTTCGAACCCGACACCTTCGTCGGCCAGAAATGCGCGTAACTCGCGAAAATTCTCGATGATGCCATTGTGCACAACAGCGACGCCGCCTGCACGGTGAGGGTGGGCATTCTCGATACTCGGCGCACCATGGGTGGCCCAGCGCGTGTGCCCGATGCCAGCCTTGCCCGGCAGCGGATCATGAACCAGCACGTCCGACAGATTGACCAGCTTGCCGACAGCACGGCGCCGATCCAAGGTTTTGCCGTTGATCGTCGCGATTCCGGCGCTGTCATAGCCACGATACTCAAGCCGCTTCAGCGCCTCCACCAACAGGGGCGCGGCTTCATGGTTTCCAAGAACCCCGACAATTCCACACATAAGCTTTGCCCCTTTAGTGCTTGGCTTCTTTTTGTTTTTTCAGTCGTGCGAACAGCTTTCCAGCAAATCCCCGCACATTGCGCTGTCGCGCGCGGCCGACACCCAGATCCCCGTCCGGCACGTCTTCGGTGATCGTCGATCCGCTGCCGGTCATCGCACCGGCACCGACGGATACGGGGGCCACAAGCATTGTATCGGACCCGATAAAGGCGTCAGCGCCAATAGTTGTCCTGTGCTTGAAGAACCCGTCGTAATTGCAGGTTACGGTTCCCGCACCGATATTGGCTCGCGGACCGACTTCGGCATCGCCGATATATGACAAATGGTTCACCTTGGCACCTTCGCCGATCATGGCGTTTTTGATCTCGACAAAATTACCGATCTTGGCGTCTTCAGACAGTTCCGCACCGGGGCGCAAGCGCGCATAGGGTCCGACCACTGCACCGCGCGCTACGTGACAGCCTTCCAGATGGGAAAAGGCACGGACCGTGGCACCGCTTTCGACCGAAACGCCCGGCGCAAAGACCACGTGGGGTTCGACGGTGGCATCGCGCCCGATAACCGTGTCATGGGCGAAAACGATGGTCTCAGGGGCAGGCATGGCAACGCCGTCTTCCATCGCATTGGCGCGCATCCGCCCCTGGAACATCGCCTCTGCCGCGGCAAGTTCCGCGCGCGAGTTGATCCCCAGCGTTTCGCTTTCATCACAGGCCACGACACTGGCGGTCAAACCGCGTTCACGCGCAATCCCGATAATGTCCGTCAAGTAGTATTCACCGGCGGCGTTCTCGTTTCCAACCGCATCGATCAGTGCAAACAGTGTCTGTGCGTCTCCAGCAATAACGCCGCTATTGCAAAGCGTTATCGCGCGTTCTTCGGGTGTTGCATCCTTGTATTCGACGATCTTGGACAGCTTGGCACCATCGGTCACCAATCGTCCGTACCGTCCCGGATCGGTCGCCGCAAAGCCAAGCACAACGACATCGTCCGTGCCGCATTTGTCGACCATCTTGCGCAGGGTTTCGGGCGCGATGAACGGCGTATCGCCATACAACACGATGGCCGTTCCTTCGAACGCCTTCAAGGCATCGCGGGCCTGAGCGACGGCATGTGCTGTGCCAAGTTGTTCGTCTTGGTGCACGACCTTGGCATCGGGGTTCCAGGCGGTCGCTGCCTTGGCGACGGCTTCGGATCCGTGGCCGGTCACAACGACCATGTGTTCAGGTTCCAGCTGTTCGGCTGATTTCATCGCGTGCACAAGCAAAGGTGCCCCACCGATCTGGTGCAGAACCTTGGGCAAGTCCGAATTCATCCGCGTGCCTTTGCCCGCGCCCAAAATAACAAATGCTGTCGCCATACCCGCCACGCCCCATGTCCCGGTTATCCGGTGTCGTTTGTTGGTCTTGTACCTGTGCGTCAGTCTAGCACAAGCCTTTGGGCTTCACATCCGATTTCGGATCGTTACAGAGGACATAAGGAGAGTGGCGATGCGCACAGTAATTTTCGATCTGGATGGCACACTGGCGGATACGTCCGGCGATCTTCTGGCGGCGGCAAACATGTGCTTTCAGGATCTGGGGCTTGGCGACCTGCTTGGCCCGGCAGACGCAGGAACCGCACTGAAAGGCGGGCGGGCGATGCTCCGCCTCGGCTTTAGCCGTGTCGACGGTTACGGCGAAGATGATATCGACGGCCAGTATGACCCGCTGCTCAATCACTATGCCAATGACATCGACACCCATACGGTCATGTATCCCGGCGCGATGGATGCGGTCGAAAACCTCAAGACAGCGGGCTATGCTGTCGGGATCTGTACGAACAAGCCCGAGGGCCTTGCTCAAACGCTTTTGACCCGGCTTGGTGTGCGTGATGCCTTTGGTGCGTTGCTGGGGGCCGACAGCCTGCCAGTGCGCAAACCCGATCCCGAACATCTGTTCGAAACCGTGCGCCGGTCCGGCGGTGATCCGCAGCGTTCCGTTCTGGTGGGCGATACAAAGACCGACCGCGATACCTCGGCGAATGCGGGCGTTCCGTCGATCCTCGTGACCTTCGGTCCCAGCGGCGAAGACATGGCCGCCTTGAAGCCAGAGGCGCTGTTGCACGACTACAAAGACCTTTCAGACATCGTGCGTGACCTGATTGGCTAAAGCGGTCTTTGACTTTCCCGAAGCTCCATTGACGCACCGTCTGCCACATCACATGATTTGAACATGAACGACGTTTTCAAAGGCCTCTTTACCCAGCAGGAACCGATTCCCGATTCCGGAATCGCGGCTGCAAACGCTGTCCTGCAACATGGTCGCCTGCACCGTTATAATACGGTTGATGGAGAAATAGCCGAAGCGGCCTTGTTGGAAGAAGAATTCGCCGCCTACATCGGATCGCAATACTGCCTTGCCGTGGCATCTGGCGGATACGCAATGGCAACTGCGTTGCGCGCTTGCGGCGTTGGTCACGGCGACAAGGTACTGACAAACGCGTTTACTTTGGCACCCGTGCCGGGTGCGATTGCCGCCGTTGGCGCGATGCCTGTTTTCGTCGGCGTAACCGAAGACCTCGTAATCGACCTTGATGAACTGACCACCAAACTGGATCAAGCGTCAGTGCTGATGCTGTCGCATATGCGCGGACACCTGTGCGACATGCGCCGGTTGATGGACATGTGTGACGCGGCGGGCGTCACTGTTATCGAAGACTGCGCACATACGATGGGGGCCTCGTGGGACGGTGTGCCATCCGGGCGCTGGGGCAAGTTCGGCTGCTTTTCGACGCAGACCTATAAACATATCAACTCGGGCGAGGGCGGGTTGTTGGTGTCCGACGACGCAGAAGGCATGGCACGGGCCATCATGCTGTCTGGCAGCTACATGCTGTTCGAGCGCCACCGCGCCGCGCCGCCGCCAGAGACATTTGCGCAGATCAAGTACGAGACGCCGAATATTTCGGGCCGGATGGACAATTTGCGCGCCGCAATATTGCGCCCGCAGCTACGCAATCTGGCAGAACAGGCCGGGCGCTGGAATGAACGTTATGGTGTGATTGCCGATGGGTTGGCAGACGTACCGGGGTTGCAATTGCCGCACCGCCCGAAAGAAGAAGCGTTCGTCGCCTCCTCGTTTCAGTTTCTGCTGCTGGATTGGGCACCGGATGCCGTATCGGACGTGATCGCACGTTGTGCCGCGCGCGGGGTCGAGCTGAAATGGTTTGGCGGTGCTGAACCCAAGGGCTTCACATCCCGCTATGACAGTTGGCATTACGCACCATCTGCACCAATGCCAAAGACGGATCGAATTCTCGCAGGAATCGTGGACATGCGCTTACCACTGACGTTCTCGCTTGCGGATTGCACACTGATAGCGCAGATCATCCGGTCCGAGGTGTCAGCCGTTTACCAAGGCCAGGCGGCAGCGGAATAATCAGTTGTCGGGTTGGTAAAGCGGAATTGTCGAAATCGACATTTTTGCCGAGCCCTGCGTCAGTTCAGCTGCGTGGGCCAGATAGATCAACGTTTCGTTGTCTGCGTCGTAGATCCGCTTGACCCGCAGGGATTTCAGGATGATCGACTGACGTTCGCGAAAGACGTTTTCCCCATCGCGGCCGCGATCAATGTCACCGATGACGATCGGGCCGGTCTGGCGACAATCAATTGATGCGTTTGACGGATCTTCGAACCAGTTCCCGTTGGACACGCGATCAAAGAAAGACCGTTCAAAATACGCGATGTGACAGGTCACGCCTTGCACTTCGGGATCTTCGATGGCTTCGATAATGATGTCGTTCCCGACCCAATCGACGCCAACCTGACCAACTTTTTCAGCGTTGGCAGTGAACGGCAGGCAGGTCAGACAGGCGATAAGAAGGTGTTTCATGTCAGATAAACTCGCCCCGCAGATAATTGTTCCGGCAGGTTCATGTTCCGGTCATAAATGACTCGACTTTGAATCGAGACAAGCTAAACTGAACGGGCGTTCAATTAATCCGGAGACTGCGCGATGTTCCTTGCATCCATGACGTTCGACCTTGGTGAGGATGTGAACGCCCTGCGTGATATGGTGCATGGCTGGGCGCAAGAACGGGTCAAACCGGTGGCCGCCGATATTGACCGCAAGAACAGCTTTCCACCTGAACTCTGGCGCGAAATGGGTGAACTTGGCCTGCTTGGCGTGACGGTCGATGAAGACTACGGCGGTGCGGGTATGTCCTATCTGGCGCATACCGTCGCGATCGAAGAAATTGCCCGCGCCTCTGCCTCCGTGTCGCTGTCCTACGGGGCGCACTCGAACCTGTGCGTCAATCAGATCAAGCTCAACGGAACAGAGGCACAAAAGCAGACATACCTCCCGCGCTTGATATCCGGTGAACATGTCGGGGCGCTGGCAATGTCCGAAGCGGGCGCGGGGTCCGATGTCGTGTCGATGTCGTTGCGCGCGGAAAAGCGTAACGATCATTACCGATTGAACGGTAATAAATACTGGATCACCAATGGCCCCGACGCGGACACGCTGGTGGTTTATGCAAAGACCGACCCGAATGCCGGATCAAAAGGCATCACAGCCTTTCTGATCGAAAAGGAATTCAAAGGCTTCAGCACATCGCCCCATTTCGACAAACTCGGGATGCGGGGGTCCAATACCGCAGAGCTGGTCTTTGATGACGTCGAAGTCCCCTTTGACAACGTGCTTGGAGAAGAAGGCAAGGGCGTGCGCGTGCTCATGTCTGGCCTGGATTACGAACGGGTCGTGCTTGCAGGGATCGGCCTTGGAATCATGGCGGCCTGTCTGGACGAAATCATGCCTTACCTGGCGTCCCGCAAACAGTTCGGCGAACCCATCGGGAACTTCCAACTGATGCAGGGCAAGATCGCGGATATGTATACGGCGATGAATTCGGCCCGCGCCTATGTCTACGAAGTCGCGAAAGCCTGTGATCGTGGCACCGTGACCCGTCAGGATGCGGCGGCTTGCTGTCTTTATGCCTCAGAGGAGGCCATGAAGCAGGCGCATCAGGCCGTGCAGGCAATGGGAGGCGCTGGATTCCTCAACGATGCCCCCGTCGCACGCATTTTCCGCGACGCCAAACTGATGGAGATCGGGGCAGGGACGTCCGAAATCCGCCGTATGCTGGTCGGGCGAGAATTGATGGGGGCGATGCGGTGAAAAGCATGGGAACCCACTTAAGCCCGCTGAAGTCAGGGGCGGCGTAGGATGGACATGCGCATTCTGTTTCTTCCATTTGCAGGCGTGGTGGCACTGTCCGCCTATGTCGGCTGGCAGATGGGAAAGCCGCTCAGCGAATCCGCCGTTCTTGACCATCACGCTGATATCTGGGTTCAGACAGGGCCGGACGGTGCCGAAAAAACGGATTGCTTTGGCGTTCCGGGCGAAGTGGATACAGTTTGGATCACCGTTATCTGTCGTCATGACAGCGGCATCGTCGAGCGTACGGCCGTTGACCGGCAAGGACGTGTCCTGATGGAACAGGATGGTCCGGAAACATGACATACATCATCCCGTCGCCATCCTCATCCACATGGCAGAACGTCACGTTGAACCGGCAAACAAGTAATCTGCGTCTTCATGTTTGCGGCGACAGGCCAGTGGCCGACCCAGCAGCGACTTCATCGCAAATAAGTGAAAGGCACATTCGCCTATGACACGTGCCGATCATGAATCCGCTCTTGAACATGTCCGCGCCGCAGCCAGTCTTGCGGCTGCCGGTGGCGGTGAAACCGCGCGTGAGCGTCATGTGAAACGCGGCAAGATGCTTCCCCGTGATCGCGTTGCCGGTTTGCTCGATGTCGGCAGCCCGTTTCTGGAGGTCGGCGCAACCGCTGCGCACGGTATGTATGATGGTGCTGCTCCTTGCGCTGGTGTCATCGCCGGGATCGGGCGCGTGAACGGTCAGCAGGTGATGGTGATCTGCAATGATGCGACGGTAAAAGGCGGCACCTACTATCCGATGACCGTCAAAAAACACCTGCGCGCGCAGGAAATCGCGCAGGCCTGCCATCTGCCGTGCGTCTACCTTGTCGACAGTGGCGGTGCGAACCTGCCCAATCAGGACGAGGTCTTTCCGGATCGCGACCACTTCGGCCGCATCTTTTACAATCAGGCACAGATGTCCGCGCTGGGCATTCCGCAAATCGCTGTGGTCATGGGATCATGCACCGCTGGCGGGGCTTACGTGCCCGCAATGGCCGATGTGTCGATTATCGTGAAAGAACAAGGGACAATCTTTCTGGCCGGCCCGCCCTTGGTCAAAGCCGCAACCGGAGAGGTCGTGAGCGCCGAAGATCTGGGCGGCGGCGATGTACACACGCGCCTGTCCGGCGTGGCCGACTATCTGGCAGAGGATGATGCCCATGCGCTTGCCCTCGCGCGGCAAGCCGTCGCCAGTTGCGCGCTCACGTCGACGGATGTGGTGCGCGCAGAACCTCGCCCCCCGACGCTTGACCCTGATACGCTATTTGATGTGGTGCCCGCTGATCTGCGCACGCCCTATGACATCCGCGAAGTGATCCGGCGGATCGTGGATGGCTCCAGTTTTGACGAATTCAAGGCACGCTTCGGCGAAACGCTTGTCACCGGCTTTGCCCATATCGACGGCTGGCCGTGCGGCATTGTCGCGAACAACGGCGTGCTGTTTTCCGAAAGTGCGCAAAAGGGCGCGCATTTCGTAGAACTGTGTTCTCAGCGGCGCATCCCGCTGATTTTCCTGCAAAATATCACAGGCTTCATGGTCGGCCAGAAATACGAAAACGAAGGCATCGCGCGCCATGGTGCCAAGATGGTGACGGCGGTCGCAACGACCAATGTCCCGAAAATCACGATGCTTGTGGGTGGTTCGTTCGGCGCTGGAAACTACGGCATGGCCGGGCGGGCCTACAGCCCCGACTTCCTCTGGACCTGGCCGACCAGCCGCATCTCCGTCATGGGCGGCGCGCAAGCCGCCGGAGTTCTGGCGACGGTCAAGCGCGATGCCATCGAACGCAAGGGCGAAAGCTGGAGCGCGGAGGACGAAGCCGCATTCAAGCAACCGACCATCGACATGTTCGCCGAACAATCGCACCCGCTTTATGCGTCAGCGCGGCTTTGGGACGATGGGATCATCGACCCACGCAAATCGCGCGAAGTGCTGGCATTGTCGCTGGCCGCCAGCATGAACCGCAAGATCGAGGAGACACGCTTTGGTGTGTTCAGAATGTGATGGGCGAGGAAGCACGCCTTTATTCAGAATGCATGTCAGAGTTAAAGGCTCGGCTGTTTGTTGCATTGTTGCAGAATCACTGATTCTTGAGATCAGACAAGAATGGAGGCTTTATTGTGGTGCTAAACGAGCGTGAACAGCCTCCGACCGTAATTGAATTTAAGGCTGGCGAAGATGTTCACTAAAATACTCATCGCCAATCGCGGCGAGATTGCGGTGCGTATCGCAAAAACCGCCCGTGCGCTGGGCGTTCAAACTGTCGCTGTCTATTCGGATGCCGACGCTGACGCGCTCCATGTTCGCAGTTGCGACGAAGCCGTCCGCCTTGGGCCTGCCCCGGTGGCCGACAGTTATCTGCGTGGCGATCTGATCATTGCAGCCGCACGCCAGACGGGCGCGCAGGCGATCCATCCGGGCTACGGCTTCCTTTCTGAAAACCCGAACTTCGTGGATGAAGTCGAAAAATCCGGGCTGACCTTTATTGGCCCTTCCGCAGATGCGATCCGTAAAATGGGTCTCAAGGACGCAGCAAAGGCACTGATGGAAAAGGCGGGCGTGCCCGTCGTGCCGGGCTATCACGGCAAAAATCAAGACGCTGGCCATCTTGCGAAAGAGGCTGAACAGATCGGTTATCCCGTTCTGATCAAGGCGGTCGCAGGCGGCGGCGGCAAGGGAATGCGGCTTGTGGAACGGGCGGCTGATTTTGCTGAAAACCTCGCGTCGGCACAGGCCGAAGCACGGACCGCCTTTGGCAATGCCGATGTGCTTATCGAAAAATACATCACCAGCCCGCGCCACATCGAAGTGCAGGTGTTCGGCGACGGTCGAAAGGCCGTGCATCTGTTCGAGCGGGATTGCTCTCTTCAGCGGCGCCATCAAAAGGTGATCGAAGAAGCCCCCGCACCGGGCATGACCGAAGAGGTGCGCGCCGCAATGGGCGCAGCCGCCGTGCGCGCGGCCGAAGCGATCGGTTATGCGGGCGCGGGAACGATTGAATTCATCGTGGATGGCGCGGACGGACTGCGCACCGATGGTTTCTGGTTCATGGAAATGAACACGCGCCTGCAGGTCGAACACCCCGTGACCGAAGCAATCACAGGGGTCGACCTTGTTGCGTGGCAATTGCATGTCGCCGCAGGCAATCCGCTGCCTGTGGCGCAAGAGGAATTAGAGGTCAACGGCCATGCATTCGAGGCGCGGCTTTATGCCGAAGATGTGCCAGCAGGGTTCCTACCCGCGACGGGCCATCTCGCACATCTGGCGTTTCCGGACGATGCCCGCATCGACACCGGCGTGCTGACAGGCAGCGAAATCTCTCCTTGGTATGATCCGATGATCGCCAAGATCACGGTGCACCGGTCGGATCGCGCCGCAGCACTGCGCGCACTACACAGCGCGCTGGCACAAACACAAGTCGCGGGGCTGACGACGAACCTAGGGTTTCTGCAACGTCTTGCCGCGCATGAAGGTTTCGCGGCGGGAAAGGTCGACACGGGGGTGATTGCCCGCGATCAGGAACACCTCTGCGCATCGCCCGATCTGACGCTTGCCACGGTCGGTGTCGCCGCGCTGACGGCCCATGTCAAGCCGCAGCCACACGCGGGCTTCGCGTTGTGGGACACCCCGTTCCAGCAGGTGCCGCTTTCACACGGGGGCGAAGACCTCGATGTGTGGATCAGGGCACAAGATGCGGCCCATGACGTGGCGCTTGGTGATCAGGTCATGACGTTCGGGCATGCGGCAGACGGCTGGCGTGCCACGGACGGCCACATAAGACAGGCGTTGCGGCATGGGGATCAGGTGACGGTTTTCGGCCTTGATCCCATTACCTTCGACATTCCCGACCCGCTGGCGCGCGGCGGTACCATGGCTGGCGGGGATGACGTGCAGGCCCCGATGCCAGGGCTGGTCCAATCCGTCGCGGTCGCGCCGGGGGCAAGTGTCAGCGCGGGCGACCGCATGATCGTACTCGAAGCGATGAAGATGGAACATGTGCTGCGCGCCCCGCGCGACGGTATCGTGGCAGAGGTGCGCGTCAGGGCTGGCGATCAGGTTACGGCAGGTGCGATCCTTGTATCGCTGGAACCGACATGATCAGGCTGCATCACGTCCCGCAGACCCGTTCGATGCGCAGCCTCTGGTTGCTGTACGAACTTGGTGTCGATTTCGACCTCAAGACCTACGGCTTCGACGCGGCGATCAAATCACCAGCGTATCTGGCGCTGAACGGCGCGGGCAGGGTGCCATCGCTTGAACTGGATGATGCGGTACTGTTCGAAAGCGGTGCCATCGCCGAAGCGTTGTGCGAACGGTTCCCCAAAGCCGGGCTAGGGCGAGCACCGGGCGATCCGGAACGCTATGACTGGCTGAACTGGATCCACTTTGCCGAAACGATCAGCCAGCACGTCGCGGCCCTCACACAACAGCACATCATGCTGTTCGAGGACCACATGCGCTCTCCCATTATCATGAAGCTCGAGGCCAAGCGGCTCGCCAAGACCTTTGGCGTGGTCGATCAGGCCTTGGCAGGGCGCGACCATCTGCTGTCAGCGTTTTCGGCTGCCGATATCGGTGTGGCGCAAGCGGTCTACATGGGGCTGCATTACACGAAAAGCGACGGCTTTGCCAATCTTCAAGCTTGGTACGACAGGGTCACCGCGCGCCCGGCTTTCCAGAAATCGCTGCCCAACAACGATGGCATCTACGCCCGCGATTTCTATCCGCCATGGGATCCAGCGGGAGAGCATGGATGAGTTTCGTCACCGTCCATGAAGTCGGGCCGCGCGACGGTTTGCAAAACGAACCGGGCGTCATATCGGTGTCGCAAAAGATCGCATTCATTGATGCGCTGCGTGACGCAGGTTTGAAACGTATCGAAATCGGGTCCTTCGTCAGCCCGAAATGGGTGCCGCAGATGGCAGATACGGATGCTGTCATGGCCGGACTGAAACAGATGTCCGGCGTGCAGTATGATGTGCTCGTCCCGAACAAAAAGGGCTGGGACAGTTTCGACGCGGCGCGGGGACAGGGGAACTATGGGATTGCCGTCTTCATCGCCGCATCAGAAGGGTTCAGCCGCGCCAACCTCAACTGCACGATTGCGGAAAGCGTGACACGGCTGGCACCGGTCGTGGCAGCAGCCGAAGCTGCTGGCGTGCCCGTAAGAGGGTATGTTTCTTGCGTCACGGACTGCCCGTTCGTTGGTGAAATCGCGCCTGCACAGGTCGCGCAAGCCGTCGCGCTATTGCGTAATCTCGCGCCAATGCCGGTCTCGCTCGGCGACACGATCGGCAAAGGCACTCCCGAAAGGGTCGCCGCGATGCTCGATGCGGTTCTCGACATCATGCCTGCAAGCGATCTGGCCGGTCATTTCCATGACACCAGTGGGCGGGCCTTGGACAACGTGCGCGCCAGCCTTGCGAAAGGGCTTCGCGCCTTTGACAGTGCGGCTGGCGGGCTTGGCGGCTGTCCTTACGCGCCCGGGGCACCGGGTAACCTCGCAACAGAAGCGCTGGTGGCAATGCTCCATGCAGACGGATTCGATACCGGAATCGACGCGGAAAAACTGGTAGCTGCGGCAAAGATGGCAAAGGGGATGCGCAATGGCGCTGATCAGAACTGAAACAGATGCGCGGGGCGTCTGCACACTGACGCTTGCACGCGCGCAAAAGCACAACGCGATGTCGGCGCAGATGATCGACGACATCGCGGATGCAGCGCAAACGCTCAGCACGGATGACAAGGTGCGCGTCGTCGTACTTGCCGCTGACGGGCCGACGTTCTGTGCCGGTGGCGATCTGGGCTGGATGCGCGACCAGATGGACGCAAGCGACGCTGACCGGCGGGCGGGGGCCATGCGGCTTGCGCGCATGTTGCAGGCGTTAAACACGCTGCCCAAGCCGCTGATCGGGCGGGTGCATGCGAACGCTTTCGGAGGCGGTGTCGGTCTGATGTCGGTGTGCGACACTGTCATCACGGTGCCAGAGGCAAAATTCGGGCTGACGGAAACGAAATTGGGGCTGATTCCGGCAACGATTGGCCCCTATGTCGTGGCGCGGATCGGGGAAACAAACGCACGCCGCGTGTTCATGAATTCGCGCCTGTTCACGGCACAGGATGCGAAAGACTTCGGACTAGTCGCGCATGTTGTCGCGACAGATGAACTGGACAAAGCCATCGCGGAAGAGGTCGCACCATATCTTGCCTGCGCACCAGGGGCGGTTGCCGCGGCCAAAGCCCTGACGCGGTCGCTTGGCACGCCGATCGACGATACGGTGATCGCGGCGAGTGCCGATGCGCTCGTCGCGGCATGGGAAGGGGGCGAGGCACGCGAAGGAATCGCAGCCTTTTTCGACAAGCGAAAGCCGCGCTGGGCCGAATGATCCGGTCTATCGCACTGGCAATCCGGTGATAAGCTCTTCCGCCGTGAAAGCCCCGTAATTCCAACGGTCAAACTGTCCCACCCCCGTTGACCCTCTCGCGGGGCAGGGTTAAGTGAGGGGTAGCCAATTCGGGGCAGGGGTTGCCGCCTGCCTGACAGGGAAAGGAACACCCCTTGCAAGAGCTTGCGACTGAATATCTGCCCATTATGATTTTTCTGGGACTTGCCATAGGGTTAGGTCTGATCCTGATCCTTGCTGCCGCCGTGGTGGCGGTGCGCAATCCGGACCCTGAAAAAGTGTCTGCTTACGAATGCGGGTTCAATGCGTTCGACGATGCGCGGATGAAATTCGATGTGCGCTTCTATTTGGTGTCGATCCTCTTCATCATCTTCGACCTCGAGGTTGCATTCCTGTTCCCATGGGCTGTCGCACTGAAGGATATCAGCATGGTCGGTTTCTGGTCGATGATGGTGTTCCTCGGGGTGCTGACCATTGGCTTTGCCTATGAATGGAAAAAAGGAGCGCTGGAATGGGAGTGATGACAGGCACATCCGTTGGCGCGGACAAGGAACATGGGACGCAGCTTCTGAACAAGGAACTGCAGGACAAGGGTTTCCTCGTCACATCGACCGCCGACATGATCAACTGGGCGCGGACCGGATCGCTGCACTGGATGACATTTGGGCTCGCCTGTTGCGCTGTCGAAATGATGCACACCTCCATGCCGCGGTACGATCTGGAACGCTTCGGCACCGCGCCACGCGCGTCTCCGCGCCAGTCCGACTTGATGATCGTGGCCGGCACGCTGACCAACAAGATGGCTCCGGCACTGCGCAAGGTCTACGACCAGATGCCGGAACCACGCTACGTGATTTCGATGGGGTCCTGTGCAAACGGCGGCGGATATTATCATTACAGCTACTCCGTCGTGCGCGGCTGCGATCGGATTGTGCCAGTCGATGTCTACGTGCCCGGGTGCCCGCCCACGGCTGAGGCGCTGCTTTACGGCATCCTGCAACTGCAGCGCAAAATCCGCCGGACCGGGACGATTGTAAGATGACAGCTCCGGTTGTCCGAAAATGGAATGCAACTGTGGCCCGTGCCGATCTGGATGATTGGGTGGCGACCTATCGCGGCAAAATGCTGGACCACGTGAGAAAAGTGGACGGTTTCCGCGAAGTCGTCTTCCTGGCCGAGCGGGATACAGATCCATGCCGTGTCACAGCGCTGACCACGTGGGATGACATGGACGCCGTGATCCGATTTGCAGGTGACACACCCGCCAAAGCCGTGATCCCCGACTTCATGAAGCCATTCTTTGTCGCTGCTGACCCAGAGGCAAGCTTTCACGACGTTCTCTTGCAGGAGAAAATGCAATGACCGAAGCGCTGAACGAACTCGGCACGCACATCGAATTAAAGCGCACGGATTGCGTTTTGTCTTGGGAAATTGCAAATGACGAATTGACGGTAACCGTGTCGCCTTCACGGCTCGTGACATTCGTCGAATTCCTCAAGAACGACCCTGCATGCCAGTTCTCGTCACTTGTCGACATCACGGCAGTTGATTACCCGTCGCGACAAAAGCGGTTCGACGTCGTCTATCATTTCCTGTCGATGTATCAGAACCACCGTATCCGCCTGCGAATCGAAGTGCGAGAAGACGACATGGTGCCGTCAATCATGCCGGTCCATCCGGCGGCCAACTGGTTCGAGCGTGAAATCTTCGACATGTTCGGTATCCTGTTTTCCGGCCACCCGGACCTGCGCCGGATCCTGACAGATTACGGGTTCCGCGGGCATCCGCTGCGCAAGGACTTCCCGACCACGGGCTATACCGAAGTGCGCTATGACGAAGTGCAAAAGCGCGTCGTCTATGAACCCGTCAGCCTTGTTCAGGAATACCGCCAGTTCGACTTCATGTCGCCGTGGGAAGGGGCCGAATACATCCTGCCCGGCGATGACAAAGCCAAAGAAGAGGCGAAGGGGTAAGTCCGGATGGCTGATCCGACCCTCCTTTACTGCGTTGGCGCAACGAAAGCGGGCACGTCTGCCCTCTATCGTTATCTGCACGATCATGACGCGTGCAAGTTGCCACCCGTGAAAGAGGCGCACTATTGGGACACCTTCGATCCCGCCATTCGTGAAAAGCAGATCATCGCCTATCGCGACCGCCTGTCCGAGTTGCATGTCATGCGTGACGATGCAAAAGCGGCGGGGCTTGGCTGGAAGGTTGCGAATATGGAACGGCGGATCGCGTCGATGCGCGGGCTGATTGCGGTGCTGGGCGGGGATCGTGATGGTGATCTGGCCTATGCTGCTTGGCTTCTTGACGGGGCAGAGCACGCGCGCCTCGTGGCGGATATGACGCCGAACTATGCGCTGGTGGATGACGCGACCTTGCAGCGCATGGCGGATCTATCCGCGACGACGCGCTTCATCTATTTGATGCGCGACCCGATCGACCGGCTGTGGAGCCATATCCGCATGCAGGCACGGCGGTTTCGTCAGGATGGCGAAGTCTATGCCAAGAAGGCGAACAATATTCTGTGGCGCGTTGTGAATGCAGGGCAGGAAACACATTTGATGGCACGCGGCGACTATGCCGCCACGGTCGCAAGGCTGCGCCGGATTGTTCCTGAAGGGCGGTTGTTTCTTGGCTTTGCTGAAACACTGTTCACCGTGGATGGGCTGACGCGCTTGTGTGAATTTTTGGGTATTCCATACCAGCCTTCGGACGCGAAACGCGTTCACGAAGGCGAAGCGGTCAAGATGCGGGATGACTTGCGCCCGAAGGTGGCAGACTTCCTCAAAGAACAGTATGATTGGGTCGCGATGAACGTCGCGCCACTGCCGGATCACTGGCAGCACAGCTTGAAAAGGGCTTACGCATGATGGACGGTAGCAACATCCGCACGAACACCTATGACGACGGGTCTTCCGACGCGGCGACAAGTGAACAGCAGATCCGGAATTTCAACATCAACTTCGGGCCGCAACACCCTGCGGCACATGGCGTTTTGCGTCTTGTCTTGGAACTCGACGGCGAAATCGTCGAACGTTGCGATCCGCATATCGGTTTGCTGCACCGCGGCACCGAAAAGCTGATGGAAAGCCGGACCTATCTGCAGAACCTGCCCTATTTCGACCGGCTGGATTATGTCGCGCCAATGAATCAGGAACATGCATGGTGTCTCGCGATCGAGCGGCTGACCAAGACCGAAGTGCCTCGCCGCGCACAGCTGATCCGCGTGCTTTATTGCGAAATCGGACGCGTGCTGAACCACCTGCTTAACATTACCACGCAGGCGATGGACGTGGGGGCGATGACACCACTGTCATGGGGCTTTGAAGAGCGTGAAAAGCTGATGGTGTTCTATGAGCGCGCTTGCGGCGCGCGCCTGCACGCGGCCTACTTCCGCCCCGGCGGTGTGCATCAGGACCTGCCAGACCAGCTGGTCGAGGACATCGACCAATGGGCTGTCGAATTCCCCAAGATCATTGACGACATCTCGTCCCTGCTGACCGAAAACCGGATCTTCAAGCAGCGCAATTGCGATATCGGTATCATCACAGAAGAAGACATCCAGAACTGGGGATACTCTGGTGTGATGGTGCGCGGATCAGGTCTGGCGTGGGACTTGCGCCGTGCACAACCGTATGAATGCTATGACGAATTCGACTTCCAGATCCCTGTCGGCAAGAACGGCGACTGCTATGATCGCTACCTTGTCCGCATGGAAGAAATGCGCCAGTCCACATCCATTATCCGTCAGGCCTGCGAAAAACTTCGCCATGAGAAGGGTGACGTCATGGCACGCGGTAAGATGACACCGCCAACCCGCAGCGATATGAAAACCAACATGGAAAGCCTGATTCACCACTTCAAGCTTTACACCGAAGGTTTCCATGTCCCCGAAGGCGAGGTGTATGCTGCAGTCGAGGCGCCGAAAGGTGAATTCGGTGTTTACCTTGTGGCCGATGGGACCAATAAGCCATATCGCGCCAAGCTGCGTGCGCCGGGCTATCTGCACCTGCAATCCATGGACTATGTTGCGAAAGGTCACCAACTGGCCGACGTTGCCGCAATCATCGGTACGATGGACGTCGTGTTCGGTGAAATCGACCGCTAATCGCTTTTTTGGAGAAGACTATGATCCGCTACGCCATCCTCCCCGCTTTTGTCGCTATCTCCGCTTGCACCAACGGTATTCCGGCGGGCATCAGCGGTCCTGCACCTTCTGTTGCGCCAGCACCCGCAGTTGTGCAGCTGACCGCAGAACAGCGTCTTATCAATGCAACCGAAGCAAACGGTTGCGTCATCAACCCCGACACGATCGGCCCGATCATGGCGCAGGCATCCGTCAGCCAGGATGATGTCGTCCAGATCGTGCCACAACTGGCCGCTGCCGGGCGCGCGACAGTCGACGGTGACAGCACGGTGCGCCTGACCGGCGGCAACTGCGCCTAAAATATCGGCGCACAGCGCCGCACTGATACGAAGAAAGACCAGATATGCTCCGCCGTTTGCACCACGACCAGCCTGACAGCTTTGCCTTTACCCCAGCCAATCAGGAATGGGCCGAGGCGCAGATCACAAAGTACCCCGAAGGGCGTCAGGCATCGGCCATCATTCCGCTGCTGTGGCGTGCGCAGGAACAGGAAGGCTGGCTGACGCGTCCGGCAATCGAACATGTGGCAGAGATGCTTGATCTGGCCTATATCCGGGCCCTTGAAGTCGCATCCTTCTACTTCATGTTTCAGCTGCAACCGGTTGGTAAAATTGCGCATATTCAGATTTGCGGCACGCTGTCCTGCATGATCTGCGGGGCAGAAGATCTGGTGGCCGTCTGTCAGGACAAGATCGCCAAGAAACCGCATGTGGTATCAGACGACGGCAATTTCAGCTGGGAAGAGGTCGAATGCCTCGGCTCTTGCGCCAATGCGCCGATGGCTCAGATTGGTAAGGATTATTACGAAGACCTGACCGCCGAACGCCTGGGCGAGATCATTGATGAATTGGCCGCAGGCAAGGTGCCTGTACCGGGCCCCCAGAACGGACGCTATGCGGCGGAACCGCTGAAGGGCCTGACCAGTCTTCAGGAATACGATAGCGGAAAAACCCAGTACAACGCCTCGGTGCAATTGGCAGTCGATATCGGCGACACGGTCAAACGGATTGACGGGACCGAAGTGCCGATCCTCACACCGTGGCGCGATGGTGGCACGGATGTCTTGGAAAAGCCGAAAGCCAAGAAAACACCGGGACCAAAGCCTGCCGCCAACAAACCGGCAAGCAAGCACGGGATTACCAAGCAAGAGGCAAACGCCGACTCAGCCGCAAAACCGCGTGGCAAAAGCAATCCGCCAGTGGATGGTGCCAGCACCGAAAAGAAACCGAAAACCCTGACAGCACCGCGCAAGTCCGGTGCCGACGATCTCAAGCGCATCAGCGGGGTGGGTCCGAAGCTTGAACAGACGCTGAACGAACTGGGTTTCTGGCATTTTGACCAGATCGCCAAGTGGACTGATGCGGAAATCACATGGGTCGACAGCCGACTGAAATTCAAGGGACGCATCAAGCGTGACGATTGGATCGGACAGGCGACGAAATTCGCGGCCGAGTGACGGGCAGGCGATTTGCCTGCAAAGCGCGCGTTTTCCAGCTTAAAACCTTCTATCAGGGCGTGATGAACGGCTGCAGGCTTGACCTGCCGGTGCAGTCACGCTGATAAATGGCCGACGGCAGTCCGCCGGGTGGGAGATAGAAGATAATGAAAGATACGGCACCAATTGGTCTTGGTATTCTGGCCGTCGCGGCTTTGTTTGGCATCGTGGGCGGCGGCGTCGCTTTTGTCATGTACGAGTTCAGTTTGATTGGCGCGGTCTTTATCGCGGCCTTGATCGCGGCACTTGTTATTGTGCTGCTGTTGCTGGGCTGGCGTAAACCGGCACCGAACTTGCAGGAAACACAGGCCGCGCGGTCGGCTGAAACGGGCACGCAGACGAAAGAGGTCGCGCCGGTGAAACCGGCGCCTGTCGCCGCACCCGCACCGGTCGCTGCGCCTGCAGCCGCGAAACCGGCAGCACCTGCAAAGCCTGCACCGGCCAAGAAAAAGCCCGCAGCAGTGCCGGCGGCGGCAGCACCCACAGCGACGGCAGACCTGCCGCCTGTCAGTGCAGATGGAAAACCACCAACGCTTGATGCGGCACGCAACGGTCAGCCGGATGATCTCAAGCAGATCAAAGGCGTCGGGCCGAAGCTGGAAAAGCTTTTGCATTCCATGGGGTTCTATCACTTTGACCAAGTCGCCGCTTGGCGCGAAAAAGAAGTGAAATGGGTCGACGAAAACCTCGAGGGTTTCAAAGGCCGGGTGACCCGCGACGACTGGGTGGCGCAAGCCCGAATTCTGGCGGATGGCGGAACAACCGAGTTTTCCAAAAAAGTCGGCAAGGGCGGCGTTTACTAGGCCTGTTAAACTTGCTTCAATCGCCCTGTCCGTGGCACACGAGGGCAGGGCTTTTTTGTGGACCATGCCATGACCGACGACGAACGCAGCAGACAGGGACGCACTATCGCGATCACGATCGCGGTTGCAGGTCTGCTCAGCATTTTCGCGCCGGGCCTTGTTCGCCTGTTTGGTCTTGCACCCAGATTCGAGATACTCTTCTACCTGATATCGCTGGCTGCGTTCATTTGGTCACTGGTGGTCACGTGGAAGCTGTGGCAAAACACCCGCGATTAGCCATCACACGATAGGACCGACCCGATATGCTCAAAGATCAGGATCGCATTTTTACAAACCTCTACGGGATGCATGACCGCACGCTCAAAGGCGCGCAAGCGCGTGGCCATTGGGATGGCACTGCGGCCATCATCAAAAAGGGACGCGACTGGATCATTGACGAAATGAAAGCCTCCGGCCTGCGCGGGCGCGGCGGGGCAGGATTTCCAACCGGACTGAAGTGGTCATTCATGCCCAAGGAAAGCGACGGTCGTCCGGCATACCTTGTTGTCAACGCCGACGAATCCGAACCGGGCACGTGTAAAGACCGCGAAATCATGCGTCACGATCCGCACACGCTGATTGAAGGCTGCCTGATCGCATCTTTCGCGATGCAAGCGCACGCCTGCTACATCTATATCCGCGGCGAATACATCCGCGAAAAAGAAGCCCTGCAAAACGCGATTGATGAGGCGTATGCCGCCGGTCTTGTTGGCAAGAACGCCAGCAAATCTGGTTGGGATTTCGACATCTATCTGCATCACGGTGCCGGCGCGTATATCTGCGGCGAAGAAACCGCACTGCTGGAAAGCCTTGAGGGCAAAAAAGGCATGCCGCGCATGAAGCCCCCATTCCCGGCGGGTGCCGGTCTTTATGGCTGCCCGACAACTGTGAATAATGTCGAATCCATCGCCGTTGTCCCGACAATCCTGCGCCGTGGTGGCAGCTGGTTCTCGTCCATGGGCCGCCCGAACAACGCGGGCACGAAACTGTTCGCGATCTCGGGGCATGTGAACAACCCCTGTGTCGTCGAAGAAGAAATGTCGATCCCGTTCGAAGAACTGATTGAAAAGCACTGCGGCGGTATTCGCGGCGGTTGGGACAACCTCAAGGCGGTCATCCCCGGCGGATCATCCGTTCCATGCGTGCGCGGTGAGAATATGCGTGATGCAATCATGGATTTCGATGCGCTGAAGGAAAAAGGCTCGTCCCTTGGCACCGCCGCTGTCATCGTCATGGATCAGTCCACGGATATGATCAAAAACATCTGGCGTCTGTCCAAGTTCTACAAACACGAAAGCTGTGGCCAGTGCACGCCGTGTCGTGAAGGCACCGGCTGGATGATGCGGGTCATGGATCGCCTTGTCAAAGGCGATGCAGAAGTCGCAGAAATCGACATGCTGCTGGATGTGACCAAACAGGTCGAGGGCCACACAATCTGCGCGCTTGGCGATGCTGCGGCCTGGCCGATCCAGGGCCTCATCAAGAATTTCCGTGACGAAATCGAAGACCGGATTGCGCACAAGCGTCCGCCCGCGGGAACCCCGATCGCGGCCGAGTGATGCGCGTTGCCTGCATATTGACCGCATGCTTTCTGGCAGCGTGCGCAGCGACGGAAAGACGACCAACAGGTCCGTCTATGGATGCCATGTTGGCATTGCCCGGCGCACAATTTGCAGCAACGCTCGAAGTCGCCAAGGACGTCGTTCAGAGCTGCCCGACATACAAATACAATAATCGTGTGCGCAATGAGCTTGTCCGCCTGACATCAGATATCCCCGGTCAAACTGTCACTCTCGAAGCTGCGCGTAATACGCAGGTTGTCGGGGCAGATGTCGAAGCCGATGTCATACGTCGCAGTCTCCAAGCAAAACATGGCATCACCCTTGGGCAAGACAATACATGCGCTGCGATCGAGGCTGAGATCATCCAAGTCACAGCCATGAGCGCGTTATTTCAGCCAATCTGATGCAACGCTTCTTTGATCGCATCGCCAGCTTTCTTGCCGCTCTTCTGACGGTCGCAATCTGCGGAGGTCCTGTCTGGTTCACCATTCAATCGGTGCGCGCAGGAATCGCGCCAACCTGGGCCTATGGCTTTGCTGCCGCACTGGGTATCATTGGTGTAATCCTCACTCTCGCCTTTTTCCGCAAAGCGGTGCAGGGTGTCGCACCAACACGGATGAGGAAAAGATGAAGAAATTACTTCCATTGGTATTGATCGGATTGGCCGGGTGTCTTGAACCACCTGTGCCTGGATTTGAATTCAACGAAAACGTCCAGGCCGTCGATGACAGTCTGCCCGGTGGCGTGACCTTTGTTCAGAACATTCCGTATATCGCAGTCACCCGCGTGAACGAAGCGCCACTGACAGCAAATGATCTCAACCTCGCCCTGACTGCGACACGTCAATTCTGCGGCTCGAAAGGCGGCACGTTCAGCGGGCGTGGCGTCGATCTAACGCTCGGCTTGCCGACATTCCGTGACGGGGCATGGCTGATCGCCGGTGAATGTCGCGCGCCGCAGCCGCTTGTGACGGCTGCTGCACCGGCAACCACATCGGCCGAATAACGACAGCAATGGAGACAGTGTCACTCGCCCTCATTCTCGGGATATCTGGGTTGGCGCAGGCCTGCATTCTTTCGGGGCTTTGGTGGGTGCTTTTCCACAAACTTGGACATGGCGCGGAATGGTTGCTGGTGGCCGTATTGCCGCTCTCTGGCTTGTTCCTAATCCCGATCGTGTCGTTCATGATCAACTTCACGGCTTGGCAGATGGAAAGTGCGATCCTTTGGAACTCTGTCGCCACGGGTTTCCTCGGGTTTGTTTTCTCCGCCGCACCATTGGCCGTGCTGGTAGCGCGGGTTCTTCAGAACAAGATTCCGGGGTTACGTCTATGAACGCTATCATCATTCTGCTGGTAGTCGCGGCGTTTGTTGCACCCTATTGGATCATCTGGACACGCGCGGGTCATCATGGCGCATGGTCGTTGTTCTTGTTGCTTCCGGTGACCAATCTTCTCGTGCCCTACGTTCTGGCCTTCAAGCGCTGGCCGGTCGAGGTAAAAGAAAAGGCGAAGTCCGATGTTTTTGACTAGTGCGGACATCTCAGCCGGGGCCGCAATTGGTTGGATCGTTTTCGCCGTGATCCTCGTCATTCCGCATTTCCAGCTTTGGAAACGAACAGGGCACAGTGGGCTTTGGGGACTTTTGATCCTCATTCCTGTTGTCAACATTGCCATGCTTTGGGCGCTAGCGATCAAACGATGGCCAGTGGACAAGGCTCATAATGCACCTCGCTGAACTGAACATCGGACGGCTTGTCGCCGACACTGACGATCCGCGCGTCGCAGAGTTCATGAACAACCTCGACCGAATCAACGGCCTTGGCAAACGGATGCCCGGTTTTGTGTGGATGATGGAAGGCACCGGCGGACAAGGGAATACGGATGCCAAATTGGACGACTCGGGTCGGCTTGTGCCGAACCTGACCGTTTGGGAAACGGCCGAAAGTCTTGAAATCTTCGTGTTCAAGACATTGCACAAGGCTTTCATGGCGCGGCGCGCGGAATGGTTCGAAGTTCTTGGGGACATGCATTTCGTTATGTGGTGGGTGCCCGAAGGGCATCACCCGTCGCTGGACGAGGCGATGGGCAAATTGCAACACCTGCGCGATCACGGCGAAACACCGGATGCATTCGGATGGACCTACCTGCGCGCACATCCCCACGCCCCCGAACAGGTTTCCGCCGACGGATCGGAAAACACCTGACCTGATATTGAATATCACCGCCTGTATGTCGATGTCTGACCTAACAAAGGCCCAATGCCTGACAGGAGCTATCACATGCGCAACACACATATCCTCGCCCTCGCTTTTGCGGCTGCAACCGTCGGATTGGCGGGAAATCTGTCCGCGCAATCCGCACTCAAGGACGTCAGCCGCGTCACCGAAGGGCTGATTGCCGTCGGCATGGCGGTGGAGTTGAGCGACAAGTGCGGTGATCTGTCGCCGCGCACCCTGCGCGGCATCACTTTCCTGAGAAGCTTGCAGAATCACGCACGCGATCTTGGTTTTTCGCAATCGCAAATCGACGATTTCGTGGACAACAAGGACGAAAAGCGCCGCCTAGAGGCGATCGCGCGCGCGCGTCTGGCGGATCTGGGCGTCGTCGAAGGTCAGGAAACCACCTATTGCACTGTGGGCCGCACGCAAATCAGCCAAGGCACACAGGTCGGCAGGCTGCTGCGTTAAGTCACGTCCTTTCGGCCAAAAAACCGCGTCTTCCTACTGGCATCGCCCCGCTGCATTCGATAGAACGCCTCTGAGCGAGGCAACCCCTAGCCAGGTCCGCCTCATAGGGAATAAAAGGCGCGCCATGTCCGATCTTCGCAAAGTCATTATTGATGGTAATGAGATTGAAGTAGATGGGGCAATGACCCTGATCCAAGCCTGTGAACAGGCTGGGGTCGAAATCCCCCGTTTCTGCTATCACGAACGCCTGTCCATTGCCGGCAACTGCCGCATGTGTCTGGTCGAGGTTGTGGGCGGTCCACCCAAGCCTGCCGCGTCCTGCGCGATGCAGGTCCGCGATCTACGCCCTGGCCCTGAAGGCCAGCCGCCCGTCGTCAAGACGAACAGCCCGATGGTCAAGAAGGCCCGCGAAGGCGTGATGGAATTCCTGCTGATCAACCACCCGCTTGATTGCCCGATCTGCGATCAGGGCGGCGAATGCGACCTTCAGGATCAGGCGATGGCCTATGGCGTCGATTTTTCCCGTTTCCGCGAACCCAAACGCGCGACTGAGGATCTTGATCTCGGGCCACTTGTCGAAACCCACATGACGCGCTGCATCTCTTGCACCCGTTGCGTACGCTTCACGACCGAAGTCGCGGGCATTCACCAGATGGGTCAGACGGGCCGCGGTGAAGATGCGGAAATCACCAGCTATCTTGGCGAAACGCTCGACTCGAACTTGCAGGGCAACATCATCGACCTCTGCCCGGTCGGCGCGCTTGTTTCTAAACCATATGCGTTCACTGCCCGCCCGTGGGAACTGACAAAAACGGAAAGCATCGACGTGATGGACGCGATGGGTGCTTCGATCCGCGTGGACACAAAGGGCCGCGAAGTGATGCGAATCCTGCCGCGCAACCACGACGGCACGAACGAAGAATGGATTTCCGACAAGACCCGCTTTGTCTTCGACGGCCTGCGTCGTCAGCGCCTGGATACACCTTATATCCGTGAAAACGGCAAACTGCGCAAAGCGACGTGGCCAGAAGCGCTCTCTGCCGCGGCTGCGGCGATGAAGGGCAAGAAGATCGCCGGACTTGTCGGCGATCTGGCCCCGGCCGAAGCAGCCTATGCACTGAAAGAACTGATCGAAGGGCAGGGCGGGAACGTCGAATGCCGCACAGACGGTGCAAAGCTGCCAGCGGGGAACCGGTCGGGCTATGTCGGCACGGCCTCTATCGAAGACATCGACAGCGCGCGCGCAATCCTGTTGATCGGGACCAATCCCCGGATTGAAGCGCCGGTTCTGAATGCGCGTATCCGCAAGGCATGGACGCACGGCGCGACGGTGGGTCTTGTCGGCGATCCCGTGGATCTGACCTACGACTATAATCACGTCGGCACAGGCCCGGCTGCGCTGGAATCCCTGTCCGAGAGCGGCTTTGATCCAGACACCGACGGGCCGTCGCTGATCATTTTGGGGCAGGGCGCTTTGGCGCGCGAGGATGGCGAGGCCGTGCTGGCCAAAGCCATGGCATTGGCCGAAAGTACACAATCCGGCCTTTTGATCCTGCACACCGCCGCAGGGCGCGTTGGTGCAATGGACGTGAACGCCGTGACAGAGGGTGGCCTGACTGCCGCGCTTAACGGAGCAGATGTCGTATACAACCTCGGATCTGAAGAGGGCGATGTCCCATCCGGACCTTTCGTGATCTATCAGGGCAGCCACGGTGATCGCGGTGCGCATCGCGCCGATATCATCCTCCCGGCGGCGGCCTATACCGAAGAAAACGGGCTGTTCGTGAACACCGAAGGGCGGCCGCAACTTGCGATGCGGGCCAGCTTTGCACCCGGTCAGGCCAAGGAAAACTGGGCGATCTTGCGGGCCCTGTCCGCAGAGCTCGACGCGACACTGCCCTACAACAGCCTTGCACAGTTGCGCACGGCGCTCATCGGCAAGCACCCACATCTTGGTAACATCGATGATGTTGCTGAAAACGAATGGACGCCGCTGAAAGCCAAGAAGATGGGCAAGGCCGACTTCCGCTATGCGCTTAGCGATTTCTACCTCACGAACCCGATTGCCCGTGCAAGCCAGCTGATGGCCGAACTCTCGGCGAACGCCAAGGCGCGTGCGGCGACCCCGATGGCGGCAGAGTGAGACATGCGCGCCGCCCTTCTTCCCATGCTGGCCCTTGCGGCCTGCGCTGGTACGACTGTTCCGTCAGGGCTGGAGAACGCCGTGATCTATGAAGGTGTGCAGACAAATCTGCTCGAAGGCGATCTCGTCAACTTCATCGTGAGCGCGTCGGGGAATGCAACGCGCGAGGACGCGATCGAATACGCAGAATGCGCAGCAGCGCAGTACACATTGATCCGCGGTTTCGGGTTCGCACGGCACGTGCGCACAACCGTTGATCGCAACGGCGGGGCCTTCGTGGCCGATGCCATCTATACAATTTCGCCTGACCTGCCGCGCGGGTCACGCACAATCGACGCTGAAGTGACGGTCGCAAACTGCGGCGTCTCCGGCATCCCGACGGTGTAAGGAACAACAATGGTAGAGTTTTTCACCAATACGAACCTTGGGATCGTGCTCGTGATCCTGGGTCAGTGCTTGCTGGTTCTGATCCCGGTACTCGTGGCGCTGGCCTTCCTGATGTATGCCGACCGCAAGGTCTGGGCTGCGGTGCAGATGCGCAAGGGGCCAAACGTCGTCGGTGCTTTCGGTTTGTTGCAGTCGTTTGCAGACTTCCTGAAATACATCGTCAAGGAAATCGTCGTGCCCGCCGGTGCGGACAAGGCTGTCTTCTTCCTCGCGCCGATGATCACGTTCGTCCTCGCCGTTATTGCGTGGTCGGTCATCCCGTTCAACGACGGCTGGGTTCTGGCGGATATCAACGTCGCGATCCTGTTCATCTTCGCTGTAGGCTCACTCGAAGTTTATGGTGTGATTATGGGCGGTTGGGCGTCGAACTCAAAGTACCCGTTCCTTGGATCGCTCCGCTCGGCAGCGCAGATGATCTCTTACGAGGTGTCGTTAGGCCTGATCATAATCGGCATCATCATGTCCACCGGATCCATGAACCTGACAGACATCGTCAAGGCGCAGGACGGGGCCGGGCTCTTTAGCTGGTACTGGGTCGCGCACTTCCCGATGCTGTTTCTGTTCTTCATCTCGGCACTGGCCGAAACGAACCGCCCGCCATTCGATCTGCCAGAAGCGGAATCCGAATTGGTGGCAGGCTATCAGGTGGAATATTCCTCGACGCCGTTCCTGCTGTTCATGATCGGCGAACTGATGGCCGTGGTGCTGATGTGCGCGCTCGTCTCGCTACTGTTCCTTGGCGGCTGGCTGTCGCCCATTCCGTTCTTGCCCGATGGCATCTTCTGGATGGTCATAAAAATGGGCCTCGTTTTCTTCATGTTCGCCATGGTGAAGGCAATCACACCGCGCTACCGCTACGACCAGTTGATGCGGATCGGCTGGAAGGTCTTCCTGCCGCTCTCGCTCGGCTGGGTCGTTCTGGTCGCGTTCCTGACGAAATTCGAAGTCGGCGGTGCCATCTGGGCGCGCTACTTGGTCATGGGAGGTTAAGATGGACTATAACCGCGCCACGAAATACTTCCTGTTGATGGACTTCTGGAAAGCCTTTGGGCTGACCATGAAGTATTTCTTTTCGCCCAAGGCTACGCTGAACTACCCGCACGAAAAGGGGCCTCTGTCCCCGCGTTTTCGTGGTGAGCACGCGCTGCGCCGCTATCCGAACGGCGAAGAACGCTGCATCGCCTGCAAGCTCTGCGAAGCCGTCTGCCCGGCACAAGCGATCACTATCGACGCAGAACCCCGCGATGACGGATCACGCCGTACGACGCGCTATGACATCGACATGACCAAATGTATCTACTGCGGTTTCTGCCAGGAAGCCTGTCCGGTCGATGCCATTGTCGAAGGCCCGAATTTCGAGTTCAGCACCGAAACACGCGAAGAGCTGTATTACGACAAGTACAAGCTTCTGGAAAACGGCGACCGCTGGGAAGCCGAAATCGCCCGTAACCTCGAAATGGATGCGCCGTACAGATGAAGTCGATTGCACATCATATGTGCGGCTTGGCCGTGTGCGGATTATTTGCATCACCTGCCACTGGCCAAGAGCTGACGGCGGACAGGGCAGGTATGGGCGCACTGCGCTTCTTTGCAGAAAATTGCCTTGATTCAGCGCCTTCGTTCAACGACACCCACCGGCTTATGCAGCAGCGCAGCCAGTCGATCGGCGTCACGCTGTTTTCCGATGGCCCAAACCTTGAGCTTTTCGCGCGTGATGAAAAGTGTGTGTGCGCCGCGTCATTCATCGTATGGCACACGCATCTGCCGAATGTCATTCAGAACCTGCACTACGTCGTGAAAGAAGAAGCACGGATTGCATGGCGATCTGCGACCAAAGAACCGACAAAAATCACACTCGACTTCGAAGGTACCGAGGCCTTCGTAGGCATAGGCTATCGGGAAACCACGAACGATCGCGTTCTTGTTGTATCCACCATGATCGAACGCGAGGGGAGCTGTCCCGCATGACCGATAACCCCTTCGAAGCCATGATGAAAATGGGCCAGGACTGGGCCAAGCAAATGAACCCTGCAATGGAAACCTTCACGCCCAAAGCGTGGGAGGCGATGATGCCGACCATGCCCAAGGACATGATGGAAGCCTTCATGGGCAAGGGGCTGAACCCCGAAGGGCTTGATGCGAAGACGCGTCTGCTGTTGACACTGATGGGCCTGACGATCATGGGCGCACAGGCAGAGGCACAGGTGCGCCTGACGGTGCGCCACGCTGTCGAGGCGGGGGCAACCAAGCAGGAGATCGCTGAAACTATCGCGCAGGCCGCGATGTTCGGCGGGGTGCCAGCGATGACAAAGGCGATGGAACTCGCCACCGAAGTATTGGACAAAGGGGACGAGGCATGACTGTCTTCGCTTTCACTTTCTACGTTTTTGCCGTTTCGACGGTGCTGGGCGGTCTGATGACCGTGCTAAGCCGGAACCCGGTGCATTCGGTACTATGGCTGATCCTCGCGTTCCTGTCGGCTGCGGGCCTCTTCGTCACACTCGGGGCGGAATTTGTCGCGATGCTGCTGGTGATCGTCTACGTGGGCGCGGTTGCCGTGCTCTTCCTCTTTGTGGTGATGATGCTCGACGTCGATTTCGCCGAGCTGAAGGCAGAAATGTCGAAATACCTCCCGCTGGGTTTGTTGATCGGTGTGATCATGTTGATGCAGATGGCGATGGCCTTTGGTGTCTGGGGATATTCCGAAGGGGTCGAAACCCGCATCGCTGCACCGCAAGGCGATCTGGATAACACCGCCGCCCTCGGGATGCTGCTTTACGACAAGTATTTCATGCTGTTCCAGCTGTCCGGCCTGATCCTGCTGGTCGCAATGATCGGGGCAATTGTGCTGACACTGCGCCACCGCGTGGACATCAAACGCCAGAACGTCATCGCCCAAATGCACCGCGACCCGGCGGTCGCGATGGAGCTGAAAGACGTCAAACCGGGGCAGGGATTGTAATCATGATCGGACTTGAACACTACCTCACAGTGGCCGCGGCCCTGTTTGTCATTGGCATCTTCGGGCTGTTCCTGAACCGCAAGAACGTAATCATCCTGCTGATGAGCATCGAATTGATGCTGCTGGCGGTGAATATCAACTTTGTCGCTTTCTCAAGCTATCTCGACGATCTGGTCGGGCAGGTCTTCACCCTGTTCGTTCTGACCGTCGCCGCCGCCGAGGCCGCAATTGGCCTTGCGATCCTTGTCTGTTTCTTCCGCAACCGCGGGACCATTGATGTTGAAGACGTCAATGTGATGAAGGGGTAGGGATATGTGGCGTTTCGCATCATATCTTATCGGTGTCGCGTTTTGCCTGACCGCATCGGCGGCGTCAGCGCTGGTTCTCCCACCGCCACCGGCGGATTGTACGCTCCGAGATGGGACCGAAATCCGGTTTCAAGGTGCTGACTCCAACGAGATCAGTCTTGTAGAGACGTCACGAAATGGCAGTTCAGTTGTTCTTGGATTTCCGGAGCAAAGACGCGGTCTTACCATTCGCGCACGAGAAAACGGATCATTGTTTGGCGTTGTTGGTCAACTTCAAACAATGATCGCCAGCCCAGATACGTTTAATCTTTTGGACGTCGCGGCTGCTTTCGACCAAGACAAATTTAACACTGAAATCGGGTATCTTTCGCCTGATTTGCTGCGCTGTATGGCCAAGGATAACTAGTACCATGGAAACCATCATCCTCTTCGCCCCCTTGGTCGGTGCATTGATTGCAGGCTTCGGTTGGAAGTTCATTGGTGAGACCGCTGCGCAGTGGACCGCCACCAGCCTGTTGTTCCTCGCCGCCTTCCTGTCGTGGATCGTTTTCCTGACCTTTGACGGCACAACCGAAAACATCCAGATCCTGCGCTGGATTGAGTCCGGCAGTCTGTCCACCGATTGGGCGATCCGCATGGACCGTCTGACGGCGACGATGCTGATCGTCATCACCACGGTTTCGGCGCTCGTGCACCTCTACTCCTTCGGCTACATGGCCCATGACGAGAATTTCAAAGAGGGCGAGCATTACAAGGCCCGCTTCTTTGCCTACCTGTCCTTCTTCACCTTCGCGATGTTGATGCTGGTGACTGCCGACAACCTCGTGCAGATGTTCTTTGGCTGGGAAGGCGTGGGCGTCGCATCCTATCTGCTGATCGGATTCTACTACAAAAAGCCTTCAGCCAACGCGGCTGCGATCAAGGCTTTCGTGGTCAACCGCGTGGGTGACTTCGGCTTTGCGCTTGGCATCTTTGCGCTGTTCTACCTGACAGACAGCATCAAGTTCGATGATATCTTCGCCGTCGCGCCAGAGTTGGCGCAAACCCAGATGACCTTCCTGTGGACTGACTGGAACGCGGCAAACGTCATCGCATTCCTTTTGTTTGTCGGTGCGATGGGTAAATCGGCGCAGCTTTTCCTGCACACATGGCTGCCCGACGCGATGGAAGGCCCGACACCAGTGTCTGCCCTGATCCATGCCGCGACCATGGTGACAGCCGGTGTCTTCCTTGTCTGCCGCATGTCGCCGCTGATGGAATACGCACCTGCTGCGACGGCCTTCATCGTCTTCCTTGGTGCAACAACAGCGTTCTTCGCCGCGACCGTCGGTCTGGTACAGAATGACATCAAACGTGTCATCGCCTATTCAACCTGTTCGCAGCTTGGTTACATGTTCGTCGCCGCTGGTCTTGGCGTTTACTCTGTCGCGATGTTCCACCTTCTGACACACGCGTTCTTCAAGGCGATGCTGTTCCTTGGAGCAGGGTCCGTCATCCACGGGATGCACCACGAACAGGACATGCGGAACTATGGCGGGCTGAAAGACAAGATGCCCAAGACGTTCTGGATGATGATGATCGGCACGCTGGCAATTACCGGTGTGGGTATTCCACTGCTCTACATCGGCTTCCCTGTCGGCTTTGCCGGTTTTGTTTCCAAAGATGCGATCATCGAAAGCGCCTATGCTGGCACGGCAGGCGGCTACGCGTTCTGGATGCTGCTGATCGCGGCGCTTTTCACCAGCTTCTACAGCTGGCGGCTTATGTTCCTGACGTTCTACGGCACACCGCGTGGCGACAAGCACACGCATGAACATGCGCACGAAAGCCCGACGACGATGCTGGCCCCGCTTTATGTGCTGGCCATCGGCGCGGTCTTTTCGGGGATGTTCTTTTACAAGCCTTTCTTTGGATCGGACGAAAGCGTCGGCAAGTTTTTTGGTGTCCTCGACAAATCCGAGGTATCAGCCGAAGACCATGCGAATGCCTTCTACCTGATCGCACCCGCCTATGCCGCTGGTGAGGAAACCGCCGACGGTGACGACCATGGCTCCGCAGCCTGGCCCGAAACGCCGGGCAAGGGCGCGATCTTCAAGCACCCTGACAACCACGTCCTGCACGAAGCGCATCTGGTGCCCACATGGGTCAAGGTCTCGCCGTTTATCGCGATGCTGATCGGGTTCTTCACTGCCTATATCTTCTACATCCGCAGCCCGCATCTGCCTGCACAACTCGCGCAGCAGCAGCGCCCGCTTTACAACTTCCTGCTGAACAAATGGTACTTTGATGAGCTGTACGATTTCCTTTTCGTCAAACCGGCCGTCGCCATCGGCAACTTCCTGTGGAAGCGCGGCGATCAAGGCACGATCGACGGGGGTATCAACGGGCTGGCCATGGGGATCATTCCATTCTTCACCCGCCTCGCAGGCCGCGCACAGTCCGGTTATGTCTTCACTTACGCCTTCGCGATGGTCATGGGGATCGTTGTGATCCTGACCTGGATCACGCTGTTCGGAGGAGCCAACTAATGGGCAACCTTCTTTCCCTCACCACATTCATCCCGCTGCTGGGCGCGCTGATCCTGGCGCTGTTCCTGCGTGGTGACGATGTTGCAGCACAGCGCAACGCGAAGTGGGTGGCGCTGGCCACAACGGTGGCTACATTTGTCGTCTCGCTGTTCATCCTCTTTGGCTTCAACCCGGCTGACACGGGCTTCCAGATGGTGGAAGAACGCGCATGGCTGATGGGCCTGAATTACAAGATGGGCGTTGACGGGATTTCGATCCTGTTCGTGATGCTGACGACCTTCCTGATGCCGCTGGTCATCGCGTCTTGCTGGGATGTGAAAAGCCGGGTCAAGGAATACATGATTGCGTTCCTGATCCTGGAAACGCTGATGCTCGGCGTGTTCATGGCGCTCGACCTGATCCTGTTCTACCTCTTCTTCGAGGCAGGGCTGATACCGATGTTCCTGATCATTGGCATCTGGGGCGGCAAAGACCGGATCTATGCCTCCTTCAAATTCTTCCTCTACACCTTCCTCGGCTCTGTCCTGATGCTGGTGGCAATGGTTGCGATGTACGTGGATGCCGGCACGACCGACATCCCGACACTGATGGCGCACACCTTCGGGTCCGAAACGTTCAGCCTGTTGGGCGTGCAGATCCTCGGTGGCGCACAAACGCTGATGTGGATCGCATTCTTCGCGTCCTTCGCGGTGAAAATGCCGATGTGGCCGGTGCATACATGGCTGCCTGACGCGCACGTGCAGGCCCCGACGGCGGGGTCGGTAGTGCTGGCGGCGATCCTGCTGAAAATGGGCGGCTACGGCTTCTTGCGGTTCAGCCTGCCGATGTTCCCCATCGGGTCAGAGGTAATGGGCCCGCTGGTCCTGTGGCTCTCGGCGATTGCGATTGTCTACACTTCGCTGGTCGCACTGGTGCAGCAAGACATGAAAAAGCTGATCGCCTATTCCTCCGTCGCGCACATGGGTTACGTGACAATGGGGATCTTTGCTGTGAACCAGCAGGGGATTGACGGCGCGATCTTCCAGATGATCTCTCACGGTTTTATTTCCGGCGCGCTCTTCCTGTGTGTTGGTGTGATCTATGACCGGATGCACACGCGCGAAATCGACGCCTATGGCGGTCTGGTCAACCGGATGCCGGCCTATGCACTGATCTTCATGTTCTTCACGATGGCGAATGTCGGCCTGCCGGGAACATCCGGGTTCATCGGGGAATTCCTCGTGCTGGTCGGGATCTTCCAGGTGAACACTTGGGTCGCAGCAATCGCGACAACGGGGGTGATCCTGTCGGCGGCCTATGCACTCTGGCTTTATCGCCGGGTGGTCATGGGTGATCTGATCAAGGAAAGCCTGAAGACGATAAAAGACATGACGCGCCGCGAACGGGCGATCTTTGCACCACTCGTGACAATGACACTGCTTCTGGGCGTCTATCCAAGCCTTGTGACCGATATCATCGGGCCGTCCGTCGGCGCGTTGATCGGCCAATATGACACAGCCACCGCCGCCTTCGAGGCGTCCACACAACTTGCTGCGAATTAAGGAGCGGGATTGATGATCTCTGCTGATTTACAAACCGTCCTGCCGGAAATCCTGCTGTCGGTCTATGCGATGGCGGCACTGATCGGTGCTGTCTATACGACAAAGGACGATGCGGCATCGCTTCTGACATGGGCCACATCCGGCATTTTCCTGCTGGTTGCAGTCTGGATCGGGATCAACGGGGCCGGAACAACAACGGCGTTCGGTGGGATGTTCATCGAAGACGCATTCGCGCGGTTCACAAAGATCGTGATCCTCGTCTCTGCGGCCGCCGTCCTGTTGATGAGCGAAGGATACATGCAGCGTCGCGGCCTCCTGCGGTTCGAGTACCCGCTGCTCGTCGCACTGGCCGTGGTCGGCATGATGGTCATGGTCTCCGCAGGCGATCTGATGGCGCTTTACATGGGGCTCGAACTGCAATCGCTCTCGCTTTATGTCGTGGCATCCTTGCGCCGTGACAGCCTCAAATCGACAGAGGCCGGTCTGAAGTATTTCGTACTTGGCGCGCTCTCTTCGGGTTTGCTGCTTTATGGGGCCTCGCTGGTCTACGGCTTTGCAGGGACAACGCTGTTCTCTGGCATCATCGCCGCGACTGCGGATGGCGTGTCGCTTGGAATGCTGTTTGGCATCGTGTTCCTGCTGGCAGGTTTCGCGTTCAAGGTCTCTGCTGCACCGTTCCACATGTGGACACCCGATGTCTACGAAGGCTCGCCCACGCCGGTCACGGCCTTCTTTGCGACTGCGCCGAAAATGGCGGCGATGGCACTGTTCGCCCGCGTCGTACATGACGCCTTCGGTGGCATTGTCGGGGACTGGCAACAGATCGTGGCGTTCCTGTCCGTGGTATCAATGTTCCTTGGGGCAATTGCCGCCATCGGGCAACGCGACATCAAACGGCTGATGGCGTATTCCTCGATCGCGCACATGGGGTTTGCCCTGATGGGGCTGGCGGCAGGCACGGCACTGGGCGTGCAGGCGATGCTGATCTACATGGCGATCTATATCACCATGAACATCGGTATCTTCGCGTTCATCCTGACAATGGAAAAAGACGGGCGGCCGGTGACGGATATCCATGCGCTGAAAATGTATTCCCGCGAAGAACCGCTGCGCGCAGTGGCCGTGCTGATCCTGATGTTCTCGCTTGCCGGTGTGCCGCCGTTCCTTGGGTTCTTCGGCAAACTTGGCGTGCTGCAGGCGGCTTATGACGCAGGTCTCGGCTGGCTTGCGGTTGCGGGTGTGATCGCGTCGGTGATCGGGGCCTTCTATTATATCCGGATCGTCTACTTCATGTATTTCGGCGAAACAGAGGATCGGCTCGAAACAAACGGCTCTCCGATTCTCTGGACGTTCCTGATGGGCGCGACCGCTGTGCTGGTGCTGGGTGTCTTCAATTTGTTCGGCATCGAACCGGCAATCGCATCGGCCGCCGCGACGCTTGTCAATTAACCCCGAACACCGCAAGCGATGGCCGGAAGGCCACCGCTGCATCATGCGCGACACCGTCGACAGCACGATGTCAGAGGCCGCGCGACTTGCGCCAACGCTCGACGCCCCGACATGGATTATTGCGCGCCACCAGACCGCAGCGCGCGGGCGACGCGGGCGGGTGTGGGAACAGCCCAAGGGTAACTTCTCTGCGACGCTGATCTTCAAACCACTTTGCACACCGCAGGTCGCAGCACAGCGATCTTTCATTGCGGCCAATGCGCTTCACGAAGCCTTGTCGATGTATATCGACCGGCGCGCGCTGTCGCTGAAATGGCCAAACGACGTGTTGCTGCACGGGGGGAAGGTGGCCGGAATTCTGTTGGAAAGCAGCGGCAAGGGGCCGTTCATAGACTGGCTGTCTGTCGGAATCGGTGTCAACCTGGCGTACGCACCAACAAACGTCGAAAACGAATTCCCTCCTGTGTCACTTGCGGGTGAAGGGGGGGAACCAGTCTCGCCCGAAGAATTCCTCATCACACTTGCGGATGCGTTTGCCACGCAAGAGGCGAAACTCGGGCACCTCGGATTTGACCGGATTCGCACGGACTGGCTCAAGAACGCGGCCCGGATCGGCGAAAACATAACTGCGATCCAGGGAACCGAGGTTATCCAGGGCATATTTGACACCATCGACAAAGACGGAAACCTTGTGCTGATTACGGCCAAAGGCCCGCGCCACATCGCGGCAGCGGACATCTATTTCAGGGACTGAACATCATGTTGCTTGCTATCGACTGTGGAAACACAAACACGGTGTTCTCGATCTGGGATGGTAAAAGCTTTATCGCCCACTGGCGGACAAGCACGGAATGGCAACGTACGGCGGACCAGTACTATGTCTGGCTCTCCACACTCATGCACTTTCAAAAGATCCACGTGGACATCGACGAGGTGATCATCAGCTCGACCGTGCCACGCGTGGTGTTCAACCTGCGAGTCTTTGCGGATCGCTACTTCAACGCGCGGCCCATCGTCGTGGGCAAGCCGGAATGCGCCTTGCCTGCCAATCCGCGCGTGGACGAAGGCACGCAGGTCGGTCCAGACAGGCTTGTGAATGCGGCAGGGGCGTTTGACCGGCACGGTGGCAACCTCATCGTCGTGGATTTCGGAACAGCGACGACATTTGACGTGGTCGATGATGACGGGGCCTACGTGGGCGGTGTCATCGCGCCGGGCGTGAACCTGTCGTTAGAGGCATTGCACAACGCAGCCGCCGCCTTGCCGCATGTCGATATCACCAAGCCGCAACAGGTCGTCGGGACCAATACGGTTGCCTGCATGCAGTCAGGGGTCTTTTGGGGTTACATCGGTCTCGTGCGTGAGATATGCGCACGCATCAAGGCCGAACGCGGGCGGGATATGAAGGTCATATCGACCGGCGGTCTGGCCCCCTTGTTCCAACAAGCCGAAGCGCTATTTGACGCGTTCGAAGATGACCTCACGATCCACGGACTGACCGTGATCCACGCCTACAACAAAGGACTTTCATGAGTCGACTGATCTACTTGCCCCTCGGGGGTGCCGGCGAAATCGGGATGAACGCTTATGTCTACGGATATGGGCCAAAAGACGCAGAACGGCTGATCGTTGTCGATCTGGGGGTCACGTTCCCTGATATGGACACATCGCCCGGCGTGGACCTGATCCTGCCCGATATCGCCTGGCTGAAAGAACGCCGCGCGATGATTGACGGCATCTTCATCACGCACGCCCACGAAGACCACGTCGGGGCGATCGGGCACTACTGGGAACAGCTGGGCGCGCCCGTCTATGCCCGGAAGTTTACAGCCAATATCGCCCGGCGCAAACTTGATGAATACGGCCACCCCGAAAGCGTCGTACGCGTGGTCGAGGCTTATCCAGACGTTGTGGAGTGCGGCCCGTTCAAGGTCTCCTTCGTACCGATCAGCCACTCCATCCCTGAAAGCGCGGGCCTCGTGATCGACACCCCCGAAGGTCGTCTGATCCACTCGGGCGACTTCAAGATCGACCACACGCCCGTCGTCGGTGACCCTTTCAACGAAGAGCTTTGGGCAGAAGTGTCCAAAGATGGCGTCAAGGCGCTGATCTGCGACAGCACGAACATCTTCTCACCCACGGCAGGCCGCTCCGAAGCCTCGATCATGGACGAGGTCACAGGCCTGATGCGCGACGCACCGAGCATGGTGGTGGCGACGACCTTCGCATCCAACATCGCACGCTTGAAAACGCTGGCGGACGCCGCCAAGGCTGCGGGCCGGTCCGTCTGCCTTCTGGGGCGGGCCATGCGGCGCATGGTCGAAGCGGCGACAGAAACGGGCATCCTGAAGGATTTCCCAAGCACGGTCAGCCCCGAAGACGTGCCCAATATCCCGCGTGAAAACCTGCTGCTGCTGGTCACCGGATCACAAGGCGAACGGCGCGCAGCCTCGGCGCAACTGGCCAACGGCAAATACCTGGGCATCACCTTGCAAGAGGGCGACACATTCCTGTTCTCCTCCAAGACGATCCCCGGAAACGAACGCGGCGTGATCCGCATCATGAACCAGTTTTCCGAAATGGGCGTGGATGTGATCGACGATGCCGGCGGGCGTTACCATGTGTCAGGCCACGCAAACCGGCCCGACCTCGAAGCCTTCCATGCCATCGTGAAACCGCAAACGCTGATCCCGATGCACGGTGAACACCGGCACCTGCGCGAACACGTGAAGGTCGCCAACAAGAACGGGCTATCGGGCATCGTGGCGGTGAACGGCATGATGATCGACCTTTCAGGCAACGCGCCACGCGTTGCGGAATACATTGAAACGGGTCGGACCTATCTGGACGGGTCCGTTATGGTCGGCGCGCTTGACGGGATCGTGCGCGACCGCATCCGTATGGCACTGAACGGTCATGTGGTGGTGACACTTGTGATCGATGAAAACGACGAACCGCTGGGCGACCCATGGGTCGAACTGGCCGGTCTGGCCGAGACAGGGAACAGCAATGCCGCCCTTGTCGATGTGCTCGAACAAGACCTCAGCCAGTTCGTAAACCGCGCCAACGCCAAGACATTGCGGGATGATGAAAAGCTCGAAAAAGAACTGCGGACAATCACGCGCAAGTCGGCCGTCGCGGAAATCGGAAAGAAGCCGGAAGTGACGGTGATCGTGAGCCGGTTGAGTTAGGATTGAAACTTCGGCGAAAGCTGCTTGCCCTTCAGCGACAATCCGTTAACCGGATCAGTCTGAACAAAGGTAGACACCGCCGCCCACACCCACGACAGTTACGGCTGCCGCTGTCAGGAACGTGGTGGATCCAAGCAAGGTGCCAAGCGTCGTCGTCGAACCGCCAGCCAGCGACTGGCGCACGTATTCGCGCGTGGCCGTCATCATCAGCGCGCCTGAAGCGTGTGTCAATGTGCTGACGTTCGGGTTGTCTTCGGGCGCATAGACAAAAGACGCCAACATGCCCGTCATATCCACCATCTCATCCGCTGTGCCGGTGACCTTCTGGCAAACGGACGTGGCGCATTGCCCACGAAAGTTCCGCTCTCCGGGAACCAGCAGCAGACCGACCTCTTCACTGCCCTCCGCCAGACAATAGCCATCGGTATCGGGCAGGCCTTCAAGACCGGCCATGAATTCAAGCGTCAGGTCGCCGGGACAGGTGGGAAGCCGTCCGCGCAGGCGCGAAATGCCCTGCTTGGGCCATGCCAGAACGGTTTCGGGGATGGTGCGCGCGCCAGCGTCAAAAGCTTCGGCATTGATCGCGACGTCCATCGCGTTCACGCGGACGGTGCAATCGTCAGCCAGTGCTGGGCTGGCCCAAAACAGGCCAGCAATCAACCCAAGACATCTAGTTCTTGCCACGCTCATCAAAGCTCATTGCAATGAACGTGGGGACATCATCCCCAAGACCGACAACAGTGTTCTTTTCCTGACGTCTGCCGCGATCGTTCTGCCGCTTGCGGTCAGCCTGCGGCTGGTCGTCACGCGACTTGCGTTCAGGTGCCTTCCTTGGCTCAGGTGCGACCTCGGCTTGGGCTTCGACCTTAGGGGCCTCTTCCACCTTGGGGGCGTCGTCCTTTTTGCGGCGCGTGCGGGTGCGCTTGGGCTTTTCTTCCGTCGTGCTCTCGGCTTGCGGGGCAGGGGTGCCGCCTTTGGCCAGCGGGTTTTCCAGACGCGGGATTTCCTGCTTCACCAGCCGTTCGACATCGGCAAGGTTCTTCTCGTCGCGCGGATTGCAGATCATGATCGCAACGCCGGACCTGCCAGCACGGCCGGTACGGCCGATGCGGTGAACGTAATCCTCGGCATGCGAAGGCACGTCAAAGTTGAAGACGTGCGTGACGGCAGGAATGTCCAGACCGCGCGCGGCCACGTCGGATGCCACAAGAAAGCGCAGCTTGTTGTCACGAAACCCGTCAAGGGTGCGGGTGCGGTGCGACTGGTCCAGATCACCGTGGATCGGGGCCGCGTCATAACCGTGCTTGTTCAGGGATTTGGCAACGATATCCACGTCCGACTTGCGGTTGCAAAAGATGATGGCGTTGGAACAGGCGTCGCCTTCGGCATCGATCAGGGCGCGGAGCAAGGCACGCTTTTCTGAATCGGCGCGCATCTTGTTCGATCCCTTGAACATCACGACGCCTTGCTTGATGTTCGTATTGGTCGTCGCGGCACGGGCCACTTCCACCTTTGCTGGCGCGGACAGGAAAGTGTTGGTGATCCGCTCAATCTCTGGTGCCATCGTGGCGGAAAAGAACAGGGTCTGACGGGTAAATGGCGTGCGTTTGAAGATTTCTTCAATGTCAGGAATGAAACCCATGTCCAGCATGCGGTCGGCTTCGTCCACGACCATGATCTTCACGTCGGTCAGGATCAGCTTGCCGCGTTCAAGGTGGTCCAGCAGGCGGCCCGGCGTCGCGATCAGCACGTCCACGCCCTTGTCGATCAGCTTGTCCTGATCCTTGAAGGACGTGCCACCGATCAGCAGCGCCTTGGTCAGCTTGGTGTATTTCGCATACTGGTCAAAGTTCTCGGCGACCTGTGCGGCAAGCTCGCGGGTCGGGGCCAGCACCAGTGAGCGGGGCATCCGCGCCTTGGCACGGCCACGTTTCAGCATGGTGATCATGGGCAGCGTAAAAGCGGCGGTCTTCCCCGTGCCGGTCTGCGCAATCCCCAGAACGTCCTTGCCTTCAAGGGCGGGCGGGATCGCACCGGCCTGAATCGGGGTCGGGGTGTCATAGCCAGTCTCTTCGATGGCTTTGAGAACCTTCTTGTCGAGGTTCATATCAGTGAATTTGGTCAAGTTCGCCCTTTCAATATGGTGCGGCTTCTTGGCCGCTCATATTGCGCGGCCCGCCCGGCCGGATTGCAGGGCGTCGACTGAAGGCGACTTAGGCCTTTGGAGGCGAAACGTCAATGGTCGCTGACGGATGGACGCCGATGGCGTACCCGGTCTGCAAGACGGCCACAGTGGGTGCAGGGGTCAGAACGGTGACCATCGTGCAGGGTGGGCGCCGGACAGACGGCGCATATCCGGCAGGACCAAAACGGTAAAGCGCGGCACCATGCACCAGATGCGGCAGACCATCCCAAAGAATGAAAACACCGTCCGGCAGGCTGTCGGACAGGGCCTCGAAACGGACCTGACTGCGATCACGGTTCACCCGCGCCCGATGCAGCGCCTTGTCCATTACACGCGGGGCGGGACGATCCCCAAAGGCGGCCTGCCAACCATCGAGGTAAGCATGATAAGCGGCCCGACGACATTCGCCGCACGGACGATGACCGGCAGCAAAGGCGACGGCTTCATCGAGGAAAAACAGCTCCGTATAGCGGCGCGGGGCCATGACTTCGCGGCGGCGGCCCTTGAATGAGAGGACACAGCAAACCCAGTTCTGATGCTGCCAGCGGCGGGACTCGAGCGTGCGGGTCGCGTCATGCAGAATACCGCGGTTTCCCAGAACGGTGCCGCGCGCAGGGGTCGCGACGATGTCTCCCGTTGGCAGAACGCGGTTCTGAAGGGGCATCCTACACCATCATTTCTTTCGTCGCTGACAGCTTGATGTCGGGATAGTCCCGCTCGACCCGGTCGATGTCCCACTGCAGGCGGGTCAGATAGACGACGTCGCCGTCGTTGTCCTCTGCGATGTGCTGCTTGTTGGCGTCTGCGAATTTCTCGACCGCGTCCTTGGGGCCGTGAACCCAGCGGGCCGATGTAAACTGCGAGCCTTCAAAACGAACGGGAAGGCCATATTCCATCTCAATCCGGCTGGCGAGCACTTCGAACTGCAAGGCCCCGACAACGCCGACGATAAAGCCGGATCCGAATGTCGGCTTGAATACCTTTGCAGCCCCTTCTTCAGCGAATTGCATCAGGGCCTTTTCCAGATGCTTTGCCTTCATCGGATCGCCCGCGCGGCAGGTCTGCAGCAATTCCGGTGCGAATGACGGGATGCCGGTGACTCGGATCGCCTCGCCCTCGGTCAGTGTGTCGCCGATGCGCAACTGGCCGTGGTTTGGGATCCCCAGAATATCCCCAGCATAGGCTTCCTCGGCCAATTCGCGGTCGGCGGCCAGGAACATCACAGGATTTGTGACAGCCATGATTTTCTTGGTGCGCACATGGGTCAGCTTCATGCCACGCTCGAAATGTCCCGACGCAAGGCGGACAAAGGCGACACGGTCGCGGTGCTTCGGGTCCATGTTGGCCTGCACCTTGAAAACAAAACCGGCGACTTTGGGTTCTTCGGGGGCCACATTGCGCGGTGAAGCGGATTGGACCTGCGGTTCAGGCCCGTAAGTGGCGATGCCGTCCATCAGTTCCTTGACACCAAAGGAATTGATCGCAGAGCCGAACCAGATCGGAGTCATGGACCCGTTCAGCACGCTTTCAGGGTCAAGCTTCGGCAGCAGCTCTTTCGCCATCTCGATTTCTTCAAGGAATTTCTCAAGCAGGTGGGCCGGCACATGTTCTGCAAGTTTCGGATCATCAAGGCCGCTGATCTTGATGCTTTCGGCGACCTTGTTGCGATCAGCACGGTCCATCAGCTCCAGCCGGTCACGCAGAATGTCATATGTGCCCATGAATTCACGCCCGACACCGATCGGCCAGGCGGCGGGGGTGACGTCAATCGCGAGGTTTTCCTGAATTTCGTCGATGATTTCAAATGTATCGCGGCTTTCGCGGTCCATCTTGTTACAAAAGGTCAGGATCGGCAGATCGCGCAGGCGGCAGACCTCGAACAGTTTCTGCGTCTGGCTTTCCACACCTTTGGCCCCGTCGATCACCATGACAGCAGCATCGACCGCCGTTAGGGTGCGATAGGTGTCCTCGGAAAAGTCAGAGTGACCGGGCGTGTCCACCAGATTGAACCGGTACTTATCAAAATCAAATGACATCGCGGATGCGCTGACCGAAATGCCACGATCCTTTTCCATCTGCATGAAATCGGACCGCGTGCGCCGTGCTTCGCCTTTGGCGCGGACCTGTCCGGCCATCTGGATCGCACCACCATACAACAGGAATTTTTCAGTCAACGTGGTCTTGCCAGCGTCCGGATGCGAAATGATCGCAAACGTCCGGCGGCGGGCGATTTCAGGGGGAAGCTGTGGGCGATTTGTCATGACGCTGCTGTAATTGCGTTGCGCGGAAAGGGCAATCCGCGACGGTGTGTCATCATCGCAATCGCTGGTCCTCGCTAACCGAATGATCACCCTTTTGACCTAACACTGCTGCAATGGATGTGTTGCGCGGGGTCGAAAGTGATGCGGATCGTACGTCAGATTATGTGTAGTACTGCGTTGCTTGCGCTTGGCGGATGTCTCGGTGGCGATATCGTCACCCCGTCAGAGGCACGCAACCTCAGTTCACGCACCGATGCCTATGCCGCTTTGCGCGACCGTAACAGTGACGTCCCCAACAGTGCATGGGACGCGATGCCGACACAGGGTCAGGCAAGATTCGACGGTGCCGCCGCCGTACGCTTTGGGCCTGACAATGCACGCACGCGGCTTGCCGGTGACGTCAGCCTCACCGTCGACTACGCCACGGGTGGCATTGACGGGCAGATTGACCGGCTTTTCGGTGTGGACGGGTCCAATGATCTGGCCGAATACCGTGGGCAGTTGCGTGTGGGTGATGGTCGCATCGGCGTGGACCGACCGAATGACTGGTCGGCCGGATATTCCGGGACGTTGCGGGGCAACGGCGACCGGATCGTCAGCGGCGGGACAATCCGGGGCGATTTTCAAGGCACACCAGTGCGCACGATGGAAGGGCGCTCGGACGGGTCCGATACGGCGCTGGTGAATGGGGTCGAAATGCCGTTCCGTGTCGATATCGTTGCAGAGCAGAAAACATTAACGGCTGATTAACCTCGCTGTGATCGAGTGCGATCATGGGATCGTTTCTGTCATGATGCGCTGGTTTGCACTTCTCGTCCTTGTCCCGCTTGCGGCCTGCGGTGGCGGCGGTGGGGGTTCGGGCAATCAGCTTGGCGCGGGCGGCGGCGGTGGCATAACGGATCCCGGCGAACTGCCGGTCAGCGGTTTTGCGCGCTACAACGGTTTTTTGACGGTCAACCTCCCGACAGCAGACGGGCGCGCACCCTACACCGGAAACCTCGGCCTTGATGTGGATTTCGACGCAGCCGCAACGCAAGTGACCGGGCAGGCCAGCGGGTTCACCGACGGCGGCGGGACTAATATGCGCGGACGACTCGCCGTCACGGACGGGGTGATCGACCGCAAAACGAATGTCGCCTCCGATTACACACTCGAAGCGGGGATCAGCGGCACGCTCAGCGGTGATGCGTTTCGGAATATGGTAATCACGGGCACGCTGCTGGGGGATTTCAACGGGCAGAACGCCGAAACACTGCGGGGGCAGGTGTTTGGCGACACGATCGGCCCGCTTGGCACCGATATCTTCAACGGCACATTCTCGGCCGCCACGGATTAGCTTGATGACGCCTTGCGCAACAGTTCGACCGCGTCGGGCTGGGCCAACAACTGCTCCTGCACCTCGTAATCCAGATGGCGGCGATGGGCATGGCGGCCGGATTTCGTCGCATTCGTGGGCAAGGCATCACGGGTGCGCGGGTCGATCAACAACGATTCCGCGGCGATCCCTTCTGCGTAAATGATCTGGTGATCGTCGAACAACAGCTGGAAATAGTCCACGAAACCACCATCACGCTGATAAACGCTTTCGCCGTTGATCAGGTGGCGGACCTTGATCAGCACTTCATTGCGCCCGGCACCCAAACGGTCCTGCCGCTGGTAAACGAAAATGCGGTGGTCTGGGCTGACGACCAGATCATGTTCGTTGTGCAGCGCACCCTTCTTGATCACGACGGGTGCGAAATCACCCACGGCACGCAAGGTCGTCTGCCCGATCCAGCGCACAGCCTGCGGGCCATCATCGCGGGTCAGGACACGATCACCGACCTTCATTTCCTCGATCGGGATCTGGCGACCGGATGCGAGGGTGATATGCGTGCCACGCGTAAAGGACACGCAGGCAACCTCGGCAAACCGTGTCGTCGCGGCGTGCCTGTCAACACCGACCAGCCGGTAATCGGTCAGGGGGCGCAGGGTCGCCAAAGGCAACAGATAAACGGCCTCGACCCCGCCCGAAACGACCTCTACCAAAACAAGGGCCTCGTATGTGGTGCTGTCGGGGGCCATCAAGGTCAGGCAACAATCCAGTACGACCTGATTGCCGGCCAGTCCGGTTGCACTGGCGTCCGAGACGACAAATCCACCTGATTTTTCGGTCGCACTCAGGGTCAGTGGCAGGCGCGCCGCTTCGTTGGACAATTGATAGACGTCGTCCAGCACAAGTTCGTCCGCGAAAGAGATTCCTTCGCCTTCTGCAACGCCGTCCGTGACGCGAAACGCGCGGGCGGCATAGACGGCAACGGTCTGTGAAGGGGACGGGTCAGGCATGAAAACTCGCAACTTACGCTTTGGACATGTTTATGGGTGGGCAGCAAAGGGGTCAACGACCAGTATGGTCAAGATACCTTGCCACGCGATCCAACCATGATACCTGTGAAGACAAAATAGAATGTGAAGGATGCAAATCATGGATCTGGGGATCAAAGGAAAATCGGCACTTGTCTGCGCTTCGTCAAAAGGACTGGGGCGCGGCTGCGCTGCGGCACTGGCAGAAGCAGGGGTGAACCTTGTGATGAACGGGCGCAACGCCGAAACGCTGGAACAGGCAGCCGCCGATATTCGTGATGCTTTCGGCGTCGATGTGGTGACGGTGGCTGCAGATGTCGCGACAGAGGCCGGACGCGCTGAACTGCTAAGCGCGGCCAAAGAGGTCGACATTCTGGTGAACAACGCCGGCGGCCCGCCACCGGGCCTGTGGTCAGACTGGGACCGCGATGATTTCATTGCAGCTCTGGATGCGAACATGCTGGCACCGATTGCACTGATGAAAGCGCTGTTGCCAGGCATGATCGACCGCAAATGGGGACGGGTGGTCAACATCACCTCCAGTTCGGTCAAAGCACCGGTGATGCAGCTTGGCCTGTCCAATTCGGCACGCGCGGGACTGACCGGCTATGTTGCGGGCACGTCGCGGCAGGTCGCGCCGTATGGTGTAACGATCAACAACATGCTGCCGGGCATTCATGCCACCGACCGCGCCACCAGCCTCGATAGCGGCGTCAGCAAGGCGCAAGGCATCAGCATGGACAAGGCGCAGGCACAGCGCGAAGCCACGATCCCCGCCCGCCGCTACGGCACCACGTCCGAATTCGGTGCGATGTGCGCATTCCTGTGCTCGCAGCATGCCGGTTTCATCGTCGGGCAGAACATCGTTCTGGACGGCGGCGCGATCAATGCGACGATCTAGAATGCTTGTTTCGCGGGGACGGAGTTGCTAGGTCACCGATAACTTATCGTTTTTGTCGGAATCGCCAGCGTGACCACGCCACGTCTTACCATTTCGCACCTGAGCAAGTCCTTTGACGGTCGTCAGGTCGTCAATGACGTCAGCCTTTCGGTGATGCCGGGGCAGGTGACCTGCCTGCTTGGCCCGTCCGGTTGTGGAAAATCGACGACGCTGCGCGCGGTTGCCGGTGTCGAACGGCCCGACAGCGGTGAAATCCACGTCGACGGCGTGATGGTGTGTGACCAGACCACGATGATCCCGCCGGAAGATCGCTCCATTGGGTTAATGTTCCAAGACTTCGCGCTGTTTCCGCACCTCGACGTGGCGGCAAACGTGGCTTTCGGGCTGAAGGGACGCAAGGCTGACATGCGCGGGCAGGTGGAAAACCTGCTGAAACGCGTCGGCATGCTGCGCCACATCGACCGCTATCCGCATGAACTTTCGGGTGGCGAACAGCAGCGGGTCGCACTGGCGCGGGCCTTGGCGCCGAAACCCAAGGTCATGCTTATGGATGAACCGTTTTCGGGCCTTGATGACCGGCTGCGCGACGACATCCGCGACGAAACGCTCGAAGTGCTCAAAGACGCGGGCGCAGCGGTTCTATTGGTCACCCACGAACCGGCAGAAGCGATGCGCATGGCTGATGAAATCGCCTTGATGCGGGCCGGGCGGATTGTGCAGCGCGGGGCACCATACAATATCTACAATACACCCGTCGATTTGAAGGCCGCGCAATTCTTCAGCGATATCAACGTGATCAAGGGCACAGTTGAAGGCGCGCTGACGGAAACGCCGTTCGGACAATTCCTTGCCCCCGGCGTGCCTGACGGAACACAGGTGGATATCTGCATCCGCCCGCAACACCTCAAGATCGATTTTGATCGCGGTGGTCGCGGGCCCCTGCCCACACCGGCCGACGGCACGCCAGCACGCGGCGTGGTCAAACGCGCGCGCTTCATGGGGTCCGAAAGCCTTGTGGAATTCGTCATGGATTTCGACGGCTCGACGCTCAAGACACAGGTGCCGTCAGTATTCCTGCCCAAACCGGGCACGCCGCTGTGGCTGATGATCCGGCGCGATCGCTGTTTTGTCTTTCCCGCAGGTGGTGCCTAGGGGGCCAGACGGGCAGCACGACCGCCGCGTCGCTTGGTCAACTGGCCCTGACGGGTCGGCAGTTCTGCCATGATGGCCTGACGGGTTTCGGGTGTCATGCGCGACCACGCCCCGATTTCGTCAATCGTGCGCAGACAACCGGTGCAAAGTCGCGACTGCGGATGGATCACGCAGATTTTCACGCAAGGACTTTCGATTTCGTCCCGTTTCCAAACGTTGTCCGTCACGCCGTCTTCCCCATATGTGCCAGTCGATCCAGCAGGCCCTGCAAGATATAGCCTGCCGCGACGTGGTCGATAACCTCTGCGCGACGCTTTCGAGACGTATCCGCCTCCAACAGGGCGCGTTCGGCGGCGACAGTGGACAGACGTTCGTCCCAAAAGGTGATCGGCAGGTCCGTCAGCTTTTCAAGATTGCGGGCAAAGGCGCGGGTGGATTGGCAGCGCGGCCCTTCCGAGCCGTCCATGTTCATGGGCAGGCCCAGAACCAGACCCTTGATGTCGCGCCCTTTGCAAATTTCCAGCAAGCGTGCGGCATCAAGCCCGAATTTCTTGCGTTTGATGGTTTCAAGCGGGGTCGCGACACTGCGCATCCCGTCGGACACAGCGACACCGATGGTGACAGTACCAAGGTCAAGCCCTGCCAATGCGCCAAACGGCGGGATCGCCTGCGCAAAACTGGCGGGATCGTTGCAAATCATTCTGCGACGCCTGCGCTGACAGCCGCGGCGCGCAGGACGTCCATTGCCTCTTCATTACTGCCAAAGACCTGCTGCGCCTCCAGCCAGATCAGACCGGCGTTTTCGGTGTCGCCCAGCACACCGTAAGCGGTGATCAGGCGGGCCCAGTCGCTCGGCGGTCCGCCTTGGGTCGCCAGCCGGTCCGCAAGCCCCGCGACCATGTTGCCAACCATCGCTTGCCGCTCTTCCTCGGTCATATCCTCGGCTGCGGCGATCTGGGCCAGATCGGGGCCAACGCTGGCAGGGGCGGTGTAATCCACACCCGCACGCGCGGCCGCATTTTCGATCTGGGCGCGGGCAAGGGCGATATGAAAACTGTCCTCGCCGCTTTCGACCAGCGGACGCCACAGACGAAAGGCGATATCGGGGCGGGCATTCTGGTTGTGCATCGACCCGATGTAATAGCGCCCCGCCACGCTGCCCGGGTCCAGATCAACAATCTGGCGGGCGATGACTTCGGCTTCGGGTGAAACGATCCCGTCAGCGGCGGCAACCATGAGATCGGTCAGCAGAATAAGATCGGCGACCGCCAGATCGTCACCACGCAGGGCGATCACACGTTCTTGGGCGGCGACGGCGGCGCTGTAGTTGCGCAACTGGGTTTCGTGAAAGGCAAGCAATTCCCAGCCCTGCAGATCATCGGGGCGGGTCGGGACGATAGCGCGCAACTGGGCAATGCTTTCCAGATACGCATCAGAGGCCTCGACCTGCGGCGGTTCCGGCGCGGCGGCGGCAAGCTCGGTCTGGCTCGGGCGGTTCTCGCGCATTTCGGCGGCGATGGCATGACGCTGGGCCAGCGGCTGGTCGGGTTCGCCGGGGGCACCGATGACCCAATAGACACCGATTCCAACCGCCCCAAGACCGGCAACAATCACAAGCGCCAGAAATTTATTCGTACCGGCAGAAGCATGACCTGTCTCATGGCTGGCCTTGCTGGCCGCAAGCAGGCGGCGCGATACTTCTAGACGGGCGCGTTCGGCTTCATCGGGTTCCAGCAGGTCGCGGGCGACATCCTTGTCGATTTCTGCCAGCTGCGCCTTGTATATGGCAACGTCCGGTGCCTGTTCTGTGTCGCGACGCTGGCGCAACAGGGGCAGCGCGACATAGCTGCCCACAAGCAGCGTCATCACAACACACGTAATCCAGAACAACATCTGCGGCCTTTCTTTGCTGTCTAACTAATCACCTCTGCCCAGAGTGGAAAGAGCCAACCCCTGACAAATCGGTGTCCTGCGGGGGGATGTCGCAAAACCGCGCCCCTATGCCGCTGCGAGTATCCTTTCACACCCCGTTCAGGTTCAGTAAAACACTCAAGGCCCAAGGGTCGGGCCAGCAAGGGATTCGTGCATGAAACGCTATTCAGCCTTCGCCATCGCCAAAGAAGCGTTCCGCCAGCACAAGGGTTGGGACAGGGCGTGGGCATCACCCGAACCCAAAAAGAAATATGATGTCGTGATCGTCGGTGCAGGCGGGCACGGGCTGGCCACGGCCTACTACCTTGGCAAGAACTTCGGGATCACCAATGTGGCGATCATCGAAAAGGGCTGGCTTGGCGGTGGCAACACGGGCCGAAACACGACGATCATCCGCTCGAACTATCTGCAGGACCCGTCTGCCGCGATCTACGAAAAGGCACGCAGCCTATATGAAACCCTCTCTCAAGAATTGAACTATAACATCATGTTCAGCCCCCGTGGTGTGATCATGCTCGCCCAGACCCAGCACGAAATCCGCGGCTACCAGCGCACAGCACACGCCAACAGCCTGCAAGGCGTAAAAACGGAATGGATTGATGCAAAGCGCGTCAAGGAACTGTGCCCGATCATGAATATCGACGGGCCGCGTTATCCAGTGCTGGGCGGGCTTTGGCAGGCACGTGGTGGAACAGCCCGCCATGATGCCGTGGCCTGGGGCTATGCGCGGGCCTGTTCGGACATGGGCATGCACATCATCCAGAAATGCGAAGTCAAAGGCGTGTTGACGTCAGGTGGCAAGGTCACGGGCGTGAACACCACCAAGGGCGATATCGCCTGCGACAAGCTCGGGATGGTTGTCGCGGGACACGCATCGGTTCTGGCGGATATGGCCGGTTTCAAACTGCCGATTGAATCCGTGGCCTTGCAGGCGCTTGTGTCCGAGCCGATCAAACCCTGCATGGATGTCGTCGTCATGGCGAACACGGTGCACGGCTATATGTCGCAATCGGACAAGGGCGAAATGGTCATCGGTGGCGGCACGGACGGTTACAACAACTACACACAGCGCGGATCATTCCATCATATCGAGGAAACCGTGCGCGCGCTGGTCGAAACCTTCCCGATAATCGCACGGCTCAAGATGCTGCGGCAGTGGGGCGGAATCGTGGATGTGACGGGTGATCGGTCTGCGATTATCTCAAAAACCCCCGTCGACGGGATCTTTGTGAATTGCGGGTGGGGGACAGGGGGCTTTAAGGCGATTCCCGGGTCCGGCTGGGCAATGGCTGAGCTGATGGCAAAGGGTGAAAGCCCGCTGACCGAAGAATTCTCGATGTTCCGCTTCCGCGAAGGCAAATTCATCGACGAAAGCGTCGCGGCAGGAGTGGCGCATTGATGCGCGAAACCGATAACACCTGTTGCCCGGCAGCGTTCCGCGCAGACCGCACCGCGGTTCAGGCCAACCGGCGCCCAAATCGTCCGGGGAATCCCGCTTATCTTTCTATCCCGCGCCAAACTGCGAAAGTGTATCCAGCCATACAGGAGGAATGCACATGGTTGACTACACCAAAGACACCGGCGGCGGCAGCGGCATCGGCATCTATCTCGCAGCTGGCCTCGTCGTGCTGGTTCTGCTCTATGCGCTGTTCGCAGGTGGCGGAACAACGACCACAACCGACCCGGCTGATCCCGCGCTTGTCGCACCCGAGGCAAGCGAGGCGGCACCAGCCGTCGAAGAGACCGCTCCGGTCGTCACGGAATAACACTCACAACCACTCAACCGCGAAAGGCGGGCGCAGAGATGCGTCCGCTTTTGGCGTGTTTGCGGTGCACGCGTTGTGCACGCCCTGTGCACGCAAATCACCCCCCAATTCCAAGGCTTCCTACCCATGCTGATCCTGCATTGTCCGAACTGCGGCCAAGATGTCGATGAAACCGATCTTCATGCCGGTGGTGAGGCCCATTTGAAACGGTTCGGCCCCGGATCAACGGATGACGAATTCGAGGATTATCTGTTCCGCCGGGCCAATCCGAAGGGTGTGCATTTCGAACGCTGGCACCACACCTATGGCTGCGGAAAGTGGTTTCTGGCCGCGCGCTGCACCGCCACGCTTGAGGTATTCGGCACCTATTCCGCCCAGACGCCAGAGCCGCCGCAGGACATCAAGGATGCGATCAAATCACGCCGTCCCGACTGGACATGGGAGAGCCAATCATGAGCACACGTTTGTCCGGTGGCGGTCGTCTTATCGACACGTCAAAGCAGATTGCATTCCAGTTCAACCAGAAATATCTCAAGGGTTATCAGGGGGATACGCTGGCCTCTGCATTGCTGGCAAACGACCAGATGCTGATGGGGCGGTCGTTCAAATATCACCGGCCCCGTTCTGTCGTGGCGTCGGGTGCGGAAGAACCGAACGCGCTTGTGAATCTTGGCAAAGGCGCGTCGTTTGAACCCAACCAGCGCGCCACCACGCAGGAATTGTTCGACGGGCTTTTCGCGACGTCGCAGAACCACTGGCCCTCACTCGAATTCGATGTGGGTGCGATCAACACGCACCTGTCGCGGTTCCTGCCTGCGGGCTTTTATTACAAGATGTTCATCCATCCGCGCCCGCTTTGGAAGTACGTCTACGAACCCTTCATCCGCCAATCCGCCGGTCTGGGGCAGGCCCCGAAAGAGCGGGATGAGGACACCTATGAGCATTTTAATGTCAACGTCGACGTCCTGATCGTCGGCGGCGGCATCGCCGGCCTGTCCAGCGCGCTCGCCGCCGGCCGCTCGGGCGCGCGGGTGCTGCTGGTCGAACAGACGCCGCATTGGGGCGGGCGGGCTGTTGTGGATGCGCCTGAGATCGAAGGCCAATGCGCGGAAGGTTGGGTGAACGCCACCCTCACCGAACTGGAAGGGATGGAGAACGTCAGTCTTCGCACCCGCTGCATGGGTGCGGGTGTCTACGATCACGGTTATGCGCTTGCATACGAACGGCTCTGCGATCATGGCGCGCAAGACGGGCCGCGCCATCGTTTGTGGCGCATCCGTGCCAAGCAGATCGTGACAGCGACTGGTGCGATTGAGCGTCCTTTGTCCTTTGCAGGCAATGACATACCCGGCGTTCTTCTAGCTGCGGCGATCCGGGATTACGTCGTGAACTACGGTGTTTCCATCGGGGATCGGACTGTTGTCGTAACGAACAATGATGATGCTTACCGCACGGCAATCACATTGAAAAAAGCAGGACTGGATATTCCCGCCATTGTGGACGCCCGCGCACCCGCAGACAGCCCGTTGGTGCAGGAAGCCAAAGCGCTGGGCATTCGTGTTCTGAACGATACCGGCGTTGCCAAAGTCAAAGGCGGCAAGCGCGTGTCTGGCGTGGCCCTGTGCAAACAGGCCGGTGAAGGCGCAGTGACAGAGGAAATCGCGTGTGACTGCGTTGCCATGTCCGGCGGCTGGTCGCCTGTGGTCCATCTTTGGTCCCATTGCGGTGGCAAGCTGACGTGGGACGCGGGGCAGGCCATGTTCCGCCCCGATCCCGATCAACCACCGACCGACGGTAATGGCGAAGGCTTTGTCACCTGCGCCGGTATGGCAAATGGCCATCTATTCACGGCAGAAGCCGTCGCCGATGGTTTCGCTGCCGGACGGCAAGCGGCCAGGATCGCGGGTCACACGAAAAAGGCAGGCGACTGCCCCATCGGTCACGACGCAGAAGAAGCGCCGCTTTCGCCCGTCTGGCTGATGCCGCAAGGCGCGAAATATGAACTGCGCGCCAAAGCGTGGCTGGATTTCCAGAACGATGTAAAGGTCAGCGACGTGCAGCTTGCCGCGCAGGAAGGATTCGAAAGCGTTGAACATGCCAAGCGCTACACCACGCTGGGCATGGCGACCGATCAGGGAAAGTTGAGCAATATCAACGGACTTGCGATTCTTTCGAAAGCACTGAACAACGAAATTCCGAATGTCGGCACAACGACGTTCCGTCCGCCCTATACGCCGATTTCAATGTCCTCGATCGCGGGTGTCGCGAAAGGTGATCTGTTCCAGCCGATCCGCAAGACGCCAATGTCGGACTGGCACAATGCCAACGGGGCCGACAACGAACCGGTCGGCGCGTGGCGTCGCCCTTATGCCTATCTGCGCAACGGTGAAAGCGTCCATGATGCGGTCAACCGCGAGGTGGTGAACGCGCGCACCAACATCGGGCTTCTGGATGCCTCCACGCTTGGCAAGCTGATCGTCAGCGGGCCTGATGCCGGAAAGTTCCTCGACATGATGTACACGAACCTCATGTCGTCCCTGCCGGTTGGCAAATGCCGCTATGGCCTGATGTGCACCGAGAATGGGTTCTTGTCTGACGACGGTGTGGTCGCCCGCATCGACGACCAGACCTGGCTTTGTCACACGACCACTGGCGGGGCTGAACGCATCCACGCCTGGATGGAAGACTGGCTGCAATGCGAATGGTGGGATTGGCAGGTCTATGTTGCCAATGTCACGGAACAGTTCGCGCAGGTGGCCGTGGTTGGCCCGAAGGCACGTTTGCTGCTGGAGAAGCTGGGTGGCATGGATGTGTCCAAGGAAACGCTGCCGTTCATGCAATGGGCTGACGGCACGCTGGGTGACTTCAAGGCCCGCGTCTATCGCATAAGTTTTTCAGGAGAATTATCTTATGAGATCGCCGTTCTCGCATCGCAGGGGCGTGCGTTCTGGGATGCCCTGCTGGCCGCTGGTGAAGAGTTCGGGATCATGCCTTACGGCACCGAGGCGCTGCACATCATGCGGGCCGAAAAGGGCTTTATCATGATCGGTGACGAAACCGATGGCACAATCATCCCGCAGGATTTGAACCTGAATTGGGCGCTGTCCAAGAAGAAGGACGACTATCTTGGCAAACGGGCGCATGAACGTTCCCATATGGCCGACCCGAACCGCTGGAAGCTGGTTGGGCTCGAGACCGTCGATGGGTCCGTTTTGCCCGATGGCGCTTATGCCATTGCAGACGGCAAGAACGAGAATGACCAGACCAACACACAAGGCCGTGTGACATCGACCTATTACTCCCCGACCTTGAAAAAGGGCATTGCAATGGGGCTGGTCCACAAGGGGCCGGATCGCATTGGCGAAGTTCTGGATTTCACCAATATCGGTGGCGAGCCGGTGCGGGCCAAGATCGTCGATCCTGTGTTCTACGACAAAGAAGGGGACAAACAGAATGTCTAACGCTGTCAGTGCATTGGACGGCCGCGTGTCCGAAGGTGCGATCAAGGTCGCCGATGTTGGATTGCGGGGCATGATCAGCCTGCGGGGTGATCTGTCGTCGCGCAAGCTTCGCAAGGTCTGCACGGACCTGACGGGTGCCCAGTTCCCCGAGCAGGGCAAGGCCAGCGGCGGCCTCGCGTGGATGTCGCGCGACGAAGTATTGATCATGGTCGATTACAACACCGTGGAGACCGCGCTTGCGAAAATCGCCAAAGCGCTAAAAGGGCGGCATCATCTTGCCGTCAATGTGTCGGACGCCCGTGCGGTGATGACCGTTTCGGGGCCATACGCCCGCGAGGTTATTGCAAAGCTTGCGCCCGTCGATCTGCATCCCGGCAGTTTTGGTGTGGGCGATTTTCGACGCACGCGACTCGGGCAGGTTGCAGCAGCCTTTTGGATGCACGCGGACGATGCCTTTACCGTCATCTGTTTCAGATCAGTCGGGGATTACACATTTCGGTTGCTCGAAGCCTCAGCAAAAGCGGGCCCTGTCGGCCACTTCTAGCGTTGTTGATGCTTTCGCCTTGACCCTGCGACCTTTTGCGCTTTGTTAAGTCGCAACGGAAACATGCATGGAAAGGGCCCCTGAAATGGCTTTTGAACTTCCCGATCTTCCTTACGCACACGATGCCCTTGCATCCAAGGGCATGTCCAAGGAAACGCTCGAATATCACCACGATCTGCACCACAACGCCTATGTCACAAATGGCAACAAGGCGATTGAGGGCACAGAATGGGAGGGCAAGTCCCTCGAAGAGATCATCAAGGGCACCTATGACAAGAACGCTGTCGCCCAGAGTGGAATCTTCAACAACATCAGCCAGTTGTGGAACCACAACCAGTTCTGGGAAATGATGTCGCCCGACGACAGCAAGATGCCCGGTGAGCTTGAAAAGGCGATTACCGAGAGCTTTGGTTCAGTCGACAAGTTCAAGGATGAATTCAAGGCGGCCGGCGGTGGTCAGTTCGGGTCGGGCTGGGCCTGGCTGGTCAAGGACACCGACGGCGGACTGAAGGTCACCAAAACAGAAAACGGCGTGAATCCTGTCTGTTTCGGCCAGACCACCTTGTTGGGCTGCGATGTGTGGGAGCATTCCTACTACATCGATTTCCGCAACAAGCGTCCTGACTATCTGTCGAATTTCCTCGACAATCTGGTTAGCTGGGAAAACGTCGCATCGCGCATGTAATCCCTGTCCATTGACGATTTTGAAGGCCCGTGGGACACCCTGCGGGCCTTTTTCATTTCGCGGAGCCGTTGCATGGGCCCGACACTTACCGAAATTTCTGCCGCCGCTGACCTTCTGCGTGGCGTGATGGTGCACACCCCGATCTTGCGCCTGAACACCGCCGGGTGGGACCGCTTGCCCGCTGCCGATGTCACCATCAAGCTGGAGCTTTTTCAGCAAGCCGGATCGTTCAAGGCGCGCGGTGCCTTTCTTGGGATTGCGGGTCTGACTGACGGGCAGCGTGCCGCCGGTGTTATCGCCGCGAGCGGTGGCAATCATGCGATGGCGGTGGCCTGGGCTGCGGCAGAGGCGGGGGTGCAGGCCACCATTGCCATGCCCAAAGCCACAGATCCGCTGCGCATTGACGGCACGCGGGCGCTGGGGGCTGAGGTCGTTCTGGCTGACGACATGCCCGCTGCCTTTGCCGTGATGGAGAAGGGTGCAGACGCGGGGAAGACACTGATGCATCCGTTTGAAGCGGCGCATATGACACTTGGCGCGGCGACACTGGGTGCGGAATACGTGGCGCAAGCCCCTGATCTTGATACCTTTGTCATTCCGGTTGGCGGCGGCGGGATGATTTCCGGCATGGCATCCGCGATCCGCCAGTTGCGCAAGGATGCGCTGATTATCGGTGTCGAACCTGTTGGCGCTGACAGTATGTCGCGCAGTCTTGCAGCGGGTGCGCCTGTGACGCTGGAGCGGATCGACACGATTGCTGACAGCCTCGGTGCACCCAAGGCGTTGCCTTATTCCTTTGGGGTCACCGCAGCAAATGTGGACCGGATGGTGCAGATCAGCGATGACGCAATGCGCAAGGCGATGCGGATCTTGTTCACCAAGTTAAGTTTGGTTGCGGAACCCGCCTGTGCTGCATCGTTGGCGGCGATCATGGGGCCGCTCCGGGACGATCTGCGTGGTCGCAAGGTTGGAATCATTGCCTGTGGGTCGAATATCAGTCTGGCGCGGTTTCAAGAATTGACGGGCTGATCGCGGAACGATTTGCCGTTTCGCTGGTTGTTTTTTCAAAGCGTATGCAAGGAGAACATCATGGCCGAACGCGTCAGATCAAAAGATGGCAAATCCGAAACAGAAGAGTTCCTGCCCGAAACGGACACCCCGGACCAGCAGGGTCGTAGCGGTGGGCATTTGCAGCGCCGCGTTGGAACGCGCGACGAGCTGCGCAAGGTCACACAAGGTGGAGAAAGCACGACCCGGGTGACCAAGGGCGACGAATTGGCAACCGGAGAGGATACACGCGATGACTAAAATCAAGAATGGCACATGGGTCGTGGTCGCGGACGGCGAAAAGGCTTTGTTCCTTGAAAACTTGACTGACGGCGAAAACCCGAACCTGAAGGTGATTGCCAAGGACGAGCAAGACAACCCGAAGTCCATCGACCAAGGTGCCAACCGACCCGGCCGCGGCCATGACAATGGTCCGCAGGGTCATGGCCAGCGATCTGCGTTTGACGACACGGATTGGCATGAGTTGGCGAAGGAACGGTTTGCCGCTGACCTGGCCGACAAGCTGTACGAGAAGGCCCACAAGGGGAAGTTCGAGCATCTCGTTCTAGTCGCAGCCCCGAATATCCTTGGAGAGCTGCGCGGTGAACTTCATCAGGAAGTGACGGACAAGGTGATCGGAGAAATCCCGAAAACACTGACCAACCACCCGGTCCACGAACTGACCGAGATCATCAAGGCAGATCTTGCGTCGTAGATTATGAGAGTGACGCACGCAGCAGGCTGGCAAGCGATGGCACATCCTCTGCCACCTGCACGAAATCAATGATGTTTTGACCGGCAAAGTCCTGTTCGACCACGTGGTCGAGCAGGGTTTTTAACGGATCCCAGAACCCATCGATATTCAACAGGATTATCGGCTTGTTGTGCAGACCAAGTTGCCGCCAAGTCAGTGCCTCGAAAAATTCGTCCAGTGATCCGGCCCCGCCGGGCAGTACGACCACCGCATCGGCGTTCATGATCATCACCTTTTTGCGCTCGTGCATCGTCTCGGTGATGATAAACGTGTCAAGATCGCGTTTCCCGACCTCCCAATCCAGCAGATGGACAGGGATCACACCGAACGTCGCGCCCCCTGCCTTTTGCACGGCGTTGGCCACACGACCCATCAAACCCACATCACCCGCGCCGTAAACCAGCCGCCAGCCATTGTCGGCAAGCATCGCGCCGGTTTCTTCGGCAGCCAATGCGTAGGCGGGCTCGCCACCATCGCGCGAGCCGCAATAAACACACACTGACTTCAAAACTTTGTTCATTACGGCCTCTTTCGCGGTGTTTCTTTGACCGCTTGTAGCGGTGGGGCTATTGTTGCTCAACCTCGCTAAAGGCGAGACAGGGGCGGAAAGATAAGGCGGTTCGATGGCTTCTCAGACACGGCACTTGGCAATGGGTGCGCTGGTTGCGGCAGCAGTCGGGGTCGCGGTGGTGCTTTTGGTCCAGTTCGCGCAAACAGAGGACGTGCCCGAAATACCTGTTGCGGTAGAGGCTCCCGAAACGTCCGAGACGACCAATGCCCCGGCTGAAGAAACGAACATTGCTCTGACTGAAGCAACGACCGTTGCTCCGGCAGAAGAAACGGTAACGACCAGTGCCCCGGCTGACGAAGCGGACGTGGTGCGGCCTGCGTTCGATACGTTTCGCGTTGAAGGCGACGGGCTGTTCGTGATCGCAGGCAAGGCCGAAGCAGGGCAAACCGTCGATATCATGCTGGCCGGCAGATCGGTCGAACGGGTCGTTGCAGATGCAAGCGGGTCGTTCGGAGCCGTCCTGATGTTGGAACCCTCTGATCAGGCGCGCAGGCTTGCCTTGCTGGCCGATCCTGAAGGTACAGCAGTCGGATCGACCGAGACGTTCCTTGTCCAACCTTTCGCTGCGAGCCCCGTCGCTATTGAAGAGCCGACAACGCCCGTCGTCGTCGGGGCCGTCACATCAGAGGTCGGAGCTGAAATCGTGGCATCAACGGATGTCGCCGTGCCGGAGTTACCTGCATTGGGATCGGTGGACATCGCGACGCCTGATGCGAATCCCGCCACTGTGCTCGTCACCGACGCGGAAGGGGTTCGCGTCGTGTCCAATGACCGCGAGACGCCGCCGGAAATTGCCCCGAACATCGCACTGGACACGATCACCTATGATCCCGAAGGGGAGGTCGTAATCGCTGGCCGTGCAAGCGGTAACGGGTTCGTGCAGGTCTACATCGACAATCAACCGGTAACATCTTCACGCATTGAAGAAGGCGGCAACTGGCGCACTGATTTGCCGCAGATTGAGACTGGTGTTTATACCTTGCGCGTGGACGAGGTTGATGACGCAGGCACCGTCGTGTCCCGCATCGAAACTCCGTTCAAACGCGAAGAGGCCGAAACCGTCGCTGCTGTCCTTGCAGAAGAAACCGCCGAAGAAGATTTTGACGTTGCCGTGCGCACTGTGCAGCCCGGTGCGACCCTTTGGGCGATCGCCCGGGAGGAGTTGGGCCAGGGTATTCTTTATGTCGCCGTCTACGAGGCGAACAAGGATTTGATCCGTGATCCTGACCTGATCTATCCCGGTCAGGTGTTTCGTATGCCCGATGCTATCGAGACCGCAGACTAGGGTGGTCATTTCCGTTCTGCCTTCCTAAGTATGGGGGCCGACCGGAGAAATTGATGCGCCGCCTTCCCAAGACTAACGCCAATCTCAACGATGCCCAGATACAGGGATGGCAGGTGATCCGCCGCGTAATCCCCTATTTGTGGCCAGATGGGCAGGGGTGGGTGAAACGCCGGGTTGTCGCTGCCATTCTGGTGCTTGTTCTGGCCAAGGTTATCGCTGTGACGACCCCGTTGTTTTACAAGCAGGCCGTCGACGCATTGGCCCCAGATGGCGCGAGTGCCGCGACCTTTCTGGGGGCAGGTGCTGTCGGGTTGACGATTGCCTATGGCATTGCCCGACTGATGAACGTCGGATTCCAGCAGTTGCGGGATGTCATCTTTACCCGTGTCGGTCAGCGGGCCTTGCGCGCACTCGCGCTTGAGACGTTTACGCATATTCATCGCCTGTCCATGCGCTATCACATCACCCGCAAGACTGGCGGGCTGTCACGGATTATCGAGCGCGGTGTGAAAGGCGTCGATTTCCTGTTGCGCTTTTTGCTGTTCAGTATCGGCCCGCTGGTGCTGGAACTGCTGATGATCGCTGTCATCCTCTTTTTCCTGTTCGACGTCTGGTATCTGGCCGTCGTTGTCGGAACGATCGCTGTCTACGTCTGGTTTACATTCAAAGTCACCGAATGGCGCGTCAAAATCCGCAAGGAGATGAACGATCAGGACACGGACGCCAACCAGAAGGCAATCGACAGCCTTTTGAATTTTGAAACTGTAAAGTATTTCGGGGCCGAGCGTTGGGAGGCCAACCGCTATGATCACGCGATGCAGCAGTATGAGGCCGCGGCAATCCGCACCAACTACTCGCTCGCCTTCCTGAATTTCGGCCAGTCCTTTCTGATCACAAGCGGGCTTGTTGCTGTCATGGTCATGGCGGCGGTTGGTGTACAGAACGGCGCACTGACGGTTGGTGATTTCGTGATGGTCAACGCCTACATGATCCAGATCACGATGCCGCTGAATTTTCTAGGCACGGTCTATCGTGAAATCAGGCAGGCTTTGATTGATATGGGCGATATGTTCGATCTGTTGGGCCAACCGGCAGAGGTGCAGGACAAGCCCGGTGCCAAGCCATTGCAGGTGAACGGCGGGGCCATCAGCCTTAGGGACGTGGCCTTTGGCTATGAGGCGGAACGCGCGATCCTAAAAGGCGTCGATCTGGAGGTGCGGCCCGGTCAGACGGTCGCGATTGTCGGCTCTTCCGGTTCCGGCAAATCCACCATTGGCCGTCTGTTGTTCCGGTTCTACGACGTCACGGATGGATCGTTGTGCATCGACGGGCAGGATATCCGCGATGTGACGCAGGAAAGCCTTCACGCGCAGATCGGTGTCGTGCCGCAGGACACTGTCCTTTTCAACGATACCATCCATTATAATATCGCCTACGGGCGCCCTGACGCAACCGAGGCGGAAATCCGCGAGGCCGCCAAGGCCGCCAAGATTCATGACTTCATTATGTCCCTTCCGCGCGGCTATGATACAGCCGTCGGCGAACGGGGTCTGAAGCTTTCAGGCGGTGAAAAGCAAAGGGTCGGTATCGCGCGGACGCTTTTGAAGAATCCCCCAATTCTGCTGCTTGATGAGGCGACCAGCGCGCTTGACACCGAGACAGAGATGGAGATTCAGGATGAGCTCAAGGCTATGGGGCAGGGACGCACCGTCATTACCATCGCGCACCGCTTATCGACTATCGCCGATGCGGACCGGATCGTAGTTCTGGAAGACGGACTGATAGTCGAGACCGGCAGCCACAATGAGTTGTTGGAGAAAGATGGCCGCTATGCGCACCTGTGGAATCGGCAGGAAGCGGAAGAAGCGGCGTAAAGGGTACGGTACGATCTTGGAAACAATCCTCGCCTTCGACGAATACCTGTTGAAGAGTATCAATTCGCTTGCCGGACGCAGTGACTTTCTTGACGTGGTCGTGTTCCGCTTTGCGTTTGGTGATCATCTGAAGGGAGGGGTCATCATGATGCTGTTCTGGCTTGCTTGGGGCCTGGGCAAACCTGCCGACTGGCACCACCGGTCGCGGATGTTGAGCGTGCTGGTCGTCGCACCGCTTGCGGTGCTCGTCGCGCGGGGAGCCGCGAATTTTCTACCGTACCGAGATCGTCCTATTCGCGCACTCGATGGTGAGATCAATTCGATCTTCGGACCCGCGCCAAGCCTCTTTAGTGATTTCTCTGCCTTTCCAAGCGATCATGCGGTTCTTTTCGCAGCATTTTCTTTGGCATTGATATTTGTAAACCGAAAGGTCGGCCTTTTCGCGTTGGCTTACACCTGCGTCTTTATCTGCCTGCCGCGCATCTATTTGGGATTGCATTGGCCGGCGGACATTCTGGGTGGGGTTATCATCGGAGGCGTTTTCGCGTTGATACTTTACCCCCAAATTAGCCGCATCGTCGTTCGTCGCAGGTTGGGTTCGCCCGATGTCGTACCTGACTACGTGTCCTACCCCCTTGCGTTCATCATCACATTTGAGACCGCAACGCTATTTCGCGGCAGCCGGTCCATTGCGCAAGACGTGATTTCGCTTTTCGTGTAAACGGCTTCGACCGATTTCCAGCAGGTCCGGATTGAATGCTACGGTCTATTCAGCTGCCCTGAGCGGTGCGTTCAGCGGCCGCGGTTCGCGCGGTGTGTCTTCATCATCATCCCAGATGATCAGCGGCGATTTGACCTGCTTTGCGCGTTTGCCAAGGTTGAGATCCTGCCGCGCCTTGACTGCCGTTTGACCAAAGCTGCTGGCGCGCAGGCGATTAAAGATCGCATACGAGCCATCCTCTGCCCAAACGCGAATTGCGAGCATGGAAGGCGTGAACACGAGAGTCAGGACCGTCGCGATCCCGAGCCCGAAGACAACCGCCGTGGCAAGCTGTTTCCACCACAGCGCTGTGGGGCTGTCGATCGAATACCCGCCATTGAAGAAGTCGAGCGAGAGTCCGAACATCATCGGCGCCAGACCCGCCATCGTGGTGATCGTTGTCAGAAGCACTGGCCGAATGCGGTCTTCTGCCGTTCTAGCGATCGCCTCGGTTCGTGGCATGTACTGGCTGTATTCCTGATAGGTGTCGATCAAGATAATGTTATTGTTTACGACAATGCCTGCCAGCGCCACGATCCCTGTTCCGGTCATGATGATCGAGAAGGGCTGGTCCATAACGAGCATTCCCACCAACGTTCCGGCCGTGGACATGACGACAGCGAGCAGTACCAAAACTGTATTGTAGAATGAGTTGAACTGCGCCAGCAGGATGATGAACATCAGCCCCAAGGCACCGATCCCTGCCACGGCAAGGAATGCTTGGCTTTCTGCCTGATCTTCCTGGTCGCCCGTCCATTCCCAAGACACGGAGGCGGGGAGGGGATTTGCTTCGAGCCAGTCCGTCAGTACGCCGATCCGTTCGGTCGGGTTTGCATCCTCGGTCACGCCAGCCTTGATGTCGAAGTAGCGTTTCTGGTCAATCCGGTCGATCTGGGCGAGTTCTGCGACGGGCGTGCGTGTGATGAAGTTTGACAGTGGCACGAGGCCGGACGGCGTGCGCACGCGCAGGCTGTCCAATGTTGAAAGCACGCGGTCCTGTTCTGGCAGGCGCACCCTGATTTCGATTTCTTCGTCAGAACTGTCAACGCGCATCGTGTCCAGCAGAATGCCGCGTGTCACCATCTGCACCATCGCACCGACTGTGGCGACATCAGCCCCGTAACGACCTGCCTTCTCGACGTCGACGTCGATCTGCCAGTCGATACCGGGCAGCGGCAGCGTGTCTTCGATCTGTGTCAGGCCTTCGGTTCCATCGAACTTTGCGCGCGCGATTGCTGTCGCTTGCTGCAGCTCTTCAAAGTTGTCGCCCTTGATCCGAAGATGCACGGGCTTGGCCGATGCAGGTCCACGCGACAGGTTCAGGATTTCGTATTCGATGCCGGGAATTGTCGCGAGATCGCGGTCGATCTCTGCAAGTACCCGGTCCCCGTCTAGGGCAGCAACACCTGCGCGGTCTTCCCAAGGGATGAGTTCGAGCTGGATCTGACCGACGCTGTCACGGGGGCCCTGTGCGCCGCCTGTATTGGAATTCAGTCCGCCCTCTCCGGCGAAAGCGAACGTGCTGACGACACCGGGGTGCGCAACGACGATATCTTCTGCCTGTTTGACCAGCGCGTCTTTTTCTTCAAGCGACAGGTTGCCGCGCGCCCGCACGTAAACGATGGCCTGTTCGGGTTCGCTTTCGACAAAGAATTCGACCCCGTTGTTGTTCGCGCCGTAGTATCCGAAGGTGAAAATTACCATTCCGATGACCGTGGCGACCGCCACGACTGGCATTACTGGGTTGCCTGTCAAAAAGCCGATGAACTTGCCGAAAAGGGAGCGTTTGTATCCGGCATTGACCCGTTTCTGTTTTGCCTCGCGTTTCGCTGCGCCGACAGCAATCGCGGTCAGTATCGCACCGATGAAGAACAGAATAATGCCCTGACGTGATTCCCAGAGTCCGGACGTCTGCACGGCCTCGCCCGAGATATAGCCCGGGTTGAGTGCCAGCATGGCCCCGATATAGGTCGCCATGATCCCGACAGGGACAAGTGCCGCGCGCAGGATCCACGGTGTAGACTCGCGCAGCAAGTCGGACACTGCGCCGAGCATGCGGCTGAAACGTCCTGTCACGCCGCCCATGACTGGCAGATAGATCAGTGCGACGACAAGCGATGCGGACAGCACGAAGATCAATGTGACCGGCAGCATCCCCATGAACTGCCCTGGCACGCCGGGCCAGAACAGCATCGGCAGGAACGCGCAGAGTGTCGTGGCGGTGGAAGAGATGATCGGCCAGAACATCCGCTTGGCTGCCTCTGTGTAGGCCGACATCGGTCCGACACCTTCACTGATGCGTTTATCTGCGTATTCGACAACGACGATGGCACCGTCCACGAGCATCCCCACCGCGAGGATAAGACCGAACATCACGATGTTCGAGATCGTGATATCCATCACTGCAAGCAGTGCGAAACAGAGCAGGAAGGACGTCGGAATCGCGAAACCAACAAGAAACGCGGGCCGTGGTCCCAATGCTGCCAGCACGACGATCATCACAAGGGCGATCGCCGTCAGGACTGACCCTTCGAGCTGGCTGACCATGGATGCGACGTTGCGCGACTGATCATTGGATGTGCCCACGTCGATGGCGGCCTGCAGTTCGGGGGACCACTTTGCGCGCTCTTCCTCGACCACTTCGGAAACAAGTGCGGCCGTGTCGATCAGGTTGAAGCCCTTGCGTTTGACCACCTGTAGGGCGACCGTGTTGACCCCGTTAAAGCGGGCGGTGCCGGCGCGGTCTTCAAAGGTCAGGCGGATCGTTGCCAGATCGCCGAGTGTGACGACGCGGTCGCCGTTCATCTTGACCGGCAGTTCGTAAACGTCCTGCGGTTCATCGAAAGAGGAAGGGATCTTGACGGCGAAGGAGCCTTGCGCTGTCTCTACCTCGCCCGCGGCGATCAACAGGTTGTTGTTTGTGACGACGTTGATGAGTTCACCAGCGGTCACGTTGTAGGCTTCGAGTTTCAGCGGGTCGATAACCACTTCAAGCATCTCGTCGCGTTCACCGGCCAGACCTGCCTCGAGAACGGCATCAAGCCCTTCGATGCGATCTTGCAGGTCCTTGGCGACACGCAACAGTGTGCGTTCAGGCACTTCGCCCGTCAGGTTGACGATGACGATGGGGAATTCGGAAAAGTTGATTTCGTTGATGGAATAGTTCTCGGCCCCGACGGGAAACGATCCCTGGGCCTTGTTCATGGCATCGCGGATGTCGGCCAGAACCTTGGTTTTGTCCCAACCGAATTCGAATTCGAGCGCAACGCCAGCATAGCCTTCGGCGGCGGTGCCGGTCATTGTTTTCAACCCGTCCAGATCGGACAGTTCGTTTTCCATCGGTTTGACCAGCAGCAATTCCGCGTCGGCCGCCGAAATGCCCGGAAAGATCACGGAGACAAAGATTGCCGGAATTTCGATGTCCGGTTCGCCTTCTTTCGGCAGGCCCGTATATGCCAAACCACCTGCCATGACTGACAGGCAGATAAATGCAATTACCATACGGGCGCGGCTTGCGGCCCAGTCGACTAGTCCGGTCATCCTTCAGCCTCGCTGTAGGTGGGCGTGACGGGCACGCCATCGGTGACAAACTCCTGCCCAATCGTGATCAGGTTAATGTTTTCCGGCAAATCCGCTACCCAGACACCTTCGGCCGTATCGCGCAGCAGGTTGACGGGCATAAACAGTGCTGTGTTGTCTTCGGCGATTGTACGCACGCCCAGCACACCGTCATCATTCAGCGTAAGCGACGATTGTGGGATCAGATGGGCCTTCTGCCCTTCGGACGCGACAATGATTTCAACGGTCTGTCCGTCGCCCACAGCAAGGTCAGGATTTGGCACTTCGACTTCGACGCGGAAGGTGCGGGTCGTGTCATCCGCAGAACGGGACAGGAATTTCACCTCGCCCATGAGTGCCTCACCATTATTGAGGCGGCCTGTCGCCATGGCACCCACGGTGATGTTTGCGACCTCTGTTTCCGGCACGAAACCGACCAGCTTGATCGGATCAAGTTGGATAATCGTGGCGCAAAGGCTGCCCGGCTGCATCAAAGTGCCAAGTTCGGCCGTATCGGTTTCAAGCAGACCTGAAAACGGTGCAACGATCGTCAGCCTTTCTATTTCACGTTCGGCTGCTGCAACCGCAGCTTCAGCGGCTTCAATTCCGGCCTGTGCAGAGGTGACGCCAGTGCGGGCCCGTTGCAGGCCAGCAAGCGCTGCTTCCTGCACGGCTTCGGCGCTGATCACGCGTGTTTCAGAGGCAAAGCCGTCGGCACTAAGTTGCCGGGCCGCATTCACGTTGATTTCCGCTTCTGCGATCCGTGCGTTCGCTTCGGCAACGGCGGCTTGTGCTTCGGGGACGCGGCCTTCGGCCTCTGCAAGGCGGGCGCGCGCTTCGGCGAGTGATGCTTCACGGGTACCGGGGTCAAGCTGGCAAAGTGCCTGTCCTTCATCGACAAAGCTGCCCTTGCGTAATGGCGGAGATGTCACGCGACCCGACGTTTCCGAGGCGACGCTGACTTGCCGTGCCGCTTCTGTTCGGCCACGCATAATGACAGCGCTTTCAACGACCTGCGCCTCTGATGCAAGCGCAACGACGCGCACGGTGCCCGTGTCGACAGGTTTTTCGATTTCGGGCAGGACTTCTGCGGTTTGGGCCGTAAGCCCAAGCCAGTCGCGCACAGCATCGCGTTGGAAAACCACGGCATAGAGTACGACGATAACCACGATGGCGGCGCTGATCGGGAAAATCTTCATCGTGAGCCTTTGCTAAAGCGAGGTTGGCAGAGCACTGCCGCCTTTGTTCTTATGCCTGTCTTACGTGCCATATTGAGATTCGGTTCACAAAAACCAAACTGAACTGACCAGTTCAGATTACCGGTGTGACACGATTTCCGCAAGGTTACTTTTCTGCGTTGCCGCATAAGTCTTTGATCACATGGAGGTCACGGGTCTTGGCAAGGGGTAGGGCTTCACGATAAGAACGGCAAAACAGCGTGCTGCGGTCTGGAATGCAGCATCTATGCGGGGACCGTGCGGTGAGCGACAGCGACAGTTTTATCAATGAAGTATCCGAAGAGGTGCGGCGGGATGCCCTTTACGGATATCTGCGCCGCTACGGCTGGATTGCGGTTCTTGCCATTCTGGCGCTTGTCGGTGGTGCAGCATGGAATGAATATTCCAAATCGCAGGCACAGGCCGAGGCAGAGGCAACAGGCGACGCGCTGATTGCGGCTTTGAGTGCCGATGATCCCGATGCCCGAGTAGCTGCCTTGACCCAAGTCGAAGCCGACGGTGCCGCGATTGCCGTGACCGCGCTTTTGACGGCCGCGGCGCAGCAGGAAAATGGTGCGATGGATGATGCTGCGGCGACCTTGGGCGCGCTGGCCGTCAATCCGGACGTTCCTGAAATCTACCGTGATCTTTCAGCCTTCAAGGCTGCAATGCTTGAGACGAATGAAGACCCGGCCACGCGCCGCACGAATCTTGAGGCCCTGGCGCAGCCCGGTGCCACCTTCGCGTTGCTTGCACAGGAGCAACTGGCCTTGATGGACGTGTCAGAAGGCAAAACAGAAGAAGCCATTGCAAAGCTGCAGGCCATTGCCGAAGATGCCGCCGTAACGCGCGGATTGCTTGAGCGTTCAAGAACACTGCTTGTTGCGTTGGGTGTCGAACTCGCACCGGATGCTGGAGCCGCGGAAACCGAAGAACAGGCATCGGAGTGATCCGTTGAAAGAGGGCTGCCAGTGATATCCAAGTCAATCATCGGTGCGACGCTGGGCCTTGCGCTGCTTGCGGCCTGTGGCGAAACCGACGTCATCCTGCCCGGAGAGCGGCTAAGCATTCGTCCGGATGCCGCCATCGTCAACGAAACCCGCGGCATTCGTCTGCCCGCGCAGGTCAGCAACGCGAATTGGACCCACCGCAACGGCGGACCGGATCACCGGACGACACATCCGGCCTTGTCGCCGGGGCTCGCCCCGGTCTTTGCTGTCAATATTGGTGAAGGCGACAGTCGCAAGGCCCGCATCACTGCCGACCCTGTTGTTTCCGGCGGTGTGATCTACACGCTGGATGCGCGATCCCGCGTCAGCGCAACGACCACTGCCGGACAACCCGTTTGGTCAAGTGATCTGACGCCGCGCAGTGACGGGGCCACGGATGCATCTGGCGGAGGCATTGCTGTTGGCGGGAATACTGTCTTTGTCACGACCGGCTTTGGCGAACTGACAGCCCTTGATGCCAGCACCGGCGCGATCTTCTGGCGTCAGGATCTGGACGCCCCCGGCACGTCCGCGCCAACTGTCTTTGGCGATCTTGTGTATGTCGTGTCACGCGACAACACTGCCTGGGCAATTGATGTCACGACGGGCCGTATCCGCTGGACTTTGGCTGGCACGCCGTCGGTCGGCAACTTTTCAGGCGGTGCAGGTGCTGCCGTAACAAGCGACATCGCCATTTTTCCATTTGGTTCGGGTGAGGTTATCGCAACCTTCCCGCAAGGTGGCTTGCGCCGTTGGTCCACAGTTGTCACAGGCGAACGTCTGGGGCAGGCTGCAGCCAATATCTCTGACATCGCCGGTGATCCGGTGATAGACGGCAACACCGTCTACGTCGGCAATTTCTCGGGCCGTGTCGTGGCCATGAATGTGGCGAACGGCGAACGTCTGTGGACCGCATCCGAAGGCACGCTGAGCCCGGTCTGGCCTGCTGGCGATTCTGTATTCCTTGTGAATGACCTGAACGAGCTTGTGCGCCTTGACGCTGCAACAGGCATCCCGGTCTGGAAGACCGCCTTGCCATCAGAGGTCGCATCGGGCCTTTTGTTCCGCACGAACCGGTCTGTTGTCGCGCATTATGGCCCCGTACTGGCTGGCGGACGCCTGATCGTCGGTTCTTCGGACGGATTGATGCGCGAGTTCGACCCGCAATCGGGCGCGTTGATCGGAACGGCGGAAATTTCCGGCGGAGCGGCCTCGAATCCGGTTGTCGCCGGGCAGACGCTTTATGTTGTCAGTAAGGCCGGTCAGTTGGTGGCTTTCCGTTAGCGCACAAGTGGTGTAACCGCTGGCGCTTGAGAGTCTGGAGCGCGTGACATGTCCTTTACCCTTGCCATTGTGGGCCGCCCGAACGTGGGCAAATCCACATTGTTCAACCGTCTGGTCGGCAAGAAGCTTGCGCTGGTCGATGACCAGCCGGGTGTGACGCGCGACTTGCGCGAAGGGCAGGGCCGCATCGCCGACTTGCGCTTTACCGTAATCGACAGCGCCGGGTTGGAAGATGCGACGGATGACAGTCTTCAAGGCCGGATGCGTCGTCTGACGGAACGTGCAGTCGAGATGGCCGACGTCTGTTTGTTCATGATCGACGCGCGCGCCGGTTTGCTGCCTGCCGATGAGGTCTTTGCCGATATCCTGCGCAAGAAGAACGCCAATGTGATCCTTGCGGCCAACAAAGCCGAAGGCAAGGCGGCTGATTCGACGATTTTGGAAGCCTTTGCCCTTGGTCTGGGTGAGCCGATCCGTCTATCGGCCGAACATGGCGAGGGTCTGGGCGAATTAATGGATCGTCTGCGCCCGCTGTCGGAAGCCTTTGCCGCACGTGAAGAGGCGAATGCACCTGAAACGGACGTGGATGTCGGTGATGATGACGAAGACGCGCCGCGCATTCCGACCAAGGCGAAACCCTTGCAGATCGCTGTGGTTGGTCGCCCTAATGCGGGGAAATCAACGCTGATCAACAAAATCATCGGTGAGGAACGTTTGCTTACCGGGCCCGAAGCGGGGATCACGCGCGATGCGATTTCCGTCAGCCAGGAATGGGACGGTGTGCCCATGCGCATCTTTGACACCGCAGGCATGCGCAAGAAGGCCAAGGTGCAGGAAAAGCTGGAGAAGCTGTCCGTTTCGGATGGACTGCGCGCGGTGAAATTCGCCGAGGTCGTTGTTGTGCTGCTCGATGTTGAAATTCCGTTCGAGCAGCAGGATCTGCGGATCGCCGACCTTGCCGAGCGCGAGGGCCGCGCCGTTGTCGTGGCCGTCAATAAATGGGACGTCGAGACCGAAAAACAGTCAAAGCTGAAGGATTTGCGCCAGTCGTTCGAGCGCCTTCTGCCGCAGTTGAAAGGTGCCCCTTTGGTTACCGTGTCCGCCAAGACGGGTAAGGGGCTGGACCGCCTGCATCAGGCGATCATGCGCGCGCATGATGTCTGGAACCGCCGTGTCAGCACAGCACACCTGAACCGCTGGCTGACAGGCATGCTGGAACAGCACCCGCCACCGGCACCCGGCGGGCGGCGGATCAAGATGCGCTATGCAACGCAGGTCAAGACGCGTCCGCCTGCGTTTGTCGTCATGACATCGTTCCCAGACATGGTTCCCGAAAGCTATAAACGCTATCTGGTCAATGGGTTGCGCGAAGACTTTGATATGCCGGGCACGCCGATCCGGTTGTATTTGCGCGATCAGGGCGACAAGAATCCTTACAAGGACAAGAAGTCAGCCCAGCCGTCACGCCTGTCAAAACACCTCAAGAAAAACCGGGGCGAATAGACCGGACCGCGACAGGGCCGAAACGCAGCAAAAGGATCGCAATTCCGATGGCTGCGGCGAGGGATACGATCCAGCCGGCAATGCCATTGGCCACGACGATCCCGACCAATGCCCAGACGACGGCGGCCAGATAGCCGAGTGCTGTCTGGCGACGCGATAGCACGATGAAGGCGACCGTGAGAGCCCCTGCGATCCCGACGAGTGCCCAGCCGAAAGACCCCAAGCCAATGCCGTATCCGGCAAATGTCGTGGCGAGTGAAACGAAGCTTGCCGCTGTCAGCCACCCGGCATAAAGCCCGACCGGTGCTTGAAACAGCCAGCGGTCATCAAGCGGCGCGCGTGCGAGCGCAATAATTGCACCGATTGCCATGATAACGATCGTGACCGTGGCCCAGACCGCGCTGGCGTTGGCGATTGCGAGCCATGGCACGCCGACGGCAAGGCTGACATTCAACGGCCAGCGCGCATCGTCCCAGTCAGGCGCGTCGGGCCTGTTCAGAGCGCCGTAGAGCGCCGAAATGATCAGCCACGCATAAATTACGCCCCAGATTGCGAACGCATAGCCCGCAGGCTGCACCGGTGGGTCTACCTGCGGGATGGGCAGTTGATCCGCCTCGAACCCGCTAAAAGGCGAGGTGATGAAGGGGGCCGCTGCGAAAGCAACGGCCAGCAACAGTGTCAGGTATGCGGTCAGGTTTTTCATAAGACTTAACCTAGCTTATGCGAGGGTGCCGTCCACAGCGATCCGCGACTTGCCACGCAAATAGGGGTGCAAGGCTGCGGGTAATGTGATGGACCCGTCTTCTTGCTGACCGTTTTCCAATACTGCGATCAGCGTCCGCCCGACAGCGAGCCCCGATCCGTTCAGCGTGTGCAGATACTGTGGTTTGCCGCCGTCGCTGGGCTTGAAACGGGCATTCATCCGGCGGGCCTGAAAATCGCCGGTGGTGGAAACCGAACTGATCTCACGATAGGTGTTCTGTCCTGGCAGCCACGCTTCGATGTCGTAGGTCCGTCGCGCGCCGAAGCCCATGTCACCGGTGCACAGCAGGACGGTGCGATATGGGATCTCCAAGCGCTCCATGATGTCTTCAGCGCAGCGCAGCATGCGCTTTTGTTCGGCGTCAGATTGATCGGGATGCACGATGGACACCATTTCGACCTTTTCAAACTGATGCTGGCGCAGCATTCCCGCCGTATCACGGCCTGCTGATCCGGCTTCCGAGCGGAAGCAAAGCGTATGTGCGGTCAGGCGGCGGGGCAGGTCGGCTTCGTCCAACGTGTCGCCGGCAACCGTGTAGGTAAGTGAGATTTCTGAGGTGGAAATCAACCACCAGCCATTCGTCGTTTGATAACTATCTTCAGCAAACTTGGGCAGCTTGTCGGTGCCATACATGGCTTCGTCACGGACAAGCACCGGTGGGGACACTTCGGTCAGGCCGTTTTCTTCTGTGTGCACATCCAGCATGAACTGCGCGAGTGCACGGTGAACGCGGGCGACGACTCCATTCATGAAGACAAAACGGCTGCCTGACGTCTTGCCGGCAGTTTCGAAGTCAAAACCGGATTGAACGCTGGCAATTTCAAAGTGTTCCTTGGCGTTCTTGATGTCACGCGGGGTGCCCCAGCGGTTTACTTCGACGTTGTCGTTTTCATCCGCGCCATCTGGCACATCATCGGCAGGCAGGTTCGGGATCTCGGCCAGCACGGCGTTTAGCTTGTCATCGAGCGCTTTGGCCTTGTCGTTCAGGTCTGCGATTTCTGCCTTTTTGGCGGCGACAAGTGCGCGCAAACGTTCAAACTCGGCGTCATCACCACGCCCTTTGGCTGCACCGACTTCCTTTGCGGCCTTGTTGGCTTCGGCCTGTGCTGTTTCGGCAGCCTGGATCGCCTCGCGCCGTTCGGCGTCGATGGCAAGGATGTCAGACGACATTGCGTCCATTCCGCGACGGGACAGGGCCGCATCGAAAGCGGCGGGATTGTCACGGATGAAGCGAATGTCATGCATAATTCTGGTCCTTGGGTTGGCGTTTGAAAACCGTGCCCCCATATGCCCCAAAGAAAGCCGCCTGTGAACAGCGAAAAGCCGGGCAGATGCGGTTGCCATCAAGGGGCGCTGCACCTAATGTGCCGCGACTTTACCGCCGCGTGCGGGCACAACAAAAGGGACGACCATGCAGGGCATCGAAGGCATTATTCCACTTATCCTGATTTTCGCGATCATGTATTTCCTGCTGATCCGTCCGCAGCAGAAAAAGCTGAAAGACCATCAGGCCATGGTGGCCGCCCTGCGCCGGGGCGATCAGATCGTCACGCAAGGCGGCATTATCGGCAAGGTCACAAAGGTCAAGGACGCCGCCACAGAAGTCGAAGTCGAGATCGCGTCCGGTGTGACCGTGCGTGTCGTCCGCTCGACCATTGCAACAGTGCTGAACAAGACAGAGCCTGCAAAATAAGAACCCGAAGGGGGCGCAGTCATGATGAATTTCTCGGCAGGCAAGTTGATCCTGATCTGGCTGACCGTTGTGGTCGGTCTTGTCTTTGCGATGCCCAACACGTTCTACAGCCGTGTTGAGGCGCACAATGATGCTATCGCTGCAGGTGTCGAGGACACGAGCTGGCCCTCATTCTTGCCAAGCGGTGTCGTGAATCTGGGCCTTGATTTGCGTGGCGGTGCGCATTTGCTGGCGGAAGTGCAGCTTGAGGATGTTTACGATACGCTGATGACCTCCATGTGGCCGAGTGTGCGGGACACGCTGGTCGCTGAACGTGATGCTGTCGGATTCGTGCAGCAGGTCGAAAATGCGCCGCCCGGCGTGCTGCGGTTCACGATCTCGGAGCCGGACGGCGTTGCGCGCGCGCTTGAACTGGTGCAGGGACTTGCACGCCCGATCACAGCGCTGACCGGTGTCGGTTCATCCGATATCGAAGTGACGGCCGACGGCACCACGCTGACGGTTGTTTTTTCCGACGCCGAGAAAGAGCAGATCAACGAACGCACGATGGCGCAAACGCTTGAAATCGTGCGCAATCGTATCGATGAAGCCGGCACACGCGAGCCGAATATCCAGCGGCAGGGGGCTGATCGCGTCCTGATCCAGGTCCCTGGAATCGGATCCGCCGAAGAGCTGAAGCGGCTGATCGGCACGACAGCGCAGCTGACCTTTCAACCCGTCGTGGGCCGCACGTCGTCTGATACCGAGCCCGCCGGTGTCGGGAACGAAATCCTGCCTTCATTGGACGAGCCGGGCGTGTTTTACATTCTGGAACGCGCGCCTGTTGTGACCGGTGAAGAACTTGTCGACGCGCAGCCTGCCTTTGATCAGAATAACCGACCCGCAGTGAATTTCCGTTTCAACGTGTCGGGCGCGCAGAAATTTGGCAACTACACGCTCGAGAATATCGGTTCGCCTTTTGCGATTGTACTGGATGAACAGGTGATCTCTGCGCCTGTGATCCAAAGCCATATTGCCGGCGGGTCGGGCATTATCACCGGAAACTTTTCTGTCGAGGAATCGACCAATCTTGCGGTCTTGTTGCGCGCTGGCGCCTTGCCAGCCGAGCTGACCTGGTTGGAAGAGCGCACCGTCGGCCCTGAACTGGGGCAGGACAGTATTGATGCGGGCACCGTGGCCTGTATCGCGGCGGGCATTGCCGTGCTGCTTTACATGTTCCTGAGCTATGGGCTCTTCGGTATTTTCGCGAATATCGCCTTGGTCATTAACGTCGGGCTGATGTTTGGCCTTTTGTCGATGATCGGGATCACGCTGACCTTGCCCGGTATCGCGGGTATCGTGCTGACGATCGGCATGGCGGTCGATGCCAATGTGATCGTATTCGAGCGAATACGCGAAGAACTCAAGACAGCGCGAGGGCCTGCGCGCGCGATAGAGCTTGGCTATGAAAAGGCGCTGTCGTCGATCATTGATGCCAATATCACGACATTCATGACGGCGGTGATCCTTTTGCTCATGGGGTCCGGTCCGGTGCAGGGTTTTGCATGGACCTTGATGTTCGGGATCATGACGTCGGTCTTTACGGCGCTATTTGTCACACGTTCAATTGTCGTGATGTGGTTCGCATCACGTCGTCCAAAAACGATCGAGGTGTAAGATGCGACTAAGACTGGTCAAACAGGATACATCGATCGACTTTTTCAAGCGTGCAAAACTGTGGCTTGGTATTTCGGGCACGATGATGATTATCGCGTTCGCGTCGTTCATGTATCAGGGCCTGAACTTTGGTATCGATTTCCAGGGCGGCACCTCGATCCGTACACAGGCTGAAACGCCGATTGACGTCGCCGCCTATCGTGCGGCTGTCGAGCCGCTGGGACTTGGCGATGTATCAATTACGCAGGTGTTCGACCCGAGTTTCGACGAAAACCAGCATGTCGCCATGGTGCGAATCCAGGCGCAGGATGGCGTTGAAAGCGTCACGCCCGAGACAATTTCCGCTGTAGAAGCCGCCTTGCTGGAAGTCGCGCCGAATATCGAATTCATGTCTGTCGATTCCGTCGGGCCTAAGGTGTCTGGTGAGTTGATCAGCGATGCCATCATCGCTGTATCCTTGGCCGTAACCGCGATCTTGTTCTATATCTGGCTGCGCTTTGAATGGCAGTTTGCGGTGGGTGCCGTTCTGGCACTGATTCATGATGTGATCCTGACAATCGGTATTTTTTCAGAGCTTCAAATCCGCTTTGACCTTGCCATCATTGCGGCCTTGCTGACCATCGTCGGCTATTCGATCAACGACACGGTGATCGTGTTCGACCGCGTTCGCGAGAACCTGCGCAAATACAAGCAGAAGCCGTTGAAAGAGGTGTTGAACCTGTCGATCAATGAAACCTTGTCGCGCACCTTGATGACATCTTTGACGACGATGCTTGCGCTGTTGGCGCTGTTTGTTCTTGGCGGCGATGTGATCCGTGGCTTTGTCTTCGCGATGATGTGGGGCGTCTTTATCGGGACGTATTCGTCGATATTCGTGGCGACAGCAATTCTGGTTGTGCTGGGTGTGAAGCGTGACTGGTCGAAAAAGACCCCCACGGCGGGCGGCCAATATGCGGATATTGACGCCTGATGCGCCTCACAGAAATTCAGTACGACGGGTCCAAGCCTATTGACGGGTATGGTCCCGGTTTTTTCCGGATCGGCGGTGAAAAAATCGAAGGGCCGGTGACCGTTTTTCCGTCCGGCGTCGCGGCGTGGGGCGGATATGACGACACAGAGTCATTGGTGTCCGAAGCTGACAGTATTGACGTTCTGTTTATTGGCACGGGTGCCGAGATTGCACATGTGCCGGCTGATTTTCGCGCGTTGCTTGAGGAGGCCGGGATCGGCGTCGAGGCGATGGCGTCACCAGCGGCCTGTCGTACTTACAACGTGCTGCTTTCGGAAGGCCGCCGCGTCGCGCTTGCCCTGTTGCCAGTCTGATGCCCGTCATGGCCCGTTGCGCCGGGTCACGCGCCACGATACGTCTTTGGCATGACTCTTACTGTCACCTCTCTTGATGTTGCCCGCAGCGGCACGCCGGTTCTGAGCGATGTCAGTTTCGTGGTCGCACCGGGTGAGGCGCTGATCCTGCGGGGGCCGAACGGCATCGGCAAAACGACGCTGTTGCGAACGCTGGCTGGATTGCAGCCCCCTTTGGCTGGTCAAATCGCCGCGAGTGACGAAAGTGCCTATTCAAGTCACGCTGACGGGATCAAGACCGCGCTGACGGTGGAAGAGAACCTGAGTTTCTGGGCCGAGGTTTACGGAAACACCGTTCCAGAATCTGTCTATGAAGCCTTTGATCTGACCTCACTGCGGCAGCGATTGGCGGGGACGCTGTCGGCGGGGCAAAAGCGCAGGCTGGGCCTTGCACGCCTTGGTGTTATCGCGCGTAAGCTGCTTTATCTGGATGAGCCGACCGTTTCGCTTGATCGTTTTTCAGTCAATCTGTTCGCCGATTGGTTGCGGGATAAACATTTGGCGAAGGGCGGAATAGCGGTCATCGCGACCCATATCGACCTTGGGATAGACGCGCCCACATTGGACCTGACTCCGTTTGCTGCTGTGCGCGAGGCCGAAGGCGGTGCTGACGAGGCTTTCCTGTGAAGGCATTACTGGTTCGCGATCTGCGGCTTGCCATCAGGGCAGGCGGTGGATTCGGGCTTGGGCTCGCCTTCTTTCTGATCGTTGTCATTCTGGTGCCTTTCGGCGTCGGCCCGGAACGCGAGGTGCTGACACGGATCGCGCCGGGAATTCTGTGGGTGGCATCCTTGTTGGCGGCCTTGCTGTCGCTTGATCGGATCTTTGCGCTGGATTTCGAAGACGGGTCGCTGGCGCTTTTGGCGACGGCACCGCTGCCGCTAGAGGGGACGGCGTTGGTGAAGGCGCTTGCGCATTGGATCACAACCGGCCTGCCGCTCACCATTGCAGCCCCTGCATTTGGCTTTTTGCTGAACCTTGCGACTGAGGCTTATGTCTATCTTTTCATCTCGCTTGCGCTTGGCACGCCGGCCCTGTCGGTCATCGGCACGTTCGGGGCTGGTCTGACGATCGGTTTGCGGCGCGGCGGCTTGCTGCTTTCATTGCTTGTGCTTCCGCTTTATGTCCCGACGCTTATCTTCGGGGCGACTGCCGTGCAGCGTGGGGCGGCCGGGCTTGATGCGTCCACGCCGATGATCATGCTGGCCGGAATTACGGCTGGCGTGCTTGCCTTCATGCCTTTTGCCACAGCGGCCACCTTACGCATCAATCTGCGGTGATCGGGGATTGAGGGGCAGGGACGCAGGGGATAGATAAGCGCAATGTCGATATGGGAATATGCAAATCCGAAGAAGTTTCTGGACTGGACAGGTCCAGTTGTTCCGTGGGCGTCCGGACTAGCAGCCTTGTGTATTTGCACCGGTTTGATCTGGGGTTTCTTTTTCACGCCTGACGATTTCCGCCAGGGATCGACCGTCAAGATCATTTACCTGCACGTGCCAAGCGCATTTCTGGCGATCAATGCGTGGTTCATGATGGTGGTCACATCTATCATCTGGCTGGTCCGCCGGCACCATGTTTCCGCACTGGCCGCAAAGGCTGCGGCCCCGATTGGTGTGACCATGACCGTCATGGCGCTTGTCACCGGCGCGATATGGGGCAGCCCGATGTGGGGCACATACTGGGCATGGGATCCGCGGCTGACGTCGTTCCTTGTGCTGTTCGTGTTTTACATCGCCTATCTAGCGCTTTGGGCTGCGATCGAAGATCCCGATACTGCTGCCGATCTGACAAGTGTTTTTGCGATTGTCGGATCGGTCTTTGCGTTTCTGTCGCGCTATGCGGTGAATTTCTGGAATCAGGGGCTGCATCAGGGCGCATCGCTTTCGCTGGACAAGGAAGAAAACGTCGCTGACGTCTTCTACTTTCCGTTGCTTGTGTCACTTGCAGGTTTCACACTTTTGTTCATCGCCCTCGTTCTGGTGGGCACCCGCACGGAAATTCGGGCGCGCCGCACGCGCGCGCTGCAAGCGCGGAGGGCATGATGCCTGATCTGGGGAAATACGCCACCGAAGTGCTGCTGGCCTATGGCATCAGTATCGCCTTGTTGGTCGCGCTTGTATTGGTCGTGTGGTCACGTTCGCGCAAGGCGAAGAAGGCTTTGGAAGAGATTGAAAATGGCTAAGATTTCACCATTGTTGGTATTGCCGCCACTGATCTTTGCAGGGCTGGCCGGATTATTCTTTGCAGGGATGATGCGCGACAACGCCGGTGAAATTCCGTCGACGATCATCGGTCAGCAGGCCCCATCGGTTCCTGAGGCGGCTGTGCCCGGAACAACGCAGTTGACGCTTGAGGATTTCAGCACCGGCGAGGTCACCATCGTGAACTTCTGGGCCAGTTGGTGCCCCCCATGCCGGGCTGAACATCCAACATTGCTTGCCTTGCAAGAGCAGGGCTATCGCATTGCGGGGCTGAATTTTCGTGATGCCGAAGATGATGCATCGAATTATCTTCAAAAGGACGGCAACCCGTTTTTTGCGACTGGCTTTGATCCGCGTGGCCGTACCGCAATTGACTGGGGCGTCACTGCACCGCCAGAGACATTCATCTTGGGACCGGATGGTACGGTGTTGAACCGCTATATCGGGCCGCTTGTCGGATCTGATTACGAGCAGCGTTTTTTGCCAATGCTGGAAGCGGCCTTGGCGGAGTAACTTGAAGCGCGCTAAAGTCGTGACACTGATGTCAGTTGCGCGAGGATTCTAGCCATGATGATCACTGACGTTGACGACTATTTTACCAAAGGATGTGGTCGCTGTAGTCGGTTTGCTACGCCGGAATGTTCGGCGCACGTCTGGGGCGCAGGGCTTGATGATTTGCGAACCATTTGTCGAGACCTTTCCCTGACAGAAACCGTCAAGTGGGGGCATCCCTGCTACATGCACGCGGATCGCAACATTGCGATTATCGGTGCGTTTCGGGATTATTTCCGTCTGAGCTTTTTCAATGCCGGATTGATGAAGGACCCCGAAGGCGTTTTGGAGACCCAAGGGCCAAACAGTCAGACGCCCGGCATGATCCGCTTTACCGAGAACGGGCAGGTCAGGAAGATGGAACAGGTTCTGCGTGCCTATCTGCGCGAAGCGATGGCATATGCGGACGCAGGGATGAAGGCACCGAAGACCGAGACAGCGTTGGACTGGCCGGAAGAGTTGGGCGAAGCGCTTGATTCCGATCTGGAGCTAGCTGAAGCCTTCGACAATCTTACGCCGGGCCGTCAAAAAAGCTATATCCTGAACCTGAACGGTGCCAAGAAACCGGAAACACGGATGGCGCGGATCGCCAAGTTCCGCGACAAGATTATTGCCGGGAAGGGTGCCCTTGATCGCTAGTCACCTTGAACCGGTCACGGAACGCGCTGGGGAGTGATGGTGACCACGACCGGACGTATCTGCAGCTGGAATATCCGCAAGGCGCTTGGCACGGATCGCAAGCGTCATCCGGCCCGTATTCTTTCCATACTGGACTATCTTCAAGCCGATATCATGGTACTGCAGGAAGCCGATTTCAGGCTGGGCGACCGCAAGCCTGCGCTGCCGAACCATTTGTTACAGGATGTCGGGTTTCGTGCCGTGGATACGCATCCTGCCAGTCCCAGCATCGGTTGGCACGGCAATGCAATCCTGCTGCGCCGGGGCATTTCGGTGGATGACGTCGATCTCATCAGATTGCCCGGATTGGAACCGCGTGGCGCGCTTTGTGCCGAGTTGTCGGGCCGGTTTGGCAAGGTCAGGATTATCGGCCTGCATCTTGGCCTGTTGCGCCGGTCGCGGCGGCAACAGATGGCGCATCTGGTTGATGTTCTTGACCATCGCCGCGAGATGCCGACGCTGTTGGCCGGTGACTTCAACGAGAGATCACAAGCGCGCGGCTTTGAGCCGTTTGCAAGCGATTTCAAGGTGCTGTCGGCGGGTCCGACCTTTCATTCCCGTTTTCCGCGGATTGCTTTGGATCGTATGGCGCATAACGCGCTGGTCGAAATGTCCAAACTCAAACCGTTGCTGACGGCCCAGACCCGACTTGCGTCAGATCATCTTCCGATTGTCGGGGCGTTTCGCGTAGCGGCATGAAAAAGGGCCGGCGCGTGGCCAGCCCATTTCTAGTTTTTGAAAGCAGTGGTTAGGCGGCTTTTGCAAGGTTGCGCAGCACGTAGTGCAGGACGCCGCCGTTTTCGATGTATTCAATCTCGACCGCTGTATCGATCCGGCACTTGACGGTGATTTCTTTCACCGATCCATCGCCCATCGTGATCGTTGCAGTCATTTCCTGAAGCGGTTTCACCGAGTCCAGGCCTTCGATTGTGACGGTTTCATCGCCGGTCAGGCCCAGTGACTTGCGCGTGTCGCCGCCAGTGAATTCGAACGGAATGACACCCATCCCAACCAAGTTCGAGCGGTGAATCCGTTCAAAGTTTTCGGCGATCACTGCTTTGACACCCAAGAGTGCAGTGCCTTTTGCAGCCCAGTCGCGTGAAGATCCGGCACCGTATTGTTCACCCGCAAAGATCACCAGCGGTGTGCCGTTTTCCTGATGTGCCATCGCGGCGTCGAAGATCGACGTCTGCTGGCCATCGGGGCCTTTGGTATAGCCGCCTTCGACGCCATCGAGCATTTCATTTCTGATGCGAATATTGGCGAAAGTGCCGCGCATCATGATCTCGTGATTGCCGCGGCGCGAACCGTAAGAATTGAATTCGCGCACTGGCACCTGGCGTTCGATCAGGTACTGGCCGGCAGGCGTTGTGTCCTTGAACGAACCAGCAGGGCTAATGTGGTCGGTGGTAACCATGTCGCCCAGAACAGCGAGCACTTTTGCGTTTTTCACATCGCTGATCGTGCCGGCATCCTTGGACATCCCCTGGAAGTACGGCGGGTTCTGCACATAGGTCGATGTCGCAGGCCAGTCGTAGGTTTCGGAATCTGGTGTTTCAACCGCCTGCCACTTTTCATCGCCTTTGAAGACATCTGCGTATTTGCTGACGAAGGCTTCGCGCGTCACGGTCTGTTCGACCAGTTCGGCGATTTCCTTGTTCGTGGGCCAGATATCTTTGAGGTAGACGTCGTTACCGTCCTTGTCCTGACCAAGCGGGTCTTTTGTGATGTCGACGTTCATATCACCGACAAGCGCATAGGCCACCACCAATGGCGGGGACGCGAGGTAGTTCGCACGCACGTCAGGGCTGATGCGCCCTTCAAAGTTACGGTTGCCCGAGAGCACGGATGTTGCGATCAGATCACCTTCGGTGATGGCTTCGGACAGTTCCGCCTGAATCGGGCCGGAGTTGCCGATGCAGGTGGTACAGCCATAGCCGACCAGGTTGAATCCGATGGCATCGAGATCTTCTTGCAGACCAGCCGCTTCGAGGTATTCCGACACGACCTGTGATCCGGGGGCAAGGGATGTCTTGACCCATGGCTTGCGGTTCAGGCCAAGTTCACGCGCTTTGCGGGCAACAAGACCGGCACCGATCATCACGTAAGGGTTGGATGTGTTCGTGCAGGAGGTGATCGAGGCAATCACGATGGACCCATCATGCAGCGCATAGTCTTCGCCTTTGACCTTTTGGCTGTTGTGATGCCCGACGTTGCCCGGAATGACCGCGGGGGCAGTTGGGCCACCTTCGGCGGCCATTTCGGCTTTTTCGATGTTTGCGACAGACTTTTCAGGCCGCTGGCCTTTCACGTATTCCGCGAATGTTTTTGCCGCTTTGGTCAGGGCGATGTGGTCCTGTGGCCGCTTCGGCCCTGAAATGGCCGGGACGACCGTGCTCATGTCGAGCGAAAGCGTATCCGTGTAGATCGGGGCATAATTCGCATCGCGCCAGAAGCCGTTTTCCTTGGCGTAGGCTTCAACAAGGGCGATGCGGTCTTCGTCGCGACCTGTGTTGCGCAGGTAGCGCAGTGTTTCCTGATCGATCGGGAAGAAGCCACATGTCGCGCCGTACTCAGGGGCCATGTTTGCGATAGTTGCCCGGTCGGCTAGCGGCAGGTGATCGAGGCCTTCGCCATAAAACTCGACGAATTTGCCGACAACGCCAAGCTCGCGGAGCATTTCAACGACCTTCAACACCAGATCGGTACCGGTCGTGCCTTCGGTCATTGAGCCTGTCAGCTCGAAGCCGACGACTTCGGGGATGAGCATCGACACAGGTTGGCCCAGCATCGCCGCTTCGGCTTCGATCCCGCCGACACCCCAGCCAAGAACGGCAAGGCCGTTGACCATCGTGGTGTGCGAGTCCGTGCCGACGAGTGTGTCGGGGTAGGCAACCTCTTCTCCGTTCTGGTCCTTGTCGGTCCAGACGGTCTGCGCCAGATATTCAAGATTGACCTGGTGGCAGATGCCTGTGCCCGGCGGCACAACACGGAAGTTGTTGAATGCGCCCTGGCCCCATTTCAGGAACTGGTAGCGTTCCATGTTGCGTTCGTATTCACGGTCCACATTGATCTGGAACGCGCGCGGGTTGCCGAATTCGTCAATCATGACAGAGTGGTCGATAACAAGGTCGACAGGGTTCAGCGGATTGATCTGCTGTGCGTTGCCACCAAGTGAAACAATACCGTCGCGCATCGCCGCCAGATCGACAACTGCTGGTACGCCGGTGAAATCCTGCATCAGTACGCGGGCGGGGCGATATGCAATTTCACGGGGGTTCTTTCCGCCATTGTCTGCCCACTTAGAAAACGCTTTGATGTCGTCGACCGATACCGAGAACCCGTCGTCTTCAAAGCGTAACAGGTTTTCCAAGACCACTTTCAGCGCGGCTGGGAGCTTGGAGAAGTCCCCAAGCCCGGCAGCCTCTGCGGCCGGAATGGAGTAGTAGGCGAAGGACTGGTCGCCGACTTTCAGGGTTTTTCGGGTTTTTGCTGTATCTTTGCCGACGGTGACAGTCATGGCGGTCCCTTCCTTTGGGTATGATCAAATGGCTTGTGTCAGGCTTTACACCCGTGCTGGTATGGCGTTCAAGGGGGTGCGGCGATTTTTTGCATACTATTGCATACAATTCGTACGCGACAGTGCGGGCGTGGCCTTGAAACATCTTTCACCGGATACTCGCAATTCCTTGATTGGCTATTACAAGGCTCACCCAATAGATGGGTAGTCGACCACAGAACGACGGATTCTTTCATGCGCCAAATGATCTCAGCACTCGTTTTCGCCGCAAGCCTTGCGGGCGGCGCTGCCGTGGCGGAACAGACAACGGGAACCGTGATCGAGCTTTATACATCACAAGGTTGTTCGTCTTGCCCACCGGCGGATGACATGCTGAAGGAACTTGCCAGTCGTGATGATGTCATCCCCTTGGCGCTGCATGTGGATTACTGGGACTATATCGGCTGGGTCGATGATCTGGCGAACCCAGCCTTCACCGCGCGGCAGCAGGCATTCGCTGAGGCTGCGGGTGCGCGGACGATCTACACGCCGCAAATGGTGATCGGCGGCATGGATCATGTCATCGGATCGCGCCCGATGGAGGTTATGGACCAGATCGTGGCCCACAATGCGCGGCCAGATCCGGTTGACATCACTATGTCCCGTTCGGGCGATACACTGACCATTGATGCTGAAACCGTTCAGAACACGCGTGGCGACGCAGTTGTGCAGCTTGTGCGCTACGTGCCTGAAATCACTCGCAACATCACCAAAGGCGAGAACGCCGGTCGGACCATGGCCTATGTGAATGTTGTCTATTCCTGGGAAGTGGCGACTGTCTGGGACACGTCAGCCCCCTTGAGTCTGCAAGCCGTTGTCGAAGGCGAAGACCCGATTGTGGTCATCGTGCAGGACGGCACCAACGGGCCTATTCTGGGGGCGGCGCAGCTGCGTTGATCACTTCGCGTTTGCGGGTTTTCCAGCGGCGATGAACCCAGAACCACTGCGCGGGATCTTCGCTGATCCTGTCTGCAAGCCGGTCCGTTGCTTGTTGCATCATCATAGTCGCTGAACTGTGCGGAATAGGGCTTTCCACGATCACGTCGAAACCCACGCCATCTGGGTGCCGGATTCCGAAATAGGGGATCAGAAGTGCATCGAATTTCAGCGCGATCTCGGCAGCGGACAATGCCGTACGCGCCGGAAGTCCTAGGAAATCAAGTGGCGTGCCTTTGTCCTGATGCACATCGAACAGCAGCGTGCCCATCCCACCGCCCTTGATATGCCGTGCAAATCCGATTGTACCGGCACCACCCTGTTCAAAGACGGGGCCGCCCCAGCTTGTCATCGTTGGTGCGTAATGCGCGTTGAAATAGGGGTTTGCCATTTTGCGATAAAGCCCGCCGATGACATAACCAAGCCGGGTCAGAACCTGACGGGGCGCTTCGTGGTTGCCGTAGTGTCCTGTCACGAAGATGACCGGACGTCCTTTGTTTTCGGCGATGGCATCAAGCCCTTCACCCTTTGCCGGTGTTTCGGTCAGATGTGCAGCAAAGTCTTTGTGGGAATAGTTTTCGATCAATGTGCGGCCGAAGTTGTCGCAGACCATACCCGCGATGCGGCGCCGGTCGAGCACACCCATATCCGGATAGACGAGGGCGAGGTTTTCTTCCGCGCGTCGCCTGTATCCAGCAAGTGGTCCGATGGCGTGTCGCAATGCGCTGCCCATCATGGGCACGCGAGATCTGTACGGCAGGGCCATGACAGAGGCGATCAGCCCGCGCAGCGCCTTGTCGGCCAGCCAGTCCGCCCTTGTTCCGATGATCTCATCCTCTGCCATGGGGTCTGATACGGTCAGCCGGGCGGTTTGGGAAGACCCGTGCCGATCATGGAATCGCGGGTGACAAGTGTTGCGAGGTCATCGGCTGACCAGCCGTCGGTCCCGGCGGGCTGGTTCGGGATCACGATATAACGCATGTCTGCAGTGCTGTCGTGCACCCGCACTTCGACGTCAGGTGGCAGTGTGACCCCAAATTCCGCAAGTACCTTGCGGGGTTCGCGCACGGTGCGCGAGCGGTATGCGCGGGACTTGTACCAATCGGGTGGCAGACCAAGCAGGTTGCGCGGATAGCACGAACACAAGGTGCAAACGACGATGTTGTGTAATGTCGGGCTGTTGGGCAGCGCGATCAGTTTCATCGGGCCGATGTCAAAGCCCATTTGGGCTGTCGCCGCGGACGCATCGGCGAGCAAGGCTTTTGCGAAGTCCGGATCGGTCCAGTACCGGGCGACAACTGTTGCGCCATGCGCCGGGCTGCGCGCATCCATGGCATCAATTTGGCTGTTGATGTCTGCTGCGGTCACGACCCCTTTTTCGATCAGGAGCTCGCGGATAGCGATTTCCATGGTCTGCCAATAGGTCAGCGGTGCGTCGTTATCCGGACGAAATGGATGTCCGGACGGCGAAAGCGTGTCGTGATGGTCATGCGGCATCAGTGTGTGACTTGTTCCAGCCAGTGGGCATAGATTTCGGCTTCGAGCGTGTCATCGGGCGAGTCCGCTGCGGCCCAAAGGTCGCCCAGCCGAAACCGCACGCGGTAGAGTGGCAGCGGCGTGCCCTTTTGCCTATATGCGAGTTCTTCGGGGTTCGGGAAAGGCCCGAGAACGCGTTCGACCGTACCGGTCTTGCCGCGCAGGTAGGCGGGAGTGCGCACATGGCCCGGTGGCATGTCCTTGCGGACGCGGACGGTCTGACGCTCACTCATCTGTCGCCTCGCCATAGGTTGTGCCGCGGGCTTTCACTTCGGTCATTTTTGCGCCGAGTTCGGCAGTCGTGTAGGCACCCGCTTCGATAAGGTTCTGGTTGATCGACGCGATCCATCGTTCGTAGTAGGACATGGTTTCAAACGCGTCTTCGCCCATGTCTTCAAGGACGCGGCGCAGGCCGTCGACTGTGAAATATCCCTTGCCGGAGCAGAGGATCATCAGGGCATCGACGCGCTTTTCCCAAAGGGCGAAATCATGGTCTTCTTGCGGGACCGGGCCGGCCAGTTCGCCGCCCATGTCGTGCCAGCGTCTTCCGACGAAAGGTGGTGCATCATGTGCCATAGCTGCAGGCTAGGCGTGGTCCTCGGTCGTGTCCAGAGCAGGAATTGTTACCTAGTCGTCATCCTCTGCATCGGGGTCGATGAGCGTGAGTGCGCCGCTGTCGGCCAGATCGCGAATGGATGCGGTGATTGCGTTCATTGCCTCTTCGCCGACGCTGGATTTGACGGTGCCTTTTTCAGCGGCATCTTCGCGCATTTGCCCGGCCATGCGCTGCGAGATGTTAGAGAGGATGAATTCCGCCGCGTCCTGCAGCGGCCCCGGCTGGCCGAGCGCTGCGGCGATCCCAAGCGTTAGTTGGTCTGGATCGACACCGCGAATGCAGGCAGGCACATCTGTTGCAACCAGCCGTGTCGGGATGTCTGCAAACGTAAAGATTGCCTTGCGCACGCCTTTTGCAAATCCTTCATCGGCCGTGTCCAAACCTTCGAGCATCGCGTCGCGCGTTGCGGCGGGACTGGAATTGAGGATCGCGCCGACCCGGTCGACGGGTGGTTTTTCGAAGGCCGACACTTTGACCGTGCAATAGGCCCGAACAAGTGCAGCGCCGATCCGGTTGACCGTATCCGGAGCGATGTCAGCTGTACGCGACACAGCAAAGGTAATCCGGCGGGCAAGTTCGCCGGGGAGCGCGCCAAGAACCGCAGCGGCCTTTCCGACCGGAAGTTTCGACAAGATCACGGCACTGACCTCAGCACTTTCGGACTGCATGATTGGTGTCAGTTCTTCGACGTCGAGCCCCGCAAGCTGCACCCATGGATCAGTGTTGCGCGGTCCGCCGAGTTGTGCCCGCAGACGGCCAGCAAGGGCAGGGGAGAGATGCGCGGATAGTGCGTCAAGCGCTGCGCCCGCTTCACCTGGGGCTGATAGCCCGATCGCCCCGAGCAGGTCTGCAAATTCATCGGCGACTGCGTTCACGGTATCACGATCCACCAGCCGGATCGCGCCAAGTTCGTGCGCCAGTAATTCCTGGAGGTGTTCTGGCAGGCTGGACAAGGCGAGTTTTCCGCCATCACCGATCATCAATTGGACGATCAAGGCGGCCTTGCGACGACGTGACAATGACAAGACCGGCTTGTCAGTTTTTGGGGCGGTGGAGGTGTTCTGCTGCATGGCATAGCCATACTGTGCAAGCCTGAAGAAACGGTTATTTTCCGCCCGGTTGCGAGACCCGAATGCCCATTTCTGCAAACTCTTTCGAGAGGTGTTCCGGAAGGGCTGTCATGCCTCTTGTGGCGTCATGCAGAAATGCAATGCTTTCGAGAAGTGACTGGCATTCGGCGTCCGTATATTCACGATCGGAACGCGCGAAACTGCACATGCTACGGGTGTTTCCGGCTTCAACAGCGCAGGTTGCCCCGAACTGAAGGCCGTACTTTGCCGCCATATCCAGAACGCCGGCACCGTCGTGTTCCGTCAATTCCGACCAACGCCGGCAGCCTTCGTTTTCAAATGCCCACAGCACAGTCGGATCGGACATTACCAACCCTTTTTCAGAGTATTCGCTGATCCATGCGTCAGGATAGGTCTGGAACAAAAACGTCGGGCGGGTATAATCGATATGGAAAGCAAGAGCGAAACCGGCGGGGGCATTGGATTGAAGTTGCCGAAGCTCTCCAATGACGTTGTTTGGGCTGGACATACTCGGCCTACTCGCTTTTAGGTTGCCAATGCGGTTGCTCTCTCAATACTATACTTTAATCGTTACTCGTTAATACGTAGTTGTTATGCAAACGGAGTGACAGGGTAAATCGAAATACCCTTGACTAAGGTTATATCGATGGCGTCACTGCTAGGACTTGAAGAAATCGCTGAAATCGCTCCGGGGGGTTATTATATTGCCCTTCGCGTCGGTTTTGCGTTCCCTGTCGAGGAGGTGAACAACCTGCCTCGGGACTGGGTCCAGCACTACACGCAGAACCGGTTGATGCTGTTTGATCCGGTGATTCGCTGGGTCCATGCCAACACCGGTTACATCCGCTGGAGCGAGATGGAATCAGACGATCCGCGTGGCGTCATGAAGCAGGCACAAACGTTTGGGTTGCGCTATGGTGCCGCGATTGCCGTTTTTGACGGCAACAAGGAAGGCCAGCGGTCCTTCGGATCGTTTGCACGGCAGGATCGCGAGTATACCGAGCTCGAAATCAAGCTGTTGCAGGCCTATCTGCAGCGGCGCCACGCCGAAATGGAACCGCCCAGCAATCTGACCGAAGCCGAGATCCAGGCACTCGGCATGGTCAAGAACGGCAAGCGGTTGAAAGAGATCGCGCATGACCTGGGCGTATCCGAAGGGGCCGTTAAACAGCGGCTGAAGAACGCCAAGTCAAAACTCGAAGCCAAGACGAGTACGCAGGCTGCTGCCATCGCGGCCCAACACGGCATTATCTAAAAGTTTTTTGCACCCCACGGTGCCACTCGCGCGTTGGTGAACCGACGCAACCCGGTTGTGCATGATCGGAAGACACTCTTGGGTTGCGGTGTTAATGTAACCGCACCTTAAAGGAGAGTGTACCAATGGAAAATATTACCTTCAATTTGTCTCAAATTCATCTCTATGGCACTGCTTTCTACGACTTTCTTGGTCTGAGAAAACAGTTCTTCGTAGATGAGCTTGGCTGGGATATCCCGCATGACGACACGGTCGAGATGGATCAATACGATAACCCCAAGGCCTGGTATTCCCTTGTCTTGCGTGATGGCGAAGTGATTGGCGGCGCGCGTGCGATGTCAACCACCGCCAAGTGGGGATCCCACACCTACATGCTGCGCGATGCTGTCAAAGGCAAACTGATTGATATTCCACCGGAAGTACTAGGCGAAGACATCGCCCAGCCCGACGTCTGGGAATGCACCCGGCTTGTGATGTCCCATGACGTCAAGACCCATGCCGAACGCAGCACATGCTTGTCCCTGATTGTCGGAGGCCTTGTCGATGTCGCGGCACAGCAAGGCGCAATATCGCTTATGTCCTTGTCGCCGCTCGCATTGATGCGTGCGCTGCGTCAGCTTGGATTTGGCGCAGAGCGGATCGGCGAGCCGTACAAGAACGGTCACGACGGGCGTCGCTATGCGGTGTTGAGCATGCCAGCAGCGCGCGGTCTGCCGTCCGTCCCGCAGGCAACCCATCGCCCACAGCCACAGCCGCTGCACGCGCCATCGGTCGCCTAAAACAAATGCGGCGTCCGCGATGGCGGACGCCGCATACCTGGCAGGGTTTGCGGGGCTTAGCCTGTGGCCACCACGCAGGTATTTGTCGCAGCATCAAGCACCATGCCTTCGGCGCAAGACATGGACGCGGTGTCCGTCTTTGCGGCGCTGTTGCATGCGTATGCAGAGGCAAGGCCGGGCATCAGTGCCAGAATGGTGGCTGCAATTGTCGTCTTCAACTTCATCTTCGCCTCCTTACTGTTGTCGATAGGGAAACGATAGCACGGGTTGACGTAAAGTCACGCCACAGAAGTGCGGCAAACTGGCAGATCAGCCAAAGACCCGTTCAAAAATCGTGTCCACGTGCTTTGTATGATAGCCAAGATCGAACTTTTCCTTGATTTCATCTTCTGAGAGCGCGGCGCACACGTCAGCGTCGGCGAGCAGTTCTGTCTGGAAGTCCTTGCCTTCTTCCCAGACCTTCATCGCGTTGCGCTGGACCAGCTTGTAGCTGTCTTCGCGGCTAACGCCAGCCTGTGTCAGCGCAAGCAAAACCCGTTGCGACATCACCAGACCGCGGAACTTGTTCATGTTCGCCAGCATGTTGTCAGGATAGATGACCAGCTTTTCGATCATCCCCGCCAGCCGGTTCAGTGCGAAATCCAGTGTCACGGTCGTATCCGGACCGATTGCGCGTTCCACTGACGAGTGGGAGATATCGCGTTCATGCCAAAGCGTGACGTTCTCCATGGCCGGAGTGACGGACATGCGCACAAGGCGCGCCAGACCGGTCAGATTTTCCGTCAGCACGGGGTTGCGTTTGTGGGGCATCGCGCTGGACCCCTTTTGGCCCTTGGAAAAGAATTCTTCGGCTTCCAGCACTTCGGTGCGCTGCATATGGCGCACTTCTGTCGCGATGTTTTCCATCGATGAGGCGATGACGCCGAGGGTTGCAAAGAACATCGCGTGCCGGTCGCGGGGAATAACCTGTGTACTGATGGGTTCGGGGCTCAGTCCCATCTTTGCGCAGACGTGTGCTTCGACCTTGGGGTCAATGTTTGCGAATGTCCCGACTGCGCCGCTGATTGCACCGGTTGCGATTTCTGCTCGTGCATTGATTAGACGTTGCCGGCCGCGATCCATCTCCGCATAAAACCGTGCGAACGTCAGGCCCATGGTGGTGGGTTCCGCGTGGATGCCGTGGCTGCGCCCGATGCGCACGGTCATCTTGTGTTCCATTGCCCGCTTTTTCAGGGCTGCAAGGACACGGTCCATATCCGCCAGCAGGATGTCGGCTGCGCGCACCAGTTGCACATTCAGCGTGGTATCCAGCACGTCCGAAGACGTCATGCCCTGATGTACAAAGCGGGCTTCGTCATGGCCGATGATTTCCGCAAGATGGGTCAGAAAGGCGATCACGTCGTGTTTCGTGACCGCTTCGATTTCGTCGATGCGTGCGACATCAAATTCGACGTCCTTAGCTTTCCAGACTGCTTCTGCATTTTCGCGCGGGATGACCCCGAGATCTGCCATCGCATCGCAGGCGTGTGCTTCTATTTCGTACCAGATTTTGAACTTGGTGGCTGGTTCCCAGATTTCGGTCATTTCGGGGCGGGAATAGCGTGGGATCATCTTGGGGCACCTTTTTGTGATTGGGCAGCACGTTCAAGGGCGTCATAAAGGGGTCAACTTGCAGCCTCAAGGAGGGATTGATGCGGTTCATTGCGATGCTGACACTGATGGCCGGTCCGGTCGCCGCTGAAGATTGGTCGCCGTTGATCACTGATGACGCGATCTATGGTGCTTTGGCGGGCCGCACATTGATCTATGACGCTTATACCCGCCAGCAGTTCGGCGCGGATGGCAGCACGCAATACATCACCGAACGATTCAGTGAAGGTCGCTGGGCCGCGCGTGATGGGCAGTACTGCAGCCAGTGGCCGCCGTCCGATGGATGGACCTGCTATTATATCGAGCTCAACGAGAGTGCGGTGAAGTTCATCAGCCCGGATCGGACCGAAAGTGTCGGGACCTATCGGAAGTGATGCTGACCGCTGGTGACTTTGAAGGACGGTGGCAGCTGTCTCGACAAATCGACGACAAACTGCTGGGGCAGGCGGGTACTTTCGATGGTACGGCAGAACTGACCGGGTCCGGGAACACGATGCACTATCGCGAAGACGGCCAGATTCGGATTGGAGATGGGCAGCCGATGACGGCAACGCGGCGTTATCGCTGGACCTTTACGGGCGAGGACGTGAACGTTACCTTTGCGGACGGTCAGCCGTTTCACCGTTTTGTCCCAGAAGGCTGCGTCGCGGGCACGGAACATCCCTGCGGGAACGACCTTTATCGTGTCACCTATGATTTCAGCGCATGGCCTGAGTGGACGGCCATTTGGACGGTGGTTGGTCCGCGCAAGGATTACACTTCTCGATCACGCTATTGTCGCTAACAGTCTTGCAGTTGCAGCATTGCTAAGGCACTTATGGAGCAAAGAAGATATAGGGGAGAGTGCCGATGGCCCTCACGATGAACGATAAAGTCCTGACAGAGATCTTTGGCCCAACCGAGGGCGCAGCACTGCGTATCAAGCAGGTCGCCATGGTTGTGCTGGGCATTGCTGCGCTGGCAATTTTCGCAAAGGTCAAGATTCCGATGTGGCCCGTACCAATCACGATGGGTACATTCGCCGTCCTGACAATCGGTGCGGCCTATGGCCCCCGGCTCGGGTTTGCGACAATCATGGGTTACATGATCCTTGGAGCGCTGGGGCTTGACGTGTTCGCCGGTTCATCTGCAGAAGCATACGGCCTGACCTATATGATGGGTGGCACAGGCGGTTATCTTGTCGGATACGTCTTGGCCACGCTAGCGCTCGGGTTCGCGGCCCGTGCCGGATGGGACCGTTCGATCCTGTTGATGGGTGCAGCGATGCTTGTCGGCAACATCCTGATTTATGCACCTGGTCTGGCTTGGTTGGGGCAGCTTTATGGTTGGGATCAGCCGATCCTCGCGTGGGGCCTGACACCGTTCCTGCTGGGTGATGCGCTCAAACTGGTGCTTGCCGCGCTGATCGTACCGGGGCTTTGGAAGCTTTTCGGTAACGCGCGCGCCTGATTGGCGACACTAAATCAACGATCGAAAGGCGCAGCCACTGGCTGCGCCTTTTCTTTTTTGCATTGTAACAACGCAATTAAGGTATCAGCCACGCCGCATCAGGCCAGTCGCGTCGTCACATGTGCGCCGCTTTCGAGCGTCTTATGTACCGGGCATTTGTCCGCGATTTCCAGCAGTTTCGCCTTTTGGTCTGCATCCAGCTCTCCACTCAGCGCAATCACACGGGTAAAGTTATCGATCCGCTGTCCGTCTGCATGGGATTTTGCATGGCTCACATCGACGCTGATCCCTGTGACCGTCCAGCCTTTTCGGCGCGCATACATTCGCAGCGTCATCGATGTGCAGGTGCCAAGTGCCGCAGAGAGGAAACCATAAGGGGTCAGGCCCTGATTGGTGCCGCCCACGGATGCAGGTTCATCGGCAAGTACATGATGCGGGCCGGATTGAACGTCTTGGAGAAAGCCGCTCGGGTCAGCTTCTGTCACGCGCAGGATGCCTTCAGGCACGCTTCCGCGCACCTCGGGTTCAGGCAGGTCCAGATAGCGCATTGCCCATGTTGCGATGGTGTCGGCGGCGTAGGCTGCGTCTGTCGCGTCGCTGACCAAATGGTCGGCACCGTCCAGCGTGACGAAGCTTTTTGGATGCTTTGCCGCAGTGTAGATCTGGGTCGCGTTTTCGATTCCAACCGTCTGATCGCGCGGGGCGTGAAGTACAAGCAGGGCGGCGCGGAGTTTTCCGATGGCCTCGGTCAGGGACGCTTTGCTGACGTCATCCACGAATGACTTGCCAATGGTGAATGGACGTCCGGCAAGCGAGACTTCGGCCTTCCCCGACTTTTCGATCTCGGGCAATGCATCCGCGAAATTATGTGTGACATGCGCCGGATCGAACGGGGCCCCGATCGTCACGACGCCTTTGATTTCCGGCATGTCTGCCGCTGCTTTCAATACGGCGGCCCCTCCAAGAGAATGGCCGATCAGCAGCGACGGAGCCATGCCTGCTGCGTCAAGAGCCGCTGCCGCCGCGGTCAAATCCTCGACGTTCGAGGTGAAGCTTGTGTCCGCGAAATCACCGTCCGATGCGCCGAGCCCTGTGAAATCGAACCGTAGCACCGCGATTCCCATGGCCGCGAGGCGGGTCGCGATCCGGCGGGCCGCGCTGATATCTTTCGAACAGGTGAAGCAATGTGCAAACAGCGCTGTTGCAAGATGTGGACCGGCGGGCCGTTCGAGGCGGCCGGCAAGTGTGTGGCCGGCGTGGCCCGTAAAGGGAAATTTTTCGGTGGGCATGGCGTGCTCCGTTCTTGTGATGCGCCCTAGGTGCGCCGGAAGCTTGGCCCGTGCAACCAAAGTTGCACGGCGTCACGCAGTGGTGAAAATCAGTAATGTCCCGTCAGGCGCGGATCAAAGGGGTATTTTGTCAGGTTTTCAAACCCGTCCTCGGTGATCAGCACCTGATCTTCAAGCTTGATTGAAAAGTCACCGCCCTTGGGGCTGATCAGTGCTTCGACGCAAAGCGTCATGCCGGGCAGAAGCGGATGATCGAATGCACCGGGCACTGCCTTGTCAGGGTAGGCCACCATCGGCCATTCGTCGCACAGGCCAACGCCATGGATCAGGCAGCCATATTTCAGGTCCTGAAAAATTTCGGGCAGTACGTGGCAGCCCGCAGTCAGTTCCGGGATGGTCACGCCCGGTTTCAGCATCTGCATGTTTGTCTGGATGTGTTCGATGCCAAGGTTCATCGCATCGATCATGTCCTGACGGGGTTTCTGATCGCCGATCCACCATGTCCGCGAGATGTCGATGCAGATGCCATAAGCGCCAATCAGATCGGTGTCGAAGGCGACGATTTCGTTGTTCTGCACAATGCGCGGGCCGCACTCCTGAAACCATGGGTTCGTGCGCGGGCCGGATGACAGCAACCGCGTTTCAATCCATTCGCCGCCGCGTTTGATGTTTTCGGCATGCAGAACTGCCCAAATGTCGTCCTCGCTGACATTTCCGTTCGGCACCTCGGCGCGCGCGAAATCTTCCATCGCCTGACAGGAAGCTTCGCAAGCATGGGACGCGCAGCGCATGGCGAGGATTTCGTCGGGGCCTTTGACCGAGCGGGCATGTTCGGTCAGTTCCTCGCCTTCCATCACTGTTATGCCGCGCGCTTCAAGACTGCGCAGGCCTACGACCATGATCTTATCCACGCCAAGTTTCTTGTTATCGCCCGCATGTTCGCGCAGCAGGTCCAGCACCCCGCTGGTAAAGCTGTCCGCTGCGTTTTCGGCTTTGTCGCCAACAGAAAAATAGAACATCGACGCGCCAGAGCGGCTTTCGCGCACCAGCGGGTTGTAGTCTGCAAGGAACGGCGCGTTCTTGTAATCCCAAAGCACCATGTAGCCATCTGCGCAAACCAGACAGGCGCGAAACGGATTGTGCGTGTTCCAAAGCTGCATGTTCGTCGTATCGGTGGCATAGCGAATGTTTAGGGGGTCGAACATCAACACGCCACCCCACCCGCGCTGATTGATCGCATCCACCAGCCGTTGGTGTCTGTAGGCACGCATGTTGTCGAGGTTTGGCAGGGTCAATCCCGCTTCTTCCCACTCTTTGAATGCGCGCTGCGTCGGGCCGATTTCCAGCCTGTCATTGTCGTTGGGTGTGCCGTCGGGCAGCAGCGGACCTTTGGTCGGATCAATCTTGCGCGTGTCGCGATAGTGGGTATTCATGTGTGCCTCCGTTGATTCATTGTGACGCCGAAACGGGCGGCAAATCCGGTCTGAAATCGACAAAAAACGGTCCGGATGAACCTGACGAGGGGGCAAGTGGGTGCAAATACCGCAAGAACAGCGCGCGAGGGCAGAAGCAGCGATGCCGGGGGTGACGCCCTGCGCAACCCCGGATTGGATAACAGTAGATGCAGCCTACGCTACACAGATGGCCGAGAAATCGCGTCTGCTGTCCGGCAAACGTAGCGCGGTGGTGGCTGCTCTTCCCGGCACAAAAGCTGCATTGGCAGAATTGGACGCACATGTCTTGGATCTGCTTAAGGCGCGTCCTGATTTTGACGTGCAGGCAGATACGATAGAGCGACCGGATGGCGTCATCGTTTCACGCGGTGAACCGGACCTTCTGGCCCGACTGCTGCAAGAGGATCTGTGCATTTTGCAAAAGCGTGGTGATCGTCACGTCCTGACAGCTGCGACGCTGTGTTTTCCTGCAGGCTGGACCCTGTCGGAAAAGATCGGGCGTCCTTTGCTGGACATCCACGCCCCCGTTCAACGTTATACGAGCGACGTCGCACGGCGGGTGCAGCGCTTGTTCGATGGGGTGCAAGCAGCGCGCCCTATCTGGCGGGCAAACCTGTTGAACTACGATAACCCGGCCCTTTTTCAGCCTCACAAGGAGGCTGACCCTCGTCCAGTCGGTTCGGCTGTCAGCCCGTTTGAACGCAGCGAGCGTCAAACGCTGTTTCGGTTGCCGCACACGCAAGCCGTCGTCTTTGCAATCCATACGACCGTTGTGCGGCGATAAAGGCGGCGGCCATTTGCAAGGTAGTCAATTTCCCATGCAAAAAGGGCACCCCTGAGGATGCCCTTTGTCTGGTTTTTTGCGTGGGCGTAAACCCGCTTGTAACTAGCAGCTGTAGTAGAGCTTGTACTCCACAGGGTGTGGGCAGTGCTCGTACTCGTAGACTTCTTCCCACTTCAGCTCCATGTAGCCTTGCAACTGGTCCTTGGTGAAAACGTCGCCGGCCAGCAGGAAGTCGTGATCGGCTTCGAGTGCTTCGAGCGCTTCGCGCAAGGAGCCGCAGACAGTCGGGATCGCAGCCAGTTCTTCTGGTGGCAGATCGTAGAGGTCCTTGTCCGATGACGGGCCCGGGTCGATCTTGTTCTTGATGCCGTCAAGGCCAGCCATCAACAGCGCAGAGAACGCAAGGTATGGGTTCGCGGCAGGGTCCGGGAAGCGGGCTTCGACGCGCTTTGCCTTCGGGGATTCGGCCCAAGGAATACGCACGCAGCCAGAGCGGTTGCGAGCGGAGTAGGCGCGCAGCACGGGGGCTTCAAAGCCTGGGATCAGACGCTTGTAGCTGTTTGTCGACGGGTTTGTGATCGCGTTCAGCGCTTTGGCGTGCTTCAGGATACCACCGATAAAGTACAAGGCTTCCTGTGACAGGTCGGCATATTTGTCGCCTGCAAACAGTGGCTTGCCGTCTTTCCAGACGGACATGTTTACGTGCATGCCGGTACCGTTGTCGCCTGCGATCGGCTTTGGCATGAATGTCGCGGATTTGCCGTAGGCCTGTGCAACGTTGTGGATCACGTATTTGTATTTCTGGATCTCGTCCGCCTGATGCGTCAGCGTACCAAAGATCAAACCCAGTTCGTGCTGGCAAGACGCCACTTCGTGGTGGTGCTTGTCGACCTTCATGCCCATGCGTTTCATGGTGGAAAGCATTTCGCCACGCATGTCCTGTGCATCGTCAATCGGGTTCACCGGAAAATAGCCGCCTTTGATACCTGGACGATGGCCTGTGTTGCCCATTTCGTATTCGGCGTCTGTGTTCCAGGCACCATCCATTGCATCCACTTCGAATGCCACCTTGTTCATGGCAACCTGGAAACGCACATCGTCAAAGATGAAGAATTCGGCTTCGGGGCCAAAGTATGCCGTATCGCCGATACCGGAGGATTTCAGATAGGCCTCTGCCTTGACGGCCGTGCCGCGCGGATCGCGATCATAGGCTTCGCCGGTGTCAGGTTCGACAACATTACAGTGAATACATATCGTACGTTCTGCATAGAACGGATCGAGATATGCGCTTTCGGACTGCGGCATCAGTTTCATGTCGGACTGGTCGATCGACTTCCAGCCAGCGATCGAAGATCCGTCGAACATGAAGCCTTCTTCAAGGAAGTCTTCGTCGACCAGATCAGCGACAACCGTCACGTGCTGGAGTTTACCGCGTGGGTCGGTGAAGCGGATATCGACGTATTCGACCTCTTCATCCTTGATGAGCTTGAGAACAGCTTTGTTGTCCATGAACTGGATCCCCTTGTTTCGATATGGGTTTGATTACAGTGCGTCTTCGCCGGACTCGCCGGTCCGAATGCGAATGGCTTGTTCGACGGGCGAGACGAAAATCTTGCCGTCACCGATCTTGTCTGTTTTGGCGGCTTCAATGATCGCGGTGACGGCAGCGTCGACCTGATCGTCGGCCAGCACGATTTCGATTTTGACCTTGGGCAGGAAATCAACGACGTATTCCGCACCGCGGTAAAGCTCGGTATGTCCCTTCTGACGGCCAAAGCCTTTGACTTCGATGACCGAAAGGCCCTGAACGCCGACATCCTGAAGAGCCTCTTTCACTTCGTCCAGTTTGAATGGCTTGATGATCGCTTCAATCTTTTTCACGTGCGCGACTCCCCTTGATGCGTTGGTTGGGTCAGAACATTTCTGTTGAAGGTGAACAATTCGTCCGCCACCTTGGGTATATCGGGGCCAGACGAATGTGAAGCATTTGCACAAAAATTCATCACATCGCCCCGAATATAGCCGCTTTAAGAACATCAGGTGCCCAATCCATGACCGAACTCCTGACAGCCGCCCAAATGCGCGCCATTGAAACCGCCGCCATCGCACAAGGTCGAGTGACCGGTTTGGCGCTGATGGAGCGCGCAGGGCAGGGCGTTGTCGCTGCGATTTTTGCCCAGTGGCCGGACCTTGCACCTGCGGTGGGCGCAAAAAGGGGGCCAGCCCCCTCGGCTGACGCCTCACCCCCGGAGTATTTTAGGCAAGATGATGAGGGGGAGCAGCGTGCAGTTGTCTTATGCGGCCCCGGTAACAATGGCGGGGATGGGTTTGTTGTTGCGCGGCTATTGAAAGAGGCCGGCTGGGAGGTCGATGTCTTTCTGTATGGTGATGCAGAGAAACTGCCGCCGGATGCGCGCGAAAACTACGCGCAGTGGGCCGCGCTGGGTGAGGTAATGCCTCTTTCCGCGTATGATGTTCAGGCACAAGCGTATGCGCTGGGTGTCGACGCGCTTTTTGGCACCGGATTGACCCGCCCGCTGGAGGCCACGGTTGTTGAAAAGTTGTGTGACCTTTGCACGTTAGACAGAACGGTCGCAATCGACATCATTTCGGGGTTTTGTGCGGATAGCGGGCGCTTTCTTTGTGAGGGCATGCCGCCCGGAGTCGGCGTGTCACTTTGCGTGACATTTCATGTACGCAAGATCGGCCATAGTCTGGCGGATTGCCCGCTTGCCATAGCGAAGCTGCGGACCGTTGATATTGGCCTGGACCGACGTGATGCCTTGCGCAAGTTGGGCTTTTTGTCGTCGGCGGATGAGGCACGAGAGGCCAATCGCGCTGTCGTCGTACGGATGTCGGACAGGGATGACATGCCGACCGCGCAACTGCATGGCCAGCGGACCATAGATAAGGCGCAGGGGCATAAATATTCCCATGGTCACGCCTACGTCCTGTCTGGCGGTGTTGGCAAAGGTGGTGCGGCCCGCCTGGCGGCGCGTGGTGCGTTGCGGGTTGGGGCAGGTGCAGTCACGGTCGGCGTGCCGCCTGCGGCGCTGGTTGAAAACGCAGCGCAGTTGAATGCGGTCATGTTGAAGATGATCGGACAGGCGTCTGATCTGTCTGCCGTTCTGCGCGATGCGCGGATCAACGCGCTTTGCATTGGGCCGAGTTTCGGGACGTCTTCGCGTGAGGTGCGCCTTCTGGCGGCGGCCATCGATGCAGATCGCCCGCTTGTGCTGGACGCGGATGCGCTGACGATCCTGGCGGAGCATCCTGACCTGTTCGTGCAGCTTCATCCCAAATGTGTCCTGACCCCTCATGCGGGCGAATTCGGGCGGCTTTTTCCAGAGATGGCTGAAAAGCTGAGCGCGACTGCGACGCAGGGACCGGCCTATTCCAAGGTCGATGCGACACGTGAGGCGGCCAAACTTTCTGGCTGCGTTGTTTTATTCAAAGGGCCTGATACCGTGATTGCAGCACCCGGAGGGCGATGTTGTATCAATGCGAGTTTCCAAGATCGTGCGGCGCCTTGGCTGGCGACGGCGGGGTCCGGCGATGTGCTGGCGGGATTCATCACGGGGCTGCTGGCGCGGGGATATGCACCACTGGAAGCTGCCGAGTACGGTGCATGGTTGCATACGGAGTGCGCCGTTGACTTCGGCCCCGGACTGATCGCGGAAGATCTGCCAGAGATCCTGCCGCGCGTGTTGGCGGATATATGTTCCAACAAATGAAAATACCGCCCCTCGCGGTGCGGCATTCAGGAACTTTGGTTGTTTGAGCGTTACTCGCTCGTGACCATTTCAATTCCGTCTGCATAGATGATGTGCTGACGCTCGAAAATCAGTTCGAACGTGTTCATCTCGCGGGCTTCCTGAACGGCAAGGTATTCTCCGTCGACAAGCTGTTGCGCCTGCACCATTGCGGTTGGTGCACCAAAGATAGCTTCTGCGCGCCAGTCGCGGATATGAATGCGCGCGCCGGGGGCGACGATCATGTCACGGTCGGGGCGCGTGTGGCCCAGTGATCCGGCCTTGATGCGGATCGGTGCGATTCTCGCGCTGGTCATGCGGATGCCCTTCAGAATGGCCATGCCGCTGTCGCGCGTGATAATGCGATCGCCGACGGACAAATGCTCGACAGGTGTTTCACCTTCGAGTGTCATAATCGTCGTGCCGGTACACACGCCAGAATTCTGTGTTGTTTTGACGGCTGCTGCTGCGGCCGTATCGATGGTTCCCAGTTGCATGGCGTTGTTTCCCGCTCTTGCTTATGACTGCGTCGATTATTGAAACCGGAATAAGGCACAAAAGCGGCATTGTCTTGCTTATTCCATGTTGCTTTTTCCACTCGCATCCCAGGGTGACCTTTGCTAGACACCGCGGCAACGAATGGGGGCAGGGATTCTGTCCCCTTTTACAATGCGGGTGTGGCGGAATTGGTAGACGCACCAGATTTAGGTTCTGGCGCCGCAAGGCGTGGGGGTTCAAGTCCCTTCACCCGCACCAGATATAGATGAAGAAGGACGACACCTCATGCAGGTCAAAGAGACCCTGAACGAAGGCCTCAAGCGCGCATATGATATCACTGTCACTGCCGCCGAACTGGACGCGACAGTTGAAACGAAGCTGAAGGAAGCCCAGCCTGAAGTCGAGATGAAGGGCTTTCGCAAGGGCAAAGTCCCGATGGCATTGCTGCGCAAGCAATTCGGTCAGCGCCTGATGGGCGAAGCGATGCAGGAAAGCATTGACGGTGCCATGAACAAGCATCTTGAAGAGTCTGGCGACCGTCCTGCAAGCCAGCCTGAAATGAAGATGACCAATGAGAATTGGAAAGAAGGCGACGACGTCGAAGTGTCCGTTTCTTACGAGAAGCTGCCCGATGTGCCGGAGACTGATTTCTCAAAGATCAAGCTGGAGCGTATGGTCGTCAAAGCGGATGACGCCTCGGTCAAGGAAGCGCTAGAAAACCTTGCCGGGTCTGCGAAAAACTTTGAAGACCGCAAGAAGACCGCGAAAGCAAAAGAAGGCGATCAGGTCGTCATGGACTTTGTTGGTAAAGTTGACGGCGAGCCGTTTGAAGGTGGTTCTGCCGAAGATTTCCCGCTGGAGCTTGGCTCTGGATCGTTCATTCCCGGATTCGAGGATGGTCTGATCGGTGTGAAAGCCGGCGATGAGAAGGACGTCGAAGTGACCTTCCCCGACGATTATCAGGCAGAGCATCTGGCTGGTAAGAAGGCCGTGTTCACTTGCACCATCAAGAACGTCAAGGAACCAAAGCCTGCAGAAATCAATGACGATCTGGCCAAGCAGTTCGGCGCGGAAGATCTTGCAGCGCTGACAGCCCAGATCACAGAACGTCTGGAAGCCGAATATACCGGTGCGTCACGTGCGGTCACAAAGCGTGCCCTGCTGGATGCGCTGGACAAGAAGGTCAACTTTGATCTGCCAGAAAGCCTTGTGAATGCAGAGGCCGGTCAGATTGCCCATCAGCTGTGGCACGAAGAAAACCCCGACGTGCAGGGCCATGACCACCCCGAGATCGAGCCAACCGACGAGCACAAGAAATTGGCTGCCCGCCGCGTCAAGCTGGGTTTGCTGCTTGCCGACATTGGTCAGAAAGCCGACGTCAAGGTGACGGATGCCGAGATGACGCAGGCCATCATGAACCAGGCGCGCCAGTATCCGGGGCAGGAACGTCAGTTCTTTGAATTCGTTCAGCAGAACGCGCAGTTCCGCCAACAACTGCAGGCCCCGCTGTTCGAAGACAAGGTTGTGGACCACATCTTTGAACAGGCTGCAGTAAAGGACAAGGAAGTCAGCAAGGACGACCTGCAGAATGCTGTCGAAAAGCTTGAAGAAGAATAAGACTGCAATCTTGTCAGTGATTCCGAGAGGCACCCTGCGGGGTGCCTTTTTCGTTTCCACACGTCGTTGCGAAACGTGTCCGGGCTAGACAAAGGTTACCCCTGGAGATGGCTGCTATTGAATAGCAAGGCGTTGTCGCGCAGGATTTGATCGTAAGGTCAGGAAATCCAGACTCGTATGCAGAATTCATTTCCTGTCTTTTGTCTCATGTGAGCATGGTTGACTGCTCGCGCGTCATTTTGAGGGAAGAGAGTAGGGTTATGAAGGCATTGATTTTGGCGGCCGTTTCCATGGTCGGCTTTGCTGGTGCAGCGATGGCGTGTCCGGACTTCAACTTGCGTGCGGTAGAGGCCTACCAAGCGTCAGGTTCGCAATTGCGTTCGCCCAAGACGTTCAATGTCGTCGCTGGTGGTGACAACTACGTCTGGAATTGCCGGAACGTGCGCCCCAATACAGATCAGGGTGCCGGGTATTTCACATCCCAGCCTGACTTTTCCTTTGATCTGTCGGGTATGGGCGGCCTGCAATTGGTCATCAGTGCCGTGAGCGAGTGTGACTCGGCCCTGTTGATCAATACCGGGTCCGCAAGCTGGTACTATGATGATGACGACAACGGCAATCTTGATCCGCGCATCGTGCTGACCCGTCCGGCGAATGGTCGCATCGATGTCTGGATGGGCACATACGACGGTGAGTATTGTAACGCCCGGCTCAGGCTGGAGACTTTTGCGCGTTAACGAGTATGATGGTGTTACGGAAGGGCCGCCGGGGGGCGGCCCTTTTGCGTTTTCAGAGCGTGATGCGGAAGAGGGCAAAGCCAGTATCGGACTGGCCTGCTTCTTCGATTGTGACGCCGGGGACGTCGCTGGCGTAGGCTGTGCCAGCAGGGCCGGTTTCAAAGATCACAGTGGTATCGGTCATCGGGGCAAAGGACCAGTTTCCGTCTGCGCGCGGGCTGACTGTGCCTTGTTCGACAATGTAGCGCACGATCACATCACGATTTGTGTCCGGACCTTCGAATATGATCGTGTCACCCGTCCCCGGGAAGCTGCCGCCGCCTGATGCACGATAGTTGTTCGTTGCGATGATGTATTCCTGATCCGGGTCAATTGGGTCCCCGTTGAAATTCAGATTCTTGATACGGTGCGCGTCCGCGTTGATGACGGCACCTTCGCGATCAAACTTCGATGGCTGGGACAGGTCGATCTGATAGGTGACACCGTCAATGACGTCGAAGTTGTAGCTGGGAAAATCGGGGTTCAGCAGGATGGCGTCGGATGCGCCTGCCTCGATCTGGTTGAACATCCCGGCAGAGCGCTCCAGCCAATCCTTGACTTGTGCGCCGCTCACCTTCACTGCCCGCACCGTGTTGGGATAGAGGTAGAGGTCTGCCACGTTCTTGATCGCCACATCCCCGACAGGCACGTCCGTGTAGTATTCCGGCCCGCCGCGTCCGCCTGCCTTGAAGGGCGCAGCGGCTGACAGTATCGGCAGGCCTTCGTATTCCGTGCCGACCATTTGCTGGGCAATATACCAAGTCTGCGCGTTAGACACGATCTGGACGGACGGATCATCAGCAACCAAAGCGAAGTAGCTGTGCAGCGGCGCGTCGGTCTTGCCGACTGCCGTGCGCACATAGGCAAGCGTGGCATCGTGATCGGCTTGTACGGATGCAAGCACCGCTTCATCGCTTTCGACCAGAGGCGTGATAGAGCGATCTTCGTTGCGTTGAGAGATCGGACGGGCCTCGGAAGTGTGTGATAGCACGCGCCAGCCGTTACCGTCCCGTTCGAGAAGCAGATCCACAAGCCCCATGTGGCTGCCCCAGAAACCACCCATCACACCGGGTTTGCCCATGATAGTTCCCGCCTCTGCATCCACACCGGGCCAGTCGGCGTAATTGGAGGACGGGAAGACAAGGTGGCTGTGACCCGTCAGGATCACGTCGATCCCATCGACAGCGGCAAGCGGGATCGAGGCGTTTTCCATGCCGTCCTCGGCTTCGGCGGCCCCGATGCCTGAGTGGGAAAGGGCAATGATAATGTCGCAGCCCTGTTCCTTCATCTCAGGCACGTATGCGCGCGCAGTTTCGATGATGTCGCGGGCCTGCACGTTGCCTTCGAGGTGCTTTCTATCCCAGCCCATGACCTGCGGTGGCACAAATCCGATCAGGCCCAACTTGACCGGATGATCAACGCCCGCACCGTCCGTTACCGTGCGTTCCATGATGACATACGGCGGTACGAAGGTCGTATCTTCGCGGGGCGTTGCGCCCAATTCCTTGGCGATATTGGCGCAGACAACGGGGAAGGCCGCTCCGGCGAGCGATTTTTCAAGGAACGACAGCCCGTAGTTGAATTCGTGGTTGCCGATGGTCGCGGCGTCATAGGCAAGCGTATTCATCGCGGCGATGATCGGATGCACGTCGCCATCGTTCATGCCGCGTTCGTACGCGATGTAATCGCCCATCGGATTCCCTTGCAGGAAGTCGCCATTGTCGATCAGCAGGGCATTCGTGGACTCGGCCCTGATGTCGGCGATATGCGCCGCCGTTCTTGCAAGTCCGACCGTATCAACGGGTTTGTCGGCGTAATAGTCATAGGGAAACACATGCACGTGCAAGTCGGTCGTTTCCATGATGCGTAGATGCGCCTGATTGGTGGAAGCGTTTGCGGAAAAAGGGTGCAGGGCAATGAAGCCCGCAGTGCTGGCCATGAAGTGGCGGCGGTTCAATGAAATCGGCATGATGTGATCCCCCAAGATCGAAGCTGTTTGGCGTTAGACGATACCTGACGCGGGCCTGTCACAACTCTGCGGCGGCGTCCTGCGGGATTTTGGCGAAATCCTGCCAGTTGATCTTTGGCTTTTGCAGCGAGTCTGGCAAGGAATGATTGTTTTCGTAACAGCCAACAGATGTGCATTGCCGCAATCAAAAGGCAGTAACGGTAGAGCTTCGCTTCGACTTCGGATTGAAAGCGGGACGCGGCAAATTCCCGTGGGAACTTGGCCATGCTGTTACTTTGGAGCTTGAACTAGTAACAAAAAAAGGCCGCCCCCAGCGGGAGCGGCCTAAAATGTTTCGGGCGACGGACGATTAGTTCTCGTCGGTCGCTTCGTCGGCTGTTTCTTCCTGTGCGATGCCGGCTGATTCAGCCAGTTCATCATCGTCGGATGCAGCGGCACCGATATCGTCAAAAAGCTCCTGAATTTCGAATTCAGCGGCGGCTTCTTCTTCAGCGGCGAGTTCGGCGATAGATTTGCCGGATGCCTGAAGTTCGGCCTCTTCCTTGGAGCGGGCGACGTTCAGCGTGATCGTCGCTTCGACTTCCGGGTGCAGCCTGACAGACAAATCGTGCAGACCAAGTTCCTTGATCGGGTTGATTAGGGCGACCTGCTTTTTGTCGATGCTGAAGCCGTCTTCGGTTGCGGCTTCGGCGGCGTCACGTGGCGTGACCGAACCATAAAGCGAGCCAGCATCGGACGCAGAGCGAATCACGACGAACTGCTGGCCGTCCAGTTTTGCGGCCATTGCTTCGGCCTCTTTCTTGGACTCCAGATTGCGTGCTTCCATCTGTGCTTTCTCAGCTTCAAAGCGGGCCATGTTGGCTGCATTGACGCGCAGGGCTTTGCCCTGTGGCAGCAGGTAGTTACGTGCGTAACCTTCCTTGACGGACACAACTTCGCCCATCTGGCCAAGCTTTGCGACGCGTTCGAGTAGGATGATATCCATAGCGGTGCCTTCCTTACTTTACAGCGTAGGGCAGCAGGGCAAGGAAACGCGCGCGCTTGATCGCCTGGGCGAGCTTGCGCTGGTTCTTGGCACCAACTGCGGTGATACGGGCAGGAACGATCTTGCCGCGCTCTGAGATGTAGCGCTGCAGGAGACGTGTGTCTTTGTAGTCGATCACAGGGGCGCCATCGCCCTCAAACGGATCGGACTTGCGACGACGGAAAAATGGTTTCGTAGCCATGATTTATGGTCCTTTCCTGATCTAAATTAGCGGCGTTCGCGGCGGTCGCCACGTTCTTCGCGTTTCTGCATCTGGACGGATGGACCGTCTTCGTGTGCATCGACCTTGATGGTCAGGACGCGCATGACATCTTCGTGCAGGCGCATCAGGCGTTCCATTTCCTGAACGGCAGGTGCAGGTGCATCCGTGCGCAGCAGGGCATAGTGGCCTTTGCGGTTTTTGTTGATCTTGTAGGCCATCGTCTTGACGCCCCAGTATTCGTTCTCGACCAGCTTACCGCCGTTATCTGCAAGAACGGTGCCGAAGTGTTCGATCAGGCTTTCGGCTTGCGTGTTGGACAAGTCCTGACGCGCAATCATCACATGCTCATAGAGTGGCATGAGTGCTCCTATTCATTTGTTCGACGCATTTCATAGGGAGGGGCGTTTTACATCCAACCGCGCCCCAACCACGAGAGACTGCGCAGTGAAAATCTTCGCGGAAGGATGGGGCCTTATACAGCCGAAGGCACAGGTTGCAAGTGTCCTCTGTCCGGACTGTTTTTTGCCAGCAAGAACACCCGCTACGCGTGCGCTAATTCTTAACAACAACATAACGATGCCGCTTTCTTGCCGCTTTTCGCCGACATCCTTTGCAAGAGAGTTAATTCGGAGAGAACGACATGACTGACACTTTCGATCCCACCATGGGTCCAACGGTCAGTAAAGAGTTGGCGGCAAGTGCGCCGCGGTTTGAGTTGGACGAAACCTATTGGGGCTATATTATCCGGTCAAACGACGGTCCGGGCTTTTCAATCGCCGTATTGCAGGGACTTGCCATGTTTTTCGGCGCCTGTTTCATCGCTGTCGCGATTGGCCTCATGGTCGTGCCGCAGGCAATGAGCGGATCGCTGGACATCATGATGCGCGGCGTTGCTGCCATTCTGTTCAGTGGCGTGGCTGCATTGCTGCTGTGGTTTGCCACACGCGGTGTCCAGACGGAACTTCAGATCGATAACAGCCTTGGCGAAGTGCGCGAGGTCATGCGCAACCGGGCAGGAAAATCGACACTTGTCGGTCGTTACGGTTTTGACGCGATCGGTGCCGTGTTCCTTGACCGCGCGGTGGGTGGTAAAGACGAGGCTGCGCTGATGCTGCGCTATCGCAATACCTCGCAAGTGCTTCCGGTTGCCCGCGGGTCCGTCACCGCACTTGAGGCTTTGCGCAACCGGTTGGGACAGGACCTGATCATAGACCTTGTCGAGCCGGGCAAGGTGGTTGCTACTGAGGCACCAGTCGAGAAACAGGCTGCCTGAGCCTTTCGGGCGAACAGATTGATTAAGAAGAGGCGGCCCCTGGGTCGCCTTTTCTCTTTTGAACACTGTCTGTTCATATTTGCCGAATTGCAGAAGCGCGCGCTTTTATCGCAAGTAATCAAACTGCTAAATCTTTCAGACAGAGGAGCTTCTTTCATGAAGAAAGCACTGTATTCATCCGCACTTATCGCCCTTCTTGCCGCGCCTGCCGTTGCAGCACCAGAGGCCTATACACTTGACTCCAGCCATAGCCAGGTTGTTTTCAGCTACAACCACCTTGGCTATTCGACCACTTACGGCGTGTTCGCAGGTTTTGAAGGTGAGATCATGTTTGATCAGGAGAGCCCTGAAAACTCTTCAGTCTCCGTATCGATGCCGACAAAGTCTATGTTCACTGGCTGGGAACAGCGTACAGAACATTTCATGTCCGAGGATTTTTTCGGCGCGACGGATGAGGACATGATTACATTCACGTCCACGTCAATCGAAGTGACAGGTGAAGACACTGCCAATATCACTGGCGACCTGACAATGAACGGAATCACAAAGTCGGTGGTTCTGGACGCCAAGCTCAATCAGGCCGCCAACCATCCGATGCTGGAGAAGCCATGGGCCGGGTTTGATGCGACCACGACGCTGCTACGCTCCGATTTCGAGGTTGGTGCTTTTGCGCCATTTGTTGGCGACGAAGTTAACGTCATGATCTCTATCGAGGCAGAGAAGGCCGAGTAAGCGGCAAATTTGCTGCCCAAACAGAGGGACCGCTGCACGGAGAGGTGCAGCGGTCCTCTTTTTATTCCGAGAGCGTGGCCGAAAGATCAGCGTCGATAACGACCTTCGGGTCGAGTGATGCAGCGTCTGTTCCTGTGCCGATGTCAAAATCCAACCGGTCGACCTCGGCGGTTCCGTCCATCTGCCAGACCCCGTCGGTTTCAATGAGGTCGAATGCGAACTGCACCGGAATGGCGATCCCTTTGATCGTGAGCGTTCCGTCTGACACGAATGTGGCACCACCTGTGTTTTCGATAGGTCCACTGAAAGTGGCAGTGGGGAATTGTGTCGCATCAAAGAAGTCCGGTCCCATCGCCTGACCCGTCACCGACCCGAGCGAGAGTGAACCGATCGCGATGGTGACCGTGACTTCACCGGATTGGCTTTCGGGGTCAAAGTAGATGTCCGCACTCCAGTCCTCAAACGTGCCTGAAACCTCGGACCCCAGTTGCAAGACCGTGATGGCCAACGTGCCGTTCTGAACTGCCCAATCTGACTCGCTTGTTGGAAGTTCGGCCGCCGCCGGTTTGCTGTCCGTGGCGAGGATGCCGAATCCGGCGACCAGAAACACGGCTATTGCGACGATTGGTGCGGTGATCGGGCTGCGGTGCGCTGTGACGGGGGGTGTTTGCGCTTGTCCGAACCACATCCGCCGCAGCGTGGCGTCCTTGTCTACGAACACATGCTTCAGCGCGCCAGCGATATGCAAAAGCAGAGCGCCGATCATGACCTTGGTCATGATCCAGTGCAGCAGCTCGAAGGTATGCGCGACACCTTCATCGACGGGCACGAATGGCAGTCCTTGCCCGAACGGCCACCAGATCGGGGCAAATCCGGTCACAGACGCGTGGTGAATCCAGCCAGTCAGCGGAGCAATAACCAGCGATCCGTAAAGCAGCCAGTGAACAGTCTCCGCGGCCAGCGTTTCGCCTTTGCGGTCCGGATGAAGACTGCCCGGTTTGACCTGTGACAGCGCCCAGAGAATGCGCAGCAATGCCACGAAGAAGACCGTGACACCAAGAGTTTTGTGCCACGTAAACACAGTGAAGGCTGTCGCGATTTCGGATTCGGTGTTGATCGGAAGCCGGTTACCGATGGCCCCCAATGGGATTATCGCAAGGATGAGGGCGGCGGTCAGCCAGTGAAAGACCTTTGTCACGCTGCCGTAGCTGTCTTGTGTGTTTGCGAGCGCCATGATTCATCCTTTTTCGTTTTCGTAGATGATAGTCTTTCAGGCTTCACGCGCAAATTGCGGTTTCGTGCAGATACCTTGTGCGTTTGTGTCTGGCCCGTTAAGCCAATGCAAAAGAATTCACAGGGGGCCAACGCGATGCGGGCATTCGTATTTCCGGGACAGGGCGCACAAGCGGTCGGTATGGGCAAGTCGTTGGCCGAAGCCTATCCGGCGGCACAAGCCGTTTTTGATGAGGTGGACGCCGCACTGGGCGAGAACCTGTCTGGGTTAATCTGGGACGGTGATATTGCAGAGTTGACCCTTACCAAGAACGCCCAACCCGCATTGATGGCGACATCCATCGCCGCGATGCGTGCACTGGAAGCGGAAGGCGTCGATATGTCCTTGGTCGACTATGTCGCCGGTCATTCCTTAGGCGAATATTCTGCATTGGCTGCCGCGGGCGCATTGACGCTGTCTGATACCGCCCGGCTGTTGCGCTTGCGCGGGACTGCGATGCAGGAAGCCGTACCAGTTGGTGTTGGTGCCATGGCGGTCCTTTTGGGGCTGGATTTCGAGACTGCCCGTGCTGTCGCAAAGGACGCAGCGCAAGGTGAAGTTTGCGAGGCGGCAAACGATAATGATCCGGCGCAGGTCGTCGTGTCTGGTCATAAAGCGGCCGTTGAACGGGCGCTGACCATCGCAAAGGACAAGGGTGCCAAACGCGCGATGCTCTTGCCGGTCAGTGCCCCGTTTCATTGCTCGCTGATGGCACCTGCAGCGGAGCGCATGGCGGAGGCGCTGGCGGAGGTGCAGATCAAGGCACCTGCAGTACCTTTAATCGCAAACGTCATCGCAGCCCCCGTCGATGACCCGGATGAAATCCGCAAGCTGCTGGTCCAGCAGGTCCAAGGGTCTGTGCGCTGGCGCGAGTCGGTGATGTGGATGGCAGCTCATGGCGTGACCGAGACCTATGAGGTCGGGGCGGGCAAGGCGCTGACAGGAATGATCCGGCGGATTCACAAAGACATGGCGACGATGAATGTCGGTGGGCCAGAAGATGTCGTGGCGGCAGTTGCCGCGTTGAAAGGAGAGGCGGGGTGAACCTTGCCCAGTGGAGAATACGAGATGTTTGATTTGACAGGAAAGAATGCGCTGATCACTGGCGCTTCCGGCGGTATCGGCGGCGACATCGCCAAGGCCCTGCACGGAGCCGGTGCAACAGTTGGCTTGTCGGGAACAAGGGTTGATCCTCTTGAAGCGCTTGCCGCCGAATTGGGTGACCGTGTGCATGTGCTGCCGTGCAACCTAAGCGATGCAGAAGCTGTGAATGCCCTTCCAAAGCAGGCCGCAGAAGCGATGGGATCGGTGGATATTCTTGTCAACAATGCCGGAATTACCCGCGACAATATCTTTATGCGCATGTCCGACGAGGAATGGTCCAGCGTGCTGGATGTGAACCTGACTTCGACAATGCGTCTTTGCAAAGGTGTCATCCGCGGCATGATGAAAGCCCGCTGGGGCCGGATCGTGAACATCAGCTCCGTTGTCGGGGCGACCGGCAATCCGGGGCAGGCGAACTATGCTGCCTCGAAAGCCGGGATGGTGGGGATGTCGAAATCGATCGCCTACGAAGTCGCAAGCAGGGGAATCACGGTCAATTGCGTTGCACCGGGCTTTATTACGACGGCTATGACCGACAAGCTGACGGATGACCAAAAGACCGGAATCCTTGGTCAGGTTCCCGCCGGCAGGATGGGTGATCCGACGGAAATTGCTGCGGCCGTACTTTATCTGGCAAGTCCCGAAGCGGCCTATGTCACAGGCAGCACCTTGCATGTGAACGGCGGAATGGCCATGTTCTCTTGAACCGATGGCGGGGGAGGACAAAGCGTTTGCGCTTACTGATTTCTCTGCTATAGGCCACGACAGAAATGACCACCGCCTCTTTGTGGGGCCAGACAAGAACGTGAGGATTAGTCCATGAGCGACGTTGCAGACCGCGTACGCAAGATCGTAGTTGAGCATCTTGGTGTTGAAGAAGACAAAGTTGTCGAGGGCGCGTCCTTCATCGACGATCTGGGCGCTGACAGCCTTGACACCGTTGAATTGGTTATGGCGTTTGAAGAAGAGTTCGGGATCGAAATTCCTGATGACGCTGCCGAGACAATTCAGACGTTCGGCGATGCAGTAAAGTTTATCAACAGCGCATCATAAGACTGCGCTTTTTGTTGATTTTCAGAGCGGCGTCCTTCGGGACGCCGTTCTTCGTTTCCATCAGTATTTTTTCGATCTTTTCTTTATTTCGGGCGGTCGTATTCTGTCGCCACTTCGATGACCTTGGAAGATGGTTGTGATGCCCCTCGACTACAAAGCGGTTTTTGTTCAGTCCCCCGCACCTTGCATGATCTTGAACCGCCAACTGGGGTTCGTTGCCGCGAATCCGGCTTATCTGGCCATGGTCGGTAAATCCGAAGAGGATCTGATCGGAAATCAAGTTTTCGAGGTGTTTCCAGAGAATTCCGACCGAATTGAACACATGTTGACTGTCTTCGAAGAGACATTTGCGGGGAAGCCGATCACGTTTACCGAAATGCCTTTCCGCATCAATGTTGACGGAAAGATGAAGCAATACTGGTGGACCGCGCGTCACGCTGTGCTGACTGGCAAGAACTCTGACGAGAAATACCTGATCCAATACAGCGAAAACGTTTCTGAAGCTGTGAAAGCCAGACAAATGCGCAATGCGCAGATGGGGGAATTGCAGCATCGCGTTGGGAATATATTCAGCATTGTCAGCGCTATTGCACGCCAGACAGGGCGTGCAAGCGACAATATTGCGCAGTTTCTATCTACATTCGAAGCGCGCATCGGGGCCTTGGTGCGGGTGAATCGTCAACTTACCGGTGTCAGCGCACCAGATGAGACAATTGCGTCCGTCATCGAACAGCAGATGGTCGTGCATTCTGATGAAGCTCGCAATCGCATGAAAATCGATGGTCCCGACTACCCGCTTTCCATGTTGCAGTCACAGGCGATTTCGATGGCAATACACGAGTTGGCTACCAATTCGCTGAAATACGGCGTGATCTCTCAAAATAAGGGCGAGATTTCCCTGCATTGGGAAAATCTGCCCAACGGTGGTTGCCGTCTGGAATGGCAGGAAGTCGGGATCGTGGTAAAGCAACAAGCAGAAAACAGCGGTTACGGAACGTTGCTGCTGACCAGCATCATTCCTAGTCAGCTGGGCGGGACTGCTGCGTTCGAGTTCGGAGATGAGTTCTTTCGCTATCGACTTGAGATCGACTGATCCTTCCCGTTTCGTGCGGAACATGCATTGCAGTGGCGTCAAACGCGCCCGTCATATCGACAGCGGAGTTCGGCAGACCGGTGTTGGCACGCGACGACCTGCTCTTGCCCCTCTCGCTTTGCCTGCGCTATGACGGGGATGAGCGGGAAAAACTTACTTGGGGGCAGAAAAATGCGCCGTGTCGTTATTACAGGTCTTGGATTGGTCACTCCTCTGGCAGATGGCGTAGAGGCCTCCTGGAGCCGCATACTTGAAGGCCAGTCGGGCGCTGGCCCCATTACCGGTTTCGACCCCGAGGGGCTTGCCACGACGTACGCCTGCGAGGTGCCGCTGGGTGACGGGTCTGATGGCACTTTTAATGCCGACACCTACATGGAACCCAAAGAACAGCGGAAGGTCGATACCTTCATTCTGTTCGGGATGGCCGCCGCGCAGCAGGCGATCACGGATGCCGGTTGGACTCCGGAGGATCAGGAAAGCCTTGAACGCACGGGCGTGTTGATCGGTTCTGGCATTGGTGGTTTGAACTCGATTGCGCAAACCGCCGTGATGATGGAAGAAAAAGGCCCGCGCCGCGTATCACCATTCTTTGTGCCCGGTGCGCTGATCAATCTGATTTCGGGTCAGGTGTCCATTCGTTATGGCTTCAAGGGCCCGAACCATTCCGTCGTGACTGCCTGTTCGACTGGTGCTCATGCCATCGGTGATGCATCTCGTCTGATCCAGCACGGCGACGCTGATGTGATGATTGCGGGCGGCGCCGAAGCGGCTATTTGCAAGATCGGGATCGCCGGTTTCAACGCGTGTAAGGCGCTGTCCACTGGTCGGGCAGATGATCCAACCAAGGCATCGCGCCCATGGGATGAAGATCGCGACGGGTTCGTCATGGGCGAAGGTGCCGGTATCGTCGTTCTGGAAGAATACGAACATGCCAAGGCGCGCGGTGCAAAAATCTATGCCGAGGTCTTGGGCTATGGACTAAGTGGGGATGCACATCACATCACCGCGCCGCCACCAGATCACGAAGGCGCAGAGCGCGCGATGCGGGCTGCTTGCCGCAATGCGGGGATCGAGCCAAGCCAGATCGATTACGTGAATGCGCATGGCACGTCGACCATGGCCGATACGATCGAATTGGGGGCTGTCGAGCGCCTTGTCGGGCCGGAATCGGCGGCGAAACTGACGATGTCCTCGACAAAATCTGCGACTGGCCATCTTCTTGGTGCCGCTGGCGCGATCGAGGCGATCTTTTCGATACTTGCGATCCGCGATCAGGTTGCACCGCCAACCATCAACCTTGACAAGGTAGCCGCTGAAACAAAGGTCGACCTTTGCGCCAACAGCAAACGCGAGCGCAGAATCGATATCGCCCTGTCCAATTCCTTTGGGTTTGGCGGCACGAATGCGAGTGTTGTATTTGGGAAGGTTTCCTAAATGTGGCGACATATTGCGTCCAACGCACTGACTGTTTTTATCGTCGGTCTGTTTCTGGTCGCCGGGGCAATCGCCTGGGGCGGCAAGCAGTATGACGACCCGGGGCCCTTGGCCTCTGCAATCTGTCTCAAGGTCGCACCGGGATCGAACATGTCCCGCGTCAGTGACAATCTTGTTGAACAGGGTGCCATTTCAAGCGGACTTATCTTCAACGTCGGCGTGGATTATTCTGGCAAATCCGGACAGTTGAAAGCGGGTAGTTTTCTGGTCCCGGAACGCGCATCAATGGCCGAGATCGTCGACATCGTGACCCGCGGCGGCCAGAATACTTGCGGCACAGAGGTTGTCTATCGCGTTGGCGTGAATCGCACCACGGTGCAAGTGCGTGAACTGGATCCGATTACGGGCGGCTATGATGAAGTCGCCGCGTTCGATCCGGCCGAAGAGAAAGCCCCCGCCGAGTATTTGGCGGTACGTGAAGCATCCGATACGCAATACCGTGTTTCCATCGCCGAAGGTGTCACCAGTTGGCAAATTACCGACAGCCTGAACCGGTTGGACGTTCTTGACGGCGATATTCAAGAAGTACCAGCCGAGGGCTTGCTTGCTCCGAACAGCTATTCCTTTGTGCCAGGCTCGCCGGCGTCAGAGATTGTCGCAAAGATGGCGGCCGATCAGACCCGCATCATCGAAGAAGCATGGGCATCGCGCGATGAAGGTTTGCCACTGTCCAGTCCCGAAGAGATGCTGATCCTTGCAAGTATTATCGAGAAGGAAACCGGCGTCGCCGAAGAACGTCGTCAGGTGGCGAGCGTTTTTATCAACCGTTTGAACCAGGGCATGAAATTGCAGACAGACCCGACCGTGATTTACGGAATCACGCGGGGTGAGGGCATTCTGGGACGGGGATTGCGTCAAAGTGAACTGCGCACTGAAACACCTTGGAACACCTATGTGATTCCGGCGCTGCCACCGACCCCGATTGCGAATCCGGGCCGCGCAAGCATCCAAGCTGCAGTTAATCCCGACGACACCGACTTCATTTTCTTCGTCGCGGACGGCACTGGTGGGCATGCGTTTGCTGACAATCTGGACGACCACAACCGAAACGTTGCGGCGTGGCGTCAGATCGAAGCAGAACGGGCTGAAAGCAACAACTGACCATTCGTGGTGAATGAAGTCTGATATTCGCGGGCGGCATCGTCCGCGATTTCAGACCTTGTTAATCTTTGAAAGCCTATACTCTTTCCATGCTGGACGCTGTGTCACGCACTTTGACTGCGCGACATGATTGCTCGACTGATACGGAAGTTTTCCGACAGGCGAACCAATGACACGAAATCTCGTACGCCCGGATGACGATGCCGATGACGCACGCATCCGGATTCAACATATCAAAAACCTTTTCAAAAGTATTCGCGAACTCCTGCAATGCGGAATCGAGGAAATCGGCCCGGTTACACCGGCGCTGACAAAGCCGCTGATGGCAAAACTTTCTGAACTGCAGACGGTCCATGTCGTGTTGATCAAAGCTGAAGAGGCATTTCATGAGAAAACAGGAAACCCCCTTGCCGACGACGCGGTCGATATCGCCGATATCCGGGATCAGATCGGGCGCGCGCTTGATAGCATCCGCGCCGCCGACGGTTCAGGCTAATTTTCTAAGCGCGCAATCCGAACATGAGATTGCAGCGTTGGAATACCTGTGGGAATTCTGGGCTATGCCTCACCAGTTGCCTCCAGACAGTGATTGGCGCAATTGGGTCATTCTTGGTGGGCGTGGCGCGGGCAAGACCCGTGCAGGGGCAGAGTGGGTACGTACGAAAGTGGCAGAGGGCGCGCGGCGACTTGCCATTGTCGGTGACACATTCGACCAGGCGAAAGAGGTCATGGTCTTTGGTGAAAGCGGCATCATGTCCGTCTATCCGCCTGGTGGTGCCCCAGACTGGATCGCGACCCGCCGCACACTCATCTGGCCGAACGGGGCAGAGCTGCGCGTCTTTTCTGCACAAGACCCCGAAATGCTGCGCGGTCCTCAATTCGATACGGCATGGGTGGACGAGCTTGCGAAATGGCGCAATGGGCAGAGCACTTGGGACATGCTGCAGTTCTGCATGCGCCTAGGCGATAGCCCGCAGGTCTGCATTACGACGACGCCCCAGAACGTGCCCGTCCTTCGGGATCTGCTTTCAGATCCGGCGACAGTGCAAACCCATGCAACCACCTACGCAAACGCAGCGAATCTGGCACCGTCCTATCTTGCGCAAGTCACGGCCAAATACGGTGGTACGCGGCTGGGTCGGCAAGAGCTTGAAGGGGAGCTATTGAGCGATGTGGCGGGGGCCTTCTGGTCGCTCGCACAGCTTGATCAGCTTGTGGTGTCGGATGTGCCAGACCTTGATCGCATCGTTGTTGCTGTCGATCCGCCAGCGACAAGTAAATCAACGTCCGATGAATGTGGAATCGTGGTTGCAGGTGTGGCGCGTACGGGCAGGGATGGGGCGCGTCATGTTTACGTGCTTGAAGACGCGTCTGTCAGCCGCGCAACGCCGAACGAATGGGCAAGGGCGGCAATTTCCGCAATGGCGCGCCATAAGGCAGACCGCATCGTCGCCGAGGTCAACCAAGGTGGCGATATGGTCAAATCCACGATCCACACCCTTGATCCGAACGCACCATTTCGCGCGGTTCACGCCACGCGGGCGAAAGTAGCGCGCGCTGAACCCGTGTCAGCACTTTATGAAGAAGGACGCGTGCGCCATGCGGATCGCTTTGTCGCCCTGCATGATCAGATGGCCTTGATGTCGTCGGACGGCTATCAGGGGCGCGGATCACCAGACCGTGTCGACGCGCTTGTCTGGGCTATTCACGATCTGGAAATCGGCAGAACGGCGAATGCGTCCGCTGCGCGGATTCGCTCCCTTTAACGTTTTGTTCATTGCTCCGCGCGGTCGGTTTTCTACACCTTCATTTTTTCCGTGCACATTCATTTCAACGACCAAGGGCAGGTGGCCTTTCGGACCAAGGAGAACTGTATGTTTGAATTTCTGAACAAGTCGAAACCGCAGCCCGTCGAAGAGGTGAAAGCCTCTGCGACAGGTCCGGTCGTGGCTTGGTCGACACAAGGTCGCGTGGCCTGGACACCGCGTGATACGGCGTCACTGACCCGCGCCGGTTTCACCGGCAATCCGATCGGATTTCGCGCGGTCAAGCTGATCGCAGAGGCTGCTGCCGCTGTCCCGCTGCTTGTACAGGACCGTGAACGCCGCTACGACGCGCACCCCGTACAAGCCTTGCTGGCCCGACCCAACGCAGGGCAAGGCCGTGCAGAGCTGCTGGAAGCACTTTTTGGTCAGTTGCTACTGACCGGAAATGGCTATCTCGAAGCGGTTGCGGATGATGGTCTGCCACTTGAGATGCATGTGCTGCGTTCAGACCGGATGCGCCTTATTCCGGGGACAGACGGCTGGCCCGTTGCCTATGAATACGTCGTGGGGGCAAAGAAGCATCGTTTTGTCGTCGGTGACGTCAGCCCGATTTGCCATATCCGGTCGTTCCATCCGCAAGACGATCATTATGGGTTTTCGCCGCTCCAGGCCGCAGCAGGCGCGATTGACGTGCACAATGCTGCATCGCGCTGGTCCAAGGCGTTGCTCGACAATGCGGCGCGTCCGTCTGGTGCCATTGTCTATCGCGGTGCTGACGGACAGGCATCCATGTCCGAGGACCAATACGCAAGGTTGGTCGATGAGATGGAAAGCCAGCATCAGGGTGCCCGCAATGCAGGCCGGCCTATGCTGCTGGAAGGCGGGCTTGATTGGAAACCGATGGGGTTCTCGCCATCCGACATGGAATTCCAGAAAACCAAAGAAGCTGCCGCGCGCGAGATTTCGATCGCCTTCGGTGTGCCGCCCATGCTTTTGGGAATTCCCGGTGATGCAACCTATGCAAACTATCAGGAAGCCAACCGCGCCTTCTATCGCCTGACTGTTCTGCCGCTTGCGACAAGGGTGGTCAGCGCAATTGCTGACTGGCTGTCTGATTTTGCAGGCGAGCGCGTTGAATTACGCCCCGACCTTGACCAGATCCCGGCCTTGTCAGCAGAACGCGATGCACAATGGCGCCGCGTGGCGGATTCAACGTTTTTGACCACCGCTGAAAAGCGGAACCTGCTGGGCTTGCCAGCATTGGAGGTCGGGGATGAATGACAAGATCGTCGAATTGAAGCGGCCTGAATACGTGCAGCCGCCTGTGACCGATTTCTGGTTTGCCCAGGTGGATAACCGCCTTGGTCGGATCGAACTCATGGTGAACCGGCTGGAATGGCAAATCTTGCTGATCGTCTGCGCCTGCGCCGCCGTTTTTGTCCTCGAACTTCTCGCTGTATTGAAAGGCTGAATGCATGGAACTGGAACATAAATTCTGCCGATTGGGAGATACGGTCAATGTCTCGGACGGGACCGTGATCGAAGGCTATGCATCGCTTTTCGATCGCAAGGATCAGGGTGGCGATGTTGTCGCCAAAGGGGCCTATGCCACGTCGTTGAAGACCATGAAGTCCGGCATCAAGATGCTGTGGCAGCACGATCCGGCGCAACCCATCGGCGTCTGGGACGAAGTCCGCGAGGACAGCAAAGGGCTGTGGGTGAAAGGGCGTATCCTCACCGATGTTGCAAAGGGGCGCGATGTTGCCGCTTTGATTGCTGCCGGGGCGATCGATGGTCTGTCAATTGGCTATCGCGCCGTGAAGGCTGCAAAGAATGACAAGGGTGGACGCCTATTGTCTGAACTGGAGCTCTGGGAAGTGTCGCTTGTGACTTTCCCGATGCTTCCTGATGCGCGTGTGGCAGGCAAGGGCGATGATCCTGCCGAGATCACGATGCGCGAATTGGCGGCGGTATTCACGGAAGCCCGCAACGCGATGATCACCCGCTAACCACCGACAAAGAAGGACTGAAAATGACTGTACCCGAGAGCGTTTCTCGGACCGGGGAAGCTTTGTCTCCGGCCGATGATCTCAAGACCGCGATTGGCGGTTTCATGAGCGAATTCAAATCTTTTTCCACCGGCATTCACGCCACATTGCAAAAACAGGAAGATCGCATGAACAAATTGGACCGAAAGACGATGCTGGCGCGCCGCCCGGAACTGGGTATGACAGCAGAGATTGACGCCCCCCACCAGAAGGCTTTTTCGGCCTATCTGCGCTCGGGCGATGATGACGGGCTGCGCGGCCTGGAACTTGAAGGTAAGGCGCTTAGCACTGCTGTGGCGGCTGATGGCGGATACCTTGTGGACCCGCAAACCGCGGACACAATCAAATCCACCTTGTCAGCGACAGCCTCGATCCGCGCGATCGCCAATGTCGTGAACGTCGATGCGACGTCTTTCGATGTGCTGGTCGATCACGCCGATATCGGTGCCGGTTGGGCGACCGAAACCGGCTCGCTTGCAGAAACGGACAGCCCGCAGATTGATCGCATCACGATCCCGCTGCATGAATTGTCCGCGCTGCCGAAGGCATCACAGCGTCTGCTGGATGACAGCGCCTTTGACATTGAAGGCTGGCTGGCGGATCGCATCGCTACGAAATTTGCACGCTCTGAAGCGGCCGCTTTCGTCAACGGTGACGGGATTGAAAAACCGCAGGGTTTCCTGACCGCGCCGACAGTCGACAATGATGTTTGGGTCTGGGGCAACCTTGGCTATGTGCCGACGGGCGTGTCAGGCGATCTTGGCGGTGCTGAAAAGATCATCGATCTGGTCTATGCGCTTGGGGCCCAGTATCGCGCCGGTGCAACCTTTGTGATGAATTCACGCACCGTTGGTGCGGTACGCCAGCTCAAGGACTCCGACGGTCGTTTCCTGTGGTCAGACGGACTTGCCGCCGGCGAACCTGCACGGCTGATGGGCTATCCGGTTCTGATTGCCGAAGACATGCCGGATATCGGCGCGGATGCAGCAGCAATTGCCTTTGGCGATTTCGGGGCCGGTTATACCGTTGCCGAACGACCTGATCTGCGCGTGCTGCGTGATCCGTTCTCGGCCAAGCCGCATGTCCTGTTCTATGCGACCAAGCGTGTCGGCGGTGCCGTCAGTGACTATGCCGCGATCAAGCTGCTGAAATTCTCAGAAAGCTAAAGGCATAGGGGCGGGGTGCGTTGCTGCATCCGCCCTTAGCCCCGGACGCGCTGTCCTTTCGGTGCTGGTTGTCCAGCTGCTTCCTTCCGTCCGAGCAATCGGTGCCGGAGGGAGCCACAGCGTGTCCGGGATTTTCATCAGCAAGCAATGAATGCGGAGTAAATTCATGATGTTAGTCGAGTTGACAACAGTCCCGCAGGGGGGAATTCCCTTGAACGCCTTCAAGGACCACCTGCGCCTGGGGTCGGGCTTTTCTGACGGTGATCTGCAGGATGGCGTGCTGGAAGGTTTTCTGCGTGCCGCGATCGCAGCGGTTGAAGCGCGAACGGGCAAGGTTCTGATCGAACGTGCGTTCAGCTGGACGTTGACGGCATGGCGCAACGATACGCGCCAACCGTTGCCACTGGCACCGGTCAATGCGATTTCCCAGATGGTGCTTGTCGATTCTAACGGGACAGAAGTACTGTCCCCAGATCGCTGGACCCTGCGACCCGACATGCAGCGCCCGACGCTTGAAGCCAAAAGTTCAACACTCCCGGCGATCCCATGCGGCGGTCATGTGCGGATCGAAATGCTTGCCGGATTCGGTCCTGAATGGTCTGACTTACCCGTCGATCTGGCACATGCCTGCTTCATGCTTGCCGCACACTATTACGAATACCGGATGGACGCGATGACGCCGCAGCAGGCGCTGCCTTTTGGTGTCGCTGCGCTGATCGAACCCTATCGCACCGTCCGCCTGTTCATGGGTGGTCGGACATGAAGACGCCGCATCTCAACCGCCGACTGAAACTAGAGACACAGACGCGCGTGTCTGACGATGCTGGCGGTTTCACAGTTGTCTGGGACACTGTTGGAACGCTCTGGGCACAAATTGTGCCGGGTTCGGGCCGCGAGCTGGCCGCACATAACCTGCCACGCAGCCGCGTTCCACTGCGTATCGTTGTCCGTTCTGCGCCAGTTGGTTCAGACCAGCGCCCCACGCCGGGACAGCGGTTTCGTGAAGGCGAACGCCTGTTCGAAATCACGGCAGTTACCGAGGTTGATCGCTTTGCCCGTTACCTCACGTGCCACGCAGAAGAGGAGGTCACAACATGAGCTATGCCATGTCCGCCCCTTTGCAGGCCGCTGTCTTTCAGCAGCTGTTCACGGATCCTGATCTGTCAGCACTTGTGGCGGGCAATATCTTCGACGCCTTGCCCAGCGGGTCCGTGCCGTCGCTTTATGTCGCGCTTGGTCCTGAAAAGGTGCGCGATGCGTCCGACGCAACAGGCGGTGGTGCCCTGCATGAACTGACAATTTCCGTCGTCAGCGATGCCGCCGGTTTCGCGGTGGCAAAGGAAGCTGCGGGTCTCGTCTCTGATGCGCTCGTCAATGCGGATCTGCCGCTGTCGCGTGGCGCACTGGTCAGCCTGAATTTCTTCAAAGCGGCTGCCGCACGTGTCGGGACCGGTGATACCCGCCGCATCGATCTGTTTTTCCGCGCCCGCGTCTGCGACGCGCCCCAAACCCCATAATCCAAAGGAGTGACAGCCATGGCTGCTCAGAACGGTAAGGACCTGTTGGTCAAGATTGATATGACGGGCGACGGCGCGTTTGAAACGGCTGCAGGTTTGCGGGCCACAAGGATCAGCTTCAACGCGGAAAGCGTCGATGTCACGAGCCTCGAAAGCGCGGGCGGATGGCGTGAATTGCTGGCGGGGGCAGGCGTCAAGACCGCGTCGATTTCAGGGTCCGGTGTGTTCAAGGATGCTGCCACTGATGAACGCGTGCGTCAGATCTTCTTTGATGGCGAAACGCCCACGTTTCAGGTGATCATCCCCGATTTCGGCACGGTCGAAGGCGCGTTCCAGATCACATCGATCGAATACGCAGGCACCTATGACGGTGAGGCAACCTATGAAATGGCGCTCGCTTCTGCCAGTGCGCTGATTTTCGAGGCGCTGGTCTGATGGTCAATCCGCTAGCGGGCGAAGTGTCTGTCTTCATCGACGGCAACGCCCATGTTTGCAAACTGACGCTGGGCGCGCTGGCGGAACTGGAAAGCCAGCTGGAAGAACGATCGATGGTCGATCTGGTCAAGCGGTTCGAAAGCGGCAACTACGCGGGGCGTGACGTGATGGCCTTGATCGTCGCGGGCCTGCGTGGTGGTGGTTGGCAGGGCAGTACTGCCGATCTGCTGACTGCTGATATCGCGGGCGGTCCGATTGGTGCCGCGCAGATCGCCGCGACTTTGCTGGCCCGCGCATTTACGCCACCCGCATGACGGGCCTTGACTGGCCCGCACTGATGAAAGCCGGGATGGGCGGATTGCGCCTGACACCGGATCAGTTCTGGCGACTCTCACCTGCAGAGCTTGCCTTGATGCTGGGCATCGCCGATGCGCCAGCGCCGCTGTGCCGCGCGCAGCTGGATGATCTTCTGGCCCGCTACCCCGATCCCGAAAGGATGAACGATGGATGATATCGACCGCATTGACGATCTAGATGCCGACGTATCCGCACTCGAACGCACGCTTGGCGATGCCGCCGCGGTGGCACGCGCCTTTGACGGGCAATTGCGTGGCGTACAATCAAGCCTTGCCGCTACGACGCGTGATCTAGGGAACCTCGAACGGGGGTTTTCCAACGGATTGCGCAAGGCATTTGACGGCCTTGTACTTGACGGAATGAATCTATCAGATGCCCTATCCGGCATCGCAAAGTCGATGGCTGACACAGCTTACAATGCGGCGATTGCCCCGGTCACCAATCATCTTGGGGGCCTTTTGTCCGATGGCGTGAACGCGGCCGTATCTGGGTTGATGCCGTTCGCAGACGGCGGTGCCTTTTCCCAAGGGCGCGTCATGCCTTTCGCACGTGGTGGTGTCGTATCCGGCGCGACGAGTTTTCCGATGCGCGGCGGCACCGGACTGATGGGCGAAGCGGGACCGGAAGCGATCATGCCTCTTGCGCGCGGGGCCGACGGCAAACTTGGTGTGCGCGGCGGAAGTGGACAAGCGGTCAACGTCACCATGAATATCACGACGCCGGATGCGCAAAGCTTTCAGCGATCCCAAGGCCAGATCGCCGCGCAGATGGCGCGCGTGCTGGGTCGTGCTCAACGCAATCGCTAGGAAGGATCCCCCCATGTCATTTCACGAAGTCCGCTTTCCGGCCTCTCTTTCGTTCGGCGCCCTCGGCGGGCCGGAGCGGCGCACGGAGATTGTCACCCTCGCTAACGGGTTTGAGGAACGCAACACGCCCTGGGCACATTCGCGCCGCCGCTATGACGCGGGATTGGGTCTGCGCTCGCTTGACGATGTGGCCTTGCTGGTCGCGTTTTTCGAGGCGCGTCAAGGCCAGTTGTTCGGGTTTCGCTGGAAGGACTGGGGCGATTTCAAATCCTGCGCACCATGCGACAAGCCCGGTGCGCAGGACCAGCTGCTTGGGATCGGGGATGGCGAAACCGACCGCTTTCAGTTGATCAAGGATTATGCGTCTGGCGATCAGTGTTATGGCCGCGTCATTTCCAAACCCGTGATTGGCACCGTGCGGGTTGCTATCGGCGGGGACGAAGTCGCGGACAGCATCGACTATACTGTCGATCCGGTCACCGGTATTGTGCATTTCACGAGCCCTCCGGGCGAGGGGGCCGAAGTACGCGCAGGCTTTGAATTTGACGTGCCGGTGCGCTTTGATTCCGATCGCATTCACACAGCCGTCAGCAGCTTTCAGGCGGGTGAGGCGCCCAGCGTACCCGTGATTGAGGTGCGGGTATGAGTGCTGCAGACCTCCATGCCCATTTGGCCGGCGGGCAGACTCACGTCTGCCAATGCTGGATGATCAAACGGCGCGACGGTCGAACTTTCGGTTTTACCGACCATGACGGCCCCCTCGTGTTCGATGGCGTGACCTTCATGGCCGACAGCGGCCTGTCGGCCAAGGCGCTTTCCGCGACGACGGGCCTTTCCGTCAACAACACCGAAGCGGTCGGTCTTTTGCAGTCCGATGCCATTGATCCCGAAGACATCACCGCGGGGCGCTTTGACGGGGCTGAAGTCACGAACTGGCTGGTGCAATGGGACAATGTCGCTGCGCGACAGGTCAAGTTTCGCGGCACGATCGGGGAAATCACCCGCAGCGCAGGTGCGTTCGAGGCAGAGTTGCGCGGTCTGACCGACCCGCTGAACCAACCCCTTGGACGCAGCTTCATCAAAAGCTGTTCGGCTGTTCTGGGTGATGTGTCCTGTGGCTTTGATCTGGACGATCCTGCTTACTACGCAGAATCAATTGTCCAAAAGGTCACCGACGAAACGCTGCTTTCGCTCCCTGTGGCTGGTTTTAATGCAAGCTGGTTTGCGCACGGGCGCTTGCGCGTGCTGGACGGCCGCGCAAAGGGGATGGTCGGTGCGATTAAACATGATCGAGACGCTGGGCTACGCCAGATCACACTCTGGGAGCCATTGACCGGTCTGGCCACTGGCGACACCGTCCGGCTCGAAGCTGGCTGTGACAAACGGGCTGACACCTGCCGCGAAAAATTCGCCAACATCGCGAATTTTCGGGGCTTTCCGCATATTCCTGGCGATGACTGGCTTGTCAGCGTGCCCCGCGCCAGTGCCGATGCAGATGGCGGGAGCCTGAACAGATGAACGCGGTCGTGGACACAGCGCGGGCGTGGATCGGAACGCCCTACGTCCATCAGGCTTCTGTGCAAGGGGCGGGATGTGACTGCCTCGGCCTTGTGCGAGGCGTCTGGCGGGCCGTGAACGGCGCAGAGCCAGAAGCTATACCAGCTTACACCGCTGATTGGGACGAACCGCAGGGCCTTGAGACTCTGGCTGCGGCGGCGTCGCGTCATATGAGATCAGTGTGTGGCGCATGGGTGCCGGGGCAGGTGCTCTTGTTCCGGATGCGCGGCGGGGCGGTGGCCAAGCATCTGGGCATCCTGTCGGCGACGGATGACACCCCTGCGTTCATTCACGCCTACACTGGCCATGGCGTCGTCGAAAGCCCGCTTTCACAGCCGTGGCGGCGCCGTGTTGTGGCGCGCTTTGACTTGCAAAAAGGATAACCCGATATGGCGACGATTGTACTTTCTGCGGCGGGCATGGCGCTGGGCGGCTCGATTGGCGGGTCTGTGCTGGGCCTGTCGATGGCCACGATCGGTCGGGCCGCCGGCGCAACGCTGGGACGGATGATCGACCAGCGTATTCTGGGATCCGGCAGCGAACCTGTCGAAGTTGGAAGGGTTGACCGCTTTCGGTTGACGGGGGCAAGCGAGGGTGCTGCGCTTGGCCAGACCTTTGGCCGGATGCGTCTTGGCGGGCAAGTCATCTGGGCGACACGTTTTCTGGAAAACACCGAAACATCCGGCGGTGGCAAAGGTGCGGGGCCACAGCCCAAGACCACGGAATACAGCTATTCTGTCAGCTTGGCCGTCGCGCTTTGCGAGGGCGAGATCACCCGCGTCGGTCGTGTCTGGGCCGACGGGGTCGAGATTGCGACCGATACGCTGAACATGCGCGTCTATACAGGATCGGATAATCAAACCCCAGATCCCAAGATTGTCGCCGTCGAAGGCGCGGACAAGGCACCAGCCTATCGCGGTGTTGCCTATGTCGTGCTCGAAGACCTGCAACTCGACCAATTCGGCAATCGTGTGCCGCAATTCACATTCGAGGTGATGCGGCCTTCCGAAGCGGATGAAGCAGCAGAAACAGCCGATGTTGCCCGTCAGGTGCAAGGCGTCTGCATTATCCCCGGCACAGGTGAATTTGCGCTCGCAACGAAACCCGCCTATCTGGCGACGGGCTACGCGGAACGGCAGGCGATAAACGTAAACACGCCGGCAGGCGGGACCGATTTTACCGTTTCGATGGACGCGCTGACCGAAGAATTGCCAGCCTGCACATCCGGCCTGCTCGTCGTATCCTGGTTCGGTTCGGATTTGCGCTGCGGCGATTGCCTGATTGCGCCAAAGGTGGAACAAAAGGACGCTGACGCCGAAGACTTTGGCTGGACCGTGTCCAGCCTCACGCGTGGGGACGCGGATCGTGTGCCTTTGCGGGATGACCGGCCTGTTTACGGAGGCACACCGTCTGATGCCTCTGTCGTGCAAGCACTCGGCGACCTGCGGGATCGTGGCCTGCGGCCTGTCTTCTATCCGTTCATCCTGATGGAACAGATGGCAGGGAACGGGTTGCCGAACCCATGGGGCAATGGCGATCAAGCCGTCCTGCCGTGGCGCGGGCGGATCACGTTGGACAAGGCACCGGGTCAGGCAGGGTCAACGGACGGCACGGCCACCGCTGTCGCACAGGTCGCCGACTTCATGGGAACAGCACAGACCAGCGATTTCAGCGTCGATGGCAGCACGGTCAGCTATAGTGGGCCGGATGAGTGGCGCTATCGGCGCTTTATCCTGCATTATGCGCATCTTTGCGCGGCAGCGGGCGGGGTGTCTGCCTTTTGCATCGGCTCGGAAATGCGCGGTCTGACACAGATTCGCGGACCCGGTAACAGTTTTCCGGGTGTTGACGCGCTGCGCCAGCTTGCAGGCGACGTGCGCATGATCCTCGGCCCGGATACGATAATCACCTATGCGGCGGACTGGTCGGAATATCACGGCTATCAACCCGAAGGGACGGGTGACAAGTTCTTCCACCTCGATGCGCTGTGGGCAGATCCGAACATCGACGTCATTGGCATCGACAATTATATGCCGCTGTCAGATTGGCGCGATAAATCGGACCACGCGGACGCGGGTTGGAAAAGCATCTACAACCTCGATTACCTGAAATCCAATGTCGCAGGCGGGGAAGGGTTCGACTGGTTTTACCACTCGCCCGAAGCGCGCGATGCGCAAATCCGCACGCCGATCACGGACGGCGACGGCGAACCTTGGGTTTGGCGTTACAAGGATTTAATTGGATGGTGGTCGCACGATCATCACGACCGGGTTGATGGGGTGCGCGTACCGCAGAAAACAGCCTGGGACCCGCAAAGCAAACCGATCTGGTTTACAGAGTTCGGCTGCGCGGCAATCAACAAGGGAACCAACCAGCCCAACAAGTTTCTTGATCCGAAATCATCGGAATCTCAGTTGCCCCATTATTCGGATGGGATGCGCGATGATGTGATGCAGATGCAGTATCTGCGCGCGATCTACGGTCATTTCGCAAAGGCACAGAATAATCCTGTGTCGCCTGTTTATGGCGGTAAGATGCTCGACATGTCGCGTCTCCATGTCTGGGCATGGGATACGCGCCCGTTTCCATTCTTTCCAGCAAACGCGACGCTTTGGTCTGATGGGGACAACTATGCGCGGGGCCACTGGCTGAATGGGCGCAGCACATCCCGCACGCTCGCATCCGTTATCGCGGACATCTGTCTGCGTGCAGGCGTGACGCACTTCGATGTGTCCGAAGTCTACGGTGTCGTGCGCGGGTATTCTATCTCCGACAACGGCACCGGACGGGCAGCACTGCAACCGCTTTTGATCGCCTACGGCGTCGAGGCGGCAGAGCGGGGCGGCGTTCTGGTCTTCAAGAACCGGACAGGACAGTCGGACGCAGTGCTTGATCTCGCGACACTTGCCTATGATCCTGAAAAGCAGACGGATATGTCGCGCACCCGCGCGCCTGCCGCCGAAATCGCTGGGCGCGTACAAGTGGGCTACCTTGATGCTGATGGTGATTACGAAGCGGTTATCGCCGAAGCCATCCATCCCGACGACAACGGCCTGTCCATCACACGCTCTGAATTCCCGATCGCGCTGACCCGTGCAGAAGGCGCGCGCATCGTCGATCGGTGGACCCACGAAGCGCGTGTGGCCAAGGAAAGCGTTACGTTCGCACTGCCACCATCGCGCGCGACACTTGATACCGGCGATACGGTCAGCATTGATAACGGGCTGTACCGCATTGACCGGATTGAAGAATCCGGAATCAGGCTGGCCGAAGCGACGCGAGTCGTTCCGGAAGTCTACAAACAGGCGGAACGCTTTGAAGAAGGCGCGAACCTGCGTCCGGTTTCCGCACCGACACCTGTGGAAATGCTCTTCCTCGACCTCCCGCTCTTGACGGGGGACGAGGCACCCCAATCACCTTACGTCGCGGCGACGGCGCAGCCATGGCCGGGCACGATCGGGCTACATTCCTCGCCCACCGACAGCAATTACGTGCTGCAAGAGATCGTCAAGAAACGGGCCGTGATGGGGCGCACGCTGAACCCGTTCAAGGCAGGTCGTGTCGGGCTTTGGGACCGCCAAGCCGGTTTGGAGGTCAAGCTGGTCGCGGGCAGTCTGAGCGGTGCCAGCGTCGAGGACGTGCTGACAGGCGCCAACATGATCGCCATCGGTGATGGGACGGCAGCAGGGTGGGAGCTGGTCCAGTTTCAGAACGCCGAACCGACCGATTTGCGGACCTTTCAGTTAAACGGTTTCCTGCGCGGACAGGCGGGCAGCGACGCGGTGATCCCTGATGAATGGGCCGCAGGGTCCTTTGTCGTGGTGATGAACGGCACACCGGAACAGATCACCGTGCCGACGATTTCGCGAGGCCAGCCCCGTCACTATCGCTTTGGGCCGTTAAAGCGGCCGCTGGACGACCCGAGTTTCCGCCATGTGATCCACCAATTTGACGGTGTGGGTTACAGGCCCTACCGGGTCAGCCACCTGAAGGCGGCGCAGATCGGGACCGGCACGGCGTTCTCGTGGATCAGGCGCACGCGGATCGATGGCGATATCTGGGGGCAGGGCGATGTTCCGCTGGGCGAGGATGCAGAACAGTACCGCATCGAAGTGCAGGAAAGCGGGGTCATTCGCCGGACTGAGACCGTATCGGATCCGAACTGGACATACAGTGATGCCCAGCGACAGGCCGACATCGGATCTGCCGACTACAATCTGCGCGTTTCGCAGATCTCAACGCGCTATGGCCCCGGCCCGGCACGGACCTTGCGGGTCACGGGCACCTGATGCGGCCAATTTATTTGTGCGATCTGGATGCGGCAGCGCGGGCCTTGCTCGCGGTGCCGCCCGAAGATCGGGCAGTATTGGCCCGGCACATCGTTTTTGCAGCGGACACGGCAGATCGTTATCGCAAGCGATTGCGCAAGGCCCATACCGCGTATGGGACAGGAACACTTACTTCAGCGGTCAGCGACATGACACGGGCCGGAACACCATATTGTCACGCGGATTACCGCAAGTGTCTGCAAACGTTGCTTTCTGCATTGACGCATCAATCCGCGTGATTTCGCGGATCACAGGTTTATTCTTGGTGTTCTCGCCCGGCTGTCCTACATAAGGGACAGTCGAAAGAAGGATGGCCGTCATGGCAACAGCACCACAAACACTCCGCGAAGTTGATCCTGTCTGGCAACGGATCACCGAAGAAGCAAAGGCTGCGGTTGCGGATGAGCCGTTGATCGGGTCGTTGATTTATGCCGGAATTTTGCATCATGACAGCTTTGAAGCGGCCCTAAGCTATCGCATCGCGATGAAGCTCGGATCGTCCGAAATGTCCGAACAGACGCTGAAAGAGATCGCGGCGCGCGCTTACGCAGCGGATTCCTCGCTGGCGCTGGATGCGCGTGCGGATTTGGTGGCGATCTATGACCGCGATCCCGCTTGCCACCGGTTCATGCAGCCGCTGATCTATTTCAAGGGATTTCAGGCGGTACAGGCGTACCGCCTTGGCCATTGGCTGTGGGTGCAAGGCAAGCATGACCTCGCTTACTTCATGCAGATGCGCATTTCCGAAGTTTTCGGCGTCGATATTCACCCCGCTGCCCGTATCGGCAAGGGCATCATGATCGACCATGCGCATTCCATCGTGGTCGGCGAAACAGCCGTTGTCGGGGACAACGTGTCGATGTTGCATTCTGTCACGCTCGGCGGGACAGGCAAAGAAGACGACGACCGCCACCCCAAGATCGGCGACGGTGTCCTGATCGGTGCCGGTGCAAAAGTGCTTGGCAACATTACCGTGGGTCACTGCAGCCGCATTGCGGCAGGCTCGGTCGTGTTAGAGGATATTCCGCCGATGAAGACCGTGGCCGGCGTGCCAGCACGGATTGTCGGCGAGGCGGGCTGCGCGCAGCCATCGATTTCCATGGACCAACTGCTAGGCAGTTGCAGCTAGCGCTACATCTGTTCGCCTTTGGCGGCCAGATTGACATAATCCGCCCCCGACAGCGTCAGGTCAAAGACACCAACCCCGTATTCGCGGGCCTGAATGGCACGCGCAGCTTGCACGACAGCATCCGCAGGAACGCGCTGATAGCCGCCATCAGCCGATTGGAGGAGTGCGAATAGCGGTCCGCTAGCCGCGTTCACGGGTGTCAGGGTCCTGACGTTTTCGGGCAGGCTGAATGCGACAAAGGGTTCGCCAACTTGCGGCGCTGCAGCTGTCTTGCCGAACAGACTCGCAAAAAAGCCGGGTTTGACAGGTGGTGGGGCTGGTGGACGAAGTTCCAAAAGCTTGGGGACAAAAATGTCCTCGGTCTGGTCGATTTCCTGAACGTCCATCCCATCTTCCATGATATTGGCGACGATCGCGTCATCTGACAGGCCCTGCGCGCGCAGCTTGCCCACGTGATCCTGCGAAAAGCCAAAAGCGCGACGATAGCCAGCGACCGTTAAAAGCTCGGTGCCATCAAGTCCGGCATTGGGATGGATCAGGCTATTGGCCTCTGCGTAGCGTGTGTTTTGCCACGTGGTGTCACAATAGGCGGCAACGTCGGCGGCGCTGATGGGGGTCTCGCTGTCTTCTGGCTGGACTTTGGAGTTCAGAGCCGTGGCAATGGCTGCCGCGATATCGCGCATCAGCGTTGCGTCATAGCGCGTGGTAAAGGCATTCAGACCGATATCGATTTTGCCGGACTTCTGATAAACGCAAACCCCGCGCAGCGACTTGCCCGGTTTGAAAAACGTTATCTGGTCTGGCACATGCTCCAGATACGTGACCTGATCGTCAGCCAGATTGCGCAGTACGCTTTCGGGGGAAAACGGCGCGCTTGTTTCAAGCGAGAAATAAAAGCTCATCTTATCACTGTCCGCATATTCATACGGCACCCGGTTGATCCGGATGCCGTATGGTCATTCAAACATGCAAGATGATGTTGCGTCTAGGCCAACATGGTCATCGGGTTTTCAAGGTTGTCCTTGATCGCATTCAAAAGGTTCGCACCCAACGCGCCATCAATCACACGGTGATCGACAGACAGGGTGGTGGACATGACGATCCCGACCTTCACCTCGCCATCGGCACCAATGATTGGTTTCTTGACGCCAGCGCCCACGGCAAGGATTGCTGCGTGTGGTGGGTTGATGATCGCATCGAAGTTGTCGATCCCGAACATTCCAAGGTTGGAAATCGCAAAACTGCCACCCTGGAATTCATGCGGCGCAAGCTTGCGATCACGGGCACGGGTTGCAAGGTCTTTCATTTCCGCCGACAGGGCGGACAGCGATTTCATCTCGGCGTCTTTCAACACCGGTGTGAACAACCCGCCTTCGATCGCTACAGCGACAGCCACATCGGAATGCTTGAACTTCAACGTCCGATCACCCGCCCAGACAGCATTCGCATCCGGCACCTGCTGAAGCGCCAATGCACAGGCCTTGATGATGAAGTCGTTGACCGACAGCTTGACGCCGCGGGGTTCCAACTGCTTGTTCAACTGGCTGCGGAACTTCATCAGATCGTCAAGCATGATATCGCGACGCAGGTAGAAGTGCGGCACAGACTGCTTGGCTTCGGTCAGACGCGACGCGATGGTCTTGCGCATCCCGTCCAGTTTGACCTCCTCGAAAGGACGTCCTTCATATGTTTTCAGCACGACATCGGTCGATGGACCGGCGGCCATGCTTGCAGCTGGGGCAGCAGCCTTATCGGCAGGTGCTGCAGTGGCTTCGGCAGTCTTCGCACCAGGCTTCGCGTTCTCGACGTCGGCCTTGACGATCCGACCATGCGGCCCGGATCCTTTGATCGACGCCAGATCAAGGCCCTTGTCAGCTGCGATCCTGCGAGCAAGCGGCGTCGCAAAAATGCGGTTGCCGTCTTTTGTTCCGGCTGCCGGGGCAGGGGTCGCGTCAGTTTCCCCCTTGCCATAACCTTTGGCGGGGGCAGTCTGATCGCTTGCCTCTGCCGGTGCGGCGTTGGATGACGCCGGTTCTTTTGGTGCAGAGGTGTCGCCAATGTCATCGGCGCTTTCGCCGTCTTCCAGCAACACCGCGATGACATCGTTGACCTTCACGCCTTCGGTGCCTTCGGCAACGATGATCTTACCGATCGTGCCTTCGTCGACAGCTTCAAACTCCATCGTCGCCTTGTCGGTTTCGATTTCGGCCATGACGTCACCGCTGGACACGGTGTCGCCCTCTTTTACCAGCCACTTGGCAAGGGTGCCTTCCTCCATCGTGGGGGACAGGGCGGGCATGAGAATTTCAATCGGCATAATATTCTCTCCTTACCGGTAGGTGACTTTTTTCACGGCTTCTATCACCTCATCGGTGGTGACAAGCGCGTGCTTTTCAAGGTTTGCCGCATATGGCATCGGAACGTCCTTGCCTGTCAGCGTAATCACCGGCGCATCAAGGTAATCGAACGCCTCCTGCATGATGACAGAACTGATGTAGCCGCCGACGCTGCCCTGAGGCCAGCCTTCTTCGACCGTGACACAACGGTTGGTCTTGCGCACGGAGTCAAGGATCGTCGCCGTATCCATGGGGCGGATAGACCGCAGGTTGATGACCTCGGCATTGATGCCTTCATCAGCCAGCTTTTGCGCCGCTTCCAGCGCGTAGGTCATACCGATGCCGAAGGACACGATGGTCACGTCATCGCCCGAACGTTCGATCTTGGCCTTGCCGAATGGAATGGTGAAATCATCCATAACCGGCACGTCAAATGACCGACCGTAGAGAATTTCGTTTTCAAGGAAGATCACCGGATTATTGTCGCGGATCGCCGTCTTTAGCAGACCTTTGGCGTCAGAGGCAGAGTAGGGCATCACAACCTTCAGGCCGGGCACCTGCATGTACCATGCGGCGTAATCCTGGCTGTGCTGTGCACCCACACGCGCGGCTGCACCGTTCGGGCCACGGAACACCATCGGCGCACCCATCTGACCGCCGGACATGTAAAGCGTCTTGGCGGCAGAGTTGATAATGTGGTCAATACCTTGCATGGCGAAGTTAAACGTCATGAACTCGACAATCGGACGCAGACCGCCAAAGGCAGCACCCACACCGATCCCGGCAAAACCGTGCTCGGTAATCGGCGTGTCGATGACGCGCTTGGCACCGAATTCATCCAGCAGCCCTTGGGAAATCTTGTAGGCACCCTGATATTCCGCGACCTCTTCCCCCATCAGGAAAACGCTGTCGTCGCGGCGCATTTCTTCGGCCATCGCATCGCGCAGGGCTTCACGGACAGTTGTCGATTTGACCTCTGTGCCGTCTTCCCAATCGGGCGAAGTGTCTGCTTGTGCGGGGGCAGGATGCTCCATCGCAGCGGCAGGCGCGGTTTCAGATGATTGCTCCTTGTCCGCGGGTGCTGGTGCGCTGGCGGACTCGACCGGACCGTCCGGCACCTCTTCGCCTTCTTCCACAAGGATCGCGATAACGTCGTTAACCTTGACGCTCTCGGTGCCTTCGGGGACGACGATCTTGCCGATCACGCCTTCATCCACGGCTTCGAATTCCATCGTCGCCTTGTCAGTCTCGATCTCTGCCATGATGTCGCCGGACGACACTGTATCGCCCTCTTTGACAAGCCATTTGGCGAGTGTGCCTTCTTCCATCGTGGGCGAGAGGGCGGGCATCAGAATCTCAGTTGCCATTTATACAGCCTCCTCGGTGTAGATATCAGTCCAAAGCTCTTCCAAGGCAGGCTCCGGGCTCTCCTTGGAGAATTCCGCAGCTTCGTTGACGATGGCCTTGATCTCTTTGTCGATGGCTTTGAGATCGTCTTCGCTCGCATGCTTGCCGGTCAGCAGCATGTCGCGGACCTGTTCGATAGGATCGCGCTCATCCTTCATCTTCTGGACTTCCTCGCGGGTCCGGTATTTGGCCGGGTCAGACATGGAATGGCCGCGATAGCGATAGGTCTTCACCTCAAGAATATATGGCCCCTTGCCAGCGCGGCAGTGCGCCACAGCGCGTTCGCCTGCTTCCTTGACGGCCAGCACGTCCATGCCGTCGACTTCCTCACCCGGAATGCCATAGGCAGCACCGCGCTCCCAAAGGGATGGTGACTTGGTCGACCGCTTTACCGATGTACCCATTGCGTATTGGTTGTTCTCGATCACGAAAACGACGGGCAAGTCCCAAAGCTCGGCCATATTGTATGTTTCATAGACCTGGCCCTGGTTCGCAGCACCATCACCAAAGTAGGTAAAGGTCACGCGGTCATTGCCCTTGTACTTGTCAGAAAAGGCCAGCCCTGCGCCAAGCGGCACCTGGGCAGCAACGATTCCGTGGCCACCATAAAAATGCTTCTCTTTCGAGAACATGTGCATGGAGCCGCCTTTACCTTTGGAAAAGCCGCCCTCGCGCCCAGTCAGTTCAGCCATGATCCCCTTGGGGTCCATGCCACAGGCCAACATATGACCGTGATCGCGGTAGGATGTGACGCGCTTGTCGCCTTCCTCGGCTGCGGCCTCAAGGCCGACAACCACAGCTTCCTGACCGATATAAAGGTGGCAGAAACCGCCGATCAAACCCATCCCATAAAGTTGACCCGCCTTTTCCTCAAAGCGTCGGATCATCAGCATTTCGCGGTAATGGCCTAGAAGTTCTTCGGCGGATACATTCGCCTTCTTCTTCGCCGCAGATTTCTTTGGTGGCATCGGTCCCTCCCGGTCGCGTGGCAAGATAGTTTAACGTTAAACTATTCCATAAAGCATACGTTCCATGAAAGCGAGATGCAATGCGCCCTTACGTCAACCGCTCAGTGCATACCTGCGATGCGCCCGCCGGGCGAGAACACGGTCGGTTTTATGGAAATGGCGGGTCCAATCCTATACGTTTGGGGTAGATACATGCCAGCATCCCAATCCTGACAAAGCCAACAGCGATTACCTGAATTTCGCACATCTTCCGGCAGTGTCCGAAAAGCCTATGACACCTTCCAAACCTGTTGACGACGTCCGGCACCTACATCTGACCTATAAACGCGACTTCTAGGATAACGTCAGCAATACAGTTCTGAAAGTTGGAATACGACCCATGCGCGGGCTGCGATGAAATCCCGGTCTACAAGGTGCAGTCCACCGAACCCGTGAAACACTATCGGGAAGAATTTGGCGGCTCAGGGTTCCGGCTGGTCATGATTCCGCCGGATATCCGCGAGAAAGACGCCTCTGGCGGTTGCGGAGGTTACTGCTGATGTCCGCGCCTAGCGGATAACAATCTCGTCCGAGCGGATCAGACCAAGGACGTCGCGCGCCTGTTCATCCAGCAGGTCAAGATCAAGGTACGTGTCGGACAGACGGATCGTAAGGTTTTCCATCCGCGCCACTTCGGCCTGAAGAACGGCAAGTTCTTCGGTCAGCGCACGGCCTTGCGACTGCACTTCGGCCCGTTTGAATACGCCATAGTCACCCTGCACGGCGGCAAAGGTAAAATACAGTCCCAGCATCACCATGCAAAGAAAGTAAAGTAATGTGCCCATGGGCGGACGATTGCGTCGGGTCATTGTCGTGTGCCTCTTCCTACCTCTTGGCGGGTAGGTCCGGACAGAATCGCACAAACGATTCGCAAAGGGAATCCCTTTTTTCAGGAAATCGCAGAAAAATCAGGGGAATCCCGCGAAGGGTCAGCCCGCGACAGAGGCCGCAAAGACATCCTCGATCGTCTCGCTGATCATCGTGTTGAATTCGGCATCGCTCTGCTGTGCCGACAGGCCTTCGGTCAGCGCACGACTAAAGCTGGCGACGACACCGGTATTCTCGGCTAGTCGCCGGTTGGCTTCCGCGCGGCTGTATCCGCCAGACAGGGCGACGACACGCATGACCTGCGGGTGATCGACCAGCGGTTTGTAGATGTTCGGGATTTCCGGAAGCGTCAGCTTCAGCATGATGGTGGCATTGGGGGCCAGTTGATCAAGCTCGGCCAGGATCGCATCGCGCAGGATTTCCTCGGCCTCCGCCTTGCCGGTCATCTTGATGTTGATTTCAGGCTCAAGGATCGGGACCAGCCCGTGCGAGATCACCTCTTTGCCAATCTGGAACTGCTGGGCGACGTTCGCAGCAATTCCACTTTGGGATACCGCATAGATGACCGAACGCATCTTGGTGCCGAACACGCCGTTTTCGGTCGCGCGACGCAGCAGGTCTTCAAGGCCGGGGATCGGTTTCATCAACTGGACGCCGTCAACCTCGGCTTCCAGCCCCTTGTCGATCTTGAGGAAAGGGACGACCCGCCGGTCTTCCCACAAATAACGTGCTGCAGGTTTGCCGCCGAATGTGCGGTCCATCGTCATTTCAAACAGGATGGCACCGATCACCTTGGCCCCCGTAAAGGCGGGGGCATCCACAATCCGCGACCGCATGCCGTGGATCAGGTCGAACATTTCGTCGTCTGTGGCGTATGCGTCTTCGCCGATGCCATAGGCTTTCAACGCTTTGGGGGTCGATCCGCCGCTTTGGTCCAATGCTGCAATGAACCCGTTGGCATTGCGGACCTGTTCGGCCATTTCCTGCTTTGGCATCTTCTTCCCCTGATTAAATCGCTACTGTCTTGCCTGTCCTATCGGGGTGCGTGCGGGGTGGCAATTCTGGTCGCGCTAACAGTCGCGAACCTTTTTTTGCGCAGTGTCCGGGCCCCGGCGACATACCGGGGCCCGCAACATCTCAGTTTGTCAGATAGCGCGCGGGCAGATCGTTGCTGATCCAGTCGTTCAGGGCCGCTTGTTGCGCATCCGCCACCGCCGCGCGCCACGTGGCTGCGACCTCTGGACCCCGCCCTTTGAAGCGTCCTTCGATTTCCTCGCGCAATGACGTGGCTGCGATGTCCCCCGCAGCCTCAGCCAAAAGTGTGAAATAGTAGGCCTGAACGTAGTGACGTCGCTGACCTTCGCCAGTGAACAAGGCCAGCCCCATTCGGCGCAATTCACGCGGATCGTCTGACGTGATGTTGGCCAACGTCGGCAAGGCCTCGATCTCGTTCCGGAACGTGGACTGCGCGTCCAGCACGGCCTGCGTCGTCATCCGCGCCTCAAGCTTGTCCATCAAGCCGACGGTGCCGGGGATCGACGCGGCGGATGCGATCAAAGCATAGGAATAGGCCTCAGCCGGTGCGGCGTCCATCGTTGCCTCGGCCAGCAAGGCGGCGGCAGGGCCGGCTGCATCGCGATCGGCCAACAGTGGGGTCAGCGCATCTTCCAGCAGTGCGCGGCCCATCGGTACGCCGTCACCGCCCAGGATGGCGGTCGCCAGGTCGATGGTTTCGACCGCGCTCAACGCGCCGGGTTCGTTCAACTTGGCAAGGGTCGCCACGTCAATAATCTCGGACCTCTCGATCGGTGTGGCACGTGCCTGCAACCCGATTGCAGCAATCAGGAACTGCGGCGCTTCATACATCTCCGGTTCGACCACGATTCCGTCCGGTGGCAGGTTAGCCTGCAACGTTATTTCACCGGGATCGGTGACGAAGGCTTCGACCTGATCCATCAGGTCACTGACAAAGTCGCGCTCGACCGCGCCAAGCGGGCGTAACCCTCCTTCCGACAGGGCTTGCGACACCGCTTCGGTGCCCAATTCGCGAATTGTCTGTGGATCGCGCAGGTTTTCGGGGATGACTTGGGAAATGGCTTCCCATCCGCCATCATCTTTCAACGTTGCAACGGCCCGCGTCACGCGCACTGCTGGGTCGCCCGGATATCCGAATTCACCCAAGCGGGGCAGGATGGTGCCGCTGCCCGAAAGATCCAGAATGCCAAAGCCATTCACTGCGACCGTGCCATCGACAGAGGTTGCACCGGTGGCATAGGAATAGCTCGCGCTGACCTTGAACTGGTCAAGCGGGACGTCCTTGTAACCGGCCGTACGCAGCGCAAGGGCGACTTCGCGTTCAAGGCAGGCAAGGGTGGCGCGGCCCCCGATCAGGTTCAGGTTCAGGTCGGCGGTAGTCTGGAACTGGCTTGTCGCCGCGCTGGACAGCGTGGCGCGCTCAACCGTGATTTCACACTGGCGGGCCTGATCGTAAGGCAGCAGCGGGCGGGCGACGAGGCCCGAAATCGTGACCGTGCCGCGCAGCGGGTCGGCTTGCAGGTGATCGTATTGCAGCTCCATCTGCGTGCGGATCGCCGAAACGGCGGCATTTGCAAGGATGGTTGCGATGCGATCGGGGGCGAACACCTCGGCCAGGGTTGCTTGGGGATCGCGGTCTTGCGCGATCGCGGGGTTGGCCGCGGCCAGCGCTAGCGCAAACGAAAGTGTCAGGGCATAGATCGGTTTCATACTGTCTCTCCGATAAGAAATTCTATCGGGTGATAGCATTAATGAACAACGTTCATAAAGGGCGGGTATTCCATACCTTCGCGCCCCGCTCAGGGCAGATCACCAATCCGAATCCAATTCAGCGGCATCGCGGCAGTATTGCAGTCTATACAGGTCAGCCGACCGTCGCCGCGTGCCTCAAGGGTAAAACCAAGGTTTTCCCCGATGTCTTCGCTGCGACAATACCCGCTGATGCGGCGGCTGAAGTACATGCGCATCTTTGCGCGATCCAGACAGATTTCTGCACTGTTGAAACTGACCGGTGTGTCAATCAGATAGCCGACAGTACGCAGTCTGTAGCGGTCGATCATGATGCGCGGTTCCTCGATTCCGCGGGCGCGGGTGGCGAGGATATTGCCTTTCAACGGTTCCTGATCCAGCAGGGCAGGATCAATCACGTAGACGCCGTCATACGGATTTTCGGGCATGACCAGCGCTTCAACCCAAGGGTAAAGCATACCGCGTTCATAGCGGTCATTGGCGCGGTACAGGCCAAGGCCGATCAAAAGGATCAGCAGACCCAGACCGACCCATCTGAAAATTCTAGCCAAGTGCGGCGACACCCGGCAGCGTCTTGCCTTCCATCCATTCCAGAAACGCGCCACCAGCCGTGGAGATATAGGTGAAATCATCCGCCGCCCCGGCCTGGTTCAGCGCGGCGACCGTATCACCTCCGCCAGCGACGGAAATCAATTTTCCCGCCTTGGACAGTTCGGCGGCTTTCTTGGCGGCGGCGTTTGTGGCTGCATCAAACGGATCAATCTCGAAGGCACCCAGCGGGCCGTTCCAGACCAGCGTTTTCGCCTTTTCAAACACATCCGAGATATAGGCGACAGTAGCCGGGCCAGCATCGAGGATCATCGCGTTGGGTGGGCAATCGCTTGGCGCGCGATTCTCGCTTTCTGCACCGGCCTTGAATTCGCGTGCGATGATAACATCGCGGGGCAGGATGATTTCGCAGCCCGCGGCTTCTGCCTTTGCAAGGATGTCGCGCGCGGTATCTGCCAGATCGTGTTCGCAAAGCGATTTGCCGACATCATACCCCTGTGCGGCCAGAAACGTATTGGCCATGCCGCCACCGATCACAAGATGGTCTACCTTGGTGACCAGATTGCCGAGCAGGTCCAGCTTTGTGGATACCTTCGCCCCGCCGACAACGGCGACGACCGGGCGTTCCGGCGTGCCAAGGGCTTTTTCCAGGGCGGACAGTTCTTCTGCCATCAAACGGCCCGCGCAGGCTGGCAGCAGGCGGGCAATGGCTTCGGTGCTCGCGTGCGCGCGGTGCGCCGCAGAGAAGGCGTCGTTGACATACACATCGCCAAGCGACGCCAGCCGCTTGGCAAAGGCTTCGTCGTTCGCTTCCTCGCCGGGATTGAAACGCAGGTTTTCAAGCAAAAGAACCTCATCGCCTTCCATTTCGGACACGGCCTGCCCGTAGTCGCTGTCAACGAACGAGACAGGCACGCCAAGCGTATCCGCGACAGCCTGCGAGATATGTTCCAGCGACATTTCCGGCACGACCTTGCCCTTGGGGCGTCCGAAGTGGGCCATCAGAATGACCTTGCCGCCCGCGTCCTGAATATCATCGACTGTCGGGATGATCCGCTCGATCCGGGTGGTGTCCGTGACCTTGCCATCTTCGACCGGCACGTTGATATCCACGCGCACCAGCACGCGTTTCCCGTTCAGATCCATGTCGTCGAGTGTTTTCCAGGCCATGTCCGTAATCCCGTTGAAGGCGAAAAGTTGCCCCTAGGTGCGGCAAGGATGCGCAGACGTCAACCGGGTTGCTTGGCATTCCGCCAGATGCGGCCTATCACTGCGCCAAAGATAAACGAGGAGGGCCCCATGGCCGATATCGACGACCCAGAAAACACGATCATCATGACGCTGAAAGATGGCGATGTCATCATCAAGCTGCTGCCCGACGTGGCACCAAAGCATGTGGAACGGATGAAGACACTGGCCCGCGAAGGGGCCTATGACAACGTGGCGTTCCACCGCGTGATCGACGGTTTCATGGCGCAGACCGGTGACGTGCAGAACGCAAATATGGAAAACGACTACAATCCCGGCCGCGCCGGGACAGGTGGATCATCCTATCCGGACCTGCCAGCGGAATTCTCGAAGGTTCCGCACGCCCGTGGGTCGCTTGGCGCGGCACGCTCTGCCAATCCGAACTCGGCCAACAGCCAGTTCTTCATCAACTTCAGCGACAACGATTTCCTGAATGGCCAGTATACGGTCTATGGACAGGTCATTTCGGGCATGGCGCATGTGGACAACATCGCAAAGGGTGAACCACCCGCGAACCCGGACCGCATGATCAGTGTGAAAGTGGCCGCCGATGCATAAGTTTCTTCTTGCGGCTGGCTGCGCCGCACTGGCCACACCTGCGATGTCGGCAGGGCTCGAAATCGATGTCACTGGCGAAGCAAACGGCACCATAGTCATCGACCTGTTCGAAGACGTGGCACCCCAGCATGTGACGCAGATCACGACCATCGCGGAAAACGGCGACTATGACGGCGTCGTGTTTCACCGCGTGATCGAAGGTTTCATGGCGCAAACCGGTGATGTCGAATTCGGCAAGATCGACAATCTTGGTCGCGCTGGCACAGGCGGGTCGACACTGCCTGACCTGCCGGCAGAATTTTCGGACATCAACTTTGCACGCGGTGTTGTCGGCATGGCACGTTCGCAAAATCCCAATTCCGCCAACAGCCAGTTCTTCATCATGTTCGACGAAGGCGCTTTCCTGAACGGCCAGTATACGGTCGTCGGAGAAGTGACCTCCGGCATGGAGGTCGTAGACGCGATCAAGCGCGGGCAGGGTCAATCAGGTGCCGTATCCGGCACACCTGACGTCATGTCCGAAGTGCGCGTCACCGAATAAACTCACGCACAGCCCCCTCTCGATTGGCGGGGGCTGTGCCAAAGGCAGCGGCCGATCACTGCCGACCTGAAACGACGTTTTTCTTACGTACCGCAGAATGTCTGAAGCACCGCTTCGCCTTCGGCTGGCGGGGCGGCAAGCGGGCGACGTATCGCGTCAAGTGGGGCAAACGGATCGGTCGTTTCGCGCAAAAGCGTTTGAAACGGCGCAAAATCACCCGCCACAGCGCTCTGAATGACGGCTTCGACCTGATGATTGCGCGGGATGACGCGGGGGTTCGCGGCCTTCATGAGCGCTTCATCGGGCTTGCGGGCCTGCCAGCGTGCCGCCCATGTCGCAAAGCCGTCACGATCCATGAAATGATCCTCTGGCCTGTCTTCTGACAAGGACGCAAAGCTGTTGGTAAAGTCAGCGCCTTCACGTGCAAGCAGATCAAGCAGATCCGAAACCAGCGACACATCATCGCCGGTCGGCTGTTTCAGTCCCAGCTTGCCACCGAATTCTGTCAGCCACGCATCCTGATAGAGCTGCGGCAAACGGTTCACGCTGAGTGTGAAACTTTCAATAGCAGTGTCCTGATCAGGCATCAGCGGAATCAGGGCAGTCGCAAACTGCGCCATGTTCCAGGCGGCAATGTTCGGCTGGTTGTTGTAAGCATAGCGCCGCATCTGGTCGATGGAACTGAACACCTTGCCCGGTTGATAGTCATCCATGAAGGCACAAGGCCCATAGTCGATGGTTTCACCGGCGATGCTGGCGTTATCCGTGTTCATGACACCGTGGATAAAGCCCAGCGACATCCATTTCGCGATCAGTTTGGCCTGTCGCGCGATGACGGCATCCAAAAGCGCCTGCGGGCCATCCGCATCGGGATAATGACGGGCAATGGTATAATCGGTGAGCGTTTTCAGCTCATTCATCATGCCGCGGGCGGCATAAACCTGAAAGGTGCCAACACGGATATGGCTGCTTGCGATGCGGGTCAGTACCGCTCCGGGCAGGGCGGATTCACGATAAACCTGTTCGCCGGTCGCGACGGCTGCCAGCGCGCGGGTCGTGGGCACGCCCATCGCATGCATCGCTTCGCTGACGATATATTCGCGCAGAACAGGGCCAAGCCACGCGCGACCGTCGCCGCCGCGCGAATAGGGCGTGCGACCTGACCCTTTCAACTGGATGTCGCGGCGGATACCGCCAGCATCCACTACTTCACCCAACAGGATGGCACGTCCATCGCCCAGTTGCGGGTTCCAGTTTCCGAACTGGTGGCCTGCATAAAGCTGGGCAAGTGGGGTGGCACCCTCTGGCACGACATTGCCCGAAAACACGGCCGCCGGATCATCCACATCAATGCCGAGGTTTTCAGCCAATGCATCGTTGAACGCGATCAATGCGGGCTCGGCGACCGGGGTCGGCGAAAGTGCCGTGAACATCGTCGCGGGCAGTCGGGCAAAACTGTTGTCGAACGCAATAGCCATCAATGCGGATCGGTCATCTGGACAAAGCCATCGACAGGGGCAAAGCCGCAACGCTTGCAAAATCCCTTCGCCGGTGCGTCCGGGGCAAGTTGCACATGCATCGCTTTCAGGCCCGCTTGCCGCAGGTTGACAACGACTGCGTGCAGAACTTCGGTGCCGATGCCGCGATTGCGCACCGAAGCACGGATAAAGACCTCTTCAAGCCAGCCGACCATACCGCCATGCGCGACGGACCAACCAAAGGTCACCATCACATAGCCAAGCGGCGCGCGCGCCGGTCCGATCAGCCAGACAGCACCTAGCGGGCTGCCGGTCAGCAACGGCGCGATGACGGCGCTGCGGTGGTCGTCATCATAGTCAAATCCAGCCTCGGAATGATAGCGGGCCATCAGTGACAACACACGGTCCGCGTCGTCTTCGGTTGCAAGATTGATCGCTGTCGTCATAGGGGTGGCCTTTCGCTGGCTAAAGGCGGGCAAGCCGCTCTGCCAGCAGGCGATAGAACCCATCGGCGTCAATGTCACCCATGAACATCGCATTCGGCGCACGGTCGCTGACCCCCCACCAGTCTGCAACGGTCATGCCGCGCGTCAGGTCCGATTGGGTCTCGATCTCGACATTGATAAAGCGGCCTTTGAAAAGATCCGGCTTGATCAGATAGGCAATCACACACGGATCATGCAGCGGTGCGCCGTCAGTGCCGTATTTGTCCTTGTCGAAACGTTCAAAGAAATCCAGCCACGCGGCCGTCATGTCACCGACCTTTGTGCCAAGATTGCGGATGGCGGCGACATGTTCGGGGGTGGTCAGCGCCTTGTGGGTGACATCCAGCGGCATGACCGTGATTGGGCGACCCGACTTGAACACGATCTCGGCGGCTTCGGGATCGACATAGATATTGAACTCAGCCGCCGGGGTGTAGTTGCCAACCTCGAAATAGGCGCCACCCATCAAAACGATCTCGCGCACACGGGGGATGATGTCGGGTGCCTTCTGAAAGGCAAGGCCGACATTTGTCATCGGACCAAGGGTGCAAAGCGTGACATCATCGGTGTTGCGCACGGTCTCGATGATGAAATCCACGCCGTTTTGTTCTTGCAGGGGCATGGTGGGTTCGACCATCTCGGGACCATCAATACCGGTATCGCCATGCACATGCTCTGCCGTGACCAGCGGGCGGCCGATGGGATGATCCGATCCGGCGTAGACCTTCGTTTCAGGCTTGCCTGCCAGTTCGCACACAATACGGATATTGCGGGACGTCTTTGCGACCGTCACGTTACCAGCAGCGGCCGTGATCCCAAGAACCTCGACATCTTCGGGCGAGGCAAGGGCAAGAAGAATGGCAACGGCATCGTCCTGGCCGGGGTCAGTATCAATAATGATCTTGCGGGGCGGCATCTGCGTCTCTCTATCTGGGTGCGTTGGAGAGTGCAGGGTCTATCTTCAAGGGGCAAGGCGAAAGGCTGCGGAAATACGCCAAAGCGACCATCTGTCGTCGGTGCCGGATTGCCAGTTTTGACCGGGTGAAAAAACTCGGCCTTGGTCCGCCGAACGTTCATCTACTATCAAGCACCCCAGCGCCGATTTTTGGCGCATTTCCGGTCACTTATAGCAACCCGACCCCGCACACCCCAGATTACAGTCATCGCAGACAAAACGGATGCGACATGTCCAAAGGAGACTTTTGATGACTCGTAAGACACTTATGCTGATCCCCGCTGCATTGCTTCTTGCCACGCCGCTGGCAGCACAAGATGCCGCAATCGACGTGAATGCAGACGGGATGTACAGCTTCCCAGAGCTGCAGGCCGTAATGCCCGACATGACAGAGGACACTTTCACAACCCTCGATGCGAACGGCGATGGCCTTTTGGATGCTGACGAAATTGCCGCTGGTACAGACGCAGGTCTGCTGCCCGCCAGTGATGGCTAATTGGCTGGCCTCTCCGGCCAACTGAAAAAGCCAGCGCCCCTCGCGTCTCGCCCCAATCGGGCGCGGGGGGTTGTGACGTTGACGCGCACCGCTGCCTCCCGGCTGGTGCGCGTTTTCGTTTTTGGAACAATGCGCGGGAACGCTGGTTTTTCATGGGTACAACAAAAGGAAAACCAATGACTCCGAAGATCATTCTCCCTGCCGCAGCCGCACTTGCCCTGTCAGCCTGTGCTGAAACCAATATAATGCCCACCGCCGTCAGCACCGGTCCCGGCCTGACATATGAACAAGCAAAAGACCTTTATGACGATTTGTCCATTATCGAGTTCGGCCAACTGGACCGCAACAATGACAATGTGCTTGATGAATCCGAGCAGGCGCTGATCGGCGACGAAGACGCAATCGGCGGTCTGACAATCGACGACGATTCGTAAATCAAACCATGGGCCTCGCAATGCGCGGGGCCTTTGCATGTTTGCGACAGACCTGTGCGGGCAATGGCCTGCAAGGCAAACGCGCAAGTTGCAAAAGGCAGATATTCCAACGTGTTATCGACCGCCGTTAGACGAAGTATAGCCGCAAAAAGGCACAAGATCCCGTTGGAACAAATCCCACTCACGTCAGTTTCCATCACAAATACCCGACCGTTAAGGGCCTGTAACAAAAAGAGGAGCAGACCATGCCAAAGACATATTTGACCGCACTTCTGACCAGCACGGCGTTGATCGTCGCAGCCCCGGCGATTGCCGAGGAAGACTGGGACTCCGACGGAGACGGCGGTTACTCCAGCACGGAATTCAATGCCGGCAACTCTGCTGCGGGTATGTTCAAGGAGTGGGACTCCGATGGCGACGGGATGTTGAGCGAAGACGAATTCAACGCCGGCAACTTTGCCAAATATGACGCAAATGGCGATGGCGTCATTGACGGTGACGAACGTGATGATCTTGATCAGGACTTCGAAGATGAAGACGACGACGAAGACGATGATTAAAGCGCACCAAAGACCCCGCGATCAGCGGGGCCTTTGTGTATTCAGTGTGGGCCGCGCGACAATGCCGCAACGCCTGTACGCGCCACTTCCTGCAGGCCCAGCGGACGCATCAGATCAGCGAATGCATCGATTTTTTCCGGTGTGCCCGTAATTTCAAAAATGAACGATTCCAACGTGCTATCGACAACGTTGGCGCGAAAGATATCGGCAAGGCGGATCGCTTCGATCCGATGCTCACCGGTGCCGGCAACCTTGAACAAGGCCAGTTCCCGTTCGACTGACGGGCCTTCGACGGTCAGGTCGTGAACCTCGTGAACCGTGACGATCCGGCCCAGTTGCGCCTTGATCTGCGTGATGACCTGCGGCGTGCCAGAGGTCACGACCGTAATGCGCGACAGGTGGCCTGTGTGGTCGGTTTCGGCGACGGTCAGGCTTTCGATGTTATAGCCACGCCCCGAAAACAGGCCGATGACTCGGGCAAGGACGCCGGGTTCGTTTTCCACGATCACCGCAAGCGTGTGGCGTTCGATTTCATCGCCAAAGGTCGAGCGGAGGTTGTAGGCAGAGTGGCTTGTAGCGCCTTTTTTGATCTTGAGCGGGGACATGATTTCAGTCTTTCATTTCTATCGTTGTGTGGCCGGGAAGGTCCCTGCCGAATGCCTATTTGAAGGGTACACCGGGCGTGCACAGCGCGTGCACAACCCGTGCACCATGAAATCAGACCATCACCGCGCCGCCGGCCTGAATGGCATTTGCCGTATCTGCATTTTCGCCCAGCAGCATTTCGTTATGCGGTTTGCCTGACGGGATCATCGGGAAGCAGTTTTCATGCTTTTCTACCAGGCAGTCGAACACGACCGGCCCGTCGTGGTTCAGCATCTCCATAATCGCGTCATCCAGATCGGCGGGATCAGAGCAGATGATACCCTTTGCCCCGAACGCGTCCGCCAGTTTGACAAAGTCGGGCAGTGATTCCGACCAGCTGGATGAATAGCGTTCGCCGTGCAGCAGTTCCTGCCACTGGCGCACCATCCCCAAACGTTCATTGTTCAGGATGAATTGCTTTACGGGCAGATTGTACTGCATCGCGGTGCCCAGTTCCTGCATGTTCATCAACCATGACGCTTCGCCTGCGACGTTGATAACAGTCGCGTCGCGATGCGCCATTTGCACGCCGATGGACGCGGGGAAACCGTAACCCATCGTGCCCAAGCCTCCGGATGTCATCCAGCGGTTCGGGTCCTCAAAGCCCAGATACTGCGCGGCCCACATCTGGTGCTGGCCGACCTCGGTACAAATGTAGCGGTCGTGCTTCTTGGTCAGCTCTTCCAGACGCTGAAGGGCATACTGCGGCTTGATGACCTTGCCTTCCTGTTTGAAGGCCAGGCAATCCACCTTGCGCCATTCATTGATCTGACCCCACCATTTGCCCAGACCTTCCTTGTTGGTCTTGCGGCCGCGGGATTTCCAGACCTTCAGCAGGTCTTCCAGCACGTGTGCGACGTCACCAAGGATCGGGATATCCACGTGGATGACCTTGTTGATGGACGACGCGTCGATGTCGATATGTGCTTTCTTCGACTTGGGGCTGAATTCCGAGATCAGCCCCGTGATCCGGTCATCGAAACGCGCACCGATATTGATCATCAGATCGCAGTCATGCATGGCCATATTGGCTTCGTACAGCCCGTGCATCCCCAGCATCCCCAGCCAGTTGTCGCCCGACGCGGGGTAGCATCCCAGCCCCATCAGGGTGGATGTGATCGGAAAGTTCGTCGCGGCCACCAGTTCACGCAGCAGTTGAGAGGCCGCCGGACCAGAGTTGATGACCCCGCCGCCTGTGTAAAAGATCGGGCGCTTGGCGGTTTCCATCGCTTTGGCCAATTCGGTGATGCTGTCGATATCGCCTTTGACCTGTGGCGCGTAATGCGTCTCCATCTTCTGGACTTCGGTGTATTTGCCGGTGGCAAACTGCACGTCCTTCGGGATGTCGATCAAAACGGGGCCGGGGCGGCCCGAGGTCGCCACGTGAAACGCCTCGTGCAGGGTCTGGGACAGCATGTCCGTTTCCTTGACCAGCCAGTTATGTTTCGTGCAGGGCCGCGTAATGCCAACGGTGTCGGCTTCCTGAAACGCATCAGAACCGATCATGAATGTCGGCACCTGACCTGTCAGCACGATGATCGGGATCGAATCCATCAGCGCGTCGGTCAGCCCGGTGACGGCGTTCGTGGCACCCGGGCCGGATGTGACCAGGGCCACCCCGACTTTCCCTGTCGAGCGCGCGTACCCTTCGGCCGCATGCACAGCGCCTTGTTCGTGACGCACCAGAACATGCTGAATATGGTTTTGCTGAAAGATTTCGTCATAGATCGGAAGGACAGCACCGCCGGGATATCCAAAGACGACGTCCACGCCCTGATCAATCAGCGCCTGCACGACCATTTTTGCTCCGGTCATCTGTTTAGCCATAGTCTTCGCGTCCTTCGCGTTTGTTTTCATCAGCCACAAAAAAACCCCCGAGGATGTCGGAGGCGCATGGGATCGTTATGGTCTTACCGTCACCGGCCCATGCGCGTTTTCTTTACCACTAGTACGACAATCGACATTATCAGAGTTCCTTTGCGTGCGGGGAACCTAAGCGGATGGGTGAGGGGGGTCAACAGCCGATCTGGAGAAAATGTCGTTTTGCGGCACGTTTTCGCAACTTTCTTTCAGGGGGATGATTCGCTGCTTTTGTCGAACCGGTAGTCGCGACACCTGAAAGCGCTTTTGTTCCGCCGGTCAGGCACATCATTCAATCCATTGAATTTGTTCAGCTTCGCAAAAAGTGGCCCCTTTACGTGCCCACTTCCCGAAAGGTTAACAACGTGTTAAGATCAAACCTTAATTTAAGGGGTGCTCCAAAATGGGGATATTAACTAGAGGCCTGATTGCTGCGGTATTCATCGCAGTTGGCCAACTCGCATCTGCAGCTACGATACTTCCGACTGCGCAAACACCGCAAATCGCAGGCAATGACAAGGTATCTGGTGGATCACCGGATGTCGCTACGACGCTTGCTGCATTCGATACGCTTCTTTCTCCTTACTTCGACCCAGGTTTTTCGATCTATCAGATCGCAAAATATGATGTAGACGACAACGACTACGAAGGCGTTGGCCTAAGTGTCACGTTGGACGACTCCAAGAAGGGGAGCTGGACGTACACTGGTGGCGACACGCCTTATGTCGTCGTCTACAAAGGCGGGCCAGGCTGGATCGGTCAATACTTTGCCGGCGGGATCACTGGAAACATGTTTGATGTGGCCAACCTGAACGGCGTTGCCTTGAGCAACGGTAATAACGTTCCCGGACTTAGCCACCTGACCTTGTATGGCGTGGAAGGTAACGAAGTTTCGACTGTTCCGCTTCCAGCGGGTGGGTTGCTGCTGCTTGTCGGCATCGGCGCACTTGGCTTCGCAAGACGCCGCAAGACCTGATTTGATTTAACAAATCGTGACATGGGGCAGTCCAATGGGCTGCCCTTTTTCTATGGCGTTCTGATTTGACGATGGGGGTGTTCAACCGGCTGCTTCACTCGCCACGCGAACCGTCGCGCGATGTCGCTGTAGCCGACAAACAGCGTGTTCTCGTTCGCGGCAAGATAATTGTCCCGCCGTTCATTGTAGAGCGCCGGGAGGCGGTACCACGGTGTAGCAGGACTGGCGTGATGCACAATGTGCAGGTTGTTGTTGAGATAAAGCAGCGCGAGCGGCGAACAGGTTTCGACGATGGCCGTCCGTGCGCCGACGTTTTCAGCCGCCTGATGTTCCGCGTATGATCGCATCGCGGTCAGCGACAGCGCCGGGTAGGTGACGCACAGGAAATAGACCCACAGCGGCATCCCGAAGACTTGCGTAACCATGACCGCAAGCACAACCAGACCCACCCCGTGCAGCGCCCATGCAAGGCGCACGCCAGGCTCGTCGGCCTTGAGCCGCGCCAGCTCGGTCTTGGTGAAGCCGATGATCGTTAATGCGGGCCCGACCAGTAGACGCCCGACGAAGGTGTTGTTCAGGGCGAACAGGTGACGCTGGAAATCCGTCATCCGCGCCACAGCATCCGCGGGCCAGAAATAGCTTTCCGGGTCTTCGTAGGGGTCTGTCAGGTGCTCGTCGCGGTGGTGTTGCAGGTGCAGCGCCTTGTAGCGCCGGTACGGAAAGATGCCGATCAGGGGCAGGCTGACCAGCAATTCGTTCAGCCAGACCCGGCGCGTCGGGTGCCCGTGGATCGTCTCGTGCTGCAGCGATCCGTGAAACGCGGCAAGCACGGGAAGCGCCAACGCGCCCAGGAACCAGACCCCCGATGTCCAGAGCAATCCCGCTATCATCCAGAGCGCATAGCACCCGCCGATGAGGGCGAGCGTGATCCATTCGGAGAACAAGCGCGTGTTCAAGCGGCGGCCTTTCGGTCGTTTTCGGAAGCGCAGGCCCGTCAACATGGCCCGCGACTTCCAAATCGTGCGGCCAATCAGCCTGATCAGTCAAGAAAAATGCTGCAATCGGCATTTTTGTCTTGTAACAATGTGACGCCGTTTCACGCCGCCGTCAGCGCTGGGCGGCGTTTGTTTCAGGTTCTGTTACAGCCCATTCATCTGCGCGTGAATGCACGCATTTTCGCATGGACGCGGGCCGGTGTGCGGTGGCAAACATGATGTGACAGATCACAACGCAGACCTCCCACTGACGCCTGATCGCCGCCGTTCCCTTTCCCGGGGCGGCGGTTTCTGCGTTTGTCAGATCATGGCCGAATAGGCGATGTAACCGGCGTAAGTCGCCAGCATCGCGAGCCCGACAATGCGCCCGAACCCGTTGCGCCATGCGATCAGTGCAAGAATGATCAGCGAGACCGCAATCACGAAAGGCGTGTCGAGCGTCAGAAACCGCGCATCGACGGGGATGGGGGCGATAAGGGCCGTGATCCCGAGGATGCCGAGCACGTTAAAGATGTTCGACCCGATGACGTTGCCAAGCGCGATGTCGCGTTGGCCCCTGAACGCGGCGACGCAGGTTGTTGCAAGTTCCGGCAGCGATGTGCCGATCGCGACGATCGACAGTCCGATCATCGCTTCGGATACGCCCCAGTCGCGGGCGATGATGGTCGCGGATTGCACAAGGTAATGCGCCCCGGCCATGACAGCCGCAAGCCCAAGCGCTGTGATCAGGAGCGAGCGCCACAAGGGCGCGGCGTCCACTGTCAGTTCACCGTCGCGCGCGCCGCGCAGCCGCAGCACCAGATAGCTGACAAGGCCAAGCGCCAGCACGAAACCTTCGATCCGCCCGATATGTCCCGAATAAAACAGCACCGGCAGAATGATCACCGCACCGCACATCCAGAACAGGTCACCGCGATTGTCCTGAAACCGGCTTTCCACTGGCGCGATCAGGGCGGCAAGCCCGAGGATCAGCAAAAGGTTGGCGATATTCGACCCAACGACATTGCCGATGGCGATACCGGATTGCCCGTTCAGGGCCGCATTTAGCGAGACCAGCAGTTCCGGGGTCGAGGTGCCGAAGCCGACGATGGTCAATCCGATGACCATGGGCGACATCCCGAGCCGCACAGCGATGGCGCTGGCGCCCCGGACCAGCAGGTCACCACCAAGAAACAGCCCAAGAAGGCCACCACACAGGATCAGATATGTCAGCATGAACGCCCCCTTGCCATCGCTACATGGCGAGGCCGCCTGCGCTTGCCTAGGGGGCGTTGAAAATATTCATGCAGATCGGAATGCCGGTCGCACGCGCCCGCTGATCAGCTGTTGAAATCGGCAGCGCTGTGGCGTTCCTTCATCTGTTCGTTTTCCTCGCCCCAGACGCGGTTCACCCGGCGTCCGCGTTGATAGGCCGGCCGGTTGCTGACCTCTTGCGTCCAGCGGACCACGTTCTTGTAGGATGCGGTATCAAGGAAGGTCGCGGCATCGCCATACACACTGCCCTGGATCAGTGACCCGTACCACGGGCAGGTTGCCATGTCGGCGATGGAATAGGTGTCGCCGCCCAGATAGCGCGCTTCACCCAGCCGCTTGTCCAGCACGTCAAGCTGCCGCTTGGTTTCCATCGCAAAGCGGTTGATCGGGTATTCCAGCTTTTCAGGGGCATAGTGATAGAAATGACCGAACCCGCCGCCAAGGTAGGGAGCAGCGCCTTGCAGCCAGAACAGCCAGTTCATCGCCTCGACCCGCTCTGCCGGATCTTCGGGCAGGAACGCCCCGAATTTTTCCGCGAGGTAGAGCAGGATATGGCCGGATTCGAATACGCGCACGCCTGTGCCCTTGTCGAACAGCGCCGGTATCTTGGAATTCGGATTGATGCCAACGAAGCCTGATCCGAACTGATCGCCTTCGGTGATGTTGATCAGCCACGCGTCGTATTCGGCGTCATGCCCCGCTGCGAGCAGTTCTTCGAGCATCACCGTGACCTTGACCCCGTTGGGTGTCGCAAGCGAATGGAGTTGCAGCGGGTGCTTGCCGTCGGGCAGGGGCTTTTCATGGGTCGCACCCGCAATGGGGCGGTTGATCTTGGCAAATTCGCCGCCGCTTTCGGCGTCCCAGGTCCAGACCTTGGGCGGGGTGTAGTCAGTCATGTCGGATCTCCTTTGGACCTGAGGTAGCTGGCAGGTCGCCAAACGACCAGTCTTCGTGAACGCACAATGCGGTGTGCAAAAGGGTGGTCAGATGCCGGTGCCCTGTAAAACCCCGTGTTCCATCGCATAGCGGGTCAGCCCTGCGGTGCTGCTGATCCCAAGCTTGCGCCGGATGTTGTTGCGGTGGGTTTCCACGGTGCGCACGGAAATTCCCAGTTCATGGGCCACTTCCTTGTTGGAATTGCCCTGTGCGAGTTGCAGCAGGATCGTCTGTTCGCGACTGGTCAGCGGTTCACGCCCGTCGGCGATCTTGGGTTTCAGCGACCCTTTCGCACCCGTGCAAAGATATTCACCGCCCGCCATGACCGTGTCGATGGCGGTGCGGATTTCTTCGGTCGGCACGTCCTTGAGGACATAGCCTTTTGCCCCGTGGCTGAGTGCGATCGAGATGTATTCGGGGCTGTCGTGCATCGACAGGATCAGGATGCGCGTCTCGGGCCGCCGTTCAAGGATCATCTCGGTGGCATTCAGCCCTGACAGCCCGGGCATGTTCAGGTCCAGCAGCATGACGTCGGGGGCAAGGTTTTCGACCTGTTCCACCGCTGATTGCCCATCCGTCAGCGTCCCGACAACGTCGATGTCGTCATAGCTTTCGAGGATGGACTGGATCCCTTCGGCAACCATGGGGTGATCGTCAACAATACAAACGCGGATCGTCATGCCGTCTTCTTTCGTGTTTCTTCGGGTTTGAGCATATGGGTCAGCGGCACCTGTGCAACGATGGTGGTGCCCTGACTGGTCGACAGCACCCGAAGCGTGCCGCCAAGTTGTTCCACCCGTTCCTGCATGTTGCGCATCCCGATGCCCTGTGCGCGGCCACGGGCGGCACCGGGCCAGACCATGCCTGTACCATTGTCAGCGATGTTGAGCACCGCTCCTTTGCGGTTTCCCTTGAGCGAGACCGACACGGACGTCGCGCCGGAATGGCGCTCGATGTTGGTCAGTGCCTCTTGGGCAATACGATAGAGCGCGATGCGCGCCTCTTGATCCAGACGATTGCGGAACACGACGGTTTCGAAATCGACATGGATCCCGGTGCGGTTGGTGTATTCATCCGTCAAGGCCTGCAGGGCAGGGCCAAGACCCAGATCGTCCAGCACGCCGGGGCGCAGATCGCGGCTGATGCGGCGCACCTCCTGAATGGCGCCGCCAAGACTTGCGATGCCCTTGTCCAGACTGTCGCCCGCCTTGGCGTTATCCATGCCGAGGCGGCGTTTGGACAGTTCCAGCGCATAGCGCACCCCGACAAGCATCTGGCTGATCCCGTCGTGCAATTCGCGCGCTACGCGGCCGCGTTCTTCTTCCTGTGTGTCGAAGATGCGTTGTGTCAGCGCCTTGAGCTTTGTATCGGCCAGGCGGCGTTCGCGGATATTCAGTATCAACCCCGAAATGAAGACGCCAAGAACAGCAATGGTCGCGATCCCGACAATATAAAGCGATGTGCGGTTGATCCGCTGTTCCACGTCAGCGCGCGCCGCCGCGACACTTTGGACCACGTCGTCGATGAAGATGCCTGTGCCCATGGCCCACCGCCAATCCTGAAGGCCGTTCACATAGACGATCATCTGGCCATTGGCCCCGGTCGAGGGTTTGGGCCATTCAAACGTATGATACCCGCCGCCGGTGCGGGCGATCCGGATGATTTCGTCCGTGATGGGAATGCCGTTGATGTCCTTGAGGCCGGTCCAGTTCTTGCCGATCAAATAGGTCTGGCGTGGCGCGACGATATTGGTGCCGTCGTATTCGAACACGAAGAAATAGCCATCCTGCCCGTACAGCATTGCCGACAGTTCCTGCGTCACCGCCAGCTTGGCCGCTTCGTCATCAGGCGCGGCGCGCCCATAGGTGTTCACGACGGCGGTCCGGGCGATCGACAGGTAGTTCTTCAACTCTTCTTTCTTTGCCTCGATCAGTTCCGCTTCGAGCGCTGCGATTTCGCGTTCGGCAAGTTGGCGTGACTGGATGGTGACGACAAGCGTGATCAACGTCACCGCCACGATCAGCGGCACTGTTGCGAGCAAGAACAGCTTTTGTCCGTAAGACAGATCGAATGCGGCACGGATCCGGGCAAGCCAGAACGACATTTTCAGGTGACTTTCCACTGTGGCTGGCGCGCACAGTAGCAGGAAGATCACCGGCAGGGCAAACCGTCTCGTGATTCGATTTTTCGTGAGCGCTAACATGGCGGTTCAGCCAATCCGGCGCGCGCGAAATTTGGTTCATTTCATGGTTTACATGTCTGATTTCACTGGAAAACGCATGTCTACGCAAAACTACGGAATTGTAATCGCGCAATGCATCGCTAGGGTCACCGCACGCACTGATCCGCCCGGAGTCCGGTCCTTGGACTTATCGGGTGTTGTTAATTCGGGAGGAAACCTATGGATCGTCGCTCATTTCTGAAAAATTCCGCGCTTGGTGGCACCGCCGCTGCGGCAACGACGCTGGCAGCCCCAGCGCTTGCGCAGGGCAACCGCACGCTGACGCTGGTCACCACATGGGGCCGCGGCCTTGCCGGTGTGCATGACGCCGCACAGCGCGCTGCTGACACCATCACGGCAATGTCCGGCGGCAGCCTGACAATCGACTTGAAGGCAGCCGGCGAACTTGTTGGTGCGTTCGAAGTATTTGACGCTGTGACCTCTGGTCAGGCGGACATGTATCACGGGGCCGACTACTACTTTGTCGGTCAGCATCCGGGCTATGCCTTCTTTACGTCTGTGCCTTTCGGCATGACACCGCAGGAAATTTCGAACTGGTATTATCAGGGCGAAGGTCAGGCGTTCCATGACGAGCTTGGTTCAATCTTTGGTCTGAAGTCATTCCTTGCCGGGAATACGGGCCCACAGGCCGGTGGCTGGTTTGCCAAGGAAATCACGGGCCCGGAAGATTTCCAGGGTCTGAAGTTCCGTATGCCGGGTCTTGGCGGTGAAGCGCTGGGCAAGATGGGTGCATCCGTTCAGAACCTTCCGGGTGCTGAAGTGTATCAAGCGCTGGCGTCTGGTGCGATTGACGGCACAGAATGGATCGGCCCATGGGCTGACGAAAAGGCCGGTTTCCAGGAAATCACCAAGTTCTACTACACAGCCGGCATGCACGAGCCGGGTGCGGCCCTGTCGCTGGCAACAAACCTTGATGTTTGGGAAAGCCTGTCGCCAGAGCACCAGAAGATCGTCGAGATCGCGTCTGGCGAAGCACACCAGTGGAACCTTGCACAGTTCATGGACAACAACGGTGCGGCGCTGCAGCGTCTGCAGGCCGGTGGCGTCAAGGTCCTGGAATTCCCAGACACCGTCTGGGACGCAATGGGTGCCGCAGCCAAGGAAACCATGGACCAGTACGCCGGTGACGAACTGTATGACCGCATGCGCGCGTCCTACAATGCGTCGATGGCGGCATCCTCGAACTGGATCACCCAGTCCGAAGGTGCATATCGCGCACAGCGTGACCGCGTCATGGGCTAAGGCTTTGCAAATCCTCGCATAATTTGTGCGGGGATTTGATGCAGATCAACATGTGGGCCCGCTGTCCCTGACAGATTGGGCCCACATTGCGCCGGTTTTGAACTGGTAAGACAACAGATTTTCGGGGGACAGGCCATGGGACTGGTCGAAGCATGGGGCGGCAACCCGGTCGGGTGGTTCTTTGCCCATCTGATCGAAGCGTTTTACAATTTCTTTTACGCCATTTTGCATCCGGGAATGTGGCTGAACTGGTCCGATCCCGAAGCGCTGACCCGGTTCATCTATTACGGCGGTTCGGTCGAGCTGTTTTTCGTCGTATTTGTCATCTTCCTGATCGTCACGATCATCGGCATGATCAACAACCGTTTCATGTGGGGCTGTGTGCGGGGGCTTGAGGGTTTCGGTAACGCGGTTGGACGACTGGCCGCATGGGCCGGACTTCTGATGGTGCTGCAACAGATCGTCATCATCTTCATGCAGCGGGTGTTCGCGGTTTCCGAGATCAGTCTGGGTTTCGGCATGAGCTTTTCGCAAGATGTCAGCTGGTGGTCCGAGGAACTCAAGCTTTACAACGCGTTGATCGTCTGCCTTTGCGTGTCATACACGTTCATCCAGGGCGGGCACGTCCGCGTTGACCTTGTCTATTCAGTCGTCAGCTACCGCACCAAACGGCTGATCGACATGATCGGTGCACTTGTCTTTATGGTTCCGGCTGCGATCCTGACATGGCTTTATGGCTGGTTCTTTATGTGGCGGCATCTGGTGGTCCCCAATCCATCTGCGTCCGACAGTCTTGAGCGGTTGATGAACAAGGCGCGTGCATTGCGCTGGAACGTAGAAACCATCGGTTTTTCGCCGAATGGCTTTAACGCATACTTCCTTTTCAAGATCCTGCTGATCACCTTTACCGCGCTGGTGATGCTGCAGGCCGTGGCCTTCTTTTACCGCTCCTACCTTGAACGCAAGGAAGGTGAGCCGAGCGAAGGCAAATACCTCGACAAAGACAAACTGGGCGATGAGCAAGCAGAGCTTGTCGCGCAGATTCATTAAAGACAGGCGGATAAGATATGCTTTTCGGACTTGATGGCGTCGAAATCGGCCTGATCATTGTTTTCCTGACGCTCTTTGCGGGCATCCTGTCAGGCTTTCCGGTCGCATTCGCGATCTCCGGTTCTGCCGTGATTTCCTTTACGATCATTGCCGTGCTGGACGGCGGTGGCATGCTGACCCACTTTGCGGTTGATCCAAACACGGCCGAATTCGCGGCGATTGTGGCCGATGGGGTGAGGGGGGATAGTATCTCTGTCTTCAGCCATCCGGAGTTACCGCGCTACGCGACCCCGCTGTTCCCCGACGGGTGGCAGGTCGCGATGGATCGCAACGTTTCCTTTGTCGTGAACCGCATGAACGAACGCGTTCTGGCGGGCCAGTCGATCGAGACCCTGCTTGCCGTGTTGATGTTCGTCATGATGGGGATCGTGCTGGAACGCTCGCGGATTGCTGACGAACTTCTGACAACGATGGCCAAAGTCTTTGGACCGCTGCCGGGTGGTCTGGCCGTGTCCATCGTGATCGTGGGGGCGTTCCTTGCAGCGTCCACAGGGATCGTCGGTGCAACGGTTGTGACGATGGGCCTGCTTGCGCTTCCGACGATGCTCAAGAACGGGTATTCGCCAGAGCTGTCGACAGGCGTGATTGCCGCATCAGGAACCTTGGGCCAGATCATACCGCCCTCGATCGTTATCGTATTGTTGGGCACGCTTGCCGGTGATCTTTATTCCGCCGCGCAGGAAGAACGCGCGCAGGCCGTGGGCTGTTCGGATGCGCTGACGTATCTGGGCGAACCGGCTGTTGTGTCCGTGGGCACGCTGTTCCAGGCGGCGTTGCTGCCGGGGATCATGCTGGCGTTGCTTTATGCGCTTTATGCCTTCGGATTTGCCTTGCTCAATCCGTCAAAGGCCCCGGCCGTCCCGATGGACGGAGCCGGTGGTGATGAGGTCATCACCCGCAATGAAGGGCTGACATGGTTCCTTGCCGTGCCAATCGGCCTGATCGCGCTTTTCATGGCGCTTTCGAGCTTCAATGTGATCGGTAGCCAGTCCGTGATCGTGGATAGCTTTACAGATGCCGGTCAGACCGCATCGCTGCGTACAAACGTATCCGAGCAATGTGCGACCGCGATGCAGGAACTGCATGGCGAAGAGGCATGGGCCGCAGCCCTTGCCGAACAGGCAGCCATCGACGAGGCCGGTGGGGTCGAACAGGCCCGTGCATTGGGCGATGAAGAACGCGCAGCGCTTGTGCTGGAAGCCGTCGACGATGCGCCACCGCTTGGGTCGGGCCTGACTGTTGCGGCCTTGTTGATGGCCCTTGTGCTGGTGCTTGCGCGCGGCGTTGCACCGTCGCGCAGCCAGACAGAGCTGATTGTCGGTGCCATCGGTGTGCTATTGCTGTTGTTCGTGGACGCAACGCTGATCGGGCCACTGACGACGCCGGGTGCGACGACGCTGATTATCGCGATCCCACTGATCGTGGCATTCTACGGGCTGGCGCATGCCTCGCGCCGGATTTTCGGCAACGAAATCCTGCGTGTGGTTTTCCCGCCGCTTGTGCTCATCGTTGCGGTTCTCGGCTCGATCCTTGGCGGCATCACGAACCCGACACCGGCCGCGGCCCTTGGTGCGGGTGGTGCGATCCTGCTGGCAACCTATCGCAAGCTGCAGGATCAGGGGCGGTCGGGTAACATGGTTCTGCTGACCACTGGTGCCCTCGCAGTGATGTTGCTGGTTGGCACGAATTTCGACATGCGCCTTGGTCAGGAGAACGTGCTGTTCGAGAACTACATCGCGTTCTTGGTGGCGTTCGGTTCGTTCCTGTTTGCCATGTTTGGTTTGCTGTGGTGCTGCTGGACCTTGCTGGCTGGTGGCGTGCTTGCGCCGGTCGTGCGCGAGACGGCGAAGGTGACGTCGATGGTGTTCACTATCCTGATCGGATCGCAGCTGCTGAACCTTGTTCTGATCTCGTTCGGCGGGGAACACTATATTCAGGAATTCCTGAAGTCCTTCAGCAATGAATGGCAGGTCTTCCTGATCGTCATGCTGGTGTTGTTCATCCTTGGCTTCGTGCTCGACTTTCTTGAAATCATCTACATCGTGATCCCGATTGTCGGGCCGGTAATCTATGGTGGATCGTTCGATCCGAAATGGGTGACGATCATGATTGCGGTGAACCTGCAGACGTCGTTCCTGACACCCCCATTCGGATTTGCCCTGTTCTATCTGCGCGGGGTCGCCCCCAAGAACATCACGACGGGTCAGATCTACAGAGGTGTGCTGCCCTTCATTGGCATCCAAGTGGCCGGACTGGCGCTTTTGGCGGCATTCCCCGGCGTCGTTACGATTGTTCCGAATCTGCTGAACTGATCATTCGGCAGTGCGGACGCAAAGAGGGGCGCAACTGGAGGGTTGCGCCCTTTTTTCGTGCGAAGGTAGGGAGGTGTCGCTTATTCGCCAGCCGGCTGGCTGCCGGGCAGACTGATCCGCGCGACCTGTTCGGCAATGGGATCCGTCGAAAGCGGATGCAGCGCTGTGTGGTAATCATCCAGCGCGCCAAGGTCGCCCCAATGGCCGCCCCGATAGACTTCGAGCCCGGCAAACTTGGCCTTGTATCCCATCTTTGGTGATCCGGGCACCCAATAGCCGAGGTAGACATACGGCAGACCCAATTCGCGCGCGATGTCGATGTGATCAAGGATCAGATACGTACCCGGCGATGACTTTGCCAATTCCGGTGCGAAGAACGAATAGACCATCGACAGGCCATCATCGAGGATGTCTGTCAGGCAGGCAGCCACGGGGCCGTCCCGATCCTTCGGGGCGACATTCGTGTCGGCGTATTCGATCACGCGGCTGCGGATCGGCGTTTCTTCTACCATTGCGGCGAATTCGAACATATCCATATCCGCCATGCCGCCATCTGCGTGGCGGCCATCAAGGTAGCGGCGGAACAGGCTGTATTGCTCTTCGGTTGCCCAGGGCGACGTCGCGCGCCGTTTGAGATGCGCATTACGTTTTATGACACGACGTTGGCTGCGGGACGGTGTGAAGTCGGCCACGCGGATGCGCGCTGACATGCAAGCCGCACATTCCGCACAGGACGGGCGGTACAGCACATTCTGCGAGCGTCTGAAGCCTTGCTTGGACAGGCTGTCGTTCAATGCCCCGGCGTTGTCGCCCTGAAGTGCTGTAAACAACTTACGTTCCATCCGGCCCTCGAGGTAAGGGCAGGGTTGGGGCGCAGTGACATAAAACTGCGGAGCGACTGGTAGCGTATGGCGCATGCCCTTATTCTGACGTGCAAAACGGGTGCCGTGCAACCCCCCGAAAATGGCGAAGCCGCGATGTGTTGTCCTAGGCGGGTTTGTTGATTGCCGTGGTGTGCATGATCGTGTCGATCAGGCCCTGACCGCGTTCGGTGACGCACATCATTACCATCGACACAAGCTGCAACGGGAAGACTGCCCAAGCGACCGTGTATCCAAGCGTGTGCAGCGCTGCCTCTCCGGAATCAAAGCGATGCCCATCGTCGTTGCGAAATTCGATTGCCATCAACCGCATGCCCCATGTCGAGGACCGGCTGGCAATTGTGCCCCACCGATAGATGAAGCCGACAAACAGCATCATGAATGGAAAATAGAAGATCGCCGTGAATGCGGTGAATGGAACTGCGATCAGGCTGAAGAGCGTGATCACGATTGCATCGACGACCCAAGCGATGAACCGCTTGAGCGGGACGCCTTCGTAGAATGCCGCTTCAGTCTGTGGATCGGGCAGGCCGGAGGTCAGGTGGTGCGATGTCATCGTCATCTCGTTTCGCTTTCGGTCAGGGGTGAGATAGGCAGCCGGACCACCCCGCACAAGGGATGGTCCGCCCGCAGTCAGTCTTGCGCCTCGGCGCGTAGTTTGGTGGCGCGGTCGTCCATGAACTTGTCAAATTCGCTTTGGTCCTTGGCGTCGCGCAGGCGTCCGAGGAAGCCTTCGAACTTGGCCTGTTCTGTCTCAAGCCGTGCCAGCATGTCCTGACGATATGCGTCAAAGCTGGCGTTGCCGGATGATTGTGTGCCGGTTGTCGGCACAAGCGATCGCAGTTTGGCGTCAACGACCTGCGGTGACGGCAGCGCAGCGCCACCGGGCGCAAAGCCGCCGCGCCAGCCCAGCACTATGGCAAGGATGAAACCGGCAACCCAGGAATGATCGAACGTTATCGCAATCGCCGTAATCGCAAAGGCGCCGAAAAGGATCGTGGACAGGATTTGCACCGAGACCGGCAATCCGTATGGCCGGGGGTGCGGGGGTTCGTTTGTGTCGTAATGGGTGTTCATTGCAATCGTCATCTGGTGTCCCTCTCACTCTCAAATACGGTGAAGGGCACCGTTTCCGGTGCCCTAGCTTTTTTAGGCGACGTCCTTGTCGTCATGGTCGCTATCGTGGTCCGTCTTTCTGGCACGCTCGTCCATGAACTCGTCGAACTCGGCCTTGTCCTTGGCTTCGCGCAGACGCTCGAGGAATTGCTCGAAGTTTGTCTGCTCTTCTTCAAGGCGGCGCAGGGTCTCTGTCTTGTAGGCGTCGAACGCCGTGTTGCCGGATGATTTCATCGCGTGGCGGGCATAGCGCCCGTTGTGGCGGGTGACGGATGTGCAGGACTTGTTGAACATGCGTTTGCTCCAGATCATGTAGGCAAGAAGGGCGAGGCCGATGGGCCAGAAGAAGATGAAGCCAACCACCATGGCGGCGATCCATGCGCCCTTGCCACGCTCATCCAGCCACGCTTCGGTGCGGGCAAAGATGCCGGGACGGGCAGACATATAGGCCATGTCAGGTGTTGGATGGGTGGGGTTTGCAGTTTGCATAGCGCGTCTGTTCCTCTTGGTTGCCGTGAATGTAAATGCGTTTCACATCACTACAGATGGGATAACCCCTGCGACCGATCAAGACTTAATGTGAATGTTTTTTACATTGCGGCGCTAAAGCATTGCTTTCAGGCAGAATTTAGTCAGGCTACGATCAGGTGCAGCTTGGCTTGGGAAGGCGCAGTTTCTCTTCACATCGTGCAATACAGGCCTTTTATGCCTTTGCGATTGCGCCTTTTCATGTCGTGAACTCACCCACAGTGGCCGAGCACAGCGCTAGAAGCTGGTCCGGCGCGATCTCAAAAATATGGCGCGGCGTGCCTGCGGCGACCCAGATCGTCGCGAAGTCCTGCAAGCGCGGATCAAGAAACGCGCGGATCGGGTTCAGATGGCCGACGGGGGACACACCGCCGATGGCAAAGCCGGTCTGCGCACGGATCAGCGCGGCATCCGCTTTGCCCAGCGGTTCGCCTGCAAGTGCTGCAGCTTTCACCGGATCAACCTGATTTCCACCAGCTGTGATGAAAAGAACGGCCTTTTCGCTGTCCTGTCCTGCGAAAATGACAGACTTGCCGATTTGATCGACATGACAACCGGCAACATCTGCAGCCTGCTGCGCCGTTCGCGTGTCGGCATCCATTTCGAGCGGCGTAATATCCAGGCCCGCATCCCGCAGTGCGCCGACCACGCGTTTCAGGCTCTTGCTCATTTCGCTGCTTCCTGCCTAGCTTGTCGGATGACGGACACTTTCACTTTGGAAAACACCATACTCGCGCATGAAAGAAAAGTGTGGGATGCACTTGTCGCGGGCGAAATGGCCGCGGATGCTGACGCGCTGAGCGCGGATTTTCTGGGCGTCTATCCCGACGGATTCGCGGGCAAAGCCGATCACGTGGGCCAGTTGAAGGATGGGCCAACCGTGGCGGAGTATGAAATCACTGCGCCGCAGATCCGCCCCCTTGGACCGGACACCGTGCTGCTTGCCTATCACGCGACGTTCCGCCGCCCGTCAGAAACGCAGATGAAGGCGATGTATGTCTCTTCGATCTGGCAGGCGCAGGGTGCGACCCGGGTCAATATCTTCAGTCAGGACACACCGGCATGAGTTTCGCAGCACACATCACCCGCGCACCTGACGCATTCGACAAGGCGCGCGCCGATGACGTGATGAGCGATATCGGAGAGTTTGCTGCGGACGTTATGCACGTCCTGCATGGTGCCGCTGGGTGCAGCCCGTATCTGGGTGATCTGATGCGATCCGAAACGGACTGGCTGCCAGAAGCCTTTGATGACCCTGCTGCTGCGTTGGTTGCCGTCAATGACGCTGTCCGGTCCAGCACGACGACTGATATGCACACCGTGATGCGGCAAGCCAAGCGGCGCACAGCCTTGCTGACCGCGCTGGCTGACCTTGGTGGCGTTTGGCCGCTGGAAACGGTGACGCAGGCGCTGACCGATTTTGCAAATACCTGCGTCGATCACGGTATCCGGACGCTTGTCGCGGCCGAAATCGCGCGGGGCAAGCTGCCAGGCATGGGCGATGAAGATGCGGCCACTTCAGGCGGCATGTGCGCGCTTGCCATGGGCAAGATGGGCGCGGGCGAACTGAATTATTCCTCGGACATCGACTTGATCTGCCTGTTCGACGAAACCCGCTTTGATCCCGATGATTATTTTGACGCGCGCGCTGTCTTTATCCGTGTCACACGGCGTTTGACCGCGATCCTGTCGGATACGAAAGGCGGCTATGTGTTTCGCACGGATTTGCGGCTGCGTCCCGATGCGTCGGTGACGCCGGTTTGCCTGTCGATGGAAACGGCCGAGCGGTATTACGAAAGCGTGGGGCGCACCTGGGAACGGGCGGCCTATATCAAGGCCGCACCTTCTGGCGGGGATGTTGAGGCCGCGCTGCGGTTCCTGAAGACGCTTGACCCGTTCGTCTGGCGCAAGCATCTGGATTTTGCCGCTATTCAGGACGCGCACGACATGCGCCTGCGAATCCGTGATCACAAGGGGTTGGGTGGTGCGCTGTCGCTTGAAGGGCACGACATGAAACTTGGTCGTGGTGGTATCCGCGAGATCGAGTTTTTTACCCAAACACGCCAGCTGATCGCAGGCGGGCGCGATCCGTCTTTGCGGGTGCGCGGCACGGGTGAAGGACTGACGCGGCTTGCCGCGGCTGGCTGGATCAGCGCGGATGCCGCAGCAACGCTTTATACCCATTACAAGGCGCACCGCGAAATCGAACATCGCTTGCAGATGGTGAACGACGCGCAGACGCATACCTTGCCAACGGACGCGGAGGGGTTCCAGCGTCTGGCCTGCTTTACTGGTCAGGATATCAATGCCTTGCGGTCCGAACTTGAAGCGCGACTGGAAGAAGTCCACGCATTGACCGAAGGTTTTTTCACGACCGACGATCCCGCAGATGATGCCCCCGCATGGGGGAACGACATCACCGCCCGCTGGCGCACCTATCCGGCCCTGCGTTCGGACCGTGGCAGCGCCATTTTCAAGCGGATCGGTCCGGATATCCTTTCGCGGCTCCAGAAGGCTGCCAAGCCCGAAGAGGCGCTGGTCCAGTTCGATGCTTTTCTGGCGGGTCTGCCAGCGGGTGTGCAGCTTTTCTCGCTGTTCGAGGCGAACCCGCAGTTATCCCAGTTGATCGTCGATATCTGCGCGACCGCACCGGCGCTGGCCCAATACCTGTCGCGCAATGCAGGGGTGTTTGATGCGGTGATCGGCGGGTCATTCTTCGGTGACTGGCCGGGGCAGGACGCGCTCAAAGCGGAACTGACCGCCAATCTGGACGCAGCCGCCGATTACGAGGCGCAGTTGAATGCCGCCCGCCGCTGGATGAAGGAATGGCATTTCCGTATCGGTGTGCACCATCTGCGTGGCCTGATCGACGCCGATACGGCCGCCACCCAATACGCCGATCTGGCCGAAGCGGCGATTGCTGCACTTTGGCCGCCGGTCTGTGCTGAATTTGCGCGCAAGTTCGGGGGATTGCCGGGGCAGGGTGCTGTCGTGCTTGGCATGGGATCGCTTGGCGCAGCGCGGCTGAACGCGGAATCCGACCTTGATCTGATCGTCATCTACGATGCGGATGGGGTGGAAGCCTCTGACGGCCGGCGTTCATTGCCGACGCGCACCTACTATGCGCGACTGACGCAGGCGCTTGTTACTGCACTTTCGGCCCCGATGGCCGAAGGGCGACTTTACGAGGTCGATATGCGCTTGCGCCCGTCGGGCCGCCAAGGTCCGGTTGCGACCGCGTTGCAGGCGTTCCGGGATTACCAAAGCAACGACGCCTGGACATGGGAACACCTTGCGCTGACCCGTGCGCGGGCAGTTGCGGGGGCCGCCCCACTTGGCCAGGCTGTCGAGGATTTCCGCCGCACGCTGTTGCCCGCCAAGGGACAGGGCGAAAGCGTTTTGCAGGACGTCGCCGACATGCGCGCACGTTTGGCCGCAGCCAAGCCTGCCCAATCTGTCTGGGACATGAAATCTGGGCCCGGCCATCTGCAGGACATCGAACTTTTGGCACAGACCGCAGCCTTGATCGCAGGCAGCCCCGCGACGGATACGGCCAGCCAAATCGCAGCCGGTGTCGCAGCAGGCTGGCTGGATGCCGCTGACGCGCAGGCATTGACCGCCGCCGCACGGCTTTTGTGGCAGGTGCAGGCAGCCGGTCGGTTGCTGACCGCCGGGGTGCTGGACCCTGATGCAATCGGAGAAGGTGGGTGCCGCATGGTGCTGCGCGAAACGGGCTTTGATACGATGGACGCGCTGCAGGAGGCCTGCACGACTGCATGCACGCGGGCCGCAGAGGTGATCGACCGCATGATCGGCACCGGCACATGAAGGGCGATGCACGTGATCCACGCGGCCTGATCCGCGAGGCCTATCGCATCGACGGGATCACCGCGGGCGAATGCCGCACCATCTTTCTGGATTGGGCACTTGGCGTGCCTGCCGATCAGGATACCAAGACCGAGGTCAAGGCGCTGCTTGTGCAATACGCCGATGAACCGACCAGCCACCCGATGACGCAGACGCTGATCGCCGCCCTGCGTGATGCCGCCCCTGCCAAACGTCGTGGCGGCAGGGCCGGACGACAGTGATGAGCACGCTGACGGCGTGGGTCGTCCTGCGCTGGATTGCAATTGTGATCTCGATCATGCTGGCCATCTTGTGCTTTGTCATCGCAGTTTTGCTTCTCGGGACGCCTGCCGGGAAAGGCGAGGTGGCGGTGATCCTTCATGGCGGTGTTACTGTCGTTGCAATCATCGGCACAGTTGTTTTCGGGGTGATGGCCGTTTGGCTGATCCTTTGGCGTATTCTGTGGTTACGTTACACAGGCAGCGCGCTGCTGATTGCTGGCGTTATTCTTCTGCTCGCGTGGCCGACCATCCATCAACGGCAGCTACAGGCGCAAGCCGACGCGCTGCATCGTCAATCGCAATTGCAGCAGGACGTTTTCGAAGGGCATCTGGACCAGCTTAGATCGCTCAGAACCGATCAGGGCGGTGCCGAGGCGCTGCGCGCGGCGTTCAAAGCGCGCATGAACGCACCTGACCTTTTCGACGGCAAATGGACAGCGGACTGGGATACGTTCGGCTATGTCCACACGATCTATATGTATGTCTTCTTTGACGTTGACCGGCAGGGCAATCAGGCAAACCAGCAGTTTCCGCTTACTGGTTCGATTTACTGCAATCACTTCGCTGACCGCTTTGCCGATCTGATCACGTCAGAGGCCCAAGAGGCGCGATATCAGGCCGCCTGTCAGGTTCCCAGACCCTAGCGCGGCAGTGCGGCGGCCTCTTTGGCAAGCGCGGTGATTGCGTCCCAATCTTCGTTTGCAATCATGTCCTTTGGCGCGACCCACGACCCGCCAACGCAAAGCGTGTTCGGCAGGCTAAGGTAGTCGTTCGCATTTTTCAGGCTGACGCCGCCTGTCGGGCAAAAGCTGACCTGCGGGATTGGTGCGCCGATGGCCTTGAGGGCGGGGGCGCCGCCATTTGCTTCGGCTGGAAAGAATTTTTGCACGGTATAGCCGCGTTCAAGCAGGCGCATCGCCTCACTTGCGGTGGCCGCACCGGGCAGGAGGGGCAGTTCATTGGCCTCGCAAGCGTCGAGAAGCAGGTCCGTGGCACCCGGTGATACGCCGAATTGCGCACCTGCGGCCTTGGCGTTTTCGACGTCTTTGGCCGTCAGCAGGGTGCCAGCACCGACGACGCCACCTTCGACGGCTGCCATTTCGCGGATCGCGTCAAGTGCGGCTGGCGTGCGCAATGTGACTTCGAGCGCCGGCAGACCGCCCGCGACCAATGCGCGTGCCAGACCGGCGGCTTTGCTGGCGTCATCAAGAACCAGAACCGGCACCACGGGGGCCATCAGACATAGGGCGCGGTTCTTTTCGGATGCTTGGGCAGGGGTCATGGTCGTGTATTCCTTGTTTGGTACGCTTTTCAGCGGGAACGGCGTGCGCCGCTTAGTGTCGGCAGGTTCAGATCACCACGCCAGCGCCGCTTGCGGCAAGACCGACGTTCTGGCGGAAGACGTCAAACAGTTCACGCCCGACACCGTTGCCATTTCCGCGCAGGTCCGCCTCGGCGACTGCACGGGTATCAAGATTGACGTCAAGCACGTCGATCGTGCCCGCAACCGCATCCAGCCGGACCATATCGCCGTCCTGCACCTTTGCGATCGGGCCGCCGTCGGCTGCTTCGGGGCAGACGTGAATCGCACTGGGGACCTTGCCCGATGCGCCCGACATACGCCCGTCGGTTACAAGCGCCACTTTCAGGCCGCGATCCTGCAGAACCGCAAGCGTCGGTGTCAGCCCGTGCAATTCGGGCATCCCGTTTGAGCGTGGTCCCTGAAAGCGGACCACGATGATCGTGTCTTCGGTAAATTCGCCCGCCTTGAAGGCATCCTTGACCGCCTCTTGCGTGTGAAAGACGCGGGCCGGTGCTTCGACGATGTGGCGTTCTGCGGCGACTGCGGATGTCTTCATCATGCCAAGGCCCAGATTGCCTTTCAGCTGTGTCAGACCGCCCGTCGGGTGGAACGGATCACTGGCAGGACGCAATATCTTGTCGTTCAGCGTGCTGTCGGTGCCGGGGCCGTAAACGACGCGCCCGTCCTTCAGCTTTGGTTCCTGCGTATAAAGCGACAGGCCGTCGCCGCCGACTGTCTTGACGTCTTCGTGCAACAACCCGGCCTTGAGCAAATCACCCATCATATAGCCAAGCCCGCCAGCCGCGTGGAAGTGGTTCACATCGGCCAGACCGTTCGGATAGACCTTTGCCATCAGCGGCGTGACGGATGAAATATCAGCGAAATCTTCCAGATCGAGGATCACGCCTGCGGCTTTGGCCATCGCTGGCAGGTGCAGCACGAGGTTTGTTGACCCACCAGTCGCCATCAGTCCGACCAGCCCGTTGACGAACGCTTTTTCGTCAAGGATTTCGCTGACAGGGCGGTAATCATTGCCCAGCGATGTGATCTGCGATGCGCGCTCGGTCGCAGCGACCGTCAGGGCTTCGCGCAATGGTGTGCCTGGATTGACAAAGGACGCACCGGGCATGTGCAGCCCCATGAACTCCATCAGCATCTGGTTTGAATTGGCGGTGCCGTAGAACGTGCAGGTGCCGGGGCCGTGGTAGCTGGCCATTTCTGCTTCCATCAGTTCCTTGCGCCCGATGTTGCCTTTGGCGAATTCCTGACGGACTTTGGATTTCTCGTCGTTTGGCAGGCCGGACACCATCGGGCCCGCGGGGACGAAGATTCCTGGGATATAGCCGAAAGTCGCGGCAGCAATGACAAGGCCAGGGACGATCTTGTCACAGACGCCAAGATACATCGCGCTGTCAAACACGTTGTGGGACAGCCCGACCGCAGCGGCCAGCGCGATCACGTCGCGCGAGAAAAGCGACAGTTCCATCCCTGTCTGGCCCTGCGTGACACCATCGCACATCGCAGGTACGCCACCGGCAACCTGTGCCGTAGCACCCACGGCGCGGGCGGCATCGCGGATCTTGTCGGGATATGTTTCAAACGGCTGATGCGCCGATAGCATGTCGTTATAAGCGGTGATGATCCCAATGTTGGGGGATTTTTCAGCGACCAGACTGTCCTTGTCGCCACCCATCGCCGCATAGGCATGGGCCTGATTCCCGCAGGTCAGATGCGACCGGCGCGGGCCTTCGGCAGCCGCTGCTGCCATGCGGTCCAGATAGATGCCGCGTGTTGTTTCACTACGTGCGCGGATGCGGTCCGTGACCGCTGCAATCTTGGGGTGGAGTGTCATGTTATCCTCGTGCCGTCATCGCCTGACTGGCGCATAGCACACATCGTTAGCGCTAACAATGCGGCAATCGGCCTAATCAGAACCGTTTCACCGAACATAACATGCAATAGCCTTTCTTCAGTCTGGTTTGAATACATTTCCGCCTGAAAGACTGGAAAATAAAAGTTCAACGACGGTGCTGCGTATGCGGAAATTTGGGGCACATGCGCGTGGGACTGACTGGACTCATTTCAAAATCACGATTGCCGCTGTTCTGGCCAAGTCACGCTCTGACCTTTCCAAACCGCGATCGAACAGGGTAAGGGGATGCCATGACGACATCCCCTTATCCCATTGTGCGCCTGACACCCAAAGCGGATGCCCGCGCAGTTCGCCACGGTTTTCCGTGGGTCTATGCAAACGAGTTGGTGCTGGATCGGCGGACCCGCAATCTGGAGGCCGGTACGCTGGCCGTGCTTGAAGATTCCAACAGGACGGCAATGGGGATTGTGGCGCTGAACCCTGCCTCGAAAATCATCTGCCGGATGCTCGATCCGCAACCCGATGCAACAATCGATGAAAAATGGTTCGCAGCCCGCATCACACGCGCGTTGGCCCATCGGACCAGGCTGTTTCCTGATCCGTTCTATCGCCTGATCCATGCAGAGGCCGACGGACTGCCCGGTGTCATCGTCGATCGTTTTGGCGATGTTGCGGTTGTCCAACCCAATGCGGCCTGGGCGGATGTGCTGATCGACACACTTGTTGCAGCGCTGGTTGCGGTGACGGGCGTGACGACGGTTATTCTGAACGGGACAGGCCGCGCGCGGTCTCTTGAAGGATTGGCCGAACGCACAGACGTCGTTTTCGGCAACGCACCCACCGGTCCGATCCCCGTACCGATGAATGGCGCGATCTATATGGCCGACGTGCTTGGCGGGCAGAAAACCGGGCTGTTTTTTGACCAACGGCCTAATCATGCGTTTGCTGCGGGGCTGTCACGCGATGCGCGTGTGCTGGACGTGTTCAGCCATGTGGGTGGCTTCGGGCTTGCCGCGCTGGCGCAGGGGGCCGCTTCGGTTCTTGCGGTTGATGGGTCGGCACCGGCACTGGCATTGGCCGAAGACGGCGCAAAGGCCATGGGCGTCGCAGACCGGTTCAGCACGCGGAAGGGCGATGCCTTTGACGTGCTTTCCGCACTTGGGGATGAGGGCGCGATGTTCGATGTCGTGATCTGTGATCCGCCTGCCTTTGCGCCTTCCCGCAAGGCGCTTGATGCGGGGCTGCGCGCCTATGAACGGGTTGCGCGACTGGCGGCACCATTGGTTGCCGAAAACGGTTACCTGGGCCTGTGTTCATGCAGCCATGCCGCTGATCTGACAAAATTCCGCAACGCATCCGCACGCGGGATCGGACGGGCCGGGCGGCGCGGGCAGATCATCCACACCGGTTTTGCAGGGCCCGATCACCCGCTGATGCCGCATCTGGCAGAAAGCGGTTATCTCAAATCCGTGTTCTTCCGCCTGTGAGGGTGTTGATTGACGCCTGCGTGCTTTACCCGACCGTGATGCGGGAGGTTGTTCTGGGCTGCGCCCGCGTGGGGCTGTTCGAAGCGAAGTGGTCGGAACGTCTGTTGGAGGAATGGGCGCTGGCCGCACGCAAGATCGGACCCGAAGGCGAAACCATCGCGCGCGGTGAAATTGCGCTTGTAAATGCCGCCTTTCCGCACGCGATCATACCGGTTCGCGACGGGCTTGAAGCCCGGCTTTGGCTGCCTGACGCGCATGACATCCATGTGCTGGCAAGTGCTGTCGCGGGATCATGTGACGCGATCCTGACGGCCAATGCCAAGGATTTCCCGCGCAATATTCTGGCCGAGGAAGGGCTTGAACGGCGGGACCCTGACGGCTTTGTGACAGATCTTCTTGTTCAAGCCCCCGATCAGGTCGCGCGGGTTGCCGAAGACGTGTTGCAGACCGCCCGTCAGATGTCGGGCGAAGACTGGACCATGCGCAAGCTTATGAAAAAGGCGCGGTTGCCGCGCCTTGGCAAGGCGCTTAGCTAGTTTGTCCCCATTTCGCGGCGTTTGCCTCGATCGCCGCGATGCGCTGTTCCTGCTTTGGATGGCTCAAAAGCCATGCGGGCACCGCTGCACCGTTTGCACCGGTCAGCTTGCCCAGTTTTTCAAACAGCGAAATCTGCGGTGCCACGCCGATCCCCGCCTTGACCAGCAGGGCAGAGGCATAGGCGTCTGCCTCGAATTCGTCCTTGCGTGACAGCTTTGCAGCCAGCAGCGACATCAAGAGTCCCGCGATCCAGGGCCCGATAAAGGGGACAAAGCGGCCCAGCACCATCGCGAGGGCGGTCCGCATCGCGTTCTGTCCGGAAAAGTCGATCATCCGGCGGCGTGAATGGCCAAGTGCGACATGGCCCAGCTCGTGCGCGATGACGCTGGCCATTTCAGCGCCGCTGACTTTGCCTTCCTTGTAGCGGTTGAAGAATCCGCGCGTAATAAAGATGCGCCCGTCCGGTGCGGCCAACCCGTTCACCGGTTCGATTTCATAGATGTGCACCTTGATTTTCGGAATGCCGAGTGCGGCTGCCATCCGGTCGGACAGATCCAGCAAGTGTGGATCGTTCAGGGGCGTCGACTGTTGATCGAGCATCTTCGCTGTCCGCCAGGCCGAAAATCGGTACATGACGACGCCATAGATCACGGCAAGAAGGATCGGCAGGAACTTTATCATGTTCCAGATATGGGGTCGCTTAGCGGCAAAGCAATGCGGTATCGTGGCGCGACAAGCGCGCGGCACCGTCAGCTGTCACAAGGACCGAATGCCCTAGTGTCATCGCCGCACCCGTCGCGCTGTCCATCAGGATCATATGCAGAAAGAACACCTGGTTTTCGCGCATCAAGGTCGGGTTGCCTTCGGTGAACATCGGGAAATCCACCCAGATCGGATTATAAATCGCACCCATGCCATAGCCGCACGCCTGTAGCCGTGCATCTGCGAACCCGTGACGGTCAAACACCGCTGCGTGCGCAGCATAGACATCGCCCATCGGTTGCCCCGGCTTAATGGCGTCTTCGCACGCGGCGAGCGCTTCGGCGCAGGCGTCATGCATCCGCTTGTGTGTGTCCGAGGGCTCACCAATCACGACGGTGCGCATCATCGCGGCGTGATAGCGGGCATAGGCACCGGACCATTCCAGCGTCAGCTGGTCGGACGGATCAAGATGGCGTCGGCCCGAATAATAGCGGCACAGCAGCGCGTGTTCCCCGGACCCGATGATGAATTCATTGCCCGCGTAATCACCGCCGCCTTTGAAAACCGCCCCCTGCATCGCGGCAAGGATATCGCCTTCGAACGCACCAGCCCGGGTCAGGGACAGACCCGCGTCCAGCGCATCATCTGACAGGGCGGCAGCCTTGCGGTGCATGGCGACCTCTGCGGCTGATTTGTCCTGTCGCAGCCCACGGATCAGATGCGGTGCCGGTATCAGGTCGGGCAGGGCAGCGCGCAACGTCTGTCCGTTCGCATCCGTCAGTCCAACGGTCGCATTTTCAAACCCGATACGCCCCGAAACACCAAGATCAGCCAGAAGGCGCGCCAGATCCTGTGCGGGATCGCTGTCAAAGCGTTCGGTCCAGATGTGGATATGATCGTGGGGTAGGGTGGAGGTCTGCTGGGCTTGCCGCAGATCAGGCATCCGTGTCAGCAGGTGCAGGTCGCCATCGCGGGTCAGCACAAGACATTGGAACATCGCAAAGCCGAACGTGTCATAGCCGCAAATCCAGTTATGGCTTTCGGGCGCGAACATCAGCAACGCATCAAGTCCTGCGTCTTTCATGGCCGCATGTGCGCGGGACTGACGGGTGGCATGCTCGGCCGGATCAAAATGCAGGGTCATGAGGTGCCGCCTTTCTTGCGTGCGCTGGCAGTCCACAGCCAATAACCAAGTCCCACGACTGCGGCAAATGCGGTGACAAAGCCGCTGGCATTCCCCAGAAGGCTTGCCACCGCCGTGATGTTATCTGCGAAAACGTAGCCCAGACCGACATAGAGGCTGACCCAGACGGTTTCGCCAGCAATGCCCCAAAGGGCGAAACGCGGCCAGTGAAACCGCGTCAGGCCGCTGACATAATTGATGTAGGGGCCCAAGGGCGCCACCAGCCAACAGGAAAAGAAGATCGAGGACCCGCCCCATTTCTGCATGAACCCCTGACCGCGGTTGCGCAGGGCCGCTCGCTTGGGATTGCGCTGGAACCAGTCGGACATCCTGTCGCCCGAGACGCGGGCGATCCAGTACCCTGTGTTGTCACCTAAAACCGCGCCGGCAAATGCAGCAACAAGGACTGCTGTAAGTGACAAGTCACCCGTGGCTGCAAAGCCGCCGGAGGCCAGCATCAGCAACGACGACGGGACAGGGAGGGCAAGGCACGACAGAAAGGTGACGCAAAACACGATCGGCACGCCATAATCAGCGACGAGGGCAAGGGCGATTTCACTCATTTTTTGGTTGATTTTGGGCGCGCCAGGCGGCTGCGGCTTCGTCAATACGTGTCTGCAATGCGTCCAATGTCAGATTGTTTTCCGCAGCAATCACATCCAGCGAAACCCGGCGCGGGCCGTCCCCCTTGACCAGAAACAGCGCGTCCCCCAAGACTTCGGGCGGAAGCTGGTAGGATCTTGCCACGTAGCGGGGCGTCATCCATCCGGCGATTGGCTGATCCTGATGCGCCGGGTCCATCCAGTAGAGTGTCGCACTTAGCGTGCGGACGCCGAAAAAACCAAGCGCAGCAAGCGCGACGCAAAAGCCAAGCAACAGCAGGCGGTGGTGCGCCCACAGGCGCTTGATCCGGTCGATCATGTCAGCACCTTCATGCCCTTTTCGATGCCCGCAAGGGTCATGGGCACCATGCGGTCTGCGCCGAACACCTCTTGGATCATGCCGATGGACTGCGTGTAGTCCCAGTATTTTTCGGGCACCGGATTGATCCAGAGGTGGCTTGGCCACTGATCGCGGGCGCGCGCCAGCCAGACGTGACCGGCTTCCTTGTTCCAATGCTCGTTCGCACCGCCGGGCACCGCGACCTCGTAAGGGGACATGCTGGCATCGCCGACGAAGATGCATTTGTAATCTGACCCGTAGGTGCGCAACACGTCCCAGGTCGGTGTTTGTGCGTTCCAGCGGCGGCGATTGTCCTTCCACACACCTTCATAAAGACAGTTGTGGAAATAGAAGTGTTCAAGGTGCTTGAATTCAGACTTTGCAGCACTGAACAGTTCTTCGACCATCTGGATGTGCGGATCCATCGATCCGCCGACGTCCAGAAACAGCAGCACCTTGACCGCGTTGCGCCGTTCGGGGCGTGTTTTGACGTCGATATAGCCGTGTTCGGCGGTCGCGCGGATCGTGCCGTCCAGATCAAGCTCGTCCTCGGCCCCATCACGTGCCCAGCGGCGCAGGCGTTTCAGGGCGACCTTGATGTTGCGGGTGCCCAACTGCACAGAGTCGTCCAGATTGCGAAACTCGCGCTTGTCCCAGACCTTGACGGCGCGCTGGTGGCGGCTTTCGTTCTGACCGATCCGCACACCTTCGGGATTATAGCCGTAGGCCCCGAAAGGAGAGGTGCCCGCCGTGCCGATCCACTTGTTGCCGCCTTGATGGCGGCCTTGTTGTTCTTTCAATCGCTCGCGCAGTTTTTCCATGAGCTTGTCGAACCCGCCCGCGGCTTCGATCTCGGCCTTTTCATCTTCGCTCAGGTGCTTTTCGGCCAGCTTCTTGAGCCATTCGGCAGGAATGTCGACAGCGTTCAGAACCGCCTCTGCCGGGATTTCGTCAAGGCCGGAAAAGGTCGCGGCAAACGCTTGGTCAAACCGATCAAGGTGACGTTCATCCTTGACCATGATTGCGCGGGCCAGAAAGTAGAACGCCTCGATGTCGTAGGTCGCGAGGCCCGCATTCATGCCTTCAAGAAACGCCAGAAACTCGCGCAAGCTGACCGGCACTTTGGCGCGGCGCAGATTGTCGAAAAACGGCAGGAACATCGCGGTCAGGTAAAGCTGCGTTCAAAGAAGACGAGCACAAACAGACCGACCATGCCAAAGAGGATCGCAAAAACCGCGCCCCACTGCAAAAGGTCCAGCGTCTTGCCGCCTTTCAGCTTGGCCGTGATCGCGCCCAGGATTGCGCCGATCAGCATTCCGCCCAAAGGAAATATCATCTGTGTCGCCCTTTAGAATGGACGCAGTGCCGAAATCTCCGCCAGCCGCGCCTGCACATTTGCATCAGCGCCAAAGCCGTATCGTGCCCATCCCAGACTGTCCAGACGCACCTCTTGGCTTGCGACAGTATTACCGATCATATCAAGCGCTTCGGCCTTGAACATCATCAGCGTCGATAGCAAAGCGGCGTTCTGGTGTTGCATGGCGACGGGAATGGCCGCTTCGGTAAGGCCGAGAACGGCCTGTGCATCGCCGGACCGCAGGGCAAAGGCGGATTTCTGAACGGCGATGTGGGCTGCGTGAATTTGCGTGGTCGGGCTTTGGCGGTAAATCGCCTCTGCTGCGTTGAACGCCGATAGCGCGCTTTCGGAATCGTTGCCGACCTGCAGGCGACCATAGGCATAATAGGCAAACCCTTCACGGGTGCCGGACCAGCCAAGCCGCTGGCCAAGCTGGATCGCCTCTTGCGCAGCGGTGCGGCGGCGGGCGGGAGTTGAACCGCTTGTCAGCGCCAGTTCCATCGCGTCGATCCATTCGCGGGTCGTGTCGTTTTCCAGCTTGGCAGGAATCCGATCGCCTTGGGGATTTAGCCGCGCCATGACGCCCGGCAAGATCGCCGCCACTTGCGCACGGGTCATGCCATTGCGCAATTCCGGTGCGTAGTAGGCACGCAGGATCAACATATCAAAGCCGGTCAGCACTGTGTGGATGTTGTCATCGTTGAACACGCTGTCGGGCAGGCGATAGAGATCGTTCAGGGGCCCAAGCGCCTGCGCGAGTTCTTCGTGCAGGCAATCGCGGACTTCCTGTGGCGCGGCATCGGCGGGTACGAAAATGACCGCGCGGTCGCGTTTGGTCAGCGTGGTCCAGTCGACCTGTTGCGTGCGCCGGGCGACAAGGAACCCTTCCCAACTTGCGATGCGGGGCACGACGAAGCAGGCGGCACGCGGGACGGCGCGTTGCAATGTGGCTTGCGGGATCGCCTCGACAACGATCTGGGCGTTCGCCGAATCCGTCAGCATGATGTCGATACCGGCCTCGGACCGGAACCGGCCCAACAGGTATTGCAGATCGCGGCCAAGGCTTGCAGGGGCGGGGCCAGCGATCCGGACAGAAATCGGCCCCTCAAAGCGGGTCATGACCGGAATCGCCTTGCCGCTTTCCATCCGAAAGCTCAGATCAAGGAAGTCCTGCACGATTTCCGCGTTTGCCCGGCGCACTGGCGCAGCGTAAGAGCCTGAAAAACTTTTTGCGGGCGGCAGGTCAGTCACAAGTGTTGTGGCACGACTTGGCGGTGCATCCTGAGGTACAGGCGCACAGGCGGCCATGAAGGACAGGGCAAAGGCAGCAAGTCGGTTCATGATGCGCGCTGGTATTTGATGAAATCGGTGCAGTCGGCGACGCGGTCATAAAGCTTGCGGGCGGTACTGTTTCCAGCCTGCGTCAGCCAGTAGACCGTGGGGGCCCCAGCCGCATCTGCGGCAGAATAGACCGACTCGATCAAGGCGCGACCGACCCCTTGGCCGCGCACGGACGGGGCGGCATAAAGATCCTGCAGATAGCAGACGTTTTCGATTTTCCAGTTATGGCGATGGAACAGGTAGTGGGTCAGACCAACGGGGGTTCCGTCGACGGTCGCGATCAGGCCGTTGAAATCCTGCGGGTCGTCGCCAAGCAGCCGTGCGAATGTTGTGTCGTAAACAGCATCATTCACGGATGATGCGTAAAACGTCAGGTAATCGGTCCACAGTTCCTGCCACGCTGCACGGTCAGCCGCACGCAATGAACGTATTTCGACCGGCATGTTTGCCTTGGTCAAATCCACTCTCCTCAATGTCGTCAATCTGTCTGCCTTCAGATTGCGGCTTCTCTTGTTTGAGATCAGGCAAGCGCCTGCATCCCGTCTGGAAGCAGGTCGATTAACTCTATCCAGAGGTGGTTAATCATCTTCTAATTGTCGTGGGTTGATTTATTGACGCCCGACGTTGCGCAAAAGACTCAAGTGTCTGGTAGATGGTGCAAAACGCACGGCAACATGTTGATTCAGTGCCGGCGTGATCGCTGTCTGAACCTGCGGACTTTGGCGATGCACATGTCGACTGGAATGATCACCAGTGCGAGGCAGATATAGATCGCGCAACTGATCAGAACGATTGGAATACCAACCACGACAAGCAGAACAGATCCGACCAGAAATGCCTCGGGCGATGGCTTGGTCCCCGCACCGGCAAGCCATGCAAAGACACCAGCGAACACCAGAAGTGGCGTAATAAGAATAGCGGCGGCGAACCGTTTTATCGCACTCCACATGAGATGTCCTTTGGTACTGCGCAGAACGACGCTATCCCAGAAATTTGGCCAAACATTGGCCAGCCCGGTTTAACGGGCACCACGTGCCAAAAAGGCCAGACGCTCGAACAGGTGCACATCCTGTTCGTTCTTTAGCAGCGCACCGTGCAGTTTTGGCAGCGCATTTGCGCCGTCACGTTTCAAATCCTCAGGCGACAGGTCTTCCGCCAATAGCAGCTTGAGCCAGTCGAGCACTTCAGAGGTTGATGGCTTTTTCTTCAGGCCCTGTGTTTCGCGAATCTCGTAAAACTGGGTCAGGGCCGTCGTCAGCAAGGCATCCTTGATCCCCGGATGATGGACCGCGACGATCTTGCGCAAGGTGTCCATGTCGGGGAACCGGATGTAGTGAAAGAAACAACGACGCAGGAACGCGTCAGGCAATTCCTTTTCGTTGTTGGATGTAATGATGACGATCGGGCGGTGTTTTGCCGAAATCGTTTCGTCGGTTTCGTAGACATGGAACGCCATCTTGTCGAGTTCCTGCAGCAGGTCGTTGGGAAACTCGATATCGGCCTTGTCGACTTCGTCGATCAGCAAAACAACCTTTTTGTCAGCGGTAAAGGCCTGCCAAAGCTTGCCCTTCTTGATGTAGTTGCGGACATCGTTCACCCGCGCGTCACCCAGCTGGCTGTCGCGCAACCGGCTGACGGCATCGTATTCATAAAGGCCCTGTTGCGCTTTTGTTGTCGATTTGATGTGCCATTCGATCATCTCCAGACCAAGTGCCGTGCTGACCTGACGGGCAAGTTCAGTTTTGCCTGTGCCGGGCTCACCTTTGACCAGCAGCGGACGTTCCAGCGCCACGGCGGCGTTTACGGCCATCTTCAAATCGTCTGTGGCGACGTAATCTTCGGTGCCTTGGAACTGCATATGGGCCTCTTGCATTAACTATCGCGCGCAACCTAGGTGGCTTTTCACACATCATCAACACACTGTATCCACACGTAAATGGGGGGTGACATCCAAACTTTTGCAGAGTAAACGAGCGCTAATTGTTAGGGGTACGCAAGATGTCCGCATCTACCGCCAAATTGGCATCAGGCAAATCAGGGGAAAAAAGCATGAAAGCAGAGGTCTTTCTGGACGATGATTATCGGCCGGCAGAAGATGAACCATTCATGAACGAACGTCAGGTGGAATACTTCCGCCGCAAGCTGTTGGACTGGAAAGCTGACATTCTTGAAAACAGCAATGACACGGTTGCCGGTATGAAAGACCAGACCCGCAACATTCCCGATGTTGCGGATCGCGCGTCCGAGGAAACCGACCGCGCCCTTGAACTGCGCACACGCGATCGCGAACGCAAGCTGGTGTCCAAGATCGACGCCGCGCTGCGCCGGATCGACGAAGGCGAATACGGATACTGCTCCATCACCGGAGAGCCGATTTCACTCAAGCGTCTTGATGCGCGTCCCATCGCGACCATGAGCCTTGAGGCACAAGAGCGTCACGAGCGCGGCGAGAAGGTTCACCGCAAAGACTGATGCGTAATGTCGCCATCATTGGTGGCGGCATCGGCGGCCTGACGGCAGCTTTGGCGTTCGCCGCCAATGGTGCATCCGTAACCGTCTACGAACAAGCCCCGGTGCTCAGCGAAATCGGTGCCGGGCTGCAAATCACACCAAATGGCATGCGGGTCCTACAGGCGCTGAACCTTGGCGCGGCGATGGAGTCCGTCGGCGTGGCGGCAGAGGCTGTCGTGCCAACCGACGGATTGACGGGCAGGGCCATCACACGCTTTGACCTCGCCCGCAGGCGTCCGCGCTATCGCTTTGTTCACCGTGCCGATCTGATCCGCGTGCTGGAAGAGGCCTGCAAGCGCGTCGGCGTCACAGTGCAGCTTGGCACCCGTATCGCCGATGTCGGGGCCGACGGGCGGTTCACTGTCGACGGTGTACGCAAAGATCCCGATCTAACCATCGGTGCTGACGGACTGCATTCCATTGCGCGCCCCGTGCTGAACGGCATGGGCAAACCGTTCTTTACGCGGCAAGTCGCGTGGCGCGCAGTCGTGGAACATGTCGCCAAGCCAGAAGCGCGGATCTGGATGTTGCCCGGTGCCCACGTCGTGACGTATCCGCTCAGGGGGTCGCGGTTGAATATCGTCGCTGTACAGGAACGTGACGCCTGGGCCCAGGAAGGCTGGCATCATGATGATGCGCCCGCAAATCTTGCATCAGCTTTCGCAAATAGCTGTCGGGAATTGCGGGATATTCTGGGTCAGGTGGACGCTGTAAAGCTTTGGGGACTCTTTCGCCATCCTGTGGCCGAGATTTGGGCGGATGAAGGTCTGGCCCTGATTGGCGACGCGGCGCATCCGACGCTGCCGTTTCTGGCGCAGGGCGCGAATCTGGCGATCGAAGATGCTTATGTGTTGGCGCAGTGCTGCGCATCGGGAGAGCTGGAACACGGACTTGCGAGCTATCAGAAGCGGCGCAAGGAACGGGTCAGGCGGGCAATCAATACTGCGAATGCAAATGCTGTGAACTACCATCTGCGCGGTCCTCGCAGGGCCGTATCGCATCTGGTTCTGAAGGGGATCGGCAAGGCTGCGCCCGATGCTTTTCTGAACCGCCTGTCATGGCTTTATGATCACGACGTTACGGCCAGTTCTGGTTCGCCTCGCGTGTAGCGCGCTCCAGCACTTCGCGTGTTTCGTAATCGACCCGGTAGACGTCATCTTGAATGCGGAAATAGACCCAACCGTCCTTTGGGCGGGGGAGCCCATACCACTGCGAATTCAACACGATGGAGTATTCGCCGCGTTCAAGGATCGTGCCGATCTCGATGGGTGCCGGCCCTAGACCCGCGGCGGGGGGTTTGGGCGATCGCGGCGGCGTTTGGCAAGAACCAAGCGTTGTCTGGATTCGACAGGTAGCATCTGCGGTTGTGGCAAAAAGTGCGAATAACATAATGTATTTCAACATGTTATATCACGTCCCTCAAGCTGCAAGTTCAACCCAGACCGGGACGTGATCCGAGGGTTTGTCGCGGCCGCGCAAGTCGCTTTCGATCCAGCAGTTGCCAAGCAGATCTGCACATTGCGGGGTCAGGAGGAAATGGTCGATCCTGATCCCGTCATTGCGGTTCCATGCACCGGCTTGATAATCCCAGAAGGAATAATGTTCCGGCCCCAGCGTGGTCGCGCGAAACGCTTCGGTGAAGCCGAGGTTCAGCACACGGCGAAACGCCTCGCGACTTTCCATGCGGAACAACGCATCGTCGCGCCACGCATCGGGTCGCTTGGCATCCTCGGCCTGCGGAATGATGTTGTAGTCACCTGCCATCAGCGCTGGAACCTCTTGATTCAAAAGGTCTTTTGCGCGAGCGTGGAGGCGATCCATCCAGGCGAGCTTGTAGTCGTACTTGGGGCCGGGAGCGGGGTTGCCGTTGGGCAGATACAGCCCGCAGACGCGGATCGGGGTGTCACCCATGACGGTTGCTTCGATCCAGCGGGCCTGTTCATCCTCGTCATCGCCGGGCAGGCCGCGGGTTACGTCCTCCAACGGGATTTTCGACAGGATCGCAACACCGTTGAACGATTTTTGTCCATGGGTTTCAACGATATAGCCCATGTCTTCAAAGTGTTCGCGCGGGAAATTTTCGTCAATCGACTTGATTTCCTGGAGCAGTGCCACGTCCGGCGCGCTTTCGGTCAGCCAGTCGGTAAGGGCCTCCATGCGGGCCTTGATCCCGTTGATATTGAACGTCGCAATCTTCACGTCAGCCCCCGTTTTTCTTCGTGTGATAGTCGTACACCGGACGTGCACCGGGCGTACACCGAAAAAACCGGCGCAAATGAAGCATGCGTCAGCGTCGTGTCCATCCTGTAAGTCTGCTGTCCATGCAGAACCGATCTCGGGCACTGTCTTTGCCATTTCTGGCGTGCGGGCAGGCCATTCTTTCGGGACTGGCGATAATCGTCTGGGTGGCAGGTGAACTCGCCACCGACAAAAATCAATGTGGACGGGCAGGAGCGGGCTTACCCTGTCTGTATTTACAACTGCTGGAGTGAGCCAAATGGACGGCATGAATTCCCGCACATTGCCGAACACACGTGCATTGCAGCACGCTGCCGATTGACGCTGATCGGCGTGGTCTTTTTTTGGTTGCGTTAGGCTTGCGCGAATTCCACCACGACGTTGCCAGCCTTGTGACCGCTGCCAACATGGGCGTGGGCCTGCGTGATCTGGTCGAACGGATAGACCCGGTCGATCACGGGTTTCAAGGCGCCTTTCTGCGCCAAATCCGCAAGAAAGTGCATATCGTTCACAGTTTCCGCCGCGACCCCGGCGTAGAATTTTTGGTCCCTCAGCCGTGACCAAAGAGGTGCGGTGATCGTGTCGCGCAGGCTGCCAGCAGCCGCAACGCCGCGCCCCGCAGGGCGCAACAGTTGCCTGATCTTTCCAAGTGGCAGCGCGCCGGCCGTGTCGAACACGACGTCAAAGGTTTCGCCTGATCTGGTGATGTCGGTTTGCGTGTAATCCACCACGCGGTCTGCGCCGATCGACGCCACGCGTTCCAGGTGCGCCGCGCTGCAAACCCCGGTGACATGTGCGCCGAAGTATTTGGCAATTTGCACCCCCATAGTGCCAAGCGCACCTGATGCCCCGATGATCAGCACAGTCTCACCTGGTTTGACGTCGCCGTTTGTGCGCAGGAAATGCAATGCAGACGTTCCGGCGAATGAAAGGGCCGCTGCTTCGGGGAAGGTCAGGATTTGCGGCTTTGGGATGATTTTTCCCGAAGCGGGTATTGTGATGTATTCAGCGTGACAGCCCATCGCGAAGCCCGGATAGGCGATCACGGCATCGCCGCTTTTGAAGGCGGTCACATCCTTGCCGATGGCCGCGATGCGTCCGGCCATTTCGGTGCCAAGGATTTTGCGGCGCGGCCCGAAAATACCAAAGGCAAGGCGCGGTATGGGGCCATATCCGGCTGGTCCGATCATGGTGCGCGCGCGCCAGTCACTGCTGGTGACGGTGGCGGCAATCGTCTTGATCAGGACTTCATCGTCGGCGGGAACCGGGCGGGGCACGTCCTTGATTTCCACGACCTCTGGCGGTCCATAGCGTTCGTAGACGGCTGCTTTCATGGTGCCTTGCATTTCAACCGCTCGCGGCCGTCGATAGCGCGTTCAACACGATCACTCCGGCAAGGATCAGGCCGATACCAAGAAGGGCGAAACCGTCGAGTTCCTGACCGAAAACCACAGCACCGATCAACGTGACGCCAGCGATACCGCCGCCTGCCCAGACCGAATAGGCGATGCCCAGCGGCATGGTGCGCACCACCAGTGACATCACGTAGAACGCAAGCCCGAAGCAGATCAGTGTCAGCCCGGCGAACCCCAGCCTTGTGAAACCGTCCGACAGCTTCATGGCGGTGGTCGCGAGGAGTTCGATCGCGATCCCGATCGCCAGCAAGAACCAGTGCATTGATAACCCCTTTCATTCATTTGGCGGACCTGTCGCGGTTGTTGATCAGGCCTGATTGACCGTGATGTAGATATCGGTTCTCAGCGCGTCCTCTGATTTCACATCGTCCGGTTCATTGAGATAGATTTCCCAAGTCGGCGCCCCGACGGTCATTCCGTTTTCAGAGATGTATTTCATTGCTGCGTCATAACTGACGCGCAGCATGGCATAGGGGCCTTTGTGGATGTAATTCAGCATCTGGCCTGCGGGCAGGACATCCGCCTTTACGTCGCCTTCGGCCTTCGCGGTCTCTGCCGCAGAGACCAGAAACCCGGCCCGGAATGTCATGATCTGTGGGTCATAGCCGTAATAGACGGACAGCGGTTTTGTGGCGCTTGTGATGCCTTTGCTTGCGATCAAATCGCCAACAGCCTGAAACGCGACCCCCATGTTCTTACTGATATCGGCGGGATCCATCGAACAGCTCCGTTCGTTGTAGAGATAGGATTGTTCTTTGCATTCAACCATCTGGTAGCGGGTCATCTGAATTTCCTTTCCAAATTATCCACGGATCTTTCGAAAGACCTTGGGATCGACGCTGGCCGCACACAGGATCCCGCCCCAAAGCGCGCCTTGGATGCCTTGGCTGACTACGTCCTGCCCCGAAAGATAAAGCCCGTCGATTGGGGTCTTTGTCCTGAGTGCATCGCTCAGCACGCGTTCGGGTGTGCCGTCCAATCCATAAAAGCGACCCTGATAGTGGCCGGTGATTCCTTCTGTTGCCAAAGGCGTTGAAAGTTCGCGCAATACGACCAGTTCGGCCAATTCAGGGAAGTTCGCCTGGAAGAGGGCGAACATTTTGTCTTCAACCTGCTGTTTGAAGGCTTTGTAGTCCGCACCCCGTTTGCCAGAGGGAAGGTCGGACCAGCGGGCGACGCAATCCCAGTCTGTCCAGACGACCATTTCGCCTGCATATTTCTGTTTGGGCCCCGGATCGTGGCTTGGGTCTTTCAATGATGCAAACGAAACGAAAAAACCGGGTGGGTCGCCGTCTGGGGCGTCACCCCAAATCGCGTCGATTTCGCCGTTCGGATAGAACCAATGGTTCGTCCTTGTTGCACCTGCCTGCGTCACGTCGCCTTCGAAGCCCAGAAATAGGCTGAAATGCGCGATGGATGGGGGCAGTGACTGAATCTCGTCGATCCAGTCCTGCGGACCAAATCCTGCCGGCAGCAGTTTGTTTATCGTCTCGCGCGCGCCTATATTGGAGATCACCACGTCCGACCGGATGTCTTCACCATCAGATGTGCGCACGCCGACGACCTTGTCGTTTTCGACCAATAGCGTTTTGACCTTCACGCCCGCGCGGGCCTCTCCGCCTGCTTGGGTGATCGTCGGGATCAGGTGATCTGCAAACGACTTGCCGCCGCCCACAGGATACCATGCGCCGCTTGTCAGATAACAGCCGTAGACCAATGCGTGCATAGCAAAGCTGGCCTTGTGGGGGCGGCCGCCATGATCGCCCCATTGCGCGGTAAAGGCGGCGGCAAGTTCAGGGTTTTGCGTGATGCTGTCGACAACGTCCTGCAGTGTGCGCTTGCACCATTTGTCGATCGCCCGCCGGTTCCACCACGCAATCATGTCGCCAACAAATTCCGGCGTCGCGCGTGTTGACGCCAACGTGTACATCAGGTCCCGTCCTTTGCGTAGCGCGGTGATCCATGCCTCGATTGCATCTGCCTCGTCAGGAAAGCGGTCTTTCAGATCACGCTCTTGCGCTTCAAACGGGCGCGACAGCGCCAGTGGCGGCGCGTTTCCGATATGCAGATTGTCATAGACCGCCCCCATGGGTTCGAATGCCATCGGCGTAAGGGTCAGCCAGTCAATCAGTGACCTTTCCCGGTCACCCGGTGCAACACAGCCAAGGTAGTGAATGCCAACGTCCCAAGAGAAGCCGTCGCGCGAAAAGCTGTGTGTGAGACCGCCCAAGGTGGTGTATTGTTCCAGAAGCAATACTTTGTGGCCCGTTTTCGAGAGTGCGGCAGCGGCTGTCATGCCGCCCATGCCAGAGCCGACAACAATCGCATCCCATGTCTGTGTTTTGCCGTTATGCATGTGACGACCCTCAGATTTTCGAGTGGGATTTGTTCATTTCCTTTTCGATCATCCGTTCGGAGACCTCGAACCGGCCGGGAAAGACAAACACTGCAAAGGCATGAATAATCACCGCGATCCCCCAACCCATCATGGGCCAGTGGAACCAGATCGTGCCTGGCGACGACATGAGGTTGATCACCGCAAGAAGCAGTATGACAGCGACATAAACCGATAGATGCGTATAAAAGCTCATCTTGGCCTCAACGCGTTTCTTGGCAGATTGATAGGCTTGGGATTGCTCCATTGCTTTGCTCCCTTGTGACTGTGCAATGACCCCAATTTTAGCAAGGCAGACCTTTGCACCATTGAGGAAAGTCAATCCCGGCCGCACCCGTGGCGATAGGTTTGTGACGTGATCCATCGATATGAACTGGAGTGCGTATGATGCCAGACAGATCAAATCCGCTGACTGAGATGGCCGATTTCACGAACGTCATTGTCACCAAGGATGAGCGGCCCAACCCGTCTTTCAGGACATCTGCATTGCCCGGTTTCAAGAAAACCGTTCAAGGGCGCCGCGCAATTCGGATCTTTGATGGTATTCCCATTCCCGAAGACGTCATACGCGATTGCCTGCGGGATGCTGTTTTGGCACCGAGTTCATCAAATCTGCAGTGTTATGAAATCTATTGGGTGCGCGATCAGGACATGAGACAGCGCATGGCGCCGCTTTGCCTGAACCAACCGGCAGCGACCACGGCGGGGGATCTGTTGGTTGTCGTGTCGCGGGGTGATCTGTGGCAAACGCATCTGAAAAAGCTGACCGACATTATGACCGATCACGGGAAGAAACCACTGACCGGACCGGTGCAAGACTATTACGAAAACACGATCCCCATGTTGATGAAAACGGATCGATTGGGTCTGCATAATCTGATGCGGCGGATCATTTTATGGTACAAAAGCCGCCGTGAGCCGACGGTGAATGGCCCTGTTTCGCGCGCCGACCACCGCGTTTACGGTCATATTCAGGCAAGTCTGGCCGCACAGACCCTGATGCTGTCGCTTGCGGCGCACGGGTACGAGTCTTGTCCGATCGGTGGGATTGACCGACGTGGCATCAGAAAGCTGCTGGGGCTGCCAAGCAGGGCCGAGCCCACAATGGTGATTGGTGCGGGGACCGGAAAGCCCGAAGGTCTGTTCAGCGCGCGGGCGAGGTTGCCTTTTAATGACTTGATCAAGGAAGTTTAGCCGGACAGGTCGCGGGTCACGTTCAACGGCGTGAAATTCGACAGGTCTGTAGCGGTGCGAGACGTTTATTCAGTATCAGCAAAATTCCAGTTAGCCGTTCTACGCGGGCCGATCCGTGGTTTCAGTCAACGATGCGGCCCTGTTTCAATCGGATGCCTTCTTCATCACCTTTGGCGCGCCGGTCGACATGTCTGTTCCCGTATATTCGAAACCCGCATCTTTCCACGCGCCGAACCCGCCTTTCATGTGAGCGATGCGATCAACGCCACTTTCGAGACACAGCTTGGCGACCTTGCTTGATCTCGCGCCCGAGCCGCAATGAAACACGATTTGCTTGTCGGACTGGCTGGGCATGTGATTGGGCTGGAAAGCCTGCATTGGTGCAAGCAATGCACCCTCAATACGCTCGACATTGAATTCCTGTGGCGTGCGCACATCGATCAGCACGATTTCGTCACGTCCGAAGGCTACTTTGACTTCTTGGGGTGTCCAGTGTTCCAGCACGCCATGTTCTGTCTTCTCGGTTTCCATTTTTGGCCTCCTTAAAATCGGTTCATCGGTATCTTCAAATAGCGGTTTCCATCGTCTTCCGGGTCGGGCAACTGCCCCGCGCACAGGTTCATTTGCAGGACGTGCAGCATTCTGTCGGGCAGGGCGAGTGTTTTATCGCGCGCCTCGCGCTGTTTGATGTAGTCGTCTTTTGCAGTGCCGCCGCCGATATGCAGATTGTGTTTGCGCTGTTCGGCTACCGTCGATTCCCAGTTCGGCTGTTTTCGGTAGTCTGTACCGTAGTCATGGCCCACAAAAAGCCGTGTGTTATCGGGCAGTTCCAGAAGGCTTTGCAGGGATTCGTAGAGGTCTGCCGCCGTCCCACCGGGGAAATCAGCCCGCGCAGTTCCGACATCGGGTTGCATGAATGTGTCGTGCACAAACGCGGCATCGTCCCCTACGATATAGGTGATCGAGCCGAGAGTGTGCCCCGGCGACAGCATCACGCGCACCGGCAGTGACCCGATTTCGAATGTATCTCCGTCACTGAACAGGTGGTCAAAGTCTGCCTTGGGATCAAATGCATCCGGCAGATTGTAATAGTCCCGCCAAAGATCTGCGATCTCGAGGATTTTTTCCCCGATGCCGTTTGGCTTTTTCAGCCGGTCCTTGAGCAATGAGGAGGCCATCAGATGATCAGCATGCGGGTGGGTATCCAGTATCCAATCAATTTCCAGCCCTGCGTGGTCAGCAAATCGCAGAATCTTGTCAACGCTATCGGTATTTGTCGCAGCACTTTCTGGATTGAAGCTGAGAACGACATCAATGAGCGCGGCCTTCCGGGTGTCTGGATCGGAAACGAGATACTGAATGCTGCCGGAGTCATCATCGTAAAAGCCAGTCACGTCTGGTGAACCAGCGCCATTGGATCTGCTCGTACGCGAGAATTTCATTTTCATTACCCCTCTTGATGTTCAACGGACGGTGTCGCGGGAATGTTCCACAGGCAGCAACAAAGCTGGATCTAATGGCGATGAAGAAGATCTGTCGGAAATCTCATCCACATATCGCGCGCCCACCAGCTGCCGGGCAATTACAGACGATCAAAGCTGGCTTAACTTTGGCAGCTTAGTCCCCCATGCGGCTATTCACACGAGGTCCGTGTTATCGCTTACATCGAAAAGGATGTTCCGCAACCGCATGAACTGGTTGCATTCGGGTTGTTGATCACGAACCGTGCGCCGATCAGTTCTTCGGAAAAGTCGATCACTGCGTCGGCGAGAAAGGGCAGGGATATGTCGTCGATCACAACCTTTTCCCCCGATCCTTCAAGAATCAGGTCACCGTCCTTGGGGTCGTCGAGGTCGATTTCATACTGGAATCCCGAACATCCGCCGCCTTCGACCGCGACCCGCAGCGCCTTGCCCTGCGATGCCGCACCGATTTCCGAGAGCCGTTCAAAGGCCCGCTCTGTCACTTTGGGTGGAATGGTCAGCATGATGCACCTACCAGTTTCTATTCCTTGTAGATATAAGGGCGCCAGGCAAACACGACAAGACAGGCAGAGGCATGGCAGCCCCCTACGCAACCGACCCCGCGCAATCGCGCGGCCGGCTTTACGCGGAAGAAGAAAGCGCGCACCGGTCGTTGTTTCAACGCGACCGCGACCGGATCATTCACGCCAGTGCCTTCCGTCGTCTGAAACACAAGACACAGGTTTTTATCGAGCATGAGGGCGACTATTTTCGCACCCGTCTGACCCATTCGATCGAGGTCGCCCAAGTTGCCCGCACGATGGCCGCGTCGCTTGATCTGAATGTCGAACTGACCGAGGCTGTCGCGCTGGCCCATGATCTGGGCCACACCCCTTTTGGCCACACCGGGGAAGAGGCGCTGAATGCCTTGATGGCCCCTTATGGCGGTTTCGATCACAATGCGCAGGCCCTGCGGATCGTCACTGACCTGGAACGCCATTATGCGGAATGGGACGGGCTGAACCTGACCTGGGAAACACTGGAGGGCATAGCCAAACACAATGGTCCGGTCACGGGCGATATTCCCTGGGCGCTGGCCGAATACAACAAGCGTCACGATCTGGAGCTGCACACCCACGCGAGTGCCGAGGCGCAGGTCGCGGCCTTGTCTGACGACATTGCCTATAACAACCATGATTTGCACGATGGCTTGCGCGCGGAATTGTTCAGCACCGATGAACTTGCCGAATTGCCGATCTTGCATGATTGCTTTGCCGAAGTGGATCGCCAGTATCCCGAGCTGAATTATTATCGCCGCCGTCACGAAGCATTGCGCCGTTTCTTCGGCCTTCTGGTCGAGGACGTTCTTGCGGTTTCTGCTGCCAACATCAAGGCGCTTGCGCCTGCGTCGGTGCGCGATGTCCGTGCGGCCGGGCGTATGATGATCCAGTTCTCGCCAGCCCTTTGGCGCGATCTGAAAACCATCCGCCAGTTTCTTTTCACCCGGATGTATCGTGCACCCGCTGTCGTTGAAATGCGTGTGGCCGTGACTCAGATGATTGACGAGCTATTTCCCTTTTTCATGACGAACCCGGAAGAATTACCAAAGCAATGGCGCAAGGATGTCGCCGATGCCCGCGACGAGACAGCGCTTGCGCGGATCGTGTCTGACTACATTGCCGGCATGACCGACCGTTTCGCGATTCAACAACATGCCCGCCTGATCGGCGGCACCCCCGTTCCAGCAGGAGTAACCGATGGCCACTGAACAACTTGCAGACGGGGCCATGGCACCTGTCGTCGCCTTCGCGCTGGTCGGCGCCTTGGGCGTCGGGTCGCAATGGCTTGCCTGGCGTTTGCGTATGCCGGCCATCGTGTTGATGCTGCTGGCCGGTATTCTGATCGGTCCTGTGACGGGGATTTTCGATCCGTCCCGCGATATCGGCCCGCTGGTCGGTCCGATGATATCAATCGCGGTTGCCATCATTTTATTCGAAGGGGGCCTGACCCTGAATTTTCACAAGCTGCAGGATGCTGTCGTTGGCGTGAAGCGGCTGGTTTTTGTGGGTGCACCGCTTGGCTGGCTGACCTCTGCTGCGGCCTTGCATTACGGGGCAGGGCTGACGTGGCAATCCGCAGCTGTCTTTGGCGGCATCATGATCGTCACCGGACCGACCGTTATTGCGCCTTTGCTGCGTACCGCAAAACTGCAAAAGCGCCCTGCCGCATTGTTGCAATGGGAAGCCATCATCAACGATCCGATCGGCGCACTTGCAGCGGTTCTGGCCTATGAGGTTGTTGTTGTTCTGAATACAGCGACAAGCGTGTCAGAGGCCGTGATGACCATGCTTATCGGCATTTCCGTCGCCACGGTTTTGGGTGCAGCGGGTGGCTTTGGTCTGGCATATGCGTTTAAGCGCGGTTTCGTGCCGGAATACATGAAGGTACCTGTTGTTTTCGCAAGCCTTCTTTTGGTGTTCGGGCTGTCTGATTTCGTTTTGCACGAAAGCGGGCTGCTGGCGGTAACGATCATGGGTATCGTCATCGCCAATGCGAACCTGCCAAGCTATGTCGAAATGCTGCGGTTCAAGGAACATGCGACGATCCTTCTGGTGTCGGGTGTCTTTATCCTGCTGGCGGCGAACCTTGATTTCGCCGTGCTGGGCCAACTGAACTGGCGTGCCGTTCTTTTCATCGCCTTGGTGGTCTTCGTTGCGCGGCCGCTGACGGTCTACGTCTCGCTTTTGGGGTCCAAGCTGCCCTGGCGGGAACAGACGCTTGTGGCCTTTACCGGCCCGCGCGGTGTTGTGCTTGTTGCTGTTGCGGGTCTGTTCGGTGAACGCCTGCTGGCTTTGGGCCTGCCTGATGCGAACCTGATCAGCCCGCTGGCATTTGTGCTGGTTGCTGTGACCGTTGTTCTGCACGGTTTCACGCTGGCCCCGTTTGCACGGTTTCTGGGTCTTGCCAGCACGGAAAGCCCCGGCGTCATCCTGATTGGTGGCTCACCATGGACGACCGCCTTTGGCGAGGCGCTGAAAAAGGCTGAAGTTCCGGTTCTGATGGCCGATCCAAACTATGGAAATCTGCGCGCCGCGCGGACTGCGGGGCTGGATACATTCAGCGGCGACATCCTGTCAGAGGCGGCAGAGCAGCGATTGGAACTGGTGAGTTATGAAACGCTCGTCGCGGCAACCAGCAACGACGCATACAACACACTTGTTGCAACAGACCTGGCGCCTGAGTTTGGCCGTGACAATGTTTTTCAGGTTATGCGCGCCAAGTCCGACAACGCCCGCCACCAACTTCCCCGCACGCTTGGGGGCGCGCCATTCGGTCCTGAAGAGACTCATGAGGGCATGAACCGGCTGATCCGTGAAGGCTGGTCTTTCCGCGTTTCGCGGCTTTCTGAAGAGCACGGATTTGACGAATGGCGTGAAATGCATCCGGAGGCGCATATTTTTGCGCGGATCGGGCCGAAGGGTGGCATCAAATTGGTGCGCAAGGACGAAGACGTCAAACCCGCTCCGGACGTGCGCATCATTGCCTTGCGCCCCCCCGGTGACGATAAGGACAGCCAGCCTCCGGCAGACTAAGAAGGTTACGGTCCTAACGTGGTATTGAAGGAATGGCGGTTATGTCATCAACCGCGCAATATCATCACACCATTGTTCGACCGTGGCCTTTTGTTGCATTTGCGGGTGATGTTGCCGATCAAGACGGTGCATCACATTGCCATCGGGCAGGACGGCTTCCAAAGCCCAATAGCCTTTGCTGATGCTGTCCGTATCGACGATCCAGACCGGTTTTGGCAGCATCTTTTCGTCAAAGCTGGCGGTGTAACGTCTTTTCAGGCCAAATGGATACCGCAAGACAAGGCGAACTTCTTTTGCTGCCGCGTCAAAGCAAAGCGTTTTGGCTGGTTCAATGGATCGATAAGCCGGGAATGCGCCCATGACCATGAAGCCTACACCGATCAACAGCCCAAGCCCGAAGTCGCCTGTGATGGATGCCCCGAATAGGTTTTGGATCATGGCAAGGACGGTCTTGGCAAACGCGAAGAACCCGATTCCGAAGAACAACACCCCGATGATCAGCAATGGAATCCGCACAAAAACAGAGGTTGTGGGGCTTTCGATGATGTAGGTATCTTTCATACGCGATCCGGGCGAGGCTTCTGACCTGAAATAATGACGTGGCACGTTGTCGATGTCTCTGACACATGGCTAAACCCGGAATGGGCGTGCACTGCGGCAGGATTGTAGCCTTTTGCTGGCGTTGACCTTTGCCGCGCCCGTGGTAAACGCAAAGAAACTTCCCCGATTAAGACCAGAAAGACAGACCAATGAACCTTTTTGCAGAGATCCGCGCGACCGTCCTTCAGGCGATTGACGCGCTGGTGCGGGAAGGGTTTTTGCCTGACGGGCTGGAGACATCTGCCGTCACCGTTGAACCGCCACGTGATGCGGCCCATGGCGATATGGCGACCAATGCGGCGATGGTTCTGGCCAAGCCTGCCAAGATGAACCCGCGGGCGATTGCTGATGCGCTCGCTGCCAAGCTGACGGACGATCCCCGGATTTCCGTGGCCGAAGTGGCTGGTCCCGGCTTTCTGAACATGCGGCTTGATCCGTCAATCTGGCAGGGGCTGGTGAAATCTGTCCTGACCAACCCTGATTTTGGCAAATCGGACCTTGGAGCCGGTCAGAAGATGCTCGTCGAATACGTTTCGGCCAACCCGACCGGCCCGCTTCATGTGGGCCACACGCGGGGCGCTGTTTTTGGTGATGCGCTGGCCTCGCTGCTGGATTACGCGGGTTATGATGTGACGCGGGAATATTACATCAACGATGGCGGCGCGCAGGTCGATGTGCTCGCCCGGTCGGTGTACCTGCGGTATGAGGAAGCGCATGATCTGTCCGTCGACTGGCCAGAGGGCAGCTATCCCGGTGACTATCTGATCGAAGTTGGTGAGGCGCTGAAGGATAAGGTCGGCGATGCGTATCTGGGCAAGGGCGAGCAGTTCTGGCTGGATGATGTGCGGGAGTTTGCGACCAACGCCATGATGGACCTGATCCGGTCCGATCTGGCCTCGCTCGGCATCGCGATGGACGAGTTTTATTCCGAAAAGTCGCTATACGGGACCGGCAAGATTGAAGCGGCGATCAGTGAACTGGACGCGAAGGGGCTGATTTACCGGGGCACCCTTGAACCCCCCAAGGGCAAGATGCCCGAGGATTGGGAACCGCGCGAGCAGACCTTGTTCAAATCAACCGCCCATGGCGATGACGTGGACCGGCCCGTCAAGAAATCCGATGGGGCGTGGACCTATTTTGCGCCAGACATCGCGTATCATTACGACAAGGTGCAGCGCGGTTTTGATGCGTTGATTGACGTCTTCGGGGCCGATCATGGTGGCTACGTCAAGCGGATGAAGGCGGCGGTGTCTGCCTTGTCCGATGGCCGCGTGCCGCTGGATATCAAACTGACGCAGCTGGTGAAGCTTTATAAGAACGGCGAGCCGTTCAAGATGTCCAAGCGGGCAGGGACGTTTGTGACCTTGCGCGATGTCGTCGATCAGGTCGGTCCTGATGTGACCCGGTTCCACATGCTGACGCGCAAGAACGATGCGCCGCTGGATTTCGATTTCGACAAGGTGACAGAGCAATCCAAAGATAATCCGGTGTTTTATGTGCAATACGCACATGCGCGGGTGAATTCGGTTCTGCGCAAGGCCGAAGGCGATTTCGCTGATGCTGCGCTGGCATCTGCCGATCTGACCAAGCTGTCGCATGAGGCCGAAATCACCGTTGCGAAGAAACTTGCCGAGTGGCCGCGACTGGTCGAAATCGCCGCGAAAGGCCACGAACCGCACCGGATTGCCTTCTATCTGTATGATCTGGCGTCGGATTTTCACGCTTTGTGGAACCGTGGCAACGACGATCCGGCCCTGCGGTTCATCCAAGAGGGTGACATTGACACAACATCCGCCAAAATTGCGCTGATCCGGGCCGTGCAGCTTGTTATTGCATCGGGCTTGGGTATTTTGGGCGTGAAACCGGCAGAAGAGATGCGCTAACGCGTCCGCGCCGGCCCGAGAGCAGAAAAAACCGCACGTCAAAAAGTGCGGACAGTGAGGCGGACAATGGCAGTTTACGATGACGGGATTCCTGTAACTTCAACCTCGCGGTTGGGGCTGATGACGCAATATGCCGGTGCGGCAGTATCGCTGGCACTGATGGTTGGCATCGGTGTCTGGGGCTACAAACTGGTGATGCGCGATGTCACGGGCATTCCCGTCGTTCAGGCGATGGAAGGCGACATGCGTGTCGCCCCTGAAAATCCAGGTGGCGAAATCGCCCGCAATACCGGCCTTTCGGTCAACGAGGTTTCCGCCGAAGGTGAAGCGGGTCCGATGGAAGACACGCTGATGCTGGCCCCTGCCAACATTGATCTGGCCCAGGAAGATATCGAAGTGCAGCCCGTGGCCGAGGCTGATGAAGTTGTGCCGGTTGATCCGCGGGCCGAAACCGCTGCGGCTGTCGATGCTTTGCTGGCGGCCCTGACCGATGACCCTGAACCGGTCGTTGAAGGCCCGCTTGAAACCGATGATATTCTCGCACTTGCCGATCAGATTGCAGCCGGTGCCAGCCCGCTTAGCGATCTCGCCGAAGGGCAGGATGTCCCGCCGTCCGTCGCGCTTGACGGTGAGGCGGTGACAGATTCCCTGACGATCATTTCCCGCGACATTCCCGGCGTTGCCACGTCACTGCGTCCGTTCAAGCGTCCGGCCAGCCTTGTGATCCCGGCCTCTGCGACCGCCCCTGCGGCGACGCCTACACCTGCCGCGACACCTGCCGTGGTGCAGGCCAGCGTTACCACGGCACCGATCCCTGTCGGCACCAAGCTTGTGCAACTGGGCGCGTTCCCGTCACCGGAAACCGCAGCGCAGGCGTGGACAAACCTTCAGCGCGACTTTGGTGATTATCTGGACGGCAAGCAGCAGGTCATTCAGGAAGCATCCTCTGGCGGGCGCACCTTCTATCGGCTGCGTGCGCAAGGTTTCGCAGAGCTGACGGATGCGCGGCGCTTCTGCGCAGCACTTGAGGCAGGCAATGCCGCATGCATCCCGGTGGTTGTGCGCTAATTGACCCGCGCCGCAGTCATTTTCGGCTGTGAAGGTCACACGCTAACCGGCTGGGAACGCGACTTTTTTCGGGATGTTGATCCCTGGGGCTTTATCCTGTTTGCCCGCAACGTCGATCATCCCGATCAGCTGCGCCGCCTGACGGCGTCTTTACGTGAAACTGTCGGCTGGGATGCCCCGATCCTGATTGATCAGGAAGGCGGGCGCGTCCAGCGCCTTGGCCCGCCACATTGGCGCAGCTATCTTCCGGCCTACGACCAGATGCAGCGTTCCAGCGATCCGGTTCGGGCTTTCTGGTTGCGCAACCGTCTTATCGCGCAGGAATTATATGACGTCGGGATCGACGTGAACTGCGCGCCCTTGGCCGATATTGCCGAACCCGCAACGCACCCTTTTTTGCGCAACCGTCTGTATGGCGAAGATGTTGAAACCGTCGTTACAGCGGCGCAGGTCTGTGCTGCTGCACATCTGGCAGGCGGTGTCTTGCCTGTTCTGAAACATATGCCCGGGCATGGGCAGGCGCAGGTCGACAGCCACAAATCGCTGCCGACAGTCCGTTCCGACCGTGCTGCCCTTGCAGCGCATGAATTTGCGACCTTCAAGGCGTTGAATGACATACGGCTGGGGATGACGTGCCATCTGGTGTTCGATGCCATCGACCCGATCAACCCTGCAACAACATCCGCCAAGTTGCTGAAGGTCATTCGCACTGAAATCGGCTTTGACGGACTGATCATGACGGATGACATCGGGATGGAAGCCTTGTCCGGCAGTATTCCCGCACGCGCGACAGCCGCGCTGACAGCCGGCTGTGATCTGGTTTTGCAGTGCAATGGCGGACGCGCCGTTCAGGAACCACTGGCCGCCGTGATCCCCCTCATGAGTGCCGCCGCGACGCAGCGCGCAGATCATGCACTGGCCCAGTGTCAAACGCCTGTCCCGATTGACATTCGGGCCTGTGAAGCGGAACTTGCATCCCTACTGGGATAGGGACAAAAGGCCCCCATGGTTGAGGAGTTTCAGGAAGACGTCGTAAGCGTCAGCGCACGCATCGCTGCCGAGGCGCTGATCGTCGATGTGGGTGCCTTTGAAGGCCCGCTTGATCTGCTGCTTACCTTGTCGCGCACGCAGAAGGTGGACTTGCGGCAGGTGTCGATCCTTGCCTTGGCCGAGCAATATCTGGCTTTTGTCGAACAGGCCAAACAACTGCGCCTTGAGCTTGCCGCCGATTATCTGGTGATGGCGGCCTGGCTGGCTTTTTTGAAATCCCGACTTTTGTTGCCGCCCGATCCGTCCGAGGAAGGCCCATCAGGCGAGGAACTGGCCGCGCATCTGGCGTTCCAGTTGGAACGGCTGGAGGCCATGCGCAATGCTGCGGCCAAGCTGATGGCCCGCGACCAGTTGGGGCGTGATTTCTTTGCCCGTGGCATTACCGAAGATGTCCAGCGCGTGCGCCGCGTCACCTATACGGCGACGCTGCTTGATCTGATGCAAGGTTATGCGCGCATCAGGACCAAGGATGATTTCCGCCCCTTTGTCATGGATCGCGACGCGGTGATGACGATGGAACAATCGCTGGAACGCATGCGCAACCTGATCCATTTCGCGGGCGACTGGACCGATCTGGCAAGTTATCTGCCCGAAGGGTGGGAAACCGACCCGGTCAAGCGGCGCTCTGCTACGGCGGCGACATTTGCGGCCTCTCTTGAATTGGCCAAGGAAGGCAAGATCAGCATCCGGCAGGGCGAGACATTCGCACCGATCCAGATCCGCAGAAGGGAGCCGCGCGATGGCTGAAGACAACGACAGCCTGTTCGAGGCTCCGCCGATGGGCGAACAGGAACGCATGGTCGAAGCGATCCTTTTTGCGACCGCCGACCCTGTGACCTTGCATGAATTGATCGGACGGATGCCGCATGGATCAGACCCGGCCGAGGCGCTTGCCAACTTGCGCAGACGCTATGAGGGCAGGGGCGTCAATGTGATCAAGGTCGGCGATGCCTGGGCGATCCGCACGGCCGCTGATCTTGGGTTCCTGATGCAAAAGGAAACCGTCGAAACCCGCAAGCTAAGCCGCGCAGCCATCGAAACGCTTGCGATCGTTGCCTATCACCAGCCCGTCACCCGCGCCGAGATCGAGGAAATCCGTGGTGTCAGCGTCAGCCGTGGCACGATTGACCAGCTGATCGAGATGGAATGGATCAGGCTTGGGCGTCGGCGCATGACGCCGGGACGCCCTGTGACGTTCGTGGTGACGCAAGGTTTCCTTGACCACTTTGGTCTGGAAAACGCCCGCGATCTGCCGGGCCTGAAGGAACTGCGCGCCGCTGGTCTGCTGGAAAACCGTCCGCCCCCCGGTACCCCGCTTGATGAGGACCCGGAAGAAGAGGACGAAAACCAGACGGATATGTTTGAAGACGACGCCTGAATTATTCAGACAATTTTAGGTATTGGCCGCGTCTTAAGCAGATTTTCACCTCCCCGCGTCATCCATGTGCTCGTATGAGTTTAGAGCAAGGGGAACCGCCTTGGTCGGTCTGGAGAATCCGGAGCGCGACGCAACAGAACAGCATCGCTATATCAATTGGCTGAAGGCTGCCCGCAAATGGGTCACGCTTGCCGCCATTGTGCTGGTCTTTTTTGGACTGGCTGAAAACCTGCTGGGTGTTTCGCTCTCTACCTATACGTTCGGGACAGATGCCGCGACATCGCCGTTGTCTGCCTTTAGTATCACGCTGCTTGCTTTTGCGATTTCGCTGGGCGACCGGCGCGAGGCCCATGCTTGGCACGGGTCCGTAATCGCGCTTTTTGCGATCCTGGCGGTAAGTGCGCAGCGAGTCGCGCCTTTGTTTGTGGATCACATCCCTTTCGGCACATACTTTGTGGCGGGTACCGTTGGCACGGATACGATGCTGATCATTTGCCTGTTGGCGGTTTCCGTTCTGATGCGATTTCAAACGGCTGTGCTTGGTTTGGCGACCTGGCTGGCGGCTTGTGCGCTGATCCTGAACGGGATCATCGGGCACACATATGGTTTGCCCTATTTCGATGGCGAAATGGCGATTCTGACCCTTTTGTCGTTGGTCTGCTGTTTGATCGGCACGCTTGCGCTTTACCTGCATCGCCCGCTTGTCCGCGTTGTCTTTATGACCGGCAGCATTGGTTTTCGCACACGCACGATGATGGCGGTTGGATTTCTGGCCCCTTGGTTCTGCGGCTTGTTGCTATATCGCTGGTATGGCGTGCCGGAACGTGAATTCCATGTCGAGGCGACACTGATCAGCGCGATCATCTGGACGATGCTGGCTGTCACACTGGCCTCTGGTTTTTCCCAGGAACGGGCAGACAAGGAACGACGCGCAGCCGAAAAGCGGCTGGCGGAACAGGCGTTGACGGACAGTTTGACAGGCTTGCCTAACCGCGCGGCATTAACAGCCAGACTGACGACGTATTGGACGCGCTTTCAGCGGTTCAACGTTCCCTCGGCCATTATCCTGATCGATCTGGATCATTTCAAAGCCATCAACGATACGTTCGGGCACGACATGGGGGATAATGTGCTTCGCGCTGTGCGTGGGGCCTTGCTGCCCTATCTGCGTCAGGACGATATCGTCGCCCGTTGGGGCGGAGAGGAATTCATCTGTGTGTTGAAGAATACGGACCTGCGCCAGTTGCAGCATATTTCCGAACGGCTTCGGGCGGCAATCAGGGCCATTTCCGATCTTCCCGCGCTGTCCCACGGGAAAGGCCCGGTGAAGGTTAGCGCATCTGTCGGGGTAAGCACGTTTCTTGCCGGTGACAGGGGGTACGAGGCTGCGATCAAACGCGCGGATGATGCGCTATATGTCGCCAAACGCCATGGCCGGAACCGCGTGATTTTTGACGGGGCGTTGCGGCCACAACCTACCCGGCAGAAACGGTTCGGAAATGTTTTGACAGCTTGAGGCCCTGGCCCTGGTAGTTTGATTTGATCTCGCGTCCGTAAAGCGCCTTTGGCATCGCGGCCATATGTTCATAGACCAGACGCCCGACAGTCTGGCCGTGTTCCAGCACAAAGGGGGCTTCGTGACAGCGCACTTCAAGCACGCCACGTGATCCGGCCCCGCCCGCATCGGCATAGCCGAAACCGGGATCAAAGAATCCGGCGTAGTGCACGCGGAATTCACCGACCATCGCCAGATAGGGGGCCATCTCGGCCGCCTGCGTTGGCGGGATGACAATCGCTTCGCGGCTGACAAGAATATAGAATGCGCCGGGGTCTAGAATGATCCAGCCCTTGTCTGTGTGAACCTCTTCCCAATACTCTGCCGGGTCATAGTAATCGAGTTGGGCAAGGTCGATCACACCCGTGTGCGGCTTTGCCCGATACCCGACAAGCGTGCCATTTGCCGGTTTCAGATCAACCGAGAATCCCAAGCCGTCCGATATGACCGGATCAACGTTGACGATGGGGGCGGCGGCGTGAAGGGCGCGAAGCTCTTCATCCGACATGCGTGTGTGGCCTTGCCGAAAGATGATCTGGTTCAGCATTTGCCCCGGTGCGGCAACAACTGAAAACGAACGCGGGCAAATTTCGACATAAAGCGGGCCATCATAACCTGCGGGCACCCGGTCGAATTCGACCCCTTGATCGGTGATGATCCGTGTCAACAGATCAAGGCGCCCGATCGAGGACTTCGCACTGGCCGCCGCCGTCATGCCCGCAGGCAGTGTGAGGCTTTCCAGCAATGGCACGACATAGACGCACCCCTTTTCAAGCACTGCGCCGCCGGTAAGGTCCACAGCATGCATCTGGAAATCCGCCAGCCGGTCGGCGACGGTGCGTTTCGGCCCGGCGAGGAAAGAGGCGCGGACACGATAGGCGATATTGCCAAGCCGCAGGTCAAGTGACGCGGGCTGGATCTGCCCATCGGCGATTGGTGTATCCGACCGGATGCCGCCGTTTGCGATCATGTCGCGGATTTGGTGATCGGCCAGAACGCCCGGTGTCATATCATCGTCCTTCATCGCGGATACCAAAACGCCCGCTGCGAGGATTCGCAAGCGGGCGGTTGGTGTGGTCGGGCTAGCAGGACTTGAACCTGCGACCTTCCGTCCCCCAGACGGACGCGCTACCAGGCTGCGCTATAGCCCGAACGTGGGTGTGTTTAACGCAATTCGCCCGTCGCGCAAGCGTGAAACGTCAGCTTTTGCGCATCTGGTCGCGCACAGTTTCCAATCGGGCCAATAGCGGTGCGATCTTTGCGGCCTGTGCCTTGATCGCGTCATCATCCAGACGTGTCCCGTTGCCGAAATAGCGCGGTTCATATGCCTTGTCGGACGACGGATTGGGCGGCAGATCGGGTACGGCGCGGGCCGGCGGCTGCGGGCCGGGGTCCGTGTCGGGCGCGCGTCGCCGGAATGCCGTAATATTCGATATTTCGAGGCTTTGTTGCACAGGCTCGGGCATTTCGGTCGCCGCGATTTCCTCGGCAATCGGGGACGACTTTTCCGCCTTGTCTGCCGATTTGTCCGGTTTGGAAGATGATTTGGCCTCTGTGGCCGGTTTGGCCTGATCGGCAAGGATCGGACCATCGATTCCGATGCCCTGAACGTGCTTGATGCCCTTTTCACGCAGGAGTTTCTGCGCGCCTTTGATCGTCATGCCCTGCGTGTGCAGCAGCGTTTTGATCCCGGCCAGCAGCGCAACATCTTCGGGGCGGTAATAGCGCCGCCCGCCAGCACGTTTGACAGGCTTGATCTGGCTGAACTTGCTTTCCCAGAACCGCAAGACGTGTGCGGGTGTATCCAGCGTGTCAGAGACTTCGGATATTGTGCGAAACGCGTCGGGTGCTTTGGCCATATGTGGCCTCCGTTACTTTTTGTTGCCGGCGGCGACGCGATCTTTCATCAGATGGGATGGCCGGAACGTCAGAACCCGACGGGGATGAATTGGCACTTCTTCGCCGGTTTTGGGGTTCCGCCCGATCCGGGCCGCCTTGTCGCGGACGGAAAAGGTGCCGAAAGACGAAATTTTGACGGTTTCCCCATTCACAAGGGCGTCGGACACATGGGTCAATACGCTTTCAACGAGGTCGGCGCTTTCGTTGCGCGACAGACCGACTTGGCTATGTACCGCATCCGCCAAATCCATCCGTGTCAAAGTCTTGTCAGCCATATTATCCCCCACAGTTTCGTGAACCATAGGCGACTGGGTTTTTCAGAGTCAATATCAAGCACTTGTATCAGGCACTTAAAGGTGTTGATTTGCCTACCACCGCAAGACAACGGCACCCCATGCCAGCCCGCCGCCGATCGCCTCTGTCACCAGAAGGTCGCCTTGCTTGATCTGCCCGTTCGCCACACCTACCGAAAGCGCCAGAGGGATTGATGCCGCTGAGGTGTTGCCGTGGTCCTGAACCGTGACAACGACGCGGTCCATGCCCACGCCAAGCTTTTTGGCAGTGGATTGGATAATCCGGATATTGGCCTGATGTGGCACGACCCAGTCGACGTCATCGGCATCCAGACCGACCTTTTCAAGCGCGGTGTGCGCTGTCGCGGCCAGTTTTTCGACGGCATGCCGGAAGACTTCCTTGCCTTCCATGCGCAGTTGGCCGGTGTTCTGTGTCGCCACGCCCCCATCGACGTAGAGAAGATCACGGTAGCGCCCGTCTGAATTGAGGTCCGTGGCGAGGATGCCGCGATCTTCGGTGGTTCCTTCGCCGTCCTGTCCTTCGAGGATTAGTGCGCCGGCCCCGTCACCAAAAAGTACGCAGGTCGAGCGATCCGTCCAGTCCATGATCCGGCTGAAGGTTTCCGCACCGATCACCATGACCCGATTGGCCTGGCCAGAAATGATCAGCGCGTTCGCGTTTGACAGGGCATAGACAAAACCCGCGCAAACCGCTTGCACATCAAAGGCATAGCCTTTGGTATTGCCAATGGCGTGCTGCACCATCGTGGCGGCAGAGGGGAATGTGAGGTCGGCGGTTGATGTCGCCAGAATGATCGCGTCGATATCGTCGGCGTTCAGCCCGGCGCTGTCGAGTGCGGCCTTTGCAGCACGGGTCGCGAGGTCCGATGTTGTCTGACCTTCGGCTGCGAAATGCCGGCGTTCGATGCCGGACCGTGCCTTGATCCATTCGTCGGATGTGTCGAGCGTGGCTTCGAATTCAGCGTTCGGGACGACACGTTCGGGTAGGTAGTGACCGACCCCTTTTACCACTGCACGTCGCATATATGCTGACCTACTCGTTGTCCTGCGCGGCCTTTGCGGCTTCGCCTTCTTGGATCGCATCTTGGGCAAGCGCGGCCGCGGATGCAACCCGTGCCGCCAGTTTATCACTGAATTCTGATTGCGCGAGCTGGTAGCCAAGCTGGAGCGCCGCGGCGATACCGGTTGCATCCGCGCCGCCGTGGCTTTTGATCACGGTCTTGTTCAGACCGAGGAACACACCGCCGTTCACCCGTCGCGGGTCGATGCTTTTGCTGAGTTTGTTGATGGACCGCCGGGCCAGAAGGGCGCCGAGCGTGGCAATCGGGTTGGAGAGGAACGCCTTGCGCATCAACTCTGTAATCAGGTTTGCCGTGCCTTCGCCGGTTTTCAGCGCGACGTTGCCGGTAAAACCGTCCGTGACGATCACATCCACGCGGTCGGACGGCAAATCGCCACCTTCGACAAAGCCCACATATTCGAAATCGCCTTTGCCGGTCGCACTGCCGATCAATTCATGGGCGACTTTCAACTCGGCACGGCCTTTGTGTTCTTCGACGCCTACATTCAACAGGCCGACACGTGGCCGTTTGAGGTCAAACGCGTTGCGGGCATAGGATGCACCCATCAGCGCATAGGTCAGCAGGTCGTCCTGATCGGCGCGGATATCGGCACCCGCATCCAGCATGACGTTAAAGCCTTGCTTGTTGCGCGATGGCCAAAGACAAGCAATTGCCGGGCGGTTCACACCATCGGCCTTGCGCAAACGCAGCATGGACATGGCCATCAGCCCGCCGGTGTTCCCGCAGGAAATCGCGACCGCCGCTTCGCCGTTGCGAACGGCTTCGATCGCGGACCACATCGACGTGCCTTTGCCATTGCGCAGCACATGGCTTGGCTTGTCGGTCATTTTGACGACATCTTGCGCATCGTGGATCGTGACGCGATCTGCCAGGTTGTGTTTCGCCACAAGAGGGGCCAGTTCCGTTTCCGGCCCGTGGAGGATGACGCGCGCATCGGGCGCTTGCGTCAAGAACGCAGAAAGGCCCGCAACCACCGTTGCAGGCCCGTTATCTCCGCCCATGGCGTCGACCGAAAGCACGTTGGACTTTTGCGCCTGCGCGGTCGAGGAAGTCCCCGTCTGGCCTGGCGTCATGTGTCGTGCTCCCTAGCGCTACTTTACGCGGCGTCGTCGTCCAGATCGATTTCGTCGTTTGCTGCGATCACTTCGCGTGTCGCGTAATGCCCGCAGGATGGGCAGACGTGGTGTGGGCGCTTCAGCTCGCCACAGTTGTCACACTCATTCGGGTTTGCCGCAACCAGTGCATCGTGCGCACGGCGGTTGTTCCGGCGGGATTTGGATACTTTGTTCTGCTGGACAGCCATGTCGCAACCTTTGTTTTGTTGGGCAATCGGTGCCCGGATTTCACATTCTCGCCCGCGTTTAGGACATTCGTGCCACGCTGTCGAGAGGGGTGTTCAAGAGGGCGCGAACATACTGCGATTCTTATTTCGCGCAACCCTTTATCTTGCTGCTCTAGGAGCCGTCCTCCGGATCCTTCTTTTGCAATGCGTCGCGCAGCGCGCCAAGCCCCGCAAAGGGTTTTGCATCATCGTCGGTCATCGGTTCTTTGCCGGGTTCGGTATGTACGACTTGCCCGACGCTTGCCCCTTCTGCCCGTGGAAACGCGGGCAACGCGAGCGCAAGTGCTTCGCTCATCACCACGGCCAGATCGATTGTTTCGGGAAGTGGTTCGATCGTGTCGTCCTCGGGCATTTCGATTTCTGTCCCTGACATTTCGACGTAATCAGCGGTGTAATTGCGCGTCACGTCCTCATCAATTCGAGTGGTGACCGGATCCAATGTGACCACACAGGACTGGCTGACTGTTGCGCCCAGATGGGCCGTCAGCGTCCAGTCCTGTTTGCCAGTCGGTGCGATCTCTCCTGTGAATCGCAGTTTCTTGATCCCGAGGATGCCAAGTTCTTCTGCGATCCGCGCACGCTGCTTGGTATCGGGCACCAGATCGAATGTCGTTGGTTTACGGTTTGCCAGATCGGCCAAACGCAAGTGTGAGCGGGTCTGTTCAGCCAAGGACCGTTCCATTCTTGAACATTGGGGTGTGCATGTTGTAAGCCTCGTTAAAAGGCGCAAGGCGCCAAGGCAAGAGGGCAGGCAGGGATGACAGGACAGCGCGTGATGATTTCGCTCCGCCGATTGCTGGTTGCGGGGGCGGTGATGGGTGCGGTTGCCTGCACGCCAATCGTGCGCAACCACGGCTATATCCCGCTCTCCGAAGATCTGGCCCTGATCCAGGTCGGTGTCGATACCCGTGAAAGTGTCATTGCTTCTGTCGGACCGCCAACCGCGAACGGCGTTCTGGATGGCAGCGGCTATTATTATGTCGCGAGCAAGTTCCGCCATTTCGGTGCCTTCGAGCCGGAAGAGATCGACCGCGAAGTGCTTGCTGTTTCCTTCAATGATGCGGGTGTCGTGACGAACATCGAACGCTTTGGTCTGGAAGACGGACGGGTCGTAGTTCTGTCACGCCGCGTGACCGACAATGGCGTGCGTGACAGCACGTTTATCCGTCAGTTGCTTGGGTCGATCGGTCGTTTCAACGCCGGCGATTTCCTCGGCGAAGGGTAGGTGCGTGGCAACCACGCACCCGCCATTCAGGATTCGGGTTCGAATTTCAACGCAGCTCCGTTGATGCAATAGCGTAGTCCTGTCGGTTTCGGGCCATCGGGAAAGACGTGCCCCAGATGACCTTCGCAGCGATTGCAGTGCACCTCGGTGCGGCGCATGAACAGGCTGCGATCTTCCTTTTCACCGACCATGTCTGAATCGATTGGCTGATAGAACGACGGCCAGCCCGTGCCGCTTTCGAATTTCGTTTCCTGTTCGAACAGGGGTGCGCCGCAACCTGCGCAGATGAAGGTGCCGGGGTCTTTGGGAAAGTCGTCATGGGTGCCCGCCCGTTCCGTCGCGTGTTTGCGCAACACCTTATAGGCCATGTCCGACAGCTCTTCGCGCCATTCGGCGTCAGATTTGATCACCTTGTCCATTTTGTCTTTCCTTCTGCGACTTCGCGCTTAACGTAGGGCGCGGGCGGGTGTCCGCCAAGAAGGGGTGCGATGACAATTGCGTTTCACAAAGGCCGCTACGGTGTGCGGGTCGCGGCGGATGCGGCGGACTTGCATGCCTGCCAGACGCTGCGCCATCGCTGCTTTTTCGGAACGGACGGGGTGGACGCTGATCGATTCGATCCGCTTTGCACCCATGTGATGATTGCCGGAGATACCGGTTTGGTGGGAACGTTTCGCGTCATGCATGTACCCGATGCAGCGGCGCTGCCGCGCACCTATGCTGCGAAGGCCTATGATCTGGAACCGCTTGCCCGGTTCGACCAGCCGATGCTGGAAATGGGCCGGTTTTGCATCGATCCGGCGGCGAAGGACGGCGATGTTTTGCGTCTGGCCTGGGGCGCGCTGACCCAGCTTGTCGATGCCCATGGCATCGGGCTGTTGTTCGGCTGTTCCAGTTTTGCCGGTACGGATCCTGCCCCATACGCCGCCGCCTTCGGCCTGCTTGCGTCGCAGTATTGTGGCCCTGCAACGCTGCGCCCCGCCCGGCTTGCGCCTGAGGTCGTGCCGCTTGTCGCTGACAGACAGCAGGGGGCTGCCGCGCAGTTGCCGCCCCTTTTGCGCACCTATCTCGCGATGGGCGGTTGGGTCAGCGATCACGCCGTGATCGACCGGCAGATGGCCACGCTGCACGTTTTCACGGGGCTGGAAATCGCGAAGGTGCCGCCCCAGCGCGCCCATGCATTGCGCGCCCTGCTTGACCCTGCGAACAGCCATATTTGAGAGGGGGTCTTGCGCCTTGCCGGGTGGCGGTCTAGCTGGTCGCTCATGGCACGTGCACCCCATCTCCAGATATCCGACATCGCGCTGACTTTTGGCGGCGATCCTGTTTTCGAAGACCTGTCCCTTGTCGTTCAGCCGGGGGATCGGGTGGCGCTGGTCGGGCGCAACGGGTCGGGCAAATCCACGTTGATGAAAGTCATGGCGGGCCTGATCGAGCCAGATCAAGGCGCTGTCGTCGCGGCCCCCGGCGTGTCGGTCGGCTATATGGAGCAGGACCCGACGATGGACGGGTTCATGACGCTTGGTGAATATGCTGCCAGCGGGTTGGAGCCGGGCGAGGAATACAAGGTCGCGATTGTGGCCGAAGGTCTGAAGTTCGATCCCGAAGGGGCCGTTGCCACGGCGTCCGGCGGTGAGCGACGGCGTGCCGCATTGGCCAAGTTGATGGCCGAAGCCCCTGAATTGATGTTGCTGGACGAGCCGACCAACCATTTGGATATCGAAGCCATCGCTTGGCTGGAAGCGGAACTGGCGCAGACCCGTGCGGCCTTTGTCCTGATATCGCACGACCGTGCGTTTCTGCGCGCCTTGACCCGCGCGACATTGTGGATTGATCGCGGGCAGGTGCGCCGCGCCGAACAGGGATTCGACGGTTTCGAGGACTGGCGCGACAAGCTGTGGGAAGAAGAAGACCAACAGCGCCACAAGCTGAACCGCAAGATCAAGGCCGAGGCCCGTTGGGCTGTCGAAGGTATTTCCGCCCGTCGCAAACGCAACCAGGGACGTGTGCGGGCCTTGCAGGACTTGCGCGCTGAACGTGCCGCGCAGATCAATCGGCAAGGCACGGCTGCGATGACCTTTGAAGGTGGCCAGCAATCCGGCCGCAAGGTGATTGAGGCAACAGGGCTTACCAAAACCTTTGATGGCAAGACCATCGTGAAGGACTTTGACCTGACGGTGCAGCGTGGTGACCGGATCGCGTTCGTCGGGCCGAATGGTGTCGGAAAAACGACGCTGATCAAGATGTTACTGGATCAGGTTCATCCTGATGCCGGGACCGTCAAGCACGGTACGAATCTTGATATCGCGGTGTTCGATCAGGCGCGCGCGCAGCTTGATGCCGATATGTCGCTTTGGGAAAACCTTGCAAGCGATCCTGCCCTTGGCGGGTCCGGCAAAGCCGATCAGATCATGGTGCGTGGTCAACCGAAACACGTGGTTGGCTATCTCAAGGAATTCCTGTTCGATGATGCGCAGGCCCGCGCGCCTGTCCGGTCGCTGTCGGGGGGCGAAAAGGCGCGGCTGCTGCTGGCGCGGCTGATGGCGCGCGAAAGCAATCTGCTGGTGCTTGACGAACCGACGAACGATCTGGACATCGAAACGCTGGACTTGTTGCAGGATATTCTGGGCGAATATGACGGGACCGTACTGCTGGTCAGCCACGACCGTGATTTTCTGGACCGTGTCGCCACAACGACCATCGCGATGGAAGGCAACGGGCAGGCGGTCACCTACGCGGGTGGGTGGACCGATTACCGCAACCAGCGCGGCGGTGATTTTGTTGAGGCCCGTGAAGCGACGAAGCCGCTGGCCAAGAAGGTCGAAAAGGCCGCACCTGCGGCACCCAAGCAAAAGCTGTCTTTTACGGAAAAGCACCGGCTTGATGAATTGCCCGGCGTGATCGACAAGCTGACTGACGAGATCGGAAAGCTGGAAACCCTGCTTGCTGACCCTGATTTGTTCACCGCCAACCCGGTGAAGTTTCAAAAGGCCACGGATGCGTTGGTCGACCGGCAGGCGGCCTTGGCGGCGGCAGAGGACGAATGGCTGACGCTGGAAGAAAAAGCGGGTTAAGCACAGAAAAAGGGGCGATATACATCGCCCCTTTTCAATTCAAATCAGTTAATTACCCGTCGAAGTTCACTTCTTCCATAATCCGCAGGGCCATGGGGCGGTGGGCTGCCAGATCGGACAGAGACGCCGTATCAGGCGTGAATGTTCCCCAGCTTGCCACGATATCGGATAATGCTGCCCCTTCGAGCACCGGGTATTCGTAGTTGCTTTCCGCGTAGATGCTTTGCGCCGTTGGCGAGACGAGGAATTCCATCAACTGGATGGCTTCGTCCTTATTGGGGGCCGATGTCGTCATCGCCACGCCCGACACGTTCACATGCGTGCCGCCGTTTTCAAACGTCGGGAATTCAATGCGCACCGCATTGGCCCATTCGGTCTGTTCTTCATCCGCAAGCATCTGGCCCATGTAATAGGTGTTGCCCACAGCGATGTCGCATTCGCCGGCCCAGATCGCCCTGACCTGCGCGCGGTCGTTGCCTTCGGGCTTGCGGGCAAGGTTTTCGCGCACGGCCGCGGCCCATGCGCGGGCGCCATCTTCACCGACATGGTCGATCACCGCAGACAACAGGGCGAGGTTGTAGTTATGCACGCCGGATCGGCTGCAGATGCGCCCGTCCCATTTGTCAGAGGCGAGATCTTCGTAGGTGGTGACTTCCCCGTCGGCGACCCGGTCCTTGCTGGCGTAGATCACCCGCGCACGGGTCGTCAGCGCGAACCAGAGATTTTCGGGGCTGCGCAGCGTTTCTGGGATCGCCGCGGTCAGAACGTCGCTTTCAACCGGCTGTGTCAGACCTTCGTCGACGATCTGTTTCAGGTTGGCAATATCGACTGTCATGATCAGATCGGCGGGTGAGCGGGCACCTTCGGCCTTGAGCCGTTCGACCATGCCTTCTTCCATGAAGTTCAGGTTCACGGCGATGCCAGTCTCGGCAGTAAAGGCATCCATCACGGGCTGGATCAGTTCCGCCTGACGGGTCGTGTAGATGGTCACGTCGGCATAAGCGGGGGCTGCGATTGCGGTGCAGGCGGAGGCCAACAAAGCGGTACGGAATGACATGTAGAATCTCCTTGTCTGTCGGCGCAGAATTAATCCGACTAAAAGAGTCGGGTCAATACCTAATCGTTTTTGTCGGATTTTCGTTCGCGCATTTTCGCCGCATCCCAGAGCGCATCCATTTCTGCCAGATCGCTGTCCGCCGGTGTGCGACCATCGGTGGCAAGCGCATCCTCGATCGCGGCAAAGCGACGGGTGAATTTCGTGTTGGCCGCACGCAACGCTTCTTCGGGGTCGATGTCGAGGTGGCGCGCAAGGTTTGCCATCACAAACATCAGATCACCGTATTCTTCGGTCATCTCTGCGTGGCTTTGGGTGTCGCGGGCTTCGATCAGTTCGGCGGCCTCTTCGGTGATCTTGTCCACGACCTGTGCCACATCGGGCCAGTCGAAACCGACGCGCGCGGCGCGCTTTTGCAGTTTGACCGCGCGGGTCAGGGCAGGCAGGTTGATTGCCACGCCGTCCAGCGTGCGCGCCTGTGCCTTGCCGGCCCGTTCGGCCGCCTTGATCTTTTCCCAATCGGCGACCTGCTGGTCTGCCGTCTTGTCGCGGCTTTCGTCGCCGAACACATGGGGGTGGCGCGCAACCATCTTGTCGCTGATCGCTTTGACCACGCTGTCGAAGGTGAAATGTCCGGCCTCTTCACCCATTTGCGTGTGATAGACTGTTTGCAGCAACAGATCGCCCAGTTCGCCCTCCAGCTCGGGCCAGTCGCTGCGGGCGATGGCATCGGCGACTTCATAAGCTTCTTCTATGGTATAGGGCGCGATGCTGGCGAAATCCTGTTCGATGTCCCACGGGCAACCCCTTTGCGGGTCGCGCAACCGGCGCATGATTTCAAGAAGACGTGGCATTCCGCCGTCGGGGTCGTGGATCAGGGCGTCATCTGGCATTGCACTCGGGTCTCCTTTGCGGTTCTGTTCTAGGGGACCGCCTAGGGGAGTGCCAGTCATGCCAGTCATCAATCGCATCGCGGATTTTGCAGACGACATGAAGACATGGCGACGCCATTTGCACGCGCATCCCGAATTGCAGTTCGACTGCCACAACACCGCGGCCTTTGTCGTGGCGCGACTGAAGGACTTTGGCGTCGATGAGATCCACGAGGGTATTGCCACCTCTGGCGTTGTCGCGATCATCAACGGGCAGGGCGACGGACCGACCATCGGGTTGCGTGCTGACATGGATGCATTGCCGATGCAGGAAGAAACCGGTCTGCCCCATGCATCGACCGTTCCGGGCAAGATGCATGCCTGCGGGCATGACGGGCACACGACGATGCTGCTGGGGGCGGCTCGCTATCTGGCCGAAACCCGTAATTTCTCGGGGCGCGTCGCGCTGATTTTCCAGCCTGCCGAGGAAGGTGGCGGCGGGGCCGGCGTCATGGTTGAGGAAGGCGCGCTGGACCGGTTCGAGATTGCGCAGGTTTATGCGCTTCACAATGTGCCGGGGTTGCCAGTTGGCCAGTTTCAGACCGTGCCGGGGCCGATCATGGCCGCCGTCGATACATTCTATATCCATGTGAAGGGGCGCGGCGGGCATGGAGCCTATCCGCAAGACACGATTGATCCGCTGATCGCTGCTGTCGGCATGGTGCAGGCAATCCAGACCATCATCAGCCGCAACCACGATGGTCGCAAGGATCTGGTGGTGTCCGTGACGCAGATTCACAGCGGATCGGCGGACAATATCATCCCGGAGACGGCCTTTATCAACGGCACCGTCCGGTCGTTTGACAAAGACGTGCAGGCGCTGGTCATGGAACGGCTGGAAGCGATCGTGATGGGACAGGCGGCCAGTTACGGGGTCAGCGTGGAATACCGTTATGAGAAGGGTTATCCGGCGACGGTCAATGATCCTGAAAAGACCCAATTTGCGGCAGAGGTTGCGCAGGAGGTCGCTGGCGAGGCGGGTGTCAATATCGCGCAGATCCCCGAGATGGGCGCAGAGGATTTCGCCTATTTCCTTGAAGAACGGCCCGGCGCATATCTTTTTGTGGGCAACGGCGATACCGCAGGGCTGCATAACACCAAGTTCGACTTTGATGACGAAACCGCGAGTGCTGGCGCGTCGTTTTTCGCGCGCATCGTCGAGCGGGCGCAGCCGGTGGCTTAGGGGTTCGGCTTTTCTGCGAAAAGCCGGATGCCTCCGGCGGAAGTTTGATTGGACAAAGAAAGACGGTTTGATGGCGTTGGAAGATGCGAAAGGCCAGATCGATCTGGCGTTTACCCGCGAAGGGCGGCGTGGGTTGGCCTATGAAAATGCCTTTGGCGGGGCGGTGTCCTTTCTGCGACGGAATTATTCCAAAGAGATTGCCGGTGCCGATCTGGTGGTAACGGGCATCCCGTTTGATCAGGCGGTGACCCATCGGCCCGGCACCCGGTTCGGGCCTCGCGCGATCCGAGAGGCATCCTGTCTGCAGCCTTATGATCCGCCTTATGGCTGGGACGGGTTTGACCCCCTGTCTGACTTCGAGATCGTGGATTACGGCGACATGGCCTTTGATTACGCCAATGTGCGTGGCGTGCCCGATCTGGTTCAGGCGCATATCGGGGGCATTCTTGCCAAAGGTCCGGGCACTGTGACGCTGGGTGGCGATCATTTCATCACGTTGCCGATCCTGCGCGCCTATGCCGAGAAATTTGGCCCCGTGGCGGTCGTGCAGTTCGATGCGCATTCCGATCTTTGGGCGGATGACGATATGAGCCGGATTGACCATGGTACGTTCATGTACAAGGCCGTGAAATCCGGTCTGGTCGATGTCGCGCGGTCCGTGCAGATCGGCATCAGGACCGAGTGCGATGACTACCTTGGCATGCGCTATATCGATGCGCGTACGTGCCACGAAAAGGGGGCCGCCTGGGTTGCTGCAGAGGTGAAGGCACAGGTCGCAGATGCGCCGACCTATGTCACCTTTGATATCGACGCGCTTGATCCGGCGTTTGCGCCGGGCACCGGCACACCGGTCTGGGGCGGTCTGGCGTCATGGCAGGCCGCGGCCATTCTGCGCGATATGGCTGGCATCAACGTTGTCGGTGGAGACGTGGTCGAGGTGTCGCCTCCTTATGATACCACCGGTGCGACGGCGATTGCGGGCGCACATGTGGCAATGGAGCTGTGCTGCCTTGCCCTTTGGCAGAAGAGGGGGAGCTGATGCCCAACCAGCCGATTTCAGGGAACGAACTGGCCCGCTTTTCGGGGCCGCAGACATTTATGCGCCTGCCGTCTGCGGTGAATGCTGCCGGACTGGATGTCGGGTTTATCGGCGTGCCGATGGATATCGGCACATCATGGCGCTCTGGCACGCGGATGGGGCCAAAGCAGTTGCGCGAGCAATCGGCGATGATCCGGCCCTACAATATCCAGACAGGGGCTGCGCCGTTTGACGGGTTGCAGATGGCCGACCTTGGGGATGTACCGATCAACACGTTCTCCCTTGCGAAAAGTATTCGCATTATTACAGATACTTACGATGAATTTCTAAAATATGATGTGATCCCGGCCACGCTGGGTGGGGACCACACGCTGACGCTGCCAATCCTGCGCAGCATTGCGCGCAAGCACGGACCCGTCGCGCTGGTTCATGTCGATGCCCATGCGGATGTCAACGACGAGATGTTTGGCGAGCGTGAAACACATGGCACCGTCTTTCGCCGCGCCTATGAAGAAAAGCTAATCCAGCCTGACAAGGTGTTTCAGATCGGATTGCGTGGCACGGGGTATACCGCCGATGATTTCACCGAGGCGGCGGGATGGGGGTTCACGCAGCATCTGGCCCCTGACCTTTGGCACAAGTCGCTGTCGCCCCTGGCCGCCGAGATCAAGGCGCAGATCGGCAACACCCCGACTTATATCACCTACGACATCGACAGTCTTGATCCGTCCTTTGCGCCTGGCACCGGCACACCGGAGATTGGCGGGCTGACGACGATGCAGGCGATGGAGTTGATCCGGGGCCTGCGCGGATTGCAGATTGTCGGTCTTGATCTGGTTGAAGTTTCGCCACCCTACGATACATCAGGCAATACAGCCTTGGTGGGTGCAAACATCATGTTTGAAATGCTCTCGATCCTGCCGGGCGTGCCATACCGTTAGGAGTGTCTCATGCGCTGGATCGCGATTGCCATTGTTGTTTCTGTGCTGGGCGGCATGGCTTATGTCCGGCTGGCGCCGGCCGATCACGCCGCGCTGAACCAACCCTCATACCCCAAGCCGGTTGGCGATTACCCATCCGCTGGCGGGTTCCATGCTGTGCGCCGGATGACGGCGTCCGAGGCGGATATGCTGAAGGCTGTCGATACGATCGCTCTTGGGACCGCACGCACAAAGCGCGTGGCCGGCAGCGTCGAAGACGGCATTCTAACTTATGAAACGCGCAGCCGGATCATGGGATTTCCAGATTACACGACAGTCTGGGTCGACAGCGGCATTGATGGTGATGGTCCACACCTGAACATCAAAGGACGCTTGCGGTTTGGGTCTGCCGATCTGGGTGTTAACAAGGCGCGTGTCGAAAGCTGGCTGGGCGCGCTTGGCCCCTTGATTGTTGAAGCTTGATACGCCAAGGCATACGCCATGATTGCTTCTGACAAGATTGAACAGTTGATAGACCGCTTCCAGTTTCTGGAAGCCAAGATGTCGGGCGACATCGACGGTGGCGACATCGCGGCATTGGCCAAGGAATACAGCGATCTGAAGCCCGTTGTTGACACGGTGCAGAGCTACAAGTCGTTGCTGGCGGAGATCAGCGACACCGAAGCGATGCTACGCGATCCCGAGATGCGCGCCTTGGCAGAGGCCGAGTTGCCGGACCTGCGCAGCCGCCTTGAGACCGCCGAGGAAGAGGTGCAACTGGCGCTGCTTCCCAAGGACGCTGCCGATGCGCGCCCGGCCTTGCTGGAAATACGCCCCGGCACCGGCGGAGACGAGGCAGCGCTGTTCGCAGGTGATCTGCTGCGCATGTATCAGCGCTATGCCGAGGCCCATGGCTGGAAGTTCGAGATACTTGAACAATCCCTGACCGAGCTTGGGGGAATCAAGGAAGTCGTTGCGCGGGTCGCAGGTGACGGGGTCTTTGCGAAACTGAAATATGAATCGGGCGTGCACCGCGTCCAGCGTGTCCCCGAGACCGAAAGCGGCGGGCGAATCCACACCTCTGCTGCGACCGTGGCTGTGATGCCAGAGGCGCAGGACGTCGAGATTGATATCAATCCGAATGATCTGCGCATTGATACGATGCGCGCCAGCGGATCGGGTGGGCAGCACGTCAACACGACCGATTCTGCCGTGCGCATCCTGCATATTCCGACAGGTCTGATTGTCGTCAGCTCCGAGAAATCACAACACCGCAACCGCGAGATCGCGATGCAGGTGCTGAAGACCCGCCTGTTCGATATGGAACGACAGAAGGCGGATGATGAACGCTCTGCCGATCGCAAGGCGCAGGTGGGGTCGGGGGACCGGTCCGAACGCATCCGCACCTACAATTTCCCGCAAGGCCGCATGACGGATCACCGGATCAATCTGACACTTTATTCGCTTGGGCAGATCATGCAGGGCGATCTGGATGAGGTCATCAACGCCTTGCAATCCGATGCACAGGCAACGTTGCTGGCCGAGATGGGCGCGTGACATTCCAGCAGGCGCTGGCCCATGGCACCGCTGTGCTGGCCAAGGCCGGGATTGCAAACGCGCATGGCGACGCGCGCAAATTGCTGTGCCACGCGGCCGGCGTCGCGTCTGACCGCTTGACGCTTTTGCTGCGTGATCCGGTGGGCGCGGTCGCCGAGGCAAGTTTTTCGGAACTGATCGCGGCGCGTGTGGCGCATGTGCCTGTCTCGCATTTGGTCGGCGGGCGACAGTTTTTCGGCAGGTGGTTTGAAGTGACCTGCGATGTGCTGGACCCACGTCCCGAAACAGAAACACTGGTTGCAGGTGCCTTGGCTGAACCTATTGCGCGCGTTCTCGACCTTGGCGTCGGGAGCGGTGCGATCCTGTTGTCGCTTCTGGCTGAATGGCAGACCGCGCGTGGGGTCGGTGTGGATGTGTCGGATGCAGCGATTGCCGTTGCCGCGCGGAACGCCTCTGGGCTTGATATTACACCACGAGCCGTCTTGCAGGCCGGGAACTGGTATGATGGCCTTGACGAAGAGTTCGACCTTATCGTGTCGAACCCGCCCTACATTGCCGCAGACGAGATGGACGATCTGCAACCAGAAGTGCGCGACCACGAACCCCGCATCGCGCTGACGGACGAAGCCGACGGGCTGACGCACTATCGGCATATCATTGCAAACCATGATCCCCACCTCATGCCGGGTGGTCGCCTGATGGTCGAAATCGGACCGACTCAAGCTGCGGCGGTGAAAGAGATGATGGGAATCGCAGGTCTGACTGAAATCACCGTGATTCCCGATCTGGATGGCCGTGACCGTGTCGTTTGGGGCAGAAAGCCGCGCAAAACGGCCTGAAATGGGTGTATTTTCCGTATTTGTACTTGCCCTGCGCATCCAACCATGCTTTTTCGTCTGTATCGGAGGATGAGCAGTTGCTCTCGCTGATAAGTCGCCAGAAACGCTTGATCGCCCAAAACTGCTGCCGCGTGCATCGCGATCATCAAAGCGCAACCAAAGCCGTAGGGCTTGACGAAAGCACAGTCATTTATGAGATCTTCGAAATCAAGGTCGCGGAATAAAAACCGCAATAATCGCCCCTCGGGCGGCAATATCATCAACCGCGTCTTCGACAGTTCAGGACCGGACGGAAAGGTGCGCGGCACGCCGCAGCAGATTATCGACAAGTATAACCAGCTTCACCGTGACGCCGTCCTTTCGGGCGACCGGGTGGATGCCGAAAACTTTGCCCAGCACGCCGAACACTATACCCGTTTGCTGGCCGAAGCGCAGCGCGAGGTTGATGCCAAGCGTGAAGAGCAGGAAGAACAGAACCGCCAGCGCCAGGCCGAACGTGACCGCGAGCGTGCCGAGCGTCTCAAAGCGCAGGAAGCCGCAGCAAACGACCCATCCGGCATGGATCAGCCATCCGCTGATATCGGCGAGTCAACTGATGACAGTGGGCTGGTTGAAACCCCGGAAGAAGCACCAAAGCCCAAGCGCAAGCCACGGGCGCGCAAGCCGAAATCCGATCCTGTCGAAGACACGCCACCCGAGGCAGCGGAATAGCCTAACCCGCGTCCAGCTGCCGTGCGAGGGCGCAGAACGCTTCGAGGCTGACCTGTTCGGCGCGTTCAGTCGGTTTGATGCCTGCCGCTTTCAGATGCGTTTCGATATCCGGACTGACAGCTTTGAGGGCCGACCGCAGCATTTTGCGCCGCTGATTGAATGCCGCCGCGACCGTGCGGTTCAGGGTCTCTGCATTTGCCGGGAACCGCGGGGCGGGCAAAGCTTTCAGATGAACGACGGCGCTTGACACCTTCGGGGCGGGCGTAAAAGCCTCTGGCGGCAAATCCAACACGATCTGCGGATCCGCGCGCCACTGCGACAGCAGTGCAAGCCGCCCGTAAGCCTTTGATCCCGGTTGTGCCACGATGCGCTGCGCCACCTCGCGCTGAAACATCAGGGTCAGGCTGTCCCAGAATGGCGGCCAGTCCGGCGGGGTCAACCAGCGGACCAGCAGTTCCGTTCCGACATTGTAAGGCAGGTTGGCCGCAACCTTGATCGGCGGTGTCAGATGCGCAAGCGGGTCGACGTCAAGCGCATCCGCGTTGATGACCTCCAGCCGGCCCGGATAGCGATCACTGATCTCGGCCAGCGCCGCCATGCAACGCGAATCCTTCTCGATCGCCAGCACACGGCGCGCGCCTTCGGCCAAAAGCCCCCGGGTCAGACCGCCGGGACCGGGCCCGATTTCAAGAATATCGGCCGCGGACAAATCGCCCGCCAGACGCGCGATTTTCGCAGTCAGGTTCAAATCCAGCAAAAAATTCTGGCCCAGCGATTTCTTCGCCGCGATTCCGTGTGTCTCGATCACGGTGCGCAAAGGGGGCAGGTCGTCGATCTGGCTCATGCTGGCATCATCTTGCTGGAAATACTCCCCCGCCGGAGGCGTCCATCCGGCTTATCCATGACGGGCCTCTGCCATCTTGTGGGCCATCCGCAAAGCAGCGATCATCGACGTTGCATCGGCAATGCCTTTGCCCGCAATATCGAAAGCCGTGCCATGATCGGGGGACGTGCGGACAAAGGGCAGCCCCAGCGTGACATTTACGCCGCCCGCGAAATCGAGCGTCTTGATCGGGATTAGCGCCTGATCGTGATACATGCAGACCGCGACGTCATACTGCGCGCGCGCCCCCGCATGAAACATCGTATCCGCCGACAGGGGGCCGCTGATGTGCAGTCCTTGCGCGCGTAATGCATCCAGCGTCGGCGCGATCATCTCGATTTCTTCCATGCCCATCTTGCCGTCCTCGCCCGCATGCGGGTTCAGGCCGGCCACGGCGATGCGGGGGGCAGCAATCCCGAAATCCCGGCGCATGGCTGCGTGGGTGACAAGGATCGTGTCCGTCAGCGTGGCGGCGGTCAGCTGTGCTGGCACCGCTGACAAAGGGATGTGGATCGTCGCGGGCACCACCCGCAAGGTGTCGCAGGCCAGCATCATCACGACAGGCACATCACCGGCGAGCGCGGCAAGATATTCAGTATGACCGGGATAGGCGAAATCAGCCCCGTCGATCAGCGCCGCCTTGTGGATCGGTGCGGTGCAAAGCGCGCAACATTCGCCTGCTTTGACCAGTTCGACACCGTGCGCGATGGCGTCGATAACCCCGCGCGCATGCATCGGATTTGGTACGCCCGGAATGCGCGGCGCACCAAGGTCCCGCGCGATCACCTGAAAGTGCCGCACCGGATCACCGTCGCCTGCGTGTTTCCATGGCGTTCCGGCGGGCAGGTGTGTTGGATCGCCGATCCAGACGACGGGACATTCATCGCGCACCGCTTCCCACGCGGTGACAGCGATTTCTGGTCCGATGCCTGCCGGTTCGCCGCAACTGATCGCGACGGGTTTAACCATTCGTGATGGTGGCAGAGGCGCGCAAGTCTTCAAGAAGGGCCGCCGCGAAACCAGCAAGCCGCTGACTGCGCAACTGGTTGCGCACCGCTTCGCGGTCAACTGCACCACCTTCACCGAACTGGCGCGAACACAGCATCAGGAAAACCCGTGTGTCGCCCGCGGCCCGCGTCAGGTTATAGGACACTTCGCCTGCATCAAGACGCGCCAGTTCCATGGCCACATCCTGTGGAATTTCAGCGACGGGCAGGGACGCGCGTTCCAGGACTTCCTGCGGCAAGCCGCGTGCTTCGCCGTAAAGGTCGTCGCATGTGTCCACACGGGCGGCCAGCTGCTGGGCTGCGGTGACGCCGCCATCAGACCCGGCGGGCAGATAGAAGGCCGCATATTCGATTGCTGTCGGGGCTGGTGGTGCCTGCGGTACCTCACGCACGGCCCGCATCTGGAACAGCGCGACACCGTTCGGAATCTGGATCGGAGCGGTCACCTGACCGGGTGCAAGATCAAGAATGATCGAGCGCAGTTGCGGCGGGTAATTGCTGATCGGCAACCAGTCAAGCCGACCGCCACGCGCTTTGCTGGGCAGGGCCGATACCTGACGCGCCTGCGCCTCGAACGCGGCGGTGCTGGTCAGTTGCGAAATCTGCTGGGCCCGTGCCAGCGCCTGTGCGGCGCGTGGTGGCGGGGCCGGGATGATGATTTCAGACAGCAGGACTTCGATACCGGAGCCGTCATTGCTGCCCGCGCGGCCAAGTGCGGCATCGACTTCGGCATCGCTGATTTGTGCCTGATTGCCATAGCGGCTGCGGATATAGTCCCGCCATGTCACGCCGATGCGCACAAAATCGGCCAGCGTTTTCTGATCGACCCCGTTCTGGGCAAGCAGGGTGTTGAACTGATCCAGCGACAGGTTCGCGCGACCGGCAAAGGCTTCAAGTTCTGCCTGCAACGCTTCGTCCGTCAGACGCAGACCGCGCTGGTCGATGGCCTGTTGCTTCAGCCGGTCTTCGATCAGTTGTTCGCGCGCCAGTGCGTTCGGATCGCCCGGCGTGCGGAACAATTCCAGCAATCGCGCCCGTTGCTGCAGCTCGTAGACGGTGATGACATCGTCATTCACCTGAACCGCGGGCGAGAACTGCCCCTGTGCCACGGCGGCCCCGGCTGTCAGCATCAGGGCGGTCAGGAATTGGATCAGGCGCATGGGTCGTCCTTCGTTGCTCTACCTAGTTACAGCTTCTGGCCGGGCCTGCATCGGACCGACCGGCGCTAAAGCCGTTCAGTGACACAGATAACCCGTAGTCTGTTGACGGGTCCACTGTAGTCGAAGACGTGTAGCGGCGCGAGACCGAAAGATCGACCGTCACGCATTCGTTGCGCCATTCCACGCCAATCCCAGCGCGCGCGGGTTGGTCTTCGGTCACGTCATAGCGCGTGTCAAAGCTGACCGCCCAGGCCGGGTTCAACTGCACCCTTGTGTCAATCAGCCATTCGGAAATCGGGTCGGGTCTGCCAAGCTCTTCGTCGGCGGTCTGCCAGATATAGCTGGCCGCCAGGTTCAGGCTGTCATCCTGCCAGTCGATCTTGGCCGCAGCCAGCGTGGGATCAAGATTGGCGCCAAGTTGCGCACGACCTTCAACACGAAAGCCTTGCGGGAGCGCGAACTGCCCCGCAACAAGCCAGTCAGAGGCGTTTCCTTTCAGGCCCGAGGTCTGCGTGAACTGGTCATTCACCTCTTCGCGGTACACGCGACCGATCGTCAGATGGGCGCTGCCGCCTTCGTTGCCTTGCCGACTCCAGTGCAAGCCGACGGCCCCGCGCAGCCCGGTTTCAACCGCGTCGTCACCCGGAAATCGCGACAGTGCAAACAGGTTTGCCGCATCGAATTCGGGGCGCGTACTGTCTTCATTCGGTGGCATGATGCCAAAAGTATCGGACCAACCGAGGGCAAGCATCGGTGTCAGCAGTTGTCGCGACCGGTTGGTCTTGCGCACCAGCGGATAGGAAAGTGTAATCTGTGCCGAGGGCACGGTGCGCACGCCATCACCGAAGGCGGTGTTGTCTTCCAATCGATAGGCGTCCGCGCGCAGACCTGCCTCTGTCCGTGTGATGAAACCTGCGTCGCTGATCCATTGCCGCTGCCAGTCGACGCCCGCCCCAAGCCGCGCCACATCACGTCCATCTGCGCCGACGTCGCTGCCATAACGCACGATCGCGTCAGCACTTAAATCCCAGGTCAGCGTCCCGCCAAAGCGCGGAAAGCTGCGTTTGCGATAGCCGATATCGGCCACGATCGGTGGCAGCGTGCTGTTGGATTCATCGTCCCGCAAGGACACATAGTAGGTGAAACTTGTCTGGAAGAGGTCTGTGTCCCGCGCCCGCGTGATCCCGATAGCGCTGTCGAGCCGGTCCTTATCCGAGTAGCTGTAATCGAGCAGGTAAGCCGGATCGCTGACTGCTTCGACATCGAAGGTCAGTTTGAAATCGCGGGCCAGATCGAACGCGCCTTCGACAAAGATGTAGCTGCGCAGTTCCTCTGGCAGCAATGTATCGCGGCTTACCGCGGCTTCAGCCGTCAGATCACCACTGACGAACGCCTGACGATATTCCAGTTCAAGCGTCGTCGTCTCGCTTGATCCGTAGGGCGTCAGCGTCACATCGCGATGATCCCCGAGCGTCAGGAAGTAGGGCACCTTGATCCCCAGCCCCAACTGATCGGACGAGCGAATGCGTGGCGTCAAAAGCCCGTTTGCGCGATCAAGCGTCGGATCGGGCAGGCGTGCGCGGGGCAGCCAGAAGATCGGCACGCCGCGAACGTGGAAAGTGGCATTTGTAAAATAAAGCTGCTGTGCCTCTTCGTCGTGGACCACACGCTCGGCCCGGATTTCCCACAATGGGGCCTGTGTGCCGCAGACCTGACAGGAGGTGACGGCCGTCTTGTAGAGCTGCGAATACCGCCCTTCGGCCCTGTCAATCTGGTTGGCCGCAAGCTGTAGTTGCTGGTTCAGTACCAGCCGGGCCCCCTGCAGGATGCCGTTTTCGAGTTGCGGATCAAGTGCGGCGCGGTTCGCCGTCAGGATTGTTCCGTCTGGCCCTTGAATGAAGATCGGTCCGTCAATGGTCAGCCGGTCCGTGGTTTGGTCGAAGGTGATCTGCCGCGCCGTGAGGCGGGTGCCGTCATAGATCACCTCGATATTACCGGATGCGATCAGGCGCGTGCTGTCTTCGATCACCACGTCATCGGCAACAAGCGTTGCGACGCCCTGCGCAAGCGCTGCGCAGGGCAGAAGACACAAAAGAAACACCAGAAGCCGCATCAGCCGTCCTCTTGATGCAAGAGCATCCCCATCGCAAGCCCGATCGCCGCCAGCGGCGGTGCCCATGCGGCCAGCATGGCAGGCAACTGCCCGTTTTCGCCCAGGATCTGGGCAAAGTTGCGCAGGAAATAGATCGCAAAGGACAGCAGGATTGCCAGCATGATCATCACGCCGGTCCGCCCGCCGCGCTGGTGGCGCAAGGTGAAGCTTGCGCCGATCATGACCATTGCCACCAGAAAGACCGGCAATGCCAATTCCATCTGGAACCAGACCTGATGGCGTTGTGCTGAGAAGCCGGCGCTTTGCAGGCGGTCGATGAACGCAGGCAATTCCCAGATCGGAATGGACGACGGGGTGCCAAAGCTGTTGCGAATTTCGTCCGCTGTCAGTGTTGAGGGTATGCGCAGGCTGTCGTGGTCGGTCGCGGCGGCCTCTGGCACGATATCGCGGTCCAATGGCCAGCTTTTTGCGTTTGTCAGCGCCCATGCCCCGGCTACGAGCGCGGCCCGTTCAGCCTCGATGCGGCGCAATGGTCCTGACTCGCCTGCGAATGTCAGGAAAGTGACGTTACTGAGTTCCGTGCCATCGAGGTTCGAGCCCGCTGCGCGGATTACCGTCTGTTCGCCGCTTCCGCCCTGTCGTAGCCAAAGTCCTGTTTCGCCAAGGATCAGCGCGCTGCCTTCGCCACGCAGATCGCTGCTGCGCAGTTCATATTGCTGGGTGGTGGCCGCGACGATCGGGTTCAGGATCGCGATTGCGGCAATACCAAGCGTGAGCGCCACCAGAAGCGGCGCACTCAACGCCCGCAACGCCGATCGCCCCGCCGCGCGGGTGACGACCAATTCGGACGACCGCGCAAGGCTGAGGAACAGCGCAATGGTCGCGATGATCATGATCAGCGGCAGGATACGGTAGATGCCCTGCGGGATGTTCAGAAGCGCAAGGATAAGGATCTGGCCGAACGTCACCTCGTCCCCTGAAAAGCGTCGCAGCTGGTCCACCAGACCGATGAACGTCAGGATCAGCAGGAAAATCGTGAACACGCCGAGAAAGGCAAAAAAGAAACGGCGGGCGAAATAGCGGTGCAGGATCATGATTGCACCTGAACGCGGCGCTTGAAAAGGGCGGGCCGTCCCGAAAGAAACAGCAACGCCCAGATGATAAGAAAGCCGGTGATGATCGACAGGTACGTGCTGAACCAGAGCTGTGGATTGCTGCGGGCAATGTTCAGGCCGACAGTTTCCAGCGCTTTGATAACGATGATCAAAAAGATCGCACCGATGATCTGTCGCCAGACACCGAACCGGCTGAACCCGCCGACAAGCAAGGCCGAAAAGCCCAAAAGCGCACCGACAGTGCCAAGCAGCGCCTGCCCGAAGCGGTCATGCCCTTCGGAAATCAGGCGGGCGGCATCTTTGCCGGTTTCTTCTTCCAGCTCGGGCGTGGGGTTGAGCAGTTCCCATGTCATCAGTTCCTGGGACGCACGTCCGTCACGCTCTGCCACGGCCATCAGGTCGCCGATGTTATAGGCGAAATCGGCAAAAGAGGTAATGAACAGCCGCTGGTCGCTGGTCCGCAACGTCTGTGCCAGCCCGTCGACCATAACAAGCTGCGCATCCCCGTCGGTGCGCACGAGGTAGGCCTTTGCTGCCGTGTAGGTCAGATGCGAGTCCGGATCACGGATGTCGGACAGGAGGATGTCGCGCAATTCGCCTTCGGGCGTAATGTCGCGGATGTAGACGGTGATCCCGTCTGCCGGTTCCATGAACTGCCCTTCGGTCAGTAGCCGGGCAGAGACGTTCTGCGCAATCTCCGCGCGTCTTTCGTTCAACTGCGCGGTGGATAGCGGCACAAGGTAGTGCATCAGCACCAACATCAGTGCAAAGACGATCAGGCCGAAATACAAAACAGGCCGCGCCAGTCGGTAAGCGGAAAAGCCGGTGGCCTGCACGACAACAAGTTCGGATTCCGTGGCCATGCGGTTGGTCACATAGACCGAAGCCGCAAAGGCCGAAAGCGGCAGGGCAAGCCGGATCACCGCAGGCAAGGACAGGGCCGTGAATTCCAGAAAGACCCCGGCTGACTGCCCGTCCGCGATCAACCGGTCGAATAGGACGACAGCGCGGTTGATCCAATAGACCATCACCAGAACGAGGCTGAAAAAGCCGAACACGACCATCAGTTGTGACAGCATATATCTGTCAAATCGTGCCACGGACCGCTTATCCCCAATTCGTTTTGCGACAAACTAGCCCAAGCAGGCAGGGGATGGAACGGATAACTGGCGTTTTGGCAGCGCTCAAGCTAGGGATTGCCGAAACCTGACAGAAAGGAAGCGCGCATGTCCGATCCGATCCAGATCCAGTTCAAGGAAACCGATTTGAACCGCGTTGCAGACGCACCCGGTGTGATCGCCGTTTTCGTGGACGAAGATGGCAAACTGGACGCCGGTGCACGCAAGGTGAACACGCTGACCCGCAAGGCGATTGCACGTCTGGCCGCAGGTGAGCCCTTCAAGGCAATGAAGCTGGGGGAGGCGACGCAGATGGCTTATCCCGGTGGCCTTGCGGCTGTGTCAGTTGTCGTGGTCAAGCTGCCCCGCAATCCAGACGTGGCGACGGCGCGCGCGGCAGGGGCCGCCTTGGCCAAGGTCCATTCCGGCGTGCCGATGCTGATCCTTGCCGGTGCGATCAGACGCGCAGATGAGATCGCGCTGGGGATGGCGTTGCGCTGTTATGCCTTCGAACGTCACCAGACCCATGAACCCAAATCTTACGGCCCGGTGACAATGATGGCCTCCAAGCCCGAAGCGCTGGCGAAATCCGCGCAGAACGGTGCGGCTGTGACCGAAGGCGTATTCTTCACGCGTGATTTGACGAATGAACCCGCCAACGTGCTGACTACCGATGATTTCGCGGCCCGTCTGGCGGCGATGCAGGAACTGGGTCTGGACGTGGAAATCCTTGAAGAGGACGCATTGAAGGAACTTGGCATGGGCGCATTGTTGTGCGTCGGGCAAGGTTCGGCCAGCCCGTCCAAGGTTGTGGTCATGCGGTGGAATGGTGGCGGGTCCGAAGCCCCGTTTGCGCTGGTCGGAAAGGGTGTTGTCTTTGACACCGGCGGTATCAGTCTCAAGCCCGGTGCCGGCATGGAAGACATGACGATGGACATGGGCGGTGCCGGTGTCGTTGCTGGTGTCATGCGCACGCTGGCGCTGCGCAAGGCCAAGGCCAATGTGGTCGGGCTGGTCGGATTGGTTGAAAACATGCCATCGGGGACGGCCACGCGGCCCGGTGATGTGGTCACATCCATGAAAGGCACGACGATCGAGGTCATCAACACGGATGCGGAAGGGCGGTTGGTGCTGGCGGATGTGCTTTGGTACGCGCAGGACCGCTTCAAGCCGCGGGCGATGATCAATCTTGCCACGTTGACGGGCGCAATCGTCATTGCGCTGGGCCACGAGAACGCAGGCGTTTTCAGCAATTCAGAAGCGCTGGCCGGTGATTTCCTCAAGGCTGCGGATGCAGAGGGCGAGGGGGCATGGCGCATGCCCATGGGTCCCGCTTATGACAAACAGCTGAAATCGCAATATGGCGATATCCGCAACAGTGTCGGTCGCCCCGCCGGCGCAATTACCGCGGCGCAGTTCCTTGGCCGTTTTGTCAATGACGACGTGCCGTGGTGCCATCTGGATATCGCGGGCGTCGCATCCGTGAAGTCCGAGACGACATTCGCGCCCAAGGGTGCCACAGGCTGGGGCGTCATGGCGCTGAACCGGCTGATTGCGGACATGTACGAGGGATAGGATGGGCGCGGTCTATTTCTATCACCTGACAGAGACGCCGCTTGAAGCGACCTTGCCCACGCTGTTGTCCAAGTCCCGCGATGCGGGTTGGCGGATTCTGGTGCGCGGTACTGATGCGGCCTTGCTTGAACGCTTGGATAACGTGCTTTGGCAGGGACCGGTCGACAGCTTTGTGCCGCACGGGCTGGCCGGTGGACCATATGACGCGGAGCAGCCCATACTGCTGGGGGCGGATGTTTCGTCAGATGGCTTTGACTGCGTCATGAGCGTGTCAGGTGCCGAGGTCGCGCCCGAGGAGGTCACGGCACTGCAACGCACCTGCGTGCTGTTCGACGGACACGACGGTGCCGCGCTGGATCACGCCCGCACACAGTGGAAAACACTGACCCAGGCAGGCGTGTCCGCGCAATACTGGGCGCAGGACAACGGGCGGTGGGCAATGAAGGCGCAAGCCTGACCGGCCGGACGCGGATCAGAACGCGAATTCGGGATTGAAATCTTCTGGCAGCGCGGTTGTGCTGGCGCAGGCGGCAAGGCCCAGAAAAGCGCAAATCATCACCATACGTGTCATGTCATCATCCTAACGTGTCAGCACCAAAGCGTTGTCGCGGATTTCAATGCTTCTGAACGATTCCAGATAGGACATCCCAAGCAGTGATCCGTCCATCTGGCCATCGTTGACGACGGCGGGCAGGTTGCGATCAATGATCCCTTCCAACGCGACGCTTTGAAGTGTCACAGGGGCGGTCCGCACGATGCCGTTCGCTGTCGAGGCCTGACCCGAGTAATTCAGGCTTTCCGGTTCAAGCCCGACGCGGCGGGCGTCATCCTGTGTCAGAACGACCTGCGACGCACCGGTATCGACCAGGAAGTCGATGGGTACGCCGTTCACATCCAACGTCAGATGATAGTGGCCGTCGCGAAAACGGGGCGCGATGATTTCGCCGCCTTCCGCAACCGCCTGACGGGGCGAATGGCGGTTGGTGATATCGTTATAGAGTCCGATGCCGCCCAGCATACCGAGGAAAATCAGGACCCAGATGGCGGCCTGCTGCATCGACTTGGACAAATCCTGACGCATGGACGCCCAGAAACTGCCGCCAATACAGACCAGCAGGATCAGAAGGTACACCACGCGCATGAGCATATCGTCATTCATGGCACTGATATATGTGCTAGCCGCCGAGACCGAAACCCCTCAGACCATCCAGAATGAACTGAACGGCAAGTGCGGCCAAAAGCATTCCCAGAACCCTGGTGACAATGTTCAATCCCGTCCGGCCCAGCAGGCGTTCCAGAAATGATGCGGACAGAAATGCGACGAAGACGATCAGCAGGACCGCGAACAACACACCGCCCACGGCCAAGACCTCGGCACTGCCGTCCGCCTGTCCCGTCAGCAGGATAATCGTCGTGATGGTGCCCGGCCCGACAATCAGCGGCAAAGCCAGCGGAAAGATCGACGGATCGTCGTCAAGGTGGCTGGCGGCCTCGTTGGCTTCACCGGCCTTGCGGGCCTGTCGGCGCTGAAACAGCATTTCAAGCGCGGTCAGGAACAACAGGATGCCACCCGCGATGCGGAATGCATCCATGGAAATACCGACGAAATTCAGCACGGCTTCGCCCAGCAAGGTGAAGACAACCATGAGCGCACCGGCCGTAAGGCAAGCCCGGATTGCGACGCCGCGGCGTTGCGCCGGGGTCATGCCTTGCGTCAGCGCGATGAACAAGGGCGTCAGCCCCAGCGGGTCGATGATGATGAACAGCGTCGTGAACGCAGTGATCAAGGCGGGAAGTTCGGTCATGCCTGCGCCTTTTCAAGCTTTTCAAGTGCTGCCATCCAAAGCGCCTCGGCCTTTTCAAGACCGGCCATCACTTCAGCATATTTCTTGTTCCAGGTTTCCAACTCGCCCTTTTTGGCATCCTCATAAAGTTCCGGGTCCGCCAGTTTCTTGGCAAGTTTGTCGCGCATGTCATTGATCTTGTTGACACGTTCTTCGCATTTGCGGGCATCTGACTTGAGCGCGAGCATCTCGTCACGGCTGGCGCGTTTTGGTTTTTCGGGGGCAGGTTTCGACTTTTCAACCTTGTCAGGCGTCAGCAACATCTTGCGATAGGACGGCAGATCGTCCTCGTAAGGTTTCACGCGGCCGCCCGACACCAGCCAAAGCCGGTCAGCAACCAGCGACAACAGGTGCATGTCGTGGCTGACAAGAATGACGGCACCCGAATAGGCAGTCAGCGCCTCGACCAAGGCCTCGCGGCTTTCGATATCGAGGTGGTTCGTTGGTTCGTCGAGGATCAACAGGTGCGGTGCGGGCAGGGTGGCCAGCAACAGCGACAGACGCGCCTTCTGACCGCCCGAAAGCCGCCCGACCTCGGTTTCGGCCTGATCCGCGCCAAGGCCAAAACTAGCCAACCGCGCGCGCAGCTTGGCCTGGCCTTCGTGTGGGCGTTCACGGAACAGATGGTCCAGCGGCGTTTCCTCGACCCGCAGTTCGTCCACCTGATGCTGGGCGAAAAAGCCGATGCGCAGCTTGTTGGACGTCACCATCTTGCCGCGTGCGACATCAAGGCGGCCAGATAACATCTTGGAAAGCGTAGATTTTCCTTCACCGTTGCGGCCCAGCAGTGCGATCCGGTCGTCCTGGTCGATCCGCAAGTTCAGATCGTGCAGTACGATGTTGTTGCCGTAACCGACGGCGGCACCTTCGGTTGCGATAATCGGGGGCGAGAGTTCTTCGGGTTCGGGGAACGTGAAAACGGTGCGTGCGGCGTCTTCGGGCGCGCGGATGGTTTCCATTTTTTCCAGCATCTTGACGCGTGACTGCGCCTGTTTCGCCTTGGAGGCCTTGGCCTTGAAGCGGTCAACAAAGGCTTGCAAATGGGCGCGCTTGTCGGCCTGCTTCTTTGCGGCGGACGCCATCAGCGCCCGCTTTTCGGCGCGTTGTTTTGCGAAATTGTCGTAGTTGCCGGTGTAATAGGTCAGCGATTTGTCTTCGAGGTGCAGAATGCCGCCAACGGACCGGTTCAGCAGCTCGCGGTCGTGCGACACGATAAGAACCGTGTGCGGGTATTTGACCAGATACGCCTCGAGCCACAGCGCGCCTTCAAGGTCGAGGTAGTTGGTCGGTTCGTCCAGAAGCAGCAGATCGGGTTCGCTGAACAGCACCGCCGCAAGGGCCACGCGCATCCGCCAGCCCCCCGAAAAGGCCGAACAGGGCATGGATTGTTCTTCATGGGTAAACCCCAGGCCTTTGAGGATCGTCGCTGCCCGTGCTTCGGCAGACCATGCGTCTATATCGGTCAGGCGAGTCTGGATATCGGCGATGCGTGTGGGGTCGGTGGCGGTTTCCGCCTCGGCCAGCAGCGCTTCGCGCTCGGTATCTGCCCGCAGCACTGTGTCGATCAGCGACACCTCATTGCCAGGCACTTCCTGACTGACGCCGCCGATCTTCCAACCGCGTGGAATGTTGACGCTGCCCGTGTCCAGCACCCATTCGCCACGGATGACCTTGAACAGGCTGGTCTTGCCAGTGCCGTTGCGCCCCACAAGGCCAACTTTGTGGCCAGCCGGGATCGTCACACTGGTGTGTTCAATCAGCGTGCGGCCTTGAATCGAATAGGTGATGTCTGAAATCTTGAGCATGTCGCGGCTTTGCCTGATCCGCGTGACGCGGTCAATGCGATAGGGCCTTTCCATGCCACCCACCCCATGTTAGGGCGCGCCCACATGGTATTCCGGGGCGCGCGCCCCATGATCAAAGGACAAGACAATGGCGATCCAACGCACATTTTCCATCATCAAACCCGACGCGACAAAGCGTAACCTGACAGGCCAGATCGTGGCCAAATTCGAAGAAGCCGGCCTGCGTATCATCGCATCCAAGCGCATCCAGCTGACACTGGCCCAAGCCCAGCAGTTCTATGGTGTGCACAAGGATCGTCCATTCTTTGACGAGCTTTGCGAATTCATGATTTCCGAGCCGATCGTCGTGCAGGTTCTGGAAGGCGAAGACGCCATCGCAAAAAACCGTGAAGTCATGGGCGCAACCAACCCCGCAGACGCCGCACCTGGCACGATCCGCAAGGAATTCGCGCTTTCCATCGGTGAAAACTCTGTCCACGGCTCTGACGCGCCGGAAACAGCCGCAGAAGAAATCGCGTTCTTCTTTTCGGGACTCGAACTGGTCGGCTAAATCTAGCGATCTCTGCCAAACTGACAAAGCCGCTGCGCCGCCAGGTGCGGCGGCTTTTTCTTTGCCTGTCGGTTTCGTGTGTCGTGGTTGACGAAAATCAATAAAGGCAGTCTGCGGGATGCTAGAATGCACGTGGCCAAGAAGGAGGCACGCATGCAAACGAACGCCGTTCCGCATCTGGACCAAAGCATCAATACCACCGGCTGTTGTCCGAAATTCAATCCCGACGGATGGGACGATCAGACCCTGCATTTCGAAGACAAACCTTTCGTCAAGGCGACGACCAGGTCAGCTGTCCATATTCCGTTGAATATGGGCACGGTCTTTGGCCGCGTGCAGAACCATATCGAAGAGGCCGGCGCATACGACCAAGACGACATCATCGTGTTGAGCCAGGATCAGTCACGCTGGAAAGCAGACCACTATTTTTCGGTGTCCGGCGTTGTCGCGGATGAAGACATGACCACGCTGTCGGGCGATTTCGTCACCAAGGTGTTCGAAGGACCCTATCGCGACGCAAAGCAGTGGTATGAAGAGATGAAATCGCTGGCCGCGCAAAGAGGCAGCACAAGCGAAGATGTTTATTTCTTCTACACGACCTGCCCGCGCTGCGCGAAAGCGTACGGTCAGAATTATGTCGTCGGGGTTGCCCGGATCAACTAGCCGGGCAGGGGCAGGCTGCGCGCAGGCTGCACGACCGCCGCGCGGGCCGCCCGTTTGTTCAGGTTCCGTTCGAGCGCACGGTAGTTGCGGATATTTGCGTTATAAAGCACGTCGAAAAGGTCACCGACGATGGGGACCATGCCGATGAAATAGTCGGCCAGCGTGTTCAACGTCATATATGCCAATGCGCCGGGCGTGGCACCCAACTGGCGCGCCTTCCAGATCAGCCAGACCGACGGAAGCAGGGCCATCGTGTCGCCAACCACGGGCACGAGACCGAGAATATTGTCGAGCCCGACAGAAATATTTGTGCGCGGAATGTAAAAAAGTGCATCCATGCGCCACGCGATTTTGCGCAGCGCCGCAAGTTCAAAGTCGATATCCTGTTCTATGTTCATACCCTTAACATAGCAATCCATCACGGAAATGTGAAGGGGGTTCACATCCAAATCGTCTGATTTGCCTGCAGCGAACCCGCAAAAAGGGATGAATCCGGTCAGGCAGGAGGGTCGATGACCCCAATCCGGTTCAGGAATTGTTCGAGTTCAGAGCGATCCGTATCAAAGCTTTGGGATTTCAGCTGATCGAATTTCTTGCGCAGGGCGTCTTTTTCCGCGCCCTTGCAATCGTTCCACGGGCGGCCCTGCAAGCCCATGTGCAACACGTAGTAGGCGATAAAGTGCGGTCGCGTGCCATTCTGCAAGAGTTTCTCGTACGCGGCATCCGCGCCGACCTCTCTCAGGGCCTCGGCAGAGGATATGCCAGCAGCCTTCAGTTCCTTTGCAAAGGCGGGGCCGATGTTGCGAATGGTTGTCAGGTCAGCCATGGGCAAATCCTAGCGCCTGACCAAAAAAAGGGCCAGCGGCGGATCGACCAAACGGGAGGAGAAAGGTCGCGCGCACCACTGGCCGGAGCGGAGCCTCAAGACAGCGCAAGGGAGGGGTGCGCCATCACTTTGGCTGATCGTCCGCGTGGATCAGATACTGGCAAAATCCTTGAAGATCAGCGGTTTGTCTTTGCCGTCTTCAGGTTTCTTTGCCGTTGCCGCAGGTTTCTGTGGCTTTGAATTCTTTGGAGTGGACGTCCCGATAGGCTGTGCCGATGCCATGGTCCTGTTCCTTTTGCTGCCTTTGTTGCGCGTTGTCCCTGCGCGTCACCTCTTAGCGGGTGTAGAAAAACCGTTGCACACGACCTTGGCCGAAAACCGGCGGAAATAAGGCAAGAATGTGGCGCGGCCTGTAGATCGTGCGGAACGCCTTATTTTGACCGGCGTTTCGGTGTTGCGTTTGGTCCTTTTCCACCCGGTTTTGACCGTGGTTTGCCGCCTGGCGGGACAAATCGCTTTGACGTATCGGACGCACTTGCGCGCGGCTTGCCTGCCGGTTTCGCACCGTCCGGCTTGCGGAACGGCTTTTCACCGGGCTTGCCCTTGCGTGGCGGTTTGCCATCGCTCTTGCCCTTGAAGGGAGGTTTTGCATCACCTTTGCTCTTGAACGGTGGCTTTGCGTCGCCCTTGCCTTTGAAGTCAGGTTTGCCACCGTCCTTGCTTTTGAATGGCTTTTTCGCTTTCACCGCGTCGCCGTGATCCTTGCGAGGCGGTTTGCTGCGCGGCTTGTAAGGTGCGGGATCATCGGCGGCACCGGGGATTGGCTTGATCGCGTCTTGTTGCGGGGCGCGCGATGGTGGTGGGGCCGACCGGTCTTGTGGTTTGTCATAGGACTTCTTGCTGGGCCGCGCACCGCGTTCGCTGATCTGCGGCACGCCATCAAGCGCCTTCAGGGTGGCCTGATTTTCAAGCCGCATATCGTTGCCGACGGCTTTCAGGAATCCTGGCACCGCATCTTCCCTGATCTCGACGAAGGTTTCGTTCGGCTGGATACGGATCGCCCCGATTTCACGCTTTGTGATGTCACCGGCCTTGCAGATCATTGGCAAAAGCCAACGGGCTTCGGCCTTGCCTTCGCGCCCGACATCGACGCTGAACCACTTGGACGGACCAAAGGGCTCGCGTTCCTTGCGCTCGCGCTTTTCACGCGGTGGTGGCGGGGCGTTCGGATCAATAATGGCAATGTCTTCCGGGGCGGATGCCTTGCCGGCATAAAGGCGCAGATAGGCGGCGGCAATTTTCTCTGGTGCGTGTTGCGCCAGCAGCTTTTCAGCGAAGGCCCGTTCGCCTTCGGTGAATTCCTCGGTCCAGACGTCATCCGTCAGCAGACGTTCCTCATCACGCGCCTGCACTTCATCCGCAGAGGGCGGTGCTGCCCATTCGGCCTTGAGCTTGCCCCACTTCAACAAATTTTCTGCGCGCCTGCGCATCTTGGGCGGCACGATCATCGCCGAAATGCCTTTGCGACCCGCGCGACCGGTCCGACCGGACCGGTGCATCAGTGTTTCCGCATTGGTGGGCAGTTCTGCGTGGATCACCAGTTCAAGGTTCGGCAGGTCGATGCCACGTGCCGCCACATCGGTTGCCACACAGACCCGCGCACGTCCGTCGCGCATGGCTTGCAATGCGTGCGAGCGTTCGGTTTGCGACAATTCACCCGACAATGCGACAACCGCAAAACCCCGGTTGGACAGGCGGGTGGTCAGACGTGTCACCATTGCGCGGGTATTGGCGAAAACGATGGCATTGGGGGCTTCGTAATAGCGCAACACGTTGATGATCGCGTTATCCGCATCATGCTGGGCCACGGTCAGTGCGCGATAGGCGATATCGGTATGTTGCGTCGCCTTCGAGACGGTGCTGATCCGTATCGCGTTGCGCTGATAGGATTTGGCCAGCTTTTCAATCATCGGCGGGACGGTTGCTGAAAACATCAGCGTGCGGCGGGTCTCGGGCGCTTTGCCAAGGATGAATTCTAGGTCTTCACGAAAGCCGAGGTCCAGCATTTCATCCGCTTCATCCAGCACGATTGCGCGGATACCCGACATATCAAGCGAGCCGCGCAGGATGTGATCTTTCAAACGTCCAGGGGTAGCGACGACAATATGAGCCCCGCGTTCCAGCGTGCGCTTTTCGGTGCGCATATCCATGCCACCCACACAGGACGCCATGACAGCACCGGCACCGGCGTAAAGCCATGACAGCTCGCGCTTGACCTGCAGCGCCAGTTCACGAGTCGGCGCGATGATCAACGCGCGGGGTGTGTCGGCAGGGCCAAAGTGTCCGTCATCGTTCAGGATCGTCGGCCCGATAGCCAGACCAAAGCCCACCGTCTTTCCCGATCCGGTTTGCGCGGACACAAGCAGATCATGCCCTTCGTGCTGCGGGTCGGTAACGGCCTCTTGCACAGGGGTCAGCGTGTCGTAGCCTTGCTTGGCAAGGGCATCGGCGAGGGTCTGGATCATCAAATCGGTCTTTCGGTGCGGCGATGGGGTGCGCCTAAGCCTGTTAGGTGGCTTTGTATAGAGGGTGATTCATGTGTTGGTGCTGAACCACACGTTAATTCGCGCAGAAAGCGCTTCCCAGATAGCGGGGGCGCCGCGACGAACCTTGATCCCGACCCGTGTTTCCAGATGTTCAACCGTCACGTTGAAATCGCGCCACGATCCACCGCCGGATTCAAGGTTGGCAATGACAGGCTGCACACGATCGATGGATTTTGCGAAAATCGCGTCGTCTGTCTCTGCCGCTTCGAATTCGTCCCAAAGCGCGCGACACGCGTCCGCCTGATCAGCCGGCAATAACGCAAAGATACGATCAGCGGCAGCCTGTTCGATCGCGGCCTGCGCTGCGACATCGCGTGCGGCAGCACTGTGGATCGGGATATCGCCCGCGTCGATCTCTACCAGATCATGCAGCAACAGCATCTTGATCACGCGGTCGACATTCACAGGTCGTTCGGCGTGTTCGGCCATGACCAGCGCATAAAGCGCGATATGCCAGCTGTGTTCGGCCGAATTCTCGCGCCGGGTCGCGTCATTCAGCGTTGTTCCACGCACGACGGATTTCAGCTTGTCCGCCTCGTTCAGGAACGCAAGTTGCTGGTGGATCCGTTCGCTCATGCGGGAAATTGCGATTTCATGCGCGCAGCAGGTGGTCGCGCGGCTTTCGTGACAAGAAGGCGGTCGAAGAACTGCGGATCGGGAAACGCATCCCATGGATAATGTCCGTGGCACGCATTCGCGAACGCTTCAATGATTGCAGGTTCGTGGATTGCGACGTTTTCAAACCCGTTCGATTTGGCCTCGGCGAGTTTGAAGACCTTTTCGATCTGCGGCAGTTGTTCGAACCCGATGATCGGCCAAGTGCCATCGGCAAAGTGATCAGGGCGCGTCAGCACCAGTGCGATCATTTCGGAAAGGTTCAAAGGCGCGGAGGTGTCGTCCGGTGTCAGCCGTTTCAGCGACAAAAGGCAGAGCACACTTTTCTCTGGTGTTTTTTCGACTTCGATGACCTGACCGACCGTGTGATCGCCGTTCAGCAGAGGAACAAGGAAGATGTCTGCTTCTTGCGGCGCAGGCATTGTCCTACCATCCCTTACGCTTGGGCTTTGGTGCGTCCTCGACCGGTGTCTCCTCGACAGCCGGTTCGGGCGGTTCTTCCACGGTTTGCGCAACTTCGATAACAGGTGCCGGTTTCGGGGCACGCTTGGCTGGCGGCTGCGCACCGCGCTTGATGGCGGCTTCGGCCAGCAATTCGCGCGCGCGGGCTTCTGCACGGCGCACCCGCACGGCGGTCAGATAAGCTTCTTGCAAAGACTGTGAAGATGCGCCGAGCAGTTCACCGATCTGGTCAACGATTTTCGGGCTGCCCGATGCTTCTGCTTCGGCGAGCGCCAAATCCGCCAGTTCGTTTGCTGTTTCTTCGGTATAGTTCATGGATCAGCGCGTGTTTTCCGTGAGGCGACGACGGACATAATCGGTGACATGGTCGATCATCGGATCCATGTGCGGGTCTTCAAAGAAGTGACCGGCACCTTCCATACACTCGTGCGTGATCGTGATACCCTTTTGTTCGTGCAATTTGTTCACAAGGTTCACGGTGTCTTGCGGCGGGGCCACACGGTCGTTCGTGCCGTTGATGATCAAACCGGATGACGGGCAGGGCGCAAGAAAGCTGAAGTCATACATGTTCGCCGGGGGTGATACGCTGATAAAGCCCGTGATCTCGGGGCGTCGCATTAAAAGCTGCATGCCGATCCAGGCACCGAAAGAGAACCCGGCGACCCAGCAATGTTTTGCGTTGTTGTTCATCGACTGCAGATAGTCGAGTGCGGATGCCGCGTCAGACAGTTCGCCCACGCCCTGATCGTATTCGCCCTGCGAGCGACCGACGCCGCGGAAATTGAACCGCAACACGGTAAAGCCCATGTTATAGAATGCATAATGCAGATTATAGACGACCCGGTTGTTCATCGTACCGCCGAACTGCGGATGTGGATGCAGGACAATCGCAATCGGTGCATCACGGTCTTTTTGCGGATGGTAGCGGCCTTCGAGGCGGCCTTCTGGGCCGGGGAAGATGACTTCGGGCATTCTGTTCCGTTTCGTGGGGCCCGCGCTTTTCTTGACGAAAACGCTCAGGCACTTTAGAAGGATTCTAAATCGACCGCTCAAGGCGTCCGACGGGGTTGGCTTGACCTAATCATGTGCGCCGCCCACGTCAATGGAATTGCGGATTTACGGGGGTTTGCGCGATGAAACTCAGCACCAAAGGTCGCTATGCGATGGTCGCCATGGCCGATCTTGCATTGCAGGACGGTGGGACGCTGACAAATCTGACCGAAATTTCCAAGCGACAGGACATTTCCTTGCCTTATCTGGAGCAGTTGTTCGTGAAATTGCGCCGCGCCGGTCTTGTCGAATCCGTGCGCGGTCCGGGCGGCGGCTATCGTCTGGCCGCCCCGCCTTCGGACATTCGCGTGTCAGATGTGCTTGAAGCTGTGGATGAAACTGTGAACGCGCTGCACAAAGGGGCAGGGGCGTCGGGGGCGGCGTCCGGGTCGCGGGCGCAATCCATGACCAACCGTTTGTGGGAAGGACTGTCTGCACAGGTCTATGTCTTTTTGCATCAGGCGCGTCTGTCTGATGTCGTCAGCAACGGGCTTGCACCCTGTCCAGCGGTGCCAGCCCTGTTTGAAGTGGTGGACGACGATGCCTGAACGACAGCGCATCTATTTCGATCACAACGCGACAACACCCCTGCGCGACGAAGCGCGCACTGCGATGATCGCGGCGATGGATGTCGCGGGAAACCCGTCGTCTGTCCACGCCGAAGGGCGCGCGGCCAAAGGACTTGTCGAAAAGTCCCGGATGGCAGTGGCCGAGGCGGTTGGCGCATCGAATGCCGATGTAATCTTTGTTTCTGGCGCGACCGAAGCGGCGGCACTTGCCCTGGCGGGGCGCGGGCTTCATGCCTCTGCACTGGAACACGAGGCTGTTTTGGCGTGGGTTGATCCGGTGCTGCCGGTGGTGAATGGCGTCGTGCAGGTCAGCGATCCGGCGCATACGGCGCTTCAGTTGGCCAACTCTGAAACAGGTATCGTGCAAGCATTGCCCAAAGGACTTGCCGTTTCCGATATCACGCAAGGTTTCGGAAAACTGCCGTTCGCTTACGGCTGGTCCGGTGTGGAAATGGTGTTCCTGTCGGCCCACAAATTTGGCGGCCCCAAAGGCATCGGCGCATTGATCGTGCCGCAAGGGCATGAAATCGCCGCACAAATCAAAGGCGGCGGTCAGGAAATGGGCCGTCGGTCGGGAACGGAAAACGTGCTGGCGATTGCCGGATTCGGTGCCGCATGCGCTGCGGCGCAACAGGATTTGGCGAACGGGGTCTGGGACCGGGTTGCAGAACTTAGAAATATTCTAGAAAAGGCCATTGGCGCGGCAGAAAAGAGTACTATTTTTGTCGGGAAAGACTTTGCGCGATTGCCGAACACGTCCTGCATGATCAGTGCAGGCTGGAAAGGCGAAACGCAGGTCATGGCGATGGATTTGGCGGGGTTTGCCGTATCGGCGGGCTCTGCGTGCTCCAGCGGTAAGGTCAAGGCCAGCAAGGTGTTGCAGGCCCTTGGCTACGATGATGATGCGGCGGGGTCTGCCTTGCGGGTGTCATTGGGGCCGCAGAACACGGAAGAAGAGGTCTTGCGCTTCGTTGACGCATGGACCGCGAAAAGAACAAAGGTGCGCGGCGCAACGGCCGCTGCTTGAGAGGAAAGAGATATGGCTGCTTTGGACAATGTGGACGTCAAAGATGGTGTCGATCAGGATACCGTTGACGCGGTAAAAGAACTTTCCGGCACCTACAAACACGGCTGGAACACCGAGATCGAGATGGAATACGCCCCCAAGGGCGTGAACCCCGACATCGTCAAGCTGATTTCCAGCAAGAACAAGGAACCCCAGTGGATGACAGATTGGCGTCTGTCGGCCTTTGACCGCTGGGAAAAGATGGAAGAACCGACCTGGGCCATGGTCAGCTATCCTGACATCGACTTTCAGGACATCTATTACTATGCGCGCCCGAAAAGCATGGAAGAAAAGCCCAAGTCGCTGGACGATGTCGATCCCAAACTGCTGGAAACCTATAAGAAGCTTGGGATTCCGCTGAAGGAACAGGCCATTCTGGCGGGCGTCGAAGGGGCCGAAAACATGCCAGCGGAAGGTCGCAAGGTCGCCGTTGATGCGGTCTTTGATTCCGTATCCGTCGGCACGACCTTTCAGAAAGAGCTTGAAAAGGCCGGCGTCATCTTCTGTTCGATCTCCGAGGCGATCGAAAAGCACCCCGACCTTGTGAAAAAGTACCTTGGCACCGTCGTGCCGCCGTCTGACAACTTCTATGCGACGTTGAACAGCGCGGTCTTTTCGGACGGGTCGTTCGTCTATGTGCCCGAAGGGGTGCGCTGCCCGATGGAACTGTCCACCTATTTCCGCATCAATGCTGAAAACACAGGGCAGTTCGAACGCACACTGATCATTGCGGCCAAAGGATCATACGTGTCCTATCTTGAAGGCTGCACCGCACCCAAGCGCGACACGGCCCAGTTGCACGCAGCCGTCGTGGAAATCATCGTCGAGGAAGACGCCGAGGTGAAATATTCCACGGTCCAGAACTGGTATCCGGGCGATGAAGACGGCAATGGCGGCATCTATAACTTCGTGACCAAGCGCGCTGACTGTCGGGGTGATCGGTCCAAGGTGTCATGGACGCAGGTCGAAACCGGCTCTGCCGTCACATGGAAATATCCAAGCTGCATCCTGCGCGGTAACGAAAGCCAGGGCGAATTCTATTCGATCGCCATCGCCAACAACATGCAGCAGGCCGACACCGGCACGAAGATGGTGCACCTGGGCAAGAACACCAAGAGCCGGATCGTCTCCAAGGGGATCAGCGCGGGCAAGGCGCAGAACACCTATCGCGGTCTTGTGTCGATGCACCCAAAAGCCAAGGAATCGCGCAACTACACGCAATGCGACTCGCTTTTGATTGGCGACAAATGCGGTGCGCATACAGTGCCTTACATTGAAGTGCGCAACAATTCGTCGCGCGTGGAACACGAAGCGACAACATCCAAGGTGGATGACGACCAACTGTTCTATTGCCGCAGCCGTGGCATGGATGAAGAGGAAGCGGTCGCACTTGTCGTCAACGGGTTCTGCAAGGAAGTGCTGCAGGAACTGCCAATGGAATTCGCGATGGAAGCGCAGGCGCTTGTGGCGATTTCGCTGGAAGGATCCGTCGGCTAAGTATGATTTGCGCAACAAGACATAACTGCCGTGGTGCCGTCATGGCGCTGCCTCACTTCGGCCTTGATCGGATTGCATATCCGAACGCGGGGGCGATGACGGACGAGGCACAGGCACATGTCGGACCGCATGCAAGAGCAGCTGTCGGTTTTCAACGCGCGGATCAAGCGCATCGAAGACCCACGCAACATCTACTATCGCGACCCGGAATCGGGGATCAACATTCCCAAGCGAGTGTCCAAGGCCGCCGTTCTGGGCAAGGGCAAGCACGCAAAACCAACGCTCTTTGGCCTTCTGATGGCGCTGATTGTCGGTCTGGCCTGTTTGGCTGCGGCCCGATACGGGCGATTCAACCTTGCGGGCATCGTGGAAGATCCGACATCGGCACATATCGTCATGCTGATGGATTTCGGCATCGCTGCCGTCATGGCCTTTGTTCTGGGCGGGATGATCAACCAGAAATCCATGCGTCACATGATGGCGCAAACGGCGGGGATCGCCGTGATGGCTGTCGCCATGCACAATCTGGTCTGGATGTATCCGGCCGAATTCGCCCAGGTCTACACGCAGGCCTACGTGGACGAAGTGCGCAGTGCCACGCAGCCAAACACGATCTACGTCGGCGGCGAAACCTTCGCCTTGCCCGACAATCCAAAACTCGCGTCGCTTTAAACAGCTTCACACGTCACAGCATCATTGCCCTGCCTGGTTTGCGCCGCGGCGGGGTTTTCGTCATTTCCGCATAATACCCCGAGGAGCAGATACATGTTAGAGATCAAAGGCTTGAAAGTCGATCTTGAGGAAGAAGAGAAATCCATCCTCAAAGGCGTTGACCTGAGAATCGAACCCGGCACCGTGCATGCGATCATGGGTCCGAACGGGTCGGGCAAGTCTACGCTGTCCTACGTGCTGTCAGGCAAGGACGGGTACAAGGTGACAGGTGGTTCGGCACTTCTTGAAGGTGCTGACCTGCTCGAGATGGAACCCGAAGAGCGCGCGGCCGCTGGTCTGTTTCTTGCGTTTCAGTACCCTGTCGAAATCCCCGGTGTCGGCAACATGACGTTCCTGCGCACAGCCGTGAACGCACAGCGCAAGGCGCGCGGCGAAGACGAACTGTCTGCTGGTGAATTCCTCAAGGTTGTTCGCGAAAAGGCCAAGGCGCTCAAGATTGACGCCGATATGCTCAAGCGTCCCGTGAACGTTGGTTTCTCGGGCGGCGAAAAGAAGCGGAACGAGATTTTGCAGATGGCGATGCTTGAACCAAAGATGTGCATTCTGGACGAAACGGATTCCGGTCTTGATGTGGATGCGATGAAACTGGTTGCGGAAGGTGTGAATGCACTGCGCTCTGAAGGGCGTTCATTCCTTGTCATCACGCACTACCAGCGTCTTTTGGACCACATCCAACCAGACGTCGTGCACATCATGGCCGACGGCAAGATCATCAAGTCCGGTGGTCCGGACCTTGCCTTGGAAGTTGAGAACAACGGCTACGGCGCATTGCTGGCAGAGGTTGCCTGAGATGGCTCTTCCCAAGTTGAAAGCGGACGCCACCCAAGCGCGGCTGGCCGTCATGGACCTGCCCGCTGGCGGTGATGCGAACCGGCAAGCTGCCTTGGCACGGGTCTCTGCGATGGGCCTGCCGCACAAACGCGACGAATACTGGAAATACACCGATCCCGCGACATTGGTGCAACCTGACGCGCCTGAAGCGGCCTTGTTTCACAACGACGAAGGCCCACTTTTCGATGAAATCGACCGGGTAAAGATCGTTTTTGTCGACGGCGTTTATGATGAGAGCCTTTCAAGTGATCTGGCGGCCGAAGGTGTCGAAATCGGTCTTCTGGCCGATGCGCTGAGTGCTGACATTCACTGGGCGCAAGACATGTACGGTACGCTCGAAGTGCGCGGTCAGGTCCCGGTTGAACGCTCACTTGCTGCGTTGAACACGGCATTTGCCACAAACGGGGCCGTGATCCGCGTGACCGGTCAAGCATCCAAGCCGATCAACCTGATCTATCTGCATCAGCAGACCACTTCGGATGCGGCATTGCACAACCTTGTCAAAGTCGAAGCCGGTGCCACGGTCACGTTGCTTGAAACCGGCCCGGCTGCGGCACGTTTCTCGAAGACGCTAGAGGTCGATATCGCGGAAGGTGGCACGTTCCATCATGTCCGCGCGCAAGGGCGCGACCATGAGCGCCGCGCGATCACACATTGCTTTGCCCGCGTGGCCGATGAAGCCACGTTCAAGTCTTTCACGCTGACCGTAAACGGCAAACTGACGCGCAACGAAACGGTGATCGATATTGTTGGTGATAACGCGGTCGCGCATGTGGCTGGCGCGTGCCTTGGTGATGGTGCTGATTTTCATCACGATGACACCGTCTTTGTCACACATGACGCCGTCGATTGCGAAAGCCGTCAGGTGTTCAAGAAAGTGCTGCGCAACGGCGCGACCGGTGTGTTTCAGGGCAAGATCCTTGTGAAGGAAGGCGCGCAAAAGACGGATGGCTATCAGATCAGCCAGTCGCTTTTGCTGGATGAAGACAGCGTCTTCCTCGCCAAGCCCGAGTTGGAGATCTATGCGGACGACGTGGCCTGTTCGCACGGGTCCACCTCTGGTGCGATTGACGAAGACGCGCTGTTCTATCTGCAATCTCGTGGCATTTCGCACAAGCAAGCCGTCAATCTGTTGACCATCGCCTTCCTTGCCGAGGCACTGGAAGAGATCGACGATCAGGAACTTGCCGACCAGCTGCGCAACCGGCTTGAGGGATGGTTGTCCCGGCACGGAAGCTAAGGCATGGCCGTCAGCACTGACATGATCCGTACATGGCGGCAGCCGCGCGTCGTGATGCGCAAGCTGCTCGCCATGGGCCAGCGCGAGGATCGGGCCATCGCCTATCTGATGGCGGCCTGTTTTATCATTTTCGTCGCCCAATGGCCACGCCTGTCCCGGCGCGCTGCGGGATTTGAAGTACCGGAAGGTGTCGAGGTGCCAGAGCTGACGCAGCTGATGGCCTATGAATTTCTGGCGTGGATCATGATCTGGCCGTTGGTCATGTATGTTTTGGCGGCATTCATCCACATGATCGCGATGCTGTTCGGGGGCAAAGGGTCTTGGTACTCCGCCAGACTGGCGTTGTTCTGGACACTCCTTGCAACCACGCCGGCCTTGCTGCTTTATGGGCTGATGGCCGGTTTCCTTGGCCCGGGTCCGGGGACCGATCTGGTGGGTGCAATCTGGCTTGCGGCCTTTGCAGTTATCGGGTTCCTTTGCCTGCGCGAGGCCGAGAAAGAACCCGTATGACACTCAACGCCCTGATACAGCTGATTTTTCAGTCATTCACGAACCCGCGTGATATCGCACAGGCGCTGACGTCATGGCAGTTTAGTCGCAACGCCTTGTGGTCGGCGTTTGCGATTGTTGCGATCATTTCGGGAATCCTGAATTTCGCGATGGGCGGGTTCGTCGGGGAAGACCCGCTTGCGGCCGCGATGCTTCAGACACCGATGCTTGCGACGATGATTGTCGCGGTGACGAATATCGTGATGGTGTTCTGCCTGCACTTTGTCGGGCAAATGCTTGGTGGCAAAGGGGAATTCTCGGATACGCTGCTGGTCGTGATCTGGCTGCAGGTCGTCGGCATTCCGGTGCAACTGCTACAGCTGCTGATGCTGATTGCCGCACCCGGGCTTTATACCGCCGTTGTACTGGCCGGTGGCATCATCGTGTTCTATGTCACACTGCACTTCATTGACGTGCTGCACCGCTACAATAGTCTTTGGGCCGCCTTTGGCACCGTTGTCATCAGCGGCCTTGGGGTGGCAATCGGGTTTGCCATGATCATCGCCGTCATCGGTGGTGCCGCCGTCCAGTCAGGAGCCATTTGATGTACGACGTCCAGAACATACGGTCCGATTTCCCGATCCTGTCACGTGAAGTGAATGGCAAACCGCTGGTCTATCTTGATAACGGTGCGTCTGCGCAAAAACCGCAGGTCGTGATTGACGCGGTCACGCGCGGCTATGCCGAAGAATATGCAAACGTGCATCGCGGGCTGCACTACCTCAGCAATCTTGCCACCGAGAAATACGAGGCTGTGCGCGGCAAGGTTGCCCGTTTCCTTGGCGTGCCTTCCGAAGACAGCATCATCCTTAATTCCGGTACGACCGAAGGCATCAACATGGTCGCTTACGGCTGGGCGATGCCCCGGTTCGAGGCAGGCGATGAAATCGTGCTGTCGATCATGGAACATCACGCCAATATCGTGCCTTGGCATTTCTTGCGCGAACGGCAGGGCGTCGTGATCAAATGGGTCGATGTGGATACCAATGGCGATCTTGATCCGCAAAAGGTGATCGACGCGATCGGCCCCAAGACCAAGCTGGTCGCCGTCACGCACATGTCGAACGTGCTGGGCACGGTCGTCGATGTAAAGGCAATCACCGAAGGTGCGCATGCCAAAGGCGTTCCCGTTCTTGTGGATGGTTCGCAATCTGCGGTGCATATGCCCGTGAATATCAGTGACATCGGGTGTGATTTTTACGCGATTACGGGCCACAAGCTTTATGGTCCCTCCGGGTCCGGCGCGATTTACGTCTCGCCAGAGCGAATGGCCGAAATGCGCCCCTTCCTTGGTGGTGGCGACATGATCAAGGACGTGCGCCGCGACGGTGTCGATTATAACGACGCGCCAATGAAGTTCGAGGCGGGCACCCCTGGCATCGTTCAAACCATCGGCATGGGCGTCGCGCTTGATTACATGATGGATATCGGGCTCGACAATATCGCGGCGCACGAGGCGTCATTGCGCGATTATACGAAAAGCAAATTCGATGGGCTGAACTGGGTTCAGGTGCAGGGCCAGAGTGCGGGCAAAGGCGCTATCTTTTCCTTCACGCTCGAAGGGGCCGCACATGCACATGACATTTCCACGGTGCTGGACAAAAAGGGCGTCGCCGTCAGGGCGGGCAGCCATTGCGCCATGCCGCTAATGGATCACATGGGCGTTCCGGCGACATGCCGTGCATCATTCGGGATGTATAACACGACGGAAGAAGTGGACGTTCTGGTCGAAGCACTTGAACTTTGCCACGAACTTTTCAGCTAGAAACAACGGGACAGGTCAAAGCCCGTCCCGCCATTCTGTCAACAGGTTGAACGCTTAACCGCAGAACAGGTCTTCGCGATATTTGACATCGTCGCGATGCTTTTCGACGAAGGCCATGATGTTGGCCATCGAACAGGTATCGCCAAATCCCGACCATGGCGTGAAGCCCGGCACATGGAGGACGCTTTCGTAGTCTTCTTTCAGAATACGCGCAAAGACAGAGGCAACAATCTTGCCGCCGACACCGGTCAGCTTGCCTTTGCCGCTCTCTTGCGCTTCTTGCAGGCAGTAGAACCACAGCGGCGTCTTGGTGATGTGCTTGTCGCGCAGTTCCTTGGGTGCGGTCAGTTCCGGTATGCCCAGATGGCGGGCCATTTGCTGGCCTGACGGAAGCTGCATCGCCGTGCGGTCGCGCAGGATGTTGCGCAGCGCGAGCTTTTTGGCCTGGGGAAGAGGAATCTGGTGATCGCCCCATGTCAGCCCGCTGCCCACGATGAAATCGGGCAATTCGAACAGGGTGTTTGCCATGTCCGTACCTACGGGCAGCGCCTTTTGCGCGTTTGGCCCGAAGAATTGCGCCATTTCCACCGTGGCCCCCGGATCACGTGGACCAAAGCCACGCAATGCAAATAGATCCAGCGGTGCCTCGCCGTGGCGCAGCGTGTATTCGTGCTGCACCGTGGCATGCCCAAAGCGATACGCCGCGACCGAGAATTCAGCCGGCATCATGGGTCCGTGCGGGAAGATGTCATGGGACAGCGCATGGTCGATATCGTGCTGATCAACAAAGGCCGGCAGGAATTCGTTCAGCACGATCCACTGGTAATGCAGTCGGATAAAGCGGCGGACCTCTTCAAAGGTGCGCAGACCCGGGTTGATGCTGTCATGCCAGACGTCCGACCGAATCCCCATCGCGGCACAATTCGCGATGTCATGACCTGCATCGCCATTTTCCTTGGCCTGCGTCATCAGGATGTTGTGCAGCGCAACGAACGCACCCTGCACCTGACTGACAAGGATATTCTCGTCGTTGCGAAAATCCCCGATCAGCGCGCGACCCTTGCAATTGCGAGCTAGGTCGTAAGGGTTGTCTTCGCGGCCGAACAAAAGGAATTCATGCGCATCTCCTTGGCCGTACAGATAGGGTGACGCTTCCGGGCCGTCGCCATAGACGCAATCAAGGTCAAGGTTGGGCGTGCGGATATTGCGGATCGAGCGTGGATCAATCTTGGTGCCGATCGCACTTGTCGCATCCAGTGTGATGTCATGGTCAATGAATTGACCCAGGAAGGTCATTCCGGCGTCGGCCGTGCCGGGCTTTACCTTGTTCACGCGCATGGATTCCACAAGGTCGTCAAAGGCGTTGACGATATGTGCGTGGCTTAGGTTTCCCGTGACCGGGTTTGCGGCCAGAAGATAGCCGAAGGTATCCGGCAACGGCCGGTCGTCATTCAACGCATGATGGTTCAAGCACTCTTTAAGAAACAGGTCGAGACGGGACATCCCGTGGGGCATCTTGGTCATCTGTCTTCTCCGAAAAATGGATTCTGTAAAAATGATCGTTTGAAAGTGGGCTCAGGTTGACGCAAAGGTCACCAATCCCTCAAGTGGGGTTTTCCCGACCCGCGGGCGGCGCGCGGCAAAACATCCGGCACCGGAATGGCACTGACCCTGATTTTCGATTGCGGGGCAGGTGCCACGCTTGTATAGGCAAGGCGTGGTCCGTTAGCTCAGCTGGATAGAGCGCTGCCCTCCGAAGGCAGAGGCCAGAGGTTCGAATCCTCTACGGACCGCCATTCCAGATCACCTACCGATCAAGACAAAAAAAACGGCGGGTTTCCCCGCCGCATCATACGTCATCGTCATTTTGGAAAGCTTAGCGGCCCCAGGTGCGGACCTGACCGCAATCCATGTGCACAAAGTTGGACCCCGAATACCGGCCAACGCCACCCGCACCGCAGGATGCGGCGGCACGCGCCATTTGCGTTACAGACCGGCTGGACAACCGCAGGTCAGCGGCCTGACCGCGCATGTGAAGCGAATTGCGTGCAACGCCCGATGACCGGCTGCGCAGCATCGCGTTCGTCTCGGGAGACCGGTAGCCGGACAAAAGCATATAGGGTTCGGATGTGTCCATCAGGCGCAAAGAGGCGGCCATGATGTCGACGTTGCGGGTATCCATGTTGACTGTTTTGCCGTTTCGCCAGTCGCGCATGAAGATGTTGATCTCGCGCAGCGCTTCGCCGATGTACTGGCCTTCGATCCAGTAGATCGTGTCCAGCCGTTCCCCGGTACGACCGGAGTACATCTTGATGCGCCGGATGTCGCCACCGCCGCGCAAGAAGCCTGCTGCATTTGCAAATGTTGGTGCGGCGGTAACTGCTGTGGCGGCGAATGCGCCCAATAGTCCACGCCGGGTAAAGCCCGATGAATCGCGTTTTTTCATATGCCTAGCGCCTGTCCCGTCGCTCAATCTGATGCACAGTTTTACACCGTGCTTTGCTATCTCATCCCCAGATGCATTTGCGTTATGGCATATGATCAGTTTCAGACCAAGACATCTTTGGCAAAAAGTCCTTGGGGGCAAGAAATCGGCAAAATCCTGCGCATTTTCATTTCGCGCGCGATGGTGTGGCAGATTTGCCAACGGTTCAGATTGGAAGCGCGCCAGTCTGGCTGATCACGGAAATTGTGAATAGACAAAGCCTTGCGCGCCCTTTGGTATGGTTTCCAATACTCGCGTATGCGCTGCCGTGCATCTAACAATAAGAACAAGCCTATCGGGAGACCGTCTTGTCGTCTTTGTACCCATTGTCCGCAAGGACATCGTTTTCATTTGTCTTGGCTTTTGTTTCTGGCCTCGTTCTTCTTTTCACTGCAGGCACACCTGCCACCGCGCAGGTCACAGCATTCCGTCAGGCCGTCGCCGAAGCTGCGGCGCGCGACGAAGATCTTGCCGCGTTTTATCGCGCACGCGAATTTCAGGGCATCTGGTCAGGTCAATCACCCGAAGATCAGGCGCGCCGCAATGCGCTGCTGACGGCCTTTGCGGATGCGAGCAATCACGGGCTTCCGACAGCGCGATATGATCCGGCGCAGGTCATGGCGCAGCTGCGCGCAGCCAGAACGCCCGCCGAACAGGGACAGATGGAAGTCGAACTGTCCCGGCTTTTCATGCAATACGCCCGCGACGTGCAGACGGGCGTCCTTGTGCCGCGCGAGGTGGATAACCTGATCAAACGCGAAGTGCCCTATCGGTCCAGACTGGAAACGCTTGAAGGGTTCCTTGCCGCCAATCCGGCAGGTTACTTGCGTGCCTTGCCGCCATCGTCACCCGAATACACGCGCCTGATGCGGGAAAAACTGCGCCTTGAGTCGCTGGTGCGACAAGGCGGATGGGGCCCACAGGTATCAGCGTCTGCGTTGGAAATCGGATCATCCGGCCCCGCCGTCGTCGCGTTGCGAAATCGTCTGATCGCCATGGGTTTTCTCGACCGCACGGCCACCCAGACCTATGACGCGACTATCGTCGCCGCAGTTCAGAAGTTCCAGCAGGCCAACGGGCTGGCTGTGGATGGCGAAGCAGGTCCCGGCACGATGCGCGAAATCAACACGTCGCTCAACACGCGTCTACAATCCATCGTCGTCGCGATGGAGCGTGAGCGCTGGTTGAACCGCCCCCTGGGCGACCGGCACGTCTGGGTCAACCTCGCCGATTTCTCTGCTTCGATCGTGGATGATGGGCGCGTCACCTTCAGCACGCGGTCTGTGATTGGTGCAGGTGATCGTGATCGCCAGTCGCCGGAGTTCTCAGACGAAATGGAATTCATGGTGATCAATCCAAGCTGGTACGTCCCGCGTTCGATCATCACCAAGGAATATCTGCCGCAGTTGCAGCGCAACCGTAATTCCGTGCGTCACCTTGAAATCACCGACAGCCGTGGTCGCACAGTGAACCGCGCCAATGTTGATTTCAGCCGTTTCAACGCGCGCAACTTTCCTTATGCGATGCGCCAGCCGCCAAGCCAGCGTAATGCGCTCGGACTCGTCAAGTTCATGTTCCCGAACCAGTACAACATCTATCTGCACGACACGCCGGCCAAGAACCTGTTCAGCCGCGAAGTCCGCGCCTATAGCCACGGGTGCATCCGTTTGAACGATCCGTTCGATTTCGCTTACGCGCTGCTTGCGGTGCAGGAAAGCGATCCGGTCGGGTTCTTTCAAGCGCAGCTGAACACAGGGCGCGAAGCCCGCGTCAATCTGGACACGCCCGTACCCGTCCACCTTGTCTATCGCACAGCATTTACCAACGTGACCGGTAGCCTGCAGTTCCGTCGCGACGTTTATGGGCGTGATGGGCGGATTTGGAACGCGCTGGCACGGGAAGGGGTGGTCCTGAACGCACTTCAGGGCTAAACCTGTCCCCGAATAATCCCGGGGGCCGGATGGCACAGACAGTCAAAGATATTGCTGCGGCACTGGGGGCAGAAGCCTTTGGTGCCGTTGATCTTTTGGTAGAGCGGCTGGCAGAACCCCAGGGGGCGGGTACTGGGGATCTTGCCCTTGCGATGTCACCGAAATACGCCGACGCGCTGGCTGCGACCAAGGCGCGGGCCGCCGTTGTCTGGGCCGACGCGGACTGGTCATCACTCGGCCTTGAAGCTGCAATCGTCGTGCCACGTGCACGACTGGCGATGGCAGGGCTGACGGCGGCATTCACACGCTCCGTCAACTTTGAAGGTATTCATCCCACAGCAATCATTCATGCGACCGCAACGATTGGCCAGAATGTGCATGTTGGGCCCTACACCATCATCGCGGCGGGCGTGCAGATTGATGAGGGCTGCTGGATCGGTCCGCAGGTGAACATCGATGCAAACAGCCACATCGGCGCGCAGACCCAGATCGAAGCGGGTGTGCGGATCGGCCAGGGGGTGCAGATCGGGGCCCGCGTCGCCTTGCAACCCGGCGTCGTGATCGGCGCTGACGGGTTTTCCTTTGTCACGGCTGACCTGTCCAACGAAGAACGCGCCTTTGCGACCGCGGGGCGCACGCCACTGGCACCGCCGCAGGATGCGACACGCCATAAGATCCACTCTCTTGGTAGCGTGGTGATTGGCGACGATGTCGATATCGGCGCGAACAGTACGGTCGATGCGGGCACGATCCGGCCCACACGGGTTGGTCGCGGCACCAAGATCGATAACCTTGTGCAGGTCGGCCATAATGTCATTGTCGGCGAAGAATGCGTGTTGTGCGCGCAAACAGCCGTGGCCGGATCTGCGGTGATCGGGGATCGTTGCGTGCTTGGCGGTAAGTCCGGCGTAAAGGACAACATCCGTCTGGGCATGGACGTCGTCGTCGGGGGTGCCGGGATCGTTCTGTCCGACGTGCAGGATGGGCGTTTCATGATGGGCTATCCCGCTGTCGAAATGCCCGCCTTTCGGGCTGCACAAAAGGCGCTGCGCAAACTGGTCGTCTAGTTTGCGGTTTCAAACGGGGACCAAAGTGACTACATCGCGGTCAGCAAGCAAAGAGTGTAAATCATGAGCATTCAGAACAAGGTCATCGCGATTATCGCGGAACAGGCGTTGTTGACACCCGAAGACATCGCGCTGGACAATACGCTCGAAGAATTGGGGATCGACAGTCTTGCGCTGGTCGAAAGCATTTTCGCCATCGAAGAGGCGTTCGACATCAACGTGCCTTTCAACGCCAATGACCCAAGCGAAAGTGAATTCGACATTTCATCCGTTGGATCCATCGTCAAAGCGGTCGAAACGCTCGTCAAAGAACAGGCCTAGCACATGCGCCGCGTTGTCATCACAGGCGCGGGTACGATCAATCCGCTGGGCAGTGACGTGCCAGCGACACTTGCGGCCATGCGCGAAGGACGCTGCGGTATCGGCCCGTTGGATATCCGTGATGTTGACCGGCTGCAGATCCAGATCGGTGGCCAAGTGCGCGACTATGATGAGTACGCGCATTTCAACCGCCAGCAGATTGCGTTGTATGACCGCTTTACACAATTCACCTTGCTGGCCGCCCGCGAGGCAATCGCCGAGGCTGGGCTTGCGTTTACCGGCCCGCTCGCTGATCGCTCTGGCGTTGTGCTTGGCACGTCCGGCGGTGGTTTGAATACCCAAGACGAGAACTATCGTGCCGTCTATGAAGAGGGCAAGAACCGCGTGCATCCATTCATCGTTCCCAAGCTGATGAACAACGCCGCCGTCAGTCAGGTGTCGATGGAATGGAACCTGCGGGGGCCGTCATTTACTGTCGCGACCGCCTGTGCGTCGTCCAATCATGCGATGGGTCAGGCCTTCAACATGGTGCGTTGCGGTATGGCCGATGTGATGATCACGGGTGGCTCTGAATCGATGCTGTGTTTCGGGGGGATCAAGGCGTGGGAAGGTCTGCGCGTGATGTCCAAAGACGCCTGCCGTCCGTTCAGCGCAACACGCAACGGTATGGTGCAGGGCGAAGGTGCCGGCGTTTTCGTGTTCGAGGACTTTGAACACGCGAAAGCCCGCGGTGCCAACATCCTTTGCGAAGTCGCCGGGTTCGCCATGTCCTCGGACGCGTCCGACATCGTGATGCCGTCCAAACAAGGGGCTGCGCGGGCTATTGCCGGGGCGATCCGTGATGCGAAACTCCCTAAGGAAAGCGTGGGCTATATCAACGCCCACGGGACAGGAACCGCCGCCAACGACAAGACGGAATGCGCCGCCGTCGCGGATGTCTTTGGCGCTCATGCGGATCAGCTGATGATCTCATCGACGAAATCAATGCATGGGCACCTGATTGGTGGCACGGGTGCGGTCGAACTGCTCGCATGTATTATGGCATTGCGCGACGGGATCATTGCCCCAACCATCGGTTATGAAGAACCGGACCCGGAATGCGCGCTAGACGTCGTCCCGAATGAAGCGCGAGACGCAAAGGTCGATGTCACGCTGTCAAACGCCTTTGCGTTCGGCGGATTGAACGCAGTGCTTGCGCTGAAGCGGGCATAGAAAAGCCGCCCGCATCTAGATGGGGCGGCTTACTTGAAATCCATGGTTACTCGGCAGGTGCGAGCGTTTTTTCCAGTGCAGCAGTAAAGCCGGACAGCGAAACGGTCAGCAGAACCTCTTCATCAGGTGCCGCAGCGGGAACAAGACGCAGGGTCGCGGAATTGCCCCGCTTGAACTGGTTCACCTCGTCCTGCGTGAAACCGACACGGGCAACACAACCGGCGGCATTGCAGAATGTGAACGGATAGCGGCGTGCAGCACTGCCATCAACGGACATGGTCAACTGTTCCGTCAGCAGGGTTTCAAGCGGCACGACGATCGTGGCACCGGCAGCGGCCCGGCCACCATCGGGCAGCGGGAACATGCTGATTTCAGCAACGGCATTGTCCTGCTCGTCGCGCAGCAGTTGGTAAAGCTGGCAAGGGTCGGCCTGGCCTTCGGCAGCCTTCAGGCAGCGCAATGACCATGCATCAAAAGTATCCAGAATATAAGGCTGGCCGACTGTTGGTTCGCCCTGCGCGGTTTCGATCGGCTCACCAAGGCTCAGATCGCCGGTGGGGTCCGCTGCGGGTGCCTCTTCGGCCTCTGTTTGGTCGGTCTGTGCCTCTTCCGCGGGTGCCTCGGTCTCGGTCGTGGCTTCCTGCGCGAAAGTGGTCGTGCCTGCCGACAGCATCAAGGCCAGCAAGGCGGGTTTCATCGGGTTCAACATCGTTCGCTCCACAATTTCTTTGCGTTTTTTTCCGCTTATCATGGGGGTAAAGGCGTGTCAGGCACAAAATAAGCGGATCGGCGAAAGCTGGCACCGGAATTGAAAAAGGGTCCGCATGCGGACCCCATTTCGTTTCTCCCTGTCGGACTTGGCCGACTAATTGGCGACACGCTACGCAATGACAACCTATCCGTCAACCGGCAATTTCGGGCAAAAAAATGCCGCGCCAACGCGGCGCGGCCAGTCTGACAGGGAGGTGTCAATCAAGGACCGTGGGGGAGGATACGGTCTTGATGTGAATAGACTGGCACAGATTGGTTAAGAATGTATTTTGTCCGGAACGAATACAGGGAAAGACGCAATGACAGATGGGATTTTCGTAGGCGGCGGTGGCGAAGGCTACAGCTTGGCACAGACGCTCTTGCTGGATAAATCAAACCGGCACGGGCTGGTCGCAGGGGCAACCGGAACCGGAAAAACCGTAACATTGCAAATTCTTGCGGAAGGTTTTTCAAGTGCGGGCGTGCCGGTGTTCCTGTCTGACGTCAAAGGTGACCTATCAGGTCTGGCCGCGTCAGGCACAGCAGATTTCAAGCTGCATGAACCTTTCATGAAGCGGGCAGAAACCATCGGGCTTGATCTGGTTTACGACCAGTTTCCGGTGACATTCTGGGATCTGTTCGGTCGTCAGGGGCATCCGATCCGCGCGACTGTCGCCGAAATGGGGCCATTGTTGCTGTCGCGTTTGATGGAACTGACGGACGTGCAGGAAGGCGTGTTGAACGTCGCCTTCCGCGTGGCCGACGAGGAAGGTTTGCCGCTTCTTGACCTCAAGGACTTGCAGGCCTTGCTGGTGTGGGTCGGGCAGAACGCGAACGACCTGTCCTTGCGCTATGGCAACGTGGCGTCCTCGTCTGTCGGGGCGATCCAGCGCCAGTTGCTGGTGCTTGAAAATCAGGGCGGCTCGCAGTTGTTCGGGGAACCTGCATTGGATTTGTCAGACATCATCCGCACTGATACCGACGGCCGCGGCGTCGTGAATATCCTTGCTGCCGATCAGCTCATGGGCAGCCCGCGCCTTTATGCGACGTTCCTGCTGTGGCTGTTGTCCGAGCTATTCGAAGAATTGCCAGAGGTCGGCAACCCGGACAAACCCAAGCTCGTGTTCTTCTTTGACGAAGCTCACCTGCTGTTTGACGATGCGCCCAAGGCGTTGGTGGACAAGGTCGAGCAGGTTGCGCGGCTGATCCGCTCCAAGGGGGTCGGGGTGTTCTTCATCACCCAGAACCCAGCCGACGTGCCAGAGGATGTGCTGGGCCAGTTGGGCAACCGCGTGCAACATGCGCTTCGTGCATTCACGGCCAAGGATAACAAGGCACTGAAACAGGCGGCTGAAACCTATCGTCCCAACCCCAAATTCGACACGGCAGAGGCCATTCAACAGGTCGGTACGGGCGAGGCTGTGACGTCGTTGCTTGATGCCAAAGGCATCCCGTCGATCGTCGAACGCACGCTGATCCGTCCGCCATCATCGCAGCTTGGCCCGATCACGCAAACCGCACGCAAGGCGATCATGAATGCATCCCCCATGTCGGGCAAATACGACAAGACCCTGGACCGCGACAGTGCCTTTGAAATGCTGACAAAACGCGCCGAAGCGGCAGCCAAAGCTGCGGAAGAGGCCGAAGAGGCAGAACAAGCCGCGGACGAACAAGAGCGCGAACACAAGAAAGCCCGCCGCTATTCGGGCAAGCAGGTGTCGCGTTCGACCTCACGGCGCAGCAAATCATCGACCGCCGAAGGATTCGGGATCGCGCTGGCTTCGGTTGTGGCCAAGGAACTGAAAGGAACGACCGGCAGACGCATCGTGCGCGGCTTGCTAGGTGGCCTGTTCAAAGGGCGGTAGGTGGCCGATCACGCACTGCATCTTGGCGCGCGCTACGTCATTTTCGCGCTCGCCGCCATTGGCGCGGCGTTTTCTGCTGATTGATTTCACGGTCTTCAACGCTGCCATCAGCGAAGCGATCGTGAACGCAAGCACAACAGCGCCGTCGAACGTGTCACCGGGCTAGGGCTGGGATCAAAGCCGCCTGATCTTGAGCAACGCAAGACGGTTCTCTTCCTTCTCGACCACCTCGAAACGGAAGCCGTGAAAGCTGAACACCTGACCCTGCACCGGGATCATCTGCGCCTCGTGGATGACAAGCCCGGCGACGGTGTTGGCTTCGTCGTCAGGCAAGTTCCAGTCGTGCGCACGATTGAGGTCGCGGATCGTCATGGACCCGTCGACCAGATATGCGCCGTCCTCGGTTTTTTCGATCTGCTCGTCTTCGTCATCGTCGAACTCATCCGCGATTTCGCCGACGATTTCTTCCAGAATGTCTTCAAGCGTGATCAGGCCCTGCAGGGTGCCATATTCATCCACCACCAGCGCAAAATGGCTTTTGCGCTTCAGGAACTGGCGCATCTGTTCGTCCAGCGTCGTGGTTTCGGGGACAAAATAGGGCTGCATCGTCACGCTCAGGATATTGAAATCATCCAGTTCCTTGGCGGTGACCACACCGTCGTTCATCATCTTGTGCATTGCGCGCAGCAGATCCTTGGCATGCAACACACCCACGATGTTTTCCTGTGTTTCGCGGAACAGGGGCAGGCGGGTGTGATTGCTTTCCAGGCAAAGACGCAAGATGTCGGCAGGGGGCAGGTCCACGTCGATCATCTCGATGCCGGAACGGTGCAGCATGACCTCTTCGACATAGCGTTCATTCAGATCAAGCGCGCCCAGAATGCGGTCGCGGTCTTCCTTTTCCACGATCCCTTCGGAATGGCCAAGGGACAGGGCACCGGCTATTTCTTCGCGCACCGCAAGGATGTTGCTGTCCGGGTCAGTTTCGACACCGAACACACGCAGCACGCCGCGCACAAGTACACGGACAGCGGCAACAATGGGTGAAAAGACCAGCACGACAATCGCAATCGGACGGGCAACACGCGCTGCGACGATTTCCGGATAGGTGATGGCGAATGTTTTCGGCAGCACCTCCGCAAAAATGAGGACCAGCAACGTCATGATCAACGTTGCGAATGCGACGCCGTTCTGGCCGAAAACCTTTGTCAGAACGGCTGTCGCCAGCGACGTCGCCAAGATATTCACAACGTTGTTGCCAAGCAGGACGGACCCGATCAGCCGCTCGCTGTCCTCGGTCACCTCCAGCGCTGTCTGCGCGCCCTTGTTGCCCTTGTCCGCATTGGCACGCAGTTTGCCGCGCGATGCGGCGGTCAGTGCCGTTTCCGAGCCCGAGAAAAACCCGGAGAGAACAAGCAGAACAAGAATTGCGGCCGCCGTCATCCAGAATGCGGCGTCAAAAGAAGAGGGATCCATCAGTGGCTTTCAGGGGGTGACATAATCTGTTGGTTATGGGGTGTCTGCCCGTGTGCTTCAAGGGTCTGTCTTGCGGGAAAGCGGGTGATGTTCCATCACAAGCTCGGTCAGGCGTTCGTCCAGGACGTGTGTATAGATTTCGGTTGTCGCGACATCGGCATGGCCCAGCATCGTCTGGATGGCGCGCAGGTCGGCACCACCGGCCAGAAGATGCGTGGCAAAGGCGTGACGCAGCGTGTGCGGCGTGACCTTGTCGGGTGACACGCCCGCGTTGACGGCTAGTGTCTTGATCAGTCCGAAAAAACGGTGGCGGGTCAGATGGCCGTCCTTGCCGCGCGATGGAAACATGAACTTTGATGGCGGGTGGCCGTCCTTGCGGGCGGCATCCTCGGCGGTGTCGCGTTCTATCAGGTAATCGGCCATCGCTTCGCGAGCTGGCGGCGACAGGGGGACCATCCGCTCTTTACCGCCTTTGCCGCGCACGAGCAGCATGCGCGGATCGCCACGGGCAGCCGAAACGGGCAGGGTCACCAATTCGGTGACGCGCATACCTGTCGCGTAAAGCAGTTCCATCAGGCAGGTATTGCGCAGCGACGCCTTTCCGGAATCGCGCGCGGCGGTCAGCAGCCTGCCGACCTCTTCCACGGTAAGTGTTTTGGGCAGGGCCTTGGATTTGCCCGGACCTTTGATCTGGATGGCAGGGTTGTCTGCGCGCCAGCCTTCCTCGAATGCAAAACGGTACAGTTGACGGATCGCAGACAAGCGGCGCGCTCGCGTGGCCTTGGATAGACCTTCGCGGTCGCAATCAATCAGGAAACCTTCGACGTCATCCTGTGCAGCGTTTGCGAAGTGCAGCTTCTTGTCTGCCAGCCAATCGCTGAAAATCCGCAGATCACGGGCATAGGCCAACTGCGTATTGGTCGCCGCGTCCAGTTCTGCGGCCTGTGCCTCAAGAAAAGCCTGCACCCAATGGGCCATCGGCTGGTTTGCCGCCGTCATATCGAACGTTCCAGCAGCAGGTATTGTAGGGACGCCTTGCGCGCCACGTCTTCCAGCCCCACCCGGCGTAGCACAGACAGTGCATCGGTCATTGACTGCGTGTCACCGGCAGAGGCCGCTTCGAACAAGGCAATGGTGCGCAACAGCGCTTCGCCCAGTTTGCCCGCATCCAGCAGATCCGCGATAACCTGCGGCGGGTTCGCCCCGTTGAAAGCCGCCTGCACCGCGCGTTCGTCCGGGGTATTCGCGCGGGTTTCCTGTGGCACACCTTTGGCGAGTGCGATCAGGAAAGGCGAGATATTTTCCGCAGCCATGGCAACCGCTTCGTAATCATCCGACAGCAGGCCGATTATCTCTGCAAGCTCTGCGGCATTCCCTGACAGATCGAGGTCTTGCAGTTCGGCGGCGTAAAGCCGGGCGAAGGCCACTTCGCTCTTGATTTCTTTCATGGCCGTCCAGGCATCGGGCAATGTTTGCGATATGGCGGTCGCATCACCTGCAGCAAGCGCACGGTCAAAGGCCTGAAATGACGACGCGCGATCCCAGACGCCACCAGAGGCAGAAGGCGTGCGCGAGGTATATAACTCCTGCAACACGTTCGGGTCGATGGCGTCCGCCTGAATAAGCCGCTCCGCCGCTTCCAGTTGCGCTTTCAACCCGGCTGTGTCGCGCAGGTCGGCATGGGCAAAGGCAAGCGGCAGGTTATCCGTGGGAAAGCCTTCCCCGATCGCCTCGCGCATCCGGAAAACAAGCGGGCTGATCCGGCTCGGCTCCGGCAGGCTGTCTTCTCCCTCGTAAAGTTCGGGGTCAAGAAAGCGGGACAGTAACGCTTCTTCTTCTTCGGTGATATCACCCAGCACGCGATGCGTGTTCAACGTCAGGGCTGCACGGGTCCAGTCACCACTGCGCGCCAAACAGAAAATGCGCGCGGGGAACGTGGGGGCGACGGCAGGCCGTTCATCCATGATGGTGCAGGCATCGTCTTCTGTGCCGGTCAACAACGCGACATCAAATAGGCGGCGGAATTGGTCGGGCGTATCGCCACCTGCCTGCTCCAGCAACGCCTGGGCTTCTTGCAAGGTCCCCTGATCCAGCAGCTTGTCGACACGGGCCAGAAACAGCGGGCCGTCCGGACTGGCCGCGAGTGGGGGATCGGCCTCTGCTAGCATCAGGACCACCAGAAAATCCTTGATCGCGGGCAGGGTGGGCATTGCTTCTGCCTGAACGAGGGTCACCAGCAACGCTTCGTCGCTGCCGGCCCACAGGCTGCGCGGCAAGCCGGTCACGTTCGAGGGAAGCAATCCAACAGGATCAGGTGAGGGACCATCAAGTGGCGTGACGCGGACAGGTGGCGGGTCGGCATTGTCGGTCACGGCGGGTTCGTCGATTGGTTTGGCTTGCGGCGCTTCCGGGGCCGCAGTCGCGGGTGTCACGCTTTGTGAGAGCCAGTCGATTGCAGACAGGGGGGAACCATCCTGCGCGGCGGCGGTACCCGCCAGCAGTGTCACAAGAATGGCCGTGCGCCTGACAGGCATACTAATTCGTTTCCAATACCACCGGCGTATTGATCTGCTCGCTTGGCGGGGCAAAGTCCGCCGGAAAGAAAATCGGCCCCACATAAGCATAGGCGATCAGACTTGCGGCTGCCAATAGCGTCAGAAAGAATACCGCTTTGATCAAACGCCACATTTTGAGTGCCCCAACTTTTCTGCTGCCTGCCTGATGCGGTCTGTCACCGCTTAATGTCTGGTTTATATATGGCCTTTTCGGCAATATCACGCCATTGAAGAGAAGAAATTTAAACTAAGCGGCGGCTAGCCGATGTGCGGATCAGGCGAGAACCATTGAAGACCACGAAACAGGAACCGGCAGGAGGCGCATTGCGCCGCACCGTGGTGCTTGTGGGCATGATGGGATGCGGCAAGACAGCCATCGGGCGCGCGCTTGCCGCGCGGCTGAAGGTGCCGTTTCTCGACAGTGACGCTGAAATCGAACAGGCCGCGCAAGCCACCATCGCCGAAATCTTTGCCCGCGACGGCGAGGATTTCTTTCGCGAGCGTGAGGCCGAAGTGATTGAACGGCTTTTGTCAGGGCCGCCCGCAATTCTGTCGACCGGCGGTGGGGCCTATCTGGCCGAACGCAACCGCAACAGCATTGCCGCCAAAGGCGTTGCTGTCTGGCTTGACGCGCCATTGCCGCTGCTTTGGGAACGGGTCCGGCACAAGGATACGCGCCCGCTTTTGCGCACGCCTGATCCGCTGGCGACGCTGACCGAAATTTTCCACCAGCGCACACCGATCTACAAACTGGCGCAGCTGCGCGTCGCAGTGCAGTCCGGCGCGTCCATCGATGCCACGACGCAAGCCGTGATCGACGTCCTGAAAGCAGCAGGCGACCTACCGGAGAACGTGACATGAGTGCCAAGACTGTCCCTGTGAACCTGCCGGGCCGTGCCTACGACATCCTGATCGGGCCAGATGTGATCAGCGTCGCCGGAGCGCGGATTCGCGCCATGGGTGGGCGCAAGCATATTGCCATCATCACAGATGAGAACGTCGCCGCGCTGCATTTGCAAACGTTGCAAGACAGCCTGCAATCAACAGACCTCACGTCAGAGGCACTGATCCTGCCGCCGGGGGAAGGCACGAAAAGCTGGCCGATGCTGGAACGGTCGGTCGAATGGTTGTTGGCACAGAAGGTTGAACGCAACGACGTGGTCATCGCATTCGGCGGCGGCGTCATTGGGGACCTTGCCGGTTTTGCGGCGGCAATCCTGCGGCGCGGCGTGCGCTTTGTGCAGATCCCGACGTCGCTTCTGGCGCAGGTCGACAGTTCGGTCGGCGGAAAAACGGGAATCAATTCGCCCAGCGGAAAGAACCTGATTGGGGCGTTTCACCAACCCAGCCTGGTGCTGGCCGATACAGCATTGCTGTCCACGCTGGAAAGTCGGGATTTTCTGGCCGGGTATGGCGAGGTGGTCAAATATGGGCTGCTTGGCGATGCCGCCTTCTTTGAATGGCTCGAAGCGCACGGACCGGCAATGGCCAAAGGGGACATGGATGCACGGGTGCGCGCGGTGACGCGATCGTGCGAAATGAAAGCCGATATTGTCGAACGCGACGAGACTGAACAGGGGGACCGCGCGCTTTTGAACCTTGGCCATACCTTCTGTCATGCGCTTGAGGCGGCAACAGGCTATTCGGACCGGCTGCTCCATGGGGAAGGGGTCGCCATCGGTTGCGCGCTGGCATTTGAACTCTCGGCGCGGATGGGGCTGTGCAGTCAGGAAGACCCGAGCCGTGTGCGTGCACATCTGCGCGACATGGGGATGAAGGTCGATATCCGCGACATTCCCGGTGACATGCCCGGTGCCGAAGCGCTTCTGAACCTGATGGGGCAGGACAAGAAAGTCGTCGATGGCAAGCTGCGGTTCATCCTTGCCCGCGGGATTGGAGACGCGTTCATCGCGTCCGATGTCCCGTCAGATGCGGTCATCACTGTGTTGAAAGACGCGCTGCACTGAAAAGAAAACAGGCGCAGCAGTGCTGCGCCCGTGTCATTACAAAACTCGGTAGATCAGAACGGGATTTCGTCGTCCATGTCACTGGGGGCACTGCCGCCGCCGCCACCTTGGTTCGATGATCCGCCGCTGCCGCCACCATAGCCGCCGCCGCTGTCGTAACCGCCGCCGCCGCCGTATCCGCCCTGATCGCCGCCACCATAGCTGCCACCACCGCCGCCTTCGCTGCGACCATCCAGCATTGTCAGCGTGCTGTTATAGGGGCGCAGGACGACTTCGGTCGAATAGCGGTCCTGACCGGATTGGTCCTGCCATTTGCGGGTTTCAAGCTGACCTTCGATATAGACCTTCGAACCCTTTTTCAGATACTGCTCTGCCACTTTGGCCAGCGGTTCGGAAAAGATCGCGACAGAGTGCCATTCCGTGCGCTCGCGGCGTTCGCCGGTGGTGCGGTCTTTCCAGTTTTCGGATGTGGCAATGCGCAGGTTGCAGACCTTTCCGCCATTCTGGAATGTGCGCACTTCCGGGTCGCGGCCCAGATTGCCGATGAGAATGACTTTGTTCACTGATCCGGCCATGCCGATCCCCCGATTGATTCTGCGTGTTGGCGTAAGCTATCAAGCTTAACGGGGGCTTAAAACGCAAGACTCGCCTATTTTGAATTTTGCTTTATGGTCCTTCCGAGTTGTCGACGTGAGGATTGTAATGCGTGTTTTGATTGGGGCATGTGCCGTATCGCTTCTGGCAGGAACAGCTATCGCGGATACAGTGTCGACAAGGTCGCGTACCGCATTGTTCCAAAACCAACTTTCCGTGCTAGATAACCGGGCTTCGCAACAATACAACAATTCGATCCGTCTGCAGCCACCACGTGCGGTCGTGCCGCAAAATGCCGGATCCGTGCCGCGCTTCAACGGATCGTATCGTGGTCCGTACCTGAATCTCGCCCGTGCTGCCGCTGCAAAGCACGGCGTGCCAGAGGATTTGTTTCTACGTCTGATCCAGCAGGAAAGCGGTTGGAATTCCCGCGCACGTTCCCACAAGGGGGCGTTGGGGCTCGCCCAGCTGATGCCCGGAACAGCGCAATACCTTGGCGTTAATCCACATGATGTCGGTCAGAACCTTGAAGGTGGTGCGCGCTATCTGCGCGAGCAATACAATACCTTCGGCAGTTGGCGACTGGCACTGGCCGCATATAACGCGGGCCCGGCAGCGGTGCAGCAACACGGCGGTGTGCCGCCTTACCGTGAAACACAAAATTACGTTCGGATCATCTGGGGTAGCTGATCGGCGGTCCTGACGGACCCCCGATCATTTCTGCCTACTCAGCGGCGATCTTGATCACTGGCTCCATATTCGCGAGTTCGGCGTCGCTCAGATGGCATTTGATCTGATGGCCGTCCGCGACATGGCGCACCGGCGGCACTTCTTTTTCGCAAAGTCCACCCGCAACCTTGTCTTTCCAACGGCAGCGCGTCTGGAACGGGCAGCCGGGCGGCGGATTCATCGCCGACGGGATATCGCCCTCTAGCACGATGTGCTTTTTCTGAACGCTGGTGTCAGCGATTGGAACAGCGGACAAAAGGGCTTCGGTGTAGGGGTGGTAGGGCGGCGAAAAGACCTGATCGGTGCTGCCCAATTCGACCACGTGCCCAAGGTACATGACCATCACGCGATCGGACAGATAGCGGACGATACTCAGGTCATGGCTGATGAACAGCAGCGTTGTCTTGTGCTGGCGCTGAATTTCCATCAGCAGGTCCGTCACGGCCGCCTGTACCGATACGTCAAGTGCTGAGACCGGTTCGTCGGCGACCACGATCCGCGCATCACCGGCAAAGGCCCGCGCGATACCCACACGCTGTTTCTGTCCACCTGACAACTGGCGTGGCATCCGGTCGGCAAATGCGCGGGGCAGTTTCACCAGATCAAGCAGTTCCAACATGCGCTGGCGTCGTTCCTTGTCGTTCTTGCCGACCTTGAAGATTTCAAGCGCGCGCATGATCTGTCGTCCGACCGTCATCGACGGGTTCAGCGTGTCGAACGGATTCTGGAAGACCATCTGGATATCGGCGATGGTTTTCGTGTCGCGATCTTCGATGCGCGTATTCCCAATGGCCTTGTTATCAAGCAGGATTTCCCCGTCCGTTGCGGTTTCCAACCCCATGAGAACCTTGGCAAACGTCGATTTTCCGCAACCGGATTCGCCGACGATAGCCAGCGTTTCGGACTCGCGCGCTTCAAAGCTGAGTGTTTCGTTGGCCTTGACCACCTTCTTGTCGCCGCCACCGAACAGCGCATTGGCCGCGACCTCGTAGTATTTCTTGAGGTTGTCCATTTTCAGAACGACGGGTCCGGGCTCGCCTTTGACCTTTTGCTCGCCCAATTCTAGCGGGGCATTCCAGTCAATTTCTTCATGTCGCAGGCAGCGTGTCTGGTGTCGGTCGTTTCCATGGACCGTTTCCATCGGGATGAATCCCTGATCGCAACGTCCTGCCTCGAAGTAGTCGCAGCGCGGTCCGAAGTTGCAGCCATCCGGGCGTTCGTGGGGCAGGGGAAAGTTCCCGGGAATCGCGATCAGCGGCCGTGCGTTCTTGTCGGCACCGGGCAGGGGGATCGACCGGAAAAGGGCTTGCGTATAGGGGTGCTGCATTTCGTCAAAGACGTCTTCGATGCTGCCGCGTTCCACTGCTTCACCGGAATACATCACGCAAATCCGGTCACAGGTTTCGAGCACTAACCCCAGGTTATGACTGATAAAAAGCATCGACGTGCCGTATTTCTTGCCGAGGTCCTTGACCAGTTCGACCACGGCGGCTTCCACGGTTACGTCAAGCGCGGTCGTGGGTTCGTCAAGAATCAGTAGATCGGGTTTGGACATGAGCGCCATTGCGATCACGATGCGCTGCTGCTGCCCGCCGGAAAGCTGGTGCGGATAGCTGCCCAGAATCCGTTGCGGGTCGGGCAGTTTCACGTCCGTTACCACTTCCAACGCGCGTTTCATCGCTGCGCCCTGACTTATGCCTTCATGGATCATCGGCACTTCGGCCAGCTGCTGACCGATCTTCATTGCCGGATTCAAGGACGCCATAGGCTCTTGATAAATCATCGCAATTTTCGATCCGCGGATGTCACGCAGTTCTTCGGACGTCATCGTGCAGAGGTCGCGGCCCTTGTACATGATCGAGCCGTTGACGATTTTTCCGTTCACGCCAAGGTCTTGCATGACCCCAAGTGCGACGGTGGATTTCCCGCAGCCGGATTCACCAACCAGACCAAGCGCTTCGCCGGGCATGATCTTGGCCGAGAAGTCCATGACGGCCGGGATTTCCCGCAGCCGCGTAAAGAAAGAGATGGAGAGTTTGTCGATCTCGAGGATGGGTTCGGCCATGTTATCTTCTCTCATTATTTGGGCTGTGATTTGCGTGCACAGGGCGTGCACTGCGCGTGCACCGGGATATGCACATCATCAATCCCTTAGGCTTTCTTCACGCAGCCCGTCCGCCAGCAGGTTCAGACCCAGCACGAGGGTCAGAAGTGCGATGGCGGGTGGAATGGCAGGGTGAACGTAGATCAACAGCAGCTTGCGCCCTTCGTTAATCGTGGACCCCCAGTCGGGGCTTTCGGATGACAGGCCAAGACCGAAGAAGCCGAGTGTTCCGAGCAGGATCGTGGTGTAGCCGATCCGCAGGCAGAAATCGACGATCAGCGGGCCGCGCGCGTTGGGCAGGATTTCCCAGAGCATGACATACCAAGGCCCTTCGCCCCGCGTCTGCGCGGCGGCTACATAATCCCGCGTGCGCAGATCAAGCGCGAGGCCGCGCACGATCCGGAACACCGTCGGCGAATTCACGAAGACGACCGACACGAACACCACGAGAATATCTAGGTCGAAGAGGTCGAACCATTCCGGCAGGAAGTTGATAACCGTGCCTTTCTGGTTGATCATCGACAGGTACAGCCAGACCAGCGCGCCGATCACGACGGCCATGACCGGCAGTCGCTTTGCCGGTTGCGTGTGATAGCGCGAATTGAGCAGGACCCAGAAGAAGACCACCGGAAAGACGAATAGCACGGCGGCCAGATAGGACGGGATGCCGGTCGCCACGATTTCAGGTGTCACCAAAAGGTAGAACAGCAGGATCACCGGAAAGGCGAGCACAAGGTTCGCGATGAATGACAGCACGGTGTCGAGCCGACCGCCGTAGAAGCCAGCGGGCAGGCCTAGTGTGATGCCGACCATGAAGGCGAAAACCGTCGCAAGGGGGGCGATGAGGATAACGAAGACCGATCCTTCGACCACGCGGCTGAAGATGTCGCGCGCGAGGTTATCGCCGCCCAGAAGGTAATGCGGGATCGCCCCCGCTGTATCGTCTGGCACCGGCACGCCCGGTCCTTTGTTCTTGAGGCCGGATACCTGGGACAGCCCGTCATGCGTGCCGATCAGGTCGAAGACGCCGACAAAGAAAGCTGTGAAAACCCAGAACATGACAAGCGCAAAGCCGATCATGCCGATCGTACTGTCAAAGAGTTTGCCATAAAGGCCGAGCCGTCGCTTGAACTTGATCGACAGCGCGAAGGTGACCGCCAGTGCAATCCAGACCGGCAGGAAGCGCTTGGACATCTCGCCAACGATACCGGCACTGCCGTAGGGCAGCAGGAAGGGCACGATGACATAGATCAGGATCAGCGCCAGCAACGCAATTGCGGCAAACGGCAAGAGCTTTTCACCGACACCTTCGGGAAAGACCGATGACACGAAAAACGTTAGCCCGACCCCGATCACGATGGTCGCAAGGAGGGTTGTCCAGATGTTGCCTCCGATGGCTGAGAGCGGGTTTCCGAAAGCCGCATTCGCGAGAAAGATCGCAAATGTCATCATGATTGCAGCCGTAATGAACGCAGGCAACGACGTTCCGCCTGTGGCAACAGCCGTGCCGTCGGCATTGACCGCCACGGTTTGTTCGACGCGCAGTGCGGACTGCACAACAGTCAGAACAATTGCTATCGCGAACACGATGAAGACGACGGTCGTGATCAGGTTCAGGTATGCGCCGAGGGCGCCAGTCCAGCTAAGCGGTTCCATAAGCGGCCTCCTTTATGCGATGCGAATGCGTGGATTGAGGAATACGTAGCCGACGTCCGAAAGCAGCTGCGTGACGAGAACGACAAAGACCGAGACCACCGAAACGGCAAGCAGGAGTTCAATGTCGTTATTGGAAGCGGCCTGCACCAGTGTCCAACCAAAGCCCTTGTAGTTGAACAGGGTCTCGACAATCACCACGCCGTTCAGCAGCCAAGGGAATTGCAGCATGATCACCGTGAAGGGCGCGATCAGCGCGTTTCGCAGCGCGTGTTTCATGACGATATTCGGAAAGCTGACCCCTTTGAGCCGTGCCGTGCGGATGTATTGCGCTGTCATGACCTCGGTCATGGAGGCCCGTGTCATCCGTGCGATGTACCCAAGCCCGTAAAGTGCAATCGTGATGACGGGCAGGAAGAAGTTGTTGAAGTTGGCATCATCCATCGCCGCTGTCGCCGTTCCCTTGAAATACTGCATTCCGAAGAGTGGCGTTGCAAAGACGGCGATCAGGATGACACCAGAGACGTATTCAGGTGTCGCTGTCGAGACGATGGACACTGTCGAAAGCGACCGGTCAAGTCGCGATCCTTCGCGCATCCCGGCTAAAACCCCGATCACCAAGGCACCTGGCACCATGATGAGCATGACGCAGAGCATCAGTTTGCCCGTCAGCCCAAGCCGGGTGCTGATGATCGTGCTGACGTCGTCCTTGAAGACCGTTGAAAAACCCCAATCCCCTTGCAGCACGCCGCAGAACGTTTTCCCATCCTCGCAACGCCGCCGCACTTCGCCATCCGAACCTTCGACTTCGTAACCGGGCAGCACACCCAGCCATTGACCGTATTTGATCGGAAGCGGTTCAAGATATCCGTTGTTCGTCAGGTAGCTGGTGACCTGTTCATCTGACATCCGGAAGTTGCCTTCGGTTTTCGCCAGCTTTTCAAGGTTCGGATAGAGGTTCGTCAGCCAGAAGACGATGAATGTCAGGCATAAAGCCGTGAGCAGCATCACCCCAAGGCGGCGCAGAATAAACAGTCCCATAAAGGCCCCTGATGGTCAGTGTTGGGGGGCGTGCCCCCGGATCACGCCCGGCGTTGACCGCCGGTGCGTCAGCAAAAAAGGCCGCACCCTTGCGTGGTGCGGCCCTGATCACATTAGGCTGCAAGCCCGATCTTGTAGATATGCGGCAGATACGCGATGTGCATATCCCAGCCCACAAAGCCCGGCTTGGCGTGGCGGTAGAGCGAACGCCAGTACGGCTGGATCGTCACACCTTCGTCGGACATGATCGCCTGCAGCTTTGCCATGACTTCGCGGCGACCATCGGCATCCGCGATCGAGTTGGCTTCTGCCAGCAGCGTGTCGAATTCGGCGTTTGCGAAACCGGATTCGTTCCATGCCTCGCCAGAGCGATAGGCCAGGCCGAGGATCTGCGTATCCAGCGGACGGTGGTTCCAGTTCGTCGAAGAGAACGGGTACTGTGTCCAGTCGTTCCAGAAGGTCGCGCCCGGAATGATTGTCCGCTTCACGTTGAAGCCCGCATCACGCAACTGGGCGGCAACCGCGTCAGTTGTGTTCTTGCGCCAGTCATCGTCGATCGAGGTGATCTCGAATTCGTAGTCCTGCATTCCGGCTTCGGTCAGCAGTTCCAGCGCGCGGTCCGGGTTGTATTCCAGCCCCGGGACGTCTGCCCATGCGGGGTGCATCGGCCCGACGTGCTGGTTGCGTGCTTCGACGCCGCGGTTTGCGTAGCCAAGTTCGAGACACACCGCGTTGTTGACGGCGTGTGCGATGGCCTGACGGACGCGCTTGTCCGCGTAAGGCTTCATCCCGTCGACTTCGGCCTGCTGGTTTGGACGGATGACGATCGTCGCGCCGGAGGCCACTTCGGAACGTTCCCAGCCGATCCCTTCGACAACATCAACGAAGTCGCCGACGGTTTCATAGAACATGTCCACTTCGTCAGCCGCAGCAGCGGCGATCCATGCGGATGGATCCGTGCCGTAGTCGACGTATTCGATCCGGTCCAGATACGCGCCCTTGCCAGCGGCATAGCCCCACCAATCATGGCCTTCGTTGCGCACCAGCGTGGATTTGACGCCCACTTCGTGTGTTTCGTTGAGATACGGGCCTGTGCCGATCTGATTGTCCAGCATCGTATCGGCGCTGAAGCCAGCGGGCACGATTGCTGCCGGATAGTCGGACATGCCTGCGATCAGCGAGATGTCGGAGGCTGGCAGGTTCAGCTTGACGGTGTGTGTGTCCACGACTTCGATTGCGCCGTCGATCGCCTTTTCAGTGTCGGCGTCGATCAGAATGGCGAAGCGGCCAGCCATGGAGTTGCCTTCCACGGACTTGTCACACCATCCGGTGATGTTGCGTGCCACGTCTTCGGCTGTGAAGTCGGAACCGTCGTTCCATTTTACGCCCTGACGCACGTTCAGCACGTATTCGGTGGCGTCGTCATTCACGGACCAGCTTTCCAGAAGCATCGGTGCGAACGAACCGTCGGAGTTGTATTCTACGAGGTATTCAAGCCAGCCGGCAGTGACGAAAGCCATCTGCGTCCAGTCGAATGCCCGCGGGTCTTTCAGCGCGCGCACTTCCATCTGCATGCGCAGTGTGCCGCCTTGCTGGGCGTGCGCTTCGGCCTGAACCGGCGCGGCGAGTCCCATCATGCCGTAAGCGGCCGTGGCGGTGACGCCAAGGGCAGTTGTGCGCGACAAGAATTCGCGGCGGCTGAGTTTGCCCGCCTGCATATCCTTCAGATACGTCAGCGCGACCGGATGAACCGGCTTGTTTGGTGATGTCATTGTCTTCTCCCTGTGACACATTTCTCTTTTGTCTGGTTTGTCGGCACCGAAAATTCCACGTGTGTCGCGTGGTCAAAGCAGCATGATCCGCATCCCTTGGCGCGGATTACCGCATGAATAGCCAGAGGCGTCAATGCAAACTAACGGCCATAGAGATCACAAATGCGACGTGCGTATGTGGCAAAAGCGACGTTTCGGATTTCCGGAAACTGCTTTTCAAAGCGCTTTAAGCACGATTTGTTGCCTGAACACTGGTGATGTTCGCGCAATTAGCGGCGCATTGTCGCCCCGAGTTTGCGGAACAGGCTGGGGCTGCGTCCGGCGCGGGCCTGAAACGCACGGCTGAAATACGCAGGCGATGTAAAGCCGAGGTCGGCGGCGATGTCCTGCACGGGCCGTTTGGTGTCGCGCAGCAGCACGCAAGCCTCGTAGTGAACCCTGTCTGCCAGCAATCCGAGCGCCGATTTTCCACAGGTCCGCTTGCAGCAGCGCGTCAAATGCGTCGGCGTGACACCAAGCGAGTCCGCATAGCCGGCGATCGACATCTGTTTGCGATAGTCCCGTTCAATCAGATCCGTATAGGCCGCCACCAGCCGTGCAGCAGAGGTTTCCGAATGCCCAATGGCGCGGTCTTCGGGGCGTGAGGTCAGCTGGCGTTCGAAATACACCGACAACAGCCCAAGATGATAAAGTGCGGCCCGCGAATGCGCGCTTTTTTCGGAATTCAGTTCCCGTTCGAGCCCGTCCATGATCATCGTGAATTCTTTTTGCGCCCCGACATCGCGCATGCGCAGATGCACGGCTTCGTCCGGCCATTCGGGTGCCATTGCCCCCGGGATCGACAGCATCTGCCCGAACACCGTTGGGCCGACGTCAAAACCGTACATGGTGTGTGCCGGGATGAAGATCAGGTTGTTGGGACCATAGCCGCTAGTCAGACCAGCAACTGTGATGCGCCCGTGGCCCTTGCCGATGAACAACAGGCGGGGTGTTGCGTGGCTGCGCATCGCTTCGGTGCGCCAGCGTCCCATCTGCGGGTTTTGCGCGATAGGGACGAGCGCAAGTCCAGATGTTTGATGTTCGGTGCCGTCCGTCATGCGAGCCGCTCCACGTAGGATTCGTGCAAGAATAAGCTCTAGTATACCGAAAACAATCAGAAAACTAGGAGTTGAAGGTGAATGCTGTGGATAAGTCTGTGGACGAAACGTGCAGCTGGTGCCACGCTTTCATCCGTTTTGCGAACCATGTTCGCTGGCGTTTGGCGTATTGGCGGGTGCTGATAACAGCTGCGTCACGCGCATCTTCAAGGGTCATTTCATTGCGCAGGTGGGCGATCAGTTCGGGTGCCCCGATGGCTTTGGATGCTGGTCGTTTCGGATCCCAGACGGGCAGTACCGCGCGCACTTCGTCAAGCGCACCGGCGTCCAGCATCATATCAAACCGCTTTGTGATGCGTGGCGTCAGCCAGTCCTTGGGGGCATCCAGCACGATTGCTGTGACGTCTGACAGTGGCAAAAGCGGCGGCGGCGTGTCATCCTGCCAAGCCGCAAGGGCCCGTCCTGTGGCTTCTTGCACCTCCCATGCGCGCTGCACCCTTGCGCGGTTCAGCAGATCGATGCGTGATTTCGTGTTATCGTCCAGTGCTGCGATCATCCGATCCAAGGACAGGCCGTCTGCGATCTGGCGTATTTCCGGTGGCGTGGCTGGAATGTCGGCAAGCCCTTCGGTCAACGCGGACAGGTAAAGCCCGGTGCCGCCGACGATGATGGGACGGTCTTTTGTCAGCAGGGGCGTCACGTCCCGTAACCAGTGTCCGACCGAATAATCCTCGTGATACCCGACGTGCCCATAAAGCGCGTGCGGTGCTTGCGCGCGTTCATCGCGGCCGGGGCGTGCGGACAGGATTTCCCAGCAGTCAAAAACCTGCAGCGCATCCGCGTTGATGATGGTGCCGCCCTGTTGTGTTGCGATCTGCAACGCAAGTGCCGATTTTCCCGAGGCTGTCGGCCCCGCGATCAGCACAGGTTTGTTGGCAAAAATGTTGATTTGCATCAGTATGTTGCGCCGCGTTCTTTCAGTTGCGTTCAGCGACTTGGGCGATCTGTCACAAATCAGCCGCCAACAGCCATTGAACCTGTTCTTCTTTTGCGACATTTTGCGCGGCAACGCAAAGACATCGCTGGGGGCCGCCATGACCGAGACACCGAAGACCACATACAAGCGGGTCATGCTGAAAATCTCTGGTGAGGCGCTGATGGGCGATCAGGGCTTTGGCCTGCATCCGCCGACTGTCGAACGCATTGCCCGCGAGGTCCAGACCGTTCACGAGATGGGTGTCGAAATCTGCATGGTCATCGGTGGCGGTAACATTTTTCGCGGTCTTCAGGGGTCTGCGCAGGGGATGGAGCGCACGACCGCCGATTATATGGGAATGCTGGCGACTGTCATGAACGCGCTGGCGATGCAGTCTTCGCTGGAAAGCCTTGGCATTCATACCCGTGTCATTTCAGCGATCACGATGAACGAGGTCGCAGAACCCTACATCCGCCGCCGCGCTGTTCGCCACCTCGAAAAGAAGCGGGTGTGCATCTTTGCCGCTGGTACTGGCAACCCGTATTTCACGACTGATACCGCCGCGACCCTGCGCGCCAGCGAAATGAGCTGTCAGGCGATTTTCAAGGGTACGAAAGTCGATGGTGTCTACGATAAGGATCCGGCCAAGCACGATGACGCCAAGCGCTATGACGTCATCAGCTATGATGAGGTGCTGCAAAAGCATCTGGGTGTGATGGATGCCTCTGCCATCGCGCTGGCGCGGGAAAACCACCTGCCGATTGTCGTATTCAGTCTGGATGAGCCCGGTGGCTTTCGCGGTATCCTTGCGGGCGAGGGCACCTATACGATCGTGCGCGACTAATTCACGGACTGCTACAGTTCTGCAACGTGCGTAAAAACTGCACGACTCTTCCAGATTTCCTGACCTATACAACTGTCTGATAGTGCAATAGAAGACGGCAGACCAAGGGCGCAGGCCTGCCAGGAAGACAGAGCAGAAGACATGTCAGACGATTTTGAACTTGATACCGATCAACTTGGCCGACGCATGGACGGCACAATTGCAAACCTGCGCACCGAATTTGCGTCCTTGCGCACGGGGCGTGCGTCCGGTTCCATGCTTGAGCCGATTATGGTCGATGCCTATGGCAGTATGACGCCGATCAACCAGGTGGGGACTGTGAACGTGCCCGAACCGCGCATGGTCACCGTCAACGTCTGGGACAAGGGCCTTGTCGGCAAGGTCGAAAAGGCCATCCGCGAGAGTGGTCTTGGTATCAACCCGCAGCTGAATGGCACCATTATTATGCTGCCAATTCCAGAGCTTAACGAAGAACGCCGCCGTGACCTGACGAAAGTGGCGGGCAACTATGCCGAAGGTGCCCGCGTGTCGATCCGCAACCTGCGCCGTGATGGCATGGACCAGATCAAGAAAGCAAAAGCCGACGGTTTGAGCGAAGACGATCAGAAATTCTGGGAACAGGCTGTGCAAGAATTAACCGATACTTACATCAAACAAGTTGATGAGTTGCTCGAGACCAAACAAGCCGAGATCATGCAGGTCTGACACCATGTGGTGCAGATAGCCGAGGCAGAGCATAAAGGGGCCAACATGCCCAAGGACAACGAAGTATTCAGCGGACCGCGCCACGTCGCGATCATCATGGACGGCAATGGCCGTTGGGCGCAGCAGCGCGGCAAGGTGCGCCTGTTCGGCCACCACGCAGGTGCCAAGCGCGTCAAGGAAATCGTGCGCGCCTGTCCAGACGAAGGCGTCAAATACCTGACGATTTTTGCGTTCTCGACCGAGAACTGGAAACGCACGCAGACCGAAGTTGCAGGTCTGATGCGACTGTTCCGCCGCTATATTCAGCGCGAGGCGCAGGACCTGCATGACGAGGGTGTGCGTGTCCGTTTCATCGGTGACCGTATCAAGCTGGACGAGAAACTGGTCAGCCTGATGGACAACCTTGAAATGCTGACCGCCCACAACGACCGTGTGCATTTGACGATTGCCCTGAACTATGGCGGTCGCGATGAAGTGACCCGTGCCGCGCAGCGACTGGCCTATGAGGTCGAGCAGGGGCGTTTGAGCTATAAGGACGTGGACGCCGAAACGCTGGCAAAGTTTCTTGACACCCATGTGTTGCCCGACCCTGATCTGGTCATCCGCACCAGTGGCGAAGCCCGCATTTCCAACTTTCTGCTGTGGCAGTCCGCTTATGCCGAATATGAGTTCGTAAAGACCCTTTGGCCTGATTTTACGGCGCAGGAGTTTTCAAAAGTCCTGAGCAACTACGGCACGCGCGAACGACGCTTTGGAGCTGTTGTCGCCTAAGATGTCTGAAAGTCCGCCGCCACTACCACCCAAATGGGACGATCTATCAGTACGGGTTTGGTCTGGCGTGGCGATGTTTGTCGTCGGTGCGATCGGTGTGGTTCTGGGCGGGGTCTGGTTCCAGATGCTTGTCGTCTTTGTGACGGCGGTCATGGTCTGGGAACTGTGGATGATGGTTGCGCCCGCCCGTCCGACAGCGGGCATGTTGCTGGCTGCTTTGCTGGCGTCTGTCATGTCGGGCCAGTTGCTGGATGAAAGCTATATCGGGCTGTTGATGTTCCTCATCGTGCCCGCCATCGGGGCCTATAGTGTCGAGGTCGAGAAACGTTGGTTCTTTATCTTTGCCCTTGGGATCCAGATTGCGGGTTGGGGGCTGGTCCAGTTCCGTCAGGATTACGGGTTCACCTGGATCATCTGGTTGATGCTGGTCGTCGTGGCAACGGATACTTTCGGCTATCTTGTTGGTCGCACTGTCGGCGGGCCGAAATTCTGGCCTAAGGTCAGCCCCAAGAAAACCTGGAGCGGCACCGCCGGTGGTTGGGTGTCCGCTGGCATTGTCGGCGCAATCTTCACGCTGTTCACCAACGCCGGGCTGACGATTATCTTCATTTCCATGGTGCTCGCCTTTGCGAGCCAGATGGGTGATATCGCCGAAAGTGCCTTGAAGCGGCGGATGAAGGTCAAGGACAGTTCGACCCTGATCCCCGGTCACGGTGGGTTGTTTGACCGGTTTGATGCATTGTTGGGCGCGTCACTGTTCATGTTGCTTGTCGCTTATGTTTTCAACGTGCCCGGAGTGGCGTTTTGAAGCGGATCACAGTGCTGGGTGCAACGGGATCGATCGGGCAGAGCACCCTTGATCTGATTGCGCGCCAGCCACAGGCATACGATGTGGTTGCCCTGACCGGTGGTCGCAACGTGGTGCAACTGGCCAAGGACGCTATCGCACTGAAGGCTGATTTTGCCGTTACCTGTTTTGATGAATGCTATGATGAACTGGCGGCATTGCTGTCGGGATCAGGCGTTGCCGTGGCCGCAGGAGCGGAGGCCGTGAAAGAGGCGGCCTTGCGTCCGGCCGACTGGACCATGTCGGCGATTGTCGGTGCCGCAGGCCTTGTGCCCGGCATGGCCGCATTATCCCACGGTGCCACGCTGGCGTTGGCCAACAAGGAATCGCTGGTAACGGCAGGTCCGATCCTTTTGACCGAAGCCCGCGCGCACAACGCCACAATCCTGCCTGTCGATAGTGAACATTCGGCGGTGTTTCAGGCGCTTGTCGGTGAAGACATGTCGGCTGTCGAGCGGATCATCATCACGGCAAGCGGTGGTGCGTTCCGCGATTGGCCAATCGAGAAGTTGGCGACCGCGACGTTGGCCGAGGCATCGCGCCATCCCAATTGGGACATGGGCCAGCGCATCACCATCGACAGTGCTTCCATGTTCAACAAGGCGATGGAGCTGATTGAAACCAAAGAGTTTTTCGGCTGCACCCCTGACCAGATCGAAACCGTCATCCATCCTGAAAGCCTGATCCATGCCTTGGTCGGGTTTTGTGATGGCGGGATCATGGCTCATGTCGGTCCACCGGATATGCGCCATGCCATCGGTTACGCCTTGCACTGGCCTTCACGTGGTGATGTGCCGGTCGAGCGTCTTGATCTTGCGAAGATCGGCCAGTTCAATTTTCGCGCGGCTGACAGTGCGCGGTATCCCGCGCTTGAGATTGCCCGCCACGTCATGGAGGAGGGTGGCCTGACGGGCGCCGCCTTTAATGCAGCAAAAGAACGCGCACTTGATGCATTCGTCGCCGGAGAGATCGGATTTCTTGACATGGCGCGGCTGGTTGACGCGACGCTGAACAAAATGTCAGCACAAGGCGGGCTGCAAAATGCCACGATCAGCCTAGATAACGTGTTGGATACCGACAGGCTTGCCCGTATCAGGGCAGGCGAACTGATCGCAACATTGGGGTAGGCACCTTGGATTTCACTGCAATGCTGGGCAACACAGCCTTTATCATTGCCGCGTTTATCGTGGTGATCTCGATTATCGTCGCGATTCACGAATACGGCCATTACATCGTGGGCCGTTGGTGCGGCATACATGCAGAGACGTTTTCCATTGGCTTCGGCAAGGTGCTGTTTTCGCGCGTCGACAAGCGCGGTACCAGATGGCAGGTCGCCGCATTGCCCTTTGGCGGCTACGTCAAGTTTCTGGGTGATGCCAATGCCGCCAGCTATGGCAGCGAAGAGGTCGCCCCAGAGGTCAATCCCCGCAACACGATGCATGGTGCCCCGCTGTGGGCGCGCGCTGCGACCATTATTGCCGGTCCGCTGTTCAATTTCATCCTGGCCATCGCCATTTTCGCCGGTACGCTTATGTATCAAGGCCGCCCGTCCGATCCGGTCGTGTTCGAGGCCGAGTACAATTTGCCCCCGCAATTCCAGTCAGAGCTGCAGCCGGGGGACCAGATCATCGCCGCCGGCGATATCGTCTTTGGTGCAGAGGATGCGGGCGTCGACGAACTGCCTGTCACGGATCGTGTCGATTATACGGTAGTCCGCGATGGTGAGGAAATCGTCGTGCAGGGCCCTTATCCCGTGCCGCCGCGTCTGGCGGGGGTCAATCCGCGCTCTGCCGCTGATGATGCGGGCATGAAGGTGGATGACGTCATTACGGCCATCAACGGCGAGGAGATCAGGGCATTCGCTGATATCGTTACCTATGTGAACGCGGCGGATGGTGATGCGTTGGACCTGACAGTTTGGCGTGATGGCGAAACGATTGATATTTCATTGGCCCCGCGCAGATCGGACCTGCCGCTGGCAGAAGGCGGGTTTGAAACCCGCTGGTTGATCGGCATCTCCGGCACCGAGTTCTTTCAGGCTGCGCGCGAGCCGATCGGCCTTTGGGATGCGATCGTATCCGGCACGCAAGAGCTGTGGTGGCGCATCACGACGAACCTGTCGGGCCTCTGGCATGTCTTCAGCGGATCCATTTCAACCTGCAATATCAGTGGACCTGTCGCCATTGCGCAGGCCAGCGGCACAATGGCCGAGCAGGGGCCGGCCAATTACATCCTGTTCATCGGTGTTCTGTCTGCTGCTGTCGGGTTGCTGAACCTGCTGCCGATTCCGATCCTTGATGGCGGGCATCTGGTGTTCCACGCCTATGAAGCGGTCTTTCGCCGGAAGCCGAACGACAAGGTGATGCAGGGCCTGATGGTCGTCGGCATCAGCATGATCGCCACCTTGATGATCTTTGCGTTGCTAAACGACACGATCCTCTGTCCTTAGGTTCGACAAACCTTTGCCACATTTGTGCCGTGTTTTTCGGTTAATCTTTTACCTAATCGGTAAAGGAGAGCTGCGAGATGCAGACGTTGACACAAGGATACAGGGGTGTTCGGGTTCTGATGAACTTGAACTGGGACCGTATTCTATACACCGGCGCGCTGATTGCCGCGCTTTATGCCGGGTCATATATCGCGCTGATGTAGCGCATCAATCTACAACATGTAGTTCCAAAGGCACCCTTGGGTGCCTTTCTTCGTTTTGACAACGGCCAGGAGAGAAGGTATTTCGTTTACAGCGGTAACGAATAAAAAACAGGCCAATTTTATGAAACAGATGGTGGGGCGCGCCCGGGCGCGATGGGCAGCAGCAGCGACGCGTTATTTAGTCGTTCTGTTTCTTGGGGTTACGACTTTTTCTGCAACCGGTGCTGATGCGCAAAGCTTCACTTTCAATGCTGTTTCGATCGAAGGTAACCAGCGTGTTGCGGACGGTACGATCCTGACTTTTGCGGGAATCAGCCGTGGTCAGACCGTTACAGCGGGCGAGTTGAACGCCGCCGCACAGAATATTCGCGGGTCGGGTTTGTTTTCATCTGTCGATGTTGTGCCGCAGGGCGGCACCCTTGTTATCCGCGTTGTCGAATTCCCGACGGTCAACCGTATCAGCATCGAAGGCAACAGCCAGGTGCGTGACGCAGAGCTTTTGGCCGTCGTCCAGTCGCAGCCGCGCCGCGTATACAGCCCGTCGCAGGCCGAGGCCGATGTAGCCGCACTGACCGAAGTTTACCTGAACAAGGGCCGCATCAACGCGATGATCACGCCGCGCATCATCGAACGGTCAGACAACCGTGTCGATCTGGTTTTTGAAGTGACCGAAGCCGGCGTGACCGAGATTGAACGCATCAGTTTCATTGGTAACCGTAGCTATTCCGAGCGTCGCTTGCGTGGCGTTCTTGAGACAAAGCAGGCTGGTATCCTGCGCGCTGTCATCGGCCGCGATACATTCGTGCGTGACCGCATTGATTTTGACCGTCAGGTTTTGACCGATTTCTACCAGTCGCGCGGCTATGCCGATTTCCGTGTCCAGAATGTCGATGTCGCGCTGACGCGCGAACGTGATGCTTATCTGATCACCTTCAATGTGCAGGAAGGTCAGCAGTTCACCTTTGGCAATGTATCGGTTTCGTCTGAGATTGTTGGTGCGGATGTGGCCGAGTTTACGGCCGCGCTGCGCACGCGGACCGGCGCGACGTATAATCCGGTGTCGTTGGAAAACGATATTGCCCGGCTTGAACGTCTGGCGATCCGCAAGGGTCTGAATTTCGTGCAGGTTGATCCGCGCATCACGCGCAACGACCGTTCCCTGACGCTGGATGTTGAATTCGCGCTGGTGCGTGGCCCGCGCATCTTTGTCGAGCGGATTGATATCGAAGGCAACAACACCACGCTGGACCGAGTTGTGCGCAACCAGTTCCGCGTGGTTGAAGGCGATCCGTTCAATCCGCGTGAAATCCGTGAGAGTGCGGAGCGTATCCGCGCCCTTGGTTTTTTCGCCAATGCCAATGTCGAAGCGCGTGAAGGGTCTTCGCCCGAGCAGGTGATTGTCGATGTGGACGTGGTTGAAGCTCCGACAGGATCGTTGTCTTTTGGTGCCAACTATAACTCTGACACCGGCATTGGATTGCTGGCCAGCTTTCGTCAGTCCAACTTTCTTGGACGCGGGCAGGCGCTGAATTTCCAGATTTCCACTGCGGAAACCAACCGTGTCTTTACGTTCAGTTTCTCGGAGCCGCAGTTCCTTGGCCGCGACCTGCGTTTCGGTCTGGACCTGTCGTATCGCACCACCGACAACGAGAACGCGCTGTATGACACGGAGACGTTCAGTTTCCGCCCGGGTTTCACCTTTCCTGTCTCTGAAAACGGGCGTTTGGGTGTGTTTTATGCCTTTGACTATACCGACCTGACGGATGTTGCTGAATCTGCCAGCCCGATCATCATTGCAGAGGCGGCTGAAGGGTCAGTGTCCACCAACGCCATCGGCTATACCTACAGCTATGACACGCGCCGCACGGGTCTTGATCCGAATTCCGGCGTCTTGCTGCGCTTTGGTCAGGAATTTGGCATCGGTGACAGTGAGTTCATCAAGACGACAGCGCTGGCCGCTGCCGAGACAAAAGTCTGGAACGAAGAGGTCACGTTGCGCGCCACCATCGAAGGTGGTTTCCTGAGCTATAGTAAGGGTGACAGCCGCGTGACCGACCGCTTTTTCCTTGGCAGCCGCACGATGCGTGGTTTCGAGGCTGGCGGCATAGGTCCGCGCGATGCCAATACCGATGATGCGCTTGGCGGCAATACGTTTGCCGTTGCGCGGCTTGAAGCCGAATTCCCGATTGGTCTGCCCGAAGAATACGGCATCACTGGTGGTGCTTTCATCGACTACGGGTCTGTCTGGGATGTGGGCAACTTGCGCGGCGTGTCGGAAGACGACATTCTTTACAACGATTTTACACCGCGCACGGTTGCAGGTCTGTCGATCTTCTGGACCACGCCGATCGGGCCATTGCGTTTCAACTTTACCGAAGCACTGGACGCGCAGGAATTCGATAATCCCAAGTCCTTTGATGTGACCATTTCGACGAGCTTTTGATGCGCTGGCTTTGCGCCCTTGCGTTTCTGGCGCTGGCCCCTGTCGGGGCGGGCGCGCAGGACGCCGGGGCGGAACCGACCACCCAGACGGTTCTGGTGCTGGACACCAGCCGTCTGTTCGCGGAATCTGCCTATGCCTTGCAGCTGCGCGAGGAAGTCGAAACTTTGGCCCGTGATCTGAACGCCGAAAACGAGCGGATCGTGGCCGAACTGGTCGAAGAAGAACGGAGCCTGACCGAACGTCGCCCGACCATGACACCCGAAGCTTTCCGTGCCGAAGCAGAAGCATTCGACGAGAAGGCGCAGGAGATCCGCAACGCGCGTGATGCAAAGGAGATCGAGCTGGAACAGGCCCGCGTGAACGTGCGCGTCCGGTTCACAGAGGAAATCCGACCGATTGTCGGGCAGATGATGGTTGAACGCGGTGCGTCTGTTGTTCTGGACAGTCGCACTGTGTTTGTCACCGTGCGCTCTGCCGATATCACAGATCAGGCAATTTCCCGCATTGATGCGGCCTTGCTGGCCCCAGCACAAGACGATCCGAGCGAGGCCGACGACTAACCGTGCTTGCCCGCGCGATGTTCGCTTGCTAGGCAAAGCCGACATGAATGACGACAGAAAGACTGCATGACATGAGTGACGCCGTAACCTCCGCCGATATCCAGTTGATCCAGAAGATCCTGCCGCACCGTTACCCGTTCCTGCTGGTCGACAAGGTCCACAGTATCGATGGCACCGCATCTGCAGTTGGCATCAAGAATGTCACCATGAACGAGCCGCATTTTCAGGGCCATTTTCCAGGCACCCCGATCATGCCCGGCGTGACGATCGTCGAAGCCATGGCGCAGACCGCTGCGGTGATGGTTGGCACAACGATGGGGCTGACAGAGGGAAACCTGCTGATCTATTTCATGTCCATTGACGGCTGCAAATTCCGCCGCAAAGTGATCCCTGGCGATGTTCTGGAAATGAACGTATCCACAACCCGCGGGAAACCGGGCGGGAAGGTCTGGCGGTTCAAGGGCGTCGCAACGGTCGAGGGCGAAATGGCGGCAGAGGCGGAATTCACGGCCATGATGGATATGCGCGGGTGAGCCAGCTTCACCCCAGCGCAATTATCGCCGAGACCGCAGTGATCGGTGAGGACTGCGTCGTTGGTCCGTTTTGCATCGTCGGGCCGGATGTCGTGCTTGGCAAGGGCGTCACCCTGAAATCCCATGTCGTCGTGGATGGCGATACCCATATTGGCGACGGCACCACGGTGTTTTCTTTTGCCGTTATCGGTGAAATTCCACAGGATCTGAAATTCGGCGGTGAAAAGTCGCGCGTCCGCATCGGTGCGCGCAACCGCATTCGCGAGCATGTCACGATCAATCTGGGCACCAAGGGTGGCGGTTCGGAAACCCGTATCGGCGATGACAATCTGCTGATGGCCGGCTGTCACGTTGCACATGATGCCCAGGTCGGCAATCGCGTGGTCATCGTCAATTCTGTTGCTGTCGCTGGGCATTGCGTGATCGAGGATGATGTCATTATCGGTGGTTTGAGCGGTGTGCATCAGTGGGTGCGCATCGGGCAGGGGGCGATCATCGGTGCCTTGTCGATGGTCACCCATGATGTCATTCCGCATGGCCTTGTCGTCGGCCCGCGTGGCGAGCTTGACGGTCTGAACCTTGTCGGGCTGAAGCGCAAGGGCGTGCCGCGCGCCGATATCACGGCGCTGCGGGCTGCTTTTCTTGCGATCAAGGACGGCGAAGGTACGTTGCATGACCGTGCTGAGCGGCTGAAGGCCGAACTTGACAGCGATTACGTGCGCCAGATGGTTGATTTCATCCTTGGTGAAAGCGACCGTGGTCTTTTGACGCCGCGCTGATGCTGGCGCTGATCGCAGGGACCGGCGATTTGCCCGCTGCGATCATCGCGCGGTTGCCGACACCCCCGTTGGTCTGTGCGTTGGATGGCTTTGCACCGTCAGTTCCGGTTGATGTGACCTTTCGCCTTGAGCAGCTTGGCAGCTTTCTAGAGGCCCTCAAAGCCCGTGGTGTGACCGAAATCTGTATGGCCGGGGCCGTGCGCCGCCCTGACATTGATCCAGCCGCGATTGATCCGCTGACCGCACCTTTGGTCCCGCGTTTGCAGGCTGCCATGGCGCAAGGTGATGATGGGGCTTTGCGCGCCATCATAGCGCTATTGGAAGAGGCGGGCTTTGTGATTGTCGCGGCCCATGAGGTGGCACCGGATCTTTTGCCCCCGATGGGTGTTCTGACACCGGCGAAGCCGTCCGACTGGCATCGTGCGGATGCCACTGTTGGCGAAGCCTGCATTGCAGAGATGGGAGCCGCCGATATCGGGCAGGCCTGCATTGTCCGCGTCGGTAAGGTCGTCGCCCGGGAGGGGCCGGACGGCACGGACGCGATGCTTGATGTCTTTTGTGCGCCATTTGTGCGCGAGGAAGGGGCGAGCGATCCGTTCAATTTCGTGATTGATACGGTCGGTGATCTGATCGGCGACGCGGCGGATTGGCTTTCAGGTCAGGATGAAGACCCTGTGACGGCTGATGATGGCATCCTGTTCAAGGCCCCGAAGCCCGCACAGGATCGCCGTGCCGACCTGCCGCTGATCGGGCCGGGCACAGCAATCAAGGCCGCTGAGGCCGGGCTTGCCGGGATCGTGATCGAAGCTGGTGGCGTTATGGTGTTGGATTTGATCGGTGTGCAAAGCATCCTTGATGCTCAGAAGATGTTTCTTTGGGTGCGCCCCCGGGGTGGCCGATGAAAGTGTTCCTGATTGCGGGCGAAGTGTCCGGTGACAAGTTGGGCGCTGCGTTGATGGCGGGCTTGTCGTCGCTGGACGATGTGCAGTTCTTTGGCGTGGGTGGGCCCCTGATGCAGGCCGAGGGGTTGGTCAGCCAGTTTCCGATGGACGAATTGAGCGTCATGGGGCTGGCGGAAATCCTACCGAAGTATTTCCATCTGAAACGCCGGATCAGAGAGACGGCAGAGGCTGTCATTGCTGCGCAACCGGACGTTCTGATAACCATCGACAGCCCCGATTTTTGTTTGCGTGTTGCACGGCTGGTGAAGGCTGTGCGTGATATCCCGACCGTGCATTACGTGGCCCCGACCGTTTGGGCGTGGCGTCCGGGGCGCGCTGCAAAAATGGCGGCGCATATCGACCATGTGCTTGCGCTTTTTCCCTTTGAGCCGCCCTTGATGCAGGCGGCGGGCATGCGTTGCGATTTTGTCGGGCATCCTGTTGTTGCGGAACCTGTAGCGGATTTGGCGGCGGCGAAGTCATTTCGCGACGTCCATGGCATTGGCGACGCGCCTTTGATCCTTGCCTTGCCAGGTTCGCGCCGCGGTGAGGTGTCTCGCCTTGCGGGCCGCTTTGGTGATGCACTGGGCCAGGTTCTGGAACGGCGTCCTGAGGCGCGTGTCGTTCTGCCCTGTGCCGCGCCGGTTTATGACCTTGTGCAAACGTTTGCAGCGGGCTGGCCCGTCACCCCGATCCTGCTGGCACCGGGTGATCCGATGAAATCGGCGGCCTTTCGGGCGGCGGATGTGGCTTTGGCCGCGTCCGGCACGGTGTCGTTGGAACTGGCGGCGCATGAAACGCCGATGGTCATTGCCTATGACATGGCGTGGGTATCGCGTGTTCTGATTTCGCGGATGTTGCTGGTGGATACGGTGACATTGGTGAACCTCGTGTCCGAAACCCGCACCGTGCCTGAATTCATTGGTGCTGCTTGCGTGGCCGATGACATTGCAGGGGCTGTTCTTGCGGTGATGGATGATCCAGCGTCGCAGAAGGCAGCGATGCAGACCACGATGGACCGCTTGGGGCGCGGTGGTGCGGCACCGGGTTTGCGCGCTGCCCGTTCAGTTCTTGCGTTTTTGGCCGCTGTTCAGGACCAATAGACCTGTCGCCAGAATGGCAAAGCCGAAGTAGGCGCGCATTGGCAGGGCTTCGTTCAGGACGATTGCGCCAAGCACGATCGCGACTGGCGCGATCATCAGCGTACAAAGCATCAGGTTCCCTGATCCCGCCATGCCAAGCACCCTGTAATACAGCAGATATGCGAAGGCCGTGGCGACAACCGCATAATAGCCGATGGCCGACCACGTTTGCAGCGTCAGCGCAAAGGACAGGGGTCCTTCGACAATCCAGGCTGCGGGAATCATGATAAGGCTTGAGCCTGTCAGCATGCCTGCCGCCGCGACCTGCGGGGGCAGGCCTTTCATCGTCTTGCGCGCCCAGACACCGGCCAGCGCATAGCTGATCGTGCCGCCGATCACGGCGAGTTGTCCGAGCGAGCGGATATCAAACGACGTGAGCGCGTTCAGCCCGACCGCAGTCGCAACACCGCAGAACCCAAGCCCGACACCGATGGCCCGGCGCGGCGTCAGACGTTCGTCCGCAAAAAAGAGCGCGGCCGCGATCACACCAAAGATTGCAGTGGCAGCATTCAGGATCGAGGTGAGCCCTGTTTCGATATGCAACTGTCCCCATGCCATCAGCGAGAAGGGAATGACGTTGTTCAGCAGACCCATACCGAGGAAGGCCCCCCAGATCCGCGCCGCGCGCGGAATTGGCAGCCCCTTGATCAGCACGTAGCCCCAGAGGATCAGCATCGCCCAGCCGACCCTGTGCGCCACGGTGGTGAGCGGTCCGATTTCGTCCAGCGCAATCCGGATCGACAGGAACGACGCCCCCCAGATCACCGAAAGAAGGATGAGTTCGGCCCATGCGCGGGATGAAAGGGTCATTTGGGTGGGACGTGTTGTCATGCCTGCACCTGACCCGTGAACGATTTCCGGAACAACCCGAAAAATGCGAAAAGCCCCGGCGTTTGACCGGGGCTTTTGCAATTTGTCTTTCAGGCTGGCTTAGAACGTGTAGCCGACCTTGATACCGACGCCGATGGCATCGTTGTCCGTGAATTCTGCACGGGCTGTATCTGCTGTCGCTGGCTGGGCATCGCCCACCTTGATGTAGCGCACGCCACCGGACACTGCGATATTGTCAGTGACCTTGTATTCCGCACCAAGCGCGATCGAGTAATTGCCGTTCGACGGTGCGAGTGGCGATACCAGATCGTCATCGCTCGCCGCCTCATAGCCGACGCTGACCGAAGCCGACAGCTGATCGGTGAAACGACGACCAACACCGATGTTGTAGGCCACACCGTCGTCGATATCCGTCAGCGAGCCACCGCCTGTCGCCGCAGCGAAACCGGCTGGCGAAACGATGACGTTGGAATACTCTGCCCAGCGGATCGAACCGAAGAGCAGCGTGTCAGCGGCGATACCGGTCTGGAAGTCCAGATTGACGGCTTGCGGTGTTTCAACTGTCGTTGGCAGCGATGGTGCACCGTTTTCCGTCGTGTCGAACTCGTGCTCGATGGCGGAATGGTATGTCAGCGCAACGCGCAGCGCGATATCGGGACGCTCGTAAGCGGCACCGACGGCATAACCGTATGCCGTGTTCTGGGCGAGGCTGGTGTTGTAGCCGTTCAGCGGACCGTAGGCGAGACCTGCCAGCGTGATGTCGGCAGAGATCGTTTCCGCGCGCAGACCGGCGTGAACGCTGACGTTTTCGTTGAACTTGTAGCGCAGCAGGGCTGTGACCGCTTTGGATTCAAGCGATGCGGATGTGCCTGCCAGTGCAAGACCGCCACCATCTGCAGACGATGGGTATTCGACGTCCGCGCCATAGGGCTGATCGAAGATCACCGCATATGATAGCTGATCGTTGATGTCTGTTTTGTAGGCCAGGCTGAACTGTGTGTAGTCGTTCGCGACGTTGCCCACGTCGGTGCCGCCGAATGCGATGTTGTCTGCACCGTCGAGCGTTGGTGTGACTTTGCCGAAGGTGAGTTCTGCGTATTCGCCGTCTTCGAACAAGACGCCGATATTCTGGCCAGATCTGTCCAAGCCCAGTGCGTATGCGCTGGTTGTGGTCAGCATCAGTGCTGCGCCCACTGTTAGAACGTTTTTCATATCTCCATCCCTGTTATGAATTTCTGTGTCCTCGCGAGCACGTTAAGAAGGTGCTGACCGTGCCGTCAATTAATGACGTCACGGAAAAACCGGAACGATCAAAAGAATGTGGCAATTTCGTCGTGTGTTTAGCGCTAACGGCGCGCGCCATACCTGATGTTGATGTAATTGGCGAAAATGATGACGGCTGCGCCAAGCACGACAAGCATGCTGAGCGGTTCGTTATAAAAGAACATCCCGATCAGCGCGATCGTGGGAAGCCGGACAAAATCAATCGGCATGACGAAACTTGCCGGTGCCAGTGACAGGGCCGTCGTCAGGCAAAAATGCGCCGCAAGCCCAGCGATTCCGATCACGATAAGCCACGGGGCTGTGGTGGCGCTTGGCAAGGTGATGTCGCCGTCATAGCCCGCGCAAATCAATCCGAAGACGGCTTGCATCACGGTCAGGTAGAACATGATACAGGTGATGGATGCGCTGCGCGTCAGCCGTCTGGTGAAAATCGCCGTCAAAGCGAAGAAAACCGCGCATCCCGCCGCAGACAGCAGCGCGGGGGTGATCGGACCGCTGCCGGGCTGGGCCACGAGCAGCACACCACAAAAGCCGAGAGCGGCGCTGAATGCCCCAATCCGTGTGATCCGTTCGCCAAGGATCAGGGGCGAGAGCAGAATGACCCAGATCGGTGATGTGAATTCCAGCGCGAACAATTGCGCCAGCGGGATCAGGGGCAGGGCGTAGAACCAGAGGTTCTGGCCGACGAAATGCGTCAGATTGCGGGTAAAATGCAGCCCGATGGATACGCGGTTGATCTGGCTTAGCGTCCCTGCCGCCGCCCCGATTGCCAGCACGATAGCGATACCCGTGATGCTGCGAAACAGCATGATTTCAAAGGTATCGAGCGCAAAGCTTACCTGTCGTCCGGCAATCGTCATGGCCGAGAAAGAGATGATCGCGCCGATCATCCAGATCGCGGCACGTGTGGTTTCGGCAACCGGCATGTTTGTCAGATGGCCCCGGGCGTGTTTCAGTGGCGCAAGCCATACGGGAAATCACCATGAAAGCAATGACATTAGCGGTGCTGATCGGCCTGCTTGCAAGTGCTGCCAGTGCCGATGATCTGGACCGGATCATGCAGTCCGCCAATCGCGCGTTCGACCGGATGCCGGTCTTGCAACGTGTGGAAATGATTGCCGGGCGGTGTGGGGCCGATCAGACGGTCAATCCTGCGGTTGCCTATTGCACCAGTCAGAACACCATTTTTGCGTCTGATGCGGCCGCGACACGGCCCGAAACCGCGTATCTTTTGGCCCATACACTGGGCCATGCGGTGCAGGTCAATCACGGCGTTGCCGATGTCGCACTGGCCACCATCAACGCCAATCGCGCCGACGAGGAGGCCCTGCGTGGCGATGTCACCCGGCAAGTCGAATGCATTGCTGGGGTCATTTATAGCCGTGCCGGTCTGCCATTGGTCGACCTGGCAGACTGGTTTTCGCGCGAACCGCTGACCGATTCCCATTGGGGCCGCGATCCGCTGAGCATTGGTCCAAAGGTCAGTATCGGGCTCGACGTGCGCAATCAATGGTTCGCGCGGGGCTATCGGGGGCAGATTGCGGATTGCGCCACGCCGCGCTTTGGGGCCGATTTGTTGATCGCCGCGTTCAAAGGGTAGGTGGCGTCAGTCGATATGCCGGCGCCAAGACCGGCGATCACGTCAAGCCGTTTTGGTTGGTCGGGGTTGGTCCAGCCTTAGTGAATGGGCTGACTTCGGCCAATGTCGCAAGCTAGAGGGCAGCACAAAGAAGCGTGAGCCGCCAGAACCATCCGGTTATTCCCACTCGATCGTGCCGGGTGGTTTGGACGTGATGTCGTAGGTCACGCGGTTGATTCCCTGCACTTCGTTGATAATGCGGGTTGCTGTTTCACCGAGGAATTCATGGCTGAACGGATAGTAATCCGCTGTCATGCCGTCGACCGAGGTGACCGCGCGCAATGCGCAGGCGAAATCGTAGGTCCGTCCGTCGCCCATCACGCCGACAGTGCGGACAGGCAGAATCGCAACAAAAGCCTGCCAGATGTCATCGTAGAGCCCGTGTTTGCGGATCTGGTCGATATAGACTGCGTCGGCGCGGCGCAGGATTTCGAGTTTCTCGCGTGTGATTTCGCCGGGACAACGGATGGCAAGACCGGGGCCGGGGAACGGGTGGCGTCCGATAAAGGATTTTGGCAGGCCAAGTTCGGTGCCCAGCGCGCGGACTTCATCCTTGAAGAGTTCACGCAGCGGTTCGACCAGTTTCAGGCCCATCTTTTCGGGCAGACCGCCGACATTGTGGTGGCTTTTGATCGTAACGGATGGTCCACCGCTGAACGAGACGGATTCGATCACGTCGGGATAGAGCGTTCCCTGTGCCAAGAACTCGGCACCTTCGATGTCGTTCGCGTATTTCTGGAAGACGTCGATGAACAGGCGGCCAATGATTTTTCGCTTTGTTTCCGGATCACTTACGCCGTCAAGTTCACCCAAGAACAGATCCTGTTCGTCCGCATGGATCAGCGCCATGTTGTAATTGTCGCGGAACATGGTCACGACTTCTTCCGCTTCACCTTGTCGCAGCAGGCCGTGGTCGACGAAGACGCAGGTCAGCTGGTCACCGATTGCTTCATGGATCAGCACGGCGGCTACGGACGAATCGACGCCGCCGGAAAGCCCGCAAATGACTTTCTTGTCGCCAACCTGTTCGCGGATCGCCGCAATCGCCTGTTCGCGGTATGCCCCCATCGTCCAGTCGCCGGAAAAGCCCGCAAGCCGGACAAAGTTTTCATAGAGTTTTGCCCCGTTCGGTGTGTGGTGCACTTCGGGGTGGAACTGGACGGCATAGAAATTGCGGGACGTGTCCGCCGTAATTGCGAAAGGTGCGTTTGGCGAGGTGCCGTAAACTGCAAAACCCGGAGCGATTTCAGAGACATGGTCGCCATGGCTCATCCAGACTTGTTCCCTGTCTGTCAGGAACCAGCCGTCCAGCAATGGCAGCTTGTCTTTTGGTGTCACATAGGCGCGCCCGAATTCGGCAGTGCCATGGCCGCGTTCCACTTTGCCGCCAAGGCATTGCATCATCACCTGCTGCCCGTAGCAGATCCCGAGAATCGGGACACCCATATCGAAGACCGACATCGGTGGGCGCGGTGAGTCCGGTGCGATGACCGATGCGGGACCGCCTGAAAAGATCACGGCCTTGGGGGCGAATTCCTTGAGGAACGCGTCTGTCACATTCTGATAGGGGTGGATTTCGCAATAGACCGAAAGTTCGCGCAGGCGGCGGGCAATCAGCTGTGTGACCTGGCTGCCGAAATCAATGATCAGCAGGCGTTCGTGTTCGTGTGTATCCATGTGCTCAGTTAAGGCGGATCATTGGGGGGTGCAAGGCGGCTCATGTCGCTTTCGCGCCTCAAAGGGCGTTTGCTGCGCACCGGACGGGTTCGCTAAGGCGTATCACACGCACAAAGGTTTCAGCGGAGTGTCGCCATGTCAGAAGCAGCAGTCAAAGCCGGTCGTCGCGGGCGCGGAGGAGGCGGGGCGGCCCGCCGTGCAGAGCGCACGGCTGTCAGCATCGAGACAGCGAAGTATATTTCGCGCAATATCCCAAACTACGAGGTTCTGGATGACGCCGCGCTGGACCTGATTGAAATCAACGCCGAGACGATTCTGGCTGAAATCGGGGTCAACTTTGTTGATAACCCCGAAGCGCTTGAACGCTGGAAAGCCGCCGGTGCGGAAATCGATGGCGAGCGCGTGCGCATCCCGCGCGGATTGGCCCGCAAGCTGTGTAGCACGGCACCCGCCACATATACCCAGCACGCCCGAAATCCCGAACGCAGCGTTGTCGTGGGTGGCAAGAACCTCGTCCTCGCTCCGGTCTACGGCCCGCCGTTTGTGCGCGATGCCGAAGGTGGTCGCCGCTATGCAACGATGGCGGATTTCGAGAAGTTCGTGAAGCTGGGCTATATGTCAAAGTGGCTGCACCATTCGGGCGGCACCGTCTGCGAGCCGACGGACGTGGCGGTGAACAAGCGCCATCTGGATATGCTGCTGACCCACATGATTTATAGCGACAAGCCGTTCATGGGGTCTGTTACCGAACCTTCCCGCGCGCAGGATTCCATCGAGATGTGCGAAATTCTGTTCGGCAAGGATTTCGTGCGCGACAACACTGTGATGACGTCGCTGATCAACATCAACTCGCCCCTGACATTTGATTCCATCATGATGGGTGCGCTTGAGGTGTTTGCGAAAAACAATCAGGCGAGCATCATCAGCCCGTTTATCGTCGGCGGCGCGATGGCCCCTGTGACGATTGCCGGCACGCTGACGCAGGTTTACGCAGAGGTTTTGGCTGGCATCGCATATGCGCAGATCATCAGACCCGGCGCGCCGGTAGTCTTTGGAACGTTTGTGACTTCGATCGACATGAATTCCGGCGCACCGACATTCGGAACGCCCGAGGCATCGCACATCACGTATGGGGCAGGGCAGCTTGCCCGCCGGCTTGGCGTGCCTTATCGCAGCGCGGGATCATTCTGTGGATCAAAGCTGCCTGACGCGCAGGCGGCTTATGAAACGGCGAACAGCTTGCAGATGGGCCTGTTATCCGGTGTCAATTTCATGCTTCACGCCTGTGGCTGGCTGGAGGGCGGTCTGGTCGCATCCTTCGAGAAATTCGTGATGGATGCGGACCAGCTTGGGACGCTGCACCAGTTTGCCAAGGGCGTCGACCTGTCCGAAAACGGGCAGGCGATGGACGCCATCGAAGAGGTCGGCCCAGGTGGGCACTATCTTGGTTGCGCCCATACGCAGGCGAACTTCAAATCGGCGTTCTGGCGGTCTGACGTGTTTGACTACAAACCGTTCGAGACCTGGGACGAAGAGGGTGCACGCGACACCCAGATGTTAGCCACGGCCCGCGTTGCGCGGATGCTTGACACCTATCAGCAACCGCCGCTTGATCCCGAAATTGAAGCAAGGCTGCGGGCCTATGTTGCCGACAAGAAGGCAAGCATGCCCGATAGCTTTACCTGATGGTCCTGCGCCGGTGCGTCGCCTCGAACAGGCGCGCTTCGGCCATGATGGCGATCAGCAGATCAATGTGCGTGGCATAGGAATACGCCGCGTCTTGCAGTTCCCGTTTTTCATTCATTTCCGCTTCGAGGTCGGACAGGCGCAGCAATGCTTCGCCCGTGCGTGGAATGACGGCTGATTTCAAAGCGCGCGGCAGGTCGCGTTCACGGCGGTAGTCGTCCAGACCGAAGCGGGCGGCCCGCACGAGCAGTTTCGGGCGCTGCAGTTTTCCGATCAGGGCAGTGATATCGAGCATGTCGTTTCCTTTGTGGCGATTCGTGATGTGTTCGCCGCAACATGGCACATCCTTTGGTTGTGTTGCGTCATCGCGCTTTCCTCCGCGCGGTCCCCCCCAAAATGGTTAACCAAATTCCGTCAGGGTCTTGTGGTCAAGTCGTTGTTAACACTTCGGTAAGAATGCACGCATAGGTTGCGTGGGTGCTTTTCGGTCCCGCTGGGGGACAGATATCGCACGGATAGAGGGGCTGTATTGCTATGCAGGGTGATTGTGATCGGAGAACCTTTGGGTTTCCCGCATGGGTTCCTGATTGTGTGACGCATTATTTGGCGCACACGATCGCTGGCCAATCCATTCGGGCGCTCGCGCGCGAGAAAGCCTGCCACCCCTCGACAATCTTGCGACAGGTTCGCCGGACTGAAGCGCGTCGGGACGATCCGCTGGTCGATGCCGCATTAAGGGCATTGATCCCGGACCCTGTATTGGGTCCTTCACACTCCCAAAAGGAACGAAACACTATGTCGACCCCAAATGTCATCCCGCATGTGATGCCGATGAAGGAAGTATTGAATCAAACACGTATTGATCGCGAGGCATTGCTGGCCCTACGTCGTCTGAGCGAACCACGGGCCGTGCTGGCTGTGGCCCGTGATATGGATACCGCCGTTATTGTGCGTGAGGATGCGTCCGGTGCCTCGTTGCGCACGGCTGTCGTGGACCGCGATATCGCGCAGGCCATGGCCTTGAAATCCTGGATCACTTGCAACACCCCCGATGCCCGGGTTGTGCGGTATTTCATCACAAATCAGGGCCGTGCAGAGCTGCGCCGCCTGACCGCCGAAGAGGAAAACCGCGCAAACGGATTCCACAAGGCCGGGCATGACAAGCGTGATGCCAGCCATGCCTGGGATCTGCGTGACGATGCGGGTAGTGCAAACCGTTATGTTGTCACTGAAAGCCCGTTGATCGGTCTTGCCCGCCGCAAGGACAGGGATGGTCAACATTTCCTAAACAAGGATCAGGTCGCCGCTGGTGAACGTCTGCGTCAGGATTATGAGCTTGCCCAGATCAGCCTTGTCGATCCGGACAACTGGCAGACCGATATTCACGAGAAGATCGCGCCTGCGCCCAAGGGCGTGGCAGACGCAAAGGCGCGCGTCATTGCCGCCTTGGCTGATCTTGGCCCCGGGCTTGGTGACGTTGTTCTGCGATGCTGTTGCCTTCTGGAAGGCATGGAGAAGGCCGAGAAGTCCTTGGGCTGGTCGTCGCGGTCAGGTAAGATCGTGCTGCGCATCGCGCTGACGCGCCTGATCCGCCACTACAAGGACGCGCATGGTGCGTTCGGGCCGCTGATCGGTTAATTCTGCGCGTTTTGCGCTTGGCCACGGGGGGCAGGCGCAAAACATGCAGTTTGTGCATTCCTGTCATGCGCGGCACCTTGACCGTTGGACTTTTGCCTTCCCCAGAGTTAGCTAGGAGACACCCAAGACGGAGTCTTTGATGTCTACCCGTGATCTGAAAATTCCGGCGCAACGCCATCCTGAAAAGCAGAAGCGTCCTGACGCGCCACAGCCCAAGAAACCGGATTGGATCAGGGTCAAGGCCCCGACCTCGCAAGGCTACAAGGACACGCACAAGATCATGCGTGACAACAAGCTGGTTACCGTATGCGAGGAAGCCGGCTGTCCGAACGTCGGTGAGTGCTGGTCGCAGGGTCATGCTACGATGATGATCATGGGCGAGGTTTGCACCCGTGCCTGCACGTTCTGCAATATCGCGACGGGCAAACCGCCGGAGGCGCTGGACGTCTTTGAACCAGGTCGCGTGGCTGACGCCGTCAAGAAGCTTGGCTTGAAGCACGTGGTTATCACGTCGGTCGACCGCGATGATGTCGAGGACGGTGGCGCGGAGCATTTCGCACAAACCATTCGTGCGGTGCGCCGTCAAAGCCCCGGCACCACGATCGAAATTCTCACACCCGATTTCATCCGCTGCGATCCAAGTGTGCTGGAGATCGTCGTCGCGGCCAAACCGGATGTCTTTAACCACAACCTAGAAACGGTTCCCGGCCTTTACCCCGAAGTGCGCCCCGGTGCGCGCTATTTCCATTCGCTGCGCTTGTTGCAGCGGGTGAAAGAAATCGATCCGACAATGTTTACCAAATCGGGCATCATGGTTGGATTGGGAGAAGACAAGCAGGCCGTGACCCAGGTGATGGAAGACATGCGCGCGGCTGATATCGATTTCCTGACCATTGGACAGTATCTGCAGCCGACGCCAAAGCATCACAAGGTCGATCGCTTTGTCACGCCGGAAGAATTCAAAGCCTACGAAAAGACCGCCTTTAACAAAGGGTTCCTGATGGTGTCGGCCACGCCTTTGACGCGGTCGTCATACCATGCTGGCGATGATTTTGCCCGGTTGCGTGCGGCCCGTCTTGCAAAGGCGAATTAAATCACCGACCGGCTTGGAAACTGGATCACGTTCTGCGTGCCTGCCGACATGATCCTGTTGATCTGGTCCGCGGCCGGGGCGGGGCGCGCGTAAAGGAACCCTTGCCCCAGGCGGACCCCCAGCTTTCGCAATGCTTTGTGTTCTTCCGGCTGTTCCACCCCTTCGGCAATCAGAAAGGCCGTTTCCTGCGAGGCGAAGTAGACCAGTGCGCTGGCCAGTGATTGCTTGGCCGTGTCGAGGTGGATGTCCATCACCAGGCGTCTGTCGAGCTTCATCACGTTCGGTTTTAACCGCAAGATCGTGTTCAGACCGGAATAGCCCGCGCCGACGTCGTCAATCGCAATTCTGATCCGTCGTTTGCGCAACACATCGGGTGTGCGCATCAGTTCTGCTGTGTTCGCGATTTCCTGATGTTCCGTCAATTCGATGATCACGCGGTCAGCAGGTGCATGGCGCAGCGCCATGAGAAACGCAGGTGCCGCGACGGTGGCTGGTGAGACGTTGACCGAAAGGTAGATCGGTGCCGGAATTTCAGGAAGGATGTCCAACGCGCGTTCGATTGCCGCGATTTCAAGCGCGACCTGCATGTTTGCGCGTCCCGCCTGTGCAAACCACCATTCGACACTGTGATTGCCCGGCGCGTTGAAGCGGCTAAGCGCCTCGACAGCACGAACAGTGCGAGAACTGAGCGACACGATCGGTTGCAGATAGATGTTCAACCCGCCCTGATGGATCACCCCGTTCATTTGCCGTTCGAGCGTGTATTTGTTGTGATAGTCCTTTTGTTCTTTGTTGATCGCATGCTGTGCGAGTTCGGCAAACATGCGCACCACTTCAAGATCGCGTGCGCTCAATGTCGGGATGGCCTGATGCGCGAAGCAGGTGAAAACACCGTAAAGCTGACCGTCCGCGTGGTGGATTGGCACGCAGATCAATGCCCCGATTTCAGCATCCCGATAGAACTGCACCCTTTCGAGCGCTGGAAACATGGCTGTATCTGGAACCAGTTGGGGCAAATCGCCGCCGATGAACTGTGCGCAGAGCATTTCACGCAGCGGGTGGATTGCACCGGGATAAAGGAAACCGGCCATGTTTTCGGCCCCGCAGACGCGCCGGAATTAGACCGCATCGTCCTTGATTTCAGAGATGTACACGACATCCATGCCCAGGTGCGTACGCACTGACTGCATTGCTTCGGTGATGACGATGTCGGGGTCAGAAATGGTTGTCGCTGAAGAAAACGCTGACAATTTCGACATAGAACACCTTGGACAATACTTAGCCTGCGCACCCTATGAAACTGCGCCTTAACAGGATGTTAAGGTGCGAATTTGAAGTAAGTGTTAACGAGTTACGCCTGCTCTTCTGTAAACCGGACTTTGCCAATAAATGGTAAATTCCGGTTGCGCTGTGCAAAATCAATGCCGTAGCCCACGACGAATTCATCGGGGATTTCAAAACCTGTCCAGTCTGCTTTGAAATCCACCTCGCGCCGGGCTGGTTTGTCCAGCAGGGCGATGGTTTTCATGCGAGCGGGTTTTTTCGTTTCGAGGTATTTGCTTACGTGGGCAAGCGTGTGACCTGTGTCGATGATGTCTTCGACAACCAGCACGTCGCGTCCTTCAATCGCGCCGCGTAAGTCTTTGAAAATACGCACTTCCCGACTGCTTTCCATCGCGTCGCCGTAGCTTGATGCCTCAAGAAAATCGACTTCGACCGGTAGGTCGAGTTCGCGCACAAGATCAGCGATGAAAACGAAGGAGCCGCGCAGCAGACCAACGACGACAAGCTTGTCGGTGCCGTCAAATTCATCATGGATTTCTTGCGACAGTTCTTCGATCCGGGCGGCGATGGACTTCGCGCTGATCATCTGGTCTATGAAATACGGTTTGTCGCCCATGCCGGTCCCCTGCGGTGTCTTGCGCCAAACTTGCGGATTCGGGCGGGAATGTCACCTAGTTTGGCAGGGCCTTTAGATAGCTTGCGATTGCCTGGCGGTCAGCGTCGGTCAGCTTGGCCGTGTTGCGCACGACTGCAGCCATTTCGCCACCGGCGCTGTCGAAATCAGGTGTGAAGCCGCTGCGCAGGTATTCCGCGATGTCGGCAACCGACCAATCCAGCTTTGACGGCGTGATTCCGGGCACGCGGCCTTCACCCGCTGGAAATGGTGCGCCGGTCATCCAGGCAGCGGTATCCAGACCGCCGATTGCATTGCGGGGCGTATGGCATTCGGCGCAGTGGCCAAGCGCCTCGACAAGATAACGGCCTTGCGCGATCTCGTCGCTTGCCGGGTCTTGCAGCGTCCAATCATCTACCATTGCGAAGGTTTTCCAGCCGCCGTTCAGCCGACGGATCGAAAAGGGGAAGGCTATGTCGTGCGGCTGGCTGGCGATATCGGAGGCGGGCAGGGTGCGCATGTAGCTGATTAGATCAATGACGTCCTGATCGCGCATCTTGTTGTAGGCACCGTAGGGAAAGACCGGGTAATACTGCTGCCCGTCAGGGGACACCCCGCGCAGGATCGCATTGGCCAAAGCGATATCATCCCAACTGCCGACGCCTGCGACGGGATCGGACGAAATGTTTGGCGCGACGAATGTGCCGAAGTCTGTCGCAAAGCGTTTGCCGCCCGACAACACATCGGCTGGCCCGTCTTCCGCGATGTGACACGATGCACAACCCGCAGCCGCGAAAATACGCGCGCCGCTTTCGGGATCGCCTTCAAGGCCGGCCAAGGCATCGTCGGGGAGTGGATCAGCTTGCGTGATCCACAAGCCGACACCGGCACCAACAAGCAGCAGCAGGCCAAGACCTGTGCCAAGGCGACGCCACATTACTCGCGCGGTGCGCGATAGGCTTCGTGGCACGCACCACAGGCCTTGCCGACATTGCCAAACCCGGCTTTGAGCGCGTCAAGGTCTGTGCCCGCAGCAGATGACAAGGCAACCGCTGCTTCTGTCAAAGCCATCTGGCTGGCGGCAAAGCCTTCACCATCCGTCCAGATTTCCGCTTTGGCGCGGCTGCCTTCGATTGAGGCATCACTGCCTTCGACCCAGTATCCGTACTGATCCATGCCAGCCAGTGCCGCGAGGTTGCTTGCTGCCGCTCCGGCGACTGAGGCGTCATAGGGGGCTTCTTCTTTTACCATTGCGCTGAGCGGTCCAAGGTAGAAGGAATAAAGTTGCATGTGCGCGTTGCGTGCGTTCATTGCTTTTGCCACATCTTCCGTGACATGTCCGTCAGCCAATGCAGCTGTCGCAAGTGAAATTGACAAAGTCGCTATTCCAATAGTCTTGAGCCGTCTCATGATCAGTCTCCTGTTCTATCAATAACTTCACGCTAGGGAATGAATACTGCGCTGTCATGCGGTCCGCGTTGGAAAATCCGCACAGAATTGGTGCGCAATCGCACAGCGTGACCCCGGGTCGCAGCGCGTCGCCAACGCGAAGGGCTTGAATTTGGGTGCATAATGATGACATCAGGCCAAAGCCGCGCTGTAGAGGACGCCTATGCCTGCCCATCACGAAACCCGGGTTTTGCCTTATACTGCCGACCAGATGTATGATCTTGTTGCAGACGTCGGGAATTATCCGAAGTTCCTGCCATGGACAGCGGCAGCGCGGGTCCGCTCGGTAACTGATCGCGGGGATCATGAGGAAATGCTGGCTGATCTCGTCATCTCGTTCAAGGTCTTCCGCGAAAAATTCGGCAGCCGCGTCCTGCTTTGGCCGCAAGAGAAGAAAATCGACACCGCTTATCTGGATGGCCCGTTCCATCACCTTGAAAGTACGTGGAAGTTCCGCGACGTGGACGGTGGCTGTGAAGTCGACTTTGAAGTCGATTTCGAATTTCGTAATCGCCTGCTTCAAGGCGCTGCGGGTATGTTTTTTAACGAAGCCATGCAGCGCGTTGTGCGTGCCTTCGAGCGCCGCGCGGCAGAGCTTTACCGGTGAGTGTCGCGGCCCGACTTGTCACCCTGTCGCAAGGCGGGGTCGGGGGCGGGCCGACGCAGCTGATGCGACTTTGCTTTTTTGATTGGGCCGTTTGTGCCATCGCCGGGCAGGATGAACCAGTGGTGCGGACCCTGATCTCGACGTGCGAGTCGCATGGCCCCTGCAGCGTCTTTGGCGGCGCTACATACGACCCGGCAACCGCTGCTTTGATCAATGGCACGATGGGTCATGCGCTGGACTACGACGACACCCATTTTGATCACATCGGTCATACGTCCGCTGTCGTTATGCCTGCCGTTCTGGCTGTTGCGCAGGATCAGATGATGGATCTGAACCGCGTCTTGGAGGCGGCGCTGGTTGGGTCTGAGGCAGCCGTACGTGTCGGGCTTTGGCTGGGGCACGATCATTATCAGGTTGGCTATCACCAGACGGCGACTGCGGGTGCATTTGGTGCGGTGGTTGGTTTGGCCCGCCTGCTGCGGCTTGATCGCGAACAGACTGACAATGCGATCGGGTTGACCGCCACAATGGCGTCGGGGCTGAAAGGCCAATTCGGGACGATGGGCAAGCCGCTGAATGCCGGTCTTGCGGCGCGCGTCGCGGTCGAGGCCGTGACATGGGCCAAGGCCGGGTTGACGAGCGATCCGCAAGGGTTGGAAAATTTTGCAGCGACACATCACGGTCAAGGCCACGAGTCCGCATGGGATGACGCGGAACCCTGGAAGATTGCCCGCATTAGTCACAAGTTTCACGCCTGTTGCCACGGATTGCATGCCATGCTGGAGGCTTTGGCGCAGCAACCGATAGATCCGGAAGCCATTGCAGTGGTGCGTGTTTACACCCATCCGCGTTGGATGAGCGTTTGCAACAAGCCAGACCCTGCCACTGGCCTGGAAGCGAAATTTTCTTATCGCCAGACGGCTGCGATGGCGATTGCCGGTATCTCGACGGCGGCAATCGCGCGCTTTTCCGATGATATTGCGTCTGACCCCGAACTTCGCGCCCTGCGCGAAAAGGTGGAAGTGATGTCTGACGATCGTCTGTCAGAGATGCAGGCGCGGGTCGTTCTGACGTTTGCTGACGGGCGCACGGAAACTCGCGAACATGATCTGGACGCTCCACTTTCCTTGTCCGAGCGTGAAACGCGTTTGCGCGCCAAAGCGACGGCTGTGCTGGGCGACGCACGCGCGGCAGCGTTGTGGGATGTGGTCAGTCGCGGTGATCTTGTTGGACTGTTCGACGTTTGAAACGAAAACGGGCACCCGAAGGTGCCCCTTTCCACATTTGCCGAAGCTGATCAGCTGTTGAGTTCGTAAGCCCGTTCGCCATGTACCGCCAGGTCGAGACCTGTTGTTTCGGTTTCGGGATCGACGCGCAACGCTGTGACGGCCTTACAGATCACGATGAGTACGCAGGTGACGACGATCGTATAAGCTCCAACAATCGCGAGCGAGCCGAGTTGTGCCGCCCATGACCCGGCACCGAAGACGGCGATCATGATCGTGCCGAAAATGCCGCCTACACCGTGCACTGCAAACACATCGAGCGTGTCGTCGATTTTCACGACGTTGCGGATCAGTGTCACAGCTTCCTGGCACATAATACCCGCGACGGATCCGATGACGAGCGCTTCGACAGGGCCAACAAAACCGGACGCGGGCGTGATCGAGGCAAGCCCGGCAATCGTGCCGGTCACCATACCCACAAGCGAGGCCTTGCCGAACTTGATCTTTTCCCAGAGGGCCCATGTCAACGACGCTGCCGCTGCGGACAGATGTGTCACGGTGATCGCCATCGCCGCGCCGCCGTCAGCTGCAAGCTGCGAGCCGCCGTTGAAACCGAACCAGCCAATCCAGAGCATCGCGGCCCCGATCATCACCATGCCGGGGTTGTGCGGCGGCTTGGACGCATCACGACGGCTGCCGAGGAAGATCGCGAGAACGAGCGCTGCCAGACCAGCGGTTTCGTGCACGACGACACCGCCTGCAAAGTCTTTCAAGCCGACGTCACCGAAGATGCCACCGTCTGCGAGCATTCCGCCCCCCCAGACCCAGTGCACGACGGGCGCATAGCACAGCAACATCCAGAGGCCCGAGAAAAGCAGGACGAAGCCGAACCCGATCCGTTCGACGTAGGCCCCGACGATAAGTGCCGGTGTGATGATTGCAAATGTCATCTGGAAAGCAAAGAAAAGCACTTCTGGTAGGGTCCCGAAGACCGTGTCGGCATCAATGCCGGACAGAAAGACCTTGTCCAGACCGCCCCAATATCCAGATGTTCCGCTGCCGAACGCAATCGAGTAGCCGAAGGCAAACCAGAGGATGCTCATCAAACAGGCAATCGCGTAGCAATGCATAAAGACGCTGAGAACGTTTCGCCCCCGCACAAGACCACCGTAAAACAATGCAAGTCCCGGTAGCGTCATGAACAGGACCAATGCCGTGGCCACGATAATCCAGGCTGTATCCGCTCCAACCATGATAGATTCCTTCCCCTTTTTTGTCGTTAGGGCGAGGGACCGGATTTCATGTGCTATGAAAAGGAGCGACCGGAGGTCAATACGCTCAATTTCCACGCAATTCTGAGAAAGCGTAAAAATTGGGCGCTCTGGTGGCGGATTGCCTATTCTGGCGACAGCGCGCGAAGAAGCAGGTTGAGCGCATGATCGCGGGCGGCTTTGCGCACGCTGTCGCGCCCGAGCGCGCCGAAGTCCTTGGTTTCGGTGTGCACATCGGTGCGCGTCGCCAGCCCAAAGCAGACGCGGCCTTCGGGTTTGTGGTCCGACCCGCCGGGCCCTGCGATGCCGGTGATAGACACCGAAAGTGTTGCAGTGGAATTGGCGATCGCCCCGATCGCCATTTCGCGCGCGACCTCTTCGGAGACCGCCCCGACACTTTCGAGTGTGCGGGTGCTGACGCCAAGCATGTCGGTTTTGGCTGCATTGGTGTAGGTCACGAACCCCCGGTCAAAAACCGCCGAACTGCCCGGCACATCCGTGATCGCGGCAGAAACCATGCCGCCTGTGCAGCTTTCGGCGGTGGCGATGATGGCTTGTGATTTTTGGGCAGATGCAAGGATCTGTTCGGCGAGGGTCACATCATCACCCCGTGGTAGAGCGTGGCGAGTGCGATGACCCCAATGCCCGCGAGAATGCCCGCGATGACATCATCCAGCATCACGCCGGTCGCGTCGCTGCGCCTGTCTGCCCAACCCACCGGACCAGGCTTGGTAATGTCGAACAGGCGAAAGAGCAGGAATGCGGCAATCCAGCCCGGCCAGAGCGTGAGCAAGCTGACGTTCATCATATTGGCCCCATAAGCCACGGGCAGCAAAGCGATCCACTGGCCGACGACTTCGTCTATGACGATTTCGGAGGGGTCGTGATCATCTTTGCCGCGTGTTTCTTCCAGCGTGGCCCAATAGCCGATCCAATAGGCGATCAGGGCTGCAAAGATCAGTCCGAAAAAACCGGCCCATGACATGATGAGATATGCTGCGGGCAGGGCAGCAAGCGAGCCCCATGTGCCCGGTGCGGGTTTCAAGAGGCCTGCGAAAAAGAAAGTGGCGATGATCCGGCTCATGGTTTGACCAAGGTCGCGGTCGCAAGGCTGGCGATGCCTTCGCCGCGGCCTGTGAAACCGAGTTGTTCGGATGTGGTTGCCTTGACGCTGATCCGGTCTGCGCTGATCCCGATGATGTCGGCCAGTGCCGCTTTCATAGCTGGTTGATGCGGGCCGATTTTCGGATACTCGCAGACCAGCGTGCAATCCACGTTGGACACCGAAAATCCCTGTTCACTTGCCAGTTCGACCGCATGTCGCAGAAAGATTTCGCTGCGCGCGCCCTTCCATTGCGGATCACTTGGCGGGAAATGCTGTCCGATATCCCCCATGCCAAGTGCGCCATAAATCGCATCTGTGACTGCGTGCATACCGACATCGGCGTCGGAATGACCTTGCAAGCCGCGTTCGTGGGGGACCTTGATGCCGCATAGCCAGACGTGATCGCCCGGTCCAAAGCGGTGCACGTCGTAGCCGTTGCCAAGGCGAATATCCATGGTCTGTTCCATTAGTCTTGTCGCGCGGGCCAGATCATCCGGCCCGGTAATTTTGATGTTATCCTCGTCCCCGGGCACAATCGCAACCGTCAGCCCTGCGGCTCGGGCAACTTCGACGTCGTCAGCCGCCGTTCCAGCGTGCGCGGCGTGGGCATCTCGGATGACGGCGTAGCGAAACCCTTGTGGTGTTTGTGCGCGGAAAAGCCCAGTGCGATCCTGCGTGCCAGTGACGATCCGGTCTTGCCCCGTCCAGAGTGCATCGACGACCGGCACGGCGGGTGCTGCGCCGTCGTGATGGTCCAATGCCGCGATGACATTGGCGATGACGGTTTGAGAGACGAGGGGGCGGGCGGCATCATGGATCAGTACGTAATCCGGATTGTGGTCAGCCAATGCGTCTAGCCCGGCGCGGACGGACGCATCGCGCGTTTCACCGCCGGTCACAACGATGTCAGCTGCCAGACCGGTTTCGTTCCAGCGTACCAGATCGTTTTCGTTCAGGACAACGACCGTAGTCTGGCAACTTGAACTTAATGACTTAAGGCTATGTTCCAGAACAGTTTTGCCGTGAAGTAATTGCCATTGCTTTGGCACGTTCCCGCCCGCGCGTTCACCCTTGCCAGCAGCAACCAGAATCGCAACGATGTGCGGTTGTTTGAAATTGGATGTCATGATGTCGGTGTAAGTCCTGCGCGAAACCGGCGCAATCGCGCTGTTCGGATTTGCAAAACGCACAATATTCAGGCAGTTTGCGGTTTTTGCACAAATACTCATCACATGGGCATGGCGGCCTTGGGTGAATGAACGTATCTCCATCGCACTGCCTAAGGAACAGGCATATATGACCGGTATGACGACGATCCCCTCAATAGAGCTTGGTACGGCCCGTTTGACGCCGCCAGTGGCGCTTGCGCCATTAGCGGGGATCACTGACCTGCCGTTCCGCCAACTGGTGGCGCGGTTTGGTGCAGGCTGGGTTGTGAGCGAGATGGTCGCGTCTCAGGAAATGGTGCAGGCCAAGCCGGGCGTGCGCGAACGTGCCGAGCTGGGCTTTGACCAGGCTGGCACCGCAGTCCAGTTGGCCGGACGGGAAGCCAGGTGGATGGCGGAAGCGGCGCGTATGGTCGAGGCGAACGGTGCCGCCATCATCGATATCAATATGGGATGTCCGGCAAAGAAAGTGACGAACGGGTATTCCGGCTCGGCCCTGTTGAAAACGCCGAATCACGCGCTGTCCCTGATCGAGGCCGTTGTGGCGGCAGTACAAATTCCCGTCACGCTGAAAACGCGCCTTGGCTGGGATCATGATTGTTTGAATGCCGCTGATGTGGCGCGGCGTGCCGAAGCCGCAGGAATACGGTTGGTGACGATACACGGGCGTACCCGTTGCCAGTTCTACAAAGGGTCGGCGGACTGGGACGCCATTCGCGCCATCAAGGATGCTGTGCGCATTCCCGTCATCGCCAATGGTGATATTGTCGACGCTGCCTCAGCGCGGAAGGCATTGAAGGCGTCAGGGGCCGATGGGGTCATGATCGGACGGGGCGCGCAGGGGCGGCCTTGGATCCTGGCAGAGGTCGCTTCGGCGTTGCATGGCACGGCCAAACCAGAAGTGCCACAAGGGCGCGTTCTGGTCGATCTGGTCGCCGGACATTACGAAGCGATGCTGTCGTTCTATGGTGCCGAATTGGGCGGCAAGGTCGCCCGCAAGCACCTTGGCTGGTATATGGATGATGCAGGAACGCATGGACAATTGCGAAAGGAAATCCTGACGTCGCGATCGCCCGCCGTGGTGCTGAAGCTTTTGCCGGACGCGCTTTGCCCGCAGGCGGTCGCCGCATGATCCAGGATGACAACCTGTGGAATTCGCTTCCGATCCCGTCGCTTCTGATCGCGGGCGATGATCGCATTTTGCAATCCAACGCCGCCGCCGAAAGCTTTTTGAACCTGTCAGCAAAGCAGGTCCAGAATGTATCGCTTTGGGATACGATCCTGATTGATGCGCAGCTTGAAGGGCCTTTCAGCAGGGCGCGCGACAGGCGCACACCCTTGTTCATCAACGATGTTGCCGTCGGCAGCGGGATGGGGCCGCCGATGGTCTGCAACGTCCACTTTGCACCGCTGTCAGGATCGGATGATGTAACGCTGATGATGATCCGGCCGATCGAGATCGCGAGCCGGATGACCAAAGGCGGAAAGTCGTCGACCGCCGCGCGCTCTGCCATCGGGATGGCCGAAATGCTGGCGCATGAAATCAAGAACCCGCTGGCGGGCATTACAGGCGCCGCGCAGCTGCTTTCCATGAACCTGAGCGCGGAAGATCAGGAACTGACCGATCTGATCGTGGCAGAGTCGCGGCGCATTGTGAAGCTGCTGGAGCAGGTCGAGCAATTCGGCAATTTGCGTCCCCCCGCGATGAAGCCGATCAACATCCATGATGTGATTGACCGAGCGCGTCAGTCGGCGGCTGTCGGGTTTGGTGCGCATATGTTTTTCATCGTCGATTACGACCCGTCGCTGCCGTACGCGATGGCCGACGGCGATCAGTTGCTGCAGGTGATGTTGAACCTGCTGAAGAACGCTTCAGAGGCGGGGTCCGACGGTGGCACGATCCGGTTGCGCACCTTTTATGACGGGTCTTTGCGGGTGCGCCAGCAGGACGGCATCAAGGCCAGTCTGCCGCTTCAGATCGAAGTGATCGATGATGGCCCCGGTTTGCCGCCCTCGATCGCCGATGATATTTTCGAACCCTTTATTTCGGGCCGCGAGAACGGCACGGGTCTGGGGCTGGCGCTGGTGAGCAAGCTTGTTCACGACGGTGGCGGCTGGATCAGTGTGGACAGCGTCCCGGGCAAAACGGTTTTCAGGATCTCGCTGCCGCGGGCTCCCAAATTCTTACCTGACGGAGACAGCTAAATGGACGGCACAATTCTAGTTGCAGATGACGACCGGACGATCCGTACCGTATTGACGCAGGCATTGACGCGGGCGGGTTGCAAGGTTCATGCCACATCCTCGCTTGTGACGCTGATGCGTTGGGTGGACGAAGGTAAGGGCGATCTGGTCATTTCCGATGTGATCATGCCGGATGGCAACGGCCTTGAACAACTGCCCGAAATCGCGGCAAAGCGGCCTGGCCTTCCGGTCATCGTGATATCCGCGCAGAATACGATCATGACAGCGATTCAGGCGGCCGAGGCGGATGCTTATGACTACCTACCCAAGCCGTTCGATCTGCCAGATTTGATGAAACGCGCGGCGCGCGCCCTTGATGTCAAACGCCGCGCACCTGTGGCGCGCGCGACAGGGGATGCCGATCCGTCTGGAGATCTGCCGCTTGTCGGACGCACGCCTGCGATGCAGGGGCTTTATCGCCTTGTCGCAAGAGTGATGAACACCACGATGCCGGTCCTGATCACCGGTGAAAGCGGCACTGGCAAGTCGCTGATCGCGCGGGCAATCCATGATTTTTCGGACCGCAGGAACCTGCCTTTTGTCACCGTATCGGCGCAGGATCTGGAAGGGATGGATGGGCCCAACGCCGTTCTTGCGCGTGCGAAGGGTGGGTCGATCCTGTTTGACGAAATCGGTGATCTGGACGATCTGGCACAAGCCAAGATTGTGCGTATGCTTGACAGTCTGGACAGCAATGCACCGCGCATCATGGCGACGTCCCAAGGCAATCTGACCGATCTTATGGAAGCTGGTGCGTTCCGGCAGGATCTGTTCTATCGCATCGGTGGTGTCACCGTGGCTGTGCCGTCCTTGCGTGAGCGTGTCGATGATATCCCGCTGCTGGCCGAGCATTTCCTGACCAAAGCAGAGCGCGAAGGCGCACCCGCACGGCGTCTGAGCGACGGGGCAATGCAGTTGATCCGCACCTATAGCTGGCCCGGAAACGTGCGCCAGTTGGAAAACGCCATCAAACGGCTGGTTTTTACAGCTACCGAAGACGCGGTGGCGCAGTCCGAGGTCGAAGTTGTCCTTGGCAACCAGCCGGAAATGGAGCCATTGCGCAGAGGCGGCGAGGGCGACAAGCTTTCGGCGTCAGTGGCAAAGCACCTGCAGCGCTATTTCGACCTGCACGGTGGTGTGTTGCCGCCACCGGGCCTTTACAATCGGATTCTGCGCGAGGTTGAGGCGCCACTGATCGAAATCAGTCTTGATGCGACCGGCGGAAATCAAGCTAAATGTGCCGATTTGCTGGGGATCAACCGCAATACCTTGAGAAAAAAGATCACCGATCTCGATATTCGCGTGACTCGCCGCCGCAAATTGATGTAAAACCGCAACATAACCGTGGCCCCAAAGGCGCAAGCTGGCGGCAAGGACCACATAAACAGGCGGTAAGTGGGTGAAAACTCACGGTATTTGAGGGGCATGCGCGTGCGGCGTACCCTTTTGGGCATTGATCTGCGGCGATTCAGCCGGTGGCGGCGTCAGCGGTCAGTTCAGAATTCTCTGACGCTCGGGCTGGTGTTGCTCGGGCCAGCGCTTGCCGTTGCGACCTTCCTGATCATCAGCGGACCATTGGAAGAAGGTGCGGCGTCCCCGGGTCTGCGCCTGATCCTTCTGGCTGACCTTATCTATATCCTGTTGATTGCTGCGCTTGTGCTGCAGCGGGTCTTGCGCATGGTCATTGCGCGGCGCAACCGTTCGGCAGGGTCACGGCTGCACCTGCGTCTTACTGGCGTTTTTGTGTTGCTGGCTTTGATTCCGACCGTGCTGGTCGCGGTTTTTGCGTTGCTGTCCATCAACCTTGGTTTTGAGGGCTGGTTTTCGGATCGCGTCCAAACGGTGCTTGGCACATCTTTGACAACCGCACAGGCCTACGAGGACGAAGAACGCAACGAACTTGTCAAAGACGGCGTCGCACTTTCGAACTATCTCAACCGCGCACGTCAAAGCAATTTCTTCATGAATGACGGTGATGTACGGCAACTTCTTCAACAAGCTGAACCGCAGTATGCCCGTGGTCTGACCGAGGTTTTCTTTCTGGATAGCGCGGGCGACATCCGCACCCGTGGCGGTAGTTCGTATTCCTTCGACTACGAGGCACCGGCACCTGAAGCTTTCGCGCAAGCGGATACGGACGGGATTGCGATCATTGAAGACAGCGCGAACAATGAGTTTCGTGCGTTGATCCGGATGAGCAATTTCACCGACCGCTATCTTTACGTGACGCGTGAGGTTGATGGCGAAATTCTTGCGCTGCTGGATGAAACGCGTGAAACGGTCGCGCTTTACGAACAGCTGGAACGCGATCGCGGGCGTTTGCTGTTCGGTTTCGGTTTCGTTTACCTTGGCTTTGCCGTGATCCTGATCCTGGCGGCAACATGGCTTGGGCTGTGGTTTGCAGAACGTCTGTCCCGTCCTGTGGGTCGGCTTGTCAGCGCGTCGCAGCGGGTGGGCAAGGGTGATCTGGATGTGCAGGTGATCGAGGAAGAGGGCGACGATGAGATCGCCCAGCTTGGCCAGTATTTCAACCAGATGACGACCCAGTTGAAGGGTCAGCGCGACGAGTTGCTGGAAACGAACCGCCAATCGGAACAGCGGCGCCGCCTGTTCGACAGTGTCTTAAGCTCGGTCACATCAGGCGTTGTGGGATTGGATTCCGAAGGGCGTGTGGCATTCGTGAACCCGTCCGCGCAGCGTTTGTTGCGGGTCGATTCCGGCAAAGAGGACAGCGCCTTGTCTGTCGCGGTGCCAGAGTTCGCCCCGCTGTTCGAGCAGTTGCGCTCGGAGGCGCGTGCCGGCGTGCAGGATCAGATCAACCTGATCCGCAAAGGTCAGCAGGAAAGTCTGCTGGTTCGCATGGCACCGCGCCGCAATACAGACGGGGCGTTGGAAGGCTACGTTGTGGCTTTTGATGATGTCACCGACCTTGTCAGTGCGCAGCGGATGGCCGCGTGGGGTGATGTTGCCCGGCGGATCGCCCACGAGATCAAGAACCCGCTGACCCCGATCAAACTATCAGCCGAGCGGATCGGTCGTAAATTCGGCAAGGAGGTCGATGATCCCGAGAAGCTGGCCCAGATGACCGAGATGATCGTGCGTCAGACCGATGATCTGCGCCGGATCGTTGACGAGTTTTCCAAGTTCGCAAGAATGCCGGAGCCTGAACTGAAAGAGGCCAATTTGGCAGCGCTGGTGCGCGATGCGGTCGCGCTGCAGGAATCCGGCCAGCCAGATGTGCGCATTACGGCCGAATTCCCAGATACGCCCGTTGTGGCCGATCTGGACAGCACCATGATTTCGCAAGCGCTGACAAATCTGATTAAGAACGCCGGAGAAGCCATTGAATCACGTCAGGAAAAACATCCTGATATGCTGCTAACGCCGCAAATCCGGGTGACGATGAATCACGATGACGACACCGCCTGGATTACGATTCAGGACAATGGCATCGGGCTGCCGGAAGATCGGACACGCTTGTTCGAACCATACGTTACAACACGCGACAAGGGCACTGGATTGGGGCTGCCCATCGTCAAGAAGATCATCGAAGAGCACGGCGGGGCCCTGACCCTTACAGACGCCGAACCATTTGACGCAAGTGACCACAGGGGGGCTTGCGCCATTATTGAACTGCCGCTGTCTGTTTCGGCAGAAGCGGCCAAGAAAATTCCAGCATGAGGATCACACCATGGGCGATATTCTGATTACAGATGATGAACGCGATATCCGCGAATTGATTGCGGATATCCTGCAGGACGAAGGCTTTACCACGCGACTGGCGGGGACCTCGGACGAGTGTATGGCCGAGATCGACAAGGAACCACCGGCCTTGATGATTCTGGATATCTGGCTGAAAGACAGCAATATGGATGGCATTGATATCCTGAAGGTCGTCAAGCGCGACCATCCGGATGTGCCGATTGTCATCATTTCCGGGCATGGCAACATCGAGATCGCAGTCGCGGCCATCAAGCAGGGGGCCTATGACTTTATCGAGAAGCCCTTCAATATCGACCAGCTGATGGTTGTGATCCGGCGGGCAATGGAAACGTCTCGTTTGCGTCGCGAAAACGTCGAGTTGAAGCGGGGCGAGACCGCCAGCGCCGATATGCTGGGTGAAAGCGCTGCATTCCGGACGCTGAAGACACAGCTTGATAAGGTCACGAAATCGAATGGTCGTGTCATGCTGACCGGACCTGCCGGAGCGGGCAAGGAAATTGCTGCACGCTACATTCACGCCAATTCAAACCGCGCCAATGCGCCATTTGTCGTTGTGTCGTCTGCATCAATTGAACCGGAGCGTATGGAAGAAGTTCTGTTCGGTCGCGAGGACACGGGTCGCGGGGTCGAGAAGGGACTTTTGGAAGAGGCCAATGGTGGTATCGTTTATTTCGACGAGATTGCCGATATGCCCATTGGGACCCAATCGAAAATCCTGCGCGTGCTTGTCGATCAACGTTTTCAGCGGGTCGGTGGCAGCGACAAGATCCAAGTGGATTTGCGGGTGTTATCATCAACGAACCGCGATCTGCTGGTCGAGATCGAGGCCGGTAATTTCCGTGAGGAGCTGTACCATCGCCTGAACGTTGTTCCGATCCATGTGCCAAGTCTGGAAGAGCGGCGCGAGGATATTCCGCTTTTGGCCGAGCACTTTATCGGGATGTTCAACAAGGCGCAGGGTTTGCCCCTGCGCAAGCTGGCCGAAGACGCGCGTGCGCTGTTGCAGACCATGCTTTGGCCCGGAAATGTACGCCAGTTGAAGAATGTCGTGGAACGCGTTCTTATTCTTGGCGAAAGTTCGGGTGATATCAGTGCAAAAGAGTTGCCTGCCTCTGACGAAGGTCCGGCCGAAGAAGGGCGCATTGTTCTGTCTGGTGGATTGGCGACCTTGCCATTGCGTGAGGCGCGCGAGTTGTTCGAGCGGGAATACCTGCTGACACAGATCAACCGGTTTGGTGGCAATATCAGCCGGACAGCATCGTTTGTTGGCATGGAACGCTCTGCCTTGCATCGCAAGTTGAAGTCTTTGGGGGTTGCGACCACCAATAAGGCAGGCGCGCGCGTCGCTTACGTCGAAGCGGACGCCTGATTGACCAATCCGACCTAACCTGTCACCAAACAAAGCGCAAAATCGGGAGCGTTTGGATGAAAGTCATCATCTGCGGTGCAGGTCAAGTCGGCTGGCAAATCGCACGGCATTTGTCTGGTGAAAACAACGACGTAACGGTGGTGGATAATAATCCCGAACTGGTGCGTCGTGCCACGGACACGTTGGATGTCCAAGGCATCGCCGGGTTTGCGAGCTATCCTGACGTGCTGGAAAAGGCGGGCGCGCGCGACGCTGATATGATCATCGCGGCGACCTATTCGGACGAGGTCAATATGGTCACCTGTCAGGTGGCCCATTCGGTCTTTGCAATTCAGCGCAAGATCGCGCGCCTGAGGTCGCAGTCCTATCAGGAAGCGATATACTCTGACCTTTACCGCCGCGATCATCTGCCCATCGATGTCGTGATCAGCCCCGAGCGCGAAGTTGCGGAGGCAGCCCTTCAACGGCTTGCCGCGCCTGCGGCCTTTGACACGGAGAGCTTTCTGGAAGGCAAGGCGCAGCTTCTTGGGATTACGATTGATGAAGATTGCCCCGTTATCAACACGCCGTTGCGCCAGCTAACCGATCTGTTTTCGACCTTGCAGGCCGTGGTTGTCGGCATCCGCCGTGAAGGCGCGCTTTTCGTGCCGTCCCCGAACGACCAGATTTTTCCGGGTGATGATTGTTACGTTTTCACTGAAACCAAGGACATGACTCGCACGCTGGAGATCTTTGGCAAGACCCAATCCAAGCAGGAGCGGATTGTTATTATCGGTGGCGGCAACGTCGGCCTTGGCGTTGCGCGCGCCCTTGAATCCCGCACCGATCGAGTGCGGGTCAAGATGATCGAGAAGGGGCGTGAGTGTGCCGAGAACGCCGCTGACATGTTGGACCGGACGATCGTTCTTCATGGTGACGGGCTGAGCAGTGTTTTGCTGGAAGAGGCGGGGATCAGCACGGCTGATGCTGTTCTGGTCGTCACGGATGACGATAAGACCAACTTGCTTGCGTCTGTGCGCGCAAAGGAAATGGGCTGCCCGATGGCGATCTGTCTGATCAACGATCCAACATTGGTGCCGTTGATGGGGCCTTTGAATATCGATGCTTATATCAACCCGCGTGCGACAACGGTGTCGTCGATCCTGCGCCACATTCGCCACGGACGTGTACGCGGTGTCTATTCCATCGGTGATGCAGAGGCCGAAGTGATCGAGGCGCAGGTGTTGGGCACATCCCCCATCGCTGGACAGCGCATCAAGAATATCGGCTTCCCGGAAGGCACGTTGATTGGCGCCATTATGCAGCAAGGTAAGGTTGTCAAACCAACGGGTGAGACGCGCATCAGCGAGGGTGATGCAATTGCGATCTTTGCAATGGCTGCCGACGTGCCAGAGGTCGAGCGGCTCTTGCAGGTCTCGATCGACTTTTTCTGATGATGGACCGGCTGTCAAAGCTGCCGCTGTTCGTGGTTCTGATGGCCATCGCGTCGTTTTCGATGCTGCTGCCCGCAGTGCATGGCGCGATGATGGAAGATTTTATCACGATGCGGGTCTTCTTTTACGGGATGATCCTGTTCGGGTTTCTGACCTTGCTGGTCGGCCTTGCGACAGCGGGTTATGCCCCGCGTAGCGTTGCGCGTAGCCAGCTTTTGACGCTGTTTGCAGCTTTCAGCATCCTGCCTTTGATGTTTGCTGTGCCGTTTGCCGAAGCTGTCGGAAATACCACCTATCTGAACGCCTGGTTTGAGATGATCAGCAGTTTCACGACGACCGGTGCAACGCTTTACGACACGAACGGGCGATTGACACCGTCTTTGCATCTGTGGCGCGCGACTGTTGGCTGGATGGGCGGGTTCCTTGTTTGGGTCACGGCCGTTGCCGTTTTTGCCCCGATGAATCTTGGCGGGTTCGAGGTGCGCGCGACAGGTGGCGCTGGTCGGGGGTCATCGACGGAGTTCAGCCAGATTTCGCGCATTGCCGATCCTTCTGAACGGCTAATGCGTTATTCGCTGAAGCTGCTTCCGATCTACGTCGGGCTGACGGCGACGCTTTGGCTCGGGCTCGTCATATTTGGCGAATTCTCATACGTCGCTTTGTGTCATGCGATGTCGATCATGTCGTCGTCGGGGATTTCACCGATTGATGGTGTCTACTATGCCGCTTCTGGCTGGCTCGGTGAGGCGTTGATGTTCATCTTTTTCATCTTTGCGCTGTCACGCCTGACCTTTTCACGGGGGTTGTTGGGTGATGCGGACCGCACAGACCTGCGCCGCGACCCTGAATTTCAGGTGGCTTTTTTCCTTGTCGCGGGAACGACCTTTCTTTTGACGATGCGCCATTATTTCGGCGCCGTCGGGGAAAGCAATACCAGCACGCTTGAAGGGTTGCAGGCGCTATGGGGCACGATTTTTACTGTTACATCCTTTCTGACGACCACAGGTTTTGAATCGCGCTACTGGGAAGGGGCGACCGATTGGTCCGGTCTGCAAACACCGGGCTTGTTCCTTGTCGGGCTGGCGTTGATCGGTGGCGGTGTCGCAACGACGGCGGGCGGTGTCAAACTTCTGCGGGTTTATGCGCTGTTTCGGCATGGTGAGCGAGAAATGGCGCGTCTGGTCCACCCTTCGTCGATCGGCGGCGGCGGGCGCGAGGCCCGCCTGATCCGCAGGCAAGGCGCGTTTATTTCGTGGATCTTTTTCATGTTGTTCGCGATCTCTATCGCGGTTGTCATGGCCTTGATGTCGCTGACCGGTGTCCAGTTCGAGACATCTATGGTTCTGGCGGTCGCGTCCTTGTCGACGACCGGACCACTGGCAACGGTTGCGGCGGAAACGCCGATTGCCTATTCGGGTCTGCCCGACGCGGCCAAGGGTATTCTGGCGGCTGCGATGGTGCTTGGACGTCTGGAAACGCTTGCGATTATCGCACTCTTCAACCCGGAAATCTGGCGAAATTGACGGCCACGTAATTTGGGCTGGAAACTCCTGAAACGCCAATCCATACTGCCCCTGAATCGACGGGGCTCTTTCGCGCCACTAATAATAAGAAAAGGGGACAGCCATGGCGTCCGATAAAGCGAATTTGCAGGATGCATTTCTCAACCACGTCCGCAAAGTCAAAGTACCAGTCACGATTTTCCTGGTGAACGGTGTGAAGTTGCAAGGCGTGATTACCTGGTTTGACAGTTTCTGCGTGCTTCTGCGCCGTGATGGTCAAAGCCAACTGGTCTATAAGTCGGCAATTTCAACCATCATGCCGGCCCAGCCGATCAGTCTTTATGAAGGCGAAGAATAACTTTGCTTGAACACGACAAGCCTGTCACGCGGGCTTGGGTGCTGCACCCGGACATCAAATCTGACCCGTCCCGCCGCGATCCAGCCGCGGGTCTGGAAGAGGCTACTGCGTTGGCCTTTGCGTTGCCTGACCTTGACGTCATTGGCGGTGACGTCGTGCGATTGCCACGCATCCACGCAGGCAAGCTGTTCGGATCCGGCAAGATCGAAGAGCTTGGCGCGAAGTTCAAAGCCAACGATATCGAATTGGTGCTGGTCGATGGGCCTGTCAGCCCGGTCCAGCAGCGCAATCTGGAAAAAGCGTGGAAGGTCAAACTACTTGATCGCACCGGTTTGATCCTTGAGATCTTCAGCGATCGCGCGCGCACCAAGGAAGGTGTCTTGCAGGTTGAGATGGCAGCGCTGAGTTATCAGCGTACCCGCCTTGTGCGTGCGTGGACCCACCTTGAGCGGCAGCGCGGTGGTCTTGGATTTGTTGGTGGTCCGGGGGAAACCCAGATCGAGGCGGACCGGCGCGCCATTGACGAACAACTTGGCCGTTTGCGCAAGCAGCTGGCAAAGGTTGTGAAGACCCGCGAATTGCACCGTGCGGCCCGTGCCAAGGTACCGTTCCCGATTGTCGCTTTGGTGGGCTATACGAACGCTGGTAAATCGACCCTTTTCAATCGTGTCACAGGGTCGGACGTTTTTGCCAAGGACATGCTGTTTGCGACCCTTGATCCGACCATGCGCCGGATCGAACTGCCGGCCGGTGATGAGGTCATCATGTCTGATACAGTTGGTTTCATCAGTGATCTTCCGACCGAACTTGTCGCTGCGTTTCGTGCAACGCTGGAAGAGGTTCTGGATGCCGATCTGATCGTCCATGTCCGCGACATCAGCCATGCGCAAACCGAAGAGCAGGCCGAGGATGTCCATGCTATCCTTCGGTCACTGGGTGTCGGAGAAGGTGCCCCCATTATTGAGGTCTGGAACAAGATCGATCAGCTTTCGGCCGATGAAACTGAATCGATGCTGACGCAGGCGGCACGCCGTGATAATCTGTTTGCAATTTCGGCACTGACTGGCGAGGGGATTGAGCCGCTCCTTGATGCGATTTCGCAAGCGGTGAAAGAGCCGCGCACGCAGGAGCGTCTGACACTTGGGTTCGCGGATGGGAAGGCGCGTGCCTGGCTATTTGCGCAGGGCGTCGTGACCGCTGATGAACAGGTTGATGATGGTTATCACATCGACGTGCTTTGGACGCAGTTGCAAAAGGACCGGTTCTTGAAGCTGAAGGCGGGGTCAGGCGGCGTCGCGCATTGATCGGCTCCATACGACAAGCCGCGCCCGCCCCGTATCCTTTGCGACGTAAAGTGCTTCGTCTGCGCGGGCGAGTGCTGTTTCGATGCCTTCCCGCGGTTTTGTTTCGCACGCCCCTACGGAGAGTGTGAAGCGCAACACGTGCGATTGGCTTGTCAGCGGCACGCGGATTTCCTGACAGAGTTGCCGCCCCACCAGTTGCAGGTTTTCGCGGGTGCTGTGCGCGAGGTAGACTGCGAATTCTTCTCCGCCTATGCGGCCGATGTAATCGTGGGTATCCGTCACATCGTCCAGTCGATTTGCGATCGCCTGCAAGCAGGCATCACCAACGGCGTGCCCGTATGTATCGTTAATGCGCTTGAAATGATCCGCGTCGATGATGAGCAGGAATCCGACCACCCCCCTTTTTTGAAAGATGCGGACCCGTTCGATAAATGCCCGCCGGTTTGGCAGCCCTGTCAGCACATCCGTCATTGCGAGGTTGGCAAGATTTGATTGGAGATTGTCGAGGTAGTGCACGAGAATGAAGGCAACAGCGGTAAAAGGAAGCTGGATTGCGAGCACCAAAGCCATACGGCGCGGCAGGTTTGCGGGTTCCCAGCCGAAAACCAGAACTTCGGCAGCGACGTAGATCAGCACGAACACTGCAAGCGTACTTGCAGGTTTGGTTACATATTCCCACCGACGCTTGGGCGCAAACATGGCCAGAAGGAATTTTGGAAGACCCGATTTCGACATGAGCCTGCATAGAACTTCCATTCTTGCCAGCCGGTTAATGCGCGTCCCTCTGCGCTATGCTTTTTCGGACAAATCAAACTATTGCGGGGTGTCCGGAAAGAGCTTTGTCACACCGAGCGCCGCAGCGCGGGCGAGATCGGGATCAAGTGACATCGGGATGTATTCTCCGCGTCGCCACAGCTCTCCGAGGTTGTCGTAATAACGCGAAAGCGGGTGCCCTGACTGCCCGGTTGCCGTCACAAAGACAGAGCTGTCCGGATCCGCAAAATCATAGACACCGCGATACCCGGCAGCGTGGATGTTCTGGAACGGGTTCGGTCTCGTTCCGGACGTCAATCCGCGTTGCAGCGTGTTGTCGCCCCCGCTGGTGGATTGGCGGATATTGACGAACCAGTTCAGGATAGTCGCGTTGCCAAGAACGGGGTGATCATGTGTTGCCTGATGTGCGTCACCCCAGCGTAGCGCCTGCACCCTGTTTCCGTAGGTTTCGTCGATCCAGATCAAGGCATCGTCAAGCGCCTGCCGCGAGATTTCCGTACAGGTTTCTTCTGGTGCAGATTGGATAACATCGCACCAAGCTGCCGCACCATCCACGTTGCGAAATACGCGTTCGATGAAAACCGGATCAGCGTGAGTGTATTCGGAGGCCAATGGCCCCAGTTCATCGCGGATCAACCTGTCCTGCAACGCACGTAGCCACGCTGCGTAAATCAGGGGTTCAGGCAGGTGTTCGTTCATTTCGCCGTTCCACGCTGCAAGCAATTCGAGCGCCTGTTGGCGCCGCCGTTCGGGCGTCCCGTCCGGTGCCGGATCGCCGGTGAACCAGAGATCAGCACCCATCAAGGGCAGCAAAGATCGTGCGGTGAAACTGACCGTATCAAGCTGCGCCTCGATAAAGCTTTCGCGGGTGTGCACTTCTCGTGCTTGCATCAACCGCCGCCAGCGGTTGATCCGTTGCGTGTCGCCCCAGTTGAACGACACGTGATCGGGGAAAGGCGCATCGACGGTCTTGTTGTTGGTATTGCCAAGGATTCCACCGGTGGGTTCGACGAATTCCGGGTTTTCGCTGTATGGACGCACCCCTTGCCAGCGGTTCTGTGGCAGGTAGCCAAAACTTGGCAGCCGCCCTTGGCTTTGATGTGCTGCGTCCCGTGCAGGTAGGGCACCGATTGTTTTCATCGCGATGCGGTTGCGGTCGGCAAGTGTCAGATTCTGGGAGGGCGCGACATAGTCGGCCGTCGCCTCGATGGCGTCTTCGACTGTCTTGGCCGCCATAAGCCGCATCGCGGCGCTGATCGAGGTGTCTTTATCCGACAAAGCCGTCCAGGACAGGCTTGTCACATGACCGGGCGGTGTGATGGTTCCAAGATCGAACTGATCCGGTGGCAGAACCGGCCCGTTATCGGTCCAGCGCATCCGCAACGTCACGGAAACCCCGTCTTTTACGTTGATGATGCTGTCGCGTGTCGTGAAAGGCGTCCAACCATCCAGCCCGCGATAGAGCGTTGAATTGTCTGGATTGACCTCTTCAATGAAAACATCCTGATCATCGGCGTAGCTGGCGGTGATCCCCCAGCCGAGTGCTGCGCTGCGGCCGGTCAGCACGACAGGAATACCGGGGACCGTTCCGCCGATCACGCCGCCCGATTCCAGTTCCAATCGGGCCAGATACCAAATTGTCGGTGCGGTAAGACCGACATGCGGATCGTTGGCCAGCAGGGTTGATCCGGCGGCCGCGCGGCTTGGGCCAGCTGCCCATGCATTCGACGCACCGGCGTGTGCGCGTGGTTTGGTCGGCGAGAGCGGATCATTCGGCATCCGGTTGTTGGCCGCATATCGTTGTGTCCCGGGTACAAGGCTTGCGTACTCTGGCAAGACCGCAATGCCGTTGCCGGGATCGTCGGGGAGGATGTCAACAATCCGTTCGGGAGACACGACCAATGATGTGCGCGCGCGCAGCACCTCGTTTTCAAGTTGCGAGGCCGTTTGCACCGCCAGCAGTTTCATCAGCGCGATGCTGTCGGCAGGCTGCCATGGCGAAACAGGATGATTGAACATCCACATTTCTGGGGCACCACGGCCACGGGCCCCTTCGTTCACTTCGCCAAGCCAGGCATTTACACCATCAGCATAGGCTTCGAGTGCGGCGCGGGTTTCGGGATCCTGTACTGCGACCGATCTGACTGAGAGAGGATAGACATCAAGCCTGCGCATCAACTCGTCGATCTTGAGCGTGCGCGGGCCGAACACTTCTGACAGGCGGCCTTGTGCCGTGCGCCGTAGCATCGTCATCTGCCACATCCGGTCTTGCGCATGGACAAACCCAAGCGCGTAGTAAACGTCAGTGTCGTTGGTTCCGAAGATGTGCGGCACGTTCGCATTGTCGCGCACAATTTCAACAGGCGCGGTAATGCCAGCCAACTCGAAATCTGCATTGTAATCGGGCAAGGATCGTGCGGCAAAATAATAGGTCAGCCCAAAAATACCGAGGGCAAGTGCGATGAGGCCCGTCGTTATGCGAAACAGCCAGCGGAATAGAAATGCCATGGAACGGGAAACCTTAGATCAACGCTTTCGGGCTTTTAGCGAATGCGACAGGAACGCGCCAGTCGGGGTGGCGAAAAACCTCTAACTCGCGCTAGGGTCCGGATATGCAAAGTACTGTCGTCATTCACAGTGTCGTCGATGGGACAGAAGACGTTCTGTTTGAGACCGACGCGCTGATCGAGGCCCCGAACTGGTCGCGGTGTGGTACCTTTCTGGTCGTGAACGGGGGCGGGAGGCTATACCGGCTGCCGTTGGATGCGCCGTCACTTTCGCCGATTGATACTGGATCATGCACGTCGTGCAATAACGATCACGGGATTTCACCGGACGGCACGCAGCTTGTCATCAGTGATGGAAGTGCTGGTAAAGGATCTTGTATCTACACACTGCCGATTGGCGGTGGAACGCCGGTGCGTATTACGCAACAAACGCCGAGCTATTGGCATGGGTGGTCGCCCGACGGGAAGACCTTGGCCTATGTCGGCAAGCGGGCCGGGGTGTTTCACGTGATCACGATCCTAGCCGAAGGCGGCGCAGAAACCGTCCTGACGGATGGGTCCGGGCATCGCGACGGACCCGATTACAGCCCTGATGGTGAATGGATCTGGTTCAATTCCGATCATCACGGCAAGACACCTGATATCTGGAAGATGAGGACCGATGGAGGCGATCTGACGCAAGTAACGGACGATGCGTTCGTGAACTGGTTTCCGCATCCGTCTCCGGACGGCGCACATGTTCTTTATCTGGCCTATCCGCCTGATACGCAGGGCCATCCCCGGGGGAAGGACGTGACGCTGAATTTGATGTCGCCCGACGGCACGAACCTGCGCCGCATCGCGGCCTTTCATGGCGGACAGGGCAGTATCAACGTGCCGAATTGGTCGCCTGATGGCGAGAAATTCGCATACGTGCGCTACGCAGCCGCGAATTCGTCATAGGCGGCAAGTGCTTTTGCGCTGAAAGCGATTGAAGGCCCGCCACCCATGTAGGCGGCCATCGCGAGCGCTTCGCACAACTCAGCGCGCGTTGCCTTCAGGCGGACCAGTGATTTGACGTGGAACCCGATACAGCTGTCGCAACGGGTCACAATTGCGATGCCCAAAGCAATGAATTCTTTCGTTTTTTCATCAAGTGCGCCGTTTGTTTTGGCGGCTTTGCCCATGGCATTGAAGCCGGCCATTGTGTCCGGGCTTTCAGCCTGCAATTTTGCGATATTTGCGTTGGTTTCTTTCAGGAACTCGTTCCAGCTCATCATGACCTACTTTCGTCAGCGCCCATCTTGCGTTCCAGCCAGCGCACAAAGAAACTGATGATCAGCACCAGCACCAGATATTCAAAAATCAGAAGTGTGTATATTTCAAGCGGCCGGTATTCTGTCACCACCAGCTCGTTTGCGCGGCGCGTCAGTTCCTGCATGCCGATCACAGAGGCAAAGGCGGACATTTTTACGATATAGATGAACTGGTTTGCCAATGGTGGCAGAATGCGTCGGATTGCTTGTGGCAGGATCACGTAGGTCATCGTTTGGCGGTAATTCAGGCCGACGGTGCGGGCTGCTTCGGTCTGACCTTTGGGGATCGACTGAATGCCAGAGCGGTAGATTTCAGCCGTAAACGCTGAATCCGAGATCGCGAGCGTGATAATCGCGCCCCAGAACGCGTCTATCGACACTTGGAAGCCCATGGATTTCAGCACCACCGGCAGACCGTAAAACACCCAGAACAGCATCGGCAGCAGCGGGATTGCGCGGATGAATTCGATGTAAATCCGGCTGGGCATACGGATCCATCGGTTTGTTGACATGCCGGGCAGGGCGACGAGAAGACCGATCGCCATGGACATAACGGCGGCAATGACCGACAGCAGGATTGTTGCGCCGAAGCCGTTCAGCAGGAACTGGATGTTGTTCGCACCATTGGTTGTGCGTGGATCGATGACATACCAGCCCCAATTCGTGTTTTCTGAACAGGCAGCCAGAACCAGGAGTGCCGCGACCGGCAGGATGATTTTCAAGCGCATCGTGGCCTCAGTGCTGCAGGATTTGGTTGAGGAACGTCTTGCAACGTTTTGTTTTGGGGGCGGTAAAGAAATCTTCTGGTGTGCCGACCTCGACAATTTCGCCCTGATCCATGAAGACCATCCGGTTCGCGGCCCGGCGGGCGAAACCCATTTCATGCGTTACGACAACCATCGTCATTCCATCTTCAGCCAGATCAACGATCACGTCGAGAACCTCTGCAATCATTTCCGGATCGAGCGCGCTGGTCGGTTCATCGAAAAGCATGATCTTGGGTTCCATGCAGAGCGAGCGTGCGATTGCGACCCTTTGCTGTTGTCCGCCTGAAAGAGCGCGGGGCAGTTTGTCGGCCTGTTCCGGAATTTGCACCCGTTCGAGCAGGGTCATCGCCCGCTCTTCGGCTTGTCGACGTGACAGACCCCGCGCCTTGATGGGGCCAAGCGTCAGGTTTTGCAGCACTGTCAGATGTGGAAACAGATTGAACTGCTGGAACACCATGCCAACTTCGGCGCGGATGTTTTCAACAGAGGCCGGATCGCTGAGCTTGATGCCGTCCACGATGATTTCGCCGGACTTGTGGCTTTCAAGACCGTTGATGCAGCGAATGAGTGTGGATTTTCCCGACCCGGACGGCCCGCAGACGACGACGCGCTCTCCGTGTGCGACGTTCAGTGAGACATTTTTTAAGGCGTGGTAGTCTTCATACCATTTGTTTACGCTTGAAATCGTGATGGCTGGGCCGGCGTCTGGCATCTTGACTTTCCTCGGGGCGGGTTAGCTGCCTTAGAACACGACAAAGGGTGAAACTTAAATGACATTTCTTAAAACTTTCGGCGCGGCGATTGCTGTCGTCGCATCTATGGCCGCTGTGCCGGCCATGGCGCAATCTGCGTTGAACGATATTCTGTCTTCTGGCGTTCTGAAGGTGGGTACTACTGGTGACTGGAATCCGATGTCGGTCCGCGATCCGGCGACAAATGCGTATGTCGGATATGACATCGACATCATGACGGAGTTGGCCAAAGATCTTGAGGTCGAACTGGAATTCGTTCCAACGGATTGGAAGACGTTGGTATCGGGCATCACAGCCGGCAATTACCATATCACCGGATCAGCATCCATCAGCCCGGCGCGGATGAAGGCTGCGGGATATTCCGACACTTATATTGCTGTCGAAATTCTGCCGTTCACAACCGCTGATAAGGCTGAAAACTTCACCGGCTGGGACAGCATCAACCAAGAAGGCGTGAAGGTCGCGACGACTTTGGGCACATCGTTTGAGGCCATGACACGCGAGTGGTTCCCGAATGCCGAAATCACCGTCGTCGAAGCACCGGCCCGTGGCTATCAGGAAGTGCTGTCTGGCCGGGCAGATGTGTTTATCACCTCCAATATCGAAGGTGCCACGCTGGTGGCTAAATTCCCTGAAGTCTCGATGATCGACGTAGATCAGTCACGCGCACCGACCCCTATCGCGATGCTGATGCCGCAGTCCGATCAGGTCTGGATCAACTACGTGAACAACTGGATTGCGATCAAGCAGGCCAGCGGGTTCTTTGTGGAAGTCGCGGAGAAGTGGGGCCTTTAAGGTCCACACAGTTCGCAAAAGAATAGAAGGCCACGCCATCGCGCGTGGCCTTTTGTCATGCGATTTCGGTGTTTAGTAGCGCTTCCAGTTTCTTGTTGAAGGTTTCCAGATCGCTTTGGGGGTCAAGGTCATGGATCGGGCGCAAGTCCATCGCCACATGGCGACGACCGTTCTTCACGCCGATGAAGCTCCAGAACCCATCGTAGATCTTGCGTTGATACGTGCCGAGCCCGTCGGTGCGCAACAGCATGACAGGCGTGTCGGGATTGGCACGCAGGATTTCGTGCACGCCTGACAGGTAAGGCGCGATAATTTCTTCCGGTTGCCGCCGCACCTTGCCTGCGGGAAACAAGAGCACGGCGCAGTCGTTTTCCAGCAGATTGTGGATCTTGGCGAGCGTTTGCGCTTTGCGTTCCTGCCTTTGTTCCGGCGGCCACGATTTTGGCGAACTCATCGGGATCGCACCGGCCACGTAGAGCGGAAACCACTGTGCCCAGTTGTGATATTCGTCCCAATGTACCGTCGGTCGGATCCGCGTCGTGGTGTAGAGGATCGACGTGATCAATGGCCCGTCATGGCGGCTGACGTGGGTGGCGAGGATCAGCGTGCCTGGTGCGTTTTGCAACAAATGCTTGTTCGCACAACTAACATTGTAGAACAGCGCATAGTAGGTTCGCACCAGAACAAAGAAAAAGTGGCGGAGCCAGCGCCCGACAGTCGCATCAAGAAATCGTTTCATAGCGCGACTATCCGGGAAATCTGGAAGATGCCAAAGCGATTTCAGTGCCATAGTCATCCGCGCGAATTTGCGGTACTTACAGGACACAATCGCAAGAAAGCACACAATGGACCGCGACTTGACCACTGGCCCGATATCGGGCCATTTTCGTGCTCTCGCGATACCGTCAGCGATTGGTATGCTTTTCAGCACGCTCTATAACGTTGTCGATACTTACTTTGCCGGACAGATCAGCACCGACGCGCAAGCCGGAATGGCCATAGGGTTCCAGGCGTTTTTCATCATGATGGCTGTCGGTTTTGGTCTTGGATCTGCATTATCGGCACTTGTCGGCAATGCGGCGGGCAAAAAGGATATGTCTGCGGCGCGGCGGCTTGCATTGCAGGGGATCGGTTATGGCGTCATCGCGACCATCTTGCTGATGATCGCTTCGGCTTGGTTCGGTCCTGCACTCATCCGTCTTGTATCCGAACCCGGTGCTTACCGTGACGCTGGAACCGGCTATTTCAACTGGCTTGTCTTTTCGCTTCCGGGATTTCTGCTGGCTTATGGTGCGAACGGTATTCTGCAAGCCCGTGGCGACACGAAGTCATTGCAACGTGCGCTCATGGTTGCATTCTTTGCCAACTGCGTTCTCAACCCGCTATTTATTTACGGTCTTCCCGGTGTGATCCCCGGCCTTGGCTTTAACGGGATTGCACTGGCGACCATCGTCAGCCAGACCGGTGTCGCCATCTACATCCTACGTTGCATTTTCAAACGCGAGATGATGGAAGGCTGGGCATTCTCTGAATTGCGTCCAGAGGCTGGCACCTACAAGGAAATCACGGCCCAGATGGCCCCGACCAGCTTTGCCATTCTGGTGATGTTTGCAGCCGGTTTTGTGGTGCAATTCGGTCTAAAACAGTTTGGCGGACATGCCATTGCTGCCTACGGGATTGCCCTGCGCATCGAGCAGTTATTCTTGTTGCCGATCCTGGGGATCACGGGGGCCCTTCTTCCGATTGCGGCCCAGAATTTTGGTGCGGATCAATATGATCGGGTGCGGGATGCGCTGTTCTTTTGCATCAAGATTTGCGGCGTCATGATGATTGTCGCATGTCCGATCCTCTGGTTCGGGGGCCGCACATTTATGGGGTTCTTTACGAGTGATCCTGCGGTCAAGGATGTTGGTGCGCTTTACCTCAAGATCGACGGGCTTATCCTGCCTGTCTACATGATGCTGTTCGCGATCAACTCGCACCTTCAGGCGCTGAAAAAGCCGATCTACACGCTGTGGATCGGGCTTTATCGGCAGGGTTTTGGCATCGCGTTCTTCATCTGGCTCTATATCGGCGTTTTCGACATGGATGTGATTGGCGTCTTTCTGGGTATCGCAACGGGTGTGACGACCGGCTGGTTGATTGCGGTCGTGGTCGCGGAACGCGTTTCACGCCCGATGATCGGTTCGTTGTTTGGCCGCGTGCAGGCCCCGAAGCCTAGCGTTCCGGGATCAGGCCGCGCGGGCTGAACCGCAGGACCAGTAACAGGATCACACCCATTGTCAGAAGGCGCATATGCGCAATTGATTCCATCAGATAGACCTTGACCGGACTTGTATCAGCCATGCCGGCGGTAAAGAAATTCATGACGGCCTGACCAATTGGTTCCACCTGCACCCACAAGAACCAGATGAGCATTCCGCCAAGAACAGACCCAAGGTTGTTGCCCGATCCCCCGACGATCACCATCACCCAGATCAGGAAGGTAAACCGTAACGGTTGATAGGACGCCGGTGTCAGCTGCCCATCCAGCGTCGTCAGCATCGCACCTGCAATACCGCAGACGGCAGACCCCAGAATGAAGACTTGCAGGTGTCGCGCCTTGACATCCTTGCCCATCGCCTCTGCCGCGACCTCGTTGTCGCGGATTGCGCGCATCATGCGCCCCCAGGGGCTGTGAAGTGCGCGTTGTGCGAGCCATAGCAAGATGATGAGAACAATCGTGAACAGCCCCGCATAAAGCACCTTGGTATACAGTGTTGACGCTGTGACCGGGTCCAACCCCCAGTCGGCTGCTCGCGCGACAAAGTCAGCGTCTTGCTGCAGATCGGTCTCGCGCGGGACGGGGCGGGGCAGGCCGGCGACATTCTTTACGCCGCGCCCCAACCAGTCTTCGTTTTTCATCACAGCTATGATGATTTCGGCAATGCCAAGCGTGGCAATTGCCAGATAGTCCGCGCGCAAACCAAGGGCCGTTTTGCCGATAATCCAGGCGGCTCCGGCCGCCAGCAATCCGCCCATCGGCCATGCCACAAGGATCATCATGTCACTGCCGAAGACGTTGATGCCACCAAGATACCCCGTTGATGCGGGATTCACGGCTTCGACGGCGGTAACACCAGCATCGAATACTGTGCGGAACAGGAAGAACCCGAGGATGATAACGACCAGCGTGCCCCAGAGCCTCATTCGACCTTTCAATCGTGCCTGTGTAAAGATCGCAGCCACGATTGCACCGGCACCCAACAGCAAGCCAGCAATCAGTTGCAGGCCGCCTGCTGACCATGCCTCTTCGACGGGGGGCATCGACACCAGCACAGCGGCGAGACCGCCCAGCGCAACAAACCCCATGATCCCGACGTTGAACAGCCCCGCGAAACCCCACTGCAGGTTCACGCCAAGTGCCATGATCGCACTGATCAGCCCGAAATTCACGATGATCAGCGCATTGTTCCAACCCTGCACCAAACCTGTCCATGCAATGAGACCGGCGACAATGCCGAACAACAAGGTGACGCGCATCTGATAAGTCATGCCGTTTGCCCTTTGAATAGTCCTGTCGGCTTGAAGAGCAAGACGACCAGGAGGATCACGAAGCTGACCGCGAACTTGTAATCCGTTGACAGCAATTGCACGAGCCCGGCCGGTTCGAGGCTTTCGGGGAGAAGATAACCGAGAAGCTTCTTCAGTGGATAGGTGATCGTGACTTCGGCAAAGGCGATAACGAAACCACCGGCAATTGCGCCGACCGGGCTGCCAAGGCCACCAACGATTGCTGCGGCAAAGATCGGCAAGAGAAGCTGGAAGTACGTGAAGGCCTTGAATGACTTGTCGAGGCCATAAAGGACACCGGCCGTTGTAGCGAGTGCGCCGACGATGACCCATGTTACCAAAACGACCTTTTCAGGATTGATACCGGAAAGAAGCGCGAGGTCTTCGTTGTCCGAAAACGCGCGCATTGATTTCCCGGTGCGTGTCCGGTTCAGGAAATAGAACAAGAGGCCGACGACGATCACCGCGATGACGACCGTGATGGCCTGTGTTGTCTTGATCGCAAGACCTTCATCCAGCCCTGACCATTTCTTGAAATCACCCGCCGAAATCAAGAACCGTGCGCCGTCTGAAAAACCGATATCCCGCACGCCGATCACAAAGCGCACAATCCCGTTCATCACGAACATGACACCCATGGAAACGGCAAGGAAGGTGACAGGCGACGCCTTTTGGACGCGATAGAAGCGGTAGACCGCACGATCGGTTCCGACGAGAAGGAGTGCTGTCGCCGCAATACCGACTGGCAGGGCGAGGAGGGCAGTGGGCAATGGGCCGAACGTGATGCCGGCTGCCGTCAGGCCCCAAGTAACCCAGATGGTGATTGCCGTGCCGAACGCCATCGTGTCGCCATGCGCAAAGTTCGAGAACCGCAGGATCCCGTAGACAAGTGTGACGCCAAGCGCGCCAATTGCCAGCTGCGCGCCGTAGGCCATGGCGGGAACGATCACGAAATTGGCCAGTGCGACCAACGCGTTCAGAAATTCCATACTCTCAAACTCCTTGAAGTCGCACGTTCGCTTGTCCGTTCGGATCGACGGGCAGGTCGTCTCATTGCATCACCTCGCAATGCCCGCCAATGCGCAGACCTTCGTGATTGTTCGCGAGGATTGCCGTCCCGTCGGACTGCATGATGAAGAGCATCGTCGTTCCCCCCAAACCTTCAGCCTGAAAGCCGCGGATGTCGCCCATCAGGATTGGTTCGGCAGGGAAATGCTTTGCACCATATCGGACCGTCGTGACTTTGCGCTGCGGCGGTTCGTCTGGATCAAGCGGGTGCGTGAATTGATTGCGATCAATCATGAAAGCGACCTCATCGCCGTCATCCATCATGCAAGAAACGGTTTCGGCCGCTGCGGGACCAGTGATCAGGACAGCGCACCCTGCTTGTATCATCTTGCCCAAAATACTCCCGCCGGAGGCATCTGCCATATCAACCACCCCGATCATCCGCCAAGAAAGCTCCGGCGGACTTCCTCATCGGCAAGAAGCTCTTTTCCTGTTCCGGTGTGGGCGTTTCGGCCTTGCACCAGAACATACCCCTTGTCCGCAATCTCAAGCGCCTGACGTGCGTTCTGTTCGACCATCAGGATCGGAATGCCGGTGCGGGCCACTTCGATAATCCGATCGAACAGTTCGTCCATCACAATCGGAGAGACACCGGCGGTCGGTTCGTCAAGCATCAACACTTTTGGTTGGGTCATCAACGCCCGGCCCACAGCCACTTGCTGGCGTTGTCCGCCTGACAGTTCGCCTGCGGCCTGATGCCGCTTTTCCTTGAGGATCGGGAACAGATCATAGACCTGTGTCATCGTGTCCTTGAAGTCATCGGTGCGAATGAAGGCACCCATCTCCAGATTTTCCTCGACACTCATCGACGTGAAGATGTTCGAGGTCTGGGGCACAAAGCCCATCCCCTTGATCACGCGATCCTGCGGAGAAAGCTTTGTGATATCCTCACCATCCAGACGCACTGCGCCCGAATGAACATTCAGCATCCCGAATAGCGCCTTCATCGCCGTGGATTTGCCTGCACCGTTTGGTCCGACAATCACGGCGATCTCACCTTTTTCGGCGGCAATTGTGCAGCCATGCAGAATATCGGGGCCTTTGCCGTAGCCACCCGTCATGGAGTCGCCGATCAGGAATGGATCACTCATGGTCGGCTCCTTACGCGGCTTATACCATCATCTATCAATGCCAGAAAACTATTGTGGAACGTGTCTTGATCATCGGTGAGACTGAAAAAGGTATCCGGTTTTGATGTCGGTTGTGACGTCGCAAAAAACCCAATCCCGTTTTTGAGATAGCGAATTGTCACAAGATGGAGTTCATGGCTTCCATCTGTCTTCTCGATGAGGACAGTTCGGTTCGTCGGCCTCATGCTGTTCGGTACATCAAACGTTACATTCCCCCTCAGAATCGCGCCGTTCTTCATTGGCATACCGATATCCACCCCTTCAAACAGCAGCGCGTGCAAAAGCAAAAATGTCTCTTCTGACGAAAGCAATCTTGGAGCGTTTTCCGCCATTGGAGAGATCACGAACCGCGCGTGTTGGTTGTCAGAATAACTGTAGGACACAGTGTTTTCGGAGTAGGTTCCATCAAGAAGCGACCAGGCTGTTCCCTTACGACAAAACCGAACATCAATTGAAATATCGTCGCATTCTGGTGCAGCCGGCGCACTTTCAAAACTGTTGGGCGCATCTGCTGATGAGAAGAATTTTGGGCTTTCCGTCCCATCCGCCGTTTGCGCGAAAGCCAGACCCGGACTCAGAATGAGTGCAGTCAGAGCGAGCCCGATGGCGACTCGGTGATAGATCGAACGAGTTGCCAAGGCATTCATACTGTTGCCACCTGATCTTTGTTCTTCAGGCCTGTGCCCAGATACGCCTCGATCACTTGCTCGTTCGCTTTGATCTCGGCCAGTGTGCCTTCGGCCAGCACTTTGCCTTCGGCCATACAGATCACCGGATCGCAGAGCCGTCCGATGAAATCCATATCGTGTTCGATCACAACGAAGGTGTAGTTGCGTTCCTTGTTCAAGCGTATGATCGCATCCCCGATCGTATTGAGAAGGGTGCGGTTTACCCCGGCGCCGACTTCGTCGAGAAAGACGATCTTGGCGTCGACCATCATCGTGCGGCCAAGTTCGAGCAATTTTTTCTGCCCGCCGGATAGGTTACCCGCTTTTTCCTCTTTCAGGTGTTCGATCGTCAGAAACTCGATGACTTCGTCAGCCTTCGCTTTCAGTGCACGTTCCTCGTCGGCAATCCGTTTGCGTCCAAACCATGAATTCCAGATCGCTTCACCGGATTGGTCCGCTGGCACCATCATCAGGTTTTCGCGCACCGTCATGGACGAAAATTCATGCGCGATCTGGAAGGTCCGCAGCAATCCCTTGTGAAACAACTCATGCGGTGGCAGGACGGTGATATCTTCGCCCGCCATTGTCACGCGTCCTGACGTTGGTTTCAGAACGCCTGCGATCACGTTGAAAAGTGTAGTTTTTCCGGCGCCATTGGGTCCGATAAGGCCGGTAATTGATCCCGGTTCAATCGACAGGCTAGCGCCATCGACGGCGCGAAAACCACCAAAGGTTTTCACCAAGTTTTCAACGACAATCATCTTCCATCCCCTGACACGTCTGACGCGTGTCTTCTTGTACAAACAGCGCGGGCGAACCCGCGCTGTTCAAGTCTTCTAGACCGGCGACTTAGCGATAACCGATTGTCGAATAGACGCCATCGGCAAACTCGACTTCCTGATAGTTACCGGCGGATTCACCAGGTCCGATCAGTTCGACGGCAGATGCGCCGACATAGTCGATGTCTTCGCCTGCTTTCAGCAGTTCAAGCGCCTTGCCCAATTCACCCGGCATGATTTCCACGCCCGGCGCGTTTGCAACGTCAAAGACGTGGTCTTTGAAGTCTGCCGAGTCTGCGGACCCAGCAGCCTGCATTGCCAGCATGATCAGTGCAGCGGCATCATAGCTTTCAGGGGCGAACGCGCCTGTGCCATCGAAACCGGCTGCTTCTGCCAGTTCGACGAACTTGCCAGCACCAGCGTTGTCAGTCCCGGGATATGCGCCGAATGAGCCATTCATTTCGCCGCCGAAGTTTTCGTTGAGCTTTTCGCCGACCATGCCATCCGGCACATAGAATGTGTCGAATGCGCCCGTGTCGAGCGCTGCGCGGATAACACCGGAACCACCCTGGTCAACATATCCTGCAACGACGAGCACTTCGCCGCCAGCAGCCGCCAGTGCACCAACTTCGGCAGAGTAGTCGGCCTTGCCGTCTTCATGTGCCGCAGAGATGGTGACCGTTCCACCACGCTCTTCGAAGGCGGCCTGGAAGGCATCTGCCAAACCCTTGCCGTAATCGTTATTTGTGTATGTGAGCGCGACGTTCGTGAAGCCACGATCGGTCAGAATGTCGGTCATGATGACGCCCTGGCGTGCATCAGAAGGCGCTGTCCGGAAGAACAGACCGTCGTCTTCAGCTGTCGACAAGCCGGGTGATGTCGCGGACGGCGAAATCATGACGACCCCGTTCGGGCGTGCGACGTTCTGCAGGATTGCGCCGGTGACACCGGAACAATCCGCACCCATGATCGCGTTCACACCGTCGGATGTGATCAGACGTTCAGCAGCAGCTGTCGCGGCACCGGAGTCGATGCAGGTGGAGTCGCCGCGCACGGATGTGACTGTTGCACCGTCCAGCAACATTCCGGATTCAGTGACTTCGGCCATTGCCAGCTCAGCGCCGGCACCCATGGCCGGTGTGATCGATTCCAGCGGGCCGGTGAAGCCCAGGATGACGCCGATCTTTACGTCGGTCGCGTGGCCATCTGCCAGTGCGCCGCCTGCGATCAATGCGGTGGCCGCAGAGGCCATCAGTAGTTTTTTCATGAGTATTCTCCCTATCGGATACGTTTTATCCTGATGGGAGACCTTAGCAGCGGCAGCAGGAATGAAAAGTGCTATCACGCAGGAAATCCGGTTGTTTCACCTGTCTTTTTCGGCAAATAAGCCTGCCTTAGTCCCGGAAGATCGCCGTTGATACGGTGTAGCGCATGACTTGCATGTCGCTGACGCTGATCTGGTCCCGTTTGAGATCGGCCACGGTTGGTTTCGTCGGATTGGTTCCGATATCTTTGAGGAAGATCGCAGATGCCACTGCCTGATCCAACTTTGCGATATTTCGCGCATTTGGCGTTGCGAATTCGCTTAGATCAATTCCCTGAAGTGTTTCGCAGGCGGCAAGATCGCAGGTGAAACGAACATTTATATGGGTGATGAAGTCGATATCCGTCAGCAGGATGGTATTGCCGTCATGGTTGATCGAAGGTCCGGTTTCAGCAGGAACCCAACCGGTTCCGCTTTCGTCTTTGACGTAGTTCGTGTTCGTGCCTGTATATTCGTTTCTGACTGTAAGCGCATATGAACCTGCCAGTTCCGGAAATTGTGCGGTGATCGCCGCCTTGATTGCTTCTTCTTCGTTGGACCTGTGCCACTGTTCGTCAGCGCTGGACCAGCGATACGGTAGATCAACGTCGAAGCTGTATTGATAGTCGCGATACTGCGTTGGGAGGACGATCCCGAATTGATCGGTATTGCTTGCGATTTTGTCTTTCAGTGCTTCGGCTTCGTCCATAGTGAGAGAGTCTGTGACGACGCGGACAGCGCGAGCGTTGGGGCGCAGTTCTGACAGATCCATGCGGCGCGTGCGGCAATAGGCATGCTCGCCGATCATCCGTTGGTCTTTGACCACCCAAAGGGCTTTGCCCGCGCCACCGCAATACATGGGTTGCGCATCGATGTTGAACATTTCCCCAAGAAAGCGCCGGCCGTAGATACCGATTTCCGCGGCTGCGACGGTTTGAGGCTCCGTAACTGCGAACCAGCCGTCACTGCCGTCCTGGAACACGAAGACGTCCGCTTGCGCGGGAGTCGTATCCAGAAGCGTGAACAGGCTGACCCGCTCTAATTTGGCGAGTGCGCGATATTCAGCGATGGCACCGAACGTAAGTTGGTAGACCGTCACCACAACGACAATAAAGCCGATAAGAAATCCGACGCCGATACGTCCAAAGACCTGCCGATTTGAAACCGGTTTCCGCGTCATACTGACAGGCGTGCAGCCTGCGTTCCGCGTTCACGGTATGGTGTGGTGTGGTAATGTGACCGGTAGCATTTTGAGAAATGCGATGGTGATGCAAAACCGCAGGCGAGCGCGACATTGATGACTGTCATATCCGTCTGCATCAGCAGATTGCGGGCCTTTTGCAGGCGCAGTTCCATGTAATAGCGCTTTGGGCTTCTGGACAGGTAGCGGCGAAAGAGCCGTTCCAGCTGCCGCGTGCTCATCCCGACGTCTTTGGCAAGGACGGCGGGGCTGATGGGCTCTTCGATGTTCTGTTCCATCATTTGAATGACACGCGACAGTTTTGGGTGGCGCACGCCGATCCGGGTCGGGATTGACAGGCGTTGCGTGTCCTGGTCGGTGCGGATCGACGAATAGATCAACTGGTCGGCCACCGCATTTGCCAGTTCTTCGCCGTGATCGTCGGCAACGATCTTGAGCATCATATCGATGGAGGCTGTGCCGCCCGCTGTCGTGATCCGGTTGCCGTCGATCACGAAAACAGATTTCGTCAGGATCACATCTTCGAATTCTTCAACGAAACTGTCCTGGTTTTCCCAATGGATCGTCGCTTTCTTTCCGTCGAGCAGGCCAGCCTTCGCCATGGTGTAGCCGGCCGTACAAAGACCGGCGATCGTTACACCGCGCCGTGCCTCGCGCCGGATCCAGTTGAGCGTTCGCTTGGTTGTGGCTTCGGCGACGTCGATCCCACCGCATAGCATGACCGTGTCGTCGCGATCCAGCTCTGTCAGGTCATCTTGTAGTTGGAACACGCAACCATTCGAACAAAGCGCCGTTTCCCCGCCTTCGCCAATGATGCGCCAGCTATAGAGTTCGCGTCCTGCGGTACGATTCGCGATGCGGAGGCTTTCGACCGCACTTGCGAAGCAAAGCATGGTGAATTGGTTCATGAGCACAAATACGAACCGGCGCGGTTTTCCGTTGTGCTGAACAGCGATAGTCTGAGATTCGATCGGCATAAATTGTCCTGCGCCGTAGTTGCCGCCACAGCCAACACGTTTTGCAGCTTGGGTTCAATAGCGATAACATGAATGGTGCCCCTTTGTGAGGGAGGCATTTTGCGTTGGACCTGACCGCATTGGGCTGTATACGGTGCCTCTGAAATCGCAAATTCAAGTGTAAATGGAGCAAGACAATGGCTGACTGGCAAAAATCTGACTGGCGCAAAATGCCCCGGGTCCAGATGCCTGAATATACTGACGCTGCTGCGTTGGAGTCTGTAGAAGGCCGTCTTGCCAGCTATCCGCCATTGGTTTTTGCAGGCGAAGCCCGCCGGCTGAAAGACCATCTGGCCAAGGTAAGCCGGGGCGATGCATTCTTGTTGCAGGGCGGCGACTGTGCTGAAAGCTTTGAAGAGTTCAACGCCGACACGATCCGTGACACCTTCAAGGTCATGCTGCAGATGGCCATGGTTCTGACCTACGGTGCAAAAGTGCCTGTGGTCAAAGTGGGACGGATGGCTGGCCAGATGGCAAAACCCCGGTCTGCCCCGACCGAAACTGTCGATGGCGTGGAACTGCCTAGCTACCGTGGTGACATCATCAACGGTTTTGACTTCACCTCTGACTCCCGCATTCCTGATCCTGAGCGGATGCTACAGGCCTATTTGCAGGCCGCGGCCACGCTGAACCTGCTGCGCGCCTTTTCTACGGGTGGTTATGCCGATGTACGCAAAGTGCATCAGTGGACGCTTGGTTTCACGGACGCGAATGAGGTCAAGAAATACAGCGAGATGGCCGCCCGTATCGGCGATACGCTTGATTTCATGAAAGCGGCCGGGCTTGACGGTGACACCAACCACGAATTGCAGACTGTTGAATTCTACACATCGCATGAAGCCTTGCTGCTGGAATATGAAGAGGCGTTGACCCGCATGGATTCGACGTCTGGCAATTGGCTTGCAGGTTCCGGCCATATGATCTGGATCGGTGACCGGACACGCCAGCCTGACGGTGCGCATGTTGAATTCTGTAAGGGCGTGCTGAACCCAATCGGGTTGAAGTGCGGCCCCTCGATGACAAGTGGCCATCTGAAATCGCTCATGTCGTCACTAAATCCCAACAACGAGGCGGGTCGCCTGACTTTGATCGCTCGCTTTGGTGCCGGTTCCGTTGGTGAGCACCTGCCGCGCCTGATTAAGGCCGTGGAAGAAGAGGGTGCCAATGTCGTTTGGACTTGTGATGCCATGCACGGCAACACCATCAAGTCCTCCACCGGCTACAAGACCCGTCCTTTCGAGTCGGTTCTGCGCGAAGTGAAAGAATTCTTTGCCGTACATAATGCTGAAGGTACTGTTCCCGGTGGTGTCCATTTCGAGATGACCGGCAAGGATGTCACGGAATGCACCGGGGGCGTTCGTGCTGTTACAGACGAAGATCTATCGGATCGCTATCACACGGCCTGTGATCCACGCCTGAATGCAAGCCAGTCGCTTGAGTTGGCGTTTCTGGTTGCGGAAGAATTGTCAAAGCGGCGCACCCAACTGGACGCAGCAAAAGCGAGCTAAGTCAGATTTAATGACTTCGATGATGAGAGAGGCCTTGCCTGAAAAGGGGGAGGCCTTTTTCATTACTGGCTGATCGCCGGTTCAGCCTGATCATCATAGCTGGTGTTGTCGACGACCAGCCGGATGTTGGGTTGGGTGGTCTCATGCCCGTCCAGTGTTTTACTGCGTTGTCCGCCCCGACGATCTGGAAAATAGCCTTCCTGAATATCGCAAAGCAGATCGCGGTTCTGGTCAATTTCCCATTTGTGCGCTTTTGGTTTCAGCACTTTTTCAGGGACGATAACACCAATGATCCGGCTCAATGCGCCCTCTGCGTCGCGCATGGGCAGAAGCAGGCATTCGGCGCGCACGGCTTTGCGCCCGAAGCCTTGTGGCGCTGAGAGCGGGATACGCACGATTGCAGGGAGCGCCAAAGTCGCATCGATCAGTTCCATTATCGTGTCCTGTGCGCGGGACGCGAAGAAAATTGCAAATGACTGCCCACGGGGATCGCTGCGAAGCATCTCGTGCAGCTTCTGACCGGCGACACGGACACGCGCCGAACAAGGTTCGGTCACATGCAGCATGAATGTATAAGGCAGCGCGAGGTCCATCTGCATCGGGTCCAATCGGTGACGCAGCGGCGTGAGTTCATTGCCGCACATCCTACGCCAATTCTGTTCCACCGAGCGCAGAATGTCCTGACCGGCCTGATCGAGGATCGTGTCGCCTTGGTTGTGAGAATTGCGAAGAATAGGGCCCATCTTTCCTTTGATCCGTGTTGTGATTGCTTGCAGGAACTATGCATTAACGGCTTGTTCATATCACTTAAGAAAGAATTAATGGGTTAATGCAGCGTCCGGCGGGACTTGCCCTTTGATCCGCTTTTCCCTTAGGTGCGTGCGACACTGACCCGAGGACGAGACCGTATGATCCATTCGATGACCGCTTACGCCAGCAAGACCGGCGCATTGGATGGCATGTCTTGGATGTGGGAAATGCGCGGCGTTAATGCGCGTGGGTTAGACATACGGCTGCGTTTGCCAGACGGGCTGGACGGGCTGGAAACTGCACTTCGCACAGCAATGAAGGCCCATTTGAAGCGCGGCAGCATTACTGTGTCCCTGCGTCTGACGCGCGACGACAATGATCAGGGACTTGCGTTGGACGAGGCGCAGCTGGACCGCGTGCTTGCGGCCCTGGATACGGTGCAGGACCGCGCTTTTTCCATGGGTGTGACCCTTGGCCAGCCGACTGCCGCTGACGTCTTGGGACATCGGGGCGTTGTCGTGCAGGGCAAGTCGAACACCGATGACGGAGCACTTGTCAAAGCGCTCATCGCTGAAATCGAACCGATGCTGGCAGATTTCGTGGCGATGCGCGCTGCGGAGGGCGAAGCGATTGAGGTAATGCTCAAAGGCCAATTGGCCGAGATTGACGACCTTGTGGTTGCCGCCGACAAGGCCGTTATGGCCCGCAAGGATGTCGCCGCGCAGAATTTCCGTGACGCAGTCGCCCGCGTGGTCAGCGAAGCTGAACTTGATGAGGCACGCCTTGTGCAGGAACTGGCGATGCTTGCGGTCAAACAGGACGTGACCGAGGAAATCGATCGCTTGAAGGCGCATATCGATGCCGCCCGTGACATGATTGCAAGCGACACACCCATGGGTCGCAAGCTGGATTTCCTGGCACAGGAATTTAACCGCGAGGCGAATACGCTTTGTTCTAAGTCGCAAAATACCGCGCTAACAGCGCTTGGATTGGATCTGAAGGCTGTGATCGACCAGATGCGTGAACAGATACAGAATGTGGAATAACTGATGGATCGTCGGGGCCTATTGATCGTTCTGTCGTCACCGTCAGGTGCTGGAAAATCAACTTTGACTGGTCGATTGCGGGATTGGGATGACAGCCTGCGGTTTTCGGTGTCAGCAACCACGCGGGAGCCACGTGACGGCGAAGTCGATGGGGAACATTATTTCTTTGTCAGCGTCGATGAATTTCAACGTCAGGTGAATGATCGCGAAATGCTGGAGCATGCGCGGGTCTTTGGCAATTACTACGGATCACCCAAGGCCCCGGTCAAAGCGGCCATCGATGCCGGAAAAGACGTGCTGTTTGATATCGATTGGCAGGGTGCCCAGCAGATCGCGACATCGGATCTCAAGGACCATGTATTGTCGATCTTCATCCTGCCGCCGTCGATCTCGGAACTGCACCGGCGCCTTGTCAGCCGTGGACAGGATGATGCGACGGTCATCGAAGGGCGGATGCAGAAATCATGGGACGAGATCAGTCATTGGGACAGTTATGACTATGTGCTGATAAATGACGATCTGGACGAAACAGAAGCGCGTCTGAAAACGATCATCAGTGCGGAAAGACTTCGGGCATCCCAGCAGCCGGGATTGATGGATCATGTTCGGCGACTGCAACAGGAATTCGAGGAACGCTGATGCTGTATGAATTGGATGGAGAGTCGCCTGAAGTCGCGGATGATGCATGGGTCGCGCCGGGTTGCCATATCATTGGCAAGGTCAAGTTGCATGCGCGTAGTTCTGTTTGGTTTAACAGTACCTTACGCGGCGATAATGAAGTGATCGAGGTCGGGTCTGGCAGCAACGTGCAAGAGAACTGCGTGATGCATACCGACATGGGTTTTCCATTGACGATTGGCGCAGGTTGCACGATCGGCCATAAAGCAATGCTGCACGGGTGCACGATCGGCGAGAACACTTTGATCGGGATGGGTGCCACGGTGCTGAATGGTGCCGTGATTGGTCGCGATTGCCTGATCGGGGCAGGGGCGTTGATCCCGGAGGGGAAAGAGATTCCTGACGGTAGTCTGGTGATGGGCATGCCCGGCAAAGTGGTGCGCAGTCTTGATGTAGGCGCGATCGAAGCGCTTAAGGCATCTGCATTGCACTATCAGCAAAACGCCGTGCGCTTTGCGAAGGGTCTGAAGGCCGTCGATTAAAGGTCGGGAAAGATCTTTGAAAGATCAACAATGTCGAAATCAAGCTGCGGCGCGATTTGCGAAACTTCTTCGCGGATCAGTTCGACATTCGGGATGTTATTCGTCAGTACGCGATAACTGCCAGTGTATACCATCTGGCCGAGTTTGCGGGCGATTTCGACAGCGTCGAATTCGCGGGTCACGAGCGTGGACAGAATAACGGTCGGATTATGTTTCCGAATGAAGCACGTATCAATGTCTGACACGTCGGCAAACATGAAACCTTCGATGGAAGGGATAATCCGGCCTGCTGCTTCCCAGTCGCGCAGGTCTCCGATCACAAGCGTCAGCGGGACAATTTTGCCCTCCATGACCTGGTCGTCATTGGTCGCCGTGTTGAACTCCAGCATCGCTTTCAGAACCTTGATCTCCCCCAGCCACAAAAAAATGATTAATCCAGCGGCAGTACAAACACCAGATACATAGTTCAAGTGGGAATTATATGGGAATAACCACTGTCATTTGCCATTTTCCAACGTTATGACGTTGCGAGTTTTGTTCCGGGAGAACGCTTTTGAATGGCGTGCTAGACGCTGAATTAATTGAGACTCTTCCGTTCCCGGTTCTGGTGATCGGCGACGATCAGATGATCGCGGCCACAAACGCGACGTCGCGTCAGCTATTGGGTGATCACGTTGTCGGGCGACATTTTAGCACTGCACTTCGCCAGCCAGCACTGCTGGACCGAATCGAAGCGGTCATGGCGAATGGTGCGCCGCTCGAAGCATCGTATCTTGGCCGAGAGGCAGGGCGCGACACAACTTACACCGTCCATATCGCATCGGCGGGGCAAGCGGTTGTCCTGACATTTCAGGATCGCACAGCGGCGGAAGACATTTATCAGTTTCGGACAGATTTCGTGGCGAACGTCAGCCACGAGTTGCGGACACCACTTACCGCACTGCTTGGCTTCATCGAAACCTTGCGCGGCCCGGCGCGTGATGACGCCGCTGCCCGTGACCGGTTTCTTGAGGTCATGGCACGTGAGGCGGGGCGCATGGCGCGATTGGTCGATGATCTGCTATCGCTTAGCCGGTTGGAAGCGAAAGAACGTGTCCGCCCATCCGGCAGTGTTGTCCTTGCAAACGTTGCACAGAGCGCGCTTGCTGAATTGCAGCCGGTCACAGATGCTGCTGGTGCGACAATCCGTTTCGAAGATCAAAGCGGTGGTGCCAACATCGCTGCGGAAGCGGGAGAATTGCGTCAGGTTATCGCAAATCTCATCGAAAATGCTGTTAAGTACAGCGAACCAGGAAGCGAAATCGCCCTATCATTAAATGCACCGGCGCATGAAGCACGGCTGCGGGGCGTCGGGGTGCGTCTGGTGGTTCGGGACGCAGGATTTGGGATTGCGCCGCATCACATTGCCCGTCTGACTGAACGGTTCTACCGCGTAGACAATCACCGGTCGCGCGAAGTTGGTGGGACGGGTCTTGGTCTTGCGATTGTCAAACACATCGTCAACCGTCACAGGGGTCGATTGCTGATAGAAAGCATCGAAGGCGAGGGGACAACCGTGACGGTGATCCTGCCGGTTCTGGACGATCAGTAAAGGCTTTGGAGACCTGACAGTTTATAGGCCGCGTTGACGAAGGCATAGCCCAGCGCGTAGCCGATCACGTAACTGGCAAACATGATGTTCGTGGCGTAGTTGCGCGCTCGGTTCCAGATCACGCCCGCAAGTCCGACGATCAGGGCACCATTTCCAAATCCAAACATGAACCAGACACCCAGCTGTTCGTCGCCTTCGCTGAAATAGCCCGGATCGAAGACCATCTGCGTGAGTGCGGCAAACAGGACGCCGAGCGGTAGGAGGAAAAAGGATACGAAACACGCAAGAAGAATCGCAGGAACCGAGCGGCCGATTGGCGTTTCATTTATCTCAACACGCTGGATCGGTGCGGGGGTGTCCCGATTGATTGCGTTCAGGCGTTCGACATAGTTCACGGTGGTCATGCGTATCTTTCGTTTGTTTTCGTAGTCTTACGAGAGAAATTTGGCGCCGTTGTGGCGTGAGTTTGATACCATTCTCCCTGTCTCCGCGTCTTGTCATAAAAGTTTTACACAACCGTCACAAAAGCTTTGTCGAGCAGGGCGAAAACGCTGGCAATGGTGCCATGGCTCGCTTGGTGCCGATGCTTGACAGACAGGAGTTTTGACATGTCGATCATGAAACTGACCGCTTCCACACTCACCATCACGGCATTCGCAGCAACGTCGGCTGCTGCACGTGATAACGTTCAGGTTGCCGGTTCTTCGACTGTGCTGCCGTATGCCGCAATTGTCGCAGAATCGTTTGGCGAGAATTTCGACTTTCCGACCCCTGTCGTGGAGTCTGGTGGATCGTCCGCTGGGCTGAAGCGGTTCTGCGAAGGTGTTGGTGAAAACACCATCGACATTGCAAACGCGTCGCGCGCGATCAAAGAATCCGAAATGGAAGCCTGTGCCGCTGCTGGTGTGACCGACATCATTGAAGTGCGAATTGGTTATGACGGGATCGTCTTTGCGTCAGACATCGATGGCAACGGGTTCGCTTTCACCCCCGAAGACTGGTACAAGGCCGTTGCCGCAGAGCATTTCATCGACGGTGAGCTGGTGCCGAATTCGTTCACGAACTGGAATGAAGTGAACCCTGATTTCCCCGATCAGCCGATCCAGGCGTTCATTCCCGGCACAAAGCACGGTACGCGCGAAGTGTTTGAAGAGAAGGTCTTGCTGGCTGGCTGCGAAGAGGGCGGGTTCCTTCAAGCCATGTTGGACGCCGGCGTTGATGAGGACACGGCTGAAGGCAAATGCATGGCGGTCCGCACGGATGGCCTTTCGGTTGATGTAGATGGTGACTATACCGAAACGCTTGCACGTATCGACGCTGACGCAAACGGCATCGGCGTTTTTGGTTTGGCTTTCTATGAAAACAACACTGACAAGCTGCAGGTCGCAACGATGTCGGGCGTCGTGCCAACCACCGACTCGATTGCCGCTGGTGATTACCCGGTTTCCCGTCCGCTTTATTTCTATATCAAGGCGGCCCATATCGGTGTCATTCCCGGCGTAAAGGAATTTGCGGAGTTTTTCGTATCTGATGATATGGCTGGCCCTGACGGACCACTTGCCGAGTACGGCCTTGTATCCGATCCGCAATTGCCTGACGTGCAAGCCACGGTCGCTGATGAAGTCACACTGACGAACTGAATATGTCTTTGGCCGGTGGCGCGACGGTGCCACCGGCCTGCCAATACATGACTGGGTGGCTGCCATGCTCTCGACCCCTTTGATTGTGATCCTTTGTCTGTCGATCGCAGGTTGGTTTATCGCGAAGTCGCGCGCGCTTCAGGTTTCCGGCGGCGATCAGCGCAAGCTGGCGTCACTTCCAAAACAGCACGCCTTGAATACGGCGTTATCGACAGCGCTGCCACCGCTTGCACTGATGATTGCCTGGCTGGTCGGAATGCGCGTAGCATCGGAAAGCACTGGGTCCCCGACGCTTTTTCATATCGTGACGATAGGGCTGGCGGTCGCTGGACTCGCGCTCTCGGTTTTGCGGATATCGCCGGACTTTCGGGCGCGCACCGCTTCTGAGCGCTGGGTCATGGCACTTTTGATTTTTGCTTCGACGGTCGCCATTCTGACGACCGTCGGCATTGTTTTTTCCATGCTGTTCGAAACGCGGAACTTCTTCAGCCAGTATGACTGGCGCGACTTCTTTTTTTCATCGACATGGTCGCCAAATTTCCGAGGAGACTCTGACCTTGGCATTCTGCCGCTTCTCTGGGGCACGCTTTACATCAGTTTCATCGCACTTGCCTTCGCTGTTCCAGTCGGGATGTTCGCGGCGATTTACCTGTCGGAATACGCCGGGCCACGGATGAGAGCGGTCGCCAAGCCTGCGATTGAAATCCTTGCTGGCATTCCAACTATCGTTTACGGCCTGTTTGCGTTGATCACTGTCGGCCCATTTTTGCGCGACTATTTCGCATCTCCGATGGGTTTCGGGCAATCGGCGTCTTCGGTCATGACGGCTGGCCTTGTTATGGGCATCATGCTGATCCCCTTCGTGTCATCCCTGTCCGACGACATTATCAACGCCGTGCCGCAATCGATGCGTGATGGCTCGCTTGGGCTGGGCGCGACGAAATCCGAAACGATCCGGCAGGTCGTGGTCCCGGCGGCACTCCCTGGAATTGTCGGCGCGATCCTGCTTGCGGCATCGCGGGCCATCGGCGAAACGATGATCGTCGTGTTGGGGGCCGGTGCTGCCGCGCGTCTTTCGCTTAATCCGTTCGAGGCGATGACAACCGTCACGGTCAAGATCGTGAGCCAGCTAACCGGCGATACCGATTTCGCCTCGCCTGAAACGCTTGTCGCGTTTGCCCTTGGTTTAACGCTATTTGTCATCACTTTGGCGCTGAACGTCCTCGCGCTTTATATCGTGCGCAAATACCGGGAGCAGTACGAATGAGCGATCTGTCGGTGGATACGCTGAAACATAAATCGTCCCTGCTGAGGGTCGATGGCCGCACGAAAAAGCGGAACGCGGCAGAAGCACGGTTCAAGGCCTATGGGTTCTCGGCGATCATTGTCGCGCTTTTTGCACTGGTAATCCTGCTGACTTCGGTGCTTGGGAACGGACTGTCGGCTTACAAGCAGACATTTATCAATCTTTCGATTGCGTTGCCTGAAGACCAGTTGGACAAATCCGGCGTGCGTGATTTGGACGTCATGAAGAAAGTGACGACGATTGGCTATGCCAAGCTGCTGAATGCTGCGATGGCACAGACGGTCGAAGCCGCAGGGATCGAAACCGAATTGTCCGAAAAGGAATTGGGCGGGCTGATTTCGAAAGAGGCCGCAGCAACAGTGCGGGACATGGTGCTGTCCGATCCGGCATTGGTCGGGACAACCATCGAAGTGCCTTTGCTGATGACTGGCCGCGTCGATGGCTTTTTCAAGGGCCGTGTGACGATGGAAAGCGCAGCGCTGGACAGCAATACATCGCCCGAAGAACTGGCGGTCGCTCAGGCACTGGCAGATCAAGGCGTCGTTTACACAGGTTTCAATTGGGGTTTCCTGACGATGCCTGATGCCTCTGACCAGCGCCCCGAAGCGGCCGGATTGGGAGTGGCTTTCCTTGGCTCGCTTTACATGATGATTGTCGTGCTGGTTTTGGCGCTTCCGATTGGTGTGGCCGCTTCGATCTATCTGGAGGAATTCGCGCCGAAGAACCGTTGGACTGACGTCATCGAGGTCAACATCTCCAACCTCGCGGCCGTGCCGTCGATTGTTTACGGGATCCTCGGCCTCGCCATCTTCATCAACTTCATGGAATTCAACCAGTCTTCGCCTTTGGTGGGTGGACTGGTCCTGACGCTGATGACCCTGCCCACAATCATCATCTCAACCCGCGCTGCGCTGAAATCGGTGCCGCCTTCGATCCGCGATGCGGCATTGGGGGTTGGGGCGTCCAAGATGCAATCTGTTTTCCATCATGTTTTGCCGTTGGCTGCACCTGGCATCCTGACTGGGACAATCATCGGACTGGCACAAGCATTAGGCGAGACGGCCCCGCTATTGCTGATTGGCATGGTTGCCTTTGTGCGCGAGTATCCCGCCGCATATTCGGAAGACGCTGGCCTGTTCGGGGAAGCCGCGACCGCATTGCCGGTTCAGGTCTTTAACTGGACGCAGCGGGCTGACCCCGGCTTTGTAGAACGGGCATCTGGCGCGATCATCGCCTTGCTGGTCTTCCTTTTGATTATGAATGCAATCGCGATCTATCTGCGTCGCAAGTTTGAGCGCCGGTGGTAAGAGAGATATGATGAACCAGATGACAGCAGTGGATCGGAAAACAAGCACGATGCAAGACACCAAAATCAGTGCCAGAGACGTGCAGGTTTATTACGGCGAAAACCACGCGATCAAAGATGTCGACGTTGACATCGCGGATAAGACCGTCACCGCTTTTATCGGTCCGTCGGGTTGTGGGAAATCCACCTTTCTGCGGTGCATCAATCGCATGAACGACACCATTGATATCTGCCGCGTGACTGGGAACATCACGATTGACGGTGAAGACATCTATGATGCGCGCGTCGATCCGGTGCAACTGCGTGCGAAGGTCGGTATGGTTTTTCAAAAGCCGAACCCATTTCCGAAGTCGATCTATGACAACGTGGCCTATGGCCCGAAGATTCACGGTCTGGCGCGCAACAAGGCAGAGCTTGACGAGATCGTCGAGAAAGCGCTGCGTCGCGGTGCGATCTGGGACGAGGTCAAAGACAGGCTGGACGCACCTGGGACGGGATTATCAGGCGGCCAGCAGCAGCGCCTATGCATCGCGCGGGCCGTCGCGACCGAACCCGAAGTTCTGCTGATGGACGAACCCTGTTCCGCGCTTGATCCCATCGCAACCGCGCAGGTCGAAGAGCTGATTGACGATCTGCGTCAGCGTTATTCAGTCGTCATTGTTACGCATTCGATGCAGCAAGCGGCCCGTGTTTCGCAAAAGACAGCGTTCTTCCATCTCGGGAACCTCGTTGAATTTGGCGACACAGACAAGATTTTTACCAACCCGGAAGATCCACGCACAGAGAGCTATATCTCTGGCCGGATCGGGTAAGGAGCATTTCATGAACGAGCATATTTCATCGGCCTACGACCGCGATCTTGAAGGGCTCTTTGCGCTGATCATGCGTATGGGCGGCAAAGTCGAAGAGGCGATCCTGAATGCTGCGAAGTCCCTTGAGCATCGCGATCTGGAGCTTGCTGCCGAAGTTCGCAAAGGGGACAAGGAGATTGACGCGCTTGAGCTTGAAATCAACGAAGTTGCTGCGCGCATAATTGCGCTGCGCGCCCCTGTATCCAAGGACTTGCGGTCAATCCTGACGGTGTTGCGGTTGGCGGCCAGCCTTGAACGGATTGGCGATTATGCCAAGAACATCGCCAAACGGACCACAGTGCTTGTTGATGTGGCTCCGATCAACGGTTCTGACGCTGCCTTGCGCCGGATGGCCCGCGAAGTTCAAGGGATGCTGAAGGATACGCTTGACGCCTACATTCGAGGTGACGCGGAAGCGGCCGAGGATGTGCGTCAGCGCGATCAGGAAGTCGATCAGATGTATAATGCGCTGTTCCGCGAGTACCTGACATTCATGATGGAAGATCCCCGCCAAATCACGCCATGCATGCATCTGCATTTTATGGCAAAGAATATCGAGCGTATGGGTGATCTGACTACAAACATGGCCGAGCAGGTCATTTATCTGGTCACAGGTGAAATGCCGGAAGAGGCCCGTCCGAAAGATGATCGGACAGCCTATGTCGCCGGTGTGAGCTAAGCGCATGAATGGGCCACAACCCCATGTTTTGATTGTAGAGGATGAACCCGCCCAACGTGAGGTTCTTGCCTACAATCTGGAAGCAGAAGGGTTTCGCGCCACACGCGCTGAGGACGGCGAAGAAGGCCTGTTGCTGGCCGCCGAAGACCCCCCCGATGTCATCGTGCTTGACTGGATGATGCCGAACCTGTCTGGGATCGAAGTCTGCCGCCGTTTGAAAATGTCGCCGGACACACGCGCCATACCGATCATTATGTTGTCGGCAAGGTCAGAAGACATAGACAAAGTTCGTGGCCTTGAGACCGGTGCGGATGATTATGTGGTCAAACCCTATTCAGTCTCTGAATTGATGGCTCGCGTGCGCACGCAGTTGCGCCGGGTCCGACCTGCGACGGTTGGCCAGATCCTTGTTTATGAGGATATTCAGCTTGATGCCGAAACCTATCGCGTTTCGCGCGATGGTACCGAGTTGAAACTGGGGCCGACTGAGTTTCGGCTTTTGTCTACGTTTATGGAAAAGCCGGGTCGGGTCTGGTCTCGCGATCAGCTGCTTGATCGTGTCTGGGGCAGGGATATCTATGTCGATACGCGCACCGTTGACGTGCACGTTGGTCGGTTGCGCAAGATTCTCACCTCGACAGGCGGAGCTGATCCGGTCCGGACAGTGCGCGGTGCAGGCTACGCTCTTGGCTAGTCGGCCCACGGACCATGTTGATCCTTGCTGCCATTGATGTGTTCAAAACCGTGGCGTCCAAAATAGTCCCGCTGGCCCTGAATCATATTTGCTGTTCCGCGTGCGGTCCGCATCGCGTCGAAATAGGCAAGGCCAGAGCTTAGCGCTGGCGTCGCTGTTCCATGCAGGGCGGCCTGGGCCACGACTTGGCGCAGTGCGATATGCGAGGCTTTGAGCTTTTTTGCGAAGTGCGGCGCGAACATGAGATTGCGATGGGGATCTTCGGACAGGGCTTTGGCCATATCATCCAGCATCGCAGACCGGATGATGCATCCAGCGCGCCAAACCTTTGCGATGTCTGGCAAGGGCAATGACCAATCAAATTCGATAGACGCCTTGGCGATCATTTCGAAACCTTGAGCATAGCAAATAATCTTTCCGGCGATAAGCGCTTCTTCAAGTTGATCGACACCGAGAATATCGTGCGGAATCCGGTGGGGGGCGGCCCCAAACAGTTCTTCGCCTTTGGCCCGGATTTGCCGCTGTGATGACAGGTTGCGCGCAACCACCGCAGCTTCGATTGCGGGGATCGGTGCAGCGAGATGCTGTGCTTCGATCGCCGTCCAGCGACCGGTCCCTTTTTGCCCCGCGGCGTCTACGATAGCATCAAGCATCGGCCCTTCGGTTTCGGGGTCGATCGCGGCTGCTACCGCTGCCGAGATTTCAACAAGATAGGATTGCAATGGACCCGCGTTCCAGCGATCAAACACTTTGCTGATTGTCGCTGCCCCGAGGCCGAACCCGTCGCGCATGATCCCGTAGACTTCGGCGATCATTTGCATGTCTGCATATTCGATACCGTTATGAACGGTTTTGACGAAATGCCCTGCGCCTTCCTCGCCCATCCAGGTCGCGCAGGGCTCTCCCTTATGATCGGCTGCGATGGCTTTCAGGATGTGGGACACACGGTCCCATGATGTCTTTGGACCACCGCCCATGATTGATGGACCGTACCGTGCCCCATCTTCGCCACCCGAGACGCCGATACCCAAAAAGGCGAGATCGCCGGTTTCAGCGGCGCGACGGTTTGTGTCGCGAAAGTTTGCATTGCCCGCATCGATGATCATGTCATTGGCGTCGAGCAAAGGACGCAGTGCCTCGATCTGATCATCGACAGGTTTTCCTGCTGGTACCATCAGAATTATTGCGCGTGGCGGTGTGATTGCGGCGACAAGTTCTGCGAGCGTTTCTGTCGGCGTGATCCGTTGCGAAAGTTCACCGGCGTCATCGACGAATTCTTTAACTTTGCTTGTAGTTCGGTTGAACACCGCCACATCGAAACCGTTATCTGCGATATTGAGTGCGAGGGCCCGACCCATCGTTCCCAGCCCGATCAAACCGATTTCGCTTTTGCTCATAGAAACCTCCGCTTACAGTCGTTTCGGCAGCGTATGGCAGTACCGTCCACGGAATGAAAGGTCAGTTCTGTGGCACTGAGACTTGTTGGCGGGTGTTGAGGACAAGCAGACCAATCACCACGATTGCCCCGATGATGTTTGCGCTGAGAAGCTGTGGCCAGAGACAGGCCAATCCGGCTCCGCCTGCAACAAGGCGCAATGGGATGTTCAATGGTGCCTCCATGCAGCCTTGCAGCGCGGCGGCAAGCGCATAGATTCCGATGACGCCAAATGCAAAAACGGTCAGCATCGCGGGCCAATTTCCTGATAGTAAAGGCGTATAGGCAAACAGGACCGGAACGATGTAGAGCCCCTTGGCCAGCTTCCAGCTTTGTATCCCTGTCGCCATGGCAGGGGCTTTGGCGATGGCCGCCGCGGTAAACGCTGCAAGTGCAACGGGCGGCGTGACGTTGCTGTCCTGAGACAACCAGAAGATAATCATATGCGCGGACAAGAGTGCGGCTGTTGCAGCTTCGGTCGGCACGGTCATGTCCCGCAAAGGTGCAGCGACTTCCAGCGGCAAATTCCCGACGATGCCCACAGCGTCTGCCCGTGGGATCGGACCACCAAGAAGACTCATCGTTTCAGGGGCTCCAAGCATCAGCACCGCTTTGGCGCTTTCGCTCAATGTGCCTGCAACAAGCGCGTCAACGACAATGCGGTCAGAAATCATCCCGGCCAATGCCGGTGCCGAGAGCGTTGCCAAAACAATATAGGCAGCCGTGACGGGCAAGCCCATGCCAAGGATCAGACTAGCCAATGCAATCAGAATGATCGCGACGAGGATATTGCCGCCTGACCAGCCCGCGATCATCAAGCTGAAAGTGTTACCGATACCTGCAGTGGCGATGACGTTGACAATCAGGCCGACGGCGCACAGCAGCACAGCCGTCATGATCATCCCCTTGGTCCCCAGCGCGAGCGCTTCGTAGACGGCCCTTGGTCCCATCGGGTTTTGGGTGAGCCAGCTGGACACCACAACTGCGATAATGCCGTATACCGCCGCGTATGTGGGCGTGAAACCGGACACCAACATGCCGATTAGCAGACCAATCGGGATCACAAAACTGGCCCCGCCTTTGCGGAACGCAGCACCCAGCGTCGTGCCGTCTGAGGGCAAGGGCGCAAGGTTCTTTCGTTTCGCTTCGATGCGCACGAAAAACGCAACTGACAAAAAATACAGGAGCGCGGGCAGGGCGGCGACTGCTACGATTTTTTCGTAAGGGATGAGCGTTATGCTTGCCATGACAAACGCACCGGCACCCATGATCGGTGGCATAAGTTGACCACCCGTAGAAGCTGCTGCTTCGACCCCGCCCGCGAATTTTGCGTCGAAGTTCGCCTTTTTCATCAGCGGGATCGTGATGACGCCAGTCGATGCCGTGTTCGCGACTGCCGATCCTGAGATCGTACCGGTCAGACCGGATGAAATCACCGCCACGATGCCCGGTCCTCCAACCATCTTGCCTGCGACGGCGCGGGCCAGATCAATGACAAAATCTCCTGCCCCGGACCGGATCAGGAATGCCCCGAATATGATGAACAAAATGACGTAAGTTGATGAAATCCTAGCGATTGTACCAAATATCGCGTCATCGCCATAGATCGAGCGGAAGGTTACCGTTTCCCATGTCAAACCAGGGAAGGTAAAGACCCCACCAAGGTATTGCCCCCACCATCCGACATAAGTCAGGGCGATGATGATCAGCGTTGGAATGATGTAGCCGGTCAACCGGCGCGTCAATTCAATGGCTCCAATTATGACGATGACTGCTGCAACCCAGTCGAGCGAATTGAATTTGACGCCGCGGTCGTAGATCGCATTTTCAGCCATTGTCAGGTAGATAGCGCTGACCGCAACCGCGATGCCGAATGCCAAATCAAAAACAAGCAGCGCTGTGGAACGACCGGACCGCATACCGAACATCGGATAAAGCGCCGCTGCCAAGAAGGCGAAAGCCGCGTAGTGGAACGCGTTTCGCTCGAGTTCGGAAATTACGGGATCAATGGCGACGTAGAGGTGCCCGACGGCCACCAGCACACAAAACAATGTGAGTGCGTGATTCCAGATCCCGGTGACCTGACGGGTGGGTTCGTCTGACATCGCTGCCCCCTTTGCAAAGTTGGCCCGGCGCTTGTGGTCGGGCCAGTTTGTCTTATTCGGCGATCAAGCGCGCGGGGATTTCGATCCCGACTTCCTCATAGTAGCGCTGTGCACCGGGATGCAGGGGCAAGGGCAAACCAGCGATCGCAGCCTCTATTGCCATCGCTTTGGTTGCAGGATGGATTGCCTGCAGGAATGGCAGGTTCTCGTACATCGTCTTGGTGATCAGATAGACGTTTTCTTCGGACACGTCCTTATGCGTCGCCAGGAAATTCGGCTGGGCAATCGTATTCACGTCTTCGGCCTGCCCGGGATACGTCCCGGCAGGGATCAGGTAGGGTGTCCAGAGCTCACGCCCAGCATCTGCCGCGGCAGCCTGTTCCGGTGTGAAATTCAAGAGCTTCACGCTATCGCCGGCAGCCGCAAAGAGTTGGCTGATAGCACCGGTCGGAACGCCTGACGGTGCGCCGAGGCCTTTGACCTGACCATTCTGCAGAGCTTCTGCAGATGGGCCATAGCCACCGTAGACCAATTCGTAATCGGTCTCGATATCACCAAGCCCGAGACCTTCGAGCAAGGCGGCGTTGGAGCCGATCGTGCCGGAGTTCTGGCTGCCAAGCGCCATCGCCTCACCTTTGAGTGCGACCATGTCGTCCATTGTGCCTGTCGTCGCAGCATCGGCTGCGATTACGAATTGTTCCACGTTTTGCCACAGCATGGAAACCGAGCGCAGTTCTTCTTGCGGCCCTACCTCTTCCAACGGGCCGGTGCCAGTCGCTGCGTAGTAGCCATAGAGTCCCTGCATGATTCCGAATTGTGCTTCGCCTTCGCGGATCAGACGGACGTTTTCCCCTGATCCTGCAGAGGAGATCGCGGACATCGCAATCCCTTCGCCGGGTTGAAGTTTGACAGCCACCAGCGTGGCAATGGCAACACCAACAGGATAATACGTCCCGCCAGTCGATGCTGTTGCGAGAATATAGTTGGCTTCTTCCGCTTGAACGGGTGCGGCAACGGCCGTGCAAAGTGCGACTGCAGTGAAAAAGTGCTTCATTTTGATTATCCTCCCTGATTGATTCAAAACACTATGACACAGTTGCCCCAAGGGAAAAGCCTATTCGACATCGCATTTTTTCAAATGTTATGATGGCGCTAACGGATAAAAGGGATGTGGATATGCCGCTGGCGAAATTTGGTGTCAAAACAGATAATTGCTTCATCGGCGGTCGCTGGGTGCCGCCCTTGTCTGGTCAGACACTTACCTTAATCGATCCCTCAGACGGAACAGACCTGTGCGAGATTTCGCACGGAATGGCGGCGGATGTTGATGCAGCTGTGTCAGCCGCCACACAAGCCTTTGATGGCGGGTGGGGGCGCATGATAGCCGCAGAACGGGGTCGCATACTGTCAGCGATAGGCCGTGCTGTTCTTCAGCGCGTCGGTGATCTTGCAGAACTCGAAGCGCGCGACGTCGGCAAACCAGTGTCACAAGCGCGGGCGGACGTTCATGCGCTTGCCCGCTATATGGAATTCTACGGGGGTGCAGCAGACAAGCTGCATGGTCAGACAATCCCTTATCTGGACGGCTACACCGTCTATACCTTGCGTGAACCCCATGGTGTCACTGGACACATTATTCCATGGAATTACCCCATGCAGATCATTGGGCGCTCTGTCGGAGCGGCGTTAGCGATGGGAAATGCATGTGTTTTGAAACCAGCAGAGGAAGCCTGCCTGACAGCACTTGCATTTGCGCAGATCGCGCATGAAGCGGGACTACCAGATGGTGCGCTGAATGTCGTGCCCGGTCGCGGGGCAGAGGCGGGTGCGGCACTCGCTTCGCACTCTGGCGTCCAACACGTGTCCTTCACCGGATCGGTGGGGGTCGGCAAGAGCATTCAGCAGGCAGCAGGCGCGAACGTCGTTCCGGTGACGCTCGAATTGGGCGGCAAATCCCCACAGGTTGTATTTGACGACGCCGATCTGGAAGATGCGTTGCCGTTTCTTGTGAATGCGGGCATCCAGAACGCAGGTCAAACCTGTTCCGCCTCATCCCGCATTCTCGTGCAACGAGGTATCTATGATGAAGTGGTTTCGGCGATGTCAGAACGGTACGGAGCCTTGCGTGTTGGTCCGGCGATGGACGATTTGGATGTGGGACCGTTAATTTCCAAACGCCAGAAAGAGATTGTGGAACGATATCTGTCCAAAGGTTCCGATCTGAAAGTCGCGGGTCGTGGGACAATCATAAAGGACGCGCCAGCTGGTGGTGCCTATGTGACACCGACGTTATTCATGGATGTGCCGCCCGACCATGTGCTTGCGCAGGAAGAAATCTTTGGTCCCGTTCAAGTCATCATTCCGTTCGACGACGAGGCGGACGCGCTCGATATCGCGAATGGAACGGATTTCGGCTTAGTCGCTTCGGTCTGGACGCGCGATGGTGCGCGACAGTTGCGCATGGCCAAAGCGCTGCGGGCAGGGCAGGTGTTCGTCAACAACTACGGGGCAGGTGGCGGCGTCGAATTGCCGTTCGGCGGCACAGGCCTGTCAGGCCACGGGCGCGAAAAAGGGTTCGAAGCGCTCTACGGTTTTTCAACCCTCAAAACCGTGGCAGTGCGGCATGGTTAGCCGCCATAGGCCACGGATGGGAGCCACGTCACAAGCCATGGGAATTCAAACACGATGAACAAACCCATCAACTGCAGCAGCACGAAGGGGATCACGCCCTTGTAGATATCCACGATCGTGACACCCGGCGGGCAGACCCCCCTGAGATAGAATAGGGCGAAGCCAACCGGCGGCGTCAGGAATGACGTCTGCAATGTCACAGCGACCAGGATCGCAAACCAGACTACCGACGGATCACGCACCTGATCGAAGCCAGGAATATCGAGGTTCATCGCAAGAACGATCGGCAGCATCAGCGGCATGATGATGATTGTGATTTCGATCCAGTCCAGCAGAAATCCAAGCAGGAAAACTATGAAGAGGATGAAAATCACCGTCATGTAAGGATCATCGAACGCGGAGCGCACCATAAGCTGCACGATCTCGTCTCCGCCATAGCGGCGCAACACCAGCGCAAAAAAGTTCGCGGCGAGGAATATCCCGACGATGTAACCGGCAGTGTTCAAGGTAGAGCGGGACACTTCGCGTAAGACGATGTAATTCAGCTTGCGATTGAAGAGCGCGAGTAATGTGGCCCCAAGCGCGCCAAGCCCGGATGCTTCGGTCGGTGTTGCAATTCCGGCAAAGATGGACCCGAGCACCAAGAGTATCAGAAACATCGGCGGGATGACCGCCAGAAGGACCTCTTTTACGACGGGCCAGCCCACTTCGTCTGTCTTTGCCGGGGCAGGCATGGATTTGGGGCTGACCAGACCAAAGACGACGATAAAGATGATATAGAGCACGCCTAACAGCAGCCCGGGAAACAGTGCGCCCATGAACAGATCACCGAGGCTGATCGCCAACTGGTCCGACATGATTACCAGCATGATTGAGGGCGGTATCAAAATGCCGAGCGTGCCGGCCGAGGCAATCGTCCCTGTCGCAATTGGCTTGGAGTAATTCTGATCAATCATCGCAGGCAGTGCCATCACGCCAAGCAGGGTCACAGATGCCCCGATCACGCCGGTCGATGCGGCAAGGATGATACCGATCAGCAGAACCGTCAGGGACAGGCCGCCCCTCAGGCCGCCAAACAGCTTTTGCATCGCATACATCATCCGCTGAGCGACACCGGATTGATCCAGCATAAGCCCCATAAAGATAAACATGGGCAGGGCGACAAGGACGGGGTTATTGACCGTTGAGGCAAAGATACGACTGGCAAGGGCCTGAAGGCGGTTATAATCCGCACCAACCCGGTCGAATTCCATGAAGGTTTCCAGGAACCGGCGATGCGGATCTAGAAAGATCTCGCTGATCATGACGAAAACCAGACTGACACCCACAAGCGCCATTGCCACGGGGATGCCACGGAACAGCATCCAGATAAACGTCAGGAACATTGCCAAGACGGCAAATTCATTCACGGTCAGGTACGACCCAATCCATTCAAACATCTAGCTTAGCCCTCATGCCGCTTGTTGCGGTCCAAAATGCGGGCAAGCCCGAGGATGATCAGCGTAAGAACAACGCCGATCAATACCGTGTATTTGATATCGTATTTCCAGAATTCGAAATCATCGAAGAACCAGTGCCGGCTGATGTCGCGGGACGTGGCCTCCGGTGCCGCTGTCAGTGTCAGAAAACCCAATGCGAGATAAAATACGGCTATATTGACCGCCAACATCGTGGCGGGCAACGACCACAGAATGAACCGCGATAGTGTAGGGCGTGACAATCTTGTGATCAGGCGGATCAACGCAGATACACATGCAACGGCGATCAGCAGGAAACTGATGTTCATGAATATCTTGAGTATCCAAAGGTTATGCAGGCCATTCGGACTTGAAGACCCTTCGTCGGCGAATACGGACGTCAGGGCATAGGGTAGGGACACATCCCAGGCCAGTATAATAAACGGCAGGAACAGCCAGCCAATGGCGATCAGGGAAATCCGGGTCTGTTTTTCACGGCTGAAATTATCATAGAGGACATCCACACGGACATGGCTGTCGGTGGTCACCGCATAAGCCACACCGATCAGAACGGCGATGCCGTAAATCCACCACTGCAAGTCATCGAGCCAGGCCTGATTATTCCCGGCATTGCGCAGCACGACTTGCGTGCAAATCGCGATCATGAGGGCAGGAAAGAGCCAGGCCCCGATGTTCCCGATAAAGACGATAAAGCGGTCACCCTTGTTATGCTCAGCGCGATTGACCTCACCGGGATCGGTGATGGCAATAACCTCTTCAGTGGTCTTCATGAGACGCCCCTTCGCCGCTGCGATCTAAACGCAAATACGTCGGGGCGACGCATGACGCCCCGACGCTGATCAGACACTCTGCTTAGTTGCGCGGACGCGGCAGATAGATGTTCCGATTCCAGATGTCATAGCCTTCGCGGTATTCTTGCAAGTCAGCCCAAACTTCCGCGAAATATGGGTCTTCTGCCGCCAGTTCTGCTGCCACCTCGTTCCAGGTGGACTCGAACAGGTCAAGCATCTCGGCATCCCATTGCTTGATGATCACACCATTATTTTCGGTGTTATCTACCATCGCCTCATAGTTCGTGGCTTCACCTTCGGCATAGTTGTCGGTGATGTTGGCCATACAAGCGACTTCGATCTGCTTTTGCGACCGTTCGTCGAGGTCATCCCAGCGGTCCTTGTTCACCAGCAGTTCGAACATCGTGGCAGGCTGGTGCCAGCCAGGGAAGTAGTTGTACTTGGCGATGTTGTGGAACCCCAGTCGCGCATCAATCCGCGGCATAGAGAATTCGGTCGCATCGATCGCGCCACGCTCGAGTGCGGGGAAGATGTCACCACCCGCCAGAAGCGATGTGGACACACCAAGACGCTGCATGACTTCGGCACCCAGACCGAAGAAGCGCATGTTCAGCCCCTCAAGATCTTCAATTCCGTTGATTTCGTTCTTGAACCAACCAGAAGTTTCCGGCGCGATGATCCCGCATGGGATGACATGGACGTTGTAGCCCGCTTCATCATACATGCGCTGAAACAGTGTCAGACCGTCGTCATAGAACATCCAGCCAAGGAATTCGCCTGCTTCCGGGCCAAATGGCACGGCCGCGAACAGTGAAGCCGAAGTGATTTTACCCTGCCAGTATCCTGACGTTGTATAGGCCGCATCAACAGAACCGTTGGATACAGCGTCCAATGCCTCGAGCGTCGCAACCAGTTCGCCTGGATCAAAGTGCTCGAATTCGACGCTTTCGGAGATTCCGTTGATCTTTTCGGTAAAGGCCACACCGGCTGTCCCAAGGATCGGGAGGTTTTTCCCGAATGCGGATGTCATTTCAAAAGTTTCTTGCGCGTTGGCGGCTCCGGCCACTGTGAGTGTGACTGCCAGGCTGCTAGCGAGTACGCGATGTTTCATAGATGTCCTCCCAAAGTTTTCCCGTCGAGCGGGCTCGCAATTGAATGCTGTGCAAAATAAGCACCGATTTTAGGTGATTAGGCAAGGACTGTGGGTCCAAAATTGTCAGAAAAATCATGCCAAAGCACAGGCTAAACGCATACGTTATTGTATGCGTTGAGTAAAATTAAAACTAATTCAGTTGTTTGAAGGGACTATTTAATCTCATAGTAATTGGTATGGTTTTTTTACCAGATAGGCATATTGGACGGCGTCGTTAGCGCTGACATGATGCTCGTGCGCGTACCTGCCCGTTTCCAAAAGGTATCCAACGCACGCCATTTCGCCGGACTGTTCGACAGAAACCAACAGTCTTTCGCACTGTCATCTGATCGTCAAACTCCGAACACACCGCTGCCGCAGTTCATGGCGAAAACCCTGCATGGGGTGGGGCGTAGCAAGTATGGTGCGGATCCTGACATGCCCAATCTGATCGATGATGCAACGCAGGTTGCCAACTACAGACGTCAGTATAGCAATGAAATTGCGCAGACAGGAGATGCTGTCGTTGACGATCTGATCAATGGCCTTTTGATGGACTACGTTTATACCGACGGGACTGTCCTGACGTACTCATTCGAGTTGCCCCAAACCTACCGCAACGACCCGGATTGGTCTGAGTTGTCTGCGGAAGCTGAGGCGCGGCATCTGGAGGTTTTTGCATACGTGACCTCTTTGACCGGTGTGCAGTTCGAAGAGGTTGATCCCGATGTGCAGACTGCAAATCTATATTTTGGCAATGAAGTCGGAACGGCGACCGCATATGCATCCTGGAGTTCTTCGGGTGTCATGCACGTTTATAACCCAGATCGTGCCCTGGGCCCGCCAGGATCGTATGCCGATCATCTGATTATTCACGAGTTGGGTCATGGCCTTGGGCTTGCGCACGGGCATGACGAAGGTGCATTGCCTGAAGCGTATCGCGGGCAATCATGGTCCGTCATGTCATATCTTGAACATCCGGACGCCGATGATTTGTTTTTCAGCAGCAATCACGGGCCAGAGACATTTATGCTGGCCGACGTGGCGACGCTGCAATACCAATTTGGTGCGAACTTTCAAAGCAACGCGGGCGACACTGTCTACACGGTTGATTTCGCAACCGGCGAATTCTTCATCGATGGCGAAGGGCAGGGTGCCCCGCGCAATAACAAGATTCTGCGCACACTGTGGGATGGAAACGGGGTCGATGAGATTGATCTGTCAAATGCCGATCGCGGCGTGAACATCGATCTGGCACCGGGCGCATTCATAAGCCTTGGTGACGGCATGCACGCGTCCCAAGGTCGCGACGCGGACGGAAATCGACTCTACGCAGAGGGCAACATCGCAAACGCATTTCTTTACAGAGGAGACCTGCGATCCATCCTTGAGAACGCGCAAGGTGGCCGGTTCAACGATACGCTTTCGGGCAATCAGGTCGCAAATCGGCTAACCGGAAATAACGGTAACGACACGGTCTTTGGCCTTGAGGGCAGGGACATTCTATTTGGCGGCAACGGCGATGATCGTATCTTCGGCGGTGCGCATGATGACAGTCTCTATGATGGTGCAGGCCGCGACAGCCTTTATGGCGGTGACGGTAACGACTATTTGCGTGCGTCCGTCGGGCCAGATCTGTTTGATGGCGGTGCTGGGACCGACTTCCTGTCGTACTATGACAGCTCTGTTGGCATTACTGTTGATCTGAACGTCAACACGGGGATCGCTGGTGATGCTTACAATGACAAGATCAGCAACATTGAAGGGCTCGGCGGATCAGGTGTCGCAGCAGATACGATCACCGGTAACGACGGTAACAATATCCTGCGCAGTTACGGTGGCGATGACCGGGTACGGGATGGAGCTGGTTCGGACATCGTGACGCTGGGATCCGGAAATGACATCCTTTGGGCCGGTGCCGGCGCTGATAGCTACAATGGCGGATCAGGACGGGACATGATCAGCTATCACGCAAGCGAAGAGGCAGTTGACGTTGATCTGCTGCGCAACACGACTTTTGGTGGGCTGGCTGCCGATGATACAATCAAAGGCTTTGAGAGCGTGTCCGGATCGAATGGCGGTGATGACAAGTTGGCCGGGACCAAGGGTGCAAATAAATTGCGCGGCAATGGCGGTGATGATCGGCTGTTCGGGCGTTCAGGTGACGACACGCTCGAAGGTGGTTCGGGGCGCGACTATCTTGATGGCGGTGTCGGTGACGACATCTTGAATGGGGGCAGCGGCCGCGACACGTTTCACTTTGACGTCGGCGATGGTCAGGACGTGATCGCCGATTTTCAAAACAACGCAGATACGATCGAGATCGACAATATCCGGTTTGCACGGGGCACTGACGTGTTCGATTATGCGATACAGGATGGCCGTGATGTACGTTTCGACTTTGATGACGGAAGCGTACTTGTCATTGAGGACAGCCTGATTGGTCATTTGCGCAACGATCTGGATATTGTGTAGCCAGATGGGTGGGGTGAATACCTCAGATATAAATTGCGTATAATCAGTATTATGTAATGTTTTTATGTAAGGCGAATTTACACTTTTAATATTGATATCAATTATTTGCAGTAACTATTTCCTGAAAGCGCCCTGCGACGTTGTTGTTGTCGATTCCAGTAAACAATCCCACCATGGCGCTGTAAGGTTGCGCGACTCTGCGACGTTCAAGGGATACCGCAACATGACTATCAAGACTTTGACATTGGCTGCCGCCCTCGGTGCTTTCGGCGCAGCCTCAGCGACGGCGCAGGACGTGACGATCCGCATCCATCACTTCATGTCAGAGAAAGCATCTTTGCACGCCAACATGCTGGCTGTTTTCGAGGAGAAAGTTGAAACGGCAAGCGATGGCCGCATCGCGATCGAATTGTTCCCGGCGATGTCACTTGGTGGCCGTCCGGGTGATTTGTACGATCAAGCGGCTGATGGTGCCGTTGAGGCGATCCTGACCCTGCCCGGCTATACTGCCGGTCGTTTCAATCAGACCGAAGTTTTTGAACTGCCATTTATTATGGAAGATTCCGTTGCAACTTCGAAGGCGTTCTGGTCGCTGATCGAGAGCGATTTGCAGGATAGCGAATATGATGAAGTTCACGTGCTTTCTGGCTGGGTACATGGCCCCGGGCTGCTTCATTCGGAAGAGCCGATAACAAAGTTGGAAGACCTTGCAGGTATGGAAATGCGCGGTCCGACCCGCGTTGTCACGGAATTGCTTGGCGAGTTGGGCGCAACGCCGGTCGGGATGCCATTGCCTGCAATCCCTGAAAATCTGTCCAAGGGCGTAATTTCTGGAGCCGCGCTCCCATGGGAAATCACACCTTCGATCCGATTGCCTGAACTTGTGACAAACCACACGGAATTTTCAGGTAATACAGCGCTTTATACGGCGACGTTCATCCTTGCAATGAACCAGGATGTCTATGATTCAATGCCAGAAGACCTGCGGTCGATCCTTGATGCAGAAACAGGTGCCGCGATGGCAGAATTTGCTGCTGGCGTGATGCTTGAAGGCGATGTTGTCGGGCGCAAGCAGGCGGAGGCAAACAACATTATCCAACTCGACGAAGCTGAAACCGAACGTTGGATTGCCGCATCGCAACCAGTCTATGATGCGTGGGCGGCCCGCGCGACAGACGAAGGTTTCGATGGTGTTGCTGCGATCGAAAATGCTCGCGCGCTGATTGCTGCAAACAAGTAGACAAAGTCGTCCTGTTCCGGTGGCATTTGCGAAGGCACGGTCATGATGCACGTTTTCACTCGATTGGAACGTTTGATTGACCGTCTTTGCGCCGGTGTCGCCATACTAGGTGGATTAGGGTTGGTTTTTGCGACTGTCGTAACCTGTGTCTCCATATGCGGTAAGCTTGTGCGGCGTGGAATTGATGGGATTTTTGGGGCCTCAAACGCACCTGAAGTACTCGACTGGATCAATCCTATTCTAGGTGAAGAGGAACTTGTGCAATTTGGGGTTGGCTTTGCGCTTTTTGCTGCACTGCCCTATGTCATGTGGCATCGCGGGCACATCAAAGTCGATCTGTTTGAACGCTTTTTCAGCAGTCGTGTGAATCAAGTGCTTGATTTGATTGGCGATATCCTCCTGTTTTTGATTGCGTACCTTTTGATGACCCGCCAATGGTTTCTGATTTTCAAACCGGCGCGTCGGGATGATCCGCTTTGGGGCGAACTATTCGTCACTGGACGTTGGGCTGAGATCTGGGATCGCTTGCGCGATAGTCAGGAGAGCCAGATTATCGGGATCAAGTTGTGGCCGACCTACGTTGTCGCTGAGACATTGACAGTTATCTTCTTCGTCGTGGCGTTGGCCTGTGTATGTCGCGGGTTTGGTAGGCTTGCAGGTAGATCGCCGCGCGATGCTTGAGCCATTCTTGTCAGATTTTCAGCTTGGCCTTCTGTCGTTTCCGGTCCTGCTTGCCCTTTTGTTTGCACGCATTCCACTGGCTGCAGCGATGCTCGTCGTTGGTTTATCGGGGAGCTATCTTGTTAACGGCAACATGTTGATGATGGACAACCAGTTGAAGACCTTTGCATATGGCACGCTGACGAACTATTCCTTGTCGATCATTCCCCTGTTCTTGTTGATGAGCGAGTTCGCCACACGCGGCGGCATGTCGCGTGCGCTCTTCAAGGCTGCAGAAGCCTGGCTTGGTCATCACAGAGGCGGGATTGCGATGGCTGCTGTGGGTGGGTCGGCTGGTTTCGGTGCAATCTGTGGCTCGTCACTGGCGACAGCATCGGCCATGGGAAAAGTTGCGCTACCAGAACTGCGAACTGCGGGATATTCAGGTTCGCTGGCGACCGGTGCTCTGGCGGCCGGCGGTACATTGGGCATTCTGATCCCACCCTCTGTCGTCCTTGTGGTCTATGCGATCCTGGCAGAGGAAAATATCGAGAAGCTATTCACGGCGGCGTTCATTCCCGGGTTTCTTGCGATGGTCGGCTATTTCATCACGATCAGTATATACGCCCGGCTTGTTCCGAGTGCGGGCGGCGCGCTGCCCCGCCAGCCCTACAGTATCCGGTTCAAGGCTCTGCGAGACATCCTTCCTGTTGCTGTGATATTTCTTCTCGTGATTGGTGGTATCTACACAGGAGCATTTTCGCCGACCGCCGCAGCGGCCGTTGGCGTGGCAGGTACAGCTTTCGTTGCGTGGCGATCTGATCAGTTGACGCTGTCGGCCACGACGGAAAGTTTGCTTGCGACCGGCAAAACCTCGGCGATGATCTTTTTCATCATTCTTGCTGCTGGGATCTTCAATGCGTTTCTCTCCTCTGCGTTCGTGCCGCAGACGCTTGCTGCCTATTTCCGCGAAGCTGATCTTAGCCCCTGGACAATTCTTGTCGGGATGCTGTTGCTTTATATTCTTCTTGGCACCGTGATGGACTCACTTGCCATGATTTTTTTGACGGTACCGATTTATGTACCGATCATTACCGGACTTGATTTCGGGATACCGCCTGCAGAGGTCGGTATCTGGTTTGGAATACTTGTATTGATGGCGGCCGAGATAGGGTTGATTACACCGCCTGTTGGCCTGAACCTGTTTGTTATTAACGCAATGGCAAGGGGCGTCACAATTGGTGAGACATATCGCGGTGCCCTGCCCTTCGTCCTGTCCGATCTGGTGCGCATCGCGCTTTTGGTTGCATTTCCGCCAATTACACTTTGGCTCGTCCGCGCATTCTACGGGGTGTAAATCGCGGAAATGATGTGTTCAGGGCACCATCGAGGGTTGCAATTCGCGTTTTCAGCGGTTTTCAATATCCACCTCAATTGGTTAATGATAAAGCGTTTCCATGAGCTGCCACATCCTGATCCTGAATGGCCCAAACCTCAATTTACTGGGGACACGCCAACCTGAAGTCTACGGAACGACGACATTGTCGGATATTCAGGACGCTTGCGAACGACAAGCCAAGGCGTTGGGCGTATCGGTCAGCTTTATGCAGTCCAACCATGAAGGTCAGCTTGTGGATGCAATCCACGCAGCACGTGGCACTCACCACGGGATTATCCTGAATGCCGGTGCTTACACGCACACATCAATTGCGCTGATGGATGCTGTCAGCTCGGTCGGAATACCGACGATCGAACTGCATCTTTCAAATGTGCATGCCCGTGAAGCATTCCGTCATAATTCCTATGTTGCCAAAGTCGCGCTTGGCGTGATCGCGGGTTTTGGTGCTGGTGGCTATCCGTTGGCGCTGTCGGCGATGGTCGGTCATCTTGGATCTCAGTCGTCATGAGCCAGCTTACCGAACGTCTCAATACACTGATCAGCGTTAAGACCGACGACGAACTATGGGACCATCACACGCGCTGGATGGCGGAGTATGGGTTTGATCGATTGATCTATGGATACACGCGCTATCGCACCTCTAGCTCATTGGGTGATCCGCAGGATTGGGTGATTTTGACGAACCACGCGCCCGATTACATGGAAACGTGGATCAACGAAGGTCACCATTTTCATGCGCCGATGGTCCGTTGGGCGCTGGAAAACAACGGTGCATGTAGTTGGCGCTGGATGGGCGAACTTGCCGCTGGCGGGATGTTGACGGAAGGCGAAAAGAAAGTCATCGCGTTCAATCGCGAACGTGATGTTATCGCCGGATATACCGTGAGCTTTCGGTCAGTGTCGGAACGCACGAAAGGTGCTATCGCGCTTACAGCACGTCCTGGCCTGAGCCAAACCGATGTCGAGGCTATGTGGGCCGAGCATGGTGAAGAAATCACAATAATCAACAATGTCATGCACCTGAAACTTCTGACCCTGCCCTATTCGGGTGCGCGATCGCTGACAAAACGTCAGCGCGAGGTGCTGCAATGGGTTGGTGATGGCAAGACTACCCAAGACATTGCTGTCCTGCTTGGTCTGACGGCGGCAACTGTCGAAAAGCATCTGCGTCTTGCACGCGAAGCGCTGGACGTCGAAACGACAGCACAAGCCGTTTTAAAAGCTGCATTCTACAACCAGATGTTTGTGCTTGACGTCTAGACCGCATTCTTCTTCTTGACGCGTTCCAAGGGGAACTTTCAGACATCGGCATCAAAGGTCGGGATTCCCTTACTTTCCTGACGTAAGGTTAATTGGCAATCTGACCCTGTTCCGTGAGTGGTGGCCTTAGGCCTGGGAACAGCGGATCGGAACCCTTGCGATTTCAAGGCAAGCCGGTCCGCGCTATCACCCAAAGGGCTAAGCCCCTTTCTGGTGGTAAAAAGTGAGTGGTACGTGCGCCTGTCCCCATCCCATTGGTCGCGCACGGCTTTTAAGTCGGCATCGCGTTTCTCCCGAACGCGGTGCCGTTCTTATTGCGGTCTATCAAAAGTTCGAGAGCCAAAAAGTTGCCGGCATAAAAAAAGGCCCGTCAGGATACTGACGGGCCGTAAGGTTCATTCTAAGGCTTTGATCAGCTGTTCAGCTTGGCCACTTCAGCAGCAAAATCTTCTTCTGCCTTCTCAATGCCTTCGCCCTTTTCAAGACGGACATAACCAGTGATTTCTACACCTGCTTCTTTCGCGGCTTCACCGACAGTGACGTCCGGGTTCACGACGAACTGCTGATTCACGAGCGTGACTTCGGCCATGTATTTCTTCATCCGGCCAACGATCATCTTTTCGATAACCGCTTCGGGTTTGCCGGATTCACGGGCGATGTCCATCTGGACTTGCTTTTCCTTTTCGATGACCGCGTCATCAAGTTCGGCTTCGTTCAATGCAGCCGGGTTCGTTGCAGCAATGTGCATTGCAACCTGACGACCGAACGCCGCGTTTTCGCCGGAAAGTGCCACCAGAACACCGATGTTGCCCATGTCGGTCGCAGCAGCGTTGTGGACGTAGGACACGACTGATGCGCCTTCGACCATTGCCATGCGACGTACGCCCATGTTTTCGCCGATAACCGCGACTGCGTCAGTCACTGTCTGCTCGACGGTCTTGCCGTTCATATCGGCGGCTTTCAGGGCTTCGGTGCTATCAACGGTCAGCGCAACCTTGGCAATTCCCGCAACCATTTTCTGGAAGTCAGCGTTCTTGCCAACGAAGTCAGTTTCTGAGTTAACCTCGACTGCGACGCCCTTCCCGCCTTCGACCGCGACGGCCACAAGACCCTCAGCCGCCGTCCGACCAGCTTTTTTGGCGGCTTTTGCGAGGCCCTTGGTACGCAGCCAGTCGACCGCGGCTTCCATGTTGCCATCGTTTTCTGTCAGGGCCTTTTTGGCGTCCATCATGCCTGCGCCCGTGCTGTCGCGCAGTTCTTTCACCATTGCAGCGGTGATTGCCATGTTACTTCTCCTAAGCGGAATAATAGGGGTGGCGAGGCAAGGATGGCCCCTGCCCCGTTTCAAATCTTGAAAGCGAAGTGCTTACTCGGCTGTTGCTTCTGCAGCGGCTTCTTCGGCGACAGCTTCTTCAGCCATCTCTTCCATTTCGCCCAGATCAATACCTGCAGCGCCCATCTGTGCTTGCATCCCGTCAAGCGCTGCACGCGCAGCAAGATCTGTATAGAGTGCAATTGCGCGAGCAGCGTCGTCGTTGCCGGGAATGACGTAGTCAACGCCAGCTGGCGAGCAGTTTGTATCAACGACAGCAACGACTGGAATGCCGAGCTTTTTCGCTTCTGCGATGGCGAGGTCTTCCTTGTTGACGTCGATGACAAAGAGAAGGTCAGGCACACCACCCATTTCGCGGATGCCGCCCAGCGAAGCTTGCAGTTTGCCCTGCTCACGCTCCATGCCCAGACGCTCTTTCTTGGTCAGACCGGCAAAGCCGTTTTCGGCGGCTTCGTCGATTGCCTTCAGGCGGCTGATGGATTGTGAAACAGTTTGCCAGTTGGTGAGCGTGCCGCCAAGCCAACGGTGGTTCATGAAAAACTGTGCCGATTTCTCGGCAGCTTCTGCGATCGGCTTTTGTGCCTGACGCTTCGTTCCGACGAACAGAACGCGACCACCTTTTGCGACAGTGTCGCGGATGACCTGCAAAGCCTGGTCAAGCATTGGAACTGTCTGTGTCAGGTCCATGATATGGATGCCGTTGCGGCTGCCGTAAATGTAGTTTTGCATCTTTGGGTTCCAGCGCGCTGTCTGGTGGCCAAAGTGAACGCCAGCTTCAAGCAGCTGACGCATGGAGAACTCAGGAAGAGCCATGTGTCCGTATCCTTTTCCGGTTTCAAGCCTCAGCGGGGGTATCAGACCTGATGGTCCAACCGGTGGATGCTTTGGGATTTCTCCCCATTACACCCGCCCCCGCCTGCGGGATTAAGTGCGTGGCGTATAGGATGAGAAAACCGGTCGCGCAAGCCCGTTTTGTCAGGGCTTGCGCAAAAGGTGCCAGCTCTTTGTGGGGGTGTCCCAGTTAATCTTGATCGCGGGCACCACAGCGGCTTCGTGAAAGCCGTGCTGCTCCAGAAACTTGCGCGCTGCGATGTTATGATCGCTGGTGATCAGTGACAGGCCCCGCGGCCCGGGTCTTTGCTCTTCGCGGTCCAGCAAGGCGTGTGCTACGCCCGTTTTGCGATAGATCGGATACGTCGACAGCATACTGACATAGCGGGTTTCGAGTGCTTCGTTTTCAAGCATAACCATTGGCCGGAACATCGGATGCGTCTGTTCGCTGATCACTTCGGGCGTGTCGCCGTTGATGTAGGAAATCGCAAGGCCTGCAATTTTTCCGTCACATTCCGCGATTGTCGCATGTTTGTAGGAAAACACGCCGGTCTCACGCTTGGCCCGTTCCGCGCCGACGTCAATTGCGGTTTGGCCATGTTCTGCTGTGCTTGCCCAGATGGCACTGGGAAAGCCATCACCTGCAATATCCGCGAGTTCGGCGATATGAATGGCGTCTTCCGGCGCAGCCGGGCGCAATGTGATTGTCATGAACCGTTCCCTTTTCGGTGCATCTTCATGGATATTGCCATGCAACCCCAACGGGCAAGGTAAGGTATCCCATACTTTCGGCCGAGACCGGTATGATTCCGCCTAGAGAAACACGCGTTCTACACACCAATATGCAGCGACAACGGCAATCAGCACCGAGCCAGGCATCGCCACGATTTCACGGTATCCATCAAAGCGTGGGACTGATGCCGACACCGCAGACAGTCCAAGCAGGATCGCAACGATCGCGATGAGCGGGATCAGGTCCGGCAGAAGTCCCGTTCCGGAAAGCGGTATCATCAGGAGGAACACAGCCGCCATGGCAACCAGATAGGCGACAGCCATGGGGATGTTCGCATCTCCGCCTTTGCTGTTGTCGATCGCTTTTGTGACACACAGGAAAGCGACGGCAATAACAGCGAGCTGTCCAATTTCAACACCGATATTGAAGCCGATGAGCGCCGGGATGAAACTATTTTCTGGCAGGCCAAATTCGGCCAGCACCGAGGCGAAGCCAAGTCCGTGCAGCAAACCAAATCCAAAGATGACTGCCGGGCGCCAACGTGACAATCCGTCGGTAAAGATGTTTTCGACTGCGACATAGACAATTGACAGCGCGATCAGCGGCTCGACGATAGATCCGGGGATGTTGACCCAGCCCAATGCTGCCAGCGCCAGTGTGATCGTGTGCGCAAGTGTGAAGGCAGAGATCTGCCAAATCAGAGGCCGCATGCGTGTGGATAAAAAGAACAGGCCCAAAACGAACAGAATATGGTCCAGCCCCTTTGGAACGATGTGGTCAAAACCTACCGGGATGTATTCTATGAATGTTGCCAATCCGCTTGCCTGATCGCCACCAGTCAATGAAAAGGCAGGTGTTGAAGCCCCGGCTTCAAGATAGTCGGTATAAGCCGCATCCACGCCCATCTGACGGAAGACAAGGACACCGTATTCGGATGCCCAACCAACGCTGACAGTGTCTGCGCCTTCGGGCAGTGCAGCTGTAAATTGCAGATCAGATGTGCGGATATTGTCCACGTCACCCACCTCGGGCACCGAAACCGAGGCTAAGGTCAGCGGAACTGGCGTTCCATCCACGAGAACGTCGATATTTTCTGCCATCGTAGGCCAGAAATCAGTAAATGCGGCTTCGAGCGCTGCTGGATCCTGTGCGCGAAGATCATCGTAGACCGCCGCTTGCGGGGCATCGTTCGTGTCCGTGAAACTGGTCAGGTCGATACCGGACAACAGGCTTTCAACGTTAAGCCTGATGTCAAATACAAGCTGGTCACCTTCTTTGGTCATATCCGCTATCGCTGGCAAAGTTTCGTGCGCGGCAGCCGTTGACACAAGCGTGATCCAGACCAGCAAGACGGTTGACATCAACTTTAGAAGGGCCACCCTAGTCGCTGACAAAAAGGATACTGACATGCGCACACTCTCTTTCGTTCTGGCCCTACTGGGAGGGCCTGCCCTCGCTCATGAATTCTGGATCGAACCGGGCGATTACACGATTGGCGTGCAAACTATGATTCAGGGCGACCTTGTCAATGGCCAAGATTTTCAAGGCGGTAGGCAACCCTATCTCACGCAGCGATTTGTACGCTTCCAGATGTTTTCCGATGGGCGGCTTGCCCCCGTCGGTGGCAGAAATGGTGACAATCCGGCTGTGAACGTCGCACCCCTTGGCGAAGGGCTCCATGTGCTGAGTTATCAAAGCACACCTGCGACGCTTGACTATGAAAGCTGGGAAAAGTTTCAGAATTTCATCGATCATAAGGGGTTTGGAGACGTCCGCACACGGCATGACGCGCGCGGACTACCCGATAGCGGATTTGTGGAAGTCTACACGCGATATTCGAAAAGCCTTGTCGGTGTCGGTTCTGCCGGTGGATCGGATGTTCGTACCGGATTGGAGACCGAAATTGTCGCCATGACGAACCCTTATACCGACTCACTATCAAGCGGCATGCAGTTCCAGTTGTTCTATGGTAATGCGCCACGGGCCAATGCCCGCTTCGAGGTTTTTGAAAAGGCCCCGAACGGTGCCGTGAACGTCACCTTTTACCAGACCGACGGCAATGGCCGCGTTGCGGTGCCCGTGAAGTCGGGTCATTCCTACATGGCTGATGCAGTGGTCTTGCGCGAACCCTCTGCGGCGCTGGCGGCCAATACTGGTGCGGTGTGGGAAACCCTCTGGGCAAATATCACTTGGGCTGTCCCCTAGGTCCGCCATGGCCTAGAACGGTGCGATGACAGATATTCTTTGTATTGGATCGGTCCTGTGGGACGTAATTGGGCGCGCATCAAGTCATATGCGGGTTGGATCTGATGTGCCCGGTCGCATAACCCGCCTGCCCGGCGGAGTCGCGATGAACATCGCGATGACACTGCGCCGCTTCGGCATGACACCCACGTTGCTGACCGCAATCGGACGGGATGCCGAAGGCGATGAACTTGTCGCGGAGGCCAAACGGATGGGCATGATCTGCGATCATATCTATCGCTCCGACGACTTGCCGACAGATGTATATATGGCCGTCGAAGCCGCGAACGGGCTGATCGCCGCCATCGCCGACGCCCATTCGCTGGAAGCTGCTGGCAACAAGATCCTGCGCCCGTTATCGAACGGGGCGCTTGGAAGCGAAATCAAGCCTTTTGAGGGCTTTGTCGCTCTGGATGGGAACCTGACTGTCGAGCTGTTGCAGGGGATTGCATCCTCAGCTCTTTTCGCCGCGGCGGATTTGCGCGTGGCGCCTGCATCACCTGGAAAAGCAGAGCGATTACTGACGCTTCTGGAGCATTCTTCAGCAACGATTTATGTCAATTTAGAAGAGGCAGGATTGTTGTGTCAGACAGAGTTCGCAAGTTCCGCTGATGCGGCACGTGCACTGATCAACCGCGGTGCGCGTCGGGTCCTTGTCACGGATGGTGGAAAAGATGCATCTGAGGCTACGGGACTGGACGTTCTGACCCTGACACCACCTGCAGTGCTGGTCACGCGGGTGACAGGCGCCGGTGATACCTTTATGGCGGCACATATCGTGTCCGAGGCGCAGGGCATGGACAGACGCGCTGCTTTGGAGCGCGCGCTTCGGGCCGCAGCCACTTATGTTTCAGGAGAAAACCCAAGATGATCCCGATTCTTGAAAGCGCCGAAGTGAAAGACGCAGAGCGTGAGGGCAAACCGCTTGTTGCGCTTGAAAGTACGATTATTACCCACGGTATGCCCTATCCGCAGAATGTCGAAACAGCGCGCCAGGTTGAAAGCGACATTCGCGCGGCTGACGCAGTTCCGGCGACAATGGCAGTTCTGAACGGCACGTTGCATGTCGGTCTGGAAGATGCGGCACTGGACGCGCTTGGTCGCGCGAAGAATGTCGCGAAACTGAGCCGTGCCGACTTTGCCGCTTGCATGGCGACTGGCGGAACAGGGGCCACAACTGTTGCGGCGACCATGATTGCCGCGCGGCTCGCGGGGATTGAGGTCTTCGCGACCGGTGGCATCGGGGGGGTGCACAAGGGTGCAGAGGTCAGCTTTGACATCTCCGCGGATCTCCATGAATTGGCGCAAACCCGAGTCACGGTCGTTGCAGCCGGTGCCAAAGCGATACTCGATCTGAACAAAACCTTTGAAGTGCTTGAAACCCTTGGCGTTCCTGTTATTGCCTATGGGCAAGATGTCCTGCCCGCATTTTGGTCGTCGACCTCCGAACTTCCAGCGCCGCTTCGTATGGATCATGCCGCGGACATTGCCAAAGCCCATCATTTGCGGGCTGAGATGGGCATCGCGGGTGGCCAGATTGTCTGCAATCCCATTCCGCATGATGCGGAAATTCCTTCGGGTGACCTTGCACCTGTCATTGCAAAAGCGATCGCCGAGGCGGAGGCTGCAGACATCAAGGCCAAAGACGTTACACCGTTTCTGCTTGGGCGCATTTTCGAACTCACCAACGGCAAATCACTTGTCGCGAATATTGCATTGGTGCGCAACAATGCGCGGCTTGCGGCCAGTATTGCAAAGGAACTGCGCGAATTATCCGTCTGATTTCCTGGCCGTGCTTGTGACACCCCCAAGTTAGCCCTAAGTGTGACAAGAAGTTCTGTTCCGGAAGTATTATGGCGCCCAACCTAAATCCTGACCCGCATCACCCGCCAAAAAAACCCGGGTTGATCGCGCGCCTACGCAGCAACTTTCTTGCGGGGTTGATTATCATCGCGCCGATCGGACTGACGCTTTATTTGATCTGGACGGTTGTTGGTTGGATTGACAGTTGGGTATGGCCATTCGTTCCGGATGCCTATCAGCCCGAAGAACTCGTCAATCGTTACTTTGGCCCTGAAAATGGCGAACGGATCAGTGTCAATGTGCGCGGTATCGGCGTTGTTATCTTTTTGGTCTTTACCGTCCTTGTCGGCTGGATTGGCAAGGGCCTGTTGGGGCGTTCATTTCTGAGATGGGCCGAGCGACTTGTCGACCGGATGCCTGTGGTGCGATCGATCTACAACGGCGTAAAGCAGATCGCGGAAACGGTTTTTTCGCAGCGCGACACGTCATTCGACCAAGCATGCCTGATCGAGTATCCGCGCAAGGGCATTTGGGCGATTGCGTTTATTTCCACCACGGCAAAAGGTGAAGTCAAAAGCAAGCTGCCCGCTGCGGATGAAATGATCACCGTGTTTCTGCCGACAACGCCAAACCCTACGTCCGGTTTTCTGCTGTTTCTACCCCGGGCGGACGTGATCGAGTTGGACATGTCTGTAGAAGACGCCGCAAAGCTCGTCATCTCAGCAGGGCTTGTTTATCCGAATGGCAAGGACCCTACTCAAGAGCCGAAAGTCATTTGAGGTGACGTCGGCATTTGTGACCGGCTTCGCGACGGGTTTTGCGTTGATCTTGGCGATCGGAGCGCAAAACGCTTTCGTCATCAGACAAGGTTTGGCGAAATCGCATGTTTTCTGGCTTTGTCTGCTCTGTGCGACGTCAGATGCGCTTCTGATAACGGTCGGTGTGTTGGGATTCGGGGCGATTGTGGATGCCTTTCCGTCTTTGCCGGCAGTCATGACCTATGGTGGTGCCGCTTTCCTGATCGCTTATGGCGCTTTGCGACTTTGGGCTGCGTGGCAGGGCAATTACGATATGCAACTGGCTGGCAGGACCGCTGCGCTTTGGCCGACCCTCGCCACCGCTGCTGCATTCACCTGGTTAAATCCGCATGTGTATCTGGATACACTGGGTCTTATCGGTGCCATTTCGACTGACTATGCGCCCCCTGCCCGTTACGTTTTTGGAGCGGGTGCTGTCACGTCGTCCTTTGTTTTCTTTTTCAGTCTTGGTTATGGCGCACGGCTGCTGGCACCGATCATGCAATCAGCCCGCGCATGGCGCGCGCTGGATGTGATTATCGGTCTGGTCATGTGGGCGCTTGCGCTGAAGTTGATCAGCTGAACATGTCCGTCAGGTTGATCGTGCTGTTGACGTTCAGGTCCTGTTTGTGCGCGTGTAAAAATGCTTTTGCTGAGGCCTGACCAGCTTCGCGCAAACGCGCAAGGACGACGGGTGTGGGCACTGTTTTCGTTGCCACATTTAGTTCGTTCATCAGACCATCATCTGCGATCATGTGGACAAGAACATCTTTCATCGATCCAGGTTTCAATTTCTTGTCGCGCAGCAATCGTTTGACGAATTCGATGGCACGAAGTTCGCGGAACAACGAGGAATTGAAGCTGATCTCGTTGATCCGGTTCGCAATCCGTTGGCTGTCAGTCGGGATGTCATCGCGGTGCAGCGGGTTGATATTCACTATCAGAATGTCGTCCGGATATTTGTCTTCGAACAGAGGAAATAATGCGGGATTGCCCGTGTAGCCGCCATCCCAGAAAGCCTCAGTCTCTCCGGTTCTCGGGTCGGTAAATTCAACGGCCTTAAAGAGTGTCGGCAAGCACGCTGATGCCATGATGGCCTCGGCACTGATCTCGTCGCCTGCAAAAACACGGATTTTCCCGGTGCGCACATTCGTGGCACAGATATGGATGTCAGGACCGCCTGACGCGCAGACCTTTTCGTAGTGGAATTGCGTTACGATCGACCGCAGAGGGTTTTCCGAAAACGACCCCCACACATAAGGTGAACTCATCCGCGACGCGACGTCGAATGCCATATAGGCGGGTGAGTATTCCATAGCCTTAGCCCAGAAATGGGCTGATGGAGCGAGTGAGGAAAGCCATTCGCTGATGCCGGGTGTCGTAATCGCGCCGACCTGTTCCCAAAGCCAGGTGAGGTTATCAATTGCACCCTGCCGCCCATCTTCCAACATTCCGGCTTTGATCGCCGCAGCATTCAATGCCCCCGCCGAGGTGCCCGAGATTGCGGCGATATCGATATCCTCATCAGCAAGGATCGTTTCAAGCACCCCCCAAGTATAGGCGCCGTGTGCGCCACCCCCTTGCAATGCAAGGTTGATAGATTTGGTTAGTTTTCCCATTTTGACAACATCTCTGTCACGATGTCTCCGTCAATCGTCATTCCCTCGAGATTTGCGGTCGAATTGCCCTCACGCGATCGTTTTAGTTCTTTGATGTCTGGACCGGTGAGGTTGATGCAGTTGAACATCGACCCGTCCCGGAAAGGATACTCAAAATGGCACCTGCCTGATTTGGCATCGCTCATAGCGCTGTCCATCCGCCATCTACGCTGATCGTCGTACCAGTGATCTGATTGGCCGCATCGGAGCAGAGGAACACAACAGTGCCACCAAGTTCTTCGGTCGTTGCAAACTCCTTTGACGGCTGACGCTCGAGCATGACGTTTTTGATGACGTCCTCACGTGACATGTTGTATTCTTTCATTGTGTCGGGGATCTGAGCCTCGACCAATGGTGTCAGTACGTACCCAGGGCACACAGCATTGCAAGTGATCGGGTCACGTGCCGTTTCCAGTGCTACGGTTTTGGAAAGCCCGACAATCCCGTGTTTGGCTGCGACATAGGCCGACTTATAGGGCGATGCGGTCAGGCCATGCGCCGACGCAATGTTGACGATCCTGCCCCAACCGTTCGCGCGCATTCCTTCCACCGCCGCTGCGGTGGTGTGAAACGCGGATGACAGGTTGACTGCAATAATGGCATCCCATTTCTCGGGCGGGAAATCCTGAATGGGCGCGACATGCTGTATACCTGCGTTGTTCACAAGGATATCACAGCGGCCGGCTTCTTCGATCAAACGTCGGCAATCATCAGCCTTGGACATATCGGCTGCGACATACTTTGCATCGACATTGAAGTTGGTCGCAATCTCCTCGGCCAGCGCGTGATCTTGTTTGTGATCGGTGTAGGAGTTCAGCACGATATTTGCGCCAGCTTTGGCCAGTTCGCGCGCGACTCCCAGTCCGATCCCAGAATTTGACCCGGTAATGACTGCTGTCTTTCCTGCGAGTGTCATGTGTATTGTCCTTAAGCCTGATACGATTTGCATACCGTAATGCTGCAACTGCAGAATAACCAGTGAAGGCTTTGTGAATGCGATTGTGTCCGAAATGTGGCAGAAGCTGCAAAAGCCGTTACCGCAAAAAAAACGCCCGCACGAAGCGGGCGTAAAGTTATTGAGGCAGGTTTCATACAGGCAAGAAACCTATCGAGCAGTGACCCCTTTATAAGCAATGACTTGCGCGAGTCCAAGCTAAAAGTTTGATAAGTCAGGAAACCCTCTTTACGCTCTGCCCCAACACACACAGGGATAAGAGGGATTGTCGCCAATATGAAACCAGTGTTTTTCCCCGCAGCTGGGGCGTTTGTCGCCCTTTGGATGAGCAGCAGCATCGTCATTGCGGAGCCGCAACATGGCATAGCTATGTATGGAGAGCCGGCCTTGCCACCGGATTTTGTGTCCCTGCCTTATGCGAACCCTGATGCGCCCAAAGGTGGCAAAATTGTGACCGCTGAAGTTGGTGCATACGACAGCCTCCATCCTTACATTCAAAAAGGTACGGTTCCTTGGCAGTTGCGCTACCTGATCGGCGAAAGTCTGATGGGCCGTTCTTTGGACGAACCATTCACGCTTTACGGTGTTCTTGCCGAATCAATCGAGACCGGCCCGAATCGCGAATGGGTTGAATTCACACTGAATCCTGCCGCGACATTCTCTGACGGGTCGCCTGTCACGATTGAAGACGTGATGTGGTCATTCGAAACACTCGGCACTGAAGGTCATGGTCGGTATCGGTCTTTCTGGGACCAGGTCGGAAGCATGACGGCTGTTGGCGACAACAAAGTGCGTTTTGAATTCAGCACGGATAACCGCGAACTCGCACTGCTTGCGGGGATGCGACCCATCCTGAAAAAGGCCCAATGGGAAGGCGTTGATTTTACGGAAAGTGGCACAAGCATCGTTCCGATCACGTCCGGTGAATACGTAATTGATGACTTTGAAGCCGGTCGTTTCATCACGTTGCGTCGAAACCCAGACTATTGGGGCGACGATATTCCTTTTATGCGTGGTGTTGGCAATCTGGATGAGATCCGGCTTGAATTTTTCGGCGATGAGACTGCTGCTTTCGAGGCTTTCAAAGTTGGCGAAGTCAATTCCAACCGTGAGTTCAATGTCGCGAAATGGGAATCGCAGTACGATTTTGAACGCGTGAACAACGGCGACTACGTCTTGTCTGTTCTGCCCCACCAGCGACCGTCAGGGATGACCGGATTCGTGATGAATACGCGCAGTCCCCAATTTGACGATTGGCGAGTCCGCGACGCCATGATGCACGTATTCAACTTCGAGTTTGTCAACGAAGCAATGACTGGCAGTGCCCAGCCACGCATTACGTCTTACTGGTCAAATTCCCCGCTCGGAATGTCGGACGGCCCTGCAGAAGGTCGTGTGCGCGAGTTTCTTGAGCCATTCGCGGATGAGCTGCTTCCCGGTGCGCTAGACGGATACGCCTTACCGGTAAGTGATGGCACGGAGCGCAATCGTGCAGGTACGGCTGCAGCGCTGGACCAGATGGAGGCCGCGGGTTGGACCATTCAGGATGGTGTGATGGCCGATGCCAAAGGTAATCCTTTCACCTTCGACATCCTGTTGGAGGTTGGTAGTTCAGAGAACGCTGCCATTATCGACATGTTTACGCAGTCGCTGGAACGTATCGGCGTGACGCCGACGATCAGGACCGTCGACAATGCGCAGTACAAAGAAGCCACGGACGCTTTTGACTTTGATATGACCTACTATCGGCGTGGTTTGTCCTTGTCACCGGGCAACGAACAATACGCATACTACGGCAGCGAGTTTGCCAATGAACCAGGAACACGCAATTTAATGGGCGTTCAGTCCGCCGCGGTGGACGAAATGATCGGCAGGATGCTGACGTCGGAAAGTCAGGATGATTTCGTCGCTGCGATCAAGGCGCTTGATCGCATCTTGACCTCTGGTCGATACGTAATCCCAATTTATCAGTGGAATATCAGTCGATTGGCTCATGCCAAGGAGCTGAAATACCCCGAAACCCTGCCCGTGATGGGCGATTGGCCCGGATGGCAACCCGACGTCTGGTGGTATGAAGAATAAACCGTTAAGGATGGCTCCGGCGCAGATCTGTGCCGGGGTTATCGGGTGTACGATATGAAAATAGCGGTCTTGATAGTTGTCTGCTTGTCTTTGGCGGCGTGCGCGCCCGCACGTATTGCGGGCAACGCGGCTGTAACTGGTGGACAAGTTGTTCTTGGTGCCGCCGATCTGGTTCTTTGATCCGTTACACACCTGTTACTTCGTTAAGATAGATCGCAGCGATGTTTCATATGTCCGAAAATTCCGAGATTCGCTTTGCAACGTAAACTGCTTGCCGAAGGTATTGGGACCGCGTTTTTACTGATCGGCGTCGTTGCGTCCGGCATCATGGGAGAAATGTTGTCAGGCGGGAATGTTGCGATCGCACTTCTTGCAAATGCTATCGCGACGGGTTGCATCCTGTATGTGATCATCACGACACTTGGTCCCATATCTGGTGCCCACTTCAATCCAGCGGTCACACTCGCATTTTATATGCGCAAGGAAATTACGCCGAAGGCGGCCATGTCATACGTTGCGGTTCAGTTGACGGCTGGAATACTGGGTGTATGGGCCGCACACGTGATGTTTGATTTAGATGTCATTCAGTTCTCGACCAGGGCCCGCACCGGTCTATCACAGTGGTTTAGTGAGTGTCTGGCGACATTCGGACTGCTGTTTGTCATTTTTGGTGGAATTCGGCATCGCCCCGAAGCCGTACCCACGCTGGTGGCGCTTTATATCACTGGTGCGTACTGGTTCACGTCTTCCACCAGTTTCGCGAATCCAGCCGTCACAATTGCCCGCACGTTTAGTGATACTTTCGCGGGAATTGCGCCCGCCAATGCACCGATGTTTATCCTCATGCAGGTCGTGGCAGTCGGCATCGCTGCGATTGTCCTGCCACGACTCTTTGACGACTAGCGGAACATTTGACGGTTCACGCGGTTCCTTTCGCAAGACTCACCAAGAAAGGAATCTACTATGCAGTGGAAGAATATTGCGCAGAATTGGCCCGCGTTTGCCCCTCGCCTGATGACAAAATGGCCGGAACTTGAAGAAAATACGCTTTTGTCGATCGACGGAGATCAAGACAAGTTTGTCGATTACCTCAAGACGCGGACGGGCATGGATACCGTGACAGCACAAATGGAACTCGCCGATTGGATGATGGGCGCGGAACCAGCTGATGCTGTCATGGACAGCACGCGTGATAACGAGCAGATCAGCAACTCGGCGCAGGAGATGGCCGTTGGTGAAGATGCTCTTTCAGATGACAAGAAGTTTGGAGACGATGGCAAGGCTGAAAATCCGGTAGGTCGGGCCGCCTAAATCAAAGACGTCACCCAGAGGATGGTCGCATCCTCTGCTGAGATGGACACCACATTGTGTCCCATGGCAGCGTCGTAGTAGGCGCTGTCACCGCGTTTCATCTGCACTGGTTCATAGAACTCTGTGTAGAGGCAAATTTCGCCTGTCAGGACATACAGGAATTCCTCGCCGTCATGCCGAACCCAGCCGTCGAAATCATCCATCGTCCGGGCACGTACACGGGCTCGATAAGGCAACATCTTCTTTTGCTTCAGAGTTTCAGCTAGTAGGTCGTGTTCATAGGTCGTCGTGATCTTACGGGTCGCTTCATCACGGCGCGTCACGGTCATGCGGCCATTTACCTGCCCCTTAGATGGTGCCGTGAAGAGCTGAGGCACCGAGATTTCCAAACCTACTGCCAGCTTTTTCAATGCTTCATATGTCGGTGACATCTGTCCGTTTTCGATTTTGGAAAGTGTCGAGCGTGCAAGTCCCGCTTGTTTGGCCGCCTGTTCCAGCGTCCAATTCCGCGCCTTGCGCAGCTCTCTGACCCGCGCCCCAAGATCAAGAGGCTCTGCTGTCTCGGCTGCGCCGTTTTCGCGGGCAATGCGAATAAGTGATTTCGGGTCAGTATTGGTCATGCGGTTCTATATCGACACTCCCGTACGTCTTGCAACTGGCAGGTGTCATGGATAGCCGTTTGCAAATGGATAGATCGAAACACTTCAATATGGCCGACTACGTGCTGCGCGCTGGACGAGCGACACCAGACAAGCTTGCCCTCGAAGTTGTCGGTGTTGAGCCGAATTCGCTTACTTTTGCTGAACTTGAACGATCCATCCGCGGAGTTGCGACCGGGCTATTAGACCAAGGCATCGTTCCAGGTGATCGCGTTTTATTGCGCCTGTCGAACACGCCGCTTTTTCCAATCTGTTATCTGGCCGCAATCAGCGTGGGGCTGGTCCCCGTCCCGACCTCGCCCCAGCTGGTACAGGCTGAAGTGGAGAAGATTGCCAGTGTCATCGCGCCCGCACTTACAGTTGCAAGTCGAAACCTGCCTGTGTCCGATGGTCCTGTTCTGCTGGCGTCGGATATTGAGGCGATGCAAGCTCGGCCTGCGGCGAAATTTGACTTTGGTGATCCGGAACGCCCCGCGTATATCGTATTCACGTCAGGTACCGGCGGAATACCCCGTGCCGTGGTACATGCGCATCGCGCTGTGCTGGCCCGGCAGATGATGTTCGACGGGTGGTACGGGTTGCGCCCAGATGATCGCTTGTTACATGCTGGTGCGTTCAACTGGACCTACACAATGGGAACGGGATTGATTGACCCATGGACGATAGGTGCGACCTCTCTCATTCCGGCTTGCGATACGGGCTCGGATATGCTCCCAAGACTTTTGGCGCAACATAGCGCAACAATTTTTGCAGCAGCGCCAGGCGTTTACCGCAAAATGCTCAAGTCGGACTTTCCCGCGACGCCCTGTCTGCGTCACGGACTGTCGGCGGGGGAAAAGCTGCCAGACATCACGCGCGAAGATTGGTTGGCAAGAACCGGAACCGCGATATACGAAGCCTATGGCATGTCAGAATGTTCGACATTTATTTCGGGCTCACCTGCCCGTCCAGCACCTGTCGGTACCTTGGGATATCCGCAACCCGGTCGCAAAGTGAAGTTGGATGGAGATGGTACCATCGCAATTCATCGCACGGATCCTGGTCTGATGCTCGGCTATCTTGATGGCTCCGCTGCAACTGCTGCGCGGTTCAATGATGAATGGTTCCTGACCGGCGACATCGGGGCCATGACGCCGGACGGGGCGGTCCGGTACGAAGGGCGATCCGATGATTTGATGAACGCAGGCGGTCTTCGTGTCAGTCCGGTAGAAGTCGAAAATGCCCTGCATCTTTGTTCACCGGCGCAAGAATGGGCCTGCGCGGCTGTGCAGGTGAAACCGGACGTTTCTGTCATTGCGGCCTTTTACTCTGGCGCTGACATGATAGACGAAGAAGCACTCAGGGGCGATTTGTCAGCCCAACTTGCAGCTTACAAGATACCCCGGGTGTTTGTGCCGGTTCAGTCCCTACCACGTGGGGCGAATAATAAGCTGCTACGACGACAACTTCGCACCGCTTGGGAGGCCACGCATGGTAAAACTTGATATCATTTCAGACCCGATTTGCCCGTGGTGCTATATCGGGAAGGCCAATCTGGACAAAGCGCTGACGCAGTTTCCAGATCATCCCTTCACAATCGAATGGCATCCTTTCCAACTCAACCCGGATATGCCGGCTGAAGGCATGGACCGTCGCGCATACCTTGAGGGGAAATTCGGCGGCAAAGAGGGGGCTGCAAAAGCCTATGCGCCCGTTGTTTCCCACGCTGAACAGGCCGGATTGATAATCAATCTTGAAAAGATGACCCGTACGCCGAACACAATTGATGCCCATCGTCTGATCCATTGGGCCGGGATCGAGCAGCGTCAAAGCTTTGTCGTCGATTTGCTGTTCAAGGCATATTTTGTTGAAGGTCGTGACATCGGCGATGCAGAAGTTCTTGCAGATATCGCCGACACCGCGGAAATGGACGCATCGATGGTCAAGCGGTTGCTGGATACGGACAGCGACATTGAAGATATACGTAAGCGTGATGCGCACAGTCGCGAAATGGGCGTTCAATCTGTACCGACATTCGTGGTGGCCAACCAGCATGCTGTTCCGGGTGCGCAACCGCCAGAGATGTGGCTGAAAGTGATCGGCGACATTCAGGAGCAACTGGCAGCGTCCGAATGAACCGCGATACCATCGGCATTCTGTTTTCGACACTGTTTACGGTGATTGCGATTGGGACGATCTATTTCCGCTATGTCGAAGGCTGGTCCTGGCTGGACGCCTATTTCTTTACTGTCGTTACAATTTCGACTGTCGGCTACGGTAATGTTGTGCCTGTCACCGCTGCCGGCAAGATCGGAACGACAGTTCTCATCTTCGTTGGGCTTGGCATCTTCGCCGCCGCGATCCAGCAACTGAGCCACTTTACTGTTCACCGACGCAGTGAGATGCGCCGCCAAAGACGCGACCAGCGTAAGGATCAGGATGGTTCTGAATGAACCGTCCGACAAAGCGTCTATCGCAAGGTGAATTCATTGCGCTGATGGCCATGGTTGCGGCGACAGTTGCTTTTTCAATCGACTCAATGCTGCCCGCACTGCCGGAAATCGGGTCTGAACTGTCACCTAATGATTTGAACAAGGCGCAGCTCATTCTGACCAGCTTCGTTCTGGGCATGGGACTTGGCACTTTTTTCACAGGGCCTCTTTCCGATGCCTTCGGCAGGCGACCGGTCATGATTGGCGGTGCCGTCATCTATATCGGGGCCAGCGCGCTGGCGTGGAAGGCACAATCGCTCGAAATCATGTTGGCTGCGCGTGTACTTCAAGGTGTTGGTGCGGCGGGGCCAAGAGTTGTCGCCATGGCAATGATCCGCGATCTTTATGCCGGACCATCGATGGCGCGGATTCTCTCATTCACGATGATTATCTTTTCACTCGTGCCTGCGCTTGCCCCGACGATGGGTTATTACATCATAGCAGGCTATGGCTGGCGTGCAATTTTTGTTTCTTTCATGGTGTTTTCGGTTGCAGTTTCGGTTTGGTTGCTTGTGCGTCAACCCGAAACGCTGGCTATTGAAGATCGCCGTCCCTTGTCTGTTAGTGCGCTTGCGGCCGCGGTTGTCGAGATGTTTACCCACCACACCGCGCGACTGTCGATCTTCATCCAGACCCTGACCTTCGGCATGCTTTTCACTGTTCTGTCGTCGACACAGCAGGTATTCGACGTCACTTTTGGTCAGGGCGACGCGTTTCACCTCTGGTTCGGTGGCATCGCGATAGTCGCGGCCTCGTCTAGTCTGCTCAATTCGCAGATCGTCGGAATCTATGGGATGCGTGCGATCATCAAGGCGATGTTCGTGATCCAGATTGGCTTGACGATTGCCCTAATCCTTGTGGCGATGTCACCAGCCCCTTACTGGCTTGCGTTCGGAATGTATGTGTTTTGGGTCACAGGCAACTTCTTTCAGGCAGGCTTGTGTATTGGCAACCTCAATGCGCTTGGGATGGAGGAAATGGGTCACATCGCAGGGCTTGCTGCGTCAGTTTTAGCGTCATTCGCCACGGTCGGCGCAGTCATCATCGCGATTCCGGCAGGACTGATGTTTGATGGGACGCCGCTGCCAATGGCGGTGGTCGCGCTTATTTGCTGCATTCTTGCGTTATGGCTGACCACAAAAATTCGGCGGCCGAGCGACATTTAGTTTGTCGCTTTTCGTTCGTCCGCGAGTTTTTGCGCCAGATCCCGCGCGATATTAAATGCACCCTGAATTTTGTCGCGTTCTTTGGTCCAGTCACGCCGCACGACGATCTTGTTGTCCTTGACCTTGGCCTGACCATTTTGCGCATGAACGAATTCGACCAAACCTTTGGGCGAGGCAAATTTGTCGTTGTGGAACTGGATCGTCGCGCCCTTTGGACCGGCGTCAAGTTTCGCGATTCCTGCCTTCTTGCACATGGCCTTGATCCGTACGACCAACATGAGTGTGTTGACCTCTTTCGGGAGTTTTCCGAAGCGATCGATCAATTCGGCAGCAAAGCCTTCTAGTTCAACCTTCGTTGTCAGTTCTGATAGACGCCGGTAAAGACCAAGGCGCACATCCAAGTCCGGCACATATTCCTCGGGGATGAGAACCGGTACACCAAGATTGATTTGTGGCGCCCATTGTCCATCGTCGATAATGCCTTCGGCTTGACCCGACCGAATTGCTGCGATCTGGTCTTCGAGCATTTGTTGATAAAGTTCATAGCCGACTTCGCGCATCTGGCCGGATTGTTCTTCGCCCAAGAGGTTTCCCGCCCCGCGAATGTCGAGGTCTTGCGAAGCAAGCGTGAACCCTGCCCCAAGGCTGTCAATAGATCCGAGAACACGCAGACGTTTTTGTGCGGTGTCGGTCAGTTTCTGGCGTGGTTTCGTCGTTAGATACGCGTACGCGCGGGTTTTAGACCGGCCGACCCGTCCCCTGATCTGGTAGAGTTGCGATAGGCCGAACATGTCAGCGCGCCAAACGATCATCGTGTTTGCCGTCGGGATATCCAGACCACTTTCTACAATTGTCGTGGCAACAAGAACGTCATATTTGCCGTCGTAGAAGGCATTCATGCGATCATCAAGCTCACCTGCTGCCATCTGGCCTGTCGCGGTGATGTAGGTGACTTCTGGAACGTTGTCCTTAATCCATTCTTCCATTTCCGGCATATCTGAAATACGCGGGACGACCACAAACGATTGACCGCCACGGAAGTGTTCCCGCAGCAATGCCTCGCGGACGGTAATGGTGTCAAATTCACTGACGTAAGTGCGGATCGCGAGCCGGTCGATCGGTGGTGTGCCAATGATCGACAGATCGCGCACACCCGAAAGCGAGAGCTGCAGTGTTCGTGGGATTGGTGTCGCAGTTAATGTGAGGACATGCACATCTGTGCGTAATTGCTTGAGACGTTCCTTATGCTGAACGCCGAATTTCTGTTCCTCGTCGATCACCAAGAGACCGAGGTTTTTGAAACGTACGCCCTTCGCAAGCAGCGCATGTGTACCGACGACGATATCGACGGTGCCCTTGGTAATTCCGTCTCTGGTCAAGGTCGCTTCTTTCGCGCTAACAAAACGTGACAGTGGGCGGACATTGACCGGAAAGCCACGAAAGCGCTCCGCGAATGATTTGTAGTGCTGGCGGGCAAGCAACGTCGTGGGGGCGATTATCGCAACCTGAACTCCGGATAATGCCGCCACAAAGGCGGCGCGGATTGCGACCTCGGTTTTTCCGAAACCGACGTCGCCACAAATGAGCCGGTCCATCGGTTTACCCGAAGCAAGATCTTCCAAGACATCTTCGATCGCTTGAAGTTGGTCGTCCGTTTCCGCATAGGGAAAGCGAGCGAGGAATTGATCCCAAAGTCCGTCCGGCGGATCAAGGGCAGGTGCCGTTCGGAGCTCGCGTTCAGCCGCCACCCGGATCAATCGCTCCGCGATCTGGCGAATGCGCTCTTTCAGCTTCGCCTTTTTAGCCTGCCACGCCCCACCACCGAGCTTGTCGAGAAGTCCGGTTTCGTGCCCGAACTTGGACAAAAGTTCGATATTCTCGACCGGAAGATAGAGTTTCGATCCCTCTGCATATTCGAGAAGTAGGCACTCGTGTGCCGCGCCCAGTGCGGTGACGACTTCCATCCCCGTGAAGCGGCCGACCCCATGATCTACATGGACGACCAGATCGCCGGGTGACAGGCTGTTGGCTTCCGTCAGAAAATTTTCGGCCCGGCGCTTGCGCTTTGTTTGGCGGATCAGGCGGTCACCAAGGACATCCTGCTCTGAGATGACTGTGAGGCCATCCGCCTCGAATCCGGCGTCAAGGGCCCAGACGGCAAGATGGACACCCGAAGTCCCAACGCGGGAGAAATCGGTGACGGGGATAACTTCGCTGATCCCCTCATCTTCGATCAAGCCCGTCAGACGTTCCCGTGCGCCTTCAGAGTACGACGCGATGATGACAGGTCCAACTTCGAGTTTGGTCTGTATGTGGCTGACAAGGCTTCCGAAAAGGCTGATTGATTCCTGTTGGCGCTCGGGTGCGAAATTCCGACCTAACCGCGCGCCCGCATCAATGACACCGACGCCGGTGGCTTGCGCATTTGGCGAAAAGTGCATGACGCGGTGGCCTGCAACAGCGACCTCCCAAGCCGCATCGTCGAGATAAAGCAAATCAGGAGACGCCGGTTTGTAAACCGTATCCATGCGGTCTTTCTGTTTGAGCGCATGCATCCGGGTTTCATATTGATCCTTGATGCTGTCCCAGCGGGATAGCCGTGCCGGAGTTGTCTGATCGTCAAGAGTGATCGTGTGGTCCGGTAAATAATCGAACAGAGTCTCCAGATCGTCCTGAAAGAAGCCTAGCCAGTGTTCGACACCTGCGTGCTTGCGCCCTGCACTGACCGCTTCGTAAAGCGGATCATCAGTGCCAGCGGCTCCGAACGCGATCCGGTAGTTTTGGCGGAACCGGGTAATTGCGTTTTCATCCAGAATGACCTCGGACACAGGTGCCAGTTCGATTTCAGTGAGTTTCTCAGTTGTCCGCTGCGAGACAGGATCAAAGCGGCGCGCCCCGTCGAGCGTGTCGCCGAAGAGGTCGAGCCGGATCGGTCCGTCCTGCCCCGGCGGAAAAATATCGATGATGCCACCGCGGATGGCATAGTCTCCTGCCTCGACCACCGTCGGACTTTGAGTAAACCCCATGCGCACCAAAAACGCACGTAACGCATTTTCATCGATGCGGTGTCCGACTGTGGCTTTGAAGGCGGCTTCTTTCAGGAGAGATCGTGGTGGAACGCGCTGTGTCGCGGCGTTCAACGTCGTGAGGACGACATATCGCTCTGGCATACTGTGAACCAAAGCGGCTAATGTTGCCATCCGCGCCGCCGACACGTCAGCATTGGGAGAAACCCTGTCGTAGGGCAGGCAATCCCAACTTGGAAAAGAGAACACCGGCATGTCAGGCGCAAAGAACGCAAGCGCTGCCTGCATCGCGGCAAGCCGTTTGTCATCGCGTGCGACGTGCAAGACTGACCGACCGGACTTGTTAATTTCCTGCAGGATCAGCTTGGCATCAAAGCCTTCGGGCGCACCCGCGACAGTTACGTGTTTGGACATGCGCCGTGACCTACCCCGATGTGTGACGGTGTCAACCTATAGGCCGCGCACAACGTCGAGGTTCTGGTACATTCCATACATCGCGGTCAGGAAAATCGCGACCATTCCGATGGCCTGCGTAATTAGCCTGTGTTTGTTGAGCGCGGCATAAAGTGCTTCGCCCTGTGGCTGGGTCTCGGCGATTTTCCGGGCAGTCGCGAGTGATACCGCTCCGACGATCGACATCGGAAACGCAAGAAGGAAGATCGCTTGCGCCAGTTCCGCGTCATACCAAAACCCCATTGCTGCCAACGACGACAGAACGAAGCACAGCAATGCGATGATGATGATGCCTGCCGCCTGACTGATATGCAGCAATCGATTCACACAAACTCGAACCATGTCATGCAGATCCTGCTCGGCCTGCCCACCATGCCGCCGCGCGCGCTGGATCATGTCATAAGGCACGCCAAGCACATAGTGGCTTACCGAGGACCATACGACTGCAACCGCCATCCAGTACCACAGGGATGAAAACGAGCGCAGATCGATGACTTGAAAAAGGGCGCGGGACCAATCCACGAACGGGTTCTCTTTTGCAGTTGGCAGACGTTCGCTATCTAGCGTTCAAAGTCGCGGATGCCCAGACTTGTGAAGGCAGACGATCCATGCGACCAAACGTGTGTGACCAGAAAGGCCCTATCGCGCATGAAACCGACTGTTGCCCCCTACCCTGCAACCCGTTTGCGCCGCATGCGCAAAAGCCCTGCCATCCGCGCCCTCGCCCGGCAGAACACGCTTACGCCCGATGATCTGATCTGGCCGGTCTTTGTTATGCAAGGCAAGGACGATGAAACCCCTGTTGCGTCGATGCCGGGTATTACGCGCAAGACAGTCGATCGGGTCGTCAAGGCAGCGAAAGAAGCGCACGCGCTTGGGATACCTGCTATCTGCATCTTTCCCTACACCAGCATGGAACAGCGCACGGAAGATTGCGCGATGGCGTGGTCGCCCGACAACGTTAGCAATCAGGCAATCCGTGCGATCAAGGACGCAGTTCCTGAGATGGCGATCATGACCGACATCGCGCTTGATCCCTATAACATCAACGGGCACGACGGATTTGTCGAAAGTGGCGAGATCATGAACGACCGCACTGTTGAGGCGCTGGTCAAGATGGCGATCGCGCAGGCAGAGGCCGGGGCGGATATTTTGGGCCCTTCTGACATGATGGACGGGCGCATTGGGGCAATCCGCAGTGCCCTTGAAACGTCTGGCAACCAGAACGTGGCAATACTGAGTTATACAGCGAAATACGCATCCAGCTTTTATGGCCCATTCCGTGACGCGGTTGGCGCGTCTTCAGCGCTGACTGGTGACAAGAAAACCTACCAAATGGATCCCGGAAATTCGGACGAAGCCTTGCGGCTGGTCGAGCGGGATTTGCAGGAAGGTGCAGATATGGTGATGGTCAAACCGGGCATGCCCTATCTCGATATTTGTCGTCGGGTCAAAGACGCTTTTGGCGTGCCGACCTATGCTTACCAGGTCAGCGGAGAATACGCGATGATGATGGCCGCTGCGCAGAATGGCTGGCTTGACCAGGACAAGGTCATGCTTGAAAGCCTGCTCTGTTTCAAACGCGCCGGTTGTGATGGGATATTGACGTATTTTGCACCAGCGGCAGCGAAGCTGTTGCAAGCTTGATATTCCCAAGCTGAGCTTTAGTCAGCCAAATGCGCAGCGACGATGTGTTCATCTGCGCGGCTTTCCGCACCAAAACATGTTCTGCGTGACAGCCTGCCTCAAAGAGCATACTGTATTGGCAAAACAGGGCATAAGCCCGACACACGGCAGTATAGGCAGAACAATGACAGTATTCACCAGACGAAACCTCGTTCTTGGCGCGGCATCCATGCCACTGGTTGCATGTAGCAACGGCATTGGCGGACGCGGCGCGGCAGAAATCGATGCGCGTGTCGATTCAACGCTGCAGTTTCTCTACGAACGCTATCCTGGCACCGTAGACCTCAAGAACCGCGCGGCGGGCATGCTTATCATGCCCCTCATCACAGAAGTGGGACTTGGGCTTGGTGGTTCTTTCGGCACAGGCGCGCTAAAGATTGGTGCAAGCACGGTCGACTATTACAGCGCGGCATCAGGTTCCGCAGGTTTGCAAATCGGTGCTCAGCAGTTCAGTCACGTCTTGTTCTTCATGACCCAAGAAGCATTGCTTGAGTTCCGCACATCACCCGGTTGGTCTGCGGGGGCAGACCTTGAGTATGCTGTTTCTGATCAGGGGGAAGTCCTGCGTGCGGAAACCATTACGTCCTTGTCGCCGGTAATTGCCGTTGTCTTTGCGCAAACGGGTCTGCGCGTGGGGGCGACGCTTGAGGGCACCAAATACACACGGATTATTCCCTGATCGACATGACGGTTTGCGACGCATGATGTCGTGAACCGTCGTACCATTGCCCTTTTCCCTGCCATTCTGGCGAAAGGCTTGCGGGGGGATGTCATATGAAGACTACGACCAGAGTTGTCGTCATCGGCGGTGGTGTTGTTGGTTGTTCGGTCCTGTTTCATCTGACGAAGCTAGGCTGGTCAGACGTGTTACTGCTTGAAAGGGCTGAACTAACATCTGGTTCGACCTGGCACGCCGCCGGTGGATTTCACACCTTGAACGGCGATACGAACATGGCTGCTCTTCAGGGCTACACCATCAAGCTTTACCGCGAACTGGAAGAGATCACGGGCATGTCATGCGGTCTGCATCATGTGGGCGGCGTGACATTGGCTGACAATAAGGACCGATTTGACATGCTCGTGGCTGAACGGGCCAAGCATCGATACATAGGTCTTGAGACGAGCATAGTTACACCGGCAGAGATCGCAAAAATCGCACCGGTAACAAACATCGATGGAATTATCGGCGGTCTTTACGACCCGCTTGACGGGCATCTCGATCCGTCAGGAACAACCCATGCATACGCCAAGGCCGCGCGGATGGCCGGAGCTGAAATTCATCTTCATACCAAAGTAATAGAGACCAACCCTCGTCCAGATGGGTCCTGGGAGGTTGTGACAAACAAGGGTACGATCCACGCCGAACATGTCGTGAATGCCGCTGGACTTTGGGCGCGGGAAGTTGCCGCAATGGCTGGTGTCTATGCACCGCTCCACCCCATGGAGCACCAATATATCGTCACCGAGGACACGCCAGAGATCTACGATCGCGATACGGAACACCCACACGTTATGGACCCGGCCGGCGAAAGCTATCTTCGCCAAGAAGGGCGTGGATTGTGCATCGGATTTTACGAACAGCCATGCAAGCCTTGGGCAGTGCAAGGAACGCCTTGGGATTTCGGGCATGAGCTATTGCCTGATAACCTTGACAAGATTGAGGACTCGATCAGTTTTGCATTTAAACGGTTCCCTGTTCTTGAGCGCGCAGGGGTGAAATCGGTAATTCATGGCCCTTTCACGTTTGCGCCAGATGGCAATCCTCTCGTTGGTCCGGTGCCGGGACTGCGGAATTACTGGTCGGCGTGTGGCGTAATGGCTGGTTTCAGTCAGGGCGGAGGCGTTGGTTTGATGTTGTCCCAGTGGATGATTGAAGGGGAAACCGAGCGTGATGTGACGGCAATGGACGTCGCGCGATATGGTGATTGGATTACCTCGGGTTATACACGTCGAAAAGTTGTGGAGAATTACCAGCGACGGTTTTCAATCAGCTATCCCAATGAAGAATTGCCCGCGGCCCGTCCGCATCGCACAACGCCGATGTATGATATCTTTTCGCACCTTGGCGCGGTCTGGGGCCATCAATATGGTTTGGAGGTCCCAAATTACTTTGCGCAAAACGCAGAACCGAAGTTCGAAACGCCATCTTTCCGAAGATCAAATGCGTTCAATGCTGTCGGCCGCGAAGTGCGCGCCGTCAGGGAAGGTGTTGGTATCAACGAAGTGCATAACTTTGGCAAGTACCGCATTACAGGGCTTGAGGCGCGCGCGTGGTTGGACCGTCTGATGGCGGGCCGCCTGCCCCAGCCCGGTCGCATGTCACTCTCGCCGATGTTGTCGCCAAAAGGCCGGTTGCTTGGGGATTTTACGATTTCATGTCTTGACCCAAGTACCTTTCAACTCACCGCATCATACGGAGCGCAGGCAGTGCATATGCGGTGGCTGGAAAAGCATGCGAAGCCCAATATTTGTGTGGAAAATATCAGCAACCGTTTAACCGGATTTCAAATCGCTGGCCGGCAGGCAAAAACCCTGTTCGAGGCGCTTGAGAAGGACGATGAAGTGCCTTTACGGTTCATGGATGTACGCCGCATGACGATTTGCCAGATTGCGTGCACTGTGCAACGGGTCAGTTACACTGGCGATGTTGGCTATGAAATCTACTGTGATGCGATGGACCAACGAGGCCTGTGGATAAGTCTGTGGACGGCCGGACAAGCATTCGGCATCACCCCGTTTGGGATGCGGGCAATGATGTCCTTGCGGCTCGACAAGGGGTTTGGATCGTGGTTGTCGGAGTATTCGCCGGATTACACTGCCGCTGAAACCGGCTTCGACCGTTTCATCGCTTTTTCCAAAGACGTTGAATTCATTGGACGTGCAGCTGCCGAGGCACAACTTAAAATGCCCCCACCCCGTAAGCTCGCGACCTTCATCGTTGATACAGATGATGCGGATGTTGTTGGTTATGAACCGGTTTTCATCAATGATGAAGTTGTCGGGTTTTGTACTTCTGGCGGCTATTCTCATTTCGCCCAGAAATCCGTCGCTTATGCCTTTGTTCCGCGTGATCTTGCACACGAGGGCTTGCAGGTCGAGATTGAATTGCTTGGAAACCGTCGTTCTGCAACGCTTTTCACGTCCGCGCTATTTGATCCGGATGGGCATATCATGCGCAGCTAAGCGCTGCTAATGTCGGCGTATGACCCCGATCCTCATTCTTGCCGCGGGACAATCGTCCCGCATGCGCGGCGCGGATAAATTGCTCCAAGAAATCGATGGTGCGCCTTTGCTTGCGCATGTTGTCGCACGCGCGGCTGCGACGGGCCATCCGGTTTTTACGGCCATGCCGGGACCACAGCATCCACGTTATGCTGCGATGCGGGACTTGCCGACGGCCTGTTATGATATCCCTGACGCAGTCGAAGGCATGTCAGGCACATTGCGCGGCGCCGTCCGGCGTCTTCCGCCATGCGATGCATTCCTCTTGTTGCTGGCAGATCAGCCGGAAATCGAGACTCGCGATATGGAAGCGCTATTCGCAGCACGTACGTCGCAACCGGATAACCTCATTTGGCGCGGTGCTACTGTCGATGGGAAACCTGGTCATCCGATCTTGTTCGATGCCTCGCTTCGCCCCGAATTCACCCAGTTGAGCGGTGATTGCGGTGCGCAGGCCATTGTAAAAGCGCACAAGGAACGCACCGCATTGGTCCCCTTGCCGGGGAATCGCGCGCGGCTTGACCTTGATACACCTGAGGACTGGGCCGCGTGGCGCGCAGCGACAGGACGCGGTTGACTGCGTAACTAGGGGCTACGTACCGCGTGGGTTTTTCCTGTCAAAGTCAGGTCAACGGAGCCTGATTATTAATTGCAGCACTTTCTTGGAAAATACGTGTATTTCAACAAACAAGCAGGATTTATATCCGCTTGTTGGACAATCAGAACAACTGCCGCGTCATCAACGCATCGGATGTCGCCTCCAATTGGGAAAGATAGGTTAGTGCGCCAAACAACAACAGGGGCCACCCCCGGATGGCCCCTGCTTTGGTCCCCGGCGCCAACGCTGGGAACAAGCTGCATTCTATTTACTTCATAAGAAGCTTGGCTTCGTGCTTCTTGAGTGCCTTGCGTGCGGATTGATAATCCTCGAGCCCGGTCTTCGTCGCTAGCTCTGGGAAGAGTTCGAAAATCTCGTTCCGCTGGCTGTTGCCGATACCCTTCAGCGAGTAATCGCCCGGCTGGAAGCTTTCCGTCCATGCTCCGTTCGAAAGCACCACTTCGTGGCGCTCAAACATGAAGTGGATGTAGGTCGTCGCCATCACTTCAACGGCGTGGATACCCTGTGCACCAGTCATGTGTTTGACGGCGGCGAGGACTTCGCGCTCTTCAAAGTAGAGTTGTGTCATCTCGGATGCAACCAGGACACGGTGATTTGGAGACACCAGCATATCACGTTCTGGCAGACCGTCGCCAAGTGAACCCGCTTTGATCAGGATCGGCTTGAGATGTGGGTTCGCAGCAAGCTGCTTACCGTCCATCGTCTTGTGGCCGACCCACGCGATTTCCTGAATTCCGTTGTCGCGTGTGATGATACGGTCACCGACCTGCAACTCCTCGACCAGACGCTCGCCTTTAGGCGTGGCGATCGTCGTACCCGGGGTGAAACATGGGATTACGTTCTCGATTTCGGAGAATGTCATTGTCGAACCATCAAGGAACGTCACGACACCCGCTTCTGGATCGTTCGGATCGTAGGTGATGAAATCAACGGCGGAGCCCGTCAGATCCAGCACGTCAATATCGCTGCCATCGGGGTCTTCACCACCGACAACTACATCGCCGCCGTTTCCGCCAATGAATGTATCCGAACCAAGGCCACCAGATGCAAAGTCTGCGCCGGCACCACCTTCGAGAACATCCTCGCCAGCGCCGCCTTCGAGATCGTCGTTACCCTGACCTCCAAACAGTGTGTCGTCGCCATCACCACCAATCAATTCGTCGTCGTCGACGCCGCCGAATAGCGTGTCTTTGCCGGTGCCCCCGAACAGCGTGTCGTCGTCGTCCTGACCGTAAATTGTGTCATTACCAGCGCCACCAAACAGAGTGTCGTTGTTATTGTCAGTGACAAGATCAGTGAAGCCGAATTCATTCGGTTCGTCATCCGGGATATTCACGAAATCAGGCACAGACAGGTCGAGACCGCCAAAGATCAGGTCGTCGCCTTCGCCACCGTCGATAATGTCATTGCCTTCACTACCGATGATGGTGTCATTGCCCGTACCGCCGTCAACGCTGTCGTCGTCGATGCCAGCATCGATCGTATCGTCACCAGAGCCGCCGAAAATCGTATCGTTATCGTCACCGGTGCTGATGGTATCGTTACCAGCGCCGCCAAAAACGGTGTCCAGATCGTTCGTAGGATCCGGGTCAGCATCATAGCCCGGGAACAGACCTTGCTGCGGATAACCGACATCGGGCAACGGATCGTCGTGGTTGCCCGCGTTGATCACATCGTCGCCGTCGCCGCCTTCAATGAAATCGCCACCAGTTCCGCCGGTGATGCTGTCATCGCCAGTGCCGCCGTCCAGGACATCGTCTCCTTCGCCGCCGTCGATGGTGTCATTTCCAGTACCGCCGAATACGGTGTCGTCGCCAAGGCCTGCCACAACGCTGTCATCGCCGGCTCCTGCAACGATCACATCATCATTTGGCTCTTTGCCAGGAAGAATGTTGTCTTCTCCGTCGACGATATCGCCGTCGGCATCAACATATCCGGGCAGGATGACATCGTCGCCATCTGTGCCTTCCACGGTGCCGTTGTTCACACCGTCCACGGTGAACGTCACGGTTGCAGTGTCTTCGGCACCGTTTTCATCGACGATCGTGTAAGTAACAGAGGTCGATGCACTTTCACCAAGGCCAAGATCATCGAACTCGCCGTTTGCGTCGAAATCGACGGTTCCGTCAGCGCCGATTGTGAACAGACCACCATTGTCGCCGGCCACTGCTGCACCGACGCCTGCTGCCGCGCCACCGACCGCAGAGACTGACAGATTGTCATTTTCAGGATCACTGTCGGAACCGTTACCTGTGTCGTCGGTGATGACATTTCCGTCAACATCGCCAGCGGCTTCGGTCGGATCGAACGTGTAGGTGTTGTCAGTCGCAACAGGGCCGTCGTTGATCCCGTTCACCGTGATTGTCACGGTTTCCGTCGACGTTGCGCCGCTAGGATCAGTCACTGTATATTCTACAGTCACTTCTGCCGTTTCACCTGGAGCGAGTTCGTCGAATTCTCCATTTGGATCGAACGTAACCGTGCCGTCTTGCGCGATCGTCACAAGGCCACCACCGTTTGCTGGTACAGGTGCCCCCACATTTGCGGGATTACCATTGACCGCCCCAACGGTCAGTGGATCGCTATCCGGATCCTCGTCGTTGTCGAGAACATTACCAACGACTTCGACGTTGTCTTCATCACCAGCAAACGTATCAGCTACGGCAGTTGGACCATCGTTGGACCCAGTCACTGTAATCGTGACAGTCGTCGTATCTTCGCCGCCATTTCCGTCAGAGATAGTGTAGGCCACTGTTGTTTCGGCAGTCTCACCTGCTGCAAGGTCATCGAAATCGCCGTTTGGATCGAAAGACGCTGTGCCGTCCGCGCCTATAGTTAAAAGACCACCATTGTCGCCAGCAACCGGTGCGCCAACGTTGCCACCTGCCCCGTTGACGGCTGACACCGTCAGATCGTCGCCTTCAGGATCGGTATCGTTGCCCAGAACATTGTCCAGTGCGATTGCCGTGTCCTGATCAGTGCTGTCTGTATCGGCAACGGCAATTGGATCGTCGTTCGTGCCAGTCACAGTGATTGTGACAGTCGCGGTTGTTGTGCCTCCATTGCCGTCATCCACTGTGTAAGTCACTGTGGTTTCGACCGTTTCACCTTCGCCAAGGCTTTCGAATTCGCCATTTGGATCAAACGCGACGGTACCATCTGGATTGATTGTCACCAGACCACCATTGCTTCCGGCGACGGGGGTGCCGACGCCTGCGGGATCTCCATTGACCGCGCCAACTGTCAGGTCGTCGCCGTCAGGATCGCTGTCGTTGGTCAGAACATTTCCAATGATGCCAGCGGGATCGTCTTCTCCTGCGCCAAAGTCATCATCATTCGCAACTGGACCACGGTTCACTTCATCGCCGACAATCGATTCAATTTCGGTGAAAGATATTGTTTCGCCGGTTGGGTTGCCGTCTTCATCGACGAAAACAACAGTGCCGTCAAAGCCGTTGCCGTTGCTGTCAGGAACAGGGGAACCGGTGCCATCAGGCCCGGCAAGGATGTATGGTCCCTGTCCTGTCAGATCCAGCACGTCATTGTCGTCCCCGGCCGCGCCGCCATCAATTGTATCACCAGCAGATCCAAAAATTGTATCTGCGTCAGCACCGGCATCAACGGTGTCCGCACCAGCGCCGGTCGTGATCACGTCCTGACCGCGACCGCCCCAGATATCATCGTCGCCGTCACCACCGTCGAGCACATCATCGCCGCCAGAGCCTTCCAGCTTATCGTTGCCAGCGCCGCCCGTAATTGTGTCATTACCAGAACCGCCAAAGAGCATATCGTTGCCGGACCCACCGTCGAGTACGTCATTACCGTCACCGCCACGGACAACGTCATCACCTGTACCGCCGGCCAAAACGTCGTCACCATCTTCCCCGAAAATGGTGTCGTTCCCTGCACCACCGTCAATATCGTCATCACCGGATCCGGAAATGTCGACATCAAAGTAAATGTCCGTGACGTTGATCCCAGAGTTTGCGCCACCGTCCTGGTCATGTTCGATTTCAATCCGTGCGACGGGACCTGGAATTGAAACAAGAACAGAATAATGTGGAGATGTATCAGGAGCATAGCCACCGTTGCTGCTGGCCGTATCGTTACCTGGCACGCCGTCGGTGTTGCTAAGAGTCAGGCATGACCCCGCTACAAGATTGATGGCAATCGCATTTCCATGCGCGTCAAATGCTTTGACACGTACAACGCCGTCTCCGTCGATATCGTTGATGCGGAAAGACACGTTTTCGACAGGATCGGAGAAATCCAAACGGTAGTCAGCGGAGTTCCCGTTCCCGTCTGTTACGCTGTATAGAGAGCTGTTATCATCGACCGGACGTCCGTCATCATCAATACCGGACACAAGCTGGTCGTCCGATTCAAATTCGGTATCCGAACCCTTCTCTTTCAGAATCGTGAAGGTAACGTCGACGTTGCCAGTGTTCTGGGTGAAACCGTTCAGATCTTGCCCATTGCCTGAACCTGCGAGATCCCAGTCAAGACTTTCACGGATTGTGTTGTTCCCACCGGTATCGCCGTACAGTAGGTCATCACCAGTTCCACCACGGATGATGTCGTTGCCAGCACCACCGAACGCCGTATCGTCACCCGCATCGCCATAAACGCGGTCATCGCCAAGACCGCCGAAGAGCAGGTCGTCGCCGTTCATCCCTTCCAGAATGTCGTCGCCACTATCGCCGTGCAGCTCATCGTTGCCGTCTTGACCGCAGAGCGTATCGTCACCGCCGCCGCCATAGACTTCGTCGTCACCATTTCCGGCCAGTACGAAATCATCGCCGTCTTCGGCCATAATAATGTCGTCGTTGACACCTTCGCCGGCCAGAATCTGATCGTTGGCGTCCACACGGTCGCCGTCCGGGTCACCGGTGTAGTTTGCGTCAATGCGCTCGCCCGCGGTCGATCCTTCGACAATCCCATCGAGGTCCGAACTGTCATCGAAGACGAGGTTGTCGATTGCGCCGGAACCGCAAAGCTGGACATCCATGCGGTACACGCCGTCCACATCGAAATGGGCGACTAGCTGGCCATTGTTTGCCGTTGGTCCCACTTGACGGGTCGCGATCAGGCAGTTGTTTTCGTCATAGAAGCGAACGACTGCACCTTCCTCGATGTCAAGGAAAGTCAGTGATTTCACGTCTGCCGCCTCGTGAAAATCAAACCGCAGCTTGCCGCCACCAGCGTTGTCATCGGGATCGTGGCTGTCGCCATCTTCCGAGATTATCAAAACATTGCCGAGATTGTTCGTGGCAAGGTCGTGATCTCCGCCAGTCGGGTTGGCGGTGTCAAAGATCATTGCTTTGTTCGATCCACCGAATGCGGAAATTGTGACCCCTTGAGAGGTATATTCGTTGTCAACTACGGTCCCGCGACCAAGGTTGTTAAAATCAATTGTTTTTGTCATGCGAACAGCTCCTACACGAAGCTACGGGCGGCGGCTTGCCCGACCGTAGGCGATACTAAAGCAGGCTGGAGGGAGAAAGCGCGCGATGTTTCGCGCATGATCATTGATAGCAAACACACCAAACAGCCAGAAATGGCTGCCCCGAATGTGATGCTAGAAACCAATGTCACGTTCATTTCCACACTGCGATCAAGAGCTCCGCCTTATGGCGGCGCTCTAAGACCGTTACCGATTACATGGTATTCCCCACCACATACCGGTTACGGCTCCGGGCGAACCCGGAGGTTAACAAAAATCTACTTGGTAAGGGAGAACCCCCGTTCCTTGCAGACAACTCACATACCAAGCGGCTTTCCGCTCAGGCGACCGCCCAAATCGGTCGCAGTGCCCCCCAGTTGGGCAAGATTTGGATACAAGGTCGTGCAGCGTTAAAAAAGTCTAAAGTACGGGGAATTTGCCCCGGAATGGCCACTTAGCTGCTATTGGAGGTCATTGACCCAGCGTCAGAGTGAAGCGATTTCCGTTGATTGTTTCGAGTCAAGAAACAAATAAGCTGCTCATTTGGGCGAATGCGCTGCAAATGACACTATTGTCAGTAAAACGGCCTCGATTCCAAGCAGATTGTTTCCAACGTGGATATGTCGCAGCGTTGTTAACTCTAACCTTATAAATGTGGCAGAGGCCGTTCACAGAAAGGGGCAATTCGTTTCAATCCAAAGGACAATTGCCTAAAAAACACGCAGACTGTCTCTCGGTTGCATGCAAACCACGGCAATAGTGTGTCAGGCGCCGTTATGAGGACCGGGTGATTCTTTGCAATTGCTTCTGTCTGACAAGACTAAATTATGAAAACGGCTGTTTCTGGCTTTTTTGAAGTTCTGGACAGATTTTTGAGATAGGTTTCGCGGCGGAGTTCTTCACCGCTGGACACGATTGTCAGCACGTATTTCACCGTCCCGTCGGTTTTCGATCTTGCGCAATCAAGACGCCAAGGGTATCCCGCCAACAGGTTGGCCGTGTGGTGGAATGGTAGACACGACGGATTCAAAATCCGTTGCCTTCGCGGGCGTGCCGGTTCAAGTCCGGCCACGGCTACCAACCTTCCTGGATAATTCGTGATCTGGAGAGTGAATATGGCTCCTGGAGCTTTTCCTGGCTGTGTCTCTGTGTAATTCTTTGATCAAAAGAAGGACGGCACAGGCAATGGTCGACACGACAATCCTTGATGAAACCGCAAATTACCGCATCACCCGTCACCTCGGAGATCAGCAGCACGACACGCTTGTCGTCACCTTTGCCGGTCAACCCGGTCAAATGGCCGAAAAGGGCTTTGGGACAGATTTTGCTCTGAAGAACGGTTATGAAACTGTTTATGTTGCACAGCGGTATGAATCACATTTTCAAGGTCTGTCCCTGGATGCGTTTCAGGATGCGCTTAGACCGGTTTCAAAATCCCGTAGGGTTGTCTGTTACGGATCCAGTCTTGGGGCGTATGCAGCCCTGTACTATGGTGGCACGATCAATGCAGAAGTTCTTGCAGGTGCACCTATGTTGCCAAGCTGGACAGGTTTTCAACGACCCAAATATCACGATTTGATGCGCGCGCATATTCCGCTTGCAGATGTTCCCAAGAGTGATGTCCCGCCGATCATCCTGACCGACCCAAAAGAGCCAAATGACATTTTGTACATGGAAGGGGCCATCAAGCCGGCATTTCCACACGCACGTTATGTTGAACTTCCCTATGCAGGCCATACGGTCCTGAAAACGATCGAGGAAGCAGGCATGCTTAGTTCCGTCGTCAAAGCCGTATTCGAGACGGGTGAGTTCCCCGAAATCAAATTACCCACGAAAGGTTCGGTGGCCTGGCACATCAACGTTGGCAATGAAAAAATGCGCGAGAAGGATCGCGATGAGGCACTGCGTCATGGCGAAGAGGCCTTCAAGATCGATCAAGGCGCTCAGCCCATATCCCTGATCATACGCGCCGCAACAGCTCTGGGTGATTTTGATTACGTGCGCCAGTTCGTGAACGACGTCTTGACTGCCGAACACCGGGCAAAGTTTGTGGATAAGGTGCCTGTGCTCAAACGCATGGTCGCGCGCGCATTCGACGAAACATAGCCAGAGACTTTCCAATCACAGCTGTGATGCAGAAAATGTATCACAGTCCTCGATGTCACCGCTTTCCAAACCGCGGATAAACCATCGTTGGCGTTGTGCGCTCGTGCCGTGAGTAAAAGTGTGAGGACGCATGGCGCGGCCAGCGTTCCGTTGCAACGTGTCGTCCCCAATCTGGGCTGCCGCATTGAGTGCCTCAGCGATATCACCTTGTTCAAGCGTACCAAATTTCTGCTGCACTGACCGCGTCCAAATGCCGGCCAAGCAGTCAGCCTGAAGTTCCACACGCACCGACAACTCATTAGAACGGATTTCATCAAGTTGGGCGCGCATCCGGTTCACCTGCGGGAGGATGCCCAGTTCGTTCTGGACATGATGCGCAATTTCATGAGCGACGACATAAGCAGCCGCAAAATCACCCCCGGCCCCAAGCCTGTTTTCAAGGGAAACGAAGAAGTCTGTGTCAAGGTACGCTTTGCGTTCAACTGGGCAGTAGAATGGTCCTGTTGCTGCACTTGCTCCACCACATGCGGATTGGGTCGTTCCCTTGAAGAGAACCAGCACGGGCGGTACGTACGCTTCGCCGACTTGCCTGCTGAAGATATCACTCCACACGTCCTCTGTATCGGCTAAAGTCACGGAGACGAATTCAGCCGCTTTTTCATCAGCGGCCGTAATCGGCGCCCCGGAACTCCCGAGCCCCTGAGCGGCCGGATCGTCGAGGAGTGCGGTGACATCGATCCCAAGCGCATAAGCCACAAGAACAATGGCAATCAGCCCGATACCCCCACCAGCTTTTGCAGCGCCACCGCCGCGCCGTCTGCGTCGATCCTCGATGTTTCTGCTTCCGCGTCGCCCTTGCCACTTCATGCGCATATTCCCCCAAGACTAATCAAAGACTACCTGAATTCGATCCTGTCACAAGGTTGACCATTCGTGCCGGTCGTGGCCTAACGCAAAAAACACAAACGACAATGCGGGCGATTCATGATCAGACGGCTATACGACTGGACGTTCTCGCTGGCCGAATCCCGATATGCATTGTGGGCGCTCGCCTTCGTTGCATTCATTGAGTCGTCAGTGTTCCCGATCCCCCCTGACGTACTCATGATCCCGATGATCCTCGCGGCTCCACGAAAGGCATTTCTGATTGCCGCCGTCGCCACTGTATCGTCTGTTCTGGGCGGGCTTTTGGGTTACTATATAGGGTACGGGCTGCTTGAGAGTGTCGGAATGCCAATCTTGGAATTCTACGGTAAGGACGACAAATTCGCAGAGTTTGCATCGCGCTACAATGAATACGGTGCTTGGGCCGTGCTGGTTGCGGGCGTCACTCCGTTTCCGTTTAAGGTCATCACGATTGCTTCGGGAGCGACGCAGTTGTCATTGCCCGTCTTCATTTTGTCGGCAGTAATTGCCCGCGCGCTACGATTCTTCATCGTTGCAACCTTACTTTGGCAGTTCGGAGCACCTATCCGTGACTTTATCGAACGTCGGCTCGGCCTCATGTTCATATTGTTCTGTGCGATCTTGATCGGCGGGTTCTTTCTGGTGGGCTATCTATGAGCCGTGAAGGTCTGACTTTTTTTGCCGCTTTCGGATCTTTCGGGCTGCTTGCCGGTGCGTTTCTTTTTCAGGTGATAGGCTATCCCCCTTGCGCGATGTGCCTGTGGCAACGGTGGCCGCATGCTGCTGCAATCCTGATTGGCGTCCTTGCAATTAGGATTCACACCCCCCTCCTGCAGTTGTCTGGTGCCATTGCTACGGCAACCACGGCTGGCATTGGTGCATACCATACCGGAGTCGAACGCAAATGGTGGGAGGGACCAAGCAGTTGCACAGGCGGCGGCGGTCAGAATCTGGGCAGCCTCTCGGGTGGTGATCTCTTGGCCACCGACGGGCCAATTCTTGTGATGTGCGATCAGGTTAGTTGGGAATTCCTGACGCTGTCTATGGCAACATGGAATATGCTGATTTCACTTGGACTTTGTACACTGTGGATTAGCGCCGCGTTGACAAAAGAAGGTTCGTCTCGGACCGCGTGATTTCGTCCAGTTTCCGGACGTCCGTCAGGACTTTGTCGAAGGCTTCGAGAGAGTCCGTACCGATTTCAGCAATTAGATCCCAAGAGCCATTTGTTGAGTGAACCGCCTGTACTTCTCTAATCTGGCGTAATCGCTTGCTAACCTTGTCCGCGCCACGTCCCGTGATCGCAAGCATCATCAACCCGCGTACTGGAAAATCGCTCACATCGGCGCGGGTTTGAACGGTGAAGCCGGTGATCTCGCCGCCCGAAACCAGCCGATCCAAGCGAACCCGAACCGTACTGCGCTGAATACCAAGATCTGCTGCGAGTTCGGACAAGGTCGCACGTCCGTTCTTGCGCAGCAAAGCGATAAGTTGATTGTCCGTTTTGTCCAATGCGATTGTCCATTGTGATTGATCTATGGACCTATTGCACGATTTGGGGGCTTATCAAATTCCATTCGGCATTGGAGACTGCGTTTATGACACATTGTATCTTAATTGGAGCCCCGGTCGATTGCGGAAAGCGACGCCAGGGCTGTCTCATGGGCCCTGACGCATACCGCACCGCTGGTTTGGCTGAGGCAATCGCTGCTTTGGGCCACACGGTCACTGACGTAGGAAATCTTGCCCCTGCGCCCTCTGACGTGCCTGAAGATTCGCATCTTCATAAACTGCCTGATGTTATCGGCTGGACCGAAACGCTGTTGGCTGCTGCACAGGCGCACGCGGAAGACGGGATGCCGATTTTCATGGGGGGTGATCACGCGCTTGCCGCTGGCACGGCAGCTGGCATGGCGGCCCATTGGGCGAAGAAGGATCGCCCGTTCTTTGTGCTCTGGCTTGATGCACACAGTGACATTCACACGCCAACGACGACTGATAGTGGGAATCTGCACGGCACCCCCGTCGGCTATATTACGGGCCGCGACGGTTTCGAGATGTTTCCCCCCCTGCCAGTTCCCGTCGATCCGGCAAATATCTGTATGATTGGCCTTCGCTCCGTCGACCCGGCAGAGCACAGTGCATTGCAGGCGATGGATATCGACGTGGTCGATATGCGCATGATTGACGAAACGGGGATCGCAACACCACTCGCCGCGTTTCTCGAACGGATCAAAGCGGTCAATGGCGTCTTGCATGTATCCTTGGATGTAGACTTTCTCGACCCTGCCGTGGCACCGGCGGTAGGCACGACGGTGCCGGGGGGCGCGACAGTCCGCGAAGGTCACCTGGTTATGGAAATGCTGTCTGACAGCGGCGTCGTCGCATCCCTTGACCTTGTAGAGCTTAATCCGTTTCTCGACGATCGCGGAAAAACAGCGAACCTGATGACAGACCTGACTGCATCACTGTTGGGTCGTCGCGTCTTTGACCGCCCGACCCGGAGCATCAAATGAACTTGAAACCTTCAGAATTGGCGATGGTTCCGTTCGTCAGCGTCGCAAACATGATGAAGCTGATCCATCACGTCGGTATCGAGAAGATGTTGACCGAAATCGCCCATGAAATCGAAGAGGATTTCAAGCGATGGGAGTTATTCGACAAGACGCCGCGCATCCCATCCCACTCTGACGTTGGTGTCATCGAACTTATGCCGACTTCCGATGGTGAGTTGTACGGTTTCAAATATGTAAACGGCCACCCGAAGAATGCAGCTGCGGGATTGCAGACCGTCACTGGCTTTGGCCTGCTGGCCGATGTCCGCACAGGCTATCCCGTGTTGGTGAGCGAAATGACCGTTCTGACGGCGCTACGCACCGCAGCAATGTCCGCGGTTGCGACAAAGCATCTTGCCCAAAAATCAGCGCGGACGATGGCGATGATTGGCAATGGTGCGCAATCAGAGTTCCAAATACTCGCACTTAAGGCCGTATGCGGTATCGATACGGCGCGCCTTTACGATATCGACCCTTCTGCGACCGAGAAATGTGCTGCCAATCTGAAAGGGCTTGGAATCAAAATTATCAAGTGCCAAAGCCCTGAAGAAGTTATCGAAGGCGCGGATATCATCACGACGGCGACGGCAGATAAAAACTATCAGACAATTCTGACCGACAACCTTGTCGGCGCAGGCGTGCATATCAACGCCATCGGTGGGGATTGTCCGGGCAAGACCGAGCTGCATCGTGACGTTGTGGCCCGCGCGTCCGTTTTTGTGGAATATCCACCGCAGACGCGGATTGAAGGTGAGATCCAGCAGATGGATGCCGATCATCCTGTCACTGAGCTGTGGCAGGTCATCGCAGGACGGATCGAGGGTCGCAAATCAGCGTCCGAAGTTACTTTGTTTGACGGTGTCGGATTCGCGATCGAGGATTTTTCTGCCCTGCGCTATGTTCAACGTGCGATCAAGGGGACCGCACTCTATCGCGAATTGGACATGATCGCGGACCCCGACGATCCGCGTGATCTATTCGGAATGGTGTTACGCGCAGGCTGAACGCGCACCAGGCCGGCCCTTGGTGGCTCTGACTAAGGCAGGTCATACCCTAGGCCAAGCCGATCCGTGCGCAGCATCTGATGAAACAATAGCCAGGATCCCATTGCCCCGTCTTCAGTCCCGGCTTTGCCAACCAGCGTGCCAAGCCAGAAAAGCACTTATTCCAGCCATTCTGGACTCGCAAAGCTTTGGCGGATCAAGAACCGTTCCATACCGACGGAGTGGATTGCGCAAACGGTAATCGCCGTCTTTATGATGAGTGCGCCGAAAGCATCCCAGCCGGGAAAAAAACAAAAAGGCACCGATCCACAGAACGCAATTTGCGGTGAACCTGATACACTTGCTTTTTACCAGCCGGATCTTCCGCATCAACTGCGTACGTGCATAGGTCTGGAATGACCGGGTCGGACGCAACAAGAGTACTCATTCAAGTTCTCTGCGCGTCATCGAGCGCGCGCCAATCGCAAGTATTGCGGGACCTGCTGCGGCGCGTTGACCCATTAGGACACTGTCGCGGTAATCTTGCCGTTAAAACTCAGTTTGTTGGTTATTCCTTCCGCGCTACGTTCGACCAGCGCCCCTGACCCAAAGCATATGCGAAAGCATGATAACAAATAGCGGAGCTAGGAACTGCACATCGGATTTTGCGAGAGTTGATTTATAGACTTTCGATGCGACCAGAACTGCGACAATCATTGCAACGCAATGTGCAATCGCAGGTCGCAAAATCATTTGTGCCTTTGAACCAGTCGCGTGTCGTATCATCCAGCATGGCCGGTACTGCTGAATATTTGAACGTCCAGCAAGCTTAATGCAGCGTGAATTCGCCTGTCACGTTCCGCCATTCGCCAGGCGAGATCATTTTGCGATGTACGAATTTTACCGAATGCAGCGGACCGTCGAGTTCGCGTTGCCAGAACTCGATAAACTGGAAGAGACGGTCGTGGTCAGGCGCAAGATCATATTCCTGCCAGATAAAGGTGTTCAACACGCTTTGATGATCCGGCATACGGTAGAAAATTTCAGCAGTCGTCAGCCCGTATCCCTTTAACAGCAATTCTGTTTCGGTCATGTAAACCTCATCGTTTCTTGGCTTTATTCCTTCAGCCAACCACAGAACAAATATAAGTCAATGAAAACATATTATTAGCAATCATATTTGGTGGCTGCCAAAGAGTCTGCGCCACGCCCATTGCACGCCATATAGGGTGTCTGATAAAGTCCGGAAAACGACATCTAGTGATGCGAAAAAGAACAGGCGAGTGATGTGAGCGATACACCAGAAACCCCTGAAAATGATGAAGAAAATGTTCCGCCTCGGCCAGTTTATGATGGCCCGACGGTTTCGATCATTGATGAGATGCGCACATCCTACTTGGATTATGCCATGTCTGTCATCGTTTCGCGAGCGATTCCAGATCTGCGTGACGGGCTGAAGCCGGTACACCGTCGTATCCTTTATGCGATGCATGAAACAGGCAATACGCACGATAAGTCCTATCGCAAATCCGCCCGTCCAGTCGGCGATGTCATGGGGAAGTATCACCCCCACGGCGACAGCGCGATCTACGAGGCCTTGGTCCGCATGGCGCAGGATTTCTCGATGTCCCTGCCGTTGCTCGATGGACAGGGCAACTTTGGCTCAATGGACGGCGATAACGCTGCGGCGATGCGCTATACTGAAGTTCGCATGGACAAACCTGCGGCCTACCTTCTTGCAGATATCGATAAGGATACGGTCGATTTCCAAGACAATTACGACGGTAAGGACCGAGAGCCAACGGTCTTGCCGGCCCGTTTCCCGAATATGCTGGTTAACGGGGCTGGCGGAATTGCGGTCGGTATGGCGACGAATATCCCGCCACACAATCTTGGTGAGGTGGTGGACGCGACGCTCGCACTGATTGACGAGCCTGATCTTTCGTCAGAGCAGTTGATCGAATACGTGCCAGGTCCGGATTTCCCGACAGGCGGTATCATGCTGGGCCGGTCCGGTGCGCGCAAAGCTTATTTGGAAGGGCGTGGCTCTGTTATCATCCGTTCTAAGACGCACGTCGAAGAGTTAAGGAAGGATCGCTACGCCATTGTAATTGATGAGATTCCGTACCAGGTGAACAAATCGTCAATGATCGATAAGATAGCTGAAGCGGCACGCGAGAAACGCATCGAAGGCATAGCGCATGTTCAGGACGAATCCGACCGTAATGGTGTCCGGGTTGTTGTGGAGTTGAAGCGCGATGCGACGGCGGAGGTGGTATTGAACCAGCTATTCCGCTTTACGCCTATGCAGACCTATTTTGGCTGTAACATGCTGGCCTTGAATGGCGGCAAGCCGGAGCAATTGACCCTACGCCGGTTCCTGACCTCGTTCATCGATTTCCGTGAAGATGTTGTGGCCCGCCGCACCGCGTTCGAACTGCGCAAGGCACGCGAACGGAGCCATATTCTGTGTGGTTTGGCTGTGGCTGTGACCAACATTGACGAGGTTGTTGCGACAATTCGGTCCTCTGCTGATGCCGCTACCGCCCGTGCCAAGCTGATGGAGCGGCGCTGGCCTGCGGAATCGATCCTTGATTACATCAAGCTCATCGACGATCCGACCCATACAGCAAATGAAGATGGCACATATAACCTGTCGGAAACTCAGGCACGTGCCATTCTCGACCTGCGTTTGCAGCGCCTGACCCAGATCGGTGTGAAAGAAGTCACCGACGAACTTGAAGAACTTGCTGCAAAAATCAAGGAGTACCTCGAAATCCTAGGATCGCGTGATCGGATCATGCAGATCATTCGAGATGAACTGAGCGAAGTCAAAAACCTGTTTGCCGTGCCGCGCCGGACCCAAATCGTCGACTGGGCCGGCGATATGGACGACGAAGATTTGATCGAACGCGAAGATATGGTCGTGACAGTTACATCCGGTGGATACATCAAACGCACCGCACTTGCCGATTTCCGCGCTCAGCGGCGTGGCGGCAAAGGTCTGACGTCAATGCAGACAAAAGAAGAGGACGTGGTGACAACGCTTTTCGTGGCCAATACGCACACGCAGTTGTTGTTCTTTACGACGGACGGAATGGTCTACAAGCTCAAGACCTGGCGCCTGCCGCTCGGTTCACGCACAGCCAAAGGCAAGGCCATTGTCAATATCCTGCCCATTCCACCCGGTGTTTCCATCGCTGCCATCATGCCAGTCGATCGGGCTGAAGATGAATGGGACGATCTGCAGGTCGTCTTTGCGACATCCGCTGGAACGGTGCGCCGGAATAAGCTTTCTGATTTCACCAATGTGAAATCGAACGGTAAGATCGCGATGAAATTCGAGGGCGAGCATGAGAAGACAACGCTGATCAATGCCCGCATCGCGTCGAATGACGATGATGTCATGCTTGTGACCGATTCCGGACGTGCGATCCGATTCCCGGCAACAGCTGTGCGAGTCTTCAATAGTCGCGGATCCGTTGGGGTACGCGGGATCAGGCTTCAAGGCGACGACAAGGTCGTCAGCATGTCGATCATACGACACTTTGAGGCCGAGGCCGATGAACGAGCAGCATATCTAAAAATGCGCCGTGCGATGGCGGGTCTGACTGATGATGCAGAGAACGAAGATGAAGATGCGGCCCCTGCTGGCGCGATCAGCCCAGAACGGTATGCCGAGATGTCCGCGGCCGAAAACCTGATCCTCACCATCACAGCAAAAGGCTCCGGCAAACTGTCATCCAGTCATGACTATCCGGTCCGTGGACGTGGTGGTATGGGCGTTGCCGCGATGGACAAGGCAATGCGGGGCGGTCCTTTGGTTACATCCTTCCCCGTCGAGCTTGGCGATCAGATCATGTTGGTGACTTCAACCGGTCAATCCATTCGCGTTCCGGTTGAAGGTATCAGCTTCCGCAGCAGGGGTGCGGGGGGCGTTAAAGTCTTTGATACCGGCAAAGGTGAGACGGTCGTCAGCGTGGCCTGGATTGCGGATCAGGGCGAAGATGATGACGCAGAGGCAACAGATTCCGCTTCTTCAACCGAATAATAGGTCAAAAACAAGGTTTTGTTGCGACAAAGGTGAAAAACCGATAACGATAGCCTCAAGAGGTATAAAACCTCAGTGAAAAACGATTTGAGGCTAGAGCAATGTCAAAGCAAACCTTCATTACGGCTGCCGTTTTGGCAGTTATCGGATCAGATGCCATGGCGCAGGGCGTCACCGGTGGCTCCATTGGTGTAGAGGTAACGCAACCTACCGATTTCGACGAATTTGTCGGGACAAACTACTTTGGTGCAATCGAGTATGGCATTAATCGCCAGTTCGCGGTTAGCGCCGACGTTTCAAGCTATCGTTTCGACAGCTTGGACCAAGACGCGACAAGTGCCACGCTGCACGGCGTATATCATCTGAGCGACACCGCTTCCCTTGGTGGATTTTACGGGCAGGACAAGCTTGAAGACGGCGACTCGATCAATATTTTCGGTGTCGAAGGTGGCACCGAGTTCATGGGCGGCCAGGTCGAAGGCTACATTGGTATGGCCGATAATGATGCGGAAACGATGATCTTTGGTGTTGATGGAAACTACGCATTTTCGGAATCGATCTCGTTCAAGGGCGGTGCTGCATTCTCTGACTCTGGTGACGAGGGTTCCGCCTCCACGATCTCGATTGGTGCTGAATATACGATCACTGGTGGCCCTTCGCTGTATGCTGAAGTTGGCAACGTGAGCGTCGATGACGGTGGAACCGATGAAAGTGAAACCTTTGTAGGGGTGGGTGCGCGCATCAATTTTGGCGCTGCACGCGGCACAACATTTGGTCAGCGTTCAATCTTTGAAGCACTGCCAAAGTTCTAAACACATCTTTGCAAATGCCCGCGATTCAACTACATCGCGGGCATGAGCACACTTCACATCATCGGCGGTGGTATGGCCGGGTCCGAGGCCGCGTGGCAGGCAGCTAACGCGGGTCTTTCTGTTGTTATCCACGAAATGCGCCCCAAGGTCGAAACTTTCGCCCACCGGACTGGTAATTTGGGTGAAATGGTTTGTTCAAATTCATTTCGTTCCGACGATCACGAACAGAACGCCGTCGGATTGTTGCATTGGGAAATGCGCCAAGCGGGCGGATTGATCATGGACATGGCGCAAAAGCACCGATTGCCAGCGGGTGGTGCGTTGGCTGTGGATCGTGATCCGTTTGCCGAGAGCGTGACCGCTGCCCTCAAGTCTCATCCACGCATTTCAGTGTCCTATGAAGAAATCACTTCTTTGCCGGAAGAAGGTCGTTGGATTATTGCCACTGGCCCATTGACGTCCGGTAGTTTGGCTGAAGCAATCCAGCGGGAAACGGGTGCCGATGCGTTGGCGTTTTTCGATGCCATCGCACCTATCGCTTACAAAGACAGCATCAATATGAATGTGGCTTGGATGCAGTCTCGTTATGACAAGGGAGAAACCGAGGAAGAGCGGACCGCCTATTTGAATTGTCCGATGTCCAAGGACCAATACGAGTTATTCATTGACGCTCTTCTCGCTGCGGAAAAGACCGAGTTCAAGGAGGGCGAGACTGCAAAGTATTTCGATGGCTGCTTGCCAATCGAAGTCATGGCCGAACGGGGCCGGGAGACATTGCGATTTGGTCCGATGAAGCCAGTTGGTTTAACGAACAGTCACGATCCCACGAATAAGCCTTATGCAGTTGTCCAGCTGCGCCGCGACAATAAACTTGGCACGCTCTACAATATTGTCGGATTTCAAACCAAGATGAAGTATGGCGCGCAGAAGGCTGTTTTTTCTATGATACCCGGCCTGGAAAACGCCGAGTTTGCCCGACTTGGTGGCATTCACCGCAATACTTTTATCAACTCACCGATTTTGTTGGACGAAGAGATGCGGTTACGGAGTAAGCCCCACCTCCGCTTCGCAGGGCAGATCACCGGCGTGGAAGGCTACGTCGAAAGCGCCGCTATGGGTTTGCTAGCCGGCCGAATGGCCGCTGCAGAGCTTAACGGTGAGAAGCTGGTGGCTGTGCCGGACACGACCGCGATGGGCGCACTTGTTACACACATCACCGGTGGTGCCGATGCAAAATCGTTTCAGCCGATGAATGTAAACTTTGGTCTATTCCCGCCACTTGAAGGAACGAAAGGCGGTCGGAAGGGTCGGAAGGAACGATACAAGGGCTATACTGACCGCGCAAAGGCCGATTGGTTGGCTTGGCTTACCCAGAAGGCACTAGACGCAGCCTGACTCCCGGGCCTACGTTAAGGCATGTCTGACAAGGATCCTCTGAAACCGAAGCTATGGACGCCACGCCCAGTGGCGGAAACGATGGCGGTCTATAGTGATTGGGCCGAAAGCTATGACGCTGACCTTGCGAAGCGCGGCTATCATACTCCGCAGCGCGTCGCGCAGGCCCTTCGCACCCAGATGTCAGAGGACGGACCGGTTCTCGATTTCGGATGCGGGACGGGACTATCCGGTAAGGCGCTGAATAGTCTGGGATTTGACCCAATACACGGGGTTGATATTACTGCGGAAATGGCTGAACAAGCCCGTGCGAAGAATATCTATGAAAGGGTCTGGGTCGGAACACCGGGGCAACCGCCCTGCCCGGCTGGCTCGTACAAGGCGATTGTCGCGACAGGTGTTATTAGCCTAGGTGCCGCGCCGCCCGAATCGCTTTCCATAGTTCTAGCGAGCCTGTCTTCAGGTAACCTTCTTGCGTTTTCCTTCAACGATCCTACACTCGAAGATGGAAGGTACGATGCCGTACTTTCGAAGCTCGTTTCCGATGGCGCGCTGACAATCCTGTCGCGAGAGCATGGTCCACACCTTGATGATATGAAGATGGGTGCTGACGTTATCGTCGCCCGACGGAACTGAGCAGGCGCAAAAATGATTACGCGATTTGCGCCTTCCCCAACGGGTCCACTCCACCTTGGTCATGCTTATTCCGCTCTGCTTGCGCATGACATGGCAATGGTCGCCAGTGGCACTTTTCTTTTAAGGATTGAAGACATCGACCAAAGCCGGTCCCGCCCGGAATGGGCAGCGCAGATTTACGACGATCTGACATGGCTTGGCCTAAGTTGGCCCGAACCTGTCATGCGGCAATCAGAGCGTGCAAATGAATACAAGGCAGCACTGGAGAGGCTGTGGAGTTTGGACCTTCTCTACCCATGCACATGTTCGCGCCGCGATGTTCAAGACGCTCTTGGGGCACCGCAAGAAGGTGCCCCGCTGCATGGACCCGATGGGTTGATCTACCCTGGGACATGCCGGGATAGGTCGAAGCAAGCCGCGATGCCAGATGCTGTGTTGCGTCTTGATATGTCAAAAGCGGCTCGCAAGATTAGCTTCATTGAAGAAGTAGGCATCGCAAAGAAACACACGTTTTTGCCGGAGACGCTGATTACTTCAATCGGCGACGTTGTACTGGCCCGGCGGGACATGGGCACTTCGTACCATCTCTCCGTAGTCGTTGATGATGCGGAGCAGCAAGTATCGCACGTTGTCCGCGGGAAAGATCTAGCGCCTGCGACACCAATTCACGTCTTACTGCAGTCCCTTCTCGGATTGCCGACCCCAGTTTATCACCATCACAAGCTGATCCGTGATGAGGCTGGAAAGCGTCTTGCAAAACGCGATGACGCGCGGGCAATCACGAAATATCGCGATGCCGGTGTCACACCAGAAGGTATCAGGGAGCTTCTGAATCTTCCGCCACGGTGACGATTTCAACTTCGTTCCCGTTTCGAACAGCCGTAAAGAAGCAGGTGCGGCGACCGGTATGGCAAGCCGGACCTTCTTGTTTGACTTCGATCAGCAGGCAATCGCGGTCACAATCGATGCGGAGATCAACAAGGGTTTGAGTGTTGCCGCTAGTCGCCCCCTTTACCCAATATTCTTGTCTCGATCTAGACCAATAGGTCACCTGCCCGCTTTCGAGCGTCTTTGAAATGCTGTCAGCATTCATCCATGCCATCATGAGAACTTCACCGGAGTTGGCGTCTTGCGCAATTGCGGGAATCAGTCCGTTGGAATTGAACTTGAGCGACGCTGTATCGAAGGCCATTGTTTTTCCTTTGCAAGTTCTGGGCTGCGGCCTATCTAGAATGACGTATCTGGAAGGGCAAATGTATGTCGCTCGAAACCGACCTGATGAAACTCTATTCCCAGCGAATTCTCGAACTCGCTGCAGACATTCCGCATGTCGGTCGTTTGCCAGCACCAGATGCTTCGGTCAAGAAACGCTCTCCACTTTGCGGATCGACGGTGACTGTCGATATTAATGTCGCCGATGGAAAAATCAGCGAATACTCTCAGGATGTCAAAGCGTGTGCACTTGGTCAGGCTGCTGCATCAGTTATCGGTGCGAATGTCGTCGGGCTGGACGCTCCTGCTGTGCGCAAGGGGCGCGATCAGCTCTTTGCAATGTTGAAAGAAGACGGACCGGTGCCTGACGCGCCATTCAACGGACTTGAAGTTCTTTTGCCAGCGAAGGATTACAAGAACCGTCATGCATCAATAATGCTCGCGCTTGATGCGACCGTCGAAGCACTTGACGCAATCGACTGACAGCATCGTCAAAGAAAAAACCGCCGCACATCCGGGACAAGGATGGCGGCGGCAGGAAAGCGGGCCTTTGATCGGAGTCCAAGGGGGAGGCAAAACCCCACTAAATAGGACTTAAAGACAGGCAGGTCTTCTAGCGCACGTGTGGGACAGGCAGCGCTAAATGCCGACCAAAAGGACGCTGGGCAGGTCAGATCATCCCAGGCAGGGATAACCCGACAAACAGCATCACGAGCAAAGCAACAGCACCCAATGCGTCCGCGATAATCGTATCCTGCGATCGCTTGATCGCTGATTTGATATCCTTTGTCATTGCCTGCTCCTGCATTCGTTTCTGTTGCCACTTTGTTCTCATATTGCATTTACCCTGTAAAGAACTTTTTAAGAACATTTGTGAACAAAATGGTACGCCCAGCGTTAACCCACTGAAATTAAACGAATAGCCTTCTCTTGCTCCATTAACCAAAGCAAGGTGCGCGCCGCTTCGCCTCGAGGTGTCGAAAGTGATGGGTCATCATTTAAGAGTTTACGGGCATCGCTTTGCGCAAGTTTCATGAGGTCGGCCTGTCGTTCAAGGTCCGCGATCCGGAACCGAGGTAAGCCAGACTGTGCGGTACCGATCACATCCCCTGCCCCACGCATCGCCAGGTCTTCCTCGGAAATACGGAAGCCGTCCTCAGTTTCACGCAAGATTTCTAATCTCCGCCGACCACCGTCGGTCAGCGGGGCTTGATAGATCAGCAAGCAGGTAGACGCCGCAGATCCGCGGCCGACGCGACCTCGCAATTGATGCAACTGTGCCAGACCAAAACTTTCTGCACGTTCGATCATCATGATAGAGGCGTTTGGCACATCGACACCAACCTCAATTACCGTCGTCGCAACCAAAACAGAGGTTTCCCCGGCGATGAATCTTGCCATTGCTGCATCCTTTTCAGCGGGTGGCATCTGGCCGTGAACAAGGCCGACAACATCTTCGCCGAGTGCAGCGCGCAAGCTCTTGAACCGTTCTTCTGCCGCAGTCATGTCGCTGACTTCGCTTTCCTCGACGAGCGGACAAACCCAATAGGCTTGCTTGCCCTCCTCCACCGCACGGCGCAGTTTCGCGATTACCTCGTCCATCCTTTCAGTTGATATCAACGCTGTTTTCACAGGGGTCCTGCCGGGTGGTTTTTCGTCAAGGATGGAAACATCCATGTCGCCGTACTGGGCCAGGGCCAGAGAACGCGGAATAGGCGTCGCTGTCATGACCAGCACATCTACCGCATGTCCTTTCGCCCCAAGCTCCATGCGTTGCGCGACGCCGAAGCGATGTTGCTCGTCAACCACGGCAAGGCGTAAGTCTTTGAAGAACACATCTTTCTGAAATACCGCGTGCGTGCCAACGAGAATTTGAATATCGCCGTCAATCAGCGCTTTCAGTTTTTTTTGACGATCTGCCCCTTTGTCACGCCCGGTCAGGATGTCCACAACGACACCAGCCTTTTCAGCGGATGGTCGCAGACCATCAAGGTGCTGTCGCGCCAGAATTTCGGTCGGGGCCATCATTACACCTTGCCCTCCTGCCTCGACCACACCGAGAAGCGCCATCAAAGCGACGAGTGTTTTGCCCGCGCCGACATCGCCTTGCAGAAGACGGTTCATTCGCAACGGAGTTGCCAAATCATCCAAAATTTCCCGGATTGCGCGGGTCTGCGCGCCTGTAGGCGTGTATGGCAATTCATCCAAGACGGTTTTTTGTAGCTTTCCAGTTGCCTTGGAAGCAGTGCCTTTTGCACGACGTACTTTCGCGCGGGCAAGTGCAAGGGTCAGCTGATGCGCCAATAGTTCATCATAGGCCAACCGCGCGCGTGCTTGAGCATGCGGCGACAGATCGGTCGTTGCCAGCGGTTCATGGGCTGATTGCAGCGCAACATGCCAATCAGGCCACACCTCACGTTGCTTGAGCGGTGGGTCGATCCACTCGGGCAGGTTTGGTACAAGCGCAAGGGCAGACCGGGTCGCCTTGAACATGGTCTTTTGCGTGATGCCTGCCGTCAGGGGGTAAATAGGTTCGAATTCCGGGATGTTTTGCGCGGCGTTTAATTCAAGAATGTGATCCGGATGAACCATCTGCGCGAGGCCATCAAACAATTCGACTCTGCCTGAAACAAGCCGTTTCTGCCCCGTGGGAAGCAGTTTTTTCAAGTAGTCTGCACGGGCATGGAAAAAGACAAGCTGAAAGCTTGTTTCAGCATCGCTTACATTGATCCGGTACGGACGACCCTTTGTTGTATTGGGGATATGGTCTTGCACTGTGACCGCAACCGTCGCGACGGCAGGCGGTACGATGTCCCTAATAGAGCTTCGCTGATGTCGATCAACACCGCTATGCGGTAGGGTTAGCAATAGGTCACGCGGTTTTTCGATGTGGATGGACTGGAATATCTGTGCGATTTTCGGCCCGACTCCATCAAGCGCCGTCATCGCCCCGAACAGCGGAAATAGCGACTCCGGCCGGCCGGTCATGCGTCACCGATCAGGTCAAGCCAAGCATCCTCGTCAATCGTCTCGATCCCCAGTTCAGAAGCCTTCTTCACCTTCGATCCGGCACCGGGGCCTGCAACCAGTAAATCTGTCTTGCCACTGACTGATCCCGACACTTTCGCACCAAGCGCCTCTGCGCGCGATTTCGCCTCAGCCCGGGTCATTTTTTCGAGCGCGCCTGTAAAGACAACGGTCTTCCCGGCAACAGGGCTGCCTGACGTATCGGGCGCACTGACATCCACGATATCCAGTTCTGCCACCAAGGCATCAATGCTCAGACGCTCCTCCGGATTTTGCATCGCGTTAATGACACTTGTCGCCATGACGGCACCAATGCCATCGACAGCCAAAAGGTCTTCCCAAGCCTCTCCTTGACCAATCTTGGCCACGTCCATCGCTTTTGCGAACGCGGCCCAACTGCCATAATGAATGGCTAGCGTTTGCGCGGCGGCCTCTCCCACATGCCGAATGCCCAAGGCAAATATCATTCTATTCAGCGAGATATTGCGCCGTTCTTCGATGGCCGCAAATAGCTTGTTGGCACTTGTTTTTCCGAAACCGTCCCGGTTTTCGAGCTTCGAGACGTTGTCCGCATCCCGACGGGCAAGCGTAAAAATATCTACGGGTGTTCTGATCGGTAGAACGTCGTCATAGTAGAAATACTCAACCTGTTTCGCGCCAAGTCCTTCTATATCGAACGCAGCCCGGCCAACGAAGTGCTTCAGCCGTTCGACAGCCTGCGCTGGGCAAATCAGTCCGCCCGTACAACGACGGACGGCATCGCCTTCTTCGCGCAGCGCGGGCGATCCGCATTCTGGACATTTGTCTGGAAAAATAAAGGGTTCTGCCGCTTCGAGGCGCCTCTTGAGGTCGACGTCCTTGATTTTAGGGATTACATCGCCAGCTCGATAGACTTGGACCCAATCACCAACGCGGATGTCCCGCCCATCGCGAATATCCCCACCATCCCCGCCCCGTCCAGCGATATAATCTTCGTTGTGTAGCGTCGCGTTTGAGACAACGACGCCACCAACCGTGATCGGTTCTAGGCGCGCGACCGGTGACAGCGCACCAGTCCGACCGACTTGAATGTCGATGGCGTTCAATCTCGTCCACGCCAACTCAGCTGGAAATTTATGCGCGATGGCCCAGCGGGGAGTTGTTGATCTGAATCCCAACCGACGCTGCAGATCAAGATCGTTCACTTTGTAGACGACCCCATCGATGTCATATCCAAGATTGGCACGGTTCTCTTCGATCTCGTGATAGTGGGAGATCATCTGTTCGGGTGTTTCGCATCGTTTTGTGAGCGGATTTGTCGTGAAACCAAACTCCTCCAATTTCTTTATCGCATCAAATTGGCTGGCTGCGAACGGCTCGGAAATTTCACCCCATGCATATGCAAAATATCGCAGTGGCCGCGATTTCGTGACGTCGACGTTACGCTGTCTGAGAGACCCGGCTGCTGCATTGCGGGGGTTCGCAAAAACCTTTTCGCCCGCAGCATCCTGTCGCGCATTAAGCTCAGCGAAATCAGTGTGGCCCATATAAACTTCGCCACGGACTTCCAGAATATCTGGCGCGTTATCGATCTTGGCAGGGATTTCCGCGATAGTGCGCGCATTGGCGGTGACGTTTTCGCCCGTTTCGCCGTCTCCGCGTGTTGCAGCGTAGATCAGCTGCCCTTGTTCGTATCTCAATGACAGTGAAAGACCGTCGATTTTAGGCTCCGCGGTGAAGTCGCACCGATCGTCTTGGTTGAACCCAAGGTATTTACGTACACTTTCGACAAAATCCAGCACGTCTTCGTCACTAAAGGCATTGCCAAGCGATAGCATACGAACCGCATGTTTGACCTTGCCGAACCCCGAACCAACCGGTGCCCCAACCAGCTCCGTCGCACTGTCCGCGCGCTTGAGGTGGGGAAAGCGCTCTTCGATCGCAGCATTGCGCCGCTTCAACGCATCAAATTCTGAGTCGCTGATCGTGGGGGCATCATCGCGATGATATGCAGCATTCGCGGCGGAAAGTATGTCGGCAAGTGCGGCAAGTTCCGCAGCAGCCTTTTCGTCGTCCAGATTTTCGATGGGTGTCCGTCGATTAATATCGCGAATTGATTGCTGATCAGTGTCGCCTGGCACGTGTTACCCCCGCCGCTGAAGACTGGCGCATTATTCGCCTGCCTTCAGTTTTAGGTCCGTGCGTTGGGATCGTCCAGCCGTTAGGACGTTGGGTAAGCCACCGATTTCTTTCGTTCGTAGTCAGGCACCGACGGCCAGTCTGGTCTTTTCCGAAACTGGGTCTGGGTCGCGTAAAACGTAGCCTCTGCCCCAAACCGTTTCGATGTAGGATGCACCATTCGTTGCTTCTGCAAGTTTCTTACGCAACTTGCAGATGAACACGTCAATGATCTTCAGCTCTGGTTCATCCATGCCACCATAGAGGTGATTAAGGAACATCTCTTTCGTGAGCGTAGTTCCTTTGCGTAAGGATAGCAGTTCCAGCATCTGGTATTCCTTGCCTGTCAGATGTACAGTTTTGCCGTCCACATCGACGGTTTTCGCGTCAAGATTGACGTTTATGTCACCTGTTTTGATAGTTGATTGGGCATGCCCCTTTGATCTGCGGATAATTGCGTGAATCCGTGCGACCAATTCTTCACGGTGGAATGGTTTGGTCAGATAGTCATCGGCACCGAAGCCAAAGCTTTTCAGCTTGTTTTCTGTGTCATCTTCGCCAGACAAGATCAGGATCGGTGTTTCGATACGTGACAGGCGAAGCTGGCGTAAAACCTCGTGCCCGTTGATATCAGGCAAATTTATGTCGAGAAGAATGAGATCGTAGTCATAGAGTTTGGCGAGATCGATCCCCTCCTCTCCCATGTCAGTCGCATACACATTCAGGTTTGCGTGGCTTAGCATCATTTCGATGCTTTTGGCTGTGGTAGGATCGTCTTCGACAAGTAGAATGCGCATTCAGCTTCTCCGTTCTGGGGGCTCGCGCACATCATTGCCAGTCAATGGTTAATCTCAGGTTACTTCGAACACGTTTTTGCGACTCGCCCTATGGTTGTCTATACCTTTGTAGCGACGTTGTCTTTAGTGCATCGACTCCGTGTTCACGAACTGCGCCTTCCCACTCGGTAAATTCTTCTTCTGACAAGGCGTACATTTCGAGTGCGGCTTTGCGGGTCAGCAGGCCAGCATGCACTGCCGTAATCACGGCTGCCTTGCGCGATGCGACCCATCTCTTGATATTTGCAGGGGGCAAATCTGCCCGTGTCATGACGCTACCATCGGGTAGCGTGACTGATCGGGGCCCTTCGATCTTGCGTAAATACATCTTTCTCTGCTCTCTCTGATCCTCGGGTGCCTCCTTTTGAACCAAATGATTTAACGACTGGTATAGCCAGCGGGTTGGATATAGATCCCATTTTCCTATATTTGGCTCAAAACCCGACAAAGGCCGACACCATGCCGCTGGATCCCTCGCTCAATTCTCTTGGTTTCGCCAAGCCACCTGCTGACACACGTGTAGTCGTTGCGATGTCGGGCGGTGTGGATAGTTCAGTCGTTGCCGCGATGCTGGCCGAAGAAGGCTACGACGTCGTCGGGGTCACGCTTCAGCTTTACGACCATGGTGCGGCGTTAGCAAAAAAAGGAGCTTGTTGTGCTGGACGTGATATCCATGACGCGCGTCGGGTTGCAGAAGAAATGGGTTTTCCGCACTACGTTCTTGACTACGAGAATACGTTTCGCGAAGCAGTCATGGACGAGTTTGCTGACAGTTACCTTGGTGGTGCAACACCTGTCCCTTGCATCAGGTGCAACGAGCGTGTGAAGTTCAAGGACCTGCTGGAAACCGCAAAGGATCTGGATGCAGATTGCATGGCGACCGGTCACTATATTCAGCGTATGATGGGCGGTGATAGGGCCGAACTGCACTGTGCAGCAGACCCGGCCAAGGACCAAAGTTATTTCCTGTTCTCAACCACTCAAGATCAACTCGAATATTTGCGCTTTCCTTTGGGACATCACGCGTCAAAAGATGAAACACGTGCACTTGCAGTGAAATACGGACTACCCGTTGCCGACAAGCCAGACAGTCAGGATATCTGTTTTGTCCCCAACGGTGATTATGCAGCCGTCATCCAAAAGCTGCGGCCTGGCGCTGCTGTTCCAGGGGAGATCGTCGATATCGACGGTAATGTGTTGGGTCAGCACAAAGGAGTCATCCATTACACGATCGGCCAACGCCGAGGGCTTGGTATCGGTGGTTTGGCCGACCCACTTTATGTTGTGAAGCTGGATGTCGAAGCCAAGCAGGTTGTCGTTGGCCCGAAGGCGATGCTGGCAACGCGCCGGGTGCCACTTCAGGAAATTAACTGGATAGGTGGTGGTCGCTTCTTGGATAAGGTCGAGCATCAAGTCGCAGTCAAAGTGCGTTCGACCCGTCCGCCTGTCGATGCGGTCTTGCGTCCACTCAGTGAAACCGAGGCTGAGGTTGAGCTATTGGTGGCAGAAGAAGGCGTTTCTCCGGGACAGGCTTGTGTCTTTTATGATCCTGACGGAAGTCGCGTCTTGGGTGGTGGTTGGATCTGGCGTGGACATTGACATGGATTTCACAAGGGCGTGTGACGGCTAGTAATGAAATCCACTTTGGCGCACTTCTGGATGAACTGAAAGCTAAGACAAGGAGCCACACATGTCTATGTCACGCCGGGCGGCCATCGCTGGTCTTATCCTTGTCCCTGCAGTTGCAATTGGCGTCTATATCTGGCCCGCCTCCGCTGACGAGGGATCGGTCTACAGTCATGATGGAATCGCAGTGGATGGTACGGACGTTGTTGCCTATTTCACCGAAGGTCAGCCAGTTGCGGGACTACCGGCGCACACACATGATTGGATGGGCGCTACATGGCAATTCTCTTCGGCAGAAAATCGCGATACCTTTGCGGCAGACCCCGAGACTTATGCACCGCAATATGGCGGCTTCTGTGCTTACGCTGTGGCAAATGGTTCAACTGCCTCGACGGTTCCGGAGGCCTGGAAAATTGTCGACGGTAAGCTCTATTTGAACTTTTCCACTGGTATCCAGCGTCGTTGGGAGGAAGACATCCCAGGATACATCGATTCAGCGGACGCGAACTGGCCCGACGTTCTCAACTGACATATCAATGCCAACTGGCGGAAATCGGATTGCACCTGATCCGTCGTTCTTTAGATTTGCCTCATGCGCAATTTCCTGTTCCTACTTGTTGTTTTGCCAGGGCTCCTTTCGGCCCAGACGCGGGCAGAACGTGAAGCGGACTTTGAGACTTGGCTTGAAATAGCGGTATGGCCCGAAGCCGCCAATGCAGGTGTTTCGCGGAAGACTTTTGATAGCGCACTTTCGCGTGTGAGACTAAATTGGGACCTGCCTGATCTGGTCCCACCGGCTGAACAAGGGCAGCAGCGTCAGACGGAATTCGGTGCGCCATCGCGCTATTTCGAGGCCAGCGTGGTTGGCGCCGCCACGCGCATCGGTCGTGAAGAGGCACAACGTCACGCAGCGACCCTCGCCCGCATTGAAGCCGAAACGGGCGTGCCGGGTCGTATCCTTCTTGCGATATGGGGGCGGGAAAGTAGCTATGGTCGGGCGGCAATCCCCCATGATGCCTTTGAAGTTCTGGCAACCAAGGCGTTTGCCGCAACGCGCTCCTCTTATTTCCGATCTGAACTGATCGCAGCGCTGAAAATTGCGGAAAGCGGTCGTGCGCCTACGCCCCTTCGAAGCAGCTGGGCGGGCGCGCTGGGCCAACCACAATTCATGCCGTCCAGCTATCTTGCCTATGCGCGGGACGGCGACGGTGATGGACGTGCGGATATTTGGGGGTCGGCTCCAGACACGCTCGCATCTATTGCGGCCTATCTTGAGAACAAGGGCTGGCAGTCAAGTCGCGACTGGGGCTTTGAGGTTGCCTTACCCGCGTCTGTCTCTTGTACGTTGGAAGGACCAGACCAGGGGAGGCCCATCCGGGAATGGGACGCGATGGGGATCGCCCGGATATCGGGACGGCCGTTTCCTGAAAATGAAATGAATGGCGAAGGTTATCTGATGCTGCCTGCCGGGCGGCTGGGGCCGGCTTTTATCGTGACGCCCAATTTCTATGTGCTGAAGGAATATAACACATCCGACGTCTATGCGTTGTTCGTGGGGCATGTGGGGGATCGAATTGACTTCGGCGTGGGCGATTTCATCGGACAATGGCGGCCGGTTGATACGCTGTTGCGCAGTGACGTTGTTGCGCTGCAAACGTCATTGGAAGGCATGGGCCACGACGTGGGTGGGGCCGACGGGCTGGTTGGTTTCAAGACACGGCAGTCGATTGGACGGTGGCAAGAGACGGAGGGTGCAACTCCGACGTGCTTTCCGAGCAAGGATCTGCTGATCCGCTAGATTTTCAGTAATTAGAAGCAACAGCTTCAAGCACCCAATTTCGTGCAACCACACCCACAAAGGTCAAATTTGCGTGGCAACACCCACATTGGTTTTGGCATTCTGGGCTGGTCAACAGAACACCTTTGATCTCAGTAATTTATGAAGATCTTAAGATCACCTGATAGCCCATTTTTTTCACAACATTTTGTGATTCTCCTGATTCGCTATAAGTTAACGCAAGGTAAATATCGAATCGGTTTTAAAGGGGAGTTAAATTCATGAATTTTTTTAAGCTTAGTTCCATCGCTTTTGCAGCAGCATTTTTGTCAGCTGGTGCAGTGTCAGCGGCGACAATCACGGCGTCCAACGGAGGGACGGTGATTGCATCGCCACTTAACGTTGGTGAAGACAATCCAACAAACAGTTCGATTCAAGCGTTCAATGAAGGCGTTGATGTGCTTTTGTTGGCCGATCTGGGCGTTGACGGCGGCACGCCGATTTCTGCAGGTACGCGGGTAGATAGTCATATGATTTTCCTGAATACCCGTGGACGAACAGATGTGACTGATACCGCGACGTTCACTTTCAGCGAGATGATCCTTGGCATTATGTCCAGTCAAGCCGGGACCAACCTCTTTGCCTCAGACGGAATCGTAAATGGCCCTGTGACCTATACCGGAGGCAACTATGGGGACAATCGTGGCCTTGAAGGCAGCGATACTGCCGATTTCATCAATGTTGTAGGAGGCATGTTCAGCGTGAACGTTGGCATGCATGTTACAGAGCCCGGCGACTGGGTGCGCGTCATCACGGCAAGCTCAGTGTCACCCGTTCCAGTTCCTGCTGGCATGCTTCTTTTACCCACGGGTTTGATTGCGTTGGGCGCAATGCGCCGCCGCAAGAAGCGGAAAACGGCGTAAGTTAGCAACAGAGTTTGCGAAAGGGTCCGGCCTAAAGCTGGGCCCTTTCGTGTTCTGTTGCAAAGTTGTCTGATTTGTCGAGAGTTGGCGCAACACTTTGCGATTTCTGCTGCGAATGTGAGGACACCCGTGTTTGTTTGACTTGTTTTTGATGCAATCGGCTAATTTGTAATAGTTGGCGGCAAAACTTTCGTGCTCCTATTGATGCCCCTCGCATCTCGGATCATGTGCCGCTACCAATCTTTCCATGATTTACGAAACTGCAGAAGACTGGCGCAACGCCCCGCAAAAACGCGTCCTGTTGTTCGCCATGTCGGGCCTCGGGAAGACTTATCTGTCCAAGATGCTCCGCGATACGGGCGACTGGTTTCACTACTCGATCGATTATCGGATCGGGACCCGATACATGGGCGAACGGATTGCGGACAACGCGAAACGTGAGGCGATGAAAGTACCGTTTCTGCGCGATCTGTTACGCTCGAATTCTATCTACATCGGATCGAATATCTCTTTCGATGATCTCAAGCCAATGTCCTCTTATCTTGGCAAGCCTGGTGATCCAGATAAGGGCGGCCTGCTGTGGGATGAATATACGCGGCGCCAGGACGAGTTTCAGGAAGCGGAGATCGCGGCCCTTCACGATACAGGGTATTTCATTGATCGTGCTGTATCTCTCTATCAGTACCCGCACTTCATTTGTGACACCGGTGGATCGATCTGTGAATGGGTCGACGCCGATGATGCAACGGATCCGGTCCTGACCGACCTTGCTTCGAAAACCCTGATGGTGTGGATCGAAGGTACGGACGCACATACAGCTGAATTGATCCGTCGGTTTGACAAGGAACCTAAGCCAATGTCCTATGACCCGGCTTTCCTTTTGGCAACCTGGAAGGACTATCTCGCGGAATTCAATGTCGCAGAAGACAAGGTCGACCCTGACGATTTCATCCGCTGGGCCTTCGCCAAGGCACTCGCCCACCGGCAGCCACGTTATGAGAAAATGGCGGAAAACTGGGGCATTAAAGTGCCAATGGATGCCGTCATGCATGTTCACGATACGGAGGGCTTTGTCAGCATGATCGCTGACGCCCTTGAGATGCGCAGCTAACCCGCCTATCTCTGCCACCTTATCAGGACGAAACTCATGCCGATCAAACTGCCCAGTAACCTGCCCGCTTATGATGTGCTGTCACGTGAAGGCGTGATGGTTCTTGATGAAGACACTGCCGCCCGCCAGGACATCCGACCGCTGCGGATCGCCCTGTTGAACCTGATGCCGAAAAAGATCGACACAGAAAATCAGTTTGCGCGTCTGATCGGTGCGACTCCTTTGCAGATCGAACTGACGCTGCTCCGCATGTCCGAACATCAGACAAAGAACACTGCGGCTGAGCACATGGAAGAATTTTACAAGCCGTTTCAGGATGTGAAATCTGAGAAATTTGACGGGCTAATCATCACAGGTGCGCCGATCGAACATCTACCCTTCGAAGAAGTCAGCTATTGGGACGAATTGAAAGAGGTTTTCGACTGGACACAGACGAACGTCCATTCGACCTTTGGGGTGTGTTGGGGCGGCATGGCAATGATCAATCACTTCCATGCCGTCAAAAAGCACATCTTGGATGCCAAGGCGTTCGGATGTTTCCGGCACCACAATTGTGCGCCAGCGTCACCCTATCTCCGCGGCTTTTCCGACGATTGTGTGATCCCAGTCAGTCGCTGGACCGAGATGTGCCAGACTGAAATTGATAGCGCAGGACTAACCACGCTCATTTCGTCGGATGAAGCAGGCCCCTGTCTCGTCGAGGATACAAAACATCGTGCGCTCTATATCTTCAATCACTTTGAATATGACGATCTTACGTTGAAGGGCGAGTACGATCGGGACGTCGCAAACGGAACGCCGATCAACGTCCCACAGAATTATTATCCTGGTGATGACCCAACGAAACAACCTCTGAACCGGTGGCGATCTCACGCGCACCTCCTATATGGAAACTGGATCAACGAAATTTATCAAACAACGAAGTATGATTTGGATGAAATTGGGACGTAGGGCATTTACGGTCGCAGGGCTTGCATTATTGGTAGGCACGATTGCGACGAAAGCGCTGGCAAACCGGCGGGAACGCACGGCGGAAGAGGCCTATCCGCCCATTGGCGATTTTGTCGAAGTGAATGGTAAGAAGGTCCATTATACGCGTGAGGGCAACGGTCCGGATCTGGTCCTGCTTCACGGCGCAGGTGGCAATCTGCGCGAATTCACTTTCGCCCATGTCGATATGCTCAAGGACCGCTACACTGTGACGTGCTTTGACCGTCCGGGGCTCGGTTATACTGAACGACCAGACGCAGTTGAACAAGGCGCGCTCGCGACTGACGGGGAAAGCCCGCAGATACAGGCCGAAATGCTGCGCGAGGCAGCGCGTCAACTTGGGATTAAGTCTCCCATCGTTGCTGGCCATTCATTCGGCGGGATTGTCGCGATGGCATGGGCCGTCCAGGGATTGGACGGCGAAGATGATGTAAACGCTGCTGCAGTCGTTTCGCTCGCCGGCGTCATGATGCCTTGGCCCGGCGATTTGGGGCGCTACTACACGATCAACGGAAGTTTGTTCGGTGGTGCGGTCACGATACCTTTGATTTCGGCATTGGCTACGGACTCACAAATTGATCAGGCCATCACCGGCATATTTAATCCGCAGCCTGTTCCTGAAGGTTACGCAAACTACGTCGGCGGCCCGCTGTCTGTACGGCCGGTAACATTCCGTGCAAACGTTCGTCAGGTAAATACACTGCGGCCACATGTCGTTGAGTTGAAGAAAAGATATCCTGACTTGAAGCTACCAATTGAGGTCGTGCACGGCGATCTTGACGAAACGGTTCCTATTTCAGTTCATCCGTACGAGGCACAGAAAATCATTACGTCGCTTAATCTGGCGGAACTGGCCGGAGTCGGGCATATGCCACATCATGCGGAACCAGAAGCAACGATTGCCGCGATTGATCGCGCCGCTAGCCGTGCCGGATTGCGCTAAGAAGCGCTGCGGCCCATAGTCCCCGATAGGGGACGGAGGACAGAAATGACCAAGCCATTCGACGGCGGGATCACTCGCTTCTACGAAGAGCAGGCGCCGGCGCACGTGCGCGCCGCCATCGAGAACGCCAGTAAGGGTGACATCCTGAACGACGCCTATCCCTATGACTCGCGCTGGGATCGCAAAGCCTACGAGGCAGCACTGGGAAACTTGCAGATCGAACTCGTCAAATTGCAGGCTGCCGCCAAGCAAGACGGGCAGCGGATCGTCGTCGTCTTCGAAGGGCGCGATGCCGCTGGAAAGGGCGGAACGATCAGCCGTTTCCGTCAGAACCTCAATCCGCGCAATGCCCACGTCGTCGCCTTGTCAAAGCCGACAGAGGAAGAGTCTACGCAGTGGTATTTCCAACGATATATCAAGCACATGCCATCTGCAGGTGAGATCGTTTTCTTCGATCGCAGCTGGTACAATCGTGGTGTCGTTGAACACGTTTTTGGATTTTGTACGCCTGCGCAGCGCGAGCAATGGTTTCAACAAGTCAACGGCTTCGAAAAGCAGCTTGCGGATGATGGAATCAGGCTTTTCAAAGTTTGGCTGAATGTTGGACGTGCAACCCAGCTTAAGCGCTTTTTAGATCGCGAAAGTGACCCACTGAAGCAATGGAAGCTGTCTTGGATTGATGTCGAGGGTCTTTCTAAATGGGACGCTTACACGCAGGCAATCGACGAAACTCTTGATCGCACGCACAGTGACCATGCACCTTGGATAATCGTGCGTTCGGATGACAAGCGGCGGGCACGCGTGAACACGATCCGGAGCGTACTTGCCGATCTTGAATATGACGGCAAAGGCGACATTGGCCCCGTTGATCACAAGATCGCGGGAGGTCCCGAAATCTGGCATGGCTAAAAAGGGCTATCATCACGGCAATCTGCGTACGGCGCTTGTTGATGCCTGCCTCAAACTCATTGAAGCGAAGGGGCCAACCGGTTTCACGCTGTCTGAAGCAGCGCGAGAAGCAGGCGTGACTCCGGCCGCAGTCTATCGACATTTTGAAGGTCGTGAAGACTTGATCGCCGAAGCCGCGCGACAGGGTTACGAGATTTTCGCCGATCTGATGGACTATGCCTACGATAAGGGGCAGCCATCGGCGCTTGGCGCGTTTGAGGCAACAGGCCGTGCTTATCTCGCTTTTGCGCGGAAGTATCCCGGTCATTACGTTGCGATGTTCGAATCCGGAATTTCAATCAACCGGACGCCGGAATTGAATGCAGTGGCCACGCGTGCAATGGGCGTGCTCGAAAAAGCAGCTGTCGACCTATCTGAACATATTCCAGCAGAAAAGCGGCCGCCGCCGCAGATGTTTTCTGCGCATATATGGGCGCTTTCCCACGGTGTCGTTGAGTTGTTTGCGCGGGGTAGTCCTGGGACGAAAAGCCCCTACCCTCCGGAAGATCTGCTTGAAACCGGTATCGGGGTGTATCTTCGGGGCCTCGGTCTGATTGCACCCGATTCTTAGGCTCTTGCGTCGATTTCATTCGGCTGAAAGAACGCTGTAATGGACGGAACACTTGCAGGTATTTTCTTGATTGCAAGCCTCAGTGACATGGGGCTCAACGATTGCCCAACAGACTGCCTGCGGGCGTCAGACGCAACCGCTCGGCTTTCGTTTCAAGCCGCAGGTGTTGAGTTTCAGGATGAAATCGTCGGATCAGAGGTTCTGATAGGTTATGACGTTGCGGGTAAGTATGGCCCCTTCCAACCAACAATTGCTGCTTCTGTCACAGATGAGAACGGCATGTGGATTGGTGCCGGCGCAAAATGGACGACAGAAGATGTTTTTAATGGGCCATTGTTTATCGAAGCAGCGCTTATGCCCGGCCTGTACTTCGACAATGCCGAAGTCAATCTCGGTGGCACACTGCAATTCCGGTCTTCATTAGGGGTCGGATATGCGTTCGATAACGGATCGACAGTACTGGTTAGCTACGATCACCGGTCAAATGCCGACACGCAAACAATTAATCCGGGGTTGGAAACGATCGCGATTCGTTTTGCGATTGCGCTAAACTAGAATGCGACCAGTGCTCTTTCATCCCACGCGACACGCGCCGCATCACCGACATCAAGAACAGGTCTACCGATCAGGTTTTTCATTGCGATAGTAATGGGTTCCGGTACGTTTTTAATACGCACGTCGTAGTATGTCATGTCCCCGTAGTAAACGACTTCATCTACTGTTGCGTCGACTTCATGACGAGGTGCTTTGTCACTCTCAAACAGTATCGACAGTGACTCCGGCCGAATCCCAACATCGATGCTCTCTTTGCCTGGTACATCTTCTATGCTGACGCGACCAAGCCCGGCAATTTCGATTTCTGATGGCATCCCGTGCGAGACTACCTTGGCGGGGATGAAGTTCATTTTGCCAATGAACTCCGCAACCCGGCGGGAGTTGGGACGGCGATAAAGTGTTTCAGGATCCGCGAGCTGTCCGATTTCGCCTTCGAACATGACGGCGATCCGGTCGGACATCACCAGCGCTTCTTCTTGGTCATGCGTGACCAGAATGAATGTAATTCCGACGCTGCGTTGCAGTCTGATCAATTCAACCTGCATCTGTTCGCGCATTTTCTTGTCAAGTGCAGATAATGGTTCGTCAAGCAGGAGAACTTTTGGCTTCAGGATCAAGGCACGCGCAAGCGCAACACGCTGTCGCTGTCCGCCCGACAAAGCATGGGCCGCGCGCCCTCCGTAGCCTTTCAAACCGACCATTTCGAGTGATTGTTCTACTGCCGTCTCTTTTTCGGCCTTGGTCATAGTGGATTTGCGCAGACCAAATGCAACGTTCTCAGCTACACTCAGATGCGGGAAAATTGCGTATGACTGAAAAACCATATTCGTCGGGCGCAGATTGGCTGGAACACCCGCCATATCTTTGCCGCTGATAGTAACGACTCCGTCCGAAACGCCCTCAAATCCTGCTATCGTCCGTAGCAGCGTGGTCTTGCCGCACCCGGAGGGCCCCAGCAGCGAGAAAAACTCACCCGCCTCGATTGTCAGATTGATATCGCGGAGGGCGTGATAGTCGCCATAGAACTTGTTTACTTTTTGAAGGGTAATCACAGGAAACCTCCGGAATCCTTGCGGCCAGAACGCCGTAAGCCACGGCGGCGAAACATCTCGGCAAGCGACAGAAGAATGATCGAAAGCGCAACTAATATGGTTCCCAAGGCCATAACCACGGGAAGTTGGCCGGGGAACCGCAAAAGCCCCCAGATGTAGACTGGCATTGTCGGGCTTGTTCCAGTCAGAAAGAAGGCGATAATGAACTCATCGAGGCTGATTGTGAACGAAATAAGCATGGATGAGATGATACCGGGCATCACTAAAGGCAGCGTCACACGCGTGAACGCTGTCCAGCGCGTCTCTCCCAGATCGAGTGCGGCTTCTTCCATTGAAGGATCTAGATTTTGAAACGCCCCGTTCAGAATGGCGATACTAAAAGGCGTGCAAATCAGAATATGCGCGAGGATGATCGTCCAGTTTGACAGCGATAAATCGAGCACTTGTCGCAACACGACAAGAAGTGAAACAGCAACAATGATTTCGGGTAAAACCAAGGGCAACATGATGAAGCCGGTGATACCTCTCTTCATAGGAAAGTTGGCCATCGCCCCTGCCCGCGCGGCGCATAACCCAAGAATGGTTGCCAACAACGCCGTGACGAAAGCGATGAACAAGGAATTTCCGACTGCTACATGAAGTGCCTTGTTACTTGTAAGTTCGCCGAACCAGCTTGTTGTGAAGCCCTGCAGTGGGAAGGCAATGATCTTACCGTCGTTGAATGCAAAGATGGGCAACAGCAGGATCGGTGCGTAAAGGAAAATCAGGTAGAGGATCGCGTAGATTCGAAGCCCCTTCATGAGCGGCCTCTCAGGTACCTGCGGTTCAGAAAAACAAAAGCAAGACTAATCGAAGCAACGCTTAGCATAGCAATAAGTGCAAGCGCTGCCCCCAGCGGGGCATTGTTCAGCGCCAGGAACTGCGTTTGGATCATATTTGCGATCAATTTGCCTCCCGCACCACCCATCAGTTCTGGTGTGACGTAGTCACCAATGGTGGGGATGAAAACGATCAGTACAGCAGCCACGACACCAGGCATCGCCAGTGGCAATGTCACTCGAAAGAAAGTCATGACACCGTTTTCGCCGAGATCCTTTGAAGCTTCTAACAACGACCTGTCGATCTTTTCGAGCGCCACGAAAATCGGTAAGATTGCGAAAGGTGCGAACGCATGGGCGAGTGTGATAATCACCGCGTTGACGTTGTAGAGAATGAAAGTGAGGGGCTCGTCGATGATATTCAACGAAATCAATCCCGAATTTATGACGCCATTGAAGCCTAGGATAACTTTCCACAAAAACACTCGGATCAGATAGCTTGTCCAGAACGGGATCGTAATCAAAAAGAGCCAGAGCGATTTACGTTCTGGGCGAACATGGAACGAAACAAAATAGGCGATCGGAAAGGCAGAGAGCACAGTCACAACCGTTACGATTCCGGACACCATCACTGAACGCTTTAGCAATGCTCCGTAGATCGGTGTTTCCCAGATTTCGCGATAGTTGTTCAATGTGAAGGTGGTATCGACGGTCATGAAGTCCTGAGTCCAGAAACTGAACAGAACCACAACCGACATCGGCACAGCAAGCAGGAGAAACGCGTAGGCAAAAGGTAATGATATCAGCCGGATGCTGCGTTTCTGATCAGAGCTAAGCGACTGCGATGCCATGGCCAATCGTGTGGCGAACTGCAAAAAAGATCAATGGGCAAAGTGCTGGTTAATCGACGCCGCCGTATGATTTCCCCATTCATCATATATGAGTGGCCCAGCATGAAATCCGTCTTCTGCCATGTGAGCTGGATCAAGGGATTTCGGCAAAGGCAGAAATTGCGCATGCAGATGATGATGAACGATATTTTGCAGAAGCCGGTCGAATAGCTGTGTGCGTCGCGAAAGTATCCCTTTTAATGGATGTGGCAGCAAGGGAAAGTCATGCACAGGTGGCAAGCCACATGCCGTGATGTGCTTGACTTCAAATCGTGTGGAGAGCAATCGGAGAACCTCAGTGTAGTTCTTTTGCCATGCACTGGCGGAAACTCCGTTTTTTGCGTCATTCACACCAAGGGCAGTGATCGCAACATCGTAGGGTGTCGCAGTTGTGGATTGCAGTCGCTTAACTGTGTCGCCGGCAGTTGCGCCCGTTTTTGCGATAACCCGCCAATGTACCGTGAAATCCTGGGCCAGTCGTCGCACAGTCTGGCCAGCAAGAGCCTCATCCTGATGACGGACCCCGACCCCGACCGCCGAACTATCACCAACGATAAGGACGCGTAATTCCGGCCCGTGTCCCAACGTTCCAGTACGCGGACCCTCTGGTTCAGGCATACATTGCGCGCGCGCGGCGACCCAAAGTCCCTGTGTGAGGATCACGGGAAACAATATGATGCGACCAAAATCCATGAACATGATTTTAGCGCAAGGTCAGAATTCGGCAAATATTTCTGCCAGCGTGACGTGACGGCAATCTGAAATTTCATCCAAGTATTGTCGTTATTGCGTAATTCGGTAGGAAAAAGCCGTCCTTTTTAGGCCACAAAGAAAAGTGCATGTTGAAATAAAAAGGGGCGCACCCGGTGGGCGCGCCCTATTTGTTTGCGATCGATTGCTGTTAGCGCTTGGAGAACTGGAAGCTCTTACGCGCCTTGGCTTTGCCGTACTTCTTACGCTCGACAACGCGGCTGTCGCGGGTCAGGAAACCCGCGGCTTTCAAGGCACCGCGCAGAGACGGGTCGTAAAGCTGTAGGGCTTTTGAGACGCCGTGCTTGACCGCACCAGCCTGGCCAGACAGACCGCCGCCTTTAACAGTTGCGACAACGTCGAACTGATCAACGACACCGGCAACCTGAAAAGGTTGGCGAAGGATCATCTGCAAAACAGGACGTGCGAAATAAATTGGCATGTCCTTTCCATTCACAGTGACCTTACCAGAACCAGGTTTGATCCAGACGCGGGCAACCGCATCCTTCCGTTTACCGGTTGCGTAGGAACGGCCCAGTTCGTCACGAACTGGCTCGCGGTTGATTTCGACCTGTACAGGCGCGTCAGCAACGGGTGCGACGCCCTCTGCAACTTGGCCCAGTTCTTCGAGAGAATTCACTTGATCAGCCATTATGCAGTCCCCGGTGTGCCAGTCGTTTCGGCTTTGTGCTGTGTGCGCGTGTTCTTTGCGTTCATTGATGCAACATCCAAAACTTCGGGTTTTTGAGCGTCCATGCCATGTTCGGCACCGGCAAATACGCGGAGATGCGTCATTTGTTGGCGGGACAACTTTCCGCCTGGAAGCATGCGCTGAACGGCCTTCATGACAACACGCTCGGGGTGTGCGCCCTCGAGGATTTCGCCCTTGGTCTTGGACTTGATGCCGCCGGGATGGCCGGTATGCCAGTAATAGCGTTCATCGCGCTTGTTACCGGTCATCTGAATCTTTTCAGCGTTGATCACGATGATATTGTCGCCCATGTCCATGGATGGTGTGAACGACGGCTTATGCTTGCCGCGCAAGCGCATGGCGATGATCGATGCAAGACGGCCTAGAACAACGCCTTCAGCGTCGATAACGTACCACTTCTTGTCGATATCCGCCGGAGTCGCGGAGAAGGTTTTCATAAATTCACCTAGTCGGTTGGAGGCGCGTGCGCCCTGTCATTTCGATAGCTGGCTTATAATCGCCCTACAAGCACGGTCAACGACTTAATTTGCTATATTCTTACGTGAAAACATAGACTTGTGTTTTAGGTATTAAAATACCTCATCAAATAGCAGTGTCTTCTCGGGGCTGATCTTACAATTTCCGCAGACCCAGCATCGCGCCCTTGAAGTCCTCATGTTGGATCAGCCCATTAATTGCAATTCGAACGGCATGGACGATGCGACCTTCCCGCGGCGAAAAGTACTCGGCTGGCTTAATTAAACTCCTGAGGTCTCCGCAGATGCACAGAATGCCGCCGCACGTCATTCCACGGGAAGCTCAAGCCGAAGAGACAGTAGGTAGCAAGAGCATGTGAACGCGCGACCTTGTAGTGTCTCTACACGCTTGAAGAAGCAGCGCAGCCTTTTTGACAGGCATAGACACCTGCATCTTCCTGACTGGGCCGGACGCGTTTCGGCCCAGTCTTCTTAGCTAATATGACTGTCCTACCCGCGTTCAGGAGGAATCGAATAGGTTAAGCTAGCCCTTGCCACTGGTTGATTTTCACCTTCCGAAAACATGAGCACGTCTCCGACTGCCAGAACGCGACCTAACTTGAGCAATCGCGTTTCGCCAATCAGATCCTGCCCAGCTCTCGGTTTGCGCATGAAATCAATGCTACAGCTCGTCGTCACGGCAAGCGCGACAGGACCAAGGCGTGCAAGGATCGCCAGATAAACACCGACGTCTGCGAGCGCGAACATCGACGGGCCAGAAACCGTCCCACCGGGACGCAAATGATTGTCTCGCGTCTTCAGCCGCACTCTCAACAGATCGGCAGTCAATCCATCGATCACAAAATCTGAGCTGACCTGCGGAAAGTCCGTGCGCAGAAAGTCCTGCAGCGCGAGAACGTCCATCTTGAGTTTCATACATCCACCACCCTAGTCTGGCATCACACCAGAGGAGGCGAAGAATGACAATCCTGAAGCGGGCTGATGCAGAAGGCATTGCCCATCTGACTCTCAACATGCCCGAAAAGCTTAATGCGCTTTCCGATGCGATGATCGCTAGGTTTCATGCCCTACTTGATAAAATTGCAGATGATCCCACTGTGAAAGTCGTAATCGTGTCCGGTGCCGGGAAGGCATTTTGCGCAGGACATGATCTAGGGGAGATGCGTGCGAAAGATGCCGAAGCCCTGAAAGACTTGTTCGATCGGTGCGCGGCGCTAATGCTTGCGATTCATGCCCTGCCCCAACCCATCATTGCTCAGGTTCATGGAATCGCGACCGCAGCTGGCTGCCAGCTTGTTGCAACCTGCGATCTGGCCGTTGCGGCTGAAGATACACGTTTTGGCGTGAATGGCGTTAATATTGGATTATTTTGTTCGACGCCGATGGTCGCGTTGACGCGCAATATCGGTCGCAAAGCAGCATTTGAAATGCTGACAACAGGTCGTTTCATAAGCGCAGAAGAGGCTGTCACAATGGGGCTGGTAAATAAAGCGGTGCCGCCAGACATGCTACAACAGAAAACCCGCGAGCTTGCTGCAATGATCGCCGCAAAACGGACGGCGGCTGTCAAACTTGGAAAGGAAACGTTCTATCGACAGGCAGACATGGATGTCGCGAGTGCCTATGAGTTTGCCGGCGATGCTATGGTCCGCAATATGGCTATTCCCGATACACAGGAAGGGATCGCCGCCTTTCTAGAGAAACGCGCACCAAAATGGGACTAGAGTTCGTAGAGATCGCTGAATTTCTTTTCAAGATAGTTTAACAATGGCTCTTCAGACGGTTCCGCGCCAGTCGCGTGACTGATCGTGTCACGTGGAGTGCGAAGCCCGCCAAATTGCTGAAGATGCTCGCGCAACCAACCTGTCGCCTTTGATGTGTCACCCTTGGCAAGATCAGTGTCCAAATCGGGCACTGCTTTGCGCAACGACTCGTGGAGACATCCGGCATAGACATTGCCCAATGAATACGTTGGAAAGTATCCGAACAAACCTTCGGACCAATGCACGTCCTGCAGAATACCATTTGAAGGCTTGTCGATGGAATAGCCAAAATCAGCGGCAAACCGGTCATTCCAAGCCGCTTCCAAATCCGACACCTGCAGATCACCGCTTATTAACGCACGCTCAATGTCAAATCGAAGTAAGACGTGTAAATTGTACTGCACTTCGTCTGCTTCTGTCCGGATGAACCCATTAGCGACACGGTTCACGCAGGCATAGAACGCGTCCTCGTTGGCGATGCCAAAATCACCAAACTGGTCGCGCATCTGGCCAAATAGCCATCCCGTAAAGGAGCGACTGCGGCCGATCTGGTTTTCGTAGATACGGCTCTGGCTCTCATGGACACCCATGGATACACCACTGCCCAGCGGTGTCAGTAAATACTGCCGGTCAATCCCTTGTTCGTAGGCAGCATGGCCGACCTCGTGGATTGTCGAATAAAAGCAGTTAAACGGGTCGTGCGGGTTCGTTCGGGTGGTTATGCGGACATCCAGCCCCGACCCTGATGAAAATGGGTGAACGGCCTTGTCGATCCTGCCGTAGGTTTTGTCATACCCGAAAGCCAGTGCAAGCTTTTCCGACAATGCAAGCTGCCCGCTTTCATCAAAAACTACAGTGAGCTTTTCAGGAACCGGCATTTCGAGAATTGCATTTCGCAAAGGGACCAAGCGCAACCGAAGCGCTGCGAACATTTGCCCAATCGTTTCGCCTGATGCACCGGGCTCATAGTCGGCAAGCAGCGCATCGTACGGGTCCGAGCCATCAGCGATTGCCAACGCTTCTTCGCGCCGCAATGCCACAACTTTTTCCAACATGGGTAGGAACGCAGCAACATCTTCATTCACTCGCGCCTCGGCCCAAACGCGATGTGCCAAGGACGTCGTTTTCGCGATTTCTGTTGCTAGATTTGCCGGTACTTTCGATGCTCGGGCATATGATCGGCGGACTTCGCGGATATTTGCGACAGCGACCTCATCGTCCGCCTTTGCCGCTTCGAGCCAATCACCAATCCGCGGATCCGTACGACGTGCATGCAAGACGGACGCCAACGCCCCGTGTTCTTCTGCACGTTGAGGGGTAGCACCAAGCGGCATCATGGTTTCCTGATCCCACCCAAGCCGTCCTGCGATCTGGGCAAGGGCATGCGTGTCTCGGGTAAATGCCATCAGGGCTTTGTAGGCTGTCATATACCATTCCCGCGGATGCTTTGCGGGTGCGGATAGCGGGTTAGAAACCGCGCGCGCAGCACAAGAACCCAGAGTATGACCGCTCCGAATTGATGCACGATAGCGATGTGAACAGGTGCAGAGTACATGACCGTAAAGATTCCGATGACCATTTGTAGAAACATCATGGCAATAACTGCATGTGCAGCGAAACGGATTGATGAATTGGCGCTGCCGCGCATCCGGATAACTGCGTAAACACCGAACAGAAATAGGATGTAGCCGGCAATGCGATGCATGAATTGCACCAACCCCGCATCCTCGAAGAAGTTGCGCCAGACAGGTTGCAGATCGAACGGTTGCGGTGGAAAGAAGCCGCCTGCCATCAAGGGCCAATCCGGATATGCCCTTCCAGCGTCAATGCCAGCCACCAAAGCGCCCAGAAGGATTTGGAAGAACGTAAAGGCAAGCAGCACGGTCGCGAGTGTGAAGAGGATCGGGTTTCCGGCCCTTCGCGCCTTAAGGAGGTCTGATTCCCGTCGGGACAACTGCAGGATATTCCATGTCAGAAAACCGAATATCACGAATGCCAGGCCTAGATGTATTGCAAGGCGGTAGGACGCGACGTCCAACATGCCAGGCTTTAACCCAGACGAAACCATCCACCACCCTACTGCGCCCTGCAAACCGCCCAATCCACCAAGCAGAAGTAATCGGGACGTCCAACCGTTCGGAATTTTCCGCGTGACATAGAAATAGGCGAAGCCGAGTGCCCAGACGAGACCGATGACGCGCCCAAGCTGACGATGTCCCCATTCCCACCAGTAGATAACCTTGAATTCCGCAAGGGTCATACCTTTGTTCTGCTCAATATATTCGGGGATTTCGCGATACTTGTTGAATTCTTCTTCCCAAGCTTCAAGGGACGTCGGCGGTATGGCTCCGTTGATAGGTTTCCATTCCGTGATCGAAAGCCCGCTGTCCGTGAGGCGTGTCAGCCCACCCACCGCGATCATGACGGCGACCAGCGCAAAGAGGATCACCAACCAGGTACGGATCTGCTTGCGCGCACCGCTATTCCCTTTGTCGATTCCGCCAGGGGCCGCCACCTGTTTTTGGGTCGTTCCAACCTCTTCGAAGATGTTGCGGGTCTTATCTGCCATGTTGCGCTCCAGATCTTTGTCGCGGAACCTATGGCGGAGCATCTTAGGCTTCAAGGGCGGGAACGTGTGACGATGTGTCTGTCTATTCCGCTGGAAACTTATTTTCCGGATCTTTTGACGTGCCTTTGAGGATTTCTTCCCATACTTCGATAAACGGCCCGATCATTGCGTCCTTAAGGGTGGGGTGCTTTTGCGGAATGATATTTCCATCACGATCGGCAAGACCATAGTTCAAGTCTTCATATCCATCGGGGACGTAAAGTGTGCCGAACATCCAGTCCCAGATCGCGAATATCTCTCCGTAATTGCAATCATGATGCTTCGGATTTGACGAGTGATGGATCTGGTGTTGCGCCGGGGAAATCAGGATATGCTCCAACAGGCGCCCGTAGCTGATCCAGATATGGCTGTGGCGCAGGTGCCCGCCGAAGAAAACGTAAGCATTGAATGTGAGCGTGCTTCCGTAGATCACCGAAATGTCGATCGTGCCAACGACGCCGAATAGGATCAGGCCTTGCGCGATCCCGACAAGTGCGGAAATAACTAGTATCTGTAGGACGGAATACATCGGGTGAGCCCGCAGAAACGTGATTGGTGTCATCACCTCAGCACTGTGATGGACGGCATGAAATGGCCAAAGAAAGCGCTGCTCATGGTGCAGGTAATGGTTCCAGTATCTGCAGAAGTCCTGAACAAGAAATAAAATTGTCCCTGCAAGAATGCTCCTGACGAGTCCTGTAATCTCTGATCCGCCGCTCATTGTTAATTGCGCAAGCTGCGTTGTGATCGCAAAAGTGACGTATGGCGTGATTAGCAAAGCTGAAAGCGCACCGGTTGCCGTGATCGCACCGTTGAAAAGAGCGACCTTGATATCAACGTTCGTTGACGGATGCGTCCAGACATCCTTTGGCAACATGTATGTAAGGAACGGTTTTGTGCGGCCCCGTAGCGACCATACGACATAGACGATGATAACTGTCGCGGCCAGATAGACTGGCGACAACAGAAATTTCACACCGAAGTATGTCTGAAGATTAGACCAGATGTATTGCGCAAGTTCCATTCGCCTGCCCAGCGTTGTTTGTTCGCGCATAACAACGCTTTGGGGCAGATTTAGGGCCTTCTTTGGAAGAAAATCTCAGTCCGCGCGGTTTCTCCAACGCACCATCTGGCGCATGACCCCGTGCAACATCTGTACGTCGGCACGTGTCAGTGGCATGCGCGACCAAAGATTACGCAAGTTCAGCTTCATGTTTGCGGCCTTATGATCCGGAAAAAAGAACCCGGCTTCGTGCAGACGGTCTTCGTAGTGTGCGGCCAGTTTTTCAATCTCGACCTGCGCGGCCATGTCGTGCGACGCAGCGGCGGTGGTCGGGGTTGCAATCTCGCCCTGACGGCGAAATTCATAGGCTGTCAGCAGCACGCATTGTGCGAGGTTCAGTGACGGGAAATCAGGATTCACAGGGACGGAAATAATTGCGTTAGCCCGTGAAATATCGTCGTTTTCCATACCGGCCCGTTCAGGTCCAAAGAGCACCGCAGTCTTTTCGCCTGATGCAATACGCGCTGCGCAATCCGACATTGCCTCTTCAGGTGAAAACACGGGCTTGGTTAGATCACGAGGCCGCGCTGTCGTTGCATAGACGAAGGTGCAATCGCTGATAGCATCCGCCGTTGTCGCGAACAGCTGCGCTTCGTCCAAGAGCCGCCCTGCCCCCGACGCCATGGCGACTGCTTTCTGATTGGGCCAACCGTCGCGTGGATCGATGATCCGCATACGATCCAGCCCGAAATTCCACATCGCGCGTGCTGACGCACCGATATTCTCGCCCATTTGCGGCCTGACGAGGACAAAAGTCGGTTGCGGGTTTGGAGTTGGCATGGCGCGCTTATGCACAGGTTTTGCACCATAGCCAAGCCGTGAAAAGCGCGGTAAAGCAATGGTAACACGACCAAAAGGGTTGACCGATGTCCGACAATCAAGACCTGCCGCAGGTTTATCTAATCACTCCATCCGAAATCGAATTATCCACATTTCCGCAAACGCTTGCCGCATGTCTGGATTCGGTGGCGGTCGCTTGCGTGCGTCTTGCGCTTGGGACCAGAGATGAGGACCGGATCGCAAAGTCGGCTGATGCGTTGCGTGAAATAACCCACGCACGTGACGTTGCGCTGGTGATCGAAACCCATGTGCAAATGGTAGAACGACTTGGCCTTGATGGCGTTCATTTGACGGACGGTGCCAAGTCCGTGATGAAGGTGCGCAAGGATTTGGGCGAAGATGCGATTGTCGGGGCGTACTGCCGCCAATCACGCCACGATGGAATGACTGCGGGCGAGCTGTCTGCCGACTACGTGGCATTTGGTCCGGTTGGTCAGTCCACGTTGGATGACGGAAATAGAGTAGAATTTGAGCTGTTTGAATGGTGGTCCCAGATGATTGAGGTACCGGTTGTCGCGGAAGGCGCCCTCGATCACGATATCCTTCGCCAGTTGGCAGCGCACACTGATTTCTTTGGGATCGGCGATGAGATCTGGAAAACAGATAACCCTGTTCTTGCGCTGCAAGATTGTATCAAGGCAATGGCGTGAGGCCTGATCTCGTTTGATCCTCCAGCGATCTTGCCAGGGTTTTTCGGCTTTCGAAGTCATCAATCTGGACCGGTGGATGGTATATAACCGTGACTCCACCTTGGGGTGAAGCGGCCAGTGTGGCGAGTAGGTGTGGCGCAAGGTCCATGTTGCCCCACCACCCGTAGAATCTGCGGTCCTGACTTGGGGCCGGTTCGTAGCGAACTGTGACTGCCTGCAACGAAAGATGAGTAAACTCTGGCGCGAAGAACGCTGCAAATAGCGTTGGCTTGAATGGCAAGACCTGTAGCCCGTCTGTTGACGTACCTTCCGGAAAGAACAAGAGACGCTGATCTACGGCAAGACGTTCTTTGAACGCCTCAATCTGGTTCAGAGATTCGCGCCTGTCGCGTTTTACAAAAACGGTTCCAGTCGCTTTTGCGAGCCATCCGATGCCAGCCCATCCGGCGACTTCTTCCTTTGCCACAAAAGTGATGCGCTGGCCTGCGTTTAAGGCAAAGATATCAAGCCAGCTTGAGTGGTTAGCAACAACTGCGCCTGGCCCCGGCATTGGCTTACCTATAATGCGGTACCTGATGCCGATAATGCGAAATGCTGTCCTGCAAACGAATTGTGTAATGAACGGCGTTACGGGGCGGCGTTCTCCGCAAAGCGGGGCCTCGATCAATCGTAGCAACAAGAGCAAAATGAGGCAGATTGCGATGAGCGCAATAAGCAAGAAACCTTTTATCGCCACCCGCAGCCAACCAGAAGTCGAAATCGGCGTGCCTGGCGGAATATCCTTGGATTGCCAAGTCGGTGAATTCATCTGGCGTAGATTGCTCTATGTCGGTCGTTCATATTTGCTACGTCGAGGATCATACATACGTCTGTCGTGTTGAATTCACGATCAACATATGCCCCCTGCCCGACTGTTCCGCCAAGACGCAGATAGGCTTTGATCAATGCCGGGGTTTGACGAAGCGCTTCTTTCTTGTCTGCGTTCACAACAGGCAGCGTGAGATGCTGACGCGACGGCACGGCGAATGCGCTATTGTGATCGGCAAAGAGCATGTTCAGCGAAGCTGCATGTCCCATTGGGTCGATGCCATGGAAGGATGCGACCCCGAACAGAATCTCTGTCCCTGTGACTTCAATATGATCTGCCAGCGATTGCCAGATATGAAACATAGCCGATCCGCCCCGATAGTCGCGGTGCAGACAGGACCGACCAAGTTCCAGAAGACATTTCCCCGACATTTTAAGTGCCGCGATATCGTATTCCCGTTCGGTAGAAAACTCCCCGGCGAGTTCTGCCTGCTTGGCATTCATCAGCCTGTAGACACCGACAATTTGATCAGACTGCGGGCGGCTAAGGTCACGAAGAAGCAAATGATCTGCGTACTTGTCGAACGCATCCTTTTCTACGCGGTCTGCCCCATCAAAGGTTTTGTCCACAGCACCAAGTTCCTTGACAAAAACGTCGTACCGGAGCCGCTGAGCGGCAAGGATGTCCGCGTCATTGCGTGCAAAATGGGTCTGAAACTGTGGGATGGATGATGCCATCAGGTTTGTCAGTCACCAAAGAAAAACGTGCGTCAGACGTTCTTAGGGACGCGCTGGACTTTTCGCAACCATCTCGGATTTGCACTTGTAAAACATGTTTCGTATGGCCTAGCCTTGCACTACCACAGGTTGCATCTAGACTTGCTGGCTATCGCGTATCAGATTGGACCAACACAAGCATGACACGAGTCCCATCAATCACCATCTTGCCAACTTCGCGAAAATTCACTGTGATTTTTGCGTTGATATTAGATTGGACCTGTCCAATCCCCCAGTCGGGTTCTTCAGGATTGCGCACAAGCATACCCGGCTCAAGGATCGCATTCATTTCTAACATCGGGGCCCTCAATGCAAGATAGATTGGCAACACTCGTTGGATCACGAATCTGCCATGATCTAATTAGCCCAATTGGTGCCATCGGCAATGGTGTTGAATTGCTAGAATTGACGGGAGCCAGTTCCGGTTCTGAACTCTCTCTCATCTCTGAAAGTGTTCAGAACGCCAACGCCCGTATTCGGTTCTTTCGCATCGCATTTGGTGCCGCATACGGTGATCAAATCATCAGTCGCAAGGATGTCTTGTCGATCTTGACTGCAAATGCGCGCGGCGGGCGCCTCACTTATTATTGGCAGGCTGAAGGCGAACATCGTCGGGACGAAGTGCGTATCGCATTCTTGTTGTTGCTATGTTTTGAAACAGCAATGCCGACGGGAGGGGAAGTTACCGTACAACGTGACGGTGAGGACTGGGTCATGACGGCGGTGTCTGATCGCTTGAAAATTGATGAAGAACCTTGGAACGGGCTCACACACATGGGTTCGTCCATTGACTATAGCGCCTCACATGTCCAATTCGCGATGTTGCCGACAGTTATGGCGGGCAGCCATCGCAAATTGAGAACCGACATTAGTGCAACGCAGATTGTCGCACGCTTCTAGGATCGAACTGTTCCGTCACCGGTGACCAGGTACTTGAAACTTGTCAATTGAACCGCTCCAACCGGTCCACGAGCATGTAATTTTCCGGTGGCAATACCGATTTCCGCCCCCATACCGAACTCTCCACCATCGGCGAACTGCGTCGATGCGTTTCGCATTAGAATTGCGCTATCAACGTTCTTGAAGAACTTTGCGGCAACGTCGTCGTCTTCGGTCATGATTGCATCCGTATGGTTCGATCCATACGTACGAATATGCTCTATCGCGGCCTGAAGTCCGTCGACAATCTTGACTGCTATGATCATGTCGAGGAATTCTTTCCCGAAGTCATCGTTTTTTGCCGGCACTGTGCCGGGAACCTGTGCGGCCCCTTCCGCACGCACCTCCACTCCAGCGTCCAGCAGATCTTTGACAAGTACTTCCCCGTCAGTGTTCCAAAATGCCTTATTGATCAGCAAGCATTCTGCAGACCCGCAAATACCGGTGCGGCGCGTTTTAGCGTTCACTACGACACTGCGCGTTTTTTCAAGATCTGCAGTCGCATCTACATAAATATGGCAGATGCCCTCAAGGTGCGCGAAAACAGGGACGCGGGCTTCCTTTTGAACAAGACCGACAAGACCCTTTCCACCGCGGGGCACGATAACATCGATAAAATCGGTGGCTTGCAGCATTGCCGTGACAGCCGCGCGATCACGGGTTGGAACGAGCTGAATAGCGGCATCTGGCAGCCCTGCTGCGCGCAGACCTTCCAACAGGCAGGCGTGGATTGCCGTCGATGAATGGAAAGATTCAGATCCACCGCGCAAGATGACGGCATTGCCTGATTTCAGACATAAAGCAGCAGCATCGGCGGTAACGTTCGGGCGGGATTCATAGATAACTCCGATAACCCCAATTGGTGTACGTACCCGCTGGATATGCAAGCCACTTGGCTGGTTCCACTCCTCCATAACAGACCCAATTGGGTCTTGCTGAGCTGCCACTAACCGCAGGCTATCGCAAATTCCCTTTATGCGCACTGCGTCAAGCATCAAACGATCCATCATGGCACCGGTGAGGTTCTTTTTTCGCCCGTAATCGAGATCGGTCTTGTTGGCCGCTATGATCTTGGTGCGCTGCGCCCAGATGGCATCAGCGGCAGCGTCAAGTGCTCTTGTTTTCTGCTGTGCAGTTGCCGACGCCAGATCACGCGCTGCACCTTTCGCGGCAGCGCCCATTTCCTGCATGAAGTTTGGATTGAGTTCGTTCATCGTGTCCGCTCCTGCAAAACAAGGTCATCTCGGTGAATAAGTGCGGCCCGGCCTTTATATCCAAGCACGGCTTCGATGTCAGTGCTACGCAGTCCTTGAATGCGGGCTGCTTCATCCGCCGTGTATCGTGAAAGACCTTGTGCCAGCGTGTGACCATCAGGTGCCAGAACGGCAACTGGATCGCCTCGCTCGAATGCACCAGAGGTTGCGGTAACGCCAGCTGGCAAAAGGCTCTTACCGTCGTGAAGCGCTCTGATAGCACCAGCATCAATCGAGATTTTCCCGCAAGGTTTCATTGTTGCAATCCAACGCTTGCGCGCGGCTTGCGGTGAAATTTGTGCCGTGAACCAAGTCGCTTTCGCGCCGTTTTCTAGCTCTTGCAATGGATTGAGCGGTGATCCTAATGTGATTGCCATCGCGCAGCCGGCTTCTGTCGCAACGCGGGCTGCCATGATCTTTGTCTTCATGCCGCCCTTTGACAGGCCAGATCCGGCGTCACCTGCCATATTCATGACGTCGGCAGTGATATCGTCGACCAGCGGAATATGTTCGGCTTTAGCGTCTTGTGCCGGATTTGCAGTGTAGAGCCCATCGACATCAGAAAGCAGTATCAACTGATCGGCGCCAATTGTCACAGCGACTTGGGCGGCAAGCCGATCATTGTCGCCATACCGGATTTCATCTGTCGCAATTGTATCGTTCTCATTTACGATTGGTATGACCCCAAGAGAAAGAAGCGTCTCAAGAGTTGCGCGTGAGTTCAGGTAGCGGCGCCGATCTTTTGAATCTTCGAGAGTGACCAAAACTTGGCCGGTCTTGATGCGAAAAGGTTCCAGCGCCTCTTCGTAAGCTCTTGCAAGACGGATTTGTCCGACAGCAGCGGCAGCCTGTGATTGTTCAAGAGGCAACTCGCTGGATGGCAGACCCAAAACACCCCGCCCAAGTGCAATTGAACCCGATGAAACAAGGATAACTTCAGTGCCGCGTTGACGAATACGGGCCACATCTTCTGCCAGAGATTTCAACCATTCGTGTCGCAGACCCTTTTCGCGGTCCACAAGAAGAGCAGAACCGATCTTTACGACAAGTCTTTTCGCAGCTGTCAGGGTTTCCATGGCTGGACTTCTTCTTTGTCCTCTTCGGCTTTTTTGTGGCGAAGCCGGTTGTCGTCAATCTCTGAGCGTAATGCGCGTAGTACCTCCGCCGTTCCCTCACCAGTTGCTCCGGACATCAAAAGCACAGGACCATCACAGACATCCTGCATTTCGTCGTGCAGAAAGACGCGTTCCTCCGCATCAAGCGCATCGATCTTGTTAAGCACTGTAATGCGTGGCTTGTCAGAAATATTACCATAACTTTCAACTTCTTGCACGATTGCTTTATAGTCTCGCATCGGATCACCAGACGTTCCATCGACAAGATGCAGCAGAACCGCACAGCGTTCGACGTGCGCGAGAAATTCGAAACCAAGTCCCTTGCCTTCAGACGCACCTTCAATCAGGCCCGGAATATCCGCCACGACGAATTCCACCTCATCAATGCCGACGACACCAAGGTTCGGAACAAGTGTCGTAAACGGATAATCGGCGACCTTGGGTCGCGCATTCGACGTGGCTGCCAAGAACGTAGATTTGCCAGCATTCGGCATGCCCAGCAGCCCGACGTCTGCGATCAGCTTCAGCTGTAACCAGATCGTGCGTTCGATCCCTTCCTGTCCAGGATTAGCACGACGGGGTGCCTGATTTGTGGCCGACTTGAAACGCAAGTTGCCCCAGCCGCCATTCCCGCCTTTCGCGATCACAAAACGCTGCTCAACCTCTGTCATATCTGCAAGAACTGTTTCGCCGTCTTCGTCAATGATTTCGGTTCCTACAGGCACGCGCAGAATGATGTCGTCGCCGCTTGCTCCTGTGCGTTGGCTACCCATCCCATGCTGGCCATTCTTGGCAAAGAAATGCTGCTGATAGCGAAAATCGATCAATGTATTCAGGCTGTCGACGCATTCTGCGATGACAGAGCCACCGTTGCCGCCATCACCACCATCGGGACCACCGTACTCGATAAATTTCTCACGACGGAATGACACGCACCCGCCACCACCGCTCCCAGAGCGGATGTAGACCTTTGCAAGATCGAGGAACTTCATGGCGGTGTCTTTCTGACGGGGTCGTGCGTGCGATAAGCTATTCTGAGCTGTCCCTCAAGGCGTTGTAAGCTTCGCGGGTCAGAACGTGTTGGATCACAGGTGTAGGCCTGTCGCGGGCTTTGGAATGAACAATTTCGCGATGGGATTCGATAAAACCGTGTTTCGTCAATACTCGGGTCGAAGCCGGATTGTCGAACCAGGCCGAGGCATGAATCTGATCCCAATCATACTTCTTGAAAGCTTCTGTCAAGGCATGGCTGACGATCCGCGTCCCGATGCCTTGGTCCCAGAACCGCTTGTCGAGCATATAACCAAGCTCACCTTCTGTTATGCCGATTGTACCAATCAGTCCGATGTCAGTGAAGACCCCCCAGACAAAGCCCACACCGCCATAGGCCAGACAACGAGACCGCGTAAATTCCGGATCGGACGGGAATGGCCATGATCCGAGTTGCCGCACAATATGCCAGTCACTCACGATCGGATGAAGGGCGTGAAAGTCCTGATGTTCAAGGTTCCGATAGCCAAGTTCGATCATCGTGCGTTCCATAAGGATTTTGTGAGCACCATGCGCTGCGTTGGCACAGGTTGACCAGTCGCTGATTTAATCGGGGCATCAATGTGTGTATTCACAAAACCAAGCTTTTTCAGAACATTGCATGACGCATCATTGCCCAAATGATAACCAGACACGAGTGGATCGTCAGCATAAGTGAAGTAATCTGTCACCACCGCAGTCGCAGCTTCGGTCATCAAACCACGTCCGTGGTCCTCTGTCCGAAGCCAATAGCCAAGTTCTGATCCGATTGAAATTAAACCGATTAAACCCCCACCTTCATCAAGAACCCAATGCAAATTTGCACTCGCATGGGTGCAAGATATCAGAAAATTTTCGGCATCCTGGAAGTCGTATGGCTGTGTCACAGCGGTGAGCCAGAAGTGAACATTGGGATTCTGCAAGGCTGCGGTAATCGGCGTGGCATCTGTCGGTAGAGGCGGACGCAACGTTAGGCGCTCGGTCTTCAAAGTTGGTGTCATTTCGTGTCTCCCTACCGGGACACGGCCCGGCATGGCCGGGCGGTCAATGACCTAGCTCGGCACTTTCAACGTATAGGTCCACGTCGGGACAACGGCATTGCGCGCGACGGAAAACGCCTCTGCATCTCCGAGGTAATCAAAACCGCAGTTTGTCAAAACGCGAGCAGAGCCCGGATTATCCTGAAATGCCTCAGCAAAATAGCGTTCGGCGTGATGCGGATTGGCAGACAGCAGGGATTTAACTGCTTCGGTGGCAAAGCCAACGTTCCAGAATGCCGGAGCAACCCAGTAGAAGACTTCGGATTGGGCGCGATCCATATGGGTCAAGCTTATGGTTCCCAAGACTTCCGCATGGCCGGTGGCAGAGCCGTCCATGATCCAGATGTCTTCGGTTCGGTTGGGACCCAACGCTCTGACAATCAAGTTTTCCATAGTGCCAGGCGGCAAAGGATGCGGGATTGATCGTGTCCCGCGAGCGAGATTGCGATCACCGGCGTACATGTTCAACAAGCCAGCATCAGAGGCTTGCGGCGGTCGCAAGACAAACCGGTCTGATGTAACCGTGATCTGATCTGTAATCATTTCATGCATCATGGTTTCCCCTCCTCCGAAAAACCAGAAGTTCACTCACTGCCCCGCGTGTGGCCAAGTTATGACAGGCCTGAGGTATGAAATAGACCATTGCCAAGTCAGCGAACGAAAATTGAACTCCGCAAACGAAAAGGGATCGGTCTTGCAACCGATCCCCCAAATGTATCGCCTTTGGAATTTCGGCTTACTCAGCGGCCTCCGCCACTGGGAGAACCGAAATGAAGGTGCGGCCTTTGAGACCCTTGTGGAATTTCACCTGGCCTTCGGCCGTTGCGAAAATTGTATGGTCCTTGCCCATACCAACGCCAGAGCCTGGCCACATCTTTGTGCCACGCTGGCGCATGATGATGTTGCCCGGGATGACGGCTTCGCCACCGAATTTCTTGACGCCAAGGCGGCGACCAGCAGAGTCGCGACCGTTACGGGATGAACCGCCTGCTTTTTTATGTGCCATTGGTCTTTGTCCTTACTTTGCCAGTTTCTTGGCCTGATCGATCCAACCTTCGCGGTCGATGCGGCCTTTGAATGACAGTTTCTCGTCCATAGCAGCGACGTCTTCCGGTGTCCACGCAGCGATCTGCGCAAATGTGGTGACGCCAGCAGCGTGAAGTTTCTTCTCGAGTGCCGGGCCAACCCCTGACAGCTCCTTGAGATCATCGCCGCCTGCTGTAGCTTCCTTCTTTGCCGCTGCTTTCTTGGCAGGTGCTTTCTTTTCTGCCTTCGGAGCCGCCTCAGCTTTCGCTTCTGCCTTCTTAGTCTCAGCCTTTTTCTTCGGCGTGGAGGCCGCGACTGCAACCGCACCAGCAGCTGCAACAACAGCTACGGCTCCGGCAGCGATGGCAAGGCCGCGGCCAGAAACAGCAGCTGCGATTCCGGACTTGTCGGCACCCTTTTCAAGGATGTCACCAATACGGACGAGCGTCAGCTGTTGGCGGTGACCTTTCTTGCGCGCGGAAGAGTGCTTCCGGCGACGCTTAACGAAGTTGATCGTCTTCGGGCCTTTGATCTGATCGATCACTTCGGCTTGGACGCCAGCACCCTCGACGAGTGGTGTACCGACGGTGTCGCCAACCATCAGAATTTCATTAAATTGGATTTTGTCGCCCGCTTGGGCATTAAGCTTTTCGACACGCAGCACGTCACCAGAGGTGACTTTGTATTGCTTGCCGCCGGTTTTGAGAACCGCAAACATTGGGTCGTTCCTTTTAATTTCCGCGTCAATCAGGCCACTTGCGTGTTCTCGGGTCACCCCGCCTGCCAACTGCGCGCCAATCGGCGTCATTTTGCATAGCGCCACACAAGTGCCTTGTGCGGATGGCGGCTTATCTGGCGAAGTGCCCTTCAAGTCAACCCCTTATGAACGAGAAGAATATGACGTTACGCAGTCTCTCCATTTTCGTCCTGCTGGCAGGATGTTCAACTGATGCCAATCACATAGGCAACCCGCTTCTGCTGCCAATTTCGGGCTTCGGCACCGCGGTAGAGAATCAAGAGTATACCCAGCGACGTGGCCGTGTGGAATTGGCCGTAAAGACGAACTACCCCGAGATCCTGAACGAAATTAGGTCCGGTGATGGTCCGTCACTGCGAATGGCCATGGATGCAGCACAAGTACCAGTCAGAGACCGCCCGGCACGTATCACGCAACTGCAGGGCGATCTCGGACTATACAGCGGGAATCCGGGCGCGCTTGTGACCGCACTTATGGTTTACGGCACTTGAACCTTAGAGTTCCTGCCGCGTCATGAATCTCGATGAAGCCCGACCAAGATTCTTGGAGATGTCCTCGAACATCCCGTCAAATGCAGAAAACAAAGCGTTATTAATGTCCCTGCCCGCTTCTGTTTCGGAAAAATCGATGTAGGCTTGAATGTCTTCGTCCGCGAGCGGCTGGTATGCCAAGTAGAGAAACGAATAGACCCACTCTGTCGTGTTAGTGCGGATGTCAGGCTCCTGCGACCAAACATCGGCAAGAATTTCTTCTTCCGAAAGCGCTTGCGGAAACGCTCCACCATCCATCAGCCCGATATAGAAGGCGAAATTTGCGTTCATTGCTCCGACAACATTTGCCTCAACAATGTTGTTCACGTCGGCGTAGGTTTTGATCAATTCCATCCGCGGGTCTTCATCTGCCAGCGCAAGCGCCGCAGCCTCCTTGCTCGCTTCTTCAACCGTTTCGTCCAGCAAGGCTTCCCGTGCAGAAACTTCAAGGTTGATAATCGTACGGCCGAGATCTGAGTCGAAGAATGCAATCATGGAGTCAATATCATCGTCTGCCAGATCGGTCGCGAAGGCGATTTTGACTTCCGCTTCCATGCGGTCAAGATTGTAGATCGTACTGACAGCTTTATCCCAGTCCGGCCCCGGATCACCCATGAAAAGATCAGTTCCGATGTCCTCACCATACGCCAAACCTTCTTCCCGCATGATCGAAAGCAGATCCGCCAGTGCGAGTACATCATAGAGCTTCCCTATCTTGTCTGCTTCGCTGTCCTGCGCGGACAGAGTTCCCCCGACGGCGACTGCCGTAAAAAGTGCAATTCCATAAGACAAGCGAGAGAACATCAGAAGCCTTTCAGATACGTTGAGCATTTCAGAGATAGGCGATGCAGTCCTCAATTCCAAGCAGGTGGTAGTGAAACTCCGGATATGCGGCAAATCTGCTTGCATGGTCTGCGTACCGCGATTACATCGCGAAACGTTGACCCCTAGCGCGGAGAGGTGCCGGAGTGGTCGAACGGGGCGGTCTCGAAAACCGTTGTGGGTGCAAGCCCACCCAGGGTTCGAATCCCTGTCTCTCCGCCAGATTTCATTTTAGCGCCATTATCTATGTGGAACGAGCGAAGTCAGCAGATTGCTCATTGGCTTTTGAACCTGACAAAACGCTGACAGTCCACTTAAGCCAGCTGTTCGGATATAGCATGTAGAAGGGATATACGCTGTCTTTGGACCCAAAGATCCGAAGGCTTCTTGAGAAAATAAATAGAACGAGGAAAGCCCCATGTCCGACGAAATCTCCAAGAAACATTCCCGCCGCGGCGCTCTTGCTAAAATCGGTGCCCTTGCCTTGACTGCATATTCCGTCCCTGCCCTGACGACCCTCAGCATGGCCCATGCATCCAGCGGAAACAGCGGTTCCTCTGGTGCTTCTTCAAACAGCGGACCTTCAAAGAACAGCGGTCCATCAAAAAATAGCGGACCGTCCCGCAACAGCCGGCCGTCATCGAACAGTGGTCCCTCGAACAACAGTGGTCCTTCATCAAACAGCGGTCCTTCAAGCAACAGCGGACCGTCCCGCAACAGCCGGCCATCACGGTCATCCGGACCCAGCCGGTCTTCCGATGACTGCAACCCGGACGTCACTGATACAAATGATCCGCAATACTGCACGAATTGATTGTCAGTATCTCTCCCCGCCGTTGCCTGCGGGGAGAGTCATCCGCTTTGACGCGGTAACACTTTGATTTAGACTATCGCTTATGTTGACTGAAGCGCATGTTACGCAAACCTCCATCACTTTTGATGGGCTGAAGGCTCCGGTTCTGCTGAATGATGCAGATAGTCTTTTGCCCACCATTCGTGCTGTCCTGCCTTCATGGAACTTTTCAACACACTGCGCCGACCCGGCGGTCGTCCCCAGCGCAGTTCTTACGAACGTCGGCAATAACATATACCGTTGCCAGCTGCGCGACCCTGCAGAACCCGCGCGGCGCTGGGATGCGGTGAATGCCGTTTGCGAGATGATTGTCGCGCTTGCTTGGGAACAGATCGAAGCAAATCCAAGCTGGCTTTGCCTTCACTGCGCCGCGGTCGAAATCGATGGCAGACTTGTCCTGTTTCCAAATCGCCGCCGAAGTGGCAAGAGCACACTAACAGCCGTTTTGGCACATCGTGGCTACCGTGTCTTCACAGACGACTTTCTTCCCGTTCAAATCGACAGCAACGGCTATATGAACGGTTTCGCGAACGGGATCGCGATGCGTATTCGCCAACCCCTACCGGCAGAGTTCAGCGAAACGTTTCAGGAATGGGCGATCCGCACGACTGTCACTGCGAATAAGCAGTATGCGTATCTTTCGCCCAAGACACTTGCCGCGCGCGGAGAGACGCTGCCGATTGGTGCTATTGTGGTGCTGGACCGCACTGATACGTATGATCTAGCGGAATTGAGCCCGGTTTCCGAAGCTGACGTGTTGGATGATCTCGTGACGCAGAATTTCGCACGGATCACACACTCTGGTCGCATTCTACAAGCCAGCTATGGTGTTGCGCGGTCTGCACAGCGCTTTCGGTTAACTTATAGCTCGGCTGAGGCGGCAGCGGATCAACTCGAACGCGCTCTGGTTGGTACGCAGGCCCAGTTGCTTCCGGTGCCGGAGTTACACGAAATGCCGGCGGAAGTTGATTTGGGCACCGTTGACACAGCGTTGCTTCCAGCATTTGACAACAGTACGTCGTTTCACCGGGTCCCTCACTTCACGGAGGTAGGTTTGGGGGATCAGCACTATGTTGCCGATGCATATGGTGTCGGTATTCATCGCATGAATCCCGGCTCAAGGGTCATTTGGACAATACTGGAAGAACCTGCATCATTGAGCGAAATTTGTAGCATTCTCTCAGCAGCGTTCCCGGAAACGTCGGTTGAACAGATCAGTCAAGATGCCGAAGCGACCCTGCAACAGTTCATGGAGTGCCACCTCATCCAGCCCGTGGACCGGAATTCAGGAATGACGGAATGAGCGGCAGTTCGAAAAACTTGAGCCGTCGGGCTGCGCTTGCAAGGCTGGGACTTGCTGTAGGTGCTATTTACTGCAGTCCTGCGTTGACGGAGCTGAGCAGTGCGCAAGCGTCGTCAGAGGCAAGTGAACCATCCGATCCATCACCGCCGTCTGCTCCTTCGGGCCCTTCTCCGCCGTCACAGCCATCGCCGCCATCACAACCGACCCGACCCAGTGTTGCCTCGAAACCGACGGCTCCATCAGTTGCAAGCAATCCCTCTGGTCCCGAAAAAGAAGAACCGTCCAGCAGGGCGAACAGAAACAACCGCAGCGGATGTAGTGCTCCGAGTGGCGCAGACGGCGTAGCGATCAGTCGTCAAGACATGACAAATGCAAACGCAGCGATTGCTCGCGGGGAAGCGAAATCCCTACGAGAAGTCTTTTCGATCGTACAGAATCGTTATCCCGGTCGCCTGATCCGTGTGGGGTTCAACGGGGCCCGTGGTGGCTCTGAGTATTGGATACAGATGGTGACTCCCAACGGAACAGTACAAACCGTCACTGTCGATGCGCTGTCGGGCGCGACACTTGGCGTGAGGGGGTGTTGAGTGCGAATTCTAATCGTTGAAGACGAAACAAGGATTGCGGGCTTAATCGCAGATGTCTTGAAGAGCGAAGGTTACGTTGCTGAAATTGCGACTGATGGCGAAGAAGGGTGGGAGAAAGGTGGGACGGAGCTTTATGCTGCTGCGATCCTCGATATTGGACTCCCTCGCCTTGACGGGATCAGTGTTCTTCGTAATTGGCGGAAGGAAGGCATCGATTTTCCAGTCATGCTGCTAAGCGCAAAAAGCAGCTGGAACGAGCGCGTGGAAGGCATTGATGCAGGTGCTGATGACTACATGGTCAAGCCGTTCCAGATGGAGGAGCTTCTTGCACGATTGCGCGCGCTCTTGCGCCGAAACTCCAAGCAGAAAATGACCGTTCTTTCAGCTGGTGACCTGCAACTCGATCTTCGCCAGATGCGCATTTCGGTGCAGGGCCTGCCGGTCAAGGTGACGCCGCTTGAATTTCGACTGCTGAGCTTTCTATTGCATCACAAGGGTGAGATCGTGCCGCAAAGCACACTGGCTGAGAACATCTATTTTCGCGATCAGGAACCAGACAGCAACGCGATCGAGGTCCTGGTCGGCAGATTGCGCCGCAAACTTGGCACTGACTTAATCGAGACGAGACGGGGTTTCGGATACATGATCCCAGAGGATGCCGCTTGAAATCGTCGCTCAGTCTGCGTTTGCTGATCGCAGCAGCGATATCGACGCTGATTGCGCTCTTGGCGACAGCCCTACTTCTTAACCATTTCTTTCGCGGGTACTTCGAAGAACGCGTTCATGACGAACTGGAAGCCTGGTTGATCGCGCTTACCAGCCAAACCGAACTTAACGAGGATGGCCGGCTGGTTGTGTCTGAACTTGATGATCCGCGTTTCAGGCAACCATTAAGCGGGTACTATTGGCAAGCAGTCACCGAAGGGTCCGTCCCTGTTCTGTCTGCTTCACTCTGGGCTGAGCCCCTTGACGTACCTCGCCCAAAGGAACGCGGAACAATTGAATTTGCCTCAATCACCGGATCGGATGACGCAATTTACCGCACAGGAACTTGGCTCATCACTTTGATGCAAGGATCAGGTGACGTGGAAATCCTACTGACCATCGCGGTCGACGAAGCAATTGTCGAAAACCCGATATCGCAGTTTTCGCGAAATGTGTCACTTGCGATGGCAGTATTGGGGGCGTTTCTCGTTCTTGCTTCGTGGTTTCAGGTGCGTGTCGGATTGAGGCCACTGAATAAAGTGACCTCGGAAGTAAACGCGGTCAAATCGGATCCAAGCCGGCGCTTGTCGAACGATTATGCGATTGAAGTTGCCCCTCTTGTCGATGAGGTAAACGCCCTGCTCGAAGATCAGGAACAAAGCATCAGAAATGCACGAACCCGTGCCAGCACGCTAGCGCATGGTTTGAAAACGCCGCTGACTGTCATGCGCGCGCTGGCGCAAGATCTGCGGCATGAAGATGAAACTACGATTTCCGCTGAAATCGATGCACAGATTGATGATATGCAGCATCTTGTGGAACGCGAACTTGCACGCACCCGTGATCAACAAACACGGGTTGCCGCTTCTTGTGAGGTGGCACCCGTCGTCGCACGTGTTGTCAAAGCATTCCAACGCCGCGTCGGGAATGCCAAGACGAAATGGGTGATCGAAGTGTCTTCGGAGACGCGATGCCCCTTCGATTCTTTCGCTTTGACGGAATTGCTTGGCAACCTGATCGACAACGCCACGAAATGGACCAAAGACGAAATCAGGATATCGGCGGCAGGATCGAAGAATGATGGCTATTTGGAAATCGCTGACAATGGCCCCGGAATCCCGGAAGACAAATTCGAGATCGCGATGCAACAAGGTCAAAGGCTTGATGACACTGTGCCCGGTCACGGTTTGGGCCTTGCAATCATACAGGACATGGTCGCAAAACGGGATGCAAAGTTGACGCTTGATCACGCCACGAGCGGTGGGCTACTTGTGCGCATCGACTGGGGTGAACCGGCTCATACGATCACGCTGAAAACGTAAGCTATATCCCTGGGAACCAAGTCGGCTGGGACTTCAGCCACTCAAACAGCTTGGTATAGCTTGCCTTGTTGCGTCGCGCCCAACGGATCAATTTGTTCAGATCTGCTTTTCTCGTGCACATCGGGATGTCGACACCTGCCGCCATCAAAAGTCCTTCGATCTTGTGGGTGTTGCCCGGGAAAGCAACAAAAGGAATTTCCGCGCGGCATGCTGCATAGACGGCATGCTGACGGCCAGTGATCAGGATCTCTGCGGTTTTAAGGCTCGCGACCAACTCAGACCAGGTAAATTCCTGCATATCGAGATATGTGAACTTCGCTTCTTTCTTTCCTGTCCAGCGCACAAATGTATTGAACTCGGTGCTGTAGACATCGGTGCAAACCATGCGCCCTTCGAAATCCAAGACTTTTGGCGAAGGATCCAAGCGGCTGTAGTAAGCGAAATCCGGATAAAGTGTGGCGTCAATGCCGTGCCGCCGTTTCAAGTCCACCTGGGACGCGCGTTCGCGGACGTAAATCTTGTCCAATTTTTTCAAAACATCGTCGTAGCGGTTATCGTTTGCCTGCCAGACCGAGTTGACAAGCATGGTTTCAAGACCGGCATCCTGGGCGACCTTCAAAGCCTCCATCTTCTCGATATAAGCTGGGCTGTTGTGATGCATCGATCCTTCACCGTTCACCACAAGCGTATCGAATTCTGCGTCATCTGTGACGACACCTTGGGGTGCGAGGCAATCTCGCAAATGCAGCATGACCGCAGCGGATCCGCAGTGGTAGTCTGAATGATCGCCAAGAAGGCGGAATCGCTTTGGACGAAACATCTGTCGTGATCCCCAATGATTTTCATAGCGCGCGGACCGCACATCTGGCCAAGGCTGGTTTGATCTGATCGCTTCAAGTATGGCGGCTTCGCCTTTCCAGTTGTGGCGAAAGACCGGGCGGCTTTTGCGGAAGTAATTCGCCGAAGTCGGACTATCGCCGATCTGGTCAGTCATGGAAAAGCCGAAGAAACCGACACCTTCTGTTCCTCGCCGAGCATCTGCTACTGCTGCACAGACCTGCAAACCGGAACTTGCCGACCCGAGCAGCGAGCGGGTCAATTCGTTCCGTATGTGCTGTGGGATAATGGTAATGCGATTGCCCTGCTTGATAAGCTGGCGTGCCGCTTTGCGATTGACGGTGAAACTGTCCCAGTCGGGCCCTGTGATCAGCAAGTGCTCGCCAACAAGCGATGCGATATCCAGCCGTTGCAAGATCGAATGGTTAATGACGATGAGATCAGTCTTGGATCCGTAGTCAATGGCGAATGCCTGATCTTGTTTAGGAAGATTGAAGCGAATAACGATGTCATGCCCGTCGATTTCTGCGCCTTTACGCCTTCCCCTTTCAACCGATGAATTGCCGACGATAGCAACGGACGTTTCAAGGGACGCAAGACGGGACCATACCTCAGCCGATGCAGTATCGATCTCTCCTGTGAAAGCGGCAGCGCGTCGTCTTGTAAATTTCGGGCATATTTCGCCGCCTCCATTTTCCATGAAATAGCGATCAAGATGAAGCGATAGGCGGTTGGGGTTCAGTGTCAGCTGTCCTTTGGCTGATGCCAATGCGTCGTTTAACTGTTGCCGTGTTCCATGTCCTGCTGAGATGGAAAGCAGATCGGCAATTATGCCGTCTTTTTGAGTCTCGGTACCTTCATACCCGTTCAGAACAGTACTGTATGTTTCAAAAAGCACTTCGCTGGCGCCGTCTATGAAATACATGAGCCGGAGGCCGCGCCGCGCGTGGCCTGGCGTTTTCTGTTGCGAAAGGAAATCGCAAAGATCGTCTTTGATCCGTGGATCAAGGACGGCATAGTTCGTCCAAAGCTTGACCAAAGCGTCTGAAGCAAAATCGTGGTCGCTGACAAGCATCCGGCGCAAACGATCCTCTGCCTCGGCAATGAACCCGGCACTTGCGAGCCAATCACAAAAACGCCAAATCCCGGCATTCCGTTCAGGCGATGGAGCCTCGCGAACAAGAAGGTTGAATGCGACGTCCATCTCGCCGCGTGCGGCTGCCGCATTTGCGACCTCGATTGCATTATCAGTCATGATTTTGCGAGAACCAGTTCTGCCTGTAATCCACCAAGTTCCTTGCTCTCACCAAGCCGTAGGATCCCACCGTGACTTCTGGCAATATCGTTGACAATTGCAAGACCAAGGCCAACACCAGAACCTCTGTCCTGATTACGGGATGGATCAAGCCGGACAAACGGCCTGGTAGCGTTTTCCCTTTGTTCAGGTGGGATACCGGGTCCGTCGTCCTCTACAACATACCTCACTGCACGATCCGTGACATAGCAAGAGGCGCGCGCCATGGTGCCATAACGCACTGCGTTTCCTATCAGGTTTTCAAGTGCACGTCTGATGGCAAGACTGCGAAGCGGAACCGGTTCATCGGGTCCTTCGTGCTTTGCGATTTCGACAGACATCCCTCCGCGGATGCAGTCTTTGACAACCTGTTTCAGCAAATCATGCGGGCTTATGAGGTCGGGTTCATCCGTCGCATCCGCCTGAGCAAAGTCAAGAAAGGCGTCGACCAAATGCTGCATTTCATCAACGTCCCGGATCAGCGGCGCACCATCAGTATTGTCTAGCATCGAAAGGCCTAATCTAAGACGTGTCAACGGAGTGCGCAGATCATGGCTGACTCCGGACAACATCATCGTGCGGGTCTGGGCCTGTCGCTCAAGTCGATTGCGCATGTCAAGAAACGCCGTACCAGCGGCTCTGACCTCTTGTGCGCCGCCAGGCGTATAATTAGCGATTCTGCCTTTCCCATAGGCCTGAGCCGCCGCTGCCATTCGCTTGATTGGCCTTAACTGATTGCGCAGGAAAAAATATGCGATTGCCGTCATGATCGCCCCCATCACCGCCATAATGACAAGTAGCTGATGTGGGTTCGATGCAGATACCCTACGCCTGTCAAAAGACACTTCCAGTGGACCCTTGTCCGTTTGAAGCCACACTGTCACAAGTCGCCTCTCCGCCAGCGAAACCGCTCCGATGTCGCTGACGAGGGTCTCGAGCCGGGTACGCACCGCATTCCCGGTCAAATCCGTCCAGTGCTTGTCATTGCCGATATCTGGAATTGCGACGGGCCATGCAACGTCAAGCTCAAGTGCAACGGCCAGTTCGGCGGCGACCCTTTGTGCTGCGGTCAAGGTCGGTGCTGCGTTTACTGTATCGCGTACAAAGCGCAGATCAATACTGACCGCACTTGTCATCTGACGAGTCACGCCTTCAAAGTGACGTTGGATAAATACAACCGAAACAAGAAGTTGGAGCGTCAGCACCGGCAGGATGAGGATCAGCGCGGCACGCATGTAAAGACCGCGAGGCATGTATTGCTTGAGCCAACTGAAAAACATAGATTTACCGTACCCAAGCTGCCGGTCATCGGAAAGGTCCATATGTTGCAAGACACATTTGATCCCGTTCCCGGCGTGGTCCATGATCTGCAACCTGGACTGCGGCGCGTTCTTGCCCCGAATCCATCACCCATGACATTTACGGGAACAAACACCTATATCGTTGGCGAGGAATCGCTCGCAATCATTGATCCCGGTCCGGATGACATGCAGCATCTTTTCGCACTTCTTGCGGCAGTGCGCGACCGGCCCGTGACGCATATCTTCGTCACGCATTCGCACATTGACCATTCACCGCTTGCTGTTGCGGTTGCCGAAGAAACGGGCGCAACGATTATCGGCTTTGGCGACAGGTACGCAGGCCAGAGCAAGGTCATGCGCCAACTTTCAGATGCTGGCCTTGCTGGCGGCGGCGAAGGCGTCGATCCGCATTTTCGTCCTGATGTGACGCTGACTGATGGGGAGGCGATTGCAGGACAAGATTGGGCGATCCGTGCAATCCATACACCCGGCCACATGGGAAACCATTTGTGTCTTGCATGGCGGGATGCTCTCTTTACCGGTGATCTGGTCATGGACTGGGCAAGTTCCCTTGTCTCTCCACCTGATGGAGATTTGACTGATTTCTTGGATTCCTGCCGGCGGCTTCAGGGGGTCGATGCTTCGGTTTTCTATCCTGGGCATGGGGCACCAGTCACCGATCCGCAGGCACGCCTGAAATGGTTGATTGAACATCGCGAAATGCGCACGCAGCAGATATTGAACTCGCTCTCTGCCGGGCCTGCATCCGTCACGGCGCTGACACTGCAAATCTATGACGACACGCCCGAAACGCTCTTGCCCGCCGCATCGCGGAACGTCTTTGCGCACTTGGTGCATCTACACGAAAACGAAGCAGTCGTCGCGCACCCTACCCTTTCCCCGAACGCACAATTTACATTGACGCAAGTGCGCTGAAATTTCCGCAAAAAGGGCCTTGCCGCTCGGAAGTGGCATCGCTATACGACGCTTCAGGTTTTCCGGCGTAGCTCAGCGGTAGAGCAGTTGACTGTTAATCAATTGGTCGTAGGTTCGATCCCTACCGCCGGAGCCAAACTTTCCCAAAGAAATGCAGAATTTCAACTGATCGATGTGATCGTTGTTGCACAGACCTCTGACGAATTTGAAGTGATGGCGGACGGACAGGGATTCGAACCCTGGAGACGGTCTCCCGCCTACACACTTTCCAGGCGTGCGCCTTCGACCACTCGGCCACCCGTCCTTAGGGGCGGTCTTTAGCGAACAGCCTGCAAAGGCGCAAGGGGTCATTCGATCTCATTGCAGTTCACAGATATAGACCGCATAACGGTGGCTGGAGACCATGATGAAGCACACCCCGTTACCACCCGATAAGCAAGAAAGCCGTTTCGATCTGGCGCGTGTTCAGACTACCGCGCTTGTCATCATCGCCTTTGCTGTCGTTTTGTTTCTGCTTGTGCAGGCCCGATTCATCCTGATTTCGCTAGCTGTCGCCATCATCGTTTTCTCGCTGACGAGCGACGTCATCAACTTTATTGCGCGACAACGCGTTGGCCCTGTGCGCATTCCAAACTGGGCAGCCAGTCTTGTCGCGCTGGTCCTCATCACGACTGGCTTGTTGCTACTGACTTCTATCCTGCTGGCACAGGTCAACACAGTTCTTGTGACGACCTTGTCCTATGCAGAACGGGCACCGCAGGCCGTAGCATCGCTTTTCACTTGGTTGGGCGAAGACAGCGAAGCCGCCATCCTCAATGCGTTGCGTTCCGTGGAACTGTCAAGTTACCTGCGCACTGCTGCTGGACAAGCAGGGAATATGACGCAGGCGACAGTGCTCGTGATCCTTTTTGTTGGCTTTCTGTTTGCAGAGCGTATCTGGTTTGGAACAAAGCTTCATAATTTCATTGGTGACGAAGCGCAGGCGCAACGTGTCGGTAAGATCATCGCGTCTATCATCCATCGCGTGAACTATTACTTGCTGGTCAAGACGATCATTAGCGCCATCACTGGTGCGATGGTCTATGTACTTGCCAAGTTTTTCGGGCTGGAACTTGCGACCGCGCTAGGCGTCATCACGTTTGTTCTTAACTTCATACCGAATGTTGGTTCGATTGTCGCGACAGGACTGGTCGCGCTAGTTGCGCATGTTGAATTCGGTGATCCGACAACGACAGCGCTGATCTTTGTCATCGCTGCAATCATTCAGTTCCTCAATGGAAACGTTATCGATCCTATGCTGATGGGGCGTGCATTGCGACTTTCGTCATTCGGAATCATTATCTCTCTCGCTTTCTGGGGGGCAGTTTGGGGTGTTCCCGGTATGTTTCTTTCAGTCCCGATTATGGTGATGATGATGGTTGTTTGCAGCCACGTGCCACCGCTGCGTCCTATAGCCATTCTTTTGTCACGAGAGGGATTACCCGAAACTGAGCAGGCGATGAACAAGGCTGCGGAGCGGGATCTCTTCAGTCACGACTGAGAAGTACAAATCGCAAGAACACGGCTGCAATGACAAGTTCACCCACAGCCGCGATTAAGATGTACCAATGCGCCACGGATGATACGAATTCGTATATCCCGGTAGCAGCGATCCCAGCAAAGGTAACGCTCACGCCGGCGCTGATCGCTCTAATCGACGCGCCATCTGTTGTTCTGCGCGACATCCATAGAAGAACCCCGAGTCCCAAAAGCATGGGAGAGGCGCGCCTGCTCATGAATGCTGCCTCCGCGTTACTCGCCACTCCATATGTTCCCATGTAACTGGGAGTAGCCAGCAAAAGAATTGGAAAGAGGATAACGCAGACAAGCGCTGTCACCGAGGCAGCGAGGCGATAGGTCAATCCACGCCCTCTCCTACAGAAGCGTTGAATTGCGGCTTCACAACTTCTTCGGTGGGTTTGAAGTAAGTGATGTCCTCAACAAAATATTGGTAGCTGTCAGCATTGCGCAAAGCCTCTGACGGGTAGTCTTGTGCAAAGTCGGCGCAGACGTCTCGCGCATAGCAGTTGTCATCGGTATCGGCGACGTTATTGAAGTGCGTAATCTCATGGACGATTGTGCCTGCTCGTGTGCCGAAATTACTGCTCGTTTGTCCGGGGCGTAGCCGCGCCATGTTCGGCAAGCTGAAAAATGGCGGGCAAATCCGGATCAAATAAGGCTCGTCATCATAGACATAGGCATAAATATCGGGCTCACATTCGTTGCGGCTGATGTCTTCGCACTTTGTTCTTATCCTGCCCGTGCGTATAGCGGTCACGACACGTTTCAAATTTCCACGCACGGTTTCAGCAGCAGCCGGACTGTACTTTCCGAACCAGGTTTCGAATTCGGGCGTATCACCAACAGCAGCGGCAGCGCTGACGCTGATCCTTTTGGCATCACTGACAGCGCGCGCAATTGTCTCCGCTTCGGCTTTTGTACAGCCAACGAATGTATCGGCATATGACACAGCGGGCCATATCAAGGCGATCATTGGCAGCCATATACGCATCACAATACTCCAAGATGAAGATTGACGCGCCGGTTCTGCCGCCCTTTCTTTTCAATCTTGCCAATACGAACACGACCGATCTCGGAGGTGTTGCTGACGTGGGTACCGCCGCAAGGTTGCAAGTCCGCGGTATTCTCACCGACACCGATACGCACGAGCCGTATACTTCCGGTACCCCGTGGCGGTTGAACCGACATTGTCTTGACAAGATCTGGCTGCGCGTCCAGCTCGGCTTCGGTGATCCATTCCTCGGACACTGCAAAGTTACACGCGATCAGCCGGTTCAGCGTATCATCCAAAGCATCTTTGTCTTCAGGTGCGTCTGGCATGTCGAAATCCAAACGCCCCTTTTCTGAACCAATGGCACCGCCTGTGACGGGCAGTGGAATGACAACTGAGAGCAAATGCAGCGCCGTATGCACACGCATGTGCTTGAAGCGGCGGTCCCAGTCTATCTTTTGTTCAATCCGGGTTCCGATAGCCGGCATTGCAGCTGGCTCTGCCGGAACAAGTATAATGTCGTCACCTTGCCCCTTGATGGCCGTTGCGATCTCGATTTCGCCGCCATTCCAAATCAGTTTGCCACTGTCCCCCGGTTGCCCGCCAGAATTCGGATAGAAATTGGTGGCATCTAGGATGATGCCACCCTCTTCAGTCAATCCGGTTACCTTTCCTCCGGCGTCACGCAAGTAAGCATCTTCGTGAAACAGCATGCGGGTCATGTCTCGCCACCTTCGAGAGCCTTCGGGTTCTTGATCCAAAGATCCCGCTGCGGGAACGGGATTTCAATATCTTCTTCTGCAAAACGTTTTTCGATCGCGAGGTTTAGATCCGATTTCACATGCATCACGAAATTCACGTCCCTCAGGATGGCTCTGATCTCAAAATTCAACGAACTGTCACCGAACTCAAGAAAAAGTACGTTTGGCTCAGGGTTGAGCAAGACAAGAGGATGGTTCATCGCGACATCCTTGAGAATACTTATGACCTTCTGGGTATCTGTCCCATAGGCAACACCAACCGGAACGATGACCCGTCCGACGGCATTCCCGCGAGTCCAGTTTGTGACCTGTCCACTCACCAAATCAGCATTGGGGATAATGACGTCTGTCCTGTCAAAAGTCTCAACCCGTGTGGATCGAACAGAAATATCACGAACGTATCCCATCGTCCCATTCACTTCGATCCAGTCCCCCTCACCGATGGGACGTTCGATCAAAAGGATGATTCCCGAGACAAAGTTAGAAACGATATTCTGCAGTCCGAACCCGATTCCGACGGACAAAGCACCAGCCACAATCGCAAGACTAGAAAGGTCGATCCCAGCCATCGTGATTGCGATGATGGCGGCCAAGATAATCCCGACATAACCAAAGCCCGCAACGACGGCATTTTGTCCGCCTAGATCAAGTTTTGTCCGGGGCAGAACGTTTGCTCGCAGCGTACCCTGAATGAACCGGGTCAATAAAAATCCAACAGCGAACACAGCAGCGAAGGTAATGAAGTCGCTTGGTGAAATACGTGTATCGCCGATGACGAACCCTTCGCGGAACCGAGCCCAGATTTCAAAGAGATCTTCGATGCGCGCGCCCCAAGCGATCGCAAGCAAAGGAAGCGCGACAAGGAAGAACAAAAACCCAATCAGAACAGGCGCCAGCGATCCGCTGCTTTGTCCTGGTTCGCGATACCGCAACTCCCAAAGATCATTCACAAACCTCTGCAGCAAGATCACTACCGCGAGAATTGCAAGTGTCAGGACAGACGGTCTGAAAAGTGCGCTGGCTGCATCTGAGAAGCCTGCAGCGGCTAGGACTGGCGTCGCTATTGCCACTCCCATGCACAGTATGCCGACAAATCGGCGCGCTCGACCTTTTGGCGGAGAGTCCTCACTGTCAAAATGTTCTGGTACAGCCGGGTCAGTGCGCAAAAGCCGCCCAAACCGAAACAGCATGTATCCGAGCAATATTTGGATCGGTAACAGGACGACACTAACTGAAATCTCAGCAGGTTCTGCAATCCGCATCAATCCGGTCAAAACAATCGAAGCTGCCAGAAGCCAGGCAAGGATGGTGCCGACGCGTCTAGCCTTTCGGCGTGTTTCGAGGCCGTAACGCAGAGGCCCGTCGTCACCGTATAGCGGAAAGAACTGCTCGTTCAGCCAACGGGTCAGAATGATCAGAAGTGCTCCGTTGAAGACAGCATCAAGTAAAAGCTGACCGCCTTCACCCAAAATACTCATACGGTTTAAGCCCGTTACAAGAGCGAGCAAGCCGAGGTATGGCAGGATAATTTCCCAGACCGAAAGCAGGAAGTGCCAAACGGCTTTCCCGCGCGCCGTCCCGTTGTCGACCGAAGATTGCAGGCCGAGAACCCACTTTCGCCCGCGCGCGAGCAACACGCCAGCAATCGCAAGAAACAGAAGCCCGACTGGCAGTGTCCTGAATAGGTTTCCAGAAATTATGTCGGCCCTGATCTTCGAGATGGTTCCCGACCAGAATACGTCGATCGCCTGTCCCATATCCCGAACGGCACCGGGCCAATGAACCGGATTGATCGGTGCTTGTGCCCGGGTTGTAAGTGTCTGGGCATCCCGACCACGGATGAGGGCATCGACCTCTGCAATCAAGCCATTCGCACGCGCAAACGACTCTTCGGCCAATAACGCAGGGGCACGTAGATCCGCGAGTTGCTCTTCCAGCGCAGATCGACGCGCCGCAATTGCGGCCGGTTCATCACCTTCTTCGGGTGCTGGACCAAGTGCTGCAATTTGGGATTGCACCGTGGCAATCCGCCCTGAATTTATTTCACTACCATTCGCAAATTGATCCCGCCACGTAACGAGTTCATCGCGCAGTCGGCTAAGACGGAAAAGTGACGGTTTCGGGCCCGTCAGGACATCCTCGGTCGACTCTGCGACCCTGTCCCATGTGACCTCTTGCCCAACTGACTCCAGTGGCACCAGTGACGGCGAACCCACGTCTTGCGCGGCTGCGGCCATTCCGAACAGCACCGCGCCACAGAAAACGGCCAGCCAATAGAAATGCCGAAAACTCATTCTGCGATAGTCACATCAGGAACGTCTAATGGTGCTCTGTCGAGCCATTTCGGAACAGGCAGCCCCTTCTCTTTAAGAAATGTGGGGTTGTAGACCTTCGATTGGTAACGCGTGCCATAATCGCACAAGATGGTGACGATCGTGTGCCCCGGCCCAAGATCATTTGCGAGACGTATCGCGCCAGCGATGTTGATCCCCGTCGATCCGCCCATACAAAGGCCTTCGTTAGCCAGAAGGTCATAGACGATCGGCAATGCTTCGGAGTCTGGCACCTTGTAGCAAAAATCCGGCTTGAATCCCTCAAGGTTCGCCGTGATGCGGCCCTGTCCGATCCCTTCGGAAATGGAATTCCCAGGGGCGGGATCAATTCCTGTCATCAACTTGTAGAGCCCGGATCCGTCCGGGTCCGTCAACGCAACTTTGACGCCCTTTGGCTGTAGAACCTCGGCAACGCCTGCAAGAGTGCCACCCGATCCGCAGGCACAGGTGAATCCATCGACTTTGCCATCAGTCTGTTCCCAAATTTCTGGGCCGGTCGTTTCCACATGCGCCTGCCTGTTGGCTGTATTATCAAATTGATTTGCCCATATCGCACCGTTTGGTTCGGTCTTGTCGAGTGCCTCTGCAAGCCGCGCACTGTATTTGACGTAATTATTCGGATTTGCGTAAGGGACAGCAGGCACTTGAATCAGTTCCGCACCCGCAAGTCGCAACATTTCCTTTTTCTCTTCAGACTGGGTTTCCGGTATCACGATAACCGTCTTGAAGCCCATGGAAGCTCCGACCAGTGACAAACCGATTCCCGTGTTGCCAGCGGTTCCTTCCACTATCGTGCCACCCGGCTTCAGCGTGCCACGCGCAATTGCATCGCGGATCATGTAGAGCGCCGCTCTGTCCTTTACAGACTGTCCGGGGTTAAGGAATTCAGCCTTGCCAAGAATTGTGCAGCCTGTTGCTTCTGAAGCCGCTCTCAGCTTGATAAGAGGCGTATTGCCAACGGCCTCAGCAAGATTTTCTTTGATATTCATAACGGCCCCTTCACTACCCTAGCATATGTCTATGGGGGCCAGCTTGAGGTTTCAAGCAGCGGTGCGCAGCCGGGAACGTTCCCTTTCCAACCAATAAAGCATTGCGATCAATGGACCGGCATTGATTTCTCCAGATGTGACAAGTGACAACGCCTTTTCAAAGGTCACTGTATGCAGTCTCAAGTCCTCGCTTTCAGTGTCCAGGCCGCCAGAATAGGTTTCCTTCTCTGGCAAATCACATAGTCCGAGGTAGCAGGTGAAGTAGTCTGTCGTTCCACCAGGGGTCGGATAAAAGGACATCATCTTTTCAGTCCGGTCATAGGTCAGCCCAGCTTCTTCGATGCTTTCACGCAATGCAGCTTCCAACGGCGTTTCGCGGGCGTCAATCATCCCGGCGATCGGCTCTAGTGACCAGGGGTTTGGATCGGCGCGCATCAGCGGCCCCATCCTGATCTGTTCGACAAGAAGAATGCGATCTCTTGCAGGATCGTAAGGCAGGACCATAACGGCATCGACTGCCAGAAATACCTCACGAACAAGATCACCAGACCGGGTGCCGTCAAACTGGCGGTGATCAACCTGAAACTTCTGCAACCGGAAAAAACTCCCTTGAGGAGGTGCCAAGTTATACGCCGCAACGTCTTCCCGCTCTGGGCAGAATCTGAGGGTGGCAGGTCCAAGATCTTCATTCGTCGCTCTGACTTTCGCCCAAGCACGTTTTTCGATCATCGGCCACATGCGCCGCAGTTCTGCGTGGCTTGGAAGCGGGTCATGAGAGAAAAGCTCATTTGCCGCGTGAATTGCAGGGACTAGGTGACCGTTTTCCCATTTAGAAAGCGACCAAGTACCCTGTTGCACAGCGACGTCGTCCGGCGGGAAATAGATCATCGCCTCGACAGCACCGTTGGCGGTCATGACGGTTATTTGCCTGAGTTCATAACCAAATGCACCTTCATACAGGTCCAGCCTCTTGCGTTCTTCTAATGTCATTTCTGTATAGAGGATACCTTCTGCCGCTTGCTCCATACTCGGTTTGATACATGGAACGACGTCGCCAGAGATTGGAAAGACACCATGACCCTCAAGCCAAGAAGGTATGCCGCGCGCGGATCGTCCTGCGACAGCCAGCATCAATTCGGCAGATCGCAACGTCCCGTAAGCAAATAGATTCATTAGGGAAAGCGTTTCGCGAAGAATTCAGCGAATAGTCCGCCTGCGACACCGCATCCGATGATTATTCCAGCAAGCGTTGGTGACCAGAAGGCAAAGCCGTATTCAGCCATGATTTCAAAAACATTCACAACTGCCTCGACGGGACCATCATAGGACTTTCGCAAAGACTTTTTGATCATGTCCGCAAACGACATCAGGAAGATGATCCAGAAGCACTGCGCAATCACGCCCGTAATCCCGTTCCCGACCGCCGAGGAATATCCCCGCCCTGCGCGTTTACCAACGACAACCCAACCCGCCCAAAGACCGGAAAGGACGCAAAGCGGATACCACCAGCTTGGCTGTTTCCCGTCCTCGAAAAGCGGGCTGATCAAAGTCGCGATATATCCGCCAATCACGGCAAAGGCGATGGCGGCGGTCAAGCGTCCGGCGGTTGGCATAGCACTGCGTCCTCATTTCGTCGCAGGCCGTATACCGATCAATTACGCCGGTTTTTTGACGGTAATCTGCGTTACGTCGCAGTTTCCGCTATGAAAGGTTCCCGCGCAAGAGGTCAGATAAAAGTTCCACATTCGGCGGAAGCGTTCGTCGAAACCAAGTGCCGAGATCTGATCCCACTTTTCATTGAACGTCTCATACCAACGACGCAGCGTCTGACTATAGCCATCACCAAACTCGATTGAATGAGAAACAGAAAGACCTGCGTTTTCAACTGCTTGCTTTAGTTTGGTCGGACTGGGCAGCATGCCACCGGGGAAAATGTATTTCTGTATAAAATCCGGGCCACGGTTGTAGACCTCCCACCGGCGATCAGCGACAGTGATAATCTGGAGTGTGGCGTTCTTGCCCGGTTTCAGGCGATCACGCACGGTATCGAAATAAACCGGCCAGTATTTTTCACCTACAGCTTCAAACATTTCGATGCTTGCAATACCATCGTAGGTACCTTTTTCATCCCGGTAGTCCTGCATTTTGAATGTCACCATGTCAGACAGACCGGCATTAGCAATCCGTTGCACAGCATAATCATACTGTTCCTGTGAAATCGTCAGGCCGGTCACCTTGATCCCACGTTCCTTGGCTGCATACTCAGCAAATCCGCCCCAACCGCATCCAATCTCAAGCACATGATCACCCGAAACCGCGCCCATCTGATCGATCATGGACGCGTATTTCTGTTCTTGTGCCTTTTCCAGGCTTTCCTGACCAGTTTCGAACTTTGCAGCTGAATACGTCATCGTTTCATCAAGCCAGAGACGATAGAAATCATTCCCCAAATCATAATGATAGCTGATGTTCTTTTTTGCTTGGCGCTTTGAATTGGATTGCAGCCAGAAGCGCAGCTTTTCGTAGGTTCTGACCAGCGCCTGTCCGGGAAATCCGTCATACATCTCTTCGGCATCGTCATGCACAAGGTCCATAAATGTCAGCAAGTCCGGCGTTGTCCACCATTCGTCAAGATAACCTTCGCAAAACCCCATGTCGCCGTCACGGATCGTGCGGGCAAAGATGTCTGGATTGTGGATGTGAACCTCTGCGACAAACCCCGGCTCGGGGCCCTCACATCGAAAGACGCGTCCATCAGGGAGTTTAATATCCAAGCGTCCACGCTTGATGTCTTTGGTTCGCTCGTAAACAGCTGCAAAGTAGCGAGGCAAATTCTTTTGCCCCTCAGTCGTCGTCAAGATCATCGTGCGTCCTGTATCAATGTTCGTCGTCAGCCATGCAAAGAGCAGTAGTTCTAGCTGACACTCATAAGTGTAAACCGTGTGCGCCGGGAGTCACGGGCTGGTTTTATAGAAATGTTAACGTTTCCGCGACGTTCGCTAGAAATCCCGAGACTCATAGGCCTCAAGCGCCCGCTTTCGCCCCTCATCCGCACTGACAATTGGTTCAGGGTAATCATCATTGGATGACATGTTCCAACTCCTTGGAATTGCTTCGAAATAGCTTTTTGCCGTGGCGGAGGGATTTTGTCGTTCTTCTGCAATCCACTTGCGTACGTATTCGCGATCTTTGTCGAACTTGTCGAGCTGTGTCACCGGATTAAAGACGCGAAAATAGGGCGTGGCATCCGGACCTGATCCGGCAGACCACTGCCAGCCCATGGCGTTGCTGCACGGATCCCAATCTATAAGACACTCCGCAAACCACTCCATTCCGACTTTCCAATGACACATCAGATGCTTGGTCAAATATGACGCAACAATCATGCGGCCACGATTGTGCATCGTGCCAGTGACGTACATTTCCCGCATGGCGGCATCTACAAACCGGATACCGGTGCGGCCTTGCTTCCACGCTTTGATCTCCGCCAAGCGCTCGTCAGTTTTCCAAGGAAATGCATCCCAATCTTCTTTCCAATTCTCGCTCACGATCCTTGGCGTGTGATGGGCCAAGTGATAAGCAAATTCGCGCCAGACCAATTCCTTAAGAAACACTTCTGCGTCATTCTTGCCATCGTGCAACGCGTCCCAGCCGGAATGCCAACATTTGCGTGGACTGATTTCGCCGTAGGTCAGGTTTTCGGAAAGACCTGATGTGCCGTCGACACCGGGGATATCCCGGTTCTTCTGATAATTACTGACTCGGTTGGCTATGAATACACCTAGCCGATGCGACGCCGCTGTTTCACCGACCGTACAATACGAAACCACGACATCGCGCCCTCGGTTCATGTCGGCACCCATGCGCCAACCATTCAAAGCGTCAGACGAAGGCCAGCTGTCCGGTGCCGGAATCTTACTGGGCGTTGGCAATGCGGAGGGCAAGTCACGATCACGCACCATTTTCCACATCGGCGTATAAACCTTGTAGAAACCACCGCTTTTGGTTTCGACTGTCCAAGGCTCGAACAGCACATGGCCCTTGAACGATTTGGCTTCAATACCGTCCTTCTTCAAAGCCGCCTTTATGCGTGTGTCCCGATCCTTCGACACCGGGTCATAAAGGCGCGACCAGTAGACAGAGCCAGCGCCGGTTTCCTTTATCAACTTTGACAGGCAGCTGTAGGCGTCACCCTTGCGCAAAATCAATTTGCTTTTTTTCTCGACCAAGCTTTTGGATAACGCCTCGATCGACAAAGATAGCCGAAAGCGAGGTGCTGCGCCCTGCCCTTGCGTTTCTTCGTCGTAGATGAACACGGGGATGACAGGTCTACCGCTGTCACACGCAGCGCTCAGCGCCTCATGATCGCCCAAACGCAGGTCGCGTCTGAACCACATCAGGATAGGTGATTTTTCTGTCATTGCAGGGTACTCTTTTGCCTTACGGTATGGCCTGACCTAATGCAGACTTGCTCTTGGGAAACCCTTAGCGGCGACATCTTCTCAAGTAGTTCAAGCGGTTCAGAGCACCGCATCAAGTGCAGACATTAGCCGGTCGATCTCGGCTTTCTTCGTGTAGTGCGTGAAACTGAGTCTCAAGACGCCTGTGGACAAGTCTATCCCCATCGCTTCCAGTGGGCGCTGCGCATAAAAATCGCCTCCGCCGGCCATAATACCATGTGGCGCGAGTTTTTTTGCCAAACTCTCTGCATTTTCCTGTACGGCAAGTGCAATCGTAGGCGCGCGTTTTTGGGCATTCGTCGGACCGATGACCCGGACAGAGTTCTTTTCCTTGAGGTAATCAAGCAAAGGCTGGAGGAGCGCTGTTTCAGCACCGCGCATCAAGTCGTGTGGGTTCGCCCCGCCGTGATGAGTTGAAAGCGCTTCCATATAATCCGCCATACCTGCACTTGCGGCGACCTGTGCGTGATCGGGTCCAGCGGGCGTAAACCGTTTATACAGGCTTTCACCATTGAAATGGTGTCCTTGGTTAGGCAGTTCAAAGCCCCAATCCTCGCGCATGACCATGATCCCTTGATGCGGCCCATAGGTCTTGTAGGCGCTGAACAGATAAACGTCACAGCCAAGTGCGCCAACATTGGGAAACCCATGCGGGGCATAGGACACACCGTCGACACAGGTGCGCACGCCATGTCGACGTGCAATTTTACAAACTGCGGCAACATCGTTGATCGCAGCTACCACGTTGGAGCAATGCGGGAATGCCAGCACTTTCGCACCGTCTAGAAGTTCCGGCAATTCGGCGAGATCGAGGAGGCCTGACACCGGATCAATCTGCCACTCGCGCACCGCGATACCTTCGGCCGCTAGACGGCGCCATGGTCCTGTGTTCGCCTCATGATCCTGATTGGTGACAACAATAACATCACCAGGCGTGAGCCACTGCCGCACTGCCTGAGCCAACACGTAGGTATTTTGGGTCGTGGAAGGTCCAAAAGACACTTCATGTGTCTTCACACCCAGAATCTCCGCCAACCGTTCGCGTGCCTCGTCCATTTCGGCACCTGCAAGTTCAGACGCTGCATATGGTGCGTAGGGTTGCACCTTCCGTTCAGTGTAAAAGCGATGCAGACGGTCGATCACCTGCCTACAGGTGTAACTGCCACCGGCGTTTTCAAAGAAGGCCTGTCCCGTCAGGGACGGTTGGCTAAAAGCGGGAAACTGGGCCCGGACCCAAGCAATATCTAATTCCATAATCTGCACCCAAACGAAAAAGGCCCCGATGCGCAAGCACCGGGGCCAATCTTAAGTTGCCGTTTCGGCTGTTACTCGGCGGGTTGCTCGGATGTGTGCGCTTCCACGCCGTGGCGTTCGCGCTGTCCGTCACGCCAGATACCTTTGATAAGCGCAAAACCCATCAGAACCATCACCAGACTGAATGGCAACGCGCCGATCACCATTGCTGTCTGTATAGCCCCGAGACCGCCAGCAATGATCAGACCGCCAACGACCAATGCAAGCGCCGCACCCCAGAACAGGATGTGTGGCCGTGCCTTTGGACCTTCGTCGCCTGCAGCGTTGATCGTATTGATGATCAGTACCGCAGAGTCAGCGGACGTAACCAGATAGGTCAACAACAATATCACAACGAGAACAGACATCACCCAGGCAAGTGTCGGGCTCAAGATAACCGCCAGCATTGCAAATAACTGGTCAGATTGCCCTGCCCCAGTGATCGCTCCGTTCGCATCGCCGTTAAGCTCAAGATCGATTGCCGTGCCCCCGACTAGCGCAAACCAGACGAAACACATAACCGCCGGGATCACCATCGCACCAAGCACGTACTCGCGGACTGTTCTCCCACGCGAAATCCGCGCAAGGAAGACGCCGACAAATGGTGCGAATGCGATCCACCATGCCCAGTAAAAGATGGTCCAGCCACCCTGCCAACCTGCAAGTGCATCGCCGGTCTCGGTTCCATCCTTAGCCCAGACCGTGAAGATATTTCCAGGAATGGATACAAGATAATCCCAGATGCCAAGGCCAAGCGCCGTCAGACCGAACAGTGTCGATCCGAACACGATAAAGAACGCCAGCACAAAGAAGCTGAGCCCCATGTTGATGTTGGACAACCACTTGATGCCTTTTCCCACACCGGACAAGGCTGATAGCGTCGAAGCCCCCATGATAACAACCAATGCAAAGATGATTGCCATTGTGGATGAAGATCGCGCACCTTCAGCGTCCGCAGTGTAAAGCCATTCGCCAAAGCCGATCCGATATAGGCCAGAAATGAACTGTTCGACACCAAAACCAAGCGTTTGCGAGACGCCGAGGACAGTTGCAACAACTGCGACAACGTCAACGACGTGCCCAAGCGGTCCGGAAAGCGCCTTTCCAAAAAGCGGTGTCAGGCCGGACCTGATCGTGAGCGGCAAACCTCTGCGATAGGAAAAATAGCCGAGTGCGAGGCCCACGATTGCGTAGGATGCCCATGCAGCCAATCCCCAATGCGTGAAGGACCAAACATAGGCTGACCGCACGTTGTCAGCAGAGCTTCCAGTGGTTTCCCCCATAATCGTTTGGGGATTACTTGCCCAGTGATACATCGGTTCCGCCGTCGCAAAGGTCAACATCCCAATGCCGATCCCTGCCCCGAACATCATGGAGAACCAGGAGAAATTTGAGAATTCAGGCTTGTCTTCTGGCAAACCCAGCTTGAGCCGCCCTGCTGCAGGCCAAAGAGCCAATGCAAAGCAAAGGATGACAAAGAATGCCATTACGTAAACATACCAATAGTTAAATGTCGCCAGAATGAACCCATTGATTGCACCCAACACGGACGCAGCCGGTCCCGGGAAAGCAATTGCCCAAATAATCAATGCACCAACCAAAATCTTGGCGGTGATTGTCACATCTTTCGTGAATCCGCGGTAAAAACCGCTATCTGCCGTTTTTATCGGCAGATCCATCAGTGGTGGCTTAGGTGCCATAATCTGTTCCCCATTGCTTGTTTTTTGTGCGCTAACCATAACCCCTAGGCTCTATTTCACAAAACTTTTAAAGGCGTTCTGCCCCTCATTTGCGACAATGAACGGCCCAATAAATCAATGACTTAGCAAGAAGAATTGGCTCCCGTCCGATATCAGCGGACGGGATGCACCTTCGGTCAAATCAAGCCATCTGATTCCGGATGGCTCTTGTATTACTCGCGCCGGTTCAGGCGTTCACATCCACGACGACCCGACCTTTGACCTGCCCCTTGAGAATGTCCGAACCGAGCTTCGGGAGGTCTTCGAGCGTTGCTGGCTGTATCATCGCCTCAAGCTTATTCATTGGTAAGTCCTTCGCGATACGCTCCCATGCCCGGACACGATTGTCGTAAGGTTGCATGACACTGTCTATCCCAAGCAAATTCACGCCGCGCAACAGGAACGGGATGACCGTCGCCGGAAGCGCGGCACCGCCTGCCAGTCCTACAGCCGCTACGCTTGCCCCGTATTTCATCTGACCGAGCACACGAGCCAGCATTTCACCGCCGACGGCATCGACACAGCCCGCCCAGCTCTCACCTTCCAGTGGACGTTTTATTGTTTCATTCAATTCATCACGCGGAACGATCTGGGTTGCGCCAAGGCTTTTGAGGTAGTCGGCTGTCTCGGGGCGCCCGGTAACAGCGGCAACCTCATATCCAAGGTTGGCAAGAATAGCAGTGGCTACCGAACCGACACCGCCAGCCGCACCTGTTACCAACACCGGGCCGTCCTTGATGCCGTGATCTTCCAGTGCCATCACGGCCAACATTGCTGTGAAGCCAGCCGTGCCAACTGCCATCGCTTGCCGCGCGTCCAGACCCGCTGGAAGCGGTACCAGCCAATCAGCCTTGACCCGCGCCTTTTGGGAATAGCCGCCCCAATGCGCCTCGCCAACGCGCCAGCCGGTCAAGACGACAGCGTCACCTGGTTTGTAGCGCGGATCGTCTGAAGCACTGACCGTCCCTGCAAAATCAATACCGGGAATATGGGGATAATTGCGGACCAATCCGCCGCCCGGACCGATGCACAGCCCGTCCTTGTAATTGACGGTCGAGTAAGCGACGTTCACTGTCACCTCGGCGGCCGGCAGTTGATCCTCGCTCAGTTCCTGCACCGATGCGCTGGTCTTACCTTCGTCGTTCTTTTCGACAACCAATGCTTTGAACATGGCCACTCCCTTCAATTCTAGATCCAGAAGTTCTCTTGAACTTCTGCGTTGAACGTTCCGTCTTGGGTAAAGACCGAAAGCTCGGTTCCCGCATCCCAATGTGTCATGCGTACCATTCCGATCGCAACATTGGTTCCATAGTCGGGCGACTTGGCAGCAGAGGTCACCTGCCCGACTTTCTTGTTCTTTGCCATCAATGGCCACGGACGATCGCACGGCGGCAAATCACCGCTCACGCTTATCGGCCGGATTTGCTGGTTCGGCCCTTCCCTTGCAACTCGCAATAGCGCATCGCGCCCGACACATCCAATCGCAGTTTGGGTCGAACAGAAGCGGCCCAGTCCACATTCATGAGGTGTGTTCCAGCGAGTCATATCATTTCCATAGGACAGCAAACCGCCTTCGATCCGTTCGATCAGGTTCGGACATCCCGCACGGACATCCAAGTCTTTGCCAGCTTCCATCAGCGCATGCCAAAGCGGCATTCCGTTTTCCGTACCGTCAACGTAAATCTCGAAACCGCCTTGCTTAGAATATCCCGAGCGCGCAACAGCCATGCTGACACCATTAAAGTCAAACCAGCCAAAACGGAAAAATTTGATGCTGCGCACCGCATCGCCGAATACGCGCACCATCAGGTCATCGGCGAGTGGGCCCTGCACACCAAGCGGCGACACGTCGGGTTCATCGACCAGAACGTCAAGTCGATAGCCATAGGCAAGGCCCTTGACCCAGAACAGTAGATCACTGTCGGCAATTGAAATCCACCAACGATCCTCGGATAGCTTGAGCGCAACCGGATCATTCAACATACCACCAGTCTCATCAACGATGGGAACGTAATAGCACTGCCCCGGGAGCATGCCACGCAAGTCACGCGGGGTCAGCATCTGCATAAGGCGCCCTGCGTCAGGACCCCGCAATTCTATTTGGCGCTCACATGAAACGTCCCAGATTTGAACGGCTTTCTTAAGGTGGTGGTAGTCCTCGACAACACTGTCAAATACCGTGGGCAAAAGCATATGATTATAGACAGTGTAGCCTTTGGCACCGGCAGCTTCGACGCCAGCAGAAAACGGTGTGCGCCGGATACGCCGGGACGGAGCGATTTTTGCCATCAAAGGCTTCCTCTCAGGTTTTTCTTGCACTCTTTCGGGGGCGTGCCGCCTTGAGCATAAGCAGTGACTTTACAGGTTTTGCAGTAATATTCCGCCAGTGACACAGTGTCGTTCCCGGTTGGGAGCCATTTGCACTGGCCCCGGTGCATGATCCTACTTTGCGGTCCGGACCCAGAGACAGAGCTTGGCTTGGAGGCGCGCCAAATAAAGTATGCACCAATCAGCGCAAGAAGGATTAAGACGACTGGCATCAGTGACGGTCCAAAAGTGCTGGGATATCTGTTGCTGGCAGTGTTTGGCCGGCAGCGGTCAACATCGCATGTACCTGTCCACGATGGTGTGTCTGATGATTAAAGAAATGGGTCACACAGACCCACATCCGATCGGTCTTTGCCTCGCCGTTGGTATTGGTCCAATTCAGATCGCCAGCCAGATCGATTGCCTTGAGGTGCCGTGCCCACTCTGTGATGCGTCCGTCCATGCGGAATCTCTCGGCCGCCCAGACGGCTTTGGTTGGCGTCAGATGAACGCTTTCAGTGATGCCACCGGGGGGTGCCTCTCCCATGTCGAAGCGGCTCATCCAGATCATATCACCCCAAAGCAGATGGTTCAGCGTCGCCATCACAGACCCAAAGAACGCACCCCGGTCCTTGCGCAATTCAGCATCAGACATTTTATCAACAACGTCTCGTAAACCGCTGTTCTGCCACGTATTATAACGCGCCATCAGTTGACAAAATGCCGGATCGATCAAGGTTTGGGGCCTTTCCAATCGATCGGGCAAACTTCGGCTGACTTCCCGCCGAAGTCCCAGACACGGCCATAGTCGCGCACTTTTGATTTCGTGCCAGCAGCTGCAATGATGTCGGGGCCCATCCAATACTTCGAATTGGACACCATGACCGGATGATCGGGATCGGAACCCTTCATCATTTCGATCTCGCCCTGAATTTTGCGGCCTATATAAATGCCGCGTTTGGTGCCCTCACGGACGATCTCGACCTTCTCGCGTTCGGCACCGATTATTTCCGATACCAGCATCGTGAACAGACCTGTCGTGCCTCCTGCCTGCCCGCTGAAGATTTTGAGAATTCCGTTATAGGCCTTCTGCGTCGCGCGCTCATCGACATATGCCGCGACTTTCCAGTTTCCTTCCGCCATGCGGCCCGGGATATCGACCAAAAGGCCAACGTTCAGGCTACCAAGGTCCTCGCCTTCGAAATGTCCTTCATCAATCGCGATGGCCATCCATGCGTGGCAATGCCCCTCTGTCGGTGGGTGCGCGCCAAGTGAAACAACACATGGGCAAAACAGGGTACATGAGCAGTTGAGAAACAGCTCACCCTTGATGGCCCAGTCGGTCGGCTGCAGCTTGCGTCGCTTGGGATTGTCCATGCGTTGGTCGATCCGCTGCGAAATAGCGATCTTGTCAGCGGGTTTTCTTGTCTTGTCAGCCACTTGTATGTCCCTTCTAAAGCGGCCAAAAGGCCAAGATACTGCCAGCAAGGATCAGAACGACCCCCGCAGGCTTTGTCAGATGATGCCCGATATCCGGTAGCTTTTCAAAGATCATGAACAACGTCGCCAGCCCCATCCATAAGAGGGACATTACGCCTCCAACGAAACCAAGCGCCATAAATCCCCAACAACAACCCACACAATAAAAACCAAGCCCAAGGCCCATCCGCAGTCCGCCGGCAAACCCTGTCCGCCAATGGCCAAGGAAGTATGTCATTGGGCTATGACATACGCCATGGCAGACCTCTTTCGTGCGCGTGAACTGGAACCCGCCCACCACGAAAAGCAACCCGACGGACAGCCACTTCGATGTTGCAATCCCAAGCATGTCAATTGCACCCAGCATCAACAAACCTTGTTGCACCGAAGCGATAAGCGCCGCAAAACCGACCCAGACCACGAAGTAGCCGATGAGAACGCCGATCCAACCTGACCGAGTGCCATCAGCGCTGACCATGAGCCGTTCATATGTGTTCAGCGTAGGTACCATCGTTGGCAGCATCATCGCGGCCATCATGATTGCCCACATTGCAAACAACCCGCCAAAACGAGTCATGCTGCCATCGTTCATAACCATGCCGGAAGGCCGACCGACCAGATCAAGGCCCATAGATGTGCTCATCATGTACATCATTGCCCACGCCATAAGGATGAGCCCGAAAAACGCCAGCCAAAGAGATGTGCGGATAAGCTGCTGCAAAACGGTCCTCCCAACCGAGTCATTGCTTGCAAAATGATATGTCAGACAATTAAATGTCTGACAAATGAAAATTGATCCCACGAATCCCGCCGATCTGTCCGCACAGATTGCAGAACAGATCAAAGCTGCGATCATTTCAGGTGATCTGCCGGTCGATGAACGCCTGCCCTCAGAGGCCGAAATGGCTGATCAGTTTCAAGTGTCCCGGTCAACCGTACGCGAGGCACTCAAACGGTTAGGGGCGCAATCTCTGATCCGGACGCAGCGTGGTGCCACAGGGGGTGCTTTTGTCAATCGCTTGACTTACGCACAGGCTCACGGACAACAAATCACGACGTCCACCCTGCTCCTATCGATGAACACAGTAAGTTTTGCGACAGCGTGCGAAGCCCGCTATGCGCTCGAACGCGCATGCGCCCCGCTTTCTGTTATGCGCCGCACGGCGGATCACCTGGCGACAATGCGGACCGAAACGTACCGGCAAGCGCAACCAGGCCTGACGGACGAGGCATTCTGCGCCAGTGATGTCGCCTTTCACAGGGCGTTGGTGGATGCGGCACACAATCCTGTTTTGTCGTATCAGCTGGCGGGGGCCGTCGAGGCGATGCAACCGCTGATGAACATGATTACTTTCTCGGCCCGCTCGCGCGAAAAAATTATTGCCCTGCATACAGCGATTGTAGATGCTATCGAAAAACAGAATGCGGCCGCAACCGATACGCATCTTGCTGAACTTGCAGCCTATACGAATGAACTCGCACAGAACGTTTTTGCAGCGCGCAATGCTCGTGCGAGCGAATGAGACTTGTGGGCCTCTACTGGTCGGCATAACGTTCGCTGCACACTATCCATAACGGGAGATTGGATGATGAAATTTGCCGCCTTACTTGGCGCCGCGTCCCTTGTGGCGCTTGCCTCTGCAACAGCCGCGCAAGACACGGACTTGCTAGTTTTTGACTACCCTGGTTTTGAAAACCCTGACTTTCATGTGGCCTATACCGAAGAGCATGGGGCCAGCCCGTCCTTCTCGTTCTTTGGTGATGAAGACGAAGCTTTTCAAAAGATCCGTTCCGGCTTTGAAGCGGATGTATCCCATATCTGCGCAGGGTCCGTCACGAAGTGGAGCGAAAGCGGCATTCTCGAACCTTGGGACACATCCAAGATTACTTCATACGCTGAACTTGATGCGAACTTGACAGGAACCGATGTTGCCGCAGGTGAAGCCGTCTATTTTATTCCGACAGATTTTGGCTCTACTGCGATTGCATACAACCCCGAAGAAGTTCCTGCCGAAGATGTCGCATCGCTGGAGGTCTTCAAGAACCCGGCTTATGCAGGCCGCATGACGCTGCCTGACAATGTTGATGACGCCTATGCGCTGGCATATCTGGCCACTGGCGTCGCTGACTGGACGAATGCAACCGACGAGCAGTTCGAGGCCGCATCAAACTGGCTGCGTGAAGTACATCCAAACCTACGCACATACTGGACCGATCCAGCAGAACTGGCACAGCTTTTGTCATCTGGCGAAGTCCTGGTCAGTTGGGCTTGGAACGAAACATACCCGACAATGGTCGAAGAAGGTCGCCCTATTGCGTTCCAGCGCGAAGCGACAGAAGGATCTTCGCTTTGGCTGTGTGGATACGTCAATCTCAAGGACGGTCAGGGCAACGAAGACAAAGCATACGACTATTTGAATGCGATGCTGGGCGAATCTTCGGTCGTGCCCCTTTTGTACGCGGGCTACGGCTCTGCCAACAAGGTCGCACTGAACGCGCAAGTTGGTCTTGAAGAACTTAAGGCCGCCGGCTTGGAGCCAATCGAAGTTCCTGTTCTGGCCCAACTTCCGATGTCCAACGAAGCCCGTGAACGCCAGGCCGAGACATTCGAATTGATCAAAGCGGGTTTTTAGGTCCGTTTGACGTAGAATTCAGGGCGGTCCCAAACGGGGCCGTCTTTTTTATTGGAGCGCAATGCACACCGTCATCAAAGACTGGAATCTGGCGCAACCGATCCTGAAGGCGCAGACAGATATCGCCGACATCTGGCAAGTGACCTGCGCCGACGGAAAGATTGCCGCGCTCAAGTGCTATCACAATAGTGACATGAAAGACGAAGGTCCGGGATTTGCGCTTCTGGCGGCAATGAAAGGTCAGACCGCGCCAGTCATTTACAATCAGATGAATGGGGCGGTTCTGATGGAATGGCTCGAAGGGCCAACCCTTGGAGACCGGAGCCGGGGCGGCGACGATCTTGGGGCGGGTATCGCGCTTGCGGCGGCGGCAAAAGCATTTCATGCGCAGGCGGGGAATGCGCATGTGAAACTCCCACTTTGGGTGGATCAGGTGTCGCAATTGTTCTCGATGCGCTTCGCACCGGAATGTTCGGACCAATTGCGAGCCCACATCACCCGCGCGAGTACCATCGCGGTTACGCTTCTACGCACACAATCAGAAATCACGCAACTCCATGGTGATCTGCACCATGACAACATTAAGATGACTGCACGTGGTGCCGTCGCTTTCGATGCGAAAGGGTTGCTGGGGGATCCGGCTTACGAACTTTCTCAGGCTTTGTTCAATCCACTCCATAGCCCGGACGTATACAGACCAGACCGGATTGAATCGATGTCAGACATTTCGGCTGCTGCGCTTGATGTTTCGAAACGTCGACTGATTGGCTGGGGCATCGTGAAATGTGCGCTGACAACGGTGTGGACCGCGGACGGTGCGGTCAAAGAGCAAACGCAACCAACAATTATGGGTCCCCTACTTGATATCTGGGACCGTGAAGGAAACTAAGCCATGGAAATTCTCAACTACATCTTCGTCGCACTGTCGATCGGCTTGGGCTGCTTCGGTTGGTTGGCACCAAACTACACCATGTCGGCGCTTGATTTGAAACCCGGTGATACGACCATGGGCACCTCCGAAATCCGTGCATCTGCCGGTTGCCTATTCGTCGGTCTCGGAGTCGGTGCATTACTAATTGGAACGCCGCTTGGCTTCGCTATGATTGGGTTTGCTTGGACTGGTGCCGCAATTGGTCGGATGACGTCGATTATACTCGATGGACCAACACGCAAGAAGTGGATTTACTTTATCGTCGAAATATCAGTGGGTTTGCCAGCAATCGCTCTGAACTGGCCCGTGTCCTAACAAAACGGACAATCAGACAACGTCTACGTCATTAACAAGTTGCAGGATCGTGATGTCGTCAACGATGACGCGATCCCCTTCTCCTAGATTGAAATGAACATCATTGCCAACTTGGGATGCAAATGCCAACGGATCAAACCCACTTTTGAAGCCGTCGAATTCCAGCGTGTCGATGTTGTTCTGAAAATCAACGATACGGTCACGGTCTTCACCCTTATCGAAATGGAACGTGTCACCGTTGGGACCGCCAACCACAATATCGTTCCCAGCACCCGGATCAAAGAAGTCCTGTCCCGTGCCTCCATAAAGACTGTCATTTCCACCACGCCCAAACAGGCTATCGCTCCCACCATTGCCTTTTAGAATATTAGCGCTGTCTGTGCCCAGCAGGACATCTTTGCCAGCGTTCGAACCCGACGCGCTTTCGAATCCGCTGATCGTGTCATTGCTCGCCCATGATCGTGACGCTTCATTGTCGCGTAAGTCGATCCTTACGCCGCCGCTGCTCTTGATATAGCTGATCATGTCCTCGCCGCTGCTTCCGGCGAAGGTTTCTTGTCCGCCGCCCGCGAGCACGTAGTCATTACCAGACCCCAATTCGATCCGATCCGCTCCAGCGCCGCCATAAACCTTGTCATTGCCACCATAAGTCTTGATCACATTGCGTCCGCTCGACCCGAAGATCACATCATCGCCTGTCGCAGATCCGGATACGCCTTCAAAGCTGCGGATCACGTCATCTTCAGCTTCGCCACCGGCAGCTGTGTCGCGTGCAAGGTTGATATGCACGCCTTCAAAGCTTGACACATAGCTGATGTAGTCATACCCCGTGCCGCCGTAGAAACGGTCATCCGAGAACCGCGCGGTTTGACCCTCCTCACCATAGGCCCGCACAAAATCATCGCCATCGCCAAGATAGATTCGATCGCCGCCTCCGCGCCCATCGACACGGTCATCACCGCCATAGGTCTTGATCAAATTGACGTCGAGAGTTCCATAGATGACATCGTCACCCTCACGCGAGCCACCGATTCCGTCAAAACCGCGTATGATGTCATTTGCCGCCCATGACCCATCTGCAAAGTTGGCCTCCAGATCGATCCGTATGCCGTTCGGGCTGTCGATATAATCAATAAAGTCATTGCGGCCATCCGCGTAAAACTTGTCGGCACCTCCCCCGACGCGGACGTAATCATCGCCGCTCCCGCCCGCATAGACCGTATCATTACCTTTTCCGTCAAAAATGCGATCATTGCCGTCACCGGTATAGATCGTGTCATTGCCGTCTTCGGCACGTACGAAATCATTGTTGCGCCAGCCATAGATCAAATCACCGCCGTTCGTCGCATTGGTGACCACTGCTTCGTAGGACTCGCTCCACCGTGCCTCATAGCTTTTCGTGCCATAAAGATACTTCAGCGCTGCCTTGTCGACTGATCCCAATGTCGTATCATCATGCGACCGGTCATAGGACATCACTGTAAATTCGCTGTTGTCTCTTGAAGGATCAATTGTCGGTGTGCCTTCAAACGGATGTTTGAAGCCGATCGCGTGTCCAATTTCGTGAAGCAGAACGGAATACCCGTCACGCCCCGGAGCCATTGAACTGCCACTGCTGTAGAAGTTCGAATTCATGAATACATCGCCGTCGATGTCATCTTCATCAAGGCTTCGGTTCGGCGGGAAATAGGCGAAACCAGCAAGATCTTGGCCAAATCCCGTTGTCAGCCCGGACATGTCATAGAGCTGAAATCGGATGTCTCCTCCGACGTCGTCGGGGACTTCGACGAATGTGATGCCGCCTGCCTTTTCCCATTCGTCTAACGCGGTGCGCACATGTTTGCGATGCGTTGCATTCATGGCTTCGAAATTGGACCTATCGACGGCGTCCAAGTAGTCAGGCGGGTTTGTTGGAAAACTGAACGTGACCACGGCGCCAGTACCGATTGGAGCTTCACCAGTCCATTTGAACTCTCCGCCGTTGAAAAGAAGGGATTCAATATCGTTGGAAGGCATGGTCGGCTTTCTGTCGCAAAATTTTCAGCCTGTATGGCTAGCCGCTTTCCGAATGTCTAATCAGACTCGATAGAACCCCTCAAAATGTCGCAGGCCTTGCAGGATACCGCTCATGAGCCTACATTGAAGATGTCCTTAGGGACTATGGACATAAACGCGCTCGTAATAAGCGGATCGGACCCGGGGGCGGTACCCGGCGGCTCCACCAAACATCCTTCATTTGGGGATCATGGGGCCGAAATAGGATCGACGAACGTCTAAAGGGGTTTGCTTTGTTCCGGTGAGATACCACCGTTATCGGTTCAAAATGTATAGTTGCAAATGACAACCATGCTCCAGTTGCGGTTGCTGCGTAAGCAGTACCCAATACTGAAAACTTAACTCCTGCGGTTTAGCGACCACAGGCGGGGTTCGCAGGTACCTGGCAACAGAAACCTGCACTTTCCCCTCCTCACTTCCGAAATACTTGCATTCACCGACGGTCCTGCGCACGGTATTGCAATGAAACTTCTCGCGACATTCGGCCTTGTTTCAGGCCTGATTGCAGGTCCAATAGCGGCTTGTGATACAGCGCTGGCCCTGACTATAGATGTCTCGAACTCTGTCGACCCGGGCGAGTACCGCCTGCAGGTCGATGGCATGGCGGACGCCTTGCAAGACCCGCAAATCGTGGATGTCATGGTGCAGGGGGAAGTGGCGATAACTGTCATTCAATGGTCAGGCGTTGACCGCCAGACAGTTTCAATACCTTGGACCAGAATTCGCACGGCACTTGATGCAGAGGCACTTGCAACGCAGGCACGTCTTGTCGAGCGCGCTTTCGTCCTGTCGGATACTGCACCTGCCGAAGCGATTTTTTATGCTTTAGAACAATTCGACGATGTGCCGGACTGCGAGCGTCATGTCATTGATGTTTCCGGCGACGGAACACCCAATTCAGGAAGTGATGTCCGCGTAGCGCGCGCGGCAGCAGAACGCGCCGGCGTCACGATCAATGGAATTGCGATCGAATCGATGGGCTTGGCTATCACGGGTTTTTACAATTCCAGCCTTGTCACACGGAATGGTTTCGTCATCACAGCAAGAACGCACCGCGAATATCCTGAAGCAATACGCATGAAGCTCCTGCGCGAATTGGCGCGGGTGTTCGGTTGACCCAACGCGGCACCCTCACTAACCTAAACGCGTGGGGCCAGCGACTGCCTCGCGAGGCCGCGGCCCAAAGCTCGCATCCTTTCTGAGTCTTTCCAAGGATGCCCCCATGTCGACCCTGAACAACATTTCACCAACGCAGCTGTTGCGTGTGATCGGCACGCGCTTACCGGCACTATCAGCCACCCATCTGCAAGATACGGACCGCTGGGTCACGCGCCACCGCCCCAAAATTGACCGGATCGCCTGCGCTTGGCTTGTCCTGCGCTTTATCAATCCTGACGCGCAAATCATGTCCGTCCCACCGGCAGTAGTGCCCGGCGTCGCTGAACGCTTTTCCGCGATTCTCTTCAATGTGGCGGGTGTTACGCTGACCCACAGAGGAGACAGCTGCACGTCCGATACGATCATTGCGGATTTCAAGCTGTCGCGCCCGGCACTGGACCTGCTGGCTGCCGTGGTAAGGGCCACGGATACCAATCAACATCAGGCTTGCCCGCAGGCCGCCGGATTGGTTGCCCTTTCAGTTGGCCTGTCGGGAATGCACAAGGACGACAACCAGCAGCTTGGTGCCGCCCTGCCGCTTTGCGATGCGCTTTTTCGCTGGACGCGGGACGGATTTGTGGAAAATCATAAATCGACACTGAACAGTCGAGCCGATGCGTAGGACGGGTGAGCTTTTTACGGTATTTGGGCGCATCGGGCTTTTGTCATTTGGTGGGCCTGCTGCTCAAATCGCACTCATGCACAAGGAACTTGTAGAAGACCGGAATTGGCTTACTGAAAGCCAGTTTTTGCGGGCCTTGTCGTTTTGTATGCTGCTGCCTGGGCCTGAAGCCATGCAATTGGCGACATATGCAGGCTGGCGGAGACAGGGAAACATCGGCGGACTCATTGCCGGATGTTTGTTCTTTGTTCCCGGCGCGATCGTCATCCTCGGTTTGGCATTGGCTTACGGTGCCTATGCAGACCTATCAGTTGTTCAGGCCGCATTTGCAGGGATCAAGGCCACGGTCGTCGTGATTGTGATCAACGCCCTGCGCAAAGTTGCATCAAAGGCGCTCAAGACAAACGCCAGTTATGGCATCGCCGTTTTCTCTTTTGTTGCCCTATTTGTTCTAGACCTACCATATCCCTTGGTGATCTTTCTTGCTGCACTTGCCGGCATCTGGTTGCCGAAGGTGGAGACTATCGCAGTAAGCGAACCTGCTCCGTATCACCCCACGCATTTCTTCAAGGTTCTTGGTATCGGTAGCCTCTTGTGGGCCGCTCCGGTTGTTGTGGCATGGCTCCTCGGGGCGTCCTTTTTGGTCGATGTCGGTCTCTATTTTTCAAAACTTGCAGTTGTAACTTTTGGTGGTGCTTACGCAGTACTTGCCTACATGACGCAAACTGTCGTCGGGGATTTCGGATGGTTGACGACAGGTGAGATGATAGATGCGCTTGGCCTTGCAGAAACGACGCCTGGGCCGCTGATCCTTGTGACGCAATTTGTCGCTATGCTTGCTGGTCTGTCACAAGGGGGGATCGGCACGGCACTGCTTGCAGGATTGCTGACACTTTGGGTTACTTTCGTGCCTTGCTTCATCTGGATTTTTGCGGGTGCACCATTGATCGATTGGCTGGAAGGACAAGCCAAGCTTCAGGCTGCGTTGTCAGGGATTACGGCAGCAGTCGTCGGGGTAATCGCAAACCTCTCTCTCTGGTTTGCGATGCATGTGTTTTTTCAGAATGTCGTTCAGGCCGAGGTGGGACCGCTACGAATTTCAAGTCCTGACTTTGTGACAGTGCAGTGGGCGGTCGTCGCGCTGGCTCTTCTTGCGGGTGCACTGATTCTTTGGCGCGGTTTTGGGATTGTATCAACGCTGGCAATTACAGCGGGCACTGCATTGATCTTGTCTTTGGTGGGAATGCTCTAACCGCTCTTTCATCCCAATTCAAAACCGCTATGCTGTCGGTAACGGAAGCTGCAAGAGAGTAAGGCGTCCCATGTCGGATTCAATTGACTATGGAAACCTGATGCACAGGGCCATGCGCGGTCTCATCCAGAATGTCCTGACACGAGTGGCAAAAGACGGGCTTCCCGGAAAACATCATTTCTTCATCACATTCGACACGATGCACCCCGATGTCGAGATCGCCGATTGGCTATCCGACCGTTATCCAGGTGAAATGACAGTCGTAATGCAAGAATGGTTTGCTGATCTTCACGTTTCCGACGATGGATTTTCGGTCACTCTCAGCTTTGGAGACGCGCCAGAAACAATCTATATCCCCTACGACTCGATCAAGACTTTTGTTGATCCTTCTGTCGAATTCGGGCTTCGTTTCGAAACGCAGGATGACAGCGGCGAGATCGACGATGATATTCCCGAAGCCCCGATGGAAGAAATGGTCGAAGAACAGACGAAGTCAGCGCGCGGAGATGCCGAAGTCGTTTCACTCGATCAATTCCGTAAATCCTAACTTTTCCCTTCTTGCAGTCGGTAAAGTTGAACGCTAATCGGCATACAGCCGTATACAATTGGAGTCTCCCATGACCAGCACCCGCACCGAATCCGACAGTTTTGGCCCATTGGAAGTGCCCGCAGATCGTTACTGGGGCGCACAGACCCAGCGGAGTTTGATGAATTTTCCGATCGGATGGGAAAAACAGCCGGTCGCAATTGTGCGCGCACTTGGGGTCATCAAGCAAGCCTGCGCAATTGCAAATAAGGAACGCGGAAAGCTGGATGCCGAAAAAGCAGACGCGATCATTCAAGCTGCGTCTGAAGTCGTCGCAGGCCAGCTCGACGACCATTTTCCTTTGGTCGTTTGGCAAACGGGGTCCGGGACGCAGTCCAACATGAATGCGAACGAAGTCATCTCGAACCGGGCAATCGAACTGCTTGGCGGCACAATTGGATCGAAAGATCCAGTGCACCCAAACGATCATTGCAACATGGGACAATCCTCGAACGATACATTCCCGACCGCAATGCACATCGCGGTCGCGACGACGGCCAAGGACGTTTTGATCCCTGGCCTTGAAAAACTGCATGCTGCTTTGGAACAGAAACAAGATGAATTCAAGGATATCATCAAGATCGGGCGCACGCATACGATGGATGCGACGCCGCTGACTCTCGGACAGGAATTCAGCGGCTATGTGCATCAGGTTGCCATGGGAATTCGTCGCGTAAAAAGCGCCCTCCCCGCCATCTATGAACTGGCACAGGGTGGCACAGCGGTCGGCACTGGTTTGAACACGCCGAAAGGTTGGGGCGAAACAGTTGCCAAGCATATGGCGGATATCACAGGTTTGCCCTTTGTAACAGCACCCAACAAGTTCGAGGCACTGGCAGCTCATGATGCCCTTGTTGAAATGTCTGGAGCCCTCAAGACAGTTGCTGCATCGCTCTACAAGATCGCATGCGATATCCGCTTTCTCGGCTCCGGCCCACGCTGCGGCCTTGGTGAGCTGATGTTGCCCGAAAACGAACCCGGCTCATCGATCATGCCGGGGAAAGTGAACCCGACACAGGTCGAAGCCATTACCCAAGTCTGCGCGCATGTCATGGGCAATGACGCGGCAGTCGGTTTTGCTGGCTCACAAGGGCATTTCGAACTGAATGTCATGAAACCTATGATGGCTTACAACGTTCTGCAATCCATGCAACTCATTGGAGACGCCTGCGGGGCATTCACAGACAATTGTGTCGCTGGCATCAAAGCCGACGAAGATCGCATCGGCAAACTGATGCGGGAGTCGTTGATGCTTGTCACAGCACTTGCCCCGACAATCGGCTACGACAACGCAACGACGGTCGCAAAGACCGCACACAAGAACGGAACCACTTTGAAGGAAGAAGCGATCAAGCTTGGCTTCGTGGATGAAGAAACCTTCGAAAAAGTCGTGCGCCCCGAGGACATGATAGGTCCGAAATGACATCGCCGATCAACCTGAACAAGGCCCGCAAGGCAAAGATGCGGGCTGACGACAAAGCAAGGGCTGACGCAAACGCTGCCAGGCACGGGCGTACGAAAGCACAGCGTCTGCTCGAAGCGACGCAGAACGAGAAAATGCAACAAGTTCTGAACAGCCATCGGTTCGAAGAAGAATGACGGACAAGCGCCCTGCAAAACGGTCTTTGACCTTGCGGGGTCACAGAACCAGCGTTTCCCTTGAAGATGCGTTCTGGAAAGAATTCTGTACGATCGCAACAAATCGCGGCCAGGCGATCAACGCACTGGCCGCGGAAATTGACGAAGATCGCGGCGATATTGGGCTCGCTTCTGCGATCAGGCTATTCGTATTGCGAGATGTACAGTCCCGTCATCCTTCTGACGGGTAAAGTGCACCGCGAATGATGCACATCGTATCATGTTCAAGTTTTTCAGAGGCCCGAAGCGCTTCTGCCTCGGGTGTTGTTTCGGACGGATCAGAACCTTCGACTTCCGTGTTCAGCAGTTCTTGAATGTCCGAACGCAGCGCAGGTGCCGGATCATACGGATCAAAATCCGTTTCGGTGATCTCATGCGTCGCGCGCATGCTCCGCCACGACCGCCCCATCGCACCCGCGATTTCGGAAATAGATGTACCAGCAAAATTCATTCAGCCGTTTCCCCAAATAAAACGGCCCCCACACAAGATTTATAACACAATCCATCCGAGGTTTCGCCGCAAAGTTGCCCCATTCTGAACTGCAAGATTGGCAGAACTACGTTAACATGTTGTTTACGTTCAATATTGTTCGGATCTGAAATGCGGCAATCATGTTGATGCCTATTTCCGCTTGTTTCACTCCTGAAAACAACGGATCCAAAATAGGTCGATCGTTCAGGTGATGGAAACATCTGACTGTTCACGCGGAACGAATCGAAGCCACACCCCGTCCCTCGCGCGCACGGTGAGGTGGGCCACAGGAACCGGTTCTTTGTCTGCAACCGCGTCGAACCGATACGCACGTAAAAGCATTGCGATCAACAGCACGCCTTCGATCATTGCAAATCCCGCCCCTGTACAGACGCGCGGCCCGGCAGAGAACGGGATAAATGCGTTGCGCTGGCAGGTCTTTCCATTCTCACTGTGCCAGCGCGTCGGATCAAAACCGTCCGGATTATCCCAAGTGCGGTTATGCCGGTGCAGATGCCATGGCGATATCACAACCTGCGCGCCGGGCTTCACAGCTCTTTCCCGAAGGGTTTCGGGGCATGTCGTTTCTCGTACCATCATCGGAACAGGCGGATAGAGCCGCAGCGCTTCACGAAACACATCGCGGGTCAGCTTCAATTTAGCGACACTGCCGAAATCACTGCTCAGTTCCTTCGCTTCTTCTGCCAGCTTGTTCTGCCAATCTGGATGTGTCGCCAGAAGATACAGGGACCATGAAAGTGCGGCCGCGGATGTTTCATGGCCTGCAAGAAAGAAGATCGCGACCTGATCTACCATTTCCGCCGCATCAAAAGTTTCGCCCGTCACTGGATCTGTGGTTGTCATGATCTTTGTTGCGAGATCATCCGGCGCATCCCCCTGCGCGATCGCCGCAAGACGATCTTTGGTCAGCTTTGTGATTAGTTTGCGTATCGCAGATGCTGTCTGTTTCGTACGTGAATTGAAGAACCGTGGCATCCAGCGTGGAACTCTGACGAATGCCGCGAGATTCAGGATCGGCTGCGAACGCTGGTACGCTTTGAACTGATCAAACACCTCGGTTGCAATGGCGTGATCGATCGGAATTGAAAACAATGTCCGAAAAATAACGTCTGCCGCCGCATGACTGGTTTCTGCCTCGATCTCTTGCGGTGTCCCGTCAGCTAGGGGGGCCATCCGCATAACCGCAGCTTCACCTGCGGAGTACATTGCAGGAAATGTATCTTTCAGCCGCCCCCCCTCGAAAGCCGGGTCAATGATGCGTCTTTGTTTCTTCCACTGTGTGCCGTTTGTCAGGAACACCGAGTTGCCCAAAAGTGGTCGCAGCCCGGCACCAATACGATCCGATTTTGGAAAATCATCAGTGCGCTTTTTCAGAACAAGGTCGACAAGTGCGGGATCGTTTATGAGATAACTGCGAAAGAAGGGCGTTCTGAACTCAGCCATCCATGCGCGATAAAGTTTCGCGGGCTGCGCTGACAGGATGTCGGCGCGAAACAGCTTCATATAGCGCCAAAGCGATACCTTGTCAGGGCGCGGCGTCGGCTTGGGCGGTCCGGTCATGCGATAGACGTGTGTTTGGATGCGGGCACATCGATTCTTGATTTTGACGGGGCACGGCCGCGGTATCGATCGGCAAGTGTCAAAGGCCCCGCCGTGATCTGAAAATAGTCATAATCCTTTGGACGGTCAAATGCGCATAGATACTGGAAATGAAGCCGAAAGAACTTCCAGCGCAACTCTTGCCAGCGTTCAGGCGTCAGCGACTGTGTAAAAGCTGCTGAAATGATCAAGGGCCACTTCTGACCTTCCTGCGGTGCCACACCAGAGACAACCACTGGATCACAAAGCGCGAACGAACAACCATCACCAGGGGCGGACACATCTACCCATGTCAGCGTGTCCTGCATGCAGAGAAACTTTAGATCATTCCGCAGCCGTTTGGCCGATGGCAGAAAAGACACCATCGGGACCACCTGCCCCAAAGACAGGAACGCAAGCTTCGGCCCTTTTGTTGGCACGCGACCTGCCCGGATCAGATCGGACAGGATTGAAACTGCAAGATGTGCGCCGGACGAATGCCCAACGACGAGCACTTCATCGACGTCATCCTGCAGGGCAATCGCAATGATTTCTCCGAACTCCGACATGCGCCTTTCAAGCGGGGGCGGATTCGCCCCTTTCCAACGCGCCGAGAAGGCATAGTCATGCATCAGATAGTAAGCGAAAAATCTTCCGTCCTTCGATTTAAACCATCTAAGGATGAAAACCGTGACACCGATCCAGACGGCATAGACGAGGAGGTTTCCAATCAACGCATAGACGTAATTGAAATCTGCGAGTTCGACTGGCCGCTCCAATCCAGTCCCGAACATGCCATTCAAAAACCGACCTGCACGGACAAGCACCCATTCGACGGCGGACGAAAGAACAGCACCCGACACAATGGCAATAAGCAATTGGAGGAGAAGCATTCCAATTGGATAGAGCGCGGCAATGACTGGTCCTTTGCGCAACCACATGAGCCGGCGAAGGGCACCACTTGCAACGTATGTCCAAGCTGTACGAACAAGCTGCCAATATGTTCCCGCGATGCTGCCTGACATGCTTTCACGGACGATATCTGACCAGACCAGAACCTCTATATCTGCTTGCACATAGTCTTCGTCGATCAGCGCATCGACATGCCAGCCGTATAGATCGCCGCCCTGCTTCGGCTTGATCCCGATTTCATAGTCCGAAATCCGTGCCTGTTCCGCAGATTCCTTGCGGTAAAGCTCACGATAGCGGCGTGGATGAATCGGGTCATATCCGGGGATATAAAAGACCCGACGCTTGCTGACCTTGCCATGTTGCGGTGCGTTCATCTGCTCTGCCCGACTTGTTTGGCTGCAGTCTAATGCAAGATTTCGGCGAAATTAAGCCTTAGCCAAGGGTTGCAAGGGCCGGAAACTGTTCAAGCATCCAATAGCTGAAGGCCGTAAATTGACCGGTCAGCATCAAAAGCCCCACCGTCCACAACAAAAGCCCCGAAGTCCGCTCGATCTTTTCCATGTGGCGTTTCATCCACGCCATCGGTCGTTTGAGGCGGGGAAAAAAAGCTGCAACCAGCAGAAACGGAATCCCAAGCCCGAGAGCGTAGAATGCAAGCAGTGTAGTGCCACGCACCAGATCACCTTCTGTCGCCGCAAGACCGAGGATCGTGCCAAGAATGGGCCCGAGGCAGGGTGTCCAACCAAAAGCAAATGCAAGACCAAGAATATAGGCGCCAAGCGCTGATCCACCGCGATCCCCGGTTTCGATCCGGACTTCCCGGTCTAGAAATCCAAGCCGGAACACCCCAACAAAATGTGCACCGAATATCATCACAATGATGCCGGCAATCGTGACGAACCAATCCTGATAAGACAGCAAGACGCGTCCCATGGCTGAAAATGCGAAACCAAGGAGAATAAAGATCGTCGACAGTCCCAAGACAAAGAACGCCGAGGCGATGAAGACACGCCTGCGCGACGCGCGTTCCTCCTCCATCTGATCAACAGAGACGCCGCCCATGAAGGCCAAGTACGGCGGAACGATCGGCAAGACACAGGGACTGAGAAAAGACAGTAAGCCTGCGGCAATCGCAATCAGGATTGCCGGAATCAGTGTCGCGTCAAGAAGTTGCGTGGCTTCGAACATGGACTCTTCCATAGAAGATGAATTCGACCACGTCACGCCTTTCACAGTCACAGGTATGTTTACAAGATGTAACATCGCCCCTACGTGATCGATATGGAAACTGATCTTGATGCTGTCGGGCTGCTGTGCCCCCTTCCCGTCCTGAAAGCACGGAAACGTCTTTCGACCATGGCTGCAGGAGAGTTGTTGCGCATGCGCGCCGATGATCCCGCAGCGATTGTGGACGTTCCCCATTTCTGCGCAGTGTCAGGGAACGAGCTGGTGTCGCAAAGCGATGAAGGATCGGTGCAGGTCTATGTCATTCGCAAATCCTGATCAGCTGTCGGATCTGCACTCAATCATAATTTACGCGGCGAGTGAGACATAAATGATAAGGGAAGTGACGCTGTCCAACAGACAGCGTCACATCTACTCAATTCTGACATCAGACCACTGCAAGTCTCACTAGCGGCCCAAAGACCACCAACCTTTGCGTTTTGGCTTTGAGTCCGCGTCTGCAGCGGGTTCCTCGGTCGGACTCGCATCGGCGACAACTGGTTCGCTGCCCGCAACCGTTGCTTCAACTGGTTCAGCCTTTGGCTCTGCTTTTTTGCGGGTCCGCCGTCTGGGCTTTGCTTCCTCTTCGCTCAAAGGCGCGCCGTCATCGGTTGACGGTTCCGCCTCTGCGGCTGGCTCGGGGGCCTTTGGCTCCGCTTTCTTACGCGAACGCCGCTTGGGCTTTGGCTTTTCACCTGCTTCTACGGCTTCGGACGCTGCATTCCCCTCATCCGAAGATTCCTTGGACACAACACTGTCTTCAGCCACCTCAACCGGTGCAGTCTCGACTTTCTTGCGGCGTGTCCGGGTGCGCTTGGGCTTTTCAGCGACAGGTTCTTCAGTCTGTGGCGCATCAGCCGCGGGTGCAGCACCGTCGGACACGGTCTCGGGTGTCGCGTCGCTCTCTTGCTGGTGCTGTTCGTTTTCGGAAGACTGTGCATCACCGTTGCCATTGCCGTTACCGCCACCCCGACGGCGCCGACGGCGCCGACGCTTGCGCTTTGGTTTCTCGTCTTCGTTCCGGTCCTCTTCTTCCTCGACGACGTCCTCTACTGCTTCGGCAATCTCTTCCATCAATTCTGCCGAACCGACAACGGGGGCTGCCTCTGGAACAATCCGAGTCGCGGTCTTAAATTTTTCGACAGCAAAATCTGGCGAAACCAGTGTTGGATCACATTCGATCCGAACCGACATGCCATAACGGGCTTCGATATCAGCAATATGCTCGCGTTTTGCGTTCATGAGGAAGTTCGCGATTGAAATCGGAGCACGCACGAGGACTTCTTTGGAACGTCCTCTTACACCCTCTTCCTCAAGCGCGCGCAGGATCGACAAGGAAACGTTGTCGTCGGAGCGCAAAAGCCCGGTGCCATGGCAATGGGTACACATCTGCGTCGTGGCCTCGAGCATGCCGGGACGCAGGCGCTGACGTGACATTTCCATCAGGCCAAAGCCCGAAATGCGACCGACCTGAATCCGGGCACGATCAGTCTTCAGCTTGTCCTTGAAACGCTTTTCGACAGAGGCGTTATTCTTACGCTCGTCCATATCGATGAAGTCGATCACGATAAGACCCGCAAGGTCGCGCAGACGCAGCTGTCGCGCAACTTCATCTGCTGCTTCGAGGTTGGTCTTGAGCGCCGTCTGTTCGATCGATCCTTCTTTCGTTGCCCGACCGGAGTTGACGTCAATCGCGACAAGAGCCTCCGTTATACCGATGACGATATAGCCACCTGACGGCAATTGGACTGTAGGATTGAACATTCCACCCAGATAGCTTTCTACTTGGTAGCGCGCAAAAAGTGGCAACTGCTCAGCGTAGTGCTTCACGTTCTTAGCGTGGCTCGGCATAATCATTTTCATGAAGGCTTTTGCCGTTTTATAGCCCTCGTCACCGGCGACGATCACTTCATCAATCTCTTTGTTGTAGAGATCGCGGATCGACCGTTTGATCAGATCGCCTTCTTCGTAAATCTTCGCTGGTGCAATGGATTGCAGCGTCAATTCACGAATCTGCTCCCACATGCGCTGCAGATATTCGTAGTCCCGCTTGATCTCTGATTTGGTCCGCTGGGAACCAGCTGTTCGGATGATAAGGCCTGCGCCTTCGGGGACGGACATCGCATTTGCAATTTCTTTCAGCTTTTTGCGATCCGGTGCGTTTGTAATTTTGCGGCTGATACCGCCACCGCGCGCCGTATTTGGCATCAGGACACAGTAGCGACCGGCAAGCGATAGATAGGTGGTCAGAGCAGCGCCCTTGTTCCCGCGCTCTTCTTTTACGACCTGCACGAGCAAAATCTGACGGACTTTGACGACTTCCTGGATCTTGTAGCGCTTGGGTCTCGGTTTGCGCACTTGACGTACTTCGTCAGTGTCGTCTTCTTTTACACTTTCGATACGGTCGTCTTTTTCGGCCGCATCGTCCATTGCGACATAGGGTTTTTCATCTTCATCGTTCGGCTGGTCAACAATCGGATCTGCTGTGGGCGCATCTTCGTCCCCAAGGTCAATTGTCTCCATACCCTTGATGTCGCCCGAGGTCTCTTCCTCTGGCGTCTCCACGTCAGTGGTAACAACTGCGTCCGTTTCGTTTGACTCCGTTGTCGCAGCTTTCGCTTTCGTGCGGCGCCGACGTTTTGGTTTTGGCTTTTCGTCAGCCGCATCTTCCTCAGCCTTCAAGCTCTCGGCATAGGCTTTTTCTTCCGCGATCAGTTTCTCGCGGTCGGCGACTGGTATTTGATAGTAGTCAGGGTGAATTTCGGAGAAAGCGAGAAAACCATGGCGATTTCCACCATAGTCAACGAAAGCAGCCTGCAACGAGGGTTCGACCCGCGTGACTTTGGCTAGATAGATGTTGCCAGCAAGCTGTCGCTTGAACTGGCTTTCGAAATCAAATTCCTCGACCTTGTTTCCGTCCACCACAACGACGCGGGTTTCTTCCGCGTGCGTCGCGTCGATTAGCATTTTCTTTGGCATAGTATCCGTTCGCATCACAGCACGATCCAGCCCCGGGGGGCGCGTTTGACGTCTGCTGATGTCTGATGTTGGCGATTGACATGCTGGACCAAAGCCTGCCCTGAAGGGCGGTCAGCTCTGACCTGTCTGGCTGCGTGCCTTGCATCGCGTTTCTTCCTTGGTTCCAAACCGGGTCTGGAACCTGTTCATGGCCCGGTGCGCCTATAACCCGGCGCGTCCAGAGCGTACTTCCGAGCGGTTTAACCGCCCAAATCAGCTATTTTCGGTTTTTCTGACAACCGGGACGTGCCCGCAGATTCCGAAAACAGAGAATCTCACCGAGGTCACAGCGATCCATTTCGCGGCACTCCCGTGTCTTCTACATAAGGGAGGGGTGAGGCAGATTACAATCGGAAAGTGGTTGACCCATGTTCTTCAATGCTTCTCAACGCAATTTGCGCGTACTGATGAACAACAGGGAGCAGCTTGCATGATGCATTCAAATGCTGCCTCCCATCGTCAGTCGTTGCTAACCAAAGCTATTTTGTAGAAAACATGTATGTGTATTCTGACAATGCCCCTCCCCGACCGCCACATCCGTAAGAAAAACACGCCCACTGAAACGCAGCTGGCAACGCTGCGGACAACAAGCACTTAAATGGAAGGGTTTAGCGCAGTTAACCTCGTTGTTTTTGCTGCACTAAACGCAGATTCCTTCGCGATGTTTCGCAGTCGATACGTACCAAGAGTACACACAGCGGGTAAGCACAACTTCAATTATCCGTCCAAATACTCGGACCGCTGCAATCCGTACTTCGCCATCTTTTCGTTCAGTGTCCGCCGTGGCAAGCACAGCTCTTCCATGACAGCGACGATGGAACCCTTGTGACGACGCATCGTGTTGTCGATCAGCATGCGTTCAAAAGCTTCAACAAACTCTTTGAGCGGCTTGCCTTCTGTCGTCATCGCCGGCTTGGAATCGTCAGTGTCTGCCATCAACAGGGATGCAATCGAACCGGTACCGCGTCGATTTTGCAATACAGCGCGCTCGGCAACATTGATCAACTGGCGAACGTTTCCCGGCCAGGGTGCCTGCAAGAGCTGTGCTGCTTCTTGTGCGGAAACTTCTGGTGCATCGCATCCATACTCGTCCGCGAACTGGTCCGACAGGCGTGTGAACAGCGTCAGAATATCCTCGCCGCGCTGGCGCAACGGTGGCACGACGATCTTCAATGCAGCCAGCCGATAAAACAGGTCCGGACGCAAGACGCTTTCACATGTCTTGTCTTGCTCCTGCAGATTGCAAATCGCGACGATGCGTGTTTCTGCCGGTGTTCCCTGATCGTTAATCGCGGTCAGCAGTTTGGCCTGAAGTTTGTCGGAAAGCGCTTCAATATCTTCAAGAACAAGCGTTCCACCGCGTGCCTCTTCGATGGCTGGGATCGGTTCGCCTTCGCCCGCCGGACCAAACAGCCGGCGACCAAGTGTTTCTTCGTCAAAGGCAGAGCAGCTTATCAGTGTGAACGTCTTTGATGAGCGTGAGCCGACAGCATGCAAAGCGTGCGCAACAAGCGTCTTGCCAGTTCCCGTTTCACCTTCAATCAACACATGACCATCAGCCTGGCCCAGATCAAGAATGTCCTCCTTCAGACGTTCCATCGGAGGCGATTGGCCGATCAGCTTCTTGATTAGGGCAGATCCGTCCGACAGTTCCTTGCGCAATGCGCGATTGTCCAATGTCAGCCGGCGCGCATTGGTCGCCCGTTTCGCAAGTTCGGTCATCTTGTCCGGGTTGAACGGCTTCTCCAGAAAATCGAACGCACCCATCCGCATCGCTTCGACCGCCATTGGCACATCGCCGTGCCCGGTGATCATGATAACCGGAAGCGCGCTATCAACACCTTTCAGCTTTTTGAGGAATTGCATTCCGTCCATCCCCGGCATCTTGATGTCTGATACCACGATCCCCTGATAATCGTTTCCAACCCCACGCAGCGCGTCTTCTGCACTGGCATAGGTTTCCGTATCGAACCCGGACAAGGCCAGCCATTGACTGATTGACTGGCGCATGTCCTTTTCATCATCCACAATCGCAATCTTCATCGCTTTACTCATGGGTAAACTCCTATTCCGCCGCTTTGACGTCAGGCTGCAAGATCGGCAGCCGCACTTCGAATACTGCGCCCCCGTTCGCACCATTGCGCGCGGTGAGCCTTCCTCCCAAGTCGTTCACAATCCCCGATGATATAGCAAGCCCCAGACCGACTCCGTCACCTGGCTGCTTCGTGGTATAAAACGGCTCAAAAAGCGCATCCAGATCCTCGATCCCATCCCCATTGTCGCGCACTGTAAGAATCACGGTATCGCCCACAGCGACCAGTACGTCGATCGTTGGATCAGACACCGACTTCGTCGCATCAAGCGCGTTGCGCAACAAGTTGATGATAACCTGTTCCAATCTTAAACGATCACCAAGGATCATGGCAGGCTCATCAGGTAACGTGCGCGTGATATCGACACGCCGCGTCTTCAGCTGAGGTTCCATCATCGACAATGCTGATGATACGGCAGCCCTTGTATCTACAGGCTCAAACGCTTCAGATCCCTTGCGAGCATAGGATTTGAGTTGCCGCGTAATCGCCCCCATACGCTCGATCAAATCGTCAATCCGCTGAAAGGAAGAAAGTGCCTCGTCCGGGCGTTTGCGAGTCAGCAAAAGTCGTGCGCCGGCAAGGTAAGTCTTCATCGCGGCAAGCGGTTGGTTCAGCTCGTGACTGACAGCGGCTGACATCTCACCCAAGGCCGCCAGTTTGGACGATTGCGCCAGCGTCTGCTCGGCCACTTCCAGCGTTTTTTCGACCTTTTCCCGTTCGGCAATTTCCCGCTGCAAGCGCTGGTTCAGTGCGCGAAGTTCCGCAGACTCGCGTTGAAAGAGAACAAGACGCGATGCGGCCTTACGAGAGGACAACCAAAACAGTCCTGCCAGAAGGATCGCAAACCCCATAACTTCAAGCGCGAGAATCGCATTCACACGTTCACGGACAGACGAATAACGGGTGAAACTGACGATGCGCCAACCTTTCCATTGGACAAGCGCTTCGCGGCGCAGCACGGCCTCTCCTTGCACGTAGGTGTCAGCCGGGATGGCTGTCCAATCCTGCGCCGAGCGCAGCGCACGTTCAATCGCAGTTGGAGCAGGCGTGCGTTGCAGCGCCTGTTCTTCGTTCAATCCGCGCCACTGCGGTTCTGTCGACAAAACAATGATGCCTTCGCTGTTGGTCACCATTGTTGCGGCGGTGACACCAGCCCAATTGCGTTCCAGTTTCTGCAGATCAACCTGCACCACAATCACGCCGAGTGTTGTTCCAGTGTCTTCGATTTTGCGGGAAAAACTGAAGGCAAAGCCGCCCTCTGCACGTGGCGAAACATTGAAACCCGTACCAGAAGACCTCAACGCATCGACGTAGTATGGTTCAGTGCGGTGATTGCCTCCTAGCCGGTTCCGGTCTGTCGCAGCGACCGCACGACCTTCTGTATCTAGCAACATCAGTGAGGCTGCCCCGATTTCGTCGACAAATGACAGCAATCGTGCGGTCGACAGCGTATAATCCTTTGACCGAAGGGCAATAATCAGCTCCGGATCACGCGCAAGAAGTTGAGGAACGATCGAATTTCGCTCCATCTCGGAACTCAACGCACCGCCGAACAAAGTAAGACGGAGGTCTGCGCGGTTCCGCGTCGTTTCCGTGAATCTCTCGGTCAAAAGCTGGTTCGTGACGTAGATCACGAGCACACCCAACGCGCACAAACCGATGACAGCCAAACGGAGGCGCCAACTGCGTGGACGTTTCAATGTGGTGGCGGCAGCCTTTCCAATCATCTCAGAAGATTACTTGAGCCCTGCGCCTGCGACAAGCGCAAGCCTCAGACGTTTGCAAGCTGGCCGATCAATCCGCGGAAAAGCGCCTGCCCGTCAGTGCCCCCATGACCATCATCGACCGCACGTTCGGGATGCGGCATCATGCCAAGGACGCGTCGGTTTTCCGACAGCACGCCAGCGATGTCGGCCAGAGATCCGTTCGGATTGTCGCGATATGTGAACGCAATCCTGTCTTCGCCATTCAAAACTTGCAGTGTTTGGGGATCAGCGGTGTAATTGCCGTCATGATGGGCAATCGGAAAATTGACAATGTCCCCAGCATTATAGCCTTCAGTAAATGGCGAACTTGATGTGACCACGTTCAATGCACTGGATTTGCAGACAAACTTCAAACCGGCATTCCGCATCAATGCACCGGGCAATAGGCCGGTCTCTGTCAGAACCTGAAATCCGTTGCAAACGCCAAGCGCGTATCCGCCGCGGTTTACGTGACGGGCCAGGGCTTTACAAATCGGGCTTTGTGCTGCGATCGCACCACAACGCAAATAATCGCCGAATGAAAAACCACCGGGAACAGTGACCAGATCCAGATGATCCGGCAAATCTGCATCTTTGTGCCAAACCATCTCGACATCAGCCCCGGCTGCCTTCAGTGCAACAGCCATGTCGCGATCGCAGTTGGACCCCGGAAAGACGATAACCGCCGCTTTCATGATGCGATCTCAATGCGATAGCTTTCAATCACCGTATTGGCGAGAAGCTTCTCGCACATCTCGGTGATTGTGTCCTCTGTCGTACCGTCGGCCAGATCCAGTTCGATGACTTTTCCTTGGCGCACATTTTCGACGCCAGAAAACCCAAGTGAACCAAGGGCGTGCTTGACAGCTTCGCCTTGTGGATCAAGAACGCCTTCTTTGAGCATTACATGAACTTTGGCTTTCATCATGCTGATCCTGCTTAATTTATCAGTGTCGGTTTGGGGCGGTGCGTCACGTTGCTGGGCAGGACACCCAATCGCTTTGCGACTTCGGTATAGGCGTCAGCAAGATTGCCAAGATCGTGCCGGAAAACATCCTTGTCCAGCTTCTGTCCGGTTTCAATGTCCCACAGTCGGCAACTGTCCGGACTGATTTCGTCGGCGACGACCAAACGCATGAAATCATTGTCCCAAACACGCCCGATCTCGATTTTGAAGTCGATCAGCTTAATTCCCACACCAAGCATCACACCCGACATGAAATCATTTACACGCAGGGCCATGCTGACGATATCGTCTAAATCTTGTTGGCTCGCCCATCCAAATGCAGCGATGTATTCTTCCGGGACCAACGGGTCCCCAAGCGAGTCATCTTTGTAAGAGAACTCGACAATCGGGCGCGGTAATTGAAGCCCTTCTTCCAGTCCCATCCGCTTTGCCATCGATCCGGCTGCAAAATTGCGCACAATCACCTCAAGCGGTATGATTTCCACTTGCCGGATCAACTGCTCGCGCATGTTCAAACGCTTGAGGAAGTGGGTCGGAATACCGATCTGTTGCAAACCAGTCATAAAAAATTCGGACAAACGGTTGTTCAAAACCCCTTTGCCTTCGATGACAGCTTTCTTTTCGGCGTTGAAAGCAGTCGCATCATCCTTGAAATACTGCACAAAAGTGCCCGGTTCCGGGCCTTCGTACAAAATCTTAGCTTTGCCTTCATAGATCATCTTGCGACGTGCCATAGGGTGTCCCGTCCTTGCTTGCACCAATCATCATGGAGCGTTGGGTGCCTCATAATCCAACCCCCTCTTGCGGGCAAGGACTTGCGGGGGCATATCATAAGTAACTGAACAGGTAGCCAAAGGATTGCTGACATGACGAGCTTTGATGATCGCGAAAACGCCTTCGAGAACAAGTTTGCCCACGATGAAGAAATGAAATTCAAAGCCGAAGCCCGTCGCAACAAACTGCTCGGTCTTTGGGCGGCTGACCTTCTTGGGAAAACGGGCGATGATGCGACAGCCTATGCACGCGAAGTGATCGCGTCCGACTTCGAAGAGGCTGGCGATGAAGACGTCTACCGCAAAGTGTCCGGCGATCTTGGCGATAAGGCATCCGAACAGACGATCCGCACAAAGATGAAGGAATTGATGGTTACCGCCAAAGAGCAGATCATGAAAGAAGTCTAAATCTTTCAGAATTAGCTTTGATTTTAAGAAGGCATCGCCCGTCCGGCGGTGCCTTTCTCGTTTCGCTTAACATCAGATTCATTGCCCTCGCATAGCTCCAAAGTCTGCCGTGAACGAGGTAACGATGATTGCGCGCCCTATCCAAATACCAAGCGTACCCAAATTCCTACGCTGTTTAGTCGTGTTGGCGATATCCGCATTTTGCATGGCATTGCTGTGGGGACATATCCGGGAATTGAATGGAGAAAATATTCGCACGTTGTTCACGCAGATCAGTCTCGGTCAGTGGATTTGCGCTTTAGGCGCAACGATATGCAGCTTCTTCGCACTCGGCCAATATGACACCATCTGGCACAAGGTCTTGAAAACGCGTGTTCCGGCTTGCCACGCGCACCGCACCGGCATCTGCGCCATCGCGATCGGACAGGCGATCGGGCTAACGGCAGTCACTGCAGGTTTGGTGCGCTGGCGGCAACTGCGCGGACTGCAAATTGAAAAAGTCATCGCACTGTCAGCAGCGGTCAGTACATCGTTCATGCTTTGCTGGGCGTTGCTTCTTGCGCCTGCTTTCTGGGTTGTCGGCAAAGATATCAGTTCGAGGTTCGATTTTTCTTGGACGTTGATCCCTGGCTTGGCCTTGGGAGCTTGTTTGTTCATATGGCTCTCGGTTCGCAAATCGATTCAATTGCGCCTCAGTCTCGCCCTGCTCTTCTGGACTGCAGTAGACTTGGTATTTGCTGGGCTGGTGGTGGTTGCGTTCCTTCCCGATGGAACTCCGGTCGTGCCAGTCATTGCCGCCGTTATGATAGCTACCGGTGCCGGACTGATCAGTAATGCGCCCGGTGGGCTTGGTGCGTTTGACCTGACGCTATTTGCAATGCTGCCCAATACACCCGACGAAAGCCTTGTGGCGGCGCTGATAGCGTATCGTATGACCTATGTCCTGTTGCCATTCATTCTGGCCCTTCTTGTTCTGGTCAAAGCGCGTCCTCCGGTAGCGGATCTGCGGCTACAGATGCCAGCGGCATGGGGCTTGGCACGCCAATCAGGATTCGTTGCTTCAGGGTCCAACTGGTCTGCGCACATTGCTGAAACAGCGGTTGGGCTTGTGGCACTTGGCAACGCGCTCGGACCCAACCGCACAGCTGCTAAGCAAGGTATACGGGCTTTTTACAAATGTTCCCCCAACCTGGCCGCTGAACTGCGACAGTGCGGATGGACGTCCATGCGGATTGCGTTAGAGGCGCAAATAAACCCGCAGGCATTCTCTATTACAGGGCGTGACCGACAGTCATTGCGCCGAAAACTGCGAAAGGCCGAAGCGGCGGGGATAAGCTGTACAGAAGAAACTTGCGATAAGACAACCATGTCTGAAATCGCGGAAAGTTGGGCGAAGGAACATGGTGGTGAGATGGGTTTCTCGATGGGGCGCTTTTCCCAGGATTACATCAAACACCAACGGATATTCATTATAAGACGGGACCAAATTCCCATTGGGTTTGTGACATTTCATCATAGCAAAACCGGCTGGTCGCTCGATCTAATCCGCTACGTCGCCGACACCCCTTGTGGGGCGATATACCTTGCAATTGAAACGGCGATTGCTACGGCAAGGGATGACGGCGTCACAAATCTCTGCCTAGGTGCTGTACCCTCCTTCACAGGCCAACTGCAGCGACTTAATGCGCGACGTGCGGGGCTGATGCAATTCAAGCAAAGCTTCGGCCCGACATGGCGGCCTGTCTATCATGCCGCAAGTAATCCGATCTGGTTCTGCCTGACTGCAGTCGCTATCGCGTGGGAAATCCACCGGCCGATCCAAAACCTGCGCTATCAACGCTTCGTCATGAAGATCATGCGATGTTTTCAATTGCGCAAGTTTCGCGCGCGTGGCATCGCAGCAGACATGGCTGCAGGGACACAAACACATGGCCGACGCGCTCAGCAAACTTCTTGACGAACGCGATTGGCTCCTTGCCGATGGTGCGACTGGAACAAATCTTTTCAACATGGGGCTATCGTCTGGCGATGCGCCAGAATTCTGGAACGTCGACCATCCTGACAGGATCGCCGCCCTATACGACGGGGCAGTCAAAGCGGGAAGCGACCTGTTTTTAACAAACACCTTCGGTGGAAATGCATCGCGCCTCAAGCTTCATGATGCACAGTCGCGGGTTCACGAACTCAACAAGGCTGGCGCGGAAATTGGACGTAACATAGCGGATAAGGCAGACCATCCGGTCATTGTCGCAGGTTCAGTTGGGCCAACAGGAGAGATCATGGCACCAATGGGATCATTGACGCATGAGATCGCCGTCGAAATGTTTCACGAACAGGCCGAAGGGCTGAAAGCTGGCGGCGCAGATGTCCTCTGGCTGGAAACGATTAGCGCCATCGAGGAATTCGTCGCAGCGGCAGAAGCTTTCAAACGCGCTGACATGCCGTGGTGCGGCACTATGAGCTTTGACACAGCCGGCCGCACGATGATGGGAATTACATCAAAGGACTTCGCCAAGAAGGCTGCGAAAATCGACCACGCACCTATTGCGATTGGTGCAAATTGCGGCACAGGCGCCTCTGATCTTTTACGAACCATTCAAGGCTTCACAGACGCAAAGCCGCCCTACCCACTGATTGCGAAAGGCAATGCCGGAATTCCGAAATACCACGATGGACACATCCACTATGACGGCACACCCGAATTGATGGCCGACTATGCCGTTCTGGCAAGGGACAGCGGGGCACGGATCATCGGCGGGTGTTGTGGCACGACACCGCATCACTTGCAGCTGATGCGCAAAGCCCTTGAAAGTCGCCCGTCGGGGCCGCGCCCTTCACACGATGATATCACATCAGCACTTGGCGGCTTTTCATCTGAATCGGATGGAACAGACGGTGGCGGGCCAACCCGCGCGGCACGCCGGGGACGTCGACGCGCCTGACCCCATTAGAACAGTGATAACTGATCGCCGGCCTTTGGCGGAACACAGAACAAGTCAGTTCGCAAAGGCGGCAAACTGCGATCAAGTCCAAGTCGGCGACAAGCCAATTTGAAGCGCTGTTGCAGCAGTTCGGCCCATTTGCCCTGCCCGGTCATGCGTTTGCCAAATTCCGGATCATAATCCTTGCCGCCATGCAATTCGCGGACCCGCGCCATCACCCGCGCAGCACGATCCGGATAATGCGCTGCGATCCAATCGCGGAACAGACCCGAAACCTCTTGTGGCAGGCGCAATACGATCGAAGAGGCAGCAATTGCCCCTGCCTCTGCACAGGCTTCAAGGATCGACTCCAACTCGTGGTCAGTTAGCGCAGGAACGACAGGAGACACCATTGCCCTGACGGGAATGCCTGCGTCGCTCAGCGCGCGAATAACGGAAAGCCGTCGCTTTGGTGCGGGGCAGCGCGGCTCCATCAGGCGCGCGGTTTTTGGATCAAGCGTGGTGACTGAAATGCCTACGCGCAAAAGTCCCTTTTGCGCCATCGGGCCGAGTATATCGATATCGCGGGTGATCAGCGCACCTTTCGTGACAATAGCAACAGGATGATTGTGCGCTGCCAAGACGGCAAGAAGATCGCGCATGATGTGCCTGTCTTTCTCGATTGGCTGATACGGATCCGTGTTCGTTCCGATTGCAATTGTGCGCGGTCGGTATGACCGCTTCGCAAGCTCCCGTTCAAGAATTGCTGGAGCATCTGGACGCGCGATAAGCTGCGTTTCAAAATCAAGCCCCGGAGACAGGCCGAGGTATGCGTGACTAGGGCGCGCAAAGCAGTAAATGCATCCGTGTTCACAGCCGCGATAAGGATTGATCGACCGATCAAAAGACAGATCGGGTGAAGTGTTTCGCGTGATAATCTTTCGCGGAACCTCATCAGCGACTGACGTCCGCAACACCGGCAAAGGATCATCTTTTTCCCAACCGTCATCAAAGTCGGCTGTTGTAACCCGATCATAGCGCACAGCTGGATTTGATCCGGCTGCACGCCCGATAGTGCGATGCTGAGGGCGCGTTGGAAAATCCATGTACAATCACTAGAACGTAACAAGAACATTGGCAAGCGCACGTCGGTGTCGAAACGGTGAATGTCGCAATTTGTCGCGTGACTTAACGTGCAATAGCGCACTAAGCTTGAAGAACGTGCGAACAAGGAGCTTTGCAATGTCTGAAGCCGAAGACGACATCATTCTGTCCGAACTCAACGATGAAGACCTTGTCGCGCAGATGTTCGACGATCTCTACGACGGAATGAAGGAAGAGATCGAAGAAGGCGTCAACATTCTGCTCGAACGCGGCTGGGAACCATACCGCATTCTGACAGAAGCTTTGGTTGGTGGCATGACGATCGTCGGAATTGATTTCCGGGACGGTATTCTCTTTGTTCCCGAAGTTCTGCTTGCCGCAAACGCCATGAAAGGCGGGATGAAAATTCTCAAGCCGCTGCTGGCCGAGACAGGTGCCCCACGTGTCGGCAAGATGGTGATCGGTACGGTGAAGGGCGATATCCATGATATCGGGAAGAACCTCGTTTCCATGATGATGGAAGGTGCGGGATTTGAGGTTGTCGATCTTGGCATCAACAATGCCGTTGAAAGCTATCTCGAGGCGCTTGAGGCCGAAGGTCCAGACATCCTCGGCATGTCCGCCCTGCTCACGACCACGATGCCCTATATGAAAGTCGTCATCGACACGATGGTCGAAAAAGGCATTCGTGATGATTACATCGTACTTGTTGGCGGCGCGCCATTAAACGAAGAATTCGGCAAGGCAATCGGTGCCGACGCATATTGCCGGGATGCTGCCGTTGCTGTTGAGACGGCAAAAGACTTTGTTGGTCGCAAGCACAACCAGATGGCTGCTGGCTGACCTTGGAAAGTTAGGCGAACATCCCCATGTTGGATGGACACCCTAAACAGAAAGAGGATCACGATGCCGGTACTGCACTATACCCTTCTGTTGATTGGTGTGATCTGTGCGGCAGGTCTGACGATTACCATCATCACAGGCTTCGCAACGCCGTTTGAAACCGTCATCGGCGGGGGTCTTTTCATCGTCGGTGCAATGCTGTTGAGGCTGGTGCTTGCACGCAAATGACACTGACGGACACACAGCTGACAACTGACGGCCTTGCTGCAAAAGGCAAAGGCCGCATTTTGTTGCTGGCATGTGGTGCACTCGCGCATGAAATCATTGCGCTGAAAAAAACCTTCGGTTGGGATCATCTCGATCTGCATTGCCTGCCTGCCATTCTGCACGTGAAACCCGGCCGCATCGTCCCGGCAGTCCAAGAGGCTGTACTGAAATTCCGTGGCTCTTACGATAACGTCTTCGTTGTTTATGCGGATTGCGGAACCGGTGGGCAGTTGCAGGCACTCTGTGACGCACTAGACGTAGAAATGGTTGCCGGACCACATTGCTATAGCTTCTTTGAAGGCAACGACGTTTTCGCTGCAAAAGATGAAATGACTGCCTTTTACCTAACCGATTTTCTGGTGAGGCAGTTTGATGCCTTCGTTTGGAAACCGCTTGGGCTGGACCGGCATCCAGAACTGTTAGAGATGTATTTCGGGAATTACGAAAAGTTGGTTTATCAGGCGCAGACCGATGATCGGGATCTGACAACCAAAGCGAAGGAATGTGCCAAGCGTCTTGGCCTGACTTTTGAAAGACGATTCACCGGTTACGGTGAGCTCGAAACCACGCTGTCAAAGCTTTGAACGCGCCTTACGCGGCCGCGTGCGCCACAGCCCTTATCCGCTCGACCATCGCACGGACACCGTTGCTGCGCTGCGCTGAAAGATGGTCGTGCAGCCCCAAGCGACCAAGTTCCGCATGGGCATCGACTTCCAGGACATCTTTGACGTCCAAGCCATTGTAGAGATTTGCTAATACTGCAATGAGACCACGTACGATCATCGCATCACTATCGCCGCGGAAACTGAACGTCGTGTCCGTGATGTCAGGCACCAGCCATACCTGCGAGGCGCAGCCGTCTACTTTGGTTGCAGGCACTTTGAATGCATCTTCCAAAGGTGGCATCGCCTTCCCGAGGTCGATCACATGCCGATAGCGATCTTCCCAATCTTCGAGGAATTCAAAATCATCGGCTAACTCTTCAAATGCAGCAGTGGCCATAAGGAACCCCATCGTTTGTCACCTTGACTTAGGTGGCGCTGCTGCAAACGTCCAGTGCAGAGCTTTTCAGCCAGCCGATCTTCCGTTAAGCAACTGTGAAGACGAATGAAAGGCCCTGCGGATGCGCCCAACCCTTCCTTTATTGCTTTGCGCAACTTTGGCGATCAGCGGCTGCAGCCGAATTGCAGAATCGCGCTTCAACCCATTCAACTGGTTCGGCGCGGCAACGGTTGCTGCCCCGGTGGACGCAAACGGAAATTTGCGCCCCTTGGTGACGGCAAATGCTTTGAACCGCGTCGTCGACGGGCGTGTGCCCGTAGATACGGTAACTTCGCTTCGCATCGATCGTAGCCCAAATGGCGGCATTGTAACTGCGAGCGGCGCTGTGCCCGTCGGCGCTTTCAATGCCCAGCTTGTGCCAGTTGCGCAGGACGGTGGAACGCTCACACTTTCGTTTCGTGTTGAAATCCCGGCTTCAGCAAGCGGCACGCAGACCATCACTGCGGCGCGCGCTTTCAACAATGCAGAACTTGCCGGTATCCAACGGATCGTTGTTCAGGCAGCACGTAACTCGGCATCGTCTACGCGCTAAGATGCACTCAGCGGGCGACCGTGATCACGCGGGCACCCTGCACTGCAAGTGCGACTTTGCCTTCGCAAAGCTCCAGGGCGTCCTTGCCGAAAACATCTTTGCGCCAGCCCTTCAAAGCTTGCAATCCGCGCTCTCCTGCGGCCAAAGCGTCAAGGTCCTGCGATGACGCGACAAGTTTTTGGGCAACACCTTCCTGATCGGCTTTCGCCTTTAAAAGAACGCGCAGCATATCTGCAATCGCCGGGTTGACCTGTAGTTTCTCACGCGACCTGTCTGGCTTAGGCAGATCATCGTTCGGCACGCTCAGACCGGCTTTGATGCTCGAAAGAATGCCCTCCGCAATTTCGCCCCGTCGTGCCTCGCGCAACAAAAGACGCGCGCGTGACAAGTCTTTCTCAGTCTGCGGTTTAGTGGATGCAAGTTCGACCAATGCGTCATCCTTGAACACGCGGCTGCGCGGCACGTCGCGCTCTTGTGCATACTTTTCGCGGAATCTGGCAAGTTCCCTCACGATAGCCAGAAAGCGACCGGAATTCGTGCGCGTCTTCACGCGCTTCCAGGCATCTTCAGGATCAACGCGATAGGTCGCAGGATCGTTCAGAACGTCCATTTCTTCGGCGACCCATTTGTGCCGACCTGTCTTGCGTAGCTCGGAGGACAGAAATTCGTAGACGTCGCGCAGATGTGTGACGTCACCGATCGCATAAGTCATCTGTGCGTCAGTCAATGGCCGCCGTGACCAGTCGGTAAAGCGCGATGATTTATCCAGCGAAGCCTTTGCAATCTTGCGGACAAGCGTTTCATAACCTGCCTGATCTCCGAAACCACAGACCATCGCCGCCACTTGCGTGTCAAACAATGGTGCAGGAATGACCCCAGCATCGACAAAAAAGATTTCAAGGTCCTGGCGGGCCGCATGAAAGACCTTCACGACGCCGGGATCGCGAAAAAGATCGTAGAGCGGTTCGAGTGACAGTCCATCTGCAAGCGGGTCAACAAGAACAGCATCACTCGCCGCATCATCCTGATACGCAAGCTGCACAAGGCAAAGCTTGGAATAATAGGTCCGCTCTCTCAAGAATTCCGTGTCGACAGTGACATAGTCTCTTTTCGCAGCCTCAGCGCAGAAAGCGGCAAGGGCTTCGGTCGTCGTGATGGTGTGCATGCGTGCCTGTTCAATATGTTTTGCCTTGTTTGTCTACAAGGTTTCCTCTGATACGCAATCTCTTGGCGGTTGAAAAGGCAACGCAGCAAATCGAGGATGTCGAGGGAAGGCAGTATCAGTCCTGCCTAGAGCATCATCAACGTGCGATCACCATCTGCGAAACGTCGCAAGACTCGCGGATATAGTTCATGCTCATACGGCAAAAGACGGGCAGCAAGCGTTTCGGGCGTGTCATTATCGCGGACGTCAATGCTCGCCTGACCAAGAATTGGCCCATCATCAAGATCGGCGGTGACTTCATGAACGGTACAGCCATGAACGGTGTCACCCGCCGCGAGAGCCCTCGCATGGGTATTGAGGCCCTTGTACTTTGGCAAAAGCGATGGGTGGATGTTCAATATCTTGCCGGACCATGCCGAAACAAATTCTGCTGACAGAACCCGCATGAAACCTGCAAGGCAAATGACGTCCGGCTGCGCTGCCAGCAACGCATGATGCATTGCGCGCTCGAACGCTGGTTTGTCATTTGGATAGTCGCGGTGTGCCACTGTCACCGTTGGAACGCCGAGTGCTTCTGCTTTGCGCAAACCTGCAGCTTCGGCCTTATTTGAAAGCACGAGAACCGGGCGCGCCGGAAAGTCACCGGTCATCGCCGCGACCAATGACACCATGTTGGAACCGCTGCCCGATATCAGGATCGCAACGCGTTTGGTCACAGCAAGGTGCCTGAATAGCTGACACCTTCCCCTTTCGTCACACTGCCAAGGCGATAAACGGTCTCGCCCGCGTCTTCCAGCAACTGGGTCAATGCAGTTGCCTCATCTTTCGCAACGACAACAACCATACCGACGCCAGCGTTAAAGGTTTTGAGCAGTTCGCTTTCGGCCATACCGCCTGTTTCGGCAATCCACCGAAAAACGGGCGGGAGTGTCCAGGCAGACAGATTGATCACTGCCCCCAACCCATGCGGCAGCACACGCGGCAGATTCTCGGTCAGGCCACCGCCAGTGATGTGCGCTAGACCGTGCACGCCCCCTGCCCGCACAGCCGCCAGCGCCTGATTGACGTATAGCCGCGTCGGAGCAAGCAAGGCGGCTCCCAAGGTCCCGTCGTCAAAGGGGCAATCTGCATCCCAGCCCAGGCCCGACAACTCCACAACCCGACGGACGAGCGAATAACCATTGGAATGCACACCGTCCGATGCAAGCCCTAGCAACACATCGCCCTCAGTCACGCCCGCCGGCAAATCAGCACCACGCTCCATTGCACCGACTGCAAATCCTGCAAGATCAAAGTCGCCGTCGTGATACATTCCCGGCATCTCGGCCGTTTCGCCGCCGATCAGCGCACAACCAGATGCTTCGCAGCCAGCAGCGATGCCGTTGATGATCCGCGTCGCATCGGCAAGATCAAGCTTGCCCGTGGCAAAGTAATCCAGAAAGAAAAGCGGCTCTGCACCCTGGCACACAAGGTCATTGACGCACATCGCAACAAGGTCAATGCCGATGGTATCTACATTTCCGGTGTCAATCGCGATGCGCAATTTCGTACCGACTCCATCAGTTGCCGCAACCAGAATGGGGTCTACATACCCCGCACCCTTAAGATCGAAAAGCGCCCCAAAGCCACCCAGCCCTGCCATCACACCGGGGCGTGCAGTACGTTTCGCCGCAGGTTTAATGCGCTCTACCAATGTATTGCCAGCATCAATATCCACGCCTGCATCGGCATAGGTCAGGCCATTCTTAATGGTCATTGCGATCCCCTCAGAAAGTTTGGGCCTCCCGTAACGCATGATGCAGCGCCTTGCCAGTCTGATCTTGACCCGACCAGCCTGTCTGCTAATCCGATGCGCGGGGGCCTGTAGCTCAATTGGTTAGAGCAGAGCGCTCATAACGCTTTGGTTGCGGGTTCAAGTCCTGCCGGGCCTACCATCCGATCCCCATTTCCCCATTGGCAGCCGTTGCGACTCTGCATAGTCTGACCGCAAACCAACAGGAGATTTTGACATGCGCATTTACGCAACCGCCTTTTTCGTGCCGCTCCTTGCGGCCTGTACGCCAGAAGCCCCGGTTGCAGTGGCGGCTCCTGTCCCTGTCGCAGCACCCGTTCCGGCGGGTTGCACAGTCGATCCTGCGACAAGATCGGCAATCGGTGCGATGTCGCTGGATGATGCGATTGCTGGTGCTGCGAATCTGGGGCTGCCTGCCAGCGACGTACTGCGGCTTTGGCGCGTGCGCGATGGAAACGCGACACCTGGCGATATCGAATACGCACGCGGATGTCTGGGTGCTGCTATACCTGCGTAAGCTTTCGGCCGAGGCACAAAGTATACAATCGCATACAAAACCCTCTTCCACCGATGAGGGTTTTGTTTTATGGCACCGGTAAAGCCACAACCGCAAAGGGAATCCCATGTCAAAGATCAAGGTAGAAAACCCGGTCGTCGAACTCGACGGCGATGAAATGACCCGCATCATCTGGCAGTTCATCAAAGACAAGCTGATCTTGCCATACCTGGACATTGATCTGAAATACTATGACCTCGGGATGGAAGTCCGCGACGAAACCAACGACCAGATCACGATTGACGCCGCTGAAGCGATCAAGAAATACGGTGTTGGCGTCAAATGTGCGACAATCACACCGGACGAAGATCGGGTCGAGGAATTCGGCCTCAAGAAGATGTGGCGTTCACCAAACGGCACGATCCGCAACATCCTCGGCGGCGTCGTGTTCCGCGCGCCGATCATCTGCAAAAACGTTCCGCGCCTGGTCCCCGGCTGGACAGATCCGATCGTCATTGGCCGTCACGCATTCGGCGACCAATACAAGGCAACAGACTTCCTGATGCCCGGCCCCGGCACATTGACGATGAAGTTCGTCGGCGACGATGGTCAAGTCATCGAACACGAGGTTTTCAAGTCGCCGTCCGCCGGTGTCGCGATGGGTATGTACAATCTCGATGATTCGATTATCGACTTCGCCCGTGCTTCGATGAACTACGGCCTGAACCTTGGCTGGCCTGTTTACCTTTCTACCAAGAACACGATCCTGAAAGCCTATGACGGACGTTTCAAGGATCTGTTCCAGAAAGTTTTTGAAGAAGAATTCGCAGACAAGTTCAAAGCTGCAGGTATCACATACGAACATCGCCTGATCGACGATATGGTCGCCGCAGCCATGAAGTGGTCGGGAAAATTCGTTTGGGCCTGTAAGAACTACGATGGCGATGTACAGTCCGACACCGTCGCACAGGGCTTCGGTTCGCTTGGCCTCATGACCTCGCAACTGATGACGCCCGATGGAAAAATCGTGGAAGCTGAAGCAGCGCACGGCACAGTGACGCGGCACTACCGTCAACATCAGGCAGGTCAGGCAACCTCGACAAACTCCATCGCGTCTATTTTTGCGTGGACCGGTGGCCTGAAGCACCGCGCGAAACTCGATAGCAATGAACAATTGATGAAGTTCGCCACAACATTGGAAAAGGTCATCGTAGATACGGTCGAAAGCGGTCACATGACCAAAGACCTCGCGCTCTTGGTGGGCCCAGAACAGAAATGGCTGACAACCGAAGGTTTCCTTGAAAAGATCGACGAAAACCTGAACGCAGCGATGTAAGCGTTTCAAGCACGTATCCATTCAAACGGCCTCGCATCGCGGGGCCGTTTGTTCTTTCGCCATCACGCAAGCTACATACCAAAAACATTCATGTTTTCGCCTTTCGCGGGCCACTATCCATCGGCAAAAGACCCGAAGGCTACACAGGCGAAAGATGATGATGCAAATGCGGGACCTTAATCCAATTGGCCGTGCGGCAAAGATATCGACGGTCATTTACGGTGTTGTAAACGTCATCTATGCGGCAGTCTTGCTTTGGTACAATTCAGTCTACCGGACATATCTGAATGACCCGAACGCGGACCAGACGGCTCTTTTGCGTGCAGATGATGTCCTGCTTGGTCTTGGAATATTCTTTCTCATCGCCTTTATCGGATGCTTTTCTGTAAATGGACGCTGGATATACTTGGCAAGCAAGAACGCGGCGATAGCCTCACCGGCACCTGACAGAGTGTCGCCCGGCTGGGCAGTAGGCTGGTATTTCGTTCCGATCATGAACCTTTTCAAACCTTTCACGGCAATGAAGGAGATCTGGGAAGGTTCGGTTGGTCTGAATCGCACCCCGGGAAGCAGTATCCCTGGATGGCTGACTGTCTGGTGGCTGTTGTGGATTGTCCTGAACATTGCAGACTCCGCTGCGTCAAATATCGGGACGGACCCCTTCTCGACACCGGAAGACTACATCAATGGCAACAGGTTGACCGCCGTAATCGCGCTCTTATGGCTGATCCCGATATATCTTTTCTGGCGCATTATCGACGAGGTGACAGCAGCCCAGACCAGTGCAAGTGACGTTTTTGCCTAAGCTGCGTCGTTAAACCTGACAGCCCCGACCAATGGTCGCTCAAACGCCTCGGTATTAAGGCGCAAGTCGGCACCTGTGTTTCCTTGGCGATGGGTTTGCGCAATAGGGGGTGGCCTTTGCAGTTCAGACCCGCTATCGCGCGCACAAACTCCCATTTGAGGCACCCGAAATGGACATCCGCAATATCGCGATCATCGCGCACGTTGACCACGGCAAAACCACGCTTGTGGACGAATTGCTCAAGCAGTCCGGCGTTTACCGCGACAACGAAGCCATTACCGAACGGGCGATGGACAGCAATGACATCGAACGCGAACGCGGCATCACCATTCTTGCCAAGTGTACCTCGGTGGAATGGAAAGGAACGCGTATCAATATCGTGGATACGCCTGGTCACGCCGATTTCGGTGGTGAGGTCGAACGTATCCTGTCGATGGTCGATGGTGTCGTTCTGCTTGTTGACGCCGCCGAAGGGCCTATGCCGCAAACAAAATTCGTAACATCCAAGGCATTGGCCTTGGGCCTTCGCCCGATCGTTGTCGTCAATAAAGTCGACAAACCTGACGGCGAACCGGATCGCGCAATCGATGAAGTATTCGATCTTTTCGCAAACTTGGATGCCGACGACAATCAACTCGATTTTCCAACCATGTATGCCTCTGGCCGCGCCGGATGGTGCGACGCAGAACTGGACGGACCTCGCGAAAACCTCGACGCGCTGTTTGACTTGGTTCTGGCGCATGTGCCGACACCAAAGCAGATCGCGCACAAGGATGAACCTTTTAGAATGCTCGCCACAACGCTGTCGGCTGACCCGTTCATCGGTCGAATTCTGACGGGACGTGTTGAATCAGGCACGCTCAAGGCGGGTGAAACGATCAAAGCTCTGACGCGCGACGGTGAACGTATCGAGCAGTTCCGCGTGTCAAAAATCCTCGCATTTCGCGGTTTGATGCAACAGCCTATCGACGTCGCCGAAGCCGGTGACATCGTCACGATCGCTGGCATGACCAAGGCGACCGTGGCCGATACCCTGTGTGATGTTTCCGTCGATGAAGCGATTCCAGCCCAACCAATTGACCCGCCGACCATCACGGTGACTTTCGGGATCAATGACAGCCCACTGGCTGGCAAGGACGGCAAGAAAGTTCAATCGCGCGTCATCCGTGAACGCTTGATGCGGGAATCTGAAGTCAACGTCGCAATCAAGATTGCTGACACCCCCGGCGGCGACGCGTTCGAAGTTTCCGGTCGTGGCGAATTGCAGATGGGTGTTCTGATCGAAAACATGCGTCGCGAAGGGTTCGAACTTTCAATCTCGCGTCCGCAAGTCATCTATCGCGAAGTTGACGGCGAACGAATGGAACCCATCGAAGAAGCCACCATCGACGTCGATGATGAATACACCGGTTCGGTCGTCGAAAAACTGACCGGCCCGCGCAAAGGTGAACTGGTCGAAATGCGCCCGGCAGGCGTCGGCAAAACGCGGATCATCGCTCACGTGCCGTCCCGTGGCCTGATTGGCTATCATGGGGAATTCCTCACCGATACGCGTGGCTCAGGCGTGTTGAACCGCCTGTTTCACGGGTGGGCACCTTACAAGGGCAAGATTCAGGGACGGCGTCAGGGCGTTCTGATTTCCATGGAAAACGGCACATCTGTTGCCTTCGCACTTTGGAACCTGGAAGACCGCGGCAAGATGTTCATCGGCGCGCAAGAAGCAGTCTACACTGGAATGATCATCGGCGAACACAGCCGGGAAAACGACCTTGAAGTGAACCCGCTCAAAGGCAAAAAGCTGACAAACGTCCGCGCGTCCGGCACAGACGAAGCCGTCAGACTGACAACCCCGGTTCGCATGTCTCTCGAAGAGGCCATCGCCTACATTGATGACGACGAACTTGTCGAAGTCACGCCAAACGCGATCCGCCTGCGCAAGCGCTACCTCGATCCGCACGAGCGCAAACGGCAGTCACGCGCGGCCGGATAGTCTTCAATCCCAACGTCACGGTGGAAAACGCCTCTGCGCTATGGCCTAGAGTCTCCTGAGGCAGGGAGAATCGACATGACCATAGCGACGACGGACGAGATGCGTGATCTCATCACCGCACGGGCCAAGGGCCGTGTCAAAGGCAGCGTTCGTCTGGAAATGCCGGACCTGGCGACCTATTTTGTTGATGAAACCGGAGCCGTTGAAAGTGACGCGCCGGCCGATATTACGCTGACTGCCAAGGCGCAGGTGTTCCACGATATCGCAACGGGCAAGTTGAACCCGGCAACGGCCTTTATGCTACGCAAGCTCAAGGTCGACGGAAACCCGATGCGTGCCCTGAAAATCGGGGAAATCCTGAGCTCGGACAGCTAAGTCGCCGGAAAACTAGGCGATTTCTTCCACAATACTCAATTCGCGCTGGCTTGCCCCTTTGGCAAAGCCAAGCGCTTCTTGGTAGGCTTGCGAATAATAACAATCATGTGCGGCCTGAAGGCTTGGGAACCGGGCAACCACGTTACGTGGCCGGTCAGGACCTTCCAACTGTTCGTATTTTCCGCCACGTGCAAGAAATACGCCGCCGTGATCTGCTATGGCGACAGTCGCCCGCTTTGCGTATTCGCCGTAAGCCGCCTCATCCGTCACCGTGACGTGGGCAATCCATAATGCTGTCATAGTGCCTCCAATACTGCTTTCGCAGCCGCTATGGCCGCCTCTGCGTTCTTTGCTGATGCACCGCCGCCTTGAGCCATATCAGGACGACCGCCGCCGCCCTTTCCACCCAGTTCCGGGGTCGCAGCGCGCAACATATCGACTGCAGAAAGGCGATCCGTCAGATCATCGGTTACGCCGGCGGCGACGGCTGCCTTACCACCTGCGTCTGCAATCAATAGGACGGCACCGCTTCCGATGGATGACTTGATTTCGTCAATGATCGACGGCAAATCCTTACCAGTGACGCCTTGCAACACTTTCGACTGAAATTTTATGCCGTTAACGGTCTCGGGTTCGTCCTCAGACACGCCGCCGCCGCCCATCGCAAGCTCACGGCGCAATTGCGCCACTTCGTTCGACAGCGCCTTGCGTTCATCCATCAACGCTTTGATGCGATCTGGCACCTCTGCTGCCGGTGCCTTCAGCGCAAGGGCAGCTTCAGCCAATCGATGATCCTGCTGACGCAAGTAGTCCAGCGCCGCCTGCCCTGTCAGCGCTTCGATCCGTCGAACGCCGGCACTCGATGCACTGTCACCAAGACAGACAAATGCGCCGATCTCTCCAAGTTGAGACACATGCGTTCCACCACACAGTTCAAGGCTATAGGTCTGACCGTCTGTCCCTTTGCCCGATCCTTCCTTGCGCCCCATTGACACGACCCGGACCTCATCACCGTATTTCTCGCCGAACAGCGCCTGCGCGCCAAGTGCGCGCGCATCATCCGGTGTCATGATACGGGTAGAAACCCGCGTGTTCTGCCGGATCAATGCGTTTACGTCGCGTTCTATCACATCCAACTCGTCCAGCGTGAGCGCCTTCGTGTGACTGAAATCGAACCGCAAACGATCCGGTGCATTCAACGATCCGCGTTGCGCGATATGATCACCCAAGGCTTCGCGCAAGGCTTCGTTCAACAGATGCGTGGCCGAATGGTTCGCCTGAATTGCCGTACGACGGTCTGCGGCCACGGATAGCGCTGCGGCCTGCCCCTTGGACACGCGCCCTTCGGTGACTTCACCGATATGGATATAGACACCTGCCACTTTCTTTGTGTCGGTGACTGCAACGGTTCCTGTCTCGGTCTTGATAAGGCCCGCATCACCAACCTGACCGCCGGCCTCGGCGTAGAATGGCGTTTGGTTCAAAACGATCTGGACAATGCCATCAGCAGAATTCACCTCAGCACCGTCGCTCACAAGTGCAAGGACCTGCCCCTCTGCCGTCAATGTGTCATAACCCAGGAAGTCGGTCACACCGTGGGCATCAGCGATATCAAACCAAACGGTCGCATCAGCCTCTGCTCCGGTGCCTGACCAGGCGGCACGGGCCTTCGCTTTCTGCTCAGCCATTGCAGCCTCAAATCCGGCTACATCGACATTGCGCCCCTTCTCGCGCAGTGCATCCTGCGTGAGATCAAGCGGAAATCCATAGGTGTCATAAAGTTTGAACGCGGCTTCGCCCGGCAGATCGACATCACCTTCCAGATTGCTCAACTCGTCATCCAAAAGCTTTAGGCCACGATCCAACGTCGTCTTGAAACGCACTTCCTCGTTCAACAGCGTGTCTTCGATAAGGCGCTGGCCCTGACCCAGCTCCGGATAGGCCGTGCCCATCTGTTTGACCAATTCGGGAACCAACCGGTGCATGACGGGGTCCTTGCTGCCAAGCAAATGGGCGTGGCGCATTGCGCGGCGCATAATGCGACGCAACACATAGCCGCGGCCCTCATTTGACGGCAAAACTCCTTCTGCGATCAGGAACGAGGTCGATCTCAAATGGTCCGCAATCACGCGATGGTGCGTGTTGCCATCTCCGTCGGGGTCGGTCGACGTCGCATTTGCGGACGCTTCGATCAACGCACGCATCAGGTCGGTGTCATAGTTGTCATGCTTGCCCTGCAGCAACGCGCCGATGCGCTCCAAACCCATCCCGGTATCGATGGACTGCATGTCGAGCGGTTTCATCGTTCCATCTTCGAACTGCTCATTCTGCATGAACACAACGTTCCAGATCTCGATGAACCGATCGCCATCCTCTTGGTCCGATCCAGGCGGACCACCCCAAATGCTGTCGCCGTGATCATAGAAGATTTCCGTGCAAGGGCCACATGGGCCAGTCGGGCCCATCCGCCAGAAATTGTCATCCGTCGCGATGCGGATGATCCGATCATCAGGGACACCAACTTTCTTCCAAATGTCGGCCGCCTCGTCGTCAGTATGGTAGACGGTGACCAGCAACCGATCCTTGTTGATCGAGAAATCCTGAGTCAGCAGGTTCCAAGCGTACGGGATCGCCTCGGACTTGAAGTAATCGCCGAAGCTGAAATTGCCGAGCATTTCAAAAAAGGTATGGTGCCGCGCGGTATAACCAACGTTATCAAGATCGTTGTGCTTACCGCCTGCCCGAACGCATTTCTGTGCCGTGGTGGCGCGCTGAAAGGGACCGCTTTCGACACCGGTAAAGCGGTTTTTGAACTGAACCATGCCCGAGTTAGTGAACATGAGCGTAGGGTCATTGCGCGGCACCAGCGGGCTTGATGCGACGACTTCATGTCCGTTCTTCTCGAAGAAGTTCAGAAACGTTGACCGGATGTCGGAAAGACTTGTCATGGCGGGCTTTCAGATGCGTTGTGGTTCGCGGCAGAAATAGCCCTCGCCCTGCGGACTGTCCACAGTGGAGACAAACGAAAAGAGGGGCATGATTGCATGCCCCTCCATCATTGTTCTATTCGTTCACGCCAATGACTGGCTAGACTTCCACCAGGTCATCATCAGTGTCGCCACTTTCATCCTGATCGCTCATGTCGAAATCAAGGCCGTGCGCGGCACGAATTTTATCCTCGATCTCATTTGCGATCTTTGGATTCTCCTTCAGAAACAGCTTGGAATTCTCGCGGCCCTGCCCAATCCGTTCGTCGCCGTAGCTGAACCATGCGCCGGACTTCTCGACAATCCCGGCCTTCACGCCAAGGTCCAGCAATTCACCAGTCTTTGATATGCCTTCGCCATACATGATGTCGAATTCGACTTGCTTGAAAGGTGGTGCGACTTTGTTCTTGACCACCTTCACACGGGTTGCGTTCCCGACAACCTCATCACGGTCTTTCAAGGCGCCGATGCGACGGATATCCAGACGAACAGAAGCATAGAATTTCAACGCGTTTCCGCCTGTCGTGGTCTCGGGAGACCCGAACATAACGCCGATCTTCATGCGGATTTGGTTGATAAAGATGACCATACAACCCGAACGGTTGATCGAACCAGTCAGCTTGCGCATCGCCTGGCTCATAAGCCGGGCATGTACGCCGACAGAACTGTCGCCCATGTCGCCTTCAAGTTCGGACTTTGGCGTCAGTGCAGCGACCGAATCCACAATGACCATGCTGACAGCACCTGAGCGCACAAGCGTATCGACGATTTCCAACGCCTGTTCACCCGTGTCGGGCTGCGAAATCAGCAATTCATCAAGATTGACGCCCAGCTTCTTGGCGTATTGCGGATCAAGCGCGTGTTCTGCGTCAACAAATGCGCAAACCCCGCCTTTTTTCTGTTCTTCCGCAATCGCATGCAGCGTCAGCGTTGTCTTACCGGAGGATTCAGGTCCGTAGATTTCGATGACCCGGCCCTTCGGCAGACCACCAATGCCAAGCGCGATATCCAGACCAAGCGACCCGGTCGATGTCGCCTCAATGTCGCGCATCGCGTTATCGCCGCCAAGCGTCATGATCGACCCTTTGCCGAACTGACGTTCGATTTGCGCCAGCGCGCTATCTAGCGCCTTTTGCTTATCGGATGTTTTCTTGTCTGCCATTTTGAGGAGTTCTGCCGTTGCCATGTGTCCTGTCCTTATGTCACGCCCCTGTCAGGGCGGCAATCACTGCTGTGTTCTTTTTCTGTTCTCATTTCGATATGAGACCAAAAAGAGAACATTGCAACTAAAATTTTACAGATCGAGCATCCGACAAAGGTGGTTAAGAAAGGGTTGATGGCATAGGATCGTCTGCAAGAAACTGACAAAGGCTGCGCTAAATGCTTGTTTTCTGGGATGAAAGACTGGTGCTGTTTTCCGTACCGAAAACAGGATCGACCGCCTTGGAAGGCGCGCTGGCACCATATGCCGCGCTGGTTATCCGAAATCCTCCGCAGCTAAAACACGCGCCCTGCTATCGCTACAGGCGATTCCTGCGTCCCTATTTCAAACAAGCAGGCGGCGTGGATGAAATGGAAACGGTCGCACTTGTGCGGCATCCGATCGCCTGGCTTTCAAGTTGGTACCGCTATCGGTACCGCGAAGAACTCATCGGGCATCCCAACTCGACCCGCAATGTTACCTTTGATGATTTCGTAATTGAATACTGCAAAGGTAAACCTGCGCCGTTCGCGAATGTCGGATCACAGGCCCGCTTTCTTACCATTGACGGCGATCAAATCGGTGTCGGTCATCTGTTTCGCTATGAGGCCATCGACAAGGCCGTTGCGTTCTTCGAAGAACGGCTTGGCCAGTCGATCACGCTCAACAAGCGCAACGTTTCACCCGCCCTCGACACACCACTGTCTGCTGACGTGGAGGCGAAACTACGCGACAAATGTGATGGTGAGTTCGCAATATGGGAGGCGGGTCAGTCCTGACAGGTCAGCGTTCTGCGGATTGCATCCTGCCAACCTGCATAGCGACGCTCACGAGTTTCCGCGTCCATCTCTGGCTCGAACCGGCGATCCAAGGCCCAGTTCGCAGCGAACGCTTCCATATCAGGATAAATTCCCGCACGCATTCCCGCCAACCACGCGACCCCAAGGGCAGTCGTCTCAAGCACTTCAGGTCTGTCGACAGGGGCACCGATGATGTCCGATAGAAATTGCATCGACCAGTCAGATGCCGACATGCCGCCATCAACGCGCAAAACTGCTTTTTCCTCAGCGCCTTGCCAGTCGTTCTTCATTGCCTCCAGTAGCTCGCGAGTTTGGAAACCAACACTTTCCAAGGCCGCACGGGCGAACTCCGCAGGCCCGGACCCGCGGGTCAGTCCATAGATCGCGCCGCGCGCATCAGCATCCCAATGCGGAGCACCAATTCCTGTGAAAGCAGGCACCAGATACAGCTCTTGAGTCGGGTCTGCCTTCTCGGCAAGTGGTTGGGTCTCTTTCGCATCGCGAATGATCCCCAAACCGTCGCGTAGCCACTGCACGACCGCACCGGCGATAAAAATCGACCCCTCCAACGCATAGGTCGGTTTGCCATCAAACTGATAAGCAATTGTGCCAAGCAGGCGGTTCTGGCTGGTGACAAGCGTATCGCCTGTGTTCAGCAGTGCAAAGCAACCCGTGCCATACGTCGATTTCAACATGCCCGGCTGAAAACAGGCTTGTCCCAAGGTGGCAGCTTGCTGGTCACCGGCAACACCAAGGATCGGAATAGCGGCACCGAGAATATCAGCGTTTGTCGTGCCAAAGTCGGCCGCGCAGTCAAGAACGTCCGGCAACATGCCCATTGGAATACCGAATTTCTCGCAGATCGTTTCGCTCCATTGCCCCTTGCGGATATCATACAGCATGGTGCGTGCAGCATTTGTGGCGTCGGTGAAGTGCCGTTTACCGCCAGTCAGCTTCCAGATTAGAAAACTATCGACCGTGCCAAACAAGAGTTCGCCAGCTTCGGCCTTTTCGCGCGCGCCGTCGACGTTGTCGAGGATCCACTTCAGCTTCGTGCCTGAAAAATACGGATCAAGCAAAAGCCCTGTCTTTTCAGTCACCTCTGGCTCAAAGCCGTCAGCCTTAAGCTGTTGACACATCTCTGAAGTGCGTCGGTCCTGCCAGACAATTGCATTATGAATTGCCTTGCCGGTCTTCTTGTCCCAGACGACAGTCGTCTCACGCTGGTTTGTGATACCAATTCCCTTGATCTCGCCCGGTTTGATCCCCGCTTTCGCAATCGCGCCGGATACTGTCGCAACGGTTGAAGACCACAAATCATCAGCAACGTGTTCGACCCAACCGGAATTCGGGAAATGCTGATCAAATTCCTGCTGCGCCGTCGTGACAATTTTCATGTCCGCATCAAAAATGACGCCACGGCTGGACGTGGTGCCCTGATCAATCGCGAGAATATAGGTCATCGTTCTCCTCCCCCGTCTGTTTATGACGCTTTCGCCATGAATGCATCAAGCGCTGCAATCTGATCCGAACTCAACCGTAGCCCCAATTTTGAGCGGCGCCAGACGATATCTTCAGCAGTGACGGCATATTCCTCGTTCATCAACCAACGCACTTCTGCAGCGGTCAACGTCGCGCCGAAATCCTCTCCAAGGTCAACTGCGGATTTAGCGTCTCCCAGAATAAGAGTTGCATCCGTACCATAAGCGCGGATCAACCGTGTCGCCCAACACACTGACAAAAAGGGGTATTTATCCTGCAGCTCTGCAATGATCTTTGAAACCTGCGACACCGGGAAATCGCCACCCGGCAAAGGGACTTCGGCAGTCCATGGCCCCTGACCACCCAAGATAGGTTCCAGCTTCTTCATCACGTTCTCTGCCAGCTTGCGATAGGTCGTAATCTTTCCACCAAAGATGTTCAGCAGCGGCGGGCCGTTATCATCCAGCGATAGCACGTAGTCCCGTGTTGCAGCTGTTGCGGACTTTGCACCATCATCATACAGCGGACGGACACCAGAATACGTCCACACAATGTCCGACTTATGGATCGTTTGTTCGAAATACTGGTTCGCAAAGGCAAGCAGGTAATCCTGCTCTTCCTGCGTTGCAACAGGGCGTTCGGCTAGGTTGTTATGTTCGGCATCCGTGGTCCCGATCAATGTAAAATCGGTCTCATAAGGGATTGCAAAGATGATCCGCCCATCTTCGCCCTGAAAGAAGTAACTCTTGTCATGATCGAAGAGCTTTTTCGTGACGATATGGGACCCACGCACCAGCCTGACGCCTTCAGACGCATTCTGGCGTGCAACATTGCGGATGACATCTTCGACCCAGGGACCGCCCGCATTGACGAGCCCGCGCGATGTCACGGTTTTCATACCGTCTGGACCATCGATCGTGATATGCCAGACACCGTCTTTGCGCGTTGCCTCTTTGACTTTCGTGCGCGTCATGATCTTGGCACCGCGCAACTCAGCATCACGGGCATTCAGCACCACAAGACGTGAATCCTCGATCCAGCAATCGGAATACTCGTAAGCCTTCTTGAACTTGCCTTTCAGCGGCTTGCCAACCTTGCTCCCCGGCAGATGCAATGTACGCGTGCCCGGCAAGATTTTGCGCCCGCCCAGATTGTCATACAGAAACAGCCCCAGACGAATAAGCCACGCCGGTCTTCGCCCTTTCATCCATGGCATGAATGTCGTCAGCAATTTCGAAGTCGGCGTGTCCCCCTCGAAACGCATGTCTTTGTGGTAAGGAAGAACAAACCGCATTGGCCACGAAATATGTGGCATAGCCCTCAAAAGCACTTCCCGCTCGATCAAAGCCTTGCGCACCAATCCAAACTCGAAGAACTCCAGATAGCGCAGTCCGCCATGAAATAGCTTGGTCGACGCCGAAGATGTCGCCGAAGCGAGATCGTTCATTTCGGCCAACCCAACCTGCAAACCACGGCCCTGCGCATCCCGCGCAACACCGACACCGTTTATACCGCCACCGATGATGAATAGGTCAAAATCTGCGTTCATGATGATATCTCTCTGCTTTGCAAACCGTGTGCGGCGTCAGGATGAGAAAGGCAATTGCAGCAGCACCGAATGCGCGTAAATTTTCGGACGAACATACAAGATCTCTTTATTTCAAAGAGTATTCTATCGACAAATGTTCGTATTTACCCTAACCCGAACATATGAATACCCATGCACGGCACACGGCGATCCTTGCACATGCGCGCAAGACGGGAAAGGCACCTGCAACACCCTTGGCAGCAAGCCTCGGCGTCGCCGTCCAGACCATTCGCCGTGATCTGCGCGAGCTATGCAAATCCGGACTTCTGGAACGGGTACATGGCGGGGCCGTTCTTCCCTCTGGGGTGCGCAACATCGGATATGATGACAGACGCAGCCTGAACCGTGACGCCAAGCAACGCATCGCCCGCAAAGCGGCAAGTTTGATCCCCGATCGTGCTACCCTTTTTCTGAATATCGGAACAACGACCGAAGCGGTCGCGCGCGCGTTGTCGGATCATCGTGAATTGCTGGTCGTGACCAACAACATGAATGTCGCAAATATTCTTGCCAACCATCAAAGCTGCGAAGTGGTCGTTGCCGGCGGTCATTTGCGGCGCACAGACGGCGGGCTTGTGGGCGATCTCGCCGCCCTTGCGATTGCAAGATTCAAGGTCGACTATGCAATCATCGGGGCATCTGCGATTGATCCGGATGGTGATCTGCTCGATTTCGACCCAGAGGAAGTGCGCGTCAGCCGCCAGATCATCGACGCAGCGCGCGCCAGCATGGTAGTCGCTGACGCAAGCAAATTGACGCGAAAGGCCCCCGTCAGGATCGCTTCTCTGTCAGAAATCACGCATCTCGTGACCGACGGTGTCCCGATGGAGCGCATGGTGAATAGGCTTTCCGATTGGCGCACCAACCTACATGTCGCATGACGTAACTCTGACCATCCAAGTCGCTTTCGCGTTCCGCGAATCCCTTTCAGGTACTAAAACGATGTTATGCAAGACTTTGCCGCTGCCTTTTCACACGCTTTTGCCCTGATCCTGTCAGGTGATGCAGACCTTCTGCAGATCATTGGTTTGTCGTTGCAGGTTACCATTTCTGCAGTCTTTGTATCCTGTGTGTTAGGCTTGCCGCTGGGGGCATTTCTGGCCGTTGCGCGGTTCCCTGGCCGTCAATTGATCGTCATATTGACGAATGCAGCCATGGGGTTTCCTCCCGTCGTCGTTGGACTGATGCTGTATTTGCTTTTCAGTCAGGCCGGACCCTTGGCCGTTCTTGATCTGCTTTATACGCCGACCGCGATGATTGTGGCGCAAACCGTGCTGGTCACACCCATCATCACTGCGCTGACCCGTTCGGCCATAACTGATCTGATGCAAGAACACGGAGAGACGCTCCTCGCCATGCGTGCCAGTAAATGGCAGCAAATCACGACGTTGCTGGTAGAGGCGCGCCCTGCCCTCATGACTGCAGCGCTGGCAGGGCTGGGGCGTGCATTTGCTGAAGTGGGCGCAGTTATGATCGTCGGCGGCAACATTAGCCACGTTACACGCGTTATGACGACCGCCATCGCGCTGGAGACATCACGCGGCGAACTGGCGCTGGCACTGGCACTTGGGATCATCCTTCTGGGACTGTCGTTGTTGATTAACGCGGCAGCGATTGGTTTGCGGCCACGTATGCTGGGTCATGTCCATGCCCGGTGATGCACAAATCCTGCGGTTCCCACCTGCCGGGACGGACACATCAGAAGGCATCCGCCTTGTCGACATCTGTCTGCAGCGCAACGGTGAAAGCGTGCTCGACAAGCTTTCCCTTACCTTGGGCGAAAAAGGCATAACAGGCCTGATCGGACCAAACGGAGCAGGCAAGTCGGTCTTGCTGCGCGTGCTGACCGGTCTGATTTCGCCAAACTCCGGGGTGGTCCAGATCGCGCCACACCTCGGCGATCCTGCACTCGTTTTTCAAAAGCCGGTTCTGCTCCGGCGATCCGTCAAAGCAAATCTGACCCACGCGCTGCGGATTGCCGGTGTTGCAAAGCCTGCACGCAGCGGTCGACTTGCGGAATTGCTCGTGATTGCCGAACTGACGCGGCAGGCCGAGGCACCGGCGCGCACCTTGTCGGGCGGGGAACAGCAGCGTCTGGCATTTGCCCGCGCATTGGCAAGCAATCCAAGGCTCCTGTTGCTTGATGAACCGACAGCGAGCCTCGACCCGGCAGCAACGGCCGCGATCGAACGGCTGACGCGGGCCACCGCGGCAAGCGGCGTAAAAGTGATCTTCGTCACACATGACCGCGCGCAAGCAGCAAGAGTCTGCGACGACATCGCCTTTCTGCACAAGGGACGGGTGACAGAGCACGCGTCGGTCACAAGCTTCTTCGACGCACCCCAGTCTCGCGCGGCGCGGCACTACTTGCAGGGTGATCTGCTTTTATGATCCGCTTATTTCTTGTTGCGATGCTCTTGGCAGCACCTGCAATGGCAGAACCGCTCATACTGCAATCGACAACCAGCACACAGAACTCCGGCCTCTATGACGCCATTCTTCCGCCCTTCTCAAAGGAAACAGGGATCGACGTTCATGTCGTTGCCGTCGGAACGGGTCAGGCCCTCAAGAACGCGCAGAACTGCGATGGCGACCTGCTACTTGTGCATGCGAAAGATGCCGAACTGGCATTTATTGCGGCTGGTTACGGTACCAGACGCGACGCGCTTATGTACAATGACTTCGTCGTCGTCGGACCGACACAGGACGCAGCCGCAATTGGCGGAATTGCAAGTATCCTCAAAGCGCTTCAGGTGCTGGACCTTCGCAAACTGACGTTTGTTTCGCGCGGTGACGATAGCGGAACGCATCAGGCAGAGATGGCGCTTTGGAACTTGGCCGGGCTTGATCCCGCACGTAACAGCGGAAGCTGGTATCTGGAAACCGGGTCCGGCATGGGCGCGACGTTGAATACAGCCGTCGGACTTGGGGCCTATACCATAACGGACCGTGCGACATGGGTTCGATACGCGAACAAGCAAGGGTTCGATATCTTGGTGGCCGGCGATCCGTTACTCTTCAACCAGTATGGTATCGTGACGTTGAATCCGTCCCATTGCCCGAACGCGAACCATACTGACGCTGCGATCTTGCGAGACTGGCTTTTGGGTGAAACGGGTCAGGCTGCAATTTCGGAATTCCGCATTGGAGGCGAACAAGTGTTCTTTCCCAACGCTACCCCTTGAATCCGGTCGCAACGACAAATTTCTCAGAACTGTCTGACCGGGAAGATGGCGGTTTAACATTCACGACTTTCGCAAAGCGGTTCTTGAGAAGCTTTTGCAATTCACCCTCTGCACCGCCTGCAAGCACCTTGGCCACGAAGGTGCCGCCCTCTTCAAGAACGTCAAAGGCGAAATAGGCCGCCGCCTCACAAAGCGCGATGATACGCAAATGGTCAGTCTGCTTGTGGCCAGAAGAAGATGCCGCCATATCAGACATCACAACATCGGCTGGCCCATCAAGCCATGCCATCACCTGTTCATCCGCACCTTCATCCAGAAAATCCAGCTGGTAGATATCCGCCCCGGGAATTGGGTCCACTTCTTGCAGATCAATACCAACAACCTTGCCAATGGATTTGCCCTTGCGGGTCCCGAGTGAATTGACCTTCGGCACGGCGACTTGGCACCAGCCACCCGGTGCGCAACCAAGATCTACGACCCGTGCACCAGCCACAAGAAAGTTGAATTTTTCATTCAATTCAAGAATTTTGAAGGCGGCCCGGCCGCGATAGCCTTCCGTCTGGGCCCGCTTGACATAGGGGTCGTTCAGTTGACGTTGCAACCAGCGGGTTGACGAATTGGTACGGCCACGCGCCGATTTGACCTTGACCTTCAGGTCACGCTGGCCGCGGCCGGATGTATTCTTTGTCGGTTTCTTGACCATTGCATCGTCCGCTTCTCAGTAAGGCGCATCTTCAAGTACGCCATCCGCCGACATTTGCGCATACAGTAATCCTTCGCGGAGTCCACGGTCAGCGACAGAAAGACGATCTGTCGGCCAGATGCGCATCAAGGCCTGCAGGATCGAGGATCCGGACATGATCAAAGCCTGGCGGTCCTTTCCAATGCGCGGATCTGCCTTGCGCCCCTTCTCGCCCAGCGACAGGTAATCCCGGATAACGGCGTCAATCTGATCGGATGTCATTCGCAGCCCGTCCACCTTCGTGCGATCATACCGCTTGAGCCCCAGATGCGAGGCCGCGACGGTGGTGACAGTTCCGCTTGTGCCGACGATCTGGAAGTTTTCACGAACCTGTTCTGCGGCGTAAGGCGAAAATTCGGCAAGATTCTCTTCAAAGAACCAACTCATCAGCGCAAACCGCGCAGAGTCATCTTCTACGTCTGCAAACTGGTCCCGCAGTGTCGCAACACCCAACGGGACCGATATCCAATCCACGACTTTTGCAGCCGCAAACGGACCCGGATCAGCCACGAAACCGGCATGGAGCCTCATGATAGCGCGCGGGCGCTCACGAGCTGGAACATGGGACAGGTCGATCCAGACCAATTCAGTGGACCCACCACCGATATCGACGACGAGTAGTTGCTCTGTCTTGGTACTGACAAGCGGTGCACATGACACGACAGCCAGACGGGCTTCTTCCTCAGGCTTGATGATTTCAAGGTTCAGACCCGTTTCGCGACGCACCTGCTGGACAAAGTGGTTCCCATTCTTGGCACGACGACAGGCCTCTGTTGCCACAAGTCGCATACGTCGAACGCCGTGGCGTTCCAGTTTTTGCTTGCAAATGCGCATTGCGGAAATCGTGCGGTTCATCGACGCCCGCGACAGTTTTCCGGTACTCTCCAACCCCTGCCCCAATTGGACAGACTTGGAAAAACTGTCGACCACATGAAACTGGCTGCCCTTGGGCTGGGCAATCAGCATGCGACAGCTATTTGTGCCCAGATCAAGCGCTGCATAAAGCGCCGCCGGATCGGGCGGTGTCGGCGCGGGGCTATCGACCGCTTTCGGGAACGCGCCCGCACCAGTTGGACGCTTGGGCGCCATTTGCACGCCCTCCATTTCGAGTTGGTCAAAGAGTATGTGCAGGACTGCAATCTGGCAAGCGGCGTAATGACCCATTTGAAATGATCTCAGTACTTTGATGCAGGATTTTCGGATTGGACTCCGGGTTTGGCTCTGGCAGACAAAAGCGGCAGTCGCTCGTATCTTCTGTCATGTCGAAAATCGACACTGACGGACGAAATCGGGTGCTAGAAACGTCGCAAGTCTCGTGGAGGAATCAATGGCTGACGTCACGATCGTTTATTGGCGCGACATGCCGGCGCAGGTCATCGTCGGCAAAGGTCGTCGTGGCACGAAGATGCCCTTGCCGGAACGTTTCGAGCAAGCGATCGACCGCGCCGCTATGAAATCCGGTGCAGCTGAAAGCGACGCCTATCTTGAAGGTTTCCGCAAAGCCGATCCATTTTCAGTCGACGGAGAAGATGCCGACGTGGCAGCCGCAGAAGTCGCCCGGATCGACGCCGAATACGACCAAGACAAGATCAAAACACTGATTGCGAACGACGGCTGGGCGTGACCCAGCACCCCCCTTCCCGCCTTATGGAGGCCATCATGTCCCTGCTCCCTTTCAAGAAGAAAGCAGCCCCGGTAAGTCAGCCAGTCAACCCGGACCTTGAGTCATTTCTTGACGGTTATTCCATCGAAGTGATGCCGCGGACGGCTGAGAAAGTCGAAGACTTCAAAGCGCTGTTGCCAGCGGGAACGCGCGTCTACATCGCCCACATCGAAGGCACGCCGATCGAAGAGATGGTTGCGACTGCCAAACGCCTGAACAACGACGGCTTTAAGGTCATGCCACACTTTCCTGCGCGCATCATCAAGGACGAAGCGACGCTTGCCGACTGGATCGCCCGTTATCAAGGCGAGGCGGATGTTGAACAGGCCCTGCTCTTGGCCGGCGGTGTCACAAGCCCACACGGTGATTTTCATTCGTCCATGCAACTTCTTGAAACCGGACTGTTTGACAAGGCAGGCTTCAAACGGCTCCACGTTGCCGGACATCCCGAAGGCAACAAGGACATCGACCCGGACGGTTCGGACAATAACGTCATGGACGCGCTGCGTTGGAAGGCCAAGTTCAACGAGACGACAGACGCTGAAATGGCACTCGCGACCCAATTTGCATTCGAGGCCAGGCCGATCATTGCATGGGCAGATGCGATCAAGGACGCTGGCGTCGATCTTCCGATCCATATCGGCATCGCAGGGCCTGCAAAACTCCAGACACTGATCAAATTTGCCATCGCCTGCGGTGTTGGCCCATCGCTCAAAGTGCTGCAAAAACGCGCGATGGATGTGACAAAACTTCTGTTGCCCTATGAACCAACCGACGTACTGACCGAATTGGCCGCGCACAAGGCCGCCAACCCCGACTTCAATATCGAACGGGTTCACTTTTTCCCGCTTGGTGGGATCAAGACCAATGCAGAATGGGCCATCGCCAACGGCGGTGCCTCAACCCAACCCATGAAAGTAGCCGTATGACCCGTACCGTCGTCGAATCAAAAACAAAGACCGCGATCATAGGGTTTGATCAGCCTTTCTGCGTCATCGGTGAACGGATCAACCCGACCGGGCGCAAGATCCTGAACGAAGAGCTTGAGCGTGGCGACTTTTCCCGCGTCGAAGCCGATGCACTGGCGCAGGTCGCAGCAGGTGCGAATATCCTTGATATCAACTCCGGTGCGGTTTTCTCCAACAAGATGGCAGAAGATCCGCGCTATGCTGACAACAACTTCGTCGAACCGACTTTGATGCGCGAATTGGTGCAACGGGTGCAGGCAATCACTGACTGCCCGCTATGTATCGACAGCTCTGTCCCAGGTGCACTTGAAAACGGTCTGGCCGCTGCTGAAGGGCGCCCGCTTTTGAACTCTGTCACCGGTGAGGAAGAGCGTCTGGAACTCGTCCTGCCACTGGTCAAGAAATACAACGTCCCTGTCGTCGCGATTTCGAACGACGACACCGGCATCAGCGAAGACCCGGACGTCCGCTTTGCGGTTGCCAAGAAGATCGTCGAACGCGCCGCCGATTTCGGCATTCCGGCGCATGACATCGTCGTTGATCCGCTGGTCATGCCCATTGGTGCCATGGGCACAGCCGGTCTGCAGGTCTTTACATTGGTGCGCCGCCTGCGTGAAGAACTTGGCGTGAACACGACATGCGGTGCATCCAACATCAGCTTCGGTCTGCCAAACCGTCACGGTATCAACAACGCGTTCCTGCCGATGGCTATGACCGCAGGAATGACCTCGGCCATCATGAATCCCGTGGCCCTGCCCATCGGACCATTGAAGATCGCGGAAAAGAAGGCAGAAATTGCGGCCGCCGGTATCATTCTGCCCGAAGACATTGATGACGAAACATTCGTCACGCTTTTCAGTATGGGATCTACGAAACCGAAAGCTGGCTCCGAAATGGAAGCCATTCGGGCCGCCAACTTTCTGACCGACAACGATGCGGGTGGTGGGGAATGGATCCGCTTCAACCGCCCACCGGTCAAGGAAGGTGAAGGGCGCCAACGCACGGGTCGCCGCCGCCGCGCCTAGAAACCGAAAAACAATCGCGCCAGAGTAAGAGTACTCTGGCGCGACCATAAATTTTTATACTTTTCAGATAATTACGCCACAAAGCTCACCGATAGTACAGCGATCTCCCGTTGTGGAAAACCTGGACCTTTTCAGGTGTCGCCATCATGCGCACGGACTTTCCGCGCAGGTCACCGTGAATGCCCGGCAGTTTTCCAATAACTGCATTGTTGTCTCCGACCTTGTCAAAGTACAGCAATGTGACCTCGCCCAGGGCCTCGGTGATATTCACCTTTCCTTCGAACAGGTAATTGTCGCCGGTTGTCTCCAGCATATCTTCGGGACGCACGCCGATGTTCACCTTCAGACCCTTGTCAGCGGCCTGTGTTGGGACTGCTGACTGCGCCATCCCGCCAGCATCAAGCTTGATCACGGTCGTTGGACCAGTGTCGACAATCTCTCCGGACAACAGGTTCATTGCAGGTGATCCGATGAACTGCGCGACAAACTCGTTCTCGGGACGCTCGTATAGTTCAAGCGGCGTTCCGACCTGTGCGATGCCCTTGTTCGCCAATACGACGATACGAGAGGCAAGCGTCATCGCTTCGACCTGGTCGTGGGTAACATAGATCATCGTACTGTCAGGCATTGATTCCTTCAGCTGCGCAATCTCGATCCGCGTGGCAACGCGCAGTGCCGCGTCCAGGTTCGACAGCGGCTCGTCGAACAAATAAACCTTTGGATCGCGCACGATCGACCGGCCAATGGCGACACGTTGGCGCTGACCGCCTGACAAGGCTTTGGGTAAGCGATCGAGATACTCGTCAAGTTGCAGGATCTTCGCAGCCCGCCCAACAGCCTCGTCGATTTCCGCCTGTGATTTCTTGGCCAGCTTTAAGGCAAAGGACATGTTATCGCGGACAGTCATATGCGGATAAAGCGCGTAAGACTGGAAAACCATCGCGATACCGCGCTGTGCGGGCGGCACATCGTTCACAAGCACGCCATCGATCTCAAGTGTGCCACCGGTAATCTTTTCAAGCCCTGCAATCATTCGCAGCAGCGTGGACTTGCCACACCCCGAAGGACCGACGAATACAATCAGTTCGCCCTTTTTGATATCCAGATTGATATCCTTGAGGACATCAACCGTCCCACCGTATGTCTTCGCGACATCCTTGAGTAACAGATCGGCCATCGTTTCCCCCTCTTATTGCTGAAGTGCCAGGCATACCTGCCATGGCCCCAGATGCAGTTTTCCATCCGCAGAGACATGGGCGCTGCCCAGTTCTGCGCCAATCGGCGTCCAATTTCCTTCAGGCAGTTCAAAATCGGATGGCGTATCGCTGATATTGAACACGCAGAATATGTTCTGCCCATCGTGAGATCGCGTAAAATAGATGACATCACCCGCAGCCTTCAGACCGTCATGTGCCCCGATAGAGAGGGCCGGATGTGTATGTCGGAAGTGGATCGCTCGGCGATAGTGGTGCAGCAGGGCGGCGGGATTATCTTCTTGCGCCTCAACTGACAGGCCAAGATGTTCTGATGCGACCGGCAACCACGGGCGTGTGTCCGAGAAACCGCCATTCTGGTTATCCGATTGCCAGACCATGGGCGTGCGGCATCCGTCGCGTCCTTTGAATTTCGGCCAGAACTCAATGCCATAGGGGTCCTGAAGATCATCAAAGTGCACATCCGCTTCGGGAAGGCCCAATTCCTCGCCCTGATACAGGCAAACAGACCCACGCAGGCACATGATCAATGTCGCAAACATGCGCTGGGCCGCGGGAGAGAGGTTCCAGCGCGACGCATGGCGTTCGACATCGTGGTTTGAAAAGGCCCAGCAGGCCCAACCATCGGCAGCGACGCGGTCAACGTCTTGCATCACTTCAACGATCCGCTTCGCAGTGGGCTGGGTTTTGGACAAGAATTCGAAGGCATAGCACATCTGCATCAGATCATCGCCGGCGGTATATTCACCCATGATCTCAAGCCCGCGCTGGGCATCACCCACTTCGCCAACCGCAGCTGCTCCAAACGGTTCCATCACTGCGCGCAGACGACGCAAGAACGCAAGGTTCTCGGGCCTGTTCTTGTCGTACAGGTGTTCTTGATGGTTATAGGGATTCACCGATGGTGCGATCGTGGCGTTTCGTTGGTCCGGTGGCAGTGCGGGATTGTTCCGCAACTGATCATCATGAAAATAGAAATTGATCGTATCCAGCCGAAAACCATCCACCCCGCGATTAAGCCAGAACAAGGCAACGTCCAGCAATGCGTTCTGAACGTCTGGGGTGTGGAAATTCAAATCGGGCTGTGATGTCAGGAAGTTATGCAGATAATACTGCTCCCTGTTGCTATCCCACTGCCAGCCGGACCCGCCAAAGATGGACAACCAGTTTGTTGGCGGCGTGCCATCCGGTTTCGGATCGGCCCAGACATACCAGTCAGCCTTGGCATTCGACTTGTCGGCGCGGCTTTCCTTGAACCACGGATGCTGGTCAGATGTGTGCGATAGAACCAGATCGATCATCACGCGGACGCCAAAGCGGTGCGCTGTTTCGACGACTGCATCAAAGTCGGCCAACGTCCCGAACATCGGATCGACGTCGCAATAGTCGCTGACATCATAGCCGAAGTCTTTCATCGGTGACTTGAAGAACGGCGATATCCAGATCGCATCGACTCCAAGCGAAGCGATATAGGGCAAACGCTGCACGATCCCCAGCAAATCGCCCACGCCATCACCGTTACTGTCCTGATAGCTGCGCGGATAGATCTGATAGATCACCGCACCGCGCCACCAGTCCTTTTCGACGGCATTATCCATTGCTTGGGCCACGGCCACACTCATCGAAGTTCGTCCTTATTTCACAGAGCCGGCCAACAAACCGCGCACAAGGTATTTTTGCATTGCAAAGAAAACCACCAGCGGCACCGCAATCGAAACGAAAGCAGCCGTCGCAAGGATTTCCCAGTTACCACCACGCGTTCCGAGCAGTTCCACAATCTGGTTGGTCATGACCGTCGTCTGACCGGTCGCGTCGATCAGGAACACCTTGGCGACAAGAAGATCATTCCACGTCCACAGGAACTGGAAGATCGCAAATGACGCAAGTGCCGGGAATGACAGGGGCAGAATGATCTTCGTGAAGATCTGGAAATCTGTCGCACCGTCAACCTTGGCGTTCTCGATGATGTCACGTGGCAACCCGACCATGTAATTTCGCAGCAGATACACCGCGAGCGGCAAGCCAAAGCCGGTGTGCGCAAGCCAGGTACCCAAGTAGCCCTTCCCGATCCCAATCTCGAGATGCAGCTTCAACAGGGGGATCAGCGCCAATTGAAGGGGGACGACCAAAAGGCCCACAATAGTCGCAATAAGCAAGGCACGGCCCGGGAAATCCATCCATGCCAATGCGTAGGCAGCAAAGGCGGCGATAACGATCGGGATAATCGTTGCCGGGATTGTCACCGTCAGCGTGTTGAAAAACGCTTTGGCCATACTGTCGCTTGAATTTCCATCGATCAGGACGTTGCGATAATTGGCCGTCGTGAACTCCGGCGGAGAAACCGCCGTCACAAAGACACGCTGACCACGTCCCGACATTTCTACGGGACTCGTCTGGACATAATCGCCGTTGACCTCCACCGTGATCGTCGCGCCATCGCCAAGATCAGCCGTTTCACCGGGCTGATACGCGCCAATGTCACGCGACGACGTACCCCAGGCGTTGATCTCAGCGGCACCGGCCTCCCCGTACAGATTGCCGCGAATGACATAAACGCCGTCTTCTTGGACCTGTACGCCCTCGTCATCCGGGTCAGCGGCGCGCAATGTCGCATTCTGTTCGGACGCGGACAGCGCGGACCACCAGCCCGAACCGGAAATCTGGTCAGCGGTCCGGAATGAGGACACAAACAAACCGACGGTCGGAAATAGCCAGAGCATCACCAACAGGACGACCGAGATCTGAACTGCCCACTGAAGGCCCGACTTCGTTCCAGCAATGCTATCCATTACTTCATCTCCTTGCGGGCGTTATAGACGTTCCAGATCAGGATCGGACTGACCAGCAGCATGATAATCATCGCGGATGCTGATCCGACCCCCCAGTCATTGGCACGGAACAGCTTGTCGAACATGTAGTTGGCAAGAACCTGTGTTTCCCATTGGCCATTGGTCATGGCAAACACGATGTCAAAGACCTTCAGAACAACCAGCGTGATCGTCGTCCAGACCACGACGATGGTTCCGGCAATTTGCGGCATCTTGATCTTGAAGAATACCTGAAACGGATTTGCTCCATCGACGATAGCGGCCTCGATCGTTTCCTCTGGAATACCCCGCAACGCAGCAGACAGGATCACCATTGCAAAACCGGTCTGGATCCAGATCAAAACAACCATCAGCAAGAATGAATTCCAGCCCGGAATTGTCAGCCATTGCTGCGGTTCACCATACGGGTGGACAGCCGTGAACGCGCCAATACCAAGGCGAACAAACTGGATCGCGATGATGACAAGGATCAAAATCGCAAGTCCGCGCAAAACAACACCGCCTTTTTCCATGATCGACCTGAATAGGCTGTAACCAACGAACAGAGCCGCACCCGCAGCACTGAACATCAGCAGGCCCGGTATCAGACGCAGGAAAATGAACGATCCACTGCCACCTTCGAATTGAAGCCAGACCGCGTTCATCACGCCGATCTGCGCTTGGTCGACCGGACGGGTGTCGTAAATCAGTTTGAAAATGACGGCAGCACCAACGAACGAAATCGCCATGGGCATAAAGATCAGCGCCTTGGCGATCGAACCCCATGCGATACGGTCGGTCAACTGCGCGACAAGCAAACCAAATGCGGTCGACGCGGCAGGCACGATAATCAGCCACAGCATGTTATTGCGCATGGCTTCCCAGAATTTTTCTTCGCCGAACATCTGTGAATAGTTTGCGAAGCCGACAAAGACATTCACGCTTTCACCGTTGATCGTCTGACGTTCCGTGACAGAATACCACAGCGTCGCGACAACGGGGTAAGCAAGGTAAAGCCCAAGGGCGATAAGCGCAGGGGCCAAAAACAGCCAGGGCCGGATCATATTTGCGCGGTTGATGTTCCGACCTGCGTTCTCGCCCTTTGCGGGGAACAGCACATGATCAAGGAACTGGTTCGAAAGATAAAAATAGGCGAGGCAACCGCCAACACCGACAACAATGGTAATCAGACCTAGTAGTGCAGCTTCCATCGTGCGTCCCCCCCCGAACGTATGAGATTTCAGCGACAGGCTCCTCCGTCAGCCCATCGAAAACGGCCCCCACCCAAGTGGAGGCCGTAAGTCTTGCAAGATTACTTGAGCGAGTCCCAAGAAGACTGGATACCAGCTGCGACTTCGGCGGCGTCCTTGCCACCGGCATAGTCCACCATACCAGTCCAGAACGATCCTGCACCAACACCGCCAGGCATCAGGTCGGAACCGTCAAACCGGAACGTTGTCGCGGCAAGCAAGATGTCGTTCATCTTGGCAGTTGCCTCATCTGCGAACTTCGAATTGTCGACGCCTTTCAGTGGTGTCAGGAAACCACCTTCGGCCATCCAGATTTCATGCGCATCCGTGGTTTGGAGATAGGCAATCAGATCGTGTGCAGCTTCATTCTCGTTCGTGATAGCCCACAGTGTGCCAGCACCAAGTACAGGCGCGCCTAGGTCTTTTTCTGCGTAAGCTGGGAAGTAGAAGAAGTCAGCATCCTCGCCCACGACTGTTCCCTCAGGGAAGAAGGCAGGAATGAACGACGCCTGACGGTGCATGTAGCACTGTGGCGGCGAGCTGAACAAACCCTTCGGGCTATCGCGGAAGTCTGTCGATGCAACAGCACCTGCACCACCGGCAACATAGTCATCGTTGCGCGCGAATGCGCCAAATTCCTCGATCGCAGCCACGACTTCTGGTGCATCGAACGGCATTTCGTTCGCAACCCAAGCGTCATAGACTTCCGGAGACTGCGTGCGCAGCATCATGTCTTCAACCCAGTCAGTCGCCGGCCAACCCGTTGCGGCACCGGAACCCAGACCAATACACCAAGGTGTGCCGCCATCTGCGACGATCTGATCTGTCAGCGCCTTGAGCTCTTCCATCGACTCAGGGATTTCATAGCCTGCGTCTTCAAAGTTCTCTGGGCTGTACCAGACCAGCGACTTCACATCGACTTTGTAGAAGAAACCATAAAGGTTATCTTCACCGTTCTCGTCCGCATATGTGCCCAGATCGACCCATGACGAACCCGCCGCATAGTTCTCGTTGACCCAATCGCCGGTGCCGTCCTTCAGTGGTGTCAGAAAACCACGGCTCGCCATGTCTGACGCCAGACCCGGCTGCGGGAACACCGCCACGTTAGGGGCAGAGCCCGCTTCGGCGTCGATCATGATCTGCTGTTCAAAGCTGTCAGACCCGACGTAGCGGACGTCATGACCGGACTTTTCGGCAAAGTCGGCCAGTACCTTTTCGACCGTTTCCTGGTCGGGCCCAAGCCATGGGCCAAATACTGTCACCTGTTCCGCCTGGGCAGCTGCGCCCAAAGCAACCGTTGCCACTGTGGCATACAGTTTCATCTTCATTAGAATATCCTCCCAAATGTGGACCCAACATAGCCCACGCTTTCCCTTCTTGCACCCGGAATCAAGCCAAAGCGCTTTGAAGCTGACTTAGCTTCCCGTATTCCCTCGCGCCTGTCAACTACGCAGTTTCCGGCAGAAAAAACTTTGATATTCTCTGAAATAACAGTACTGAAACGATTACGATGCCATTTCCATGCTTAAAATGGGCACCGAGATATAAACACTAAAAGCGCTTTGAATTCAGCCGGATATGAACCTTAAGGAACTCTCTCAGAACCTCGGACTCAGCCAGACAACGGTGAGTCGCGCCCTCAACGGGTACCCCGAAGTGTCGGAAGCGACGCGGATTCGGGTGCAGACCGCAGCCCAGCAATACAATTACACGCCCAGCACACGCGCGAAAGGTCTGGCCACTGGCAAGGCGCTCGCGATCGGACATGTCATACCCATGGCGTCCAAGCACGAAATGGTGAATCCGATCTTCGGCGACTTTATCGCCGGCGCGGGTGAAACCTATGCGCGTCATGGTTACGAGATGATCTTGTCGATCATGGATGGATCTAATGACGAGGCGACTGTCTATCGTGGCTTGAAATCCCGACGTGCGGTCGATGGTGTCGTGGTTCATGGGCCGCGCATGGAAGACCCGCGCATCCCGCTCTTGCAGGAAATCGGACTTCCATTTGTCGTTCACGGGCGCGCAAGCGGTGTTTCCACTCCTTACAGTTGGCTCGATGTGAACAACCGTCGGGCCTTTCAACGAGCGACCGATTTTCTGATTGATCTTGGCCATCGCCGGATTGCCCTTTTGAACGGGCTTGAGGAAATGGACTTTGCGCATCGCCGCCGGCGCGGTTTCGAAGACGCGCTGAGCGCACATGGTTTTTCGATTGACCCCACCCTTATGGCAAGCGACGAGATGACCGAAGATTTTGGATATCGACGGACAAAGCAGTTCCTTGACCAGTCCAGTCCCGCAACGGCAATCGTCTGCTCTTCGATGATCCTCGCGCTTGGGGCGCGGCGCGCAATCGAAGAACGCGGTATTGTCATGGGGCGCGATGTGTCTGTCGTGACGCATGATGACAACCTGTCATACCTGCAAAACGGTGTAGATGTGCCAATCTTCACGGCAACGCGTTCCTCTGTGCGTGAAGCCGGACGGCGGGCCGCTGAAATGCTGCTTGACCAGATCGCGCACCCAAAGGCGCCGCTGACAACGACGTTGCTCGAAGCCGAACTCATGGTAGGTCAATCCACAGGCCCTGCCCCCTCCTCCTGACGAAAGAAAACCAGATGACATTTTCCCGAAGCGATTTTCCCGCCGGTTTTCAGTTCGGTGCGGCAACCGCAGCATATCAGATCGAAGGCCATTCATTTGGCAAAGCAGGACGAACACATTGGGACACGTTCGCAAAAGGTCCGGGGAACGTTGTGCGCGCAGAGGACGGTGCGATTGCCTGCGACCATTACCACCGCTACGCCGAAGACCTAGATCTGCTGCGTAACGCAGGGATGGACGCCTATCGGTTTTCAACGTCATGGGCGCGTGTTCTGCCCGAAGGACGTGGGACACCCAACGCAGAAGGCCTCGACTACTATGACCGGCTTGTCGACGCGATGCTTGAACGTGGCTTGAAACCCTTCCAAACACTTTATCATTGGGAAATGCCTTCAGCGCTCGCGGATCTTGGGGGGTGGACCAATCCGGACGTCGCCGCGTGGTTCGCGGATTTCACGGAAATCATCACCAACCGGATTGGCGACAGGGTTCATGCGATTGCAACGCTGAACGAACCCTGGTGCGTCGCATATCTCTCGCATTTCCTTGGACACCACGCGCCCGGTCTCAAGGATATCCGCAGTGCGAGCCGCGCAATGCACCACGTCATGAAAGCGCATGGTGCTGCCATGACCCGACTGCGCGATCTGGGCATGAAGAACTGCGGGATCGTGCTGAACTTCGATCATACGGAGCCAGTCGACGATACTGCCGAGGCGTTGGCCGCAACAGCCACCACAGACGCCATTAATAATCGCTGGTTTATCGAAGCGATCACCAAGGGCGCCTACCCCGCGGAAGCGCTCGCAGGCTTCGGCCCCCATATGCCGGAAAACTGGGAAAACGACATGGCCGAAATCAGTCAGCCGATCGACTGGCTCGGTGTGAATTACTACACCCGTCACAAAGTGAGCGCAGCACCAGCCGATGTCTGGCCGCACGCAGTGGGGCATGAAGGACCAGGTGACAAGACGCAGATGGGCTGGGAAATCTATCCGGACGGTCTGCACGGTTTCTTGACTCGCATGGCACGTGACTACGTTGACGACATGCCGATCTATGTCACCGAAAACGGGATGGCGTGGGATGACAAGGTGGAGAACGGTTCAGTCTTTGATCCGGTCCGCGAAAGCTTTATCACGGCGCATATGAATGCGACGCGCCGTGCAATCGCGGACGGAGCAAACGTACAGGGGTTTTTCTACTGGTCCCTGCTCGACAACTACGAATGGGCATTTGGTTACGAAAAGCGTTTTGGGATTGTGCATGTCGATTTCGACACGTTAAAGCGCACACCGAAAGCGTCCTATCACCTGCTCAAATCCGCACTCGCGCGCTGAGGATAAACCATGTCACATCCGCCGAACACACTCAGCCTCGTCGCCGACATCGGTGGAACGAATACGCGGGTCGCGTTGGCGGATGGTCGCAAGCTGCTGGACAAGACGATCCGCCGTTATGCGAACGCAGATTTCCCCGGGCTTGAAACGGTTCTGCGGCAATATATCAAGGACGAAGGCGGCGTGAACACCAAAGCGGCCTGCGTCGCTGTTGCCGGACCGGTCCGCAATGGGCGTGCTTCGATGACGAACCTTGATTGGGCGATCGACCGGGAAACGCTTGCGCGCGCGACGCAGGCCGAAACCGTGGCGATCCTGAACGATCTCCAAGCACAAGGCCATGCTTTGGGTCACCTTGCGCCTGACAATGTCCGCACGATTGTGTCCGGACCGGCTGGCGATGCACATGCCGCGCGGCTCGTGATCGGCGTTGGCACCGGTTTCAATGCGGCACCGGTCTTCAACACAACCGACGGGCGCCTTGTGCCACCATCGGAATCCGGACATGCCAACCTGCCGATCCGCACGGAACAAGAACTGCGGCTTTGTCAATTCGTGTCCAATGCCCACGGGTTTCCAGCGGTCGAAGATGTCCTTTCCGGGCGCGGCCTCGAACGGGTCTATGCATTCCTCGGGATGGAAGCAAAGGACCCGCGCGAGGCGAAAGCACAAGATATCATGGCAGCCTGCGCAGCAGGAAGCGATGCGCGCGCCATCCAGGCCGCAGGCATTTTCACCCGAATTTTGGGGACGGTGGCTGGTAACCTCTCGCTGATCCAATTGCCCTTCGGTGGCGTTTATCTTGTGGGCGGCGTCAGCCGTGCGTTTGCGCCGCACTTG